>JAXMAF010000008.1:0-233554 GCA_046350555.1 Phycisphaerales bacterium
TCGCGCCCAGATGATTCCGGGGATCAGACCTCGCCCTTGACCTTGATCGCGCCGCGCGGGTCCTGCTCGCGCACGCCGAAGTCGATGTATGCGGCCCATGAGACGCCGAGCGTGTTCGCCGGAGTCGGCGTGCGCTCGATGGTGGGCTGCTGCTTGCCGTTGAGGAAGACGAGCTCGAACGCGGCCACGAGGCGCGGATCGGCGAAGAGGTACCACGCCTTCGCGCTGTTGCCGGTGTAGTAGGTGTCCGACAGGTGCGGCGCGACGGAGAGCTCGTACTTGCCGCGATGCGGGTTGTCGGTCGGCAGCTTCGTCTTGCTCGACGAGCCGTCGAGCATGATCTGTGCGGAACCGAGGAGCACCTGCGCGTCGGTCTCGACCTCGACCGGAACGAGCAGCCGCGTCGGCCGGATGTTGATCGGCTTCTGGTCCTTCGCGTCGGTGCCCGGGCCGATCTTGATCTTCTGGAACGTCGCGCGGGCCAGCGACAGAGAGTCGACCCCGAACGCGGTGTCCGCGCCCGAGAGGAAGTTGCCGTTGCCGACCGAGAAGAAGCTCGACGGGTTCGACAGCAGCAGCCGGAAGAACTCGTCGTCGATCGTCGCCGCGCCGTCCATGCCGACCTGACGGGGCAGGTCGAGGAAGGCGCCGAGATCGTCGTTGATGATGTCCTGCCGCGTGAGCGTGATCAGGATGCCGCGCGTCTCGGCCTGGTTCTTGAACGTCTGCTCGGAGAGCTTGCCGCTCTGGAGCTCGCCGTCCTGCGCGACCTTCTCCCATCGCCCCGCGCCGAGGAGCCGCACGCGAGTCACCTCGCGGAAGTCCTTCACGCTGGCGACGCGGCAGACGTCGAGCGCGACGAGCGGAATCGCCTCGTACGCCTCGAGCATCGTGCGCTGCATCGTGCCTTCGAGGATCGTGGGCAGGCTCAGCGTGGTGAACGCCGCCTGGATGGTGGCGGTCCCGTCGCCGAAGACGTGCGGGATGTCCTTGCCCTCGAGCCGCGCGCAGTTCGCCGCGAGGTCCTTGAGCCCGATCGCGCGGAGCGGCTGCGCCGCGTCGAGCGTCTGCTCGCCGAAGTCGCGGAGGAGCCGCTTCTCGCTCACGCCCGCTGAGAGGCATGCGGCGGCCTCGAGCACCTTCTGGGTGAGCGGGCGCTTGCCGGAATTGATGAACGGGCCCGATGCGGGACGCGCCGCGCGGAGCACGGTGAGTTCCGCCTTCTCCGTCGACCACCCCTCGACGATGGCCTTCGCCTCGATGTCGGGGTGGCCCGTGCAGATCGCGCGAAGCGCCGCGAGGCGGTTCACTTCGGCTGCGGCCTGCGTGCGCATCGCGGCGATCGGGTCGGTGGCTTCCATGCCTCCGTTGTCCGACGCAGCAGCGTCGTCCTTGACGTTGTCCATGTTGTCCTCGTCTCCGCCATCGTTGGCGGGTGCAATGGCCGCGACGCGCGCCGACGTGTCGTCGTCCGCGCCGAGCGCCACGAAGCTGATCTCGCTGAGAGTGGACGCGCGCACGATGTGCGCGGGACCCTCGAACGTGCGGCCGTTCGCCGCTGCGCTCTGACCCTTCTTCACGAACTCGACGCGCGTCGCCTTCGCGCCGACGCTCGCCTGCCACGGGAATCCGTTCTTGCTCGACTCGACGATCTCGCCCGCGACGCGGCCGGAGCCGGAGACGAGCCCGCTCACGCGGAGCCGACCGGCCTCGACGCCGACCGACTCGGTGTGGCCGACGATCATCGACGGCGAGTGGTCCTTCAGGATCGGCCGCGCGGTGCCGCGGATCGAGATGCCCGCCAGGTCGATCACGACCGGCGCGTCCCATCCGGCGAGCTCCATTGCGGTGCCCGTGTAGGCCACCATCTCGAAGCGGCGCAGCGAGCGCGCGTTCGCGTCGCCGCCGCTTCCGGGGGCTGCCTCGATGTCGGTCCATCGCTCGATCGGCGCGCTCATGCGCACCGCGCGAACATCACTGATCGCTGGCATTGTCGTCCTCCATGACGGCGGTCTTGTCGTTGGTCGGCGCGCCGGCAGCGACGAGGCCGAGCTCGTCCATGAGCTCGATCTCCTTCGCCCGCTGGCGGATCTGGTCCTCCCAGTCGAGTCCCATGCGGGCGTACTCGGCAGCGAGGGTCGTGGTGTGCGACGCGAGGCGCGTCGACTGCGCCGTGGCCTCCTTCGCGGGGTCCACGTGCTCGTGGCCATCCCAGAACCACGCGTGCGGCACGCTCATCGCGTCGCGCAGCGCACTCGGAATGATTCCAAGCGCTCGCGCGGCTTCACGAATCCACTCGTTCAGGATGCGGTCGAGGACGCGCGACTCGAACTCGCTGCGCTCGACGCGGATCGCCTTGAAGTACGTCTGGTGGTCGAGGCGGCCGGAGGCGTAGTTGTAGGAGGCGCTGTTGCCCGCCGCGACGTTGAACGGCATGTTCAGGCAGCGCGCGATCTCGTTGAGGACCTCGCGCTTGAACTCGCCGTACGTGGTCGACGGCTGCTTGGCGTCGACCTGGCCCATCTTCCAGCCCGCGGGCATGGTGACGAGCGCGCGGCTCTCGAGCTCGACGGTGTCCATCGGCTCGATGGACTCGGCTTCGCCCGCTGCGGGCGCGTCGGTGTAGAGAATGCCCGCGAAGTCTGCTGCGGTCTCGGCGGCGCCGAGGACGGCGAGCGTGTAGCGGCGGAGCTGCGCGAAGAGCGGTAGAGCCGGAGTGATCTCGGGCACGCCGCGCGACTGGCCGGGACGGTCGATGCGGAAGACGTGGACCATGCCCGTCGCGGGCACGCGATTGAACTCGATCGTGGGCACGCCGAACATCGCACCGGGATGCGCGCGGAGGACGTGGTAGAAGGTCGGGTTGCCGAAGGCGTCGAACTCGATGCCGTCGACCGTGGTGTCGTTGGCGAACGCCGTCAGTCGCATCGACGGCGTCGTGACCTGATCTGCCTCGACGAGGCGCAGGTCGAGAAGCACCGCGCTCGCGATCTCTGGATTCGTCGTGAGGAGCGCGAACGCCTCGCCGTCGACGGCCTTCGCCATCCGCATCGTCCGGAGCTTGCCGGGCAGGTCGATCGCCTTTGCCCACGCGGCGAACTCCGTCTCGATCGCGGCGTTCGCTTCGGGGTCGTCGGTGAGGACCTGCAGGCGCGGCCCCGTGCCGACGCAGTCGTTGGCGAGCGTGGCGACGATGCCCTTCGCGTAGGAGTTGTTCGCGGCTTCGTAGCGCGCGCGGGCGCGCAGGATGCGCCGCACTTCCGGCGTCGCTGCGGCGTCGGCGCTGAGGCAGTCGGCTTCGGCCCAGTGGCGCCGGTTCTCGTCGGTCGTCTTCGCGGCGTCGAAACCGGCGCGCAGGATCAGGCGGCGACTAACACCGCGCTGCTGCTGGCGCGCTGCCGGGCCTCGGCCGAAGATGGTCGACAGCAGCCCCATCAGCAGGCCGCTCCCGGAGGGACGAGCTTGGTGAATCGAAGCGACTTTCGAGGACTCGCCGCCGCATCCTTCGACGCGAGGTAGCGGTCAGCCTCGATCTGGTCGCGCAGCGGATGCTGCTCGACCGAGCCGGTCTCGTTCGACGCCTTGGCGGGGCCGGAGGCGTTGTCGCGGATCGTCTGCTCAAGATTGGGGTCGGGGCCGGGCATCGTGGAGTCCGATGCCCTCTACATCTGCAGCAGCCCGCCATCCGTCGCGTCGCCGACCCGGCGATCTGCCAGATCGTTACACCGATAGACTCTGCTCATCGCCGTCAGCTCAGATACACGGCGCGTTGGGGTGCCGAGATGCCTGACCTCGTGAAATCACATCTTGAGTGCGCCGAGACCGAGCTGCTCATTCTGGCACTCGCGGACGAGCATTCGGATGTGAGTCTTGCCGAGCTGAGTGTGTGGGCACCGGCCTACGGAGCGAGGCGTGAGTCAGTTGCGCCTTCGTTGCGGTTGCTCTTGCGGAACGGCCATCTTTGGCCAACCGGACTCATTCGCCAGACAGACCTCCTCCCCGAGAGAGTGGCGTGTTCGCCGCTCGGAGCGGGGAGACTGCATGATGAGTCAACGCGCATCCCTCCATTCACAGCCGCCGGCTCGTCGGCGATTGTGCAAGGTCCCGATCCGCGGGAAGTCGATCCGACAACGATCCTTCAGGATCCCGCCTTGGCGCCGGTGGATGCCGAGGAGTTGGTCGGCCTCGCCCGCGCATACGAGGCTGCGACCGACGCCGAAAAGGTGCGGTCTCGTGTCCATCCGGAGGACTTGCTCCTCAGCGTGTGCCGTGTGTACGCGGCGCAACAGCAGACCGACGACTTTGCACGCGCCGCCACGCGGTGCATCACTGCAACGGCGGAACGACGCGACTTCTGGGAACTCGCGTGGCGGGCCAAGGAGCTCTGCGCACTTGCGCCAGCGGTCTCGGCACCGGTGTTGGCAGCGGCGTATCTCGCTCTCCGGGAGCCTGCAAGTGCGCTTCTAGGCGATGCACCACCGATCTTCGCAACGCCAGAGGATCTGAACCAGTGCATGCGCGCGATGGCGAGCGCTTGCCTTCGGCTAGGGGAGAGTACGGCGCTCGGCTCCTACGACTTGAACGAACTCATTGGTATCGCGAATGCTGCAGACCGCCTGGTGCATCTCGCTTTCGAGACAGCAAGTCCCCGACTCATTCCTGAGGCGACAGTCCTACTCCTGAACCTTTGTCGGTTGACCGCGAGCTTCGTCCGACCGAACGAGCCAGCCAGAACCTTTCATCAGGTGTTCGGTTTCGGGCCGCGAGTCGAATTCGCCGTCGGCGCGGCGCTTGCGATTGAGAGCTGTCAGTCGGTAGCCCAGATCGGTGAGCCTGCCCAATCGCAGGCGCGGGCTTGCATAGCGCACGTAGTCAGCACGGTGGTTGGAGCCATCGTCGGTCTGCTGCCGCGGGCACAGCTGGGTGACTCGTCTTCAGACCACGACACGAACATACGCGCTGACCTCATCAGTCGGATCGCCTTCCTGCCGCCAGAGCGCATGCGCAGAGAGATCCGCCCGCAGCTGGAAACACTGGTGTCGATCGCCATGAGAGAATTGCCGATCGACAGGCGAGGGCAGGTCGACCTGTCGCGTATCCGAGCGACTCAGAATGAACTGGTGGTGCAGGTAGATCGGGTGCTGAAAGCGATTGCACCGATACAGGACGATGTGGCCAGCCTGCGTTGGAACGCATTCCCATTTCTTGCCCACATCCTGTCATCGCTTCTCGACGCGACTCGAGACAACCACCGCCTGCTGGTGGAAGTGTGTGAGACCGTCGTAGCCTCAGGCATCGCACTGGAAGCACTCGACCTCACGCTGAGTCCGCAAGTCGAAGACATCCGTAGCGCGCTTGCCGAACTGGGGCGCGCCGTGCACGACAGCGCTGTCTCAAACGAAAGCGGGAGGCGGGCGCTTGTGAGACAGATCGGTGATCTCGCCAAGCTCACTAGCGCTGGCAAGATGATCCTCTCCGTTCCCCTGATCCCGGGAATTGCTGAATATCGCCACGAGACGACGGTTAGCGTCGACGTCAACGCCGTCTTCGCACGACTGGCGGCGATACTCAAATCGGCGATCGCTCCGATCGGTCGCCGACGTGACGCTCGACAGTTGTGAAGCGCTTTCCGCAGTGACGACACTCGCGACGCCGCCGGACTACTTGAACTGGCGCTCGGCGCGTGTACACGACGCGGAGATGGCAGCAGCCGCAGGCGGGACAATGAAGGCCCATCGGCTCAGGACGTCTTGCGCGGTGGCCGCTCGGAGTCATCGAGGCCTCCGTAGAGACGACAGCTTGATCCGGGGCCTCGCCGCCGCCATCGACGCGCCGGTGCCGAACAGCACCGCCCCCTCCATCGACGCGGCGACCGCTGCGCCGACCGCGCAGTCGAACCAGTGGTTGTCGAGCCCATCGACGCGCGGCTTCCATTCGTCGACGACGCGCCCGCGCCCCTCAGTCTTCACTCGGTACTCGGCGAGCAGGTGATCCGCGAGCAGGCGGTGCGCTGCGGGCACGCGGCCGAAGAGAGAGACACATCCCGGATCGCCCATCGGCACCGCGAGCCGCGCGTGCACGAAGCTCTTCCAGAAGTTCGTGTCGAAGACGACGTGGCGCACGGCGCGCCGACCCGTGATCGTCGGCACGCGCCAGTTGAGGCCGACCCGATCGCCGCGCTTGCGGCGGTACTCGCTGAACGGGATGCTCGACGCGCCGACATAGCGGCCGTGGCTCGGCATCACGATTCCGGCGTACTTCGACTGTCGGCAGAACTGGTAGACGACGTCCGTCGACGAGCCCCAGTTCGCGTCGATGAGGCAGCGGTCGATCCGCACCATCGCTCCGTCGTCGCGCCTCCACTCGCGCCCGACCGTTAGGTCGACCAGCCGCTCGAGCCCGGCGTAGACCGCGCCCTCGAGTCCCGCGCGCGATGACGCGTCGGCCAGCGTGAACTTCGCGTCGCGCAGCGTGAAGTACGCGGTCTTCTGATCGGGCTCAGTGCCGTAATCGATCACATAGCCGGTGAAGTCATCCTCCCATGCGGCGACGAGCCAGAAGAGCGCCTTGCCTTGCACGTCGACGAACATCGTCAACCGCGTGCAGCCGATCGGCACCTCGCGCCGCGCGTGCCCGTTCGTCTTCGCGGCGATCTCGTCGGCGCTGAGGAGATCGTCGTCGGCGAGGTTCGCCTCGGGCAGCGGTGCGTTCTGGTACTCGGCCCAGAACGCGATCTCGCCCTGGAGACGCAGGTTCATCGCGTGCTGGATCGCAGACGCCTCGTCGTGGTTGAAGCGCTCGGGCCACGCGATCAGCGCGCCTGCGTCCATCGCCTCGCGGTGATCGCGGTAGAACGCCGTCGCAGCGGCGATGCCAGCGTCGGCGCGGAGTCCTTCCGCACGCAGCTCCGCGTAGCGCGCCCACAGCGCATCGTTCGTCGGGAACGCGTAGACCATCCTCGTCCGCTCGCCTTGCCACTGCGGGTGCTTGTCGCGGTCGAGCAGGCGGTCGGCCAAGTCCTCGGGCCGCACAACCGTCAGCGTCATGAGTCCCGCGATCTTCCTGCCGGGACCGGCGAGGCCGAGGATCGCGCCCGAGAGGATGCGCTCCCGCGCGTCGCACTGCGACGGGCTCCGGGCGCTCTCGTCCGTCTGCGGATCGTCGATCAGGACGAGCGACGGCCGCACCGATCCGCCGTCGGGCCGCTTGTGCTTCATGCCGCGGATGCGCCCAGTGATCCCCGCGACGCGGATGATCGCGCCCGACGCCCGCGATCCCTCGATCGTCGGCAGCACGAGCTCGCGCGCCGTCCAGCCGATGTGCGTCTGCTTGCCGTTGCAGAGCTGGCCAGCGGCACGCTGGTGAATCCCCTCGAGGCGCCGGATCGGCACGCATGCCTCGGGGAAGTCCGACGCGAGCAGGTCGTTGTTCTCGAGTTCGGCCTTGATCGAGTCGAGCATGCTCGCGGCGTGCTCCTCGTCGCTGCCGACGAGCGCAACGAACTCGCGGTGCCCGTAGAGCATTGCCCACAGGCACGCCGTCTCGCAGAGCGACGTCTTGCCGCTGCCGCGCGGCATCGCCATCGCGAAGAGCCCGCCTTCGAGGACCGCCGTCTCGATCTTCGCGATCACCTTCAGATGGTCGGGCGACCACTTGAGGTGGAATGTCTGCGGCAGGTAGCGCTCGCAGAAGCCGCGGAAGTCGCGCTCGCACGATGCGCGGCTCGCACCGTCCTGCACTGCCGGCAGCTCACCAATGTCTCGGCCCGACAGCGAGAGCAGCGCGTTCCGCATGCGCGATCGCTCGCGGTGCGAGTCGTAGCCGGACGTGCCCGTCGCATCGGCGACTTCCTCCGGGGCGTGCCGCTGGTCGAACAGCCATGCAACATAGCGCAGGAGGTTCACGCGATTCGGATCGCCGTCGGCTCCGATGCGCAGGCCCGCGCGCGTGCGGTGCCGATGCAACTGCCGCTCGCCGAGGCATTCGCCGAGCGGCGTCGAGTTCAAGAGGCGGCACATCTCGCCCGAGCGGAGTCGACGCACGTCAGTTGCCACGGCTTGCCTCCGCGGCGGTGACCTGGCGCGCGAGCCACGCGCCGTAGTGGACGAGGTTGATCGAGCCGTCGACGTTCGTGGGCGCGCCCGCGTCGATGTCGGCGCGGATGCGCTCCGCGCTCGCTTGGCGCGCGCCGGAGGCGCGCAGCAGCCGCACGACATCGTCGACGCCGAGCGCGGCCGGGCTCTTCTTCGTGGCCGGGTCAGACATGCGGCACTCCCGCGCGAAGGTCCGGGAGGTCGGGCCGGACTTGCCCACATCGCTCGAATTCCGGGCGAGTTCTGCCAGACATGCCTTGATGACTGCGCGTGGTCATGCCCTTGTGTCGCTCACGCGAGCGAAGCCGCCCCATGTCGGGACGGCGAGCCACGCGAAGGAGCACGCAGCCATGTCCACATGGGACGCCAACCGAGACGCCGCGATCCGCGACATCGCCAAGAAGGACCTGTTCATCGAGACGCTCGAGCGCCGCATGCGCGACGCGCTCGACTTTCACGAGGTGTCCGTCTGGGGCGTCGAGGCCGCGCTCATCGCGGCCTACGAAGCGGGGCGCGCCGCCGAGCGGAGGCGCAGGACGCCCACGCAATGCGAGTGCCCGGCATGCGGGCGCCGCATCGACATCAAGCCACTCACCTGACGCCCGCTCGTTGCGGGCGTCGCTGTTTCCAACACCAGTAGGAGATTCGACATGACGAAGAAGAACGCGAAGAAGTCGGCGGCGAAGAAGCCCGCCAAGTCCAGCACGCACCTCAAGGCGATCGCCGCCGCCGATCAGGAGAACGCGAAGAAGCGCGACCATCGCGCGGCAAGCGCCGACGGCATGACGGCCAGCGAGCGCGCGATGGCGAAGGGCGCGAAGGCCAAGGCCGGAAAGCCCGCGAAGGAGAACAAGGCGATGCGCACGAGCGCGCTCGACGCCGCAGCGACCGTCCTCGCCAAGGCCGGGAAGCCGATGGCCTCGAAGGCGATGATCGAGGCGATGGCCAGCGCCGGGCTCTGGACGAGCCCGGGCGGCAAGACGCCGGAGGCCACGCTCTACGCCGCGATCATCCGCGAGATCGCGAAGAAGGGACCGCAGGCCCGGTTCAAGAAGACCGACCGTGGCATGTTCGCCAGCACCGGGAAGGGAGCGTGAGCGCGATGCACGCCACCGATGACAACCTCGTCGCGCTGCAGGACGCATGTCCTCTGTGCGGCGAGCGAAACGCCGATCGCCTCGTGTGGATCGACGACGATCGCGTGTGCTGCTCGATGTGCGGCACCGAGTACTCGCCGGGCCACGGAAAGGAGTCGAGCGATGAACGCTGATCCCAAGATCATCGACGCGCTCGTCAGCGCCGCGTCTTCGCTCGCGTACGCACGGCGGCAGGACATGGACACCTGCGAGGAATGGGACGACCTCGAGCGCGCGGTCCTCGCTACCGAGGAGGCAGCGCCGTCCGAGACGAGCCCGCGCTACGAGTTCCGTGGCGACGAGCTCATGCGCTTCAGCACGCTGGCGAGCGGCGCGCCCGAGGACCACGCCTGCGACGTGGAGGACATCGAGCAGGTCGCGTACGCGATCGAGGCAAAGCGCGGGGAGTGGTTCGTGGTCGACGAGATCGCGAGCGAGTCCAACCGCGACTGGATCACCGCAATGATCGCGGTCGAGTTCCTCAAGCGCGGCGGCCTCGTGCGCGACGACGGCACCGCCAGCCGCCTCCGCGCCGCGGAGGGGTTCACGCCCGAGCAGGCCATCGCGGAGTTCGCGATCGGCCAGATCAGGGCACGCGAGGAATCGACGGGTCGCTGAGCTCGGCATCGGTTCCCCTCACGCCCCGGCTCCGGCCGGGGCTTTCTCTTCGGCCTGAGAATCCGACGGTGCCGCGCCCGAGATGCGCTCGGCCTTCGTCCCGGTGAACTCCTCGAAGCGCCGAACGATCACGTCGCAGTAGAGCGCGTCAAGCTCCATGAGGAACGCGCGTCGGCCCGTCTGCTCCGCAGCGATGAGCGTCGAGCCTGAGCCGCCGAAGAGGTCGAGCACGCTCTCGCCGGGCCGCGACGAGAACTGCATCGCGCGCGTCGCGAGCTCGACGGGCTTCTCCGTCAAGTGCACCATGCTCTGCGGGTTCACCTTCTTGACATGCCAGAGGTCGGTCGCGTTGTTGGGTCCGAGATAGACGTGCGCGCGCCCTCGCGCCCATCCGTAGAAGCAGATCTCGAACGCGCCCATGAAGTCCTTGCGCGTGAGCACCGGATGCTGCTTGTCCCACACGATGCCCTGCGAGAAGTACAGCTCGTGCTTCCTGAGGAACGGCGGGTAGTTGCCGAGATTCGCGTAGCCGCCCCAGATGTAGAAGCCGCGACCCGGCAGAAGCACGCGGGCCATGTTGCCGAACCATGCGTCAAGCAGAACGTCGAACGCCTCGTCGCTCACGAAGTCGTTCGCGAGCGGACGGTCCTTCGCGCGGAGCTTGCGATGCGTCGCTCGCGACTTCTCCGGATGCCGCGCGAGGTCCATCGACTGGTGATGCCTCGTCGGCGTCGGCGCGAACGACGAGAGTCCGGCGGCGATCGCGTTGTTCGAGCGCGGCTCGACCTTCACGTTGTAGGGCGGGTCGGTGTTGACAAGATGGATCGCCGCGCCGTCGAGCAGGCGGTCGACGTCCTCGCGCGTCGACGAGTCGCCGCACATGAGCCGGTGCGCGCCAAGGAGCCAGATGTCGCCGGGCCGAGTCACGGCCTCATCCGGCGGCGCGGGGATCGAGTCGGGATCGGTGAGGCCGTCCTTCACGTCCCCGGCGAGGAGCTTCAGGAGCTCGTCCTCGTCGAAGCCGAGCGAGGCCAGGTCGACGTCGAGATCCTTCAGCGCGCCAAGCTCGATCGCGAGGAGGTCCATGTCCCAATCGGCGAGATCGGCTGTCTTGTTGTCGGCGATGCGGTAGGCGCGCACCTGCTCCGGCGTCAGATCGCGCGCGACGTGCACCGGCACCTTGTCGAGTCCGAGTCGCTGCGCCGCCTTCCAGCGCGTGTGGCCGCAGACGATGACGCCCGCCTCGTCGACGACGATCGGCTGGCGGAAACCGAACTGCCTGAGCGATGCGGCGACGGCATCGATGGCGTCATCGTTGATGCGCGGGTTGGCGTCGTAGGGGCGGATCTCGGTGAGCGGTCGGAGTTCAATCTGCATGGCAGCGTCCTTGCGGGTTGGCCGCGCCGTCCGGGGCGCGGGGTCGGGTTCAGAGGCGGGCCACGACGTCGCCACCGGGCGCGCCGAGTCGCGGCTTGGGACGGTTGGCGGGAGACGCGGGCCGGGCGGAACCGTGGCCAACGTGCCGCGCCACGGCGGAAGCGGCGCGGGTTCGGACCGGCGCAACAAACTCAGTCGGGTATTGCGGCTGTTCCCGGCGGGGGGTCGGGCCGACTTTGCGGGCGGAGTACCTACGCCGCGCTGAAAGAAGGGTCGCCCCCGGAAGGAAGGAAGCGTGCGGAAGAGGCTGGTGTATATAGAGATAGGAGAGAGAGTTCTTCTTTCCTTCTTTCAATGCTTCTCTCTCTCCCCGCGCGCACGCGCACGCGTGCATACGCGCAGAGCGACAAGAAGGAAGTGAAAGAAGTGAAGGAAGCGCCGGACGGCTACGTGACGAGGTCATAGGTCCTCCTCGACCGACCGGCGGTCTTCTCGACGGACTCGTGGACACGGCCCGTCTCCTTGAGGTTCTCGACGACCTCCTCGCGCTCGCGCTGCGTGAGGTGCTGCGTCGCGCGGCAGAGCTCGCTCCGGGTCATGCGCCCGCCCGCCGTCCTCATGGCCCGCAGCACGGCCTTCTGCTGCGCGTCGAACTCGTTCCGCGCGACGAACTCGTGCGCCAGGTAGAGCACGCGGCGCGTGAGGTGCTCGGACAGGCCGCACGCCCATTCGGCGGCATCGGCATCGATGACCGGATGCTCGCGGTCGCGCGAGCAGGCGTAGATGAGCGCGAGGCGACACGCCTTCTCCTCGACGCGGGCCCAAACCGACCGCACGTCCTCGCGCGGGCGCTGCATCTCCTCCTCGGCACGGCTGGCCAGCGCATCGAAGACGGCGCGAGCATCATCGGACGTCGGCACGACGATCGGCACCGGGTGCTCCACGCGGAGATTGCCGCCCGGCTTGAACTCGCCCCACCAGCGCGCGGCCTCGACGATCGAGTCCGGCGGCGTCACGACGGATCGCCACACGCGCCGCGGCATGTCCTCGGTCTCGAACACGAGGAGCCGCGCCATGAAGCCGTCGCTCATCGCCTCGGGCGTGAGCGAGTCTCGGAAGTGGTCCGGCGCCGTGGTCGCGAAAAGCGAAACGCAGGGCTGGTCGATCGTCTTGTTGCGCTTGGGATCGGCGTACGCCTTGCCCTTGAAGATCGAACCCGCCGCCGAGTAGAGCTTCATCAGCGTCGAGATGACGTTGAAGAGGTGCGGCGCCTTCTTCGGGTCGCCGATGGTGCGGAGCCAACGGCCGAACTCGTCGATCTGGAAGAGGATCGCGGGCTGCGCCTCGACGGCGCTGACGAGCCCGGCGTCGCTCGCGAGGTCGCCCTGGCCGTCGAGCTCCTCGATGCCAGCCAGATGCAGCGTCGTCTGGTTGACGGTGCGCGCGATCTCCTTGCCCGATCCCGAGCTGGCGAGGCAGACCGCGTAGATGTTCGTCCGGTTGCCGCGCTCGTCGCGCACCTTGCGTGCCGCAAGGACAGACTGAGGCAGAGCGCGCCCGCGAGCCGGAGCGTCGGCTGCCAGCGGCGCGGACGGTGCGGTTGTAGGCGAAGACCTCGGACACGAAGCCCGGCACGTTGCAGAAGCGATCGGGCAGCAGGCCCGGATCGATCGGTGCGTCGGGGTCGCGCGCGTCGTCACCGGGTGACGCGGTGCCGAACCGTGAGAGATCGACGTCGGGTACCGCGTCGCTCGCAGTGTCGCGCAGCCATCCGCGCGGGCGGCTGTCGCGCTTCGTCGAGGCGTCGTCGACCTTGTGCCTCGTAGCTCGCGCTCCGACCACGGCGGCAGGGCAGCGCGGGTTGAGCGCGCGGCCAGCATGCGGAACGCGACATCGGCGTCGAGCGCGAAGCCGTGCACGGCGCCAGCGTCGCGGCGGCGTAAGTGGCGTTGTGCCCGCCTTGCCCGGAGATCGCGGCAGGCATCGCGTCGAGGTACGCCTCGGCGCGGCGAAGGGCACGGTCGTCTTCGCCGACGGGCCGCGACGTTGGCCCACGTTGCGAAGGCGCCCCGAGATCGGGGTGGCGGCGGGCCACGACGGCGGCGGCCAACGCGGCCACGCGGGCGGCAAGGTCCGCGCCGTCGATGTGGGGCGGGACGCCGTCGAGAATGTCGTACGGCTCGCCCGATGGATGCACGCTCGGGCCGACGAGCGTCTGCCCGCCGGTGCTTCGGATCTCGACGACCGAGCGGTCGACGGGATCGACGTGCTTCCTCAGCGCACGCCCTCGGCGACGTACCAGCGGTGCGAGCGCGGCGCGCTCGGCCTGCCGGTCACCACCGAGGTGTTAGGCAGGAATTCGTCGGCGAGCTCGAGCGCCTCGTCGCAGTCGAGATCGACGTCGATGAGATGGCCGCTGGGTTCGCCGAGCAGGAGCCCGATGTTGCCGGTGCCGTTGAAGTGGAGCGCCAGCTCGTCGGGGCCGAGCCGAAGCTCCTGCCAGCCCTTGCGGATCGGTCCCTTTCGGCCTGCGGGCACCGGCACGACGCGGAATCCGCGCGCCGTGTAGGCGAACGCGGCGTCGAGAAGGATGGACGAGGTGCCGCTCATCAGAACGGATCTCGTCGTCAGGAATGGTGAGCCGCCGGCGCTGGCGGCACCGTCTCGGGCAGGCCTTCGTCGGACTCCAGCGCGGCGGGCGATCGCCGAGCGCGTGGCCCACGATGCGGTCGTACTTGTCGCCCGCGCCTCTCCACGGTGACTGCAAGCCTCGGCGCGGCCGCCCCGGCGTTGGCGGGTCGATCGCTTCGTCGACGGTGCGCGGCACCGGGTCGCGCGGATCGCGCCGTCCACCACTGCTCCGCCTTTCGGCGCGTAGCCTCGTGCTCGAAGCACACCCACTCGCGGTGCCAGCGGTTGAAGCCGACGCGATATTCGACGCGCATCGTGGGCGGAGCATTCGGGTCGTCGCGCTTCGTGTGGAAGCAGTACGCGACCTCGGTGACTCCGCTCCTCGCTGCGCGTCACCTGTCCGCTGAGGATTCCTTCGCTCGTGGCCGAGGCCTCGTGCTGCTGGCGCTGCTTCTCCGGGAACTCGAATCCGCACTGCGGGCAAGCGCGCGCTGGCCGGTCGCGACGAGCGCCTTGCACTGCGGGCACTCCTTGGCGGGCCGCCCTCGCCATCGCCGCGATCCTCGCCCGCACGCGGATGTCGTCGACGGGTCCGTAGCGCAGCACGTTGCCGCCGAAGTCGAGGACGAGACAGTCGGTCTTGCCCGGATGCAGCCGGAATCCGCGACCGACCATCTGATAGAACAAGCCCGGCGACATCGTCGGCGCAGGAGCCGCCACGCAGTCGACGTTCGGGGCATCGAAGCCGGTGGTGAGGACGTTGACGTTCGCGAGGTAGCCAGCTCGCCGGTGCGGAATCGCTTCAGGATCGCGGCGCGCTCCGACGACGGCGTGTCGCCGCAGACGAAGCCGCACTCGACGCCGTGCCGCGCTTGCATGACGTCGACGACATGGCGACCGTGGCGCACGCCGCTGGTGAAGATCAGGATGGAACGACGGTCACCGGCCTCGGCGATGATCTCGGCGCACGCAGCCTGGACCACCGCGTCGTCGTCCATGAGGTCCTCGACCTCGCCCGGAATGAACTCGCCCGCGCGCATGAAGTTGGTCGTAGTCGGGCGCTTGCGATCCGCTCTTCGTGCGGAGCGGGCTGAGCCAGCCCTGCACGATGGTCTCCTTCACGCCGATCTCGTAGCAGACGTGGTTGAGCACGTTCTCCGGGCGCAGATCTCGCCCGACTTCAAGCGGTACGGCGTCGCGGTCAGGCCGATCACGCGAAGGTGAGGGTTTACGAGCGCGCGTCGGCGAGGAACGATCGGTACATGCCGTCGTCCTCGGCGGGGATGAGATGCCCTCGTCGACGATGGCTAGATCGATCGCGCTTGAGCTCGCCCGCGCGCTTCCAGATCGACTGGATGCCCGCGACGGTGACCGCGTAGTTCAGATCCTTGCGCCGCAGGCCCGCTGAAGTAGACGCCCACAGGAAGATCGGCCGCGATGGGCGCGCAGCTTCTCGACGCTCTGCTCGAGGAGCCCCTTCACGTGCGCGAGGATCAGGACGCGGCCGTTCCAAAGCTGCACCGCGTCGCGGCAGATCGTCGCCATCACCGGCGTCTTGCCCGCCGCCGTCGGCAGGACGATGCAGGGGTTGTCGTCGCGCCCCCGTAGATGGGAGTAGACGGCTTCGACTGCCTCGCACTGGTACGGCCGCAGCTCCATTCAGCCGACCTCCTCGATCTCGACGACGCAGCAGCCGCCGCGCATGGAAGCGCCGCGCACGATGCGCCAGTCGTCGACCTGCGAGTCGTCGCGGATCGCCTTCGCGTGCTTGAGCGAGTCGCCGATCGCCTTCTGCGCGTTGTCGAGATCGCGCGTGCGTCGGTCGGGAGCATGAAGCGTCACGGTCATGACGAGTCGTCCGGTCAGGGTGGGCATCCCCGTCGCCGCAAGGAGGGAGCGCACGCGTTCGCGGTAGCTCCGTCCCTCGCGGCTGACGAGGACCCGGGGGCCGACGTGCCGCCAGTAGCGGTTCACGCTCGGCGGATAGGGCAGCGTGAGGACGCGCCTGGGCATCGCTCGGTCATCGCTTCCACGGAGGCGCGGAACCGGCGACGGCGGACGGCCGCGCGGTCGCGGCGCTCTCGCGCTTCTCGAACGCCTTCACGACGTTCGTCATCTCGCCGTTGTCCTCGCGCTTCTTGAGGCCGACGACGATCGAGAGCGGGACGTTGTGGAGCTCGACGCTGTCGTTGGGCTTCATCACGCCGACTGCGCGGCAGATGGCCGACAGGTTGCCCCGTGCGATCTTCACGGTCTGCTCGTTCGGATGCTTGAGCGTGAGACGCTCCCACACCCTGCGGCCCTTGTACGGGCCGTCGACGATCTCGAACTCGAGCTGGAGGTACTCGCCAGCGCCGTTCTTCGTCTGCTTCGTCTTCGAGTCGACGATGACGGCGAGGTACTTGCCTGCGGGAATGGGCTCGAAGCCCACGTTGGGGTCGACGTCGTTGGCGTTGAATCCGTTGAGGCTGGGCATGGTTCAGTTCTCCGTGTTGGCGGTGTCGTCGCTGGTCTGCGTGATTGGCTGCTCGCCGCGCGCGAACGCGGCGTAGGTGGCGAAGTCGAGGGCGATCTCGTCGGGCATCGCGAGACGGTTCTTGGCGACGTGCGCCGGGCGCTCCGTCGTGCGGAGCACGCGCTCTCCGGTGCCGATGCCCTGGACGCGCTTGCGGTCGAAGCCCTCGGTGCTCGTGCGCGTGAGCACGCGGTAGGTCGCGAAGAGGCACTCGTCGCACCACTCCTGCACGAGCGCCGACGCCTGCTTCTGGAGTCGCGGCGCGTAGCGGTCGTAGGTCTCGGTCTCCGGATTGGCGAAGCGGCTCGATGGCCGCGTGCGCGATGAGGATCACGGACATGCCGCGCTCGTTGCGGAGCCGCGTCGAGGCCCGCGAGGATCTCGCGCCCACTGGGTGAGCCGCGAAGGTGAACGCCTTCCCGTAGCCGACGTCCTCCATCGTCTCGACGCCTCGCTTCGCGCAGACCTCGGCGTGGATCAGGCGCTCGAGCCAGTCGAGCGAGTCGATGACGACGGTCTTGAACTCGTGCTGCTCGGTGTAGAGCTCGCCGAGCGCGGCGAGGACGTCGCCATACCTCGTGGCCAGCGGGAAGCGGGCCACGTCGATGTTGGCGAGGCCGTCCTCCGTCTGGATGAAGATCGGCTTTTCGGCGCACGATGCGAACGAGGACTTGCCGACGCCGTGGACGCCGTAGACGAGGACGCGACGCGGTGCGGCAACTCGGCCGCGCGATACTTGTGCGATAATCCATGTGACTCCGTGGGTTGGTGGTTCAGATGCGGTCGAAGCGGCGAAGCGACTCGAAGCGCGTGGGCCAGAGGCCGGTGCGACGGCACTGCGCGGCTCGTCCATAGCCTGCTCGTTCTCGCGCGTGCGCCTGATCGAGCACGCGCGCGCGATGCACCACACGCCGGTGCGGTAGGGCTCGCGCTTCTCGACGGCGACAGCGTGGACGGGAAGCTCGACGCCCCACGCCTGCGCGAGGAGCGCGCGGTAGAAGGCGAGCTGGTGCGGGTAGCCGAAGGCGAGCAGGTCGCCCTCGAACCAGTCGAGCTTCTCGCAGGTCTTCAGGTCGACGATGCCGCGCCCGCCGTCGGGGTTGATCCAGTCGATGCGGCCTTGGCAGCGATGCCCGCCGTACTCGCAGCGCACGACGCGCTCCGCAACGCCGTCGGCGAGAAGCTCGGACGCAATGGCATGCGCCCGCACGCTCGCGGCCATCTCGCCGATGGTCGCGGCCTGCCCGTCGTCGATCGCGGGCTTGCCGAGGCGCTCGGCCCACTCGGCGAATGCCTTCGTTGTGCTGCCGAACGGCTGGCCGGTCTTCGGGTTGATCGGTCCGCCGACGGCGAACTCGGTCTCGAAGCGCTCGCGCCCTTCGAGGATGAGCACATGCGCGGCACGCCCGACGGCGAACGCCTCACTGTCGCGCTCGGCGATGAGACCGAGCTCGCGCCTGCGATAGAGCGCCGGGCAGCGCCGGAACTCGCTCAGCGCGTGCGACGAGAGGAACTCGCCCGCGCGGGCGTGATACACGTCGGCGGGCTCGCGGATGAGCGAGCGAAGGTCGATCGAGGGTGCGGCTGTGGTCGGCATGCTCAGGTCCGTTGGATGGATGTCACGGGTGAAGTCGCCCTGGCCGAGGCGCACGAGCGGCGCGTTTGACGCGGGCTGATGGAACGGCACGGTCACGACCCTCTACATCTGCAGCAGCGGGCGATCCGTCGCATGGCTCTTGTCAACATGTCGGCGCGAGCCCCACCTCAGTGAGCTGGCATCGCATCGACGCCATCTCGCGGTAGACGGTGGACGCGTGGCAGCGGCGCTCGGCGGCGATTTCCGACGGCGTCTGGTTCTTCAGCGCCGCGGCCGTCTGGTGCTGGCGATGGGTGAGGCGCGAGAGCCCGACGCGCAGGTCGAGGACAAGGTCGTGCGCCGACGGCTCGCAGACGCGCGGCGCACGAAGGTCGGGGCAGCGATGGTCCCGCTGGAGTTCGCTGAGCAGGAGCGGTGAGCGCGCCGCGCTGCGGCGCTCGTTCCGGATGCACCGTCGCCGGAAGATCGCGGTGAGCTCGATGACGCGCGACGTGAACGTGCGGCGGCTGGCCTTCGTCGCGTCGTAGCGCCGCGCCGCGGCGCAAATCGCGGTGTAGAAGTCCTGCCGAAGGTCGTCACGCGCGTCTTCGCGGAGCCGGTGCTCGCGGCCGATCTGCGCGACGTGGTAGGCGACGCGCTCGTGCGCGTAGGCGTCGATCAGAAGGCTGGGATCGATTCCGGTGCTGGCTTTGGGCTGGCGAACGAGTGTGGCTTGCGTCATGAGTGCTCCGTGTGCGTCGTCGCATCGATTGCGACTTGTGCACGCGGAGTCTCAGGAGACGCGCCCGCCGGATCAGTCCTGACCAGTCATGACTTGGAGATGATTTCTGCTGCCGCGGCGCCTCGGTCCGTCACGAAGTAGCCACCGCGCCTTCCGTGGTGGCGCCCGTTGCCGAGCATCTCCATCTTCACGAGCGTCGAGAGCGCGGCCTTCAACGTCGCGTCCCACGCATAGCCCGCCCATCCAGCAATCGTGTTCTGGTCGGGCTGATTGCGCGCATCAGGACCGACAATTCCCTTCTCGTAGACGGCGACAAGGCAGTCGCGTTCGATCGCCTTGAGGCGCACGACTTGAATCTGGACGTCATCCGTCGGAGCGGTTGAACGTGACGGAAGCGCAGGCGAGCGTCCGCGCGTCGGGGGCAAGAGGGCAGAGAGCGGCACGCTGAGTTCGAGACCATGCTTGCCGATGCGGAGCAAGGATTGCAGCGACAAGTGCGCCGAGTCGCGTGCGCGCAGGAGCGCGCGCACCGGATCGCTGAGCATGCGCTCCGTAGGGGTCAGAAGAACGAACCGGTCATCGTCGCGAGCGCTGATCGAACCCGCAATCGACACGAGCTCATCGCGGGAGGTCGGCAGCGCCAGGAATGCAGGGACCCGCGACGCGGCGACCTGAGCGAGGTGCCCGAGGGCCCACGTTCGGCGACCAAGCTGCTCGAGCGCGCCCGCGATGCTGAGCGTCACCGCAATGTCCTGCGCCAGCAGAGCAACGTCGAACTCATGGATGACACGGTCCGCCTGATCGACGATGACCGACGTGCCCGTCTCGTCGTCGATGCCGACGACATCGTCCTCTCCATGTTCGACGATGCGGAGCCATCTGCCTTCGGCCCCTCGAATCGACCGCGCCCGTTCTTCGCGAGGCCGGAGCCACCGTGCGATGCGCGAGTGATCCTCACCGAGCCACCTGGCCCACTCGCTGCGGGTGCCGACCCAACTCGATTGATCCTCAAGCAGTGGCCAGAGCCGCAACGCTCGCGCCCTCCCGCATGAAGCCTCGCGCCGCGAGGAATCGCTCGACGATGTCGCTGTCACCGTCGCGCACATAGGTTGCCCGATTGCCGCCTCGGACGGTGACGGGCCGCGGCTTCTTGGAGTCGCTGAAGTCGAAGAGCAGCGTCGCCACCTCAAGGTCGGTGACGGGAGAGATGACTTCGCCATCGTCCTCGAGCGCCTGGAAGACGTCGTCCGCAGTGGTGATGTCGCGTCGGTGCTGGGAACCGCCCTTGTCGCGCGTCAACGAAACGAGCGTGACGCGTCGGAGCCCGGGAACGTCGGCGCATCGGAGGCTGACCCGTCCCTGGCGCAGCGGCTCGAGCGTGTACTTCTGGTCCGTGGCGAAGTAGCCGGGATTGCCGAACACGCACTCACCGACAGCCTTCCGGATCATCTGCAACTCGCCCTTGAGTCCGCAGTTGATGCCGAGCTCGAGGAGGTCCCACCGCAGCACGAAGTGCGCGAATTCCATCGGCCGGAACTGCACCGTGCCGGGTGCGCCGTCCTGGAGGCATCCCTTCCGCTGGTAGGGGCCGCCATGCCGGATGACGACGCGAAGCTCGCGATTACTTTCGAACGGGATCACGGTGGCATCATCGCCACGGCCCTGATCGAAGTACCACGCGCGGATCACGCGCTCCAACTGTGCAAGCGGCCCCGTGAGGTTGGTCGGCCTGATGCGCGGCGCATCGGGAAGCGGTCCATAGGACAGAAGCGCGCGGCGCCTCAGCACCACATGCTCGGCGTGCTGGCGACGAAGCAGTTCTGGATTCGCGGTCCAGACTTCGAGGGCGAGGTCAGCCGGTGAACGATCGACGCCCGGACGAAGTGTGATGTGCGCCGCGGCGGCGGCGTTCAGAAGGCGCTCCATTCCCTCTGGCGTGGCCATCTCGTCGATGTGCGTGAGCGCGTCCACCAACTCGTACGGCGTGTCGTCGTGCGGCGCGAGGATCACGATGGACACGGCAGCGACCGCAGGGTGATCGAACCGCCGTGGGTCGGGGTCGAGGGCCACACCGTGGGCCGCGAGGAATGCCGCGTGCGGCAGGAGAAGCGCGTGCAGGCGGCCGGGATCGAGCGCGAAGATGACGGAGGGGTCGTTGAATCGGGGCAGGTATTTCGGCTTCCGTGCCATGCGCAGCCTCTCCTTGGCGCGTCCGCCGAACCCCACGGTCCAGAAGGACTTGCCGTTCGAATTGAAGAGCGGCATTCTACCTGCCGGTAGGGTGTTGTTCGGTGCCCGAAGCCGTGATCGACAGGTCGTCCACAGCTACCGCTGAGGACCGTCGGGGCCCGCGAGAAGCGGCCCCCATGCAGCACGCTGGCGCGCCCAGTTTGGCTCAGCCGTGATGGGCCGCAGGTGCGTCTCCACGATCGGATCTCGGCCCGCGCGGACGCGCGGCAGATCGAGGACAGCGAGCTGGATGTCCGGCGCGAGCAGCAGCAGGTTCGCGATCTGCGTCATGCGCGAGCGTGACACATGGCCGACGGCGGCCGCTTCCGCCAAGTCGGCGATGGCGCCTTCGGCGATGAGACCTTCGATGCGGATCGCGAGCGCCATCAGTCGCGCGACGCGCGGCACGCGTCCCTCGTCGGTGACTTCCTCGACCGGCTTCGGACCGGGCACGATCTCGCGCCGACCGCGATGGCGCGTGGCGAAGTGGATCGACTTGGTCAACGTCATGCCGGACATCGCGCCTCCTCGATCTCGGCGTCGTCCTGCGCGTGGAAGGTCACACTCACTGATTCGCAGGCCGCGTCGTACTCGACGCGCTGGACGAGAAGATGCACGAGTCGCTCGCGCTCCGCGGTCGTGAGCGCGTCCCACATCGGATCGAACGACTCAAGCGCGCCGACCAACTCGTCCTCGTCGAGCAGTCGGCTGCGCATCGCCGCGATTCGTGCGTCGAGCCGCTTGAGCGCCGAGGCGAGCTCGCGGATCTCCTCGCGCAGGCCGCTGGCGCGCGCCGCGCTGCCGTTGCGGTCACGGCCGGACTCGACGAGGACCTGCAACTCCTTGCGCGCCTTCGCGACCTGCGCGTTGAGCCCGGCGCGCTCGGCATCCAGTTGGTCGGCTCGATCGCGGAGCGACGCCTGCGCCTTCCGCACGGACTCGGCGAGGAGCGCGTCGTCGCGGCCGAGTGACCGGATCTGGTCGACCACGAACCGTTCGATCTCGGGCGCGGGAAGCGACGGGCCCGGGCACTCGTTCCAGCCGCGCTTCTGCGCCCGGGAGCAGACGTAGTAGCGGTAGCGCTTCTCGACTCCGGCCTTCGTCCGGTCGCTCGCGTAGTGGTGGGCCATGCCGCAGCCGCAGGCCTTGCAGCGCACGAGTCCCTTGAGGAGCGCGCCGTGCTTGTTGCTGCTGCCGCGCCCGTCCGCGCTGCGGTTCGACTTGAGCGCCTCGGCCACCCTGTGGAAGAGCGCCTCGTCGACGATCGCCTCGTGCTGGCCGTCGAAGGCATCGCCCTTGTGCTTCACCTTGCCGAGGTACGCGACGTTCGTGAGCAGGTTGAAGAGCTGCGACTTGTCGAAGCCGTGGCCTCCCTGCGCCTTGCCGCACTTCGTGGTCCACGCCTTCGTCGTCCAGCCCATCTCGTCAAGGCGCGCGATCGTGCGCGAGACGGTGCCGCACTCGAGGTAGAGCGCGAAGATCCGGCGCACGCGCTCCGCCTCGGCACTGTTCACGACAAGTCGATTGCCGCCGGGAAGGCGCTCGATGTCGTAGCCAAGGATCGGACGTCCACCGCCCCACATGCCTTTGCGCTTCGCCGCCGCGATCTTGTCGCGAGTGCGCTCGGAGATGATCTCGCGTTCGAACTGCGCGAACGACAGCAGGATGTTCAGCGTCAGCCGCCCCATCGAGTGCGTCGTGTTGAACTGCTGCGTCACCGAGACGAACGAGATGCCGCGCTTCTCGAACACCTCCATCATGCGGGCGAAGTCGATGAGGGAGCGGCTGAGCCGGTCGACCTTGTAGACGACGACGCAGTCGACGAGCCCGGCCTCGATGTCAGCGAGCATGCGCTGCACGGCGGGGCGGTCCATGTTGCCGCCGGTGAAGCCGCCGTCGTCGTAGCGCGTGGGCACGCAGGTCCAGCCCTCGGCGCGCTGGCTGGCGATGAACGACTCGGCGGATTCTCGCTGCGCGTCGAGCGAATTGAAGTCCTGGTCGAGGCCTTCCTCGCTCGACTTGCGCGTGTAAATCGCGCAGCGGACTTGCTTCGGTGGACTCGTCTCGTGCCCGCGCTTGGTCATGTCGTCGCCTCCTCGCGGGACTTCGTGAGCCCGAAGAAGAGCAGGCCATTCCAGTGCGAGCCCGTGATCGCGTGGGCCACGGCGCTCAGAGATCGGTAGACATCGCCGTCGTACTCGAAGCCGTGCGGCAGCACGGCGACGCGGTACTCGTGGCCCTTGAAGCGCCGCGAGAGCAGGGTGCCCGGAGGCGGCACGCGCGCGTCGCGCTGGACGGCGAGCGGCGCGGAGGCGATCGCGCCTCGCGCGAGCGGCGGCGTCGGCGGCGGACGAAGGCGAAGGTCAGCGTCGCGGGCGAGCTCACGCGCACGCTCGCGCGATCGCTCAATGGCGCGCGTTGCGAGGTCGCCCTCGGCGAGCGCTTGAATTCGCCACGCCACGCGCCGGAAGAGCCACTGCCGGTTGCCCGATCGCGGGCTCGCCGAAGACTTCGGCATATCGCTTCTGGGCTCGCCGACTGTCATCCGCTCGAGTGCGGCGATCTGCTTCGGAATGGACTCGGTCGAGGTCATGCGTGCTCTCCGGCCTTGGGACCGTTCCGATCGAACTGCCCGGCCAGTGGCACACTGAGCCTCGATCCGGCGGAGAGTGCAAGTCCATCGGCGGCGGAATCTCCCGGCAATTCCGGTGGTTCCGCCCGGGCCGCGGCCGCGCGTGCGATCCCGTTGGCGATGATCGCCGTGAGTTCGTTCCGGCGCTGGCGCGCCGACATGTTGGTGGCGTGCGAAGTCCTCGGCCGCGCGGGGCCGCTGCGTCCGTACATGGGGATGTCCTTCCGCTCCCGCTGTCAACGGGCGGGTGGCATCCCTCTACATCTGCAGCACCGGGCAAAGTGTCGCAAGCAGTTCATCATGCCGTCGTGCGACTGCTTTCAGAGCTCGCGTCACCGTGTCACGAAACGCGGAAGCCTTTCGGAAGCTCGCAGTATCCAAGAATGCGCGGCTGAAGCGCCGCGTCGTATACATGGATATCCGACGTGTTTTCGACGATCCCCTTCAGAGCCAACGTGTCGAAGCGAACCGCAAGGACGACGTAGTCTTCAGGCACCGGATTGCCGATGTGCGCCAGACAGCTTGAGCTGTTCTTGGCGTAGGAGACCGACGTCAGCTCCCCATGTCCCAACGCTGCTGCTGAGCGAAAGCCCGAGGTGGCAATTGCGTCGAAGTGCCGCTTCGGTGAGGCGTGAAACAAGACCAGTGGATCAGCTTCCAGGTCCTGACAGAAAACACAGAACCGATTGTGTTCTGTGGGCGGGAGCGGCTGCCACTTCTCAAGTCGATGAGGAGCCATGGGCATCTATCCGATCACGTAGCCGTGCCAGGCGCGTTCACATGTAATAGCTGTATCGCGGCTGAACGTCGTCGACTCCGCGCACATGCCGCACGATGTCGCCGACTCCGTCTGCGGCAGAAAGAGTGATCGGGAGCGCGTTTGAGAAGTGCGTGCTGTTCCAGTTCATCTTGGTCAGCGCCAGAGTCTCCCTCACCAAACTACGCACGTCCGCCGCAGCGCACTCCAACCTGATCAGCAGCGGCCGCGGCACATAGAGGCCCGGGTACGAGCGATAGAAGTCGACGCTGCTGTGCGTGTAGCAGAGGACCTCCTTCTCTGACAACTCGATTGCGGTGCCACGAAGCGGCGGGTAGTGCCCCGCCTCACGAAAGAACCGCGTGTTGGACTTCCTGATGGAAAGGAGATCGAGGCCATCAATCCGTTCGGTTTGTGCCGCCTCATTGAACCCGGCCTGCTCAGCGTCATCAAACCAGGAACTCTTGTGGATGACTACCCGAGCTGGACTCGTCCGGTGCTCCTGTCGAAACTTGCCTATCGCACGCGTCAGAAGGGTTCGCGCGTCTGCCAGCGAGAGATGAGGACTCAGGTCGTCCTTGTTGAATTGAGCGGGTCCACCGCGCACGACGACGCCCTCACCGCGCTCATTGAAGACTTGGGCGATGCTCGTCTGCAATGCATCGTCCTGCGCGTCGTGATAGAACCCAACGCCAACGTAGCACGACAGGAGATCGCTCGCTTCGCGCGCGAGACGCCACAGCGTGCCGCCCGCCTTGTAGTAGAGCGCTGCAAAGAAGTTCCACGCCCTCGTCGCGTCGTCCTGCACAAGAAGTCGCGGCTTGCCATCGCGGCCGAATCTCTGCACCGATCCACCGAAGGTTCCAGGCCTGCTCACTTGAACAGGTCGAGCGAGGCGAAGTGCGCGCGCCTTGAAAAGGTCGTGCCAAATCATTGGGTGCGGAGTCCTCGCCTGTTGGCCGCGACGTCGAGACCTGGGGCCGCGTTGAGCAGGGCCGGTCACGTCGATTCGGCGAAGCAAGGTGGGGCCGAGAGTACAGATGACGACATCAACACCGCCTTTGCTGATGAGATCATCAGCTTCCTCAACATAGCGCGCCACTGATCGCTCGATCAGAAGGTCGCGGGGCTCGAGTGTTTCCCATTCGGCAAGCGTCCTCTGGCTGATCTCTCGGCAAGAGCTATCTGTCGTCCGGAAATCTGGAAGGGATTGACCATCGCCGAAACCCGGAAACGCGGTGAAGAGTGTGGGGAGAGTGCTCGGCTTCGCTTCGATGCCTACGCGACACTTGTCGATCCAAGCGCGAAGCCCGGCTACCCCTTCCGCGTCACCTACGACGCCGATTCGAACGGAGGATGGCGCGGTTGGGCTTCCTCGATCCAGTGGGCCATTCGCCATCAGGCCGAAGCGCACATCGATGTGGCGACCACCACCGCCAAACTCCAGTTCCGGCTCCTGAATGAAGAATGACTTCATGGATTGAACAGACCCCTGGGTTCGACTTCCTCATCGGCTGATGCCGTCTGGCGCAGCTCGTCTCGGTGTGTCCACGCGCCGTCGTCGATGCCTACCTCCGAGTCGACGGTCACGAGCTCGCCGAAACCGAGATGCGGATACACCTCTCGATACAGAGAAGAGTCGTCCCGAAGCAGGGCCGCGAACATCACGATCGTGCCGCGCACCGCGGCACTACCTTCAATGGTCTTGATCTTCGCCTGATACTCCTCGCGAAACGGATGCGGTTCCCTGCCATCGGCCGTGAACACGTATCTGGGCGTGATCTCCAGATACCACTCGTAGGCTAGGCGGAGGAACCTGGCCTCGAAGCCGACGTGGCGGTAGTACGCAATTCGCGAGGCGTCCGTCTTCGACGGATAGCCTTGGAAGACGATTCGGGACGTCTTCTGCTGGAGGCTTGTGTAGGGAACGTGCCGTGGCAGGAGGTTGGTCGTCGCCGAGAAGCAGTAGCAACCCTCGTCACGAGCCCACCGCATTCTCAATCTCGCGACTCGGGCAGAGAGGCACTCCTTGAGGAGGCGCACGAATCCGTGGCGTGCCTCGGGCGCGGCCGACCAAGCCCACTCGTCGGTTTCGATGCGCTCAGCGGTGCCGACATCGCAGACCTTGTTCCAGGGAGATTGGCGGAGATCATGAACCGAGTAGAGCCAACCGTCTCGCAGCATCCACTCGCGATCGGGGTATCTGACCTGTTGACGAAGGAGATCGCTGAGTTCCTTCGGATCTCGGTGGCTGGTCTGCGCCATGCAGAGTGATGCGGGGAGTCGCGTGATCGCCAGCAGGTTCGAGATCAATCGCTCCGTCCGCTGCTTGGGGACGAAGTAGGTGCCGGCCCCGTAGTTCTGGGAGAGGGCGAGGAGCCTCGTGCCCGCGTCCTCGTCGAACCGATCGCGGGCCTTGTCAAAGACAACTTTCCCGGCCTTGCGACGGTTGGGGTCTGCGAACCAGTCACGCACCGAGATCCACCACGCGCCGCGCTCGCCGAGCTTGACGACTATCAGGATGACTGGCGCGTTGCCGCCCAACCAGTAGTCGACATCAGCTTTCGAGCAGGCGAACTCGAAGCTGCTCGATGACTCCTTGTCGAGCGTTGTGCGCCCTTTGACTTGGGCGCGTATCAGGATGTTCTTTGCCTCTCGTGTGACGGGGTCCACGAGCTCGATGTCGCCGTCGAGCCCGGTGTCGAGGCTTCCGTTGCCAGGCGACCACTTGAATCCCATGCCGAGAATGGCCTCCTCGACAATGTTGATGCCGAGCTGGCCGCGGACTGCTTGCTGCGTGAGTTTCTTGCTCAAGGATCGCCCTCACAGTCGGCTCGTGGTTGCCATGCTACGGTGGCCTACTGATTGAAGAATCGAAGCTCCGTTCCGATCGGGGGCCTCAACCCGCGCGCCTGTTCACGGAGAGTCAGAGAGCGCGAGAGTTTGGCCCGTTCCGTCGCCTTTGAGGCCCGTTCCGATCCGGCGCCTGCGCTCTCTCCTCGAAGTCGAGAGCGCCGAACCCTCGCCCCGGCTCGCGAACGGGGCGGTCCGCGCGGGTCGCTCTGTCAACGACACGGCCCCCGTCGACTTTGACGGAGGCCGTTGAACTCCCCCAACTGGACTCGAACCAGTAACCTGCCGGTTAACAGCCGGCCGCTCTACCAATTGAGCTATAGGGGATCGGACGTCCTGACCGCTTGCCTGACGGGAATCCTTCGCGGGATCGAGTCCTCGTGAGCCCTCGTTCAGCCGCCGTGAGCCGTCGGCGTGTTCACCGTCGGTGCGGTGGCGGCTGACGGGGAGTGGCAGAGGAAGAGCCGAGATGGTCGATGCCGCGAAGAGCCGCAGGGTAGCAGGGCAGGGGAGGGAGTCAAGCGTGGTGGCTCGTCCGGGGTGTAGTCCAAGATCCGAGCGGTGTTGCCCGCCAGGAGGATCGGGGACGCTCCGAGGCGACCTACAACCTTGCGGAGGAATCTGCATGCCGTGGTTCGCCATCGTGCCTCGCGCCCTTCGCCGGAGCGTTCCAGTCGTTGCCCAGGCGGCAGCGCTCGCGGCAACGCGCGCGGCTGTCATCGCGGCAACGGCCGCGGCGGCGCTTGCGGGTTGCGCGGAACGCACGGTGCGCGTCGAGATGAACACGACGGGCCCCGGCGGAGTGCAGCGCTCGTTCGCGAGCAACACGCTCGACGAGCAGAGCGAGGCCCGGCTCAGCGCCGTGTACCAGTCGGGTCCGCAGGAGGATGCGGCGACGGGTGGCAAGCGGTTCGAGGGCCGGTTCGACGAGAACCTGCCGAGCGAGGTTGGCAACCGGAGCGGCCTGACGTCGATCGCGACGGAACTCGGTTCGGCATGGTTCTACTTCGAGGCGTTCGACGGTTCCGCCGCGGGTCGGAGCGCGGGCGGGGGGATGACGGCGGACGCCAACACGAACGCGGGCACGAGCGCGGGCGCGGACGCAGACGCTGGCACGAAGACAGGCGCGAACGCTGGTGCGAACACAGGCGCGAACACAGGCGCGAACACGGGCGCGAAGACAGGCGCGAACGCAGCCGGGAACACCGACGCACGCGCGGCGGCGAACGGCGTCGCCGAGGCCGCGTCGACTCCATCCGCGCCGCGGGACATCGCGGCGGAGCGCAACGACTGGCTCGGGCTCCAGCGGCGCATGGCCGCGGGAGAGCTCTGGGTGCGGCTCTTCGGGCGCTGGGCGCAGAAGCAGATTGCGAATCCGTCGAAGCGCGAGGAGTTCGCGATCTACGTCGACGAGACGCTCGTGCCCTTCTCGCTGAACCTGATGCTCCGCTACGGCGCGATGCAGGCGGTGGCCCAGAGCGCTCGTGTCGGCGTGGAATACCGCGACAGCGACGACGACGCGCCGCGCACCGAGGACGAATCGCTCTGGCAGCGGATCTTCATGCCCCTGCTGCTCATGCTCGGCACCGAGGGCGGCGCCGATCTCGCCCCGGACGCGGTGCGGCGCGGCCTCTTCAGCGCGGACGAGCTGCATCGGCTCTTCCTGCTTTCGCTCGACGGGAAGGCGGGAGGCAGGACGCGCACATGGAGCCGCGACACGATCCTGCTGCCGGCAATCACGCGGCAGGTGCGCCGGTTCGATCCGGAGGCGAAGCCGATCACGCAGGGGCAGCTCACGCTCGCTGGACTCGGCTTCCTGCTCTGGGCGACGTCGTCGCCCGAGCGCGACGATCTGCTCCTCGCGTCGCCGGCGATCCCGGAGGCCGACAAGGAGCGCATCCGCAACGGCGATCGCTCGATCGACCTTCCGCCTCCCTTCGGCGTCGATCCGCGACGGGATCCGTCGAGCCTGCGCACCGAGGTCCGGCTCGACGTCGCCGCGAAGCCATTCCTCACCAACGGCGTCTGGGACGAGGCGGCGGGCAAGATCGTCTTCGCGACCCGCTTCTTCGACGCCGCCAACCGCACGATCCTCTACGAGCCGATCTTCTACGCGGCGTGGAGTGCGCCCGACGAGACGGCGCAGCGCGCGATCTTCGGTCGCGTGCTGCTGCGCGACGAGGCGCTCTCGGAATTCGCCCTGTGGCGCGAGATCCTCGGCAAGGAGGAACGCGTCCGGCTCGCCGCGGCGCTCGCCGGACTGCGCGAGCGCCCGGGCGACGCGAAGGGCGTCGCGGCGCTTGCGTCGGTGGTGGAGCGGACCGGCTCGACCCGGCAGGCGCCGCAGGCGCTGCGTGACTGGCTCGCGGCGCATGCCCGGTAGCCCGATCGCCCAGTAGCCCGATAGCTCAATAGCTCAATAGCCCGATCGTTCGGTCGTCCTGTCGTCCTGTCGTCGTGTCGGCGCGCGGGTCGCGCTGGGCAGCGCTACGTTCCCCGAAGCTTCGCCGCGGCGGCGATCGCCGAGGCATTGGGATCGGCGAGGGCGGCCGCGGCGCTCGCGGCCTGCTGGCGGGCCACCAGGTCGGCGAAGTGCACGAAGCGGCTCCGAAGCTCGGCGAGCACCTCGCGGATCTCCTGGGCCTCGTCGGCGGTCAGGTTGTTCCGCGTCTTCTCCTCGAGCACGGCGAGCAGGTCGATGCTGAGCTTGGCGCCTTGCAGGTCGACGACAACCCGCCCCGACTTGGGATCGCCGTAGCCCCCCAGCCCCATGAGGGCCTGCGAGGCGAGCACGCCGACGAGCGTGCGGAAGTCGGCGGGGGGAAGGTCCTCCGCGCCGACGCCGCCCGCGAGGTCCGCGCCGGCACCGGACGCGGCGCCGCGGGCGCGCTCGGCTGGTCCTCGGGAGTGCTCGCGGCTCGCTTCCCGTTGGGCTTCCTTCTCGGCGAGCCGCGCCTTCTCGGCCTGCGCCTGCGCCTTCCAGTCGGCGTCGATGTGCAGCGCCGGCGCGGGGCGGGGCGTCGATTGCGGTGGCGTGCCCGCCGGGTTGGCGGGCGTGCCTTCGAAGCCGGGCTTGCTTTCGGAGCCAAACATGGGTCTCTCCGTGATCGGGGCGATGGCGCGTCGGTGCGGCGCGGCAAACGGCGGTGCGGAGCGGGAAACTCGCGCCCATCTCCGGACAAACCCGAGTATAGAGGAGTTCCATCGCACGCGTGACGGCACGATGCGGGTTGTACAATCGACGTCCATGCGCCCGACCCTCGCGTGCGCTGCATCGTTCGTCGCGGCGCTCCCGTCATCGTCACTCCTGCTTGCGGCGGTCGCCATCGCGGCCGGCGCGCCGAGCGGTGTCGTCGGCGGATGCGGCGCGCCGTCCCGCGAGAACGGCCAATTGCTCCAGCCAAAGGACTTCGTCGTTCGTGGCGGGGATCGCGGCGCCGGCGCATCGCTCTCGGCGGACGAGATCGATGGGCCGCCACGACCGCCACCGGAGTCGTCGACCGGCAAGACGGCCGTCGATGCGGAGGCGGGATCGGACCTGCTCGTCGGCGTCGATCGGACGTCGACGTCGGTGGACTCGTCCGAGGACGCGTCGCTGCCGTCGGACGTCGCCGCCGCCGATCGCACCGCCGACCGCGACGCGCAGCGCAGCGCCAAGGCGGACACCGCCAGGCCGCGCAGCGGCGCGACATCGGCGCCGGGCGGCGCGAACGAGAGCCGCGCGCGCCGCGGCACGTGGGTCATCGACAGCCTCGTCGGCCAGATCAACGGACGTCCCATCTTCGCCGACGAGTTCCTCGATCCCATCTCCGATCGCCTTCGGCAGATCGTCGAGGAGATGGATCGGGCGCAGTCGCGGAAGGCGATCCTGACCATCGTGGGCCAGCGCTTCGAGGAATGGGTCAACAACGAGTTGATCATCGCCGAGGCCGAGTCGCTGCTCAGTCCCGAACAGAAGCAGGGCGTGCTCGCGTTCCTCAAGGACTTCCAGGAGAACGAGATCGTGCGCCGCGGCGGCACGCGTTCGTCGGCTGAGGAGTCGCTCTCCGAGCAGACGGGCCAGACGCTCGAGGAGTTCATGAAGACGACCCGCAACCAGGCGCTCGCCGCCGACCTGCTGCGCAAGCGGGTCCGCCCGCGCGCCATCGTGAGCTGGCGGGACATCGAACGCGCATTCCAGCGCGAGCAGGCCAGGATCAACCCCGGCGCCTCGGTCCAGATCGGACGCCTGGGGCTTGTGACGCAGGCGGACGCCGCGAAGATCGAACAGGTGAAGGCGCGCCTCGCCGCGGGTGGCACGTTCGAGGAAGTGCTCCGGGAGCTCGACCTCGAGTACGACAACGAATGGCCGAAGGAGTTCAAGCTCGGCCCGGAGGGCATGGAGGGGCTTCCCTTCGCCGACGACATCCGGGCGAAGCTCAAGGACCTCAAGGTCGGACAGGCGACCGAACCGATCACGCAGGGACGACGGACGGTCTGGTACGGCCTGCTCGGGCGCGACGAACCGCCGCCGCGGACGATCTTCGATCCGGAGGTGCAGATCGGCATTCGCCAGGAGCTCCAGGCGATCCGCGACACCGAGGAGCGCGAGCGCTACATCGCCTCGTTGCGCGAGCGCTGGATCGCGGAGAACATCGACGAGATGCGGGTGCGGCTCATCGACATCGCGCTGAAGCGCTACTGGCGGTGACGGGCGCGCGCAACGCGGTCGGGATCGCCGGCGCCGGTGCGACGGAGGCGTGGACGGCGGCGGCTGGCCGGGAACGGGTGTGTCCGGGGATGACGTGAGACGCGCGCCCGTTGACGCTCGCGCCCCACGAGCCCGATTGCGCCGTGGGATGCCGGTGGGGGTCGGGGGATCGAACGCACGGAGTTCTGCTGGAATCCGTGATGAGACGGGGAGATCGTCCATGTTCTCGTGGCCGCTGCCATCGGCGGCGCGGTGCAGCCGCGATGGCGCACTTCGCGGCTGGGCGCACGTGGCGAGCGCGCCGCGGCGCGATGGCTGCGCCGGCGCGGCTACGTCCTCGTGGGACGGAACGTCCGGCTCGTCGGCGCGGAGGCCGACCTGGTCATGCTCGATCGAAGCCGGCGCGTGCTGGTCGTCGTCGAGGTGAAGACCATCGCGGGCCAGCGGACGACCGCCCTGGAACGCGTCGACGCGTGGAAGCGCCACCGGCTGCTGCGGCTGGGGGCGGCCCTGCTTCAACAGCGCGAGCATCGCCATCGTGGCCTTCGCTTCGACGTGGTCGCGCTGCGTCCGCGCGGATGGCGCGGCGTGCTGTTCGAGGTCGAGCACGTCGAAGCGGCGTTCGATGCGACGGGGTGACGCGCAGCCCAGTTGATTCTCGCGCCCCACCCCCACCCAATTCCGCCGTGAGACGCCGCTGGGGGCGGGGGTCGAACGCATGGAGGTCGACTGGAATCCATATGACCCGGAGTCCGGCAGACCTCCTGCATCGACACGGTGCCCGCAAGGGCGGCCCGTGGTAGGAGGCCGTCGCACGTGGCGCGAGGATCCACCGGGCCGCGCAGGACCGCGCGTCACCACATGAGGTACATCGGGCGAGGTCGGCCGAGCTCGGCAAGCGAATCGCGCACCATGGCCGCCGTCTCGGCGCCCTCCGTCGGCGGCGCGGTGCCGATGGTTCTCGCCTCGTCGAGGCCGATCGTCTGCGCAATCGAGCGCAGCGTGGCCCGCGCCGCGGGGCCGCCCAGGGCACCGAAGAGCGACGGCGGCTCGACGAGCCTCACCACGGTCGTGGAGCCGCCTGGCACGCCGGCGAGCTGCTCGGCGACGGCGACCGCGTCGTCGAGATAGCCGATCGAATCGACGAGCCGGTTCGCGACGGCCTGGTCGGCGGTGAAGATGGCGCCGTTGGCCAGGGCGTCGACCGTCCTGGAATCGGGAATCGCCCGAGCCCGTCCCTGCTTCACGAGCGCGTTGAAGCGAGCGTACGCCGCGTCGAGCACGCCCTGGATCTTCGCGCGGTCCGCCTCGTTCCACGTGCGGAAGAGGTCGTTGGCGACGTCCTTGTCGGGCGAACCGGTCGCGACGAGCGTGACCGGCGCAATGCCGACCTTGTCGACGAGCCCCTTCATCGTGAAGACCTGGGCGATCACGCCGATGGATCCCGTGACGCACGTCGGCTCCGCGACGATCGAGTCGCAGCCACAGGAGACGTAGTAGCCGCCCGACGCCGCGACGCCACCGAAGCTCGCGACGACCGGAAGCCCGCGCTCGCGCAGGCGCTGCACCTCGCGCCAGATCAGGTCGCTCGGCGAGACGCCGCCGCCGGGGCTGTCGACGCGCAGGATCACGCCGACGAACGATCGGTCGGCGATCACGCGCTGCACCGCCTGCCGGACCAGTTCGGCGCGGCGATCGTCGATCGTGCCGGAGACGGGCACGACCGCGATGCGCTGCGATCCGCCCTGGCGCCACGGCTGCTCGAGTACGAAGGGTCCGACCTCGCCCGCCGCGATCGTACCGAACGTGCCCATCAGCAGGCCGATCACAAAGACGGCGGCGAAGAGGAAGAGGCCGAGCATGAACAAGATGGCGCGCGAGAAGCCGCCATGCTTCGCGACGACCTGCACGACGACCGGCGCGGCGGGACGCGGCGGCGGAGGAGGCGGAGGCATGAGGTCAGCCATGGGATCAATGGTAGACTTCGGCCTCTTTCGCGAAGCCAACCACATGCTCCTCGTCCTCCAACACTCCGATTCGTCGACCATCGGCACCCTCGGTCCCGCGCTGGTCGATCACGCGCATGCACTGCGCACGATCCGGCTCCATCGCGGCGAGGCGCTGCCCGCGGACCTCGACGACATCGACGGGATCATCGCGCTGGGCGGTCCCCAGTCGGCCAACGACGAGTCGCCGGTGCTGCGCCGCGAGATGGACCTGATGCGCACGGCGCACGCGATGGGCCTGCCTCTCTTCGGCATCTGCCTCGGCTGCCAGTTGCTCGCCAAGGCGCTCGGCGGCGAAGTGGCGAAGATGGCCGTCGGCCCGCAGGCCGGCCCCGAGATCGGCTGGTGCGACGTGAAGCTCTCGGCGGTCGGGCGCGAGGACCCGCTCTTCACGGGCATCGGATGGACCACGAGCCAGTTCCAGTGGCACCACGACGAGGTCGTGAAGCTCCCGCCCGCGGCGCGGCTGCTCGCGTCGTCGGCGCGGTGCAAGGTCCAGGCGTGGGGGCTCGGACTCCGGACGTACGCCGTGCAGTTCCATCCGGAGCTCGACGAGGCGGCGATCCAGCGCTTCGTGCGCGAAGGCGCGAACGAGCTGGCCGCGGCGGGGATCTCGGCCAACTCGATCATCGAAGGCAACCGCGCGCACCTGGCCGAGATGCGGCGAAGCGCGGAGCGACTCTTCGAGTCGTGGTGCCTCTTCGTCGCGCCGGTCGAGCGGCGCTATCGGGGGGTGGCGAAGGACCTGTTGCATTAGTTTGAGCGCTCCGTTCGGCCCTCCGGGCCGACACTCGCTCTCGTACGCCGCGCGGGGCCGAGCCCGGCGGGCTGGGCGGGCGCCTTGCTTGAGCGCTCCGTGCGGCCCTGCGGGCCGACACACGCTCTTGTACGCCGCGCCGGGCGAAGCCCGGCGGGCTGAGCGGACGCGGGCGCGTTGTGGTGCACGCATCTTGCCTGCCGTTGTGGTGCAGGCATCTTGCCTGCCGTCGTGGTGCAGGCATCTTGCGTGCCATTGTGGTACAGGCATCTTGCCTGCCGATGAATCAGAGATCTCCGGCCTGCACCACCACGGGCCCTCACCGAAACCGGCGACCGCCAACGCACAGGAAGCCGCGGCGTGGCCGCGGCTTCCTGTGGTTGAACCTCTCGACGCGCCGGGTTGTCGCGACCGGCGCGAGTCGGACCGGTTACGGATTCGACTGGCAGTTGCCCCACGAACCGAGCATGAGGCCGAGATCGGCGCCGTCGGTCGTGCCGTCGCCGTTGAGGTCGGCGCCGGGCGTTCCCCACGCGCCGAGGAGCTGACCGAGATCGGCGCCGTCGACGTGTCCGTCGCCGTTGAGATCGGCCGGGCACGGATTGGGCCCGACATTCATGAGGCCGATCGACGAGACCTGCTCCGGCGCGCCGTCGCCATCGACGTCGATCGAGAGGATCGCGTCGTGGAACTGGAACGAGTCGGGCTGGGTGAACCGGGCGTTCACCGTCACCTGCTTCGTCTGGCCGGGCAACACCTGGAGGTTGCCGATGTAGCGCGTGCCGGGCGGCAGCCCGTTGAGGCTGACGACCTTCTCGCTCGACATCATGTCGGATGGGAAGACGTCGATCAGGAATGGAATGACCGACTGCTGCGATCCGATGTTGGTCACGTCGAAGCCGATCTGCTTCGGGTTGCCGCCCGAGAGCGGCACCACCGGATCGCACGGCGTGATCCAGATCTGGCCGTTGCCGACCGGGGTCTGGCCCATCGTCGTGCACGCCTGGCCGGTCGTCGTGTTGACGATGGTGACCGAGAAGCAGCCGAGATCGCCGGGGTTCGCCGGACCGATGAGCGTCGCGGTCACCGGGATGGTGACGCAACTGTTCGGTCCCACCGTCACCACGCCCGCCGACGGCGAGAGCGCGATGTTGGCGGTGCATCCTCCGAAGCCGCCGATGGGTGTCAACGAGTAGGTGTAGTTGTACGTCGTGCCCGAGTAGTTGCAGATCGTGAAGTCGCCCGTCGTCGGCAGGCCCGGCGAGCAGAAGACCCGATCCCAGCTCGCGTGGCAGGTGTCCTTGCACTTGCCGCTCTGGCCGGCGTTGTAGAGGTTCACGATCTCGAACGGATCGAGCTCGCGGCTGAAGATCTCCATCTCGTCGATCATGCCCTTGAAGAAGGCGTTGAAGGGCGAGCCGGGATCCGGTCCACCGATCGCGACCGGCGCGTTGCTGGTCAGGTCGCAGCAGGGACTGAGGACGCTCCCCGACGCGACGCCATTGATGTAGAAGGTGATGAGCCGGCTTCCGTGGAGCAGGCAGTTGCCGTTGGAGCAGTCGCAACCGCTGACCGTGACGGCCACGTGCGTCCACGTGTTGAACGGAACCGCGCTGGTCGACGTGGCGATGCAGCGCACGCAGTTCGAGTCGGTGTCGAAGCGCAGCGTGCCGTCGCCCTCGATCGAGAGGCTCCAGCCGAGCGGGAAGCCGCTCACCTTCTGCACGATGACGCCGGGCAGGTCGATCTGGTGCTTGATCCACGCGTCGATGCTGAACGCGCCGCAGCCGAACTCCAACGACGGGCTGTTGGGAACGAGCACGCGGTCGTTGATGCCGTCGAAGGTGAGGGAGTTGTCGACGTAGCCCGGTCCGGGCGTCGGTCCGGTGGCCAGGTTCGGCTTGTACGTGCCGTTGTTCTGGAGGATCGTGAGGTCGTCGGCGACGGGACCGGTCGTCTCGTCGAACGACCACCAGGCGACCATGCCCCACGGCGGCGGAACACACGGCTTCTTGCACGGAATCGTGCCGCAGACCGAGTTGGGCCCGTACCACGTGCTGAACGGAAGGTTCTCGCAACCCTGCTGCGTCTCCTGCGTGCAGATGAAGTTCATCGAGCCCGGCGGTCCCTCGGCCTGCCAGCAGCAGGCGCCGGTGGGCTGGCCGGTGCCGCCGCCGCACGGCGCGCAGCTGTCGATGAAGAGGTCGATGTAGTCCACGCCGGTGTCGTCCTGGATGTAGACGTCCAGCGATCCATCGAGCATGAACGGAAGGATGTTTCGGTCGCCCTGGGCGTCGGGCGGCAGGTTGGCGAGATCCAGCGAGATCGACGAGAGCTGGTTGGTCGCCAGCGGCGGCGTGAACGCGCCGAGCGAGCTGAGCTTCGCGAAGCTCATGCTCCACTGGAACTTCGAGACGCCGCACTGGTCGACCACCTCGAAGGCCAGTCCGTCGGTGGTCCACAGCGACGACGGCCCCGGCTTGACGCCGATGGTGATGGACGCCGCGTTGATGCACGACGGCAGGCCGTCGATCGTCTCGACGAAGCATTGGTCGACCGGCGAGACGTCGTACTGCGTCAGGGAACCGCTGCCACACGTCACCAGCGCAAGCAGCGCCGCGCTGGGCGTCGTCGGCGTCGGTGTCGTGAATCCATCCGCCTGGTCGCGGCTGAAGACATAGCGGATGCCGTTGTTGGTGCACGGGCAGTGGAACACGGTGATCGACACGTAGTCGACCGCGGTGTCGTCCTGCACGACAATGCTCAGTTCGCCGTCGTAGAGCGAGCCGATGATGTTGGTGCCCGGACCGGCCACGGGCAGGTTGGCGAGGTCGAGGACCAGCGTCGCCGTCTGTCCGCACGTCCAGCTTCCGCCGGCGAGCGTGGCGATCGAGGCGCCCCACACCTGCGTGCCGCCGTTGAAGAAGTAGATCTTGTCGTTGTACTCCAGGTCGCAGAGCGCCTTGAGCCGGATCTCGACGAAGGCGCCGATGATCGTGCCGCAGTCGCCGGGGCCGCCGCCGTCGGCGCACGCCGGCCAGCAGTGGAGCGTCTCGCCCCAGCACTGGTTCGGGGTGGTCATGTCGTAGGTCGCGGTGCACTGTGGCACCGTTCCCAGGAGCGCGGCGCTCGGCGACGCGGGTTCCGCGTTGCTCTGGCCGAACTCGTCGCGGCAGCCGCCGTCGCACCAGAAGGCCTTGGCGGTGCACTGGTCGACGCTGTTGCAGAACGCGAACGCGGTCGCGGCGCACGCGGAGTCCCAGGCGATGGCGCAGCAGTGCGGATCGACGCCGCAGACCGCGTTGCAGCACGCGGCGTTGCCGCAGAAGGGCGCCGGATGCACGGTGAAGCAGCTTCCGGCCGCGGGCGAGCCGCAGAAGAGCGGGATCGGCAACCCGATGTTGGGCACGATGATGGCGTTCACGTTGGGGTAGCCGATGGCGGCGAACGGCAGGAAGTCCACGAGATCGCACGATGCGGCGCGGATGAAGCTCGGCGCGGTCTCGCCGGCGCTGTTGCTGCCCAGGAAGAGATACCCGCCATCGCCGCCCGCGGCGGGCGCGCGCGAGGCGATGAAGAGCTCGACGACGAACTTCGTGCCGGCGGTCACCTGCACGGGGTCGAGGAACTTGGCCGTGTGCAGGGCCAGGGTTTCGCCGTCGGGAATGACGACCGTGGAGCTGCCGACGAGCTGGAGCGCCTCGAACGGTCCGGCGATGTCGCCGAAGTAGATGTTCACGGTGACGGGCCACGCTCCGCCGGCGTTGATCTCGACGCCGAAGGTCACGCAATCCACGGAGCCGTTGACCGTCGCGCCGAACGATCGGGCGATGCCGTTGGCGTTGGTCGTGAAGAGCGGGCCGTCGTCGACGCATTCGGCCGTGTTGCCGGGCACGATCGTGGTCGCATCGACGTTCTGCGAGAGCGTGAGCTCTCCGCAGGGCGGATCGTTGGCGATGCCGCCTTGATCGACGGGTCCGCCGGCGACCTTCCTCAGGTCGGCCGGGACCCGCGAGAGCGACGCGCCCGGCGGGTTCCCTTCCGCGGCCGCCGCCACCGCGCCGATGGCTGGTGCGAGGGCGCCGACCATGGTGGCGATGATCCCGACGAGAAGCGTTCGCCTGCCCAGGATTCCCAAAGGACAACCACGCGCCGACTGTGTCGATTCCGCCATCGCCGACCTCCGTTTGTCTCGCGGTGCCTGCACCACGGGGGACAAGAGTCCCTGTCCGGAACGCCCGAACCAGAGCCAATGGCCCCACCGAGTCTGCCCGCAGGAGCAGTCCTCGGTGCCACTCAAACGGTAACCGACGCGCCGGTTCACGTGGAAGCGCTAAATTCCGGTGAACCGGTATCCGACGCCCGGCTCCGTCACCAGGAAGCGCGGCTGGGCGGGATCGATCTCGATCTTCCGGCGGAGCTGCGCCGCGTAGACGCGAACGTACTGGACGTCGTTCACGTGCGTCGGGCCCCACACGTCGCGCAGGATCTGGGCGTGCGTCAGCACCTTGCCCGCGTGCTTGACCAGGAGCGCCAGCAGGCGGAACTCGATCGGCGAGAGGCGGAGGTCGCGGCGGCCTTCGAGGTCCTCGACCTGCACCAGCCGCGCCGCCAGGTCGACGCGCAGCGTGCGCCCGTCGATCGAGGCGACGAAGGCGGGCTCGCCGGTGGCGCCGCCGCTGCCCGCGGCGTGACGCATCGCCACGCGCATGCGCGCCGCGAGCTCGCCGACTCCGAACGGCTTGGTGAGGTAGTCGTCTGCGCCCGCGTCCAGCGCCGCGACCTTGTCGGATTCCTGGCCGCGGGCCGAGAGGACGATGATCGGCACGCTCGACCACTCGCGGATCCGCCGCGTCAGTTCAAGCCCGTCGCCGTCGGGCAGGCCAAGATCGAGCAGGATGAGGTCCGGCGGCTGCATGCCGGCCTGGATCGCCCCCTCGCGGGCGCTCGCCGCCTCGTTGACGCGGAATCCGTGGGCGTCGAGCGTCGCGCGGAGGAACCGGCGGATCGGCGCTTCGTCCTCGACGACGAGCACCAGCGGGCGGTGGGGGGCATCGCTCATGGCGTTGGTGCCGCCTTCGGGTGCGCCGCGGCGCCGGACTCGGGCGTGGTCGTCGTGGAGTCCGCGTCCGCCGCGTGGCTCGGGGCGTCGGACGTCACCTCCGAAGGCAGTCGCGGCTGGGGGTGCTCGATCGGAAGGGAGAAGAGAAACGAGACGCCGCGCGGCACGTTCGGTTCGACCCAGATGCGTCCACCATGCGCGGCGATGATGCCCTGGCAGATGGTCAGGCCGAGGCCCAGTCCGAGGCCCGCGCCCGCGCCGGCTCCGGGAAAGGCCGTCGCTGGTTCCGTTGTTTCGACCGTTCCGGCCGGGCGCGCCGTCCGCCCTCGGAAGAACCGTTCGAAGACTCGCGTCGCCTCGTCGCGGCCGATGCCGGGTCCCTCGTCGGCCACGGCGACCACGACGTTGGCCTCGGCGACCCGAGCGGTGATCGCGATCGGCGTTCCGTCCGGCGTGTAGCGCAGCGCGTTCTCGACCAGGTTCTCGACGACCTGCGGCAGCATCGCGTTGTCCACGCGGATCATCGGCAGATCGGCTGGAACATGGACGCGGAGCGGGCGCCGCGCCAGCTCGCCGCGGCGGCGTCGCAGCCCGGCGCCGACCACTTCCTCGACGGTCGTCCACTCCCGGCGCAGCTCGACTCGTCCCGACTGGAGCCGGGTGGCGAAGACGAGGTTGCCGATCAGCTCGTTCAGCCGCGCCGACTCCGCGACGATGCTGTCGACGAGCTCGCGTCGCGTGGCCGGATCGAGCGCCGCGTCGGAGTCGCGAAGCGTGCTCGCGGCGCCGGCGATTCCCGCCAGCGGCGTGCGCAGGTCGTGCGAGACACAACTGAGCAGCGTGGCGCGCAGTCGCTCGGACTCGACGTCGACCATCGCCGCCTGCCGTCCCTCGATCAGCGAGACGCGCTCGAGCGCCAAAGCGATCTGGTTGACCAGCGTGTCCATCAGCAGTTGCTGCGGCGCGCTCCCCAGCGCCGATTCGGCGGATGGCCGCACCGCGAGCACTCCGATCTTGCCCTGCGAGGCGGTCAGGGGCAGGTAGCGCCCGACGGACGAAGGCAGCGCCGGCGTGCCGGCGCCCGCCAGCCGGCCGTGGTCGAAGGCCCATCGGGCGACGCCGCGCTCGCGTTCGTCGAGCCAGTCGGGCGCTCCGGCGAAGGCGAGCACCTCGAGCGGGCCGCGCGGATCGCCCGCGCCGCCGGCCGGTCGAGCGCCGGGTTCCGGGAGCGGACGGAGGACCGCGACATCGGCGGCGAACGTCTCGCGAAGGTGCGATGCCGCGACCGCCGCCACGTCGGCGAGGTCGCGGGCGCGGGAGAGCTCGCGCGACATGCCGTAGAGCGCCGACATGCGATGCTCGCGCTCGCGCGACGCGTCCGCCTGCTCGCGCGTCCGCGCCGTCAGCGTTCCGACGAGCAGCCCGGCCGCGAGCATGACGGCGAACGTCACCAGGTACGACGCGTCCGAGACCATGAAGGTGAAGCGTGGCTCGGTGAAGAAGAAGTTGAACGCGAGCACGCTGAGGACGCTCGCGACGATCGACGCCGTGCGTCCGAACCGCCACGCGGTGACGACGACGCCGGCGAGGTAGACCATCGCCTCCTCGGAGAGATCCGGCGGCTTCCAGCAGAGCCCCGCGACGGCGGTGGTCGCGGCGACCATGGCGCACGCCGCGAGCGCCGAGGTCCAGGTCGGCTGGCGTCCCTGGGGCGCCGGCGGCGCGACTTCCGCGTCGTCGGCCGGCCGCCGGTCGTCGTCGTCGCCGCGCACCGCGATCACGTCGATCTCGCCGCTTCGCCGGATGACCTCGTTCATGAACGATCCGCGGCCGACGAAGCCGGCGAGCGCCTCGCGCAGCCGAGGGCGACCCGTCTTGCCGACGACGATCCGGCTGACGTTGCGGCTTCTCGCGTAGGCGACGAGCTCGCCCGCCGCGTCGCGCGAGCCCGGTGGCGTCGCCAACGTCACGGTCTCGGCGCCGAGCGATTCGGCGAGGCGCAGCGTCTGCATCACCCGGTCGCGGTCGGCGGCGGAAGCGGTCGGCGCCGCCGGTCGCTCGACATGGACGGCGATGAGCTTGGCGCGAAGCCCGGCGGCGATGCGTTGCGCAGCGCGCAGCAGGTTCGCCGAACTGGGACTCGGTCCCACGCAGACGAGCACGCGATCGGCCGCCGGCCAGACCGTGCGGATGCCCTTGCCTTCCCGGTAGTCGCGCATCTGCGCGTCGACCCACTCCGCGGTGCGGCGCAGGGCGAGCTCGCGCAGCGCCGTGAGGTTGCCCTTGCGGAAGAACGAGTCGATCGCCGCGCGGGCGCTCTCCGGAACGTACACCTTCCCGGCGCGCAGCCGCTGGAGGAGCGCCTCCGGCGGAAGGTCGACCAGCTCGACCTCGTCGGCGCCTTCCACGACCGCATCGGGGACCGTCTCGCGCACGGCGACGCCGGTGATCCGGGCGACGACGTCGTTGAGGCTCTCGAGGTGCTGGACGTTGAGCGTGGTCAGGACGTCGATTCCGGCGCGGAGGATCTCGTCGACATCCTGCCAGCGGCTTCTCGAAGCGGGATCCCGGCGCGTTGGTGTGGGCGAAACTCGTCGACGACGAGGACCTCGGGTCGTCGAGCCAGCGCCGCGTCCACATCGAGCTCCTCGAGCCGCGTCCCGCGGTACTCGACGGCGCGGCGAGGCAGGATGTCCAGCCCGAGAAGCTGCTGCTCGGTCTCGGTCCGGCCATGGGTCTCGACCAGGCCGACGACGACGTCGACGCCCTCGCGCGCCAGCCGCTGCGCCGAGGCGAGCATGGCGTACGTCTTGCCGACGCCGGGCGCCGCGCCAAAGAAGATCTTGAGGCGTCCGCGACCCGCTCGAGCCTGTTCGCGCTCGGCGCGACGCAGGAGCGAGGCTGGGTCGGGCCGTTCGGCGGGCATGGCGGGCGATCCTACGAGAGCGGCGACGCCGCGATGCGCGGCCATCGTGCGAGGGAGCGGGCGCCCTGCGCGGGCATCGGCGGCACGTGTCGGCGAGGCCCAGTCGGCGTCGTCACGGACGCTTCCGTTCCGTCGCGGGGGCGGCGCCTGCCGGCGCCTCGTCGAGCGCCAGGTTCAGCTCCAGCACGTTGACGACGGGATCCCCCAGCACGCCCAACTGCCTCGACCGCGTGTGCTGCGCGACGAGCGAGCGCACGAGCGATTCGTCCATCCGGCGAGCCTTCGCGACGCGCGGGACCTGATAGAGCGCCGCCGCCGGGCTGATGTGCGGGTCGAGCCCGCTGCCGGAGGCGGTCACCAGGTCGATCGGCACGCGCTCGCCCGGCTGGCGGTCGACCCCGACCGCCGCATCGGCGGCGGCGAGCGCCTCGAGGCGCCGCTTCACGTGCTCGACGAGCTCGGGGTTGGTCGGCGCGAGGTTCGATCCGCCCGATCCGGTGGCGGCCGCGGCATCGAAGGCGGTGTACGGCACCGGGCTCGTCGCCGACGGGCGCGACCAGAAGTGTCGCGGATCGACGAAGGACTGCCCGATCAACGACGAGCCGACGCACTCGCCGTTGCGCACGACGATCGATCCGTTCGCCTCGCGCGGGAAGGCGAACTGGCCGACGCCGGCGACGACCAGCGGATACGCCACGCCCGTGATCAGGGTCAGCACCGCGAGCACGACGATCGACCGAACGAGCGTTCGCATGGCTCAGGCTCCTCCGATCGAAAGCGCGCCGAGCGCGAGGTCGATCGCCTTGATTCCCAGGAAGGGCACGACGAGTCCGCCGAGGCCGTAGACGAGGAGGTTGCGGCGCAGCAGCGCCGACGCCTCCATCGGCCGGTAGCCGACGCCGCGCAGCGCCAGCGGAATGAGCGCGACGATGACGAGGGCGTTGAAGACGACCGATGACAGGATCGCGGTCGCGGGATTGAGGCGCATGAGGTTGAGCGCCAGCAGCGAGGGATAGGTCGACGCGAACGCCGCGGGAATGATGGCGAAGTACTTGGCGACGTCGTTGGCGATGGAGAAGGTCGTCAGCGAGCCGCGGGTCATCAGGAGCTGCTTGCCGATCCGGACGATCTCGATGAGCTTCGTCGGGTTGCTGTCGAGGTCGACCATGTTGCCGGCCTCCTTCGCGGCCTGCGTTCCCGAGTTCATGGCCACCGCGACGTCGGCCTGCGCGACGCCCGGCGCATCGTTCGTGCCATCGCCGGTCATGGCGACGAGGCCTTGCCGCGGCTGGTTCTCGCGGATGAAGCATCGAGCTTGCGGCTCCGGCGTCGCACGGGCGAGGAAGTCGTCGACACCCGCCTCGGCGGCGATCGCCGCGGCGGTGATCGGATGCTCGCCGGTGATCATGATCGATGCGGATGCCCATGCGGCGGCTCGGCGAAGCGGCTCCGCGATGCCGCCCTTGACCACGTCCTTGAGTTCGATCGCGCCCGAGCGTGCGCCCGCGACCGTCGGCCACCACCGAGGGCGTGCTTCCGCGCGTCGAGATCGCGTCGACGATGCGCCGGGCCTGCTCGCTCGGCCTGCCGCCCATGCGCACGACGTACGCCTCGATGGCCTCGGCCGAGCCCTTGCGGATCTCGCGGCCGTCGAGGTTCACTCCGGACATGCGCGTCTGCGCCGAGAAGGGCGTGAACGCGGCGGCGAGGTCGTGAAGACGCCGCTCGCGCAGCCCGTGCCGCTTCGCCAGGACGACGATGCTGCGGCCTTCCGGCGTCTCGTCGGCGAGCGACGCGAGCTGCGCCGCGTCGGCGAGCTCCTCGAGCGTGGCGCCGTCGACGGGAATGAACTGCGACGCCTGGCGGTTGCCGAGCGTGATCGTCCCCGTCTTGTCGAGCAGCAGCACGTCGACGTCGCCGGCGGCCTCGACCGCGCGGCCGCTGGTGGCGATGACGTTCGCCTGCACGAGCCGGTCCATTCCGGCGATGCGGATCGCCGAGAGGAGTCCGCCGATCGTCGTCGGAATCAGGCACACCAGCAGCGCAATCAGCACGGTCACGGTGATCGGCGAGCCTGCGCCCGCCGTCCGGACCGCGTGGATCGAGAAGGGCAGGAGCGTCGCACACGCCAGCAGGAAGACGATCGTGAGCGCCGCGAGCAGGATGTCGAGGGCGATCTCGTTGGGGGTCTTCTGCCGCTTCGCGCCCTCGACAAGCCCGATCATGCGATCGAGGAACGTTCGCCCGGATCGGCCGCGATGCGCACGACGATCCAGTCATCGCCACGCGCGTCCGCCGTTGACCGAGGATCGATCGCCGCCGGATTCGCGGATCACCGGCGCCGACTCGCCGGTCACCGCGGACTCGTCCACCGAGGCGATGCCTTCGAGCACCTCTCCATCGCCGGGAACGATGTCGCCCGCCTCGACGAGGACGAGCATCGCCCTTGCGCGGCTCGCCCGCGAGGCATGGGAATCCACGCCGTGGCGGTGCGGCGCGGCTCGTTGACGACCTTCGCGACGACGTCATGACGCGCTGGCCTACAACGAGGCGGCACGGTGCCACCGCGACCCTCGGCCATCGCCTCGGCGAAGTTGGCGAAGAGCACCGTGAACCAGAGCCAGAGTCCGATGCCGAGGATGAATCCCTGTGGCGCTCGCCGCGCCCGAGGAAACGCCTGCACCCACAGGAACGTCGTCAGGATGCTGCCGACGTAGACCACGAACATGACCGGATTGCGGGCGCCGTGCCGAGGTCGAGCTTGAGGAACGCGTCGCCGATCGCGGCGCGCTTGATCTCCGGCTCGAAGAGCGAGCGGACTCCCGGGAGAACGATGGATCGGGTTGATCATGTGGCGTGCGGCACCGATAGCGCTCATGGAACCGGCGACGGTGTCGCGCCGAGCCGATGGGCTCGAGGTGCTCGACGATCGGTCCAGGGCCAGCGCTTGCGGGCACGAAGGTGAGAACGCCCGACGACGATCACGACGGCGATCAGGATCGCGACGAAGAGCGGGGTGTGCGTGGGAAGCGTGCCGGCAGTCGCCGGGACGGGCGTCTTGCGCGCCCAGCGAGCCGGCGATCGCCAGCGGCGGGACCAGCACGCCGAAGCGGCCGACGACCATGCACGCCGCGAGGCGTGTTGAAGAAGGGCGTGTTGGCGAGCCCGGCGAAGGCGGAGCCGTTGTTGGAGGCCGACGAGAGCATAGAGGATCTGGCTGAAGCCGTGCGGACCGGGTTGCTCGCGCCCGGCGACGCCGAGGGCGTCATCACCGCGATCGCGGTGCCGACGAGCACCGCGGCGCACGGCGCAAGGATCGCGATCGCGGCCATCTTCATCTCGAACGGCTCGATCTTCTTGCCCAGGTACTCGGGCGTGCGCCCCACCATGAGGCCCGCGACGAAGACCGCGACGATCACGAACATGACCATGCCGTAGAGCCCCGAGCCGACGCCGCCGAAGACGACCTCGCCGGTACCATGAGCCACATCGGAGGCCAGGCTCGCCGAGCGGCGTGAACGAGTCGTGCATCGAGTTCACCGAACCGTTCGACGCGGCGGTCGTGGCGACCGCCCAGAGCGCGGAGTTGGCGACGCCGAAGCGGACCTCCTTGCCTTCCATGTTGCCGCCGCCGTGGCCGGCGCCGCAAGACTGGTCGACGCCGAGGGCGGCCAGCGCCGGATTCCCCGCCTGCTCCGCGGCGACCGTGACGCCGAGGAGCACGACGAGGATCGCGACCATCGCCGCGAGCAGCGCCCATCCCTGACGACGGTCGCGAACCATCTCGCCGAAGGTGAAGCAGAGCGCCGCGGGGACGAGAAGGATCGCCAGCGCCTGGAGCAGGTTCGACAGCGGCGTCGGATTCTCGAATGGATGCGCGGAATTGACGTTGAAGTAGCCACCGCCGTTCGTGCCGAGCTGCTTGATGGCGACCTGCGACGCGACGGGACCGAGTGGAAGGAACTGCTCGAGCGTCGCCGCGCCGTCGTGCGATGCCGGATCGGAGGCGCCCGGCGGCGTCTCCGGGCTGGCGCGGTTCGCCGCGATGGACTGGATCGGCTCGGCGAGCTTCGCGCTCCGGTACGGCTGGAACGTCTGCACCACGCCCTGCGACAACAGCGCGACGGCGAGCACCAACGAAAGCGGCAGGAGGATGTAGAGCGTTCCTCGGACGAGATCGACCCAGAAATTGCCGACGGTCGCGCTGGAACGACGGGACAGGCCGCGGACGAGCGCCGCCAGGACCGCCATGCCCATCGCCGCGGAGAGGAAGTTCTGCACGCCGAGGCCGAGCATCTGCGTCAGCATCGACATCGTCGTCTCGCCGCCGTAGCCCTGCCAGTTCGTGTTCGTGATGAACGAGATCGCGGTGTTGAGCGAGGAATCGGGCGAGACGGCGCCGAAATGCTGGGGGTTGAGCGGGAGGAGGCCCTGCGTGCGCTGGAGGCCGTACACCGCGAGAAACCCGACGAACGCGAAGGCGATGGCGTCGATCGCGTAGCGGGCCCAGCCCGACTCGCGCGCCGCGTCGACTCCGGCGAGGCGATAGACGAGCCGTTCGATCGGTCCGACGACGCGATCGAGTCCGCACGGCCTTCCTTCGTAGACGCGGGCCATGTACCAGCCCAGCGGCTTCACCAGCAGGAGGAGCACGGTCAGGTAGAGGCCGATCTGGATCCAGCCGGCGCCGTTCACTGGAACCACTCCGGCTTGAGCATGGCGCAGAGCAGGTAGGCGAGCAGCGCGATCGCCACGACGGCGCCAAGCAGGTGGATCCAGTCGACGGAGCTGGTGGCGCCGGACGCGATGCCCGCCATGAGGATGATGGTCATGGCCTGGCCCTCGTCTCGACCGGCATGAGCCGTTCGCAGGCGGCCACGAAGCCGACGGTCGCGGCGAAGCAGAGGAGGGCGATCAGGATGCAGACGAGGTCGCTCATGGGTGCCAAGCTCCGGACACACGAAGCATGGCAGGTCCGGGCGACGCGATCGATGCAGGGGGCGTCAAATGGCGCTCCGAGCGCATCAAGGCGGCATCAAGGTGACATCCAAGCTCCATCATGGCGGCGTCATCTTGCCGTCGCGATGGCCTCATCATCGCCACACGGCCCGCGACGCGGGTCGTGATCGGCGATGGTCGACATCCTTGGAACCGGTGCTGGCTCGCCTATGTCCGTGCCGCGGCGCCGCGCATCGGCTTCGCGGCGGGCTTCGAGGCGCCGGCATGCGGTCGATCGAGCACCGTGCGGATGGTCCGCGCAATCGATGCGGCGTCGATGCCCGCCTCGAGCATCTGCTCGCCGCGCTCGCCCTGGTAGATCCACGAGTCGGGAAGTCCCATGCGCGTGACGAGCCGGCCGTCGAGCTGGTTCTCGTTGCATGCTTCGAGCACGCAGGCGCCGAAGCCGCCGCGGATGGAGTGGTCCTCGACCGTGATCACGGGGATGCCGCGTCCGAGGAGATCCTTCAGCAGATCGATGTCGACGGGCTTCGCGAAGCGCGCGTCGTAGACGCTGACCTTGTACTCGCTGCGCCCCTCGCCGAGCGTGGACGACGCATGCGTCGACGCCGCTCCGTTGGCGCCGCGGCCGTGACCCTTGTCGCGCCCGGCCGGGGCGTCGGGAGCGACGGTGTGCAGGTGCTCGAGGGCCTTCATCGCCTCGATGGCCATCACGCCATAGCCGAGCACGGCGACGTCGGGCGTCGCGTGCGTGCAGAGCGCGCGGGCCTTGCCGGGCACGAAGGGCGGGCAGGGCTGGTCCGCGAAGAGGCTGCTCACGTTGTCGCGCGGATAGCGCACCGCCGAGAGCCCGGCGTCGTAGCCCGCCATGAAGCGCAGCGCCTCGCGCAGGGACGGTTCGTCCATCGCGGCGAGCAGGCACGCCTTCGGGAGACACGCCAGCAGCGAGATGTCGCAGAAGCCGTGGTGCACGGCGCCGTCGCCGCCGACAAGCCCGGCGCGGTCGAGGCAGAGCCGCACCGCGAGCCCCTGGAGCGAGACCTCCTGGAAGCACTGGTCGAAGGCCCGCTGGAGGAAGGTGGAGTAGACCGCGAAGAACGGCCTCCAGCCGGTCTTGGCCGGGCCGGCCATCATGTCCAGCGCGTGGCTCGCAGATGCGGTGTCCCACGTTCGATCAGGAGCCTCGGCTGCACCTTGCTGATTCCGGTGCCATCGGGCATCGCGGCGGTGCACGCCACGACCCGTGGATCCGCGGTCATGAAATTCGGTCATCAGGTCGCCGAAGGCCGACGTGAAGGGCGTCCACCCTTCTTGAGCTCCACGCGGCAGCCGTCTGGCTCGACGTTCATGGCGAAGGCGGCGGGCGAGTGGAACGTGCAGGCGTCCTTCTCGGCGAACTCGAAGCCCTTGCCCTTGATCGTCTTGACGTGGAGCACCATCGGTCGGTCGAGGTGCTTGGCCTCGTTGAGGAAGTCGATCAGCGTCGGCAGGTCGTGTCCGTCGACGGGACCGATCGTGACGAGGCCGAACTTCTCGAACCACGCATCCTCGGAGATGACCGCCTTGCTCATCTCGCCGAGGCGGTGGTACATCTCGGCGAGCGTTTCACCGCCGGGCACCTTCTTGCTGAGCTGCTTGGCGGCCTTCTTGAACTCGCTGTAGCTCTGGCTGAGGCGCAGCCGGTCGAAGTACGAGGCGACCGCGCCCCTGCGGCTTCGCGATCGACATGCCGTTGTCGTTGAGCACGACGAGCAGCTGCCGCTTCAGCGTGCCCGCGTTGTTGAGTCCCTCCATCGCGACGCCGTTGACGATCGACGGCATCGCCGATGATCACCGCCGCGCGGCTTCCGCCCGGATTCTCGTGCGACCAGCCCTCGCCGTTGAGCGTGTCGCCGCGGGCCATCCCCACGGCGGTCGAGATCGCCGTTCCGGCGTGGCCCACCGAGGAAAGGGGTCGTAGGCGCTCTCGCGCGGCTCCGGAAAGCCCGCCATGCCGTTGCGCTTGCGCAGGTTGGCCAGCAGCGGAAGGCGGCCGGTCAGGAGCTTGTGCGGATAGCACTGGTGGCCGACGTCGAAGAGCAGGCGGTCGTGACCGAAGTCGAAGACGTAGTGCAGCGCGATCGTCAGCTCCACCACGCCGAGGTTCGGCGCGAGGTGGCCACCCGAGCGCGAGACCTGGTCGCAGATGGCGTGGCGGATCTCGGCCGCCAGCTCCGGAAGGCGATCGATCGGCAGGGCCCGAAGGGCGTCCGGGGTCTGGATCGTCGGCAGGATCCTCAATTCCATGAGGCAGGGTCTCCGCAAGGTCGTCGGTCAGGTTGGGCTCGCCGTCCGAGGCGCTCTCCGTGAATTCGGGAAGGATAGCCAATCCAAGGGCCTTCGGCCGCATGCACGACGCGAAGGACGAATTCCCCGCCGCGGCTCAGCGCGTCCGGATCGACATGTAGTCGGCCAGGTCCTTCAGCGTCCGGCCGGCGTGCCCGAGCGGGTGAAGGGCGTGTCGCGCGTCGGCGTGGAGGCGGCGCACCTGCTCGCGCGAGGCGTCGACGCCCATGACGCCGGGGAAGGTCAGCTTGCCCGCGGATTCGTCCTTGCCCGCCGCCTTGCCGAGGTGTTCGGTCGACTGCGTCACGTCGAGCAGGTCGTCGACGATCTGGAACATGAGCCCGATGTCCTCGCCGTAGGTCGTCACGGCCTCGAGCGCCGCCGACGACGCGCCGCCGCAGCGGGCGCCCATGCGGCATGCGGCCGTGATCAGGGCCCCCGTCTTGTTGCGGTGGATGCGGCGCAGGCGCGGCAGCGGTTCGCGCTCCGACGGATCGAAGCCGCCCAGCGTGTCCAGGACCTGCCCGTTGATCATGCGGGTCGTCGCGACGGCGAGCTCGCCGGCGATCTCCGGCACGCGCGACGCGATCTCGAAGGCGACCGACATGAGCACGTCGCCGGCGAGGATCGCCATCGCCTCGCCGAACTTGGCGTGCACGGTCGGCTGCCCGCGGCGAAGCAGGTCGTTGTCCAGCGCGGGCAGGTCGTCGTGCACCAGGGAGAAGGCGTGGACGAACTCGATGGCGATGGCGGCCGGCTGGGCTTCGTCGATGGTGCCGCCGACCGCCTCGCAGCAGTGGATCGCCAGCAATGGCCGAAGGCGCTTGCCGCCCACGAGCACCGCGTGCTGCGCCGCCGCCCGGAGGTTCTCCGGCAGCTCGGCCGACGCCAGCGCGTCGGCAAGCCAGTCGTCGACCCGAGCGACCAGCGGCGCAATCGAGTCGAGGTAATGCTCGGCGGCGGTTTGGGGCATGAAGGGGATTGTAGAACGCGGCCCGGACGAAGGCACGAGGCCGCGGACAGGCGAAGCGCATGCGCCGCGCAGGGGGCGCATGCCGCGCACGGGCCCCCCGGCCGGGTGCCGGGAGACCGCGCCGGCGCGACCGTTCCGGACGCGCAACGGTTACCATCGCCCCCGATGTTCCAGCTCGCCTCCACCGCCTCCGCGCCGACCGCGTCGTCCGCCGGGGTTCTCTTCTGGACGCTCATGGATCGCGGTGGACCGGTCATGTGGCCGCTGCTGGCCCTGAGCATGATCGGCATGACGCTGGTCATCGAGCGCGTCGTCTTCTGGATCGGCCTTCACGGGCCTGGCCGCGCGGGTCGCCTTCGCCAGCTCGGTGCGGCGCTGCGCGAAGGCGATCGCCCGAAGGTCGAGCGGCTCATCCGCCACGATCGGTCGGTCTACGGCCGCGTGGCCGCACGACTGCTCGACGACGGCGCCAGCGACGCGATCGCCATCGATGCGGTCGAGCGCGAGCGCCCGCGACTCGATCGATTCATGAACGCCCTGTCGACCATCATCACCGCCGCGCCGATGCTGGGAATCCTCGGAACGGTGACGGGCATCATCAAGTCGTTCCAGCTCATCGGCGAGCAGACGACCCTCACCGACCCGCGCGCGGTCTCCGGCGGCATCGCCGAGGCGCTCATCACCACCGCGGCGGGGCTGGTGATCGCGCTCATCGTCCTCTTTCCCTACATGGCCTTCCGCCACTGATCGGATCGCGCGCCCGTGAGCCGGCTCGAGGTGCTCATCGCGTCGGCCCGAGGAAGGCGCGCCGAGAAGCCCGCGGCCGGCGATGAAGTAGCGACCGGGGTGAGCGCGCGCTCCCCGGCCGCGGCCGCGCATGGCGCGTTCGTCCGTGGCTACGAGCGCGGTCCAGCCCGGCATCGCGACGGGGCCGACCGGCAGGTCGCCGAACTCGTACTTCGGCGGCGTGAGGTCGAGCTGCGAGTTCATCGCCTGTTCCCACGTGACGACCTGGCCGGTGTACGCCGCGAGGCGGCCCATGATCGCGGTCAACGTGCTTTCGGCGACGCGGCTTGGCCTCGTTGACGTGGCGCCCCCGAGAGGATCGCGCCGAAGAGGTCGCGGTGCTCCTCCTCGTAGGGATTCGGCTCGTCGCCCTCGAATCGCCACGACTCGCCGGAGGCGCCGCCCGGCGCGCGGTCGGTGCTTCGCGTGATGCGGGCGAAGCCGGGGCGCGTGACGAGGGTGCCGAGCGATCCGACGATCACCTCCTCGACGCGCGGCGGGCAGCCGTCGATCTGGCAGCACATGCTCGTGCAGCTTGCGCCGTTGGGATACTCGTACTCGATGGCGAAGTGGTCGTAGATGGTGCCGCACTCCGGACCGGTGCGCACCTGTCGTCCGCCGACGCCCATCGCGCTCGTTGGCGGCGTGCCCATCGCCCAGTTCACCACGTCGAGGTTGTGGATGTGCTGCTCGACGATGTGGTCGCCGCTCAGCCACGGGAAGTAGAGCCAGTTGCGGCACTGCCACTCCATGTCGGAGTACTCCGGCTTGCGGCAGTGCACCCACGGTCACTCCCTGATTCCCAGTAGCAGCGCGCGCGACGATCTTGCCGATGGCGCCCATCGGCAAGGTGCCGCCTCGAGGTAGGACCGCTCGTGGCGCTGCGTGCCGGAGACGATGCAGAGCTTCCGTTCGTCGGCCTTCGCACCGGCCGCGATGACCCGGCGCACGCCGACGGGGTCGACGGCGACCGGCTTCTCCATGAAGACGTGCTTGCCGGCGTTGATCGCCGCCTCGACGTGCATCGGTCGGAATCCCGGCGGCCCGGCGATGATCACGACCTCGACGTCCTTGCGATCCAGGAGCTTGCGGAAGCCGTCGAAGCCGGTGTAGACGTCGGCGTCGCCGACGAGCACGCGCGGCGCGACGTCCGTCTCGGCGGCGAGGTTGGCGCGGCTCGACGCGGCGCGATCGGGGGCGAGATCGGCCATCGCGACGATGCGAGCACGGACAGGCGCGCCGTACGTCCGCCGGCCCGCGCCGGTGCCCCGTCCGCCGCGCGATCATCCCGACGCACGATGCGATCCGCGGGGACGCTTGCCGCGGCGGCATCGCGGCTACGCTCCCGGCGGCGCGACCGGCGCCTTCGGCTGCGCTTGGCCCTGACTGGCCCTGCCGCGCATGCAGCTCGACGGCCGCGACGAAGCCGCGGCGAGCGACGAGAGTGGCGATGAACTCGCGTCGGTGAAGGGTCATGTGCGGTGAGCGTGGTCGGAGGCGGGAGAGGGGAGAGTGGGGAGAGGCGGGGAATCGGGAGAGGCGGGGAATCGGGAGGAGCGGGAATCAGGAGAGGCAGAGTCAAGAATTCGGGTCAAGGACGCCGTCCGTCGTCGAAGCGTATCGCTTCGCGCTTCGACGCCTGCGCCCGATGTCCGAAGAACCAGTAACCAAGAACCAGCAACCAGCAGCGCCAGCAACCAATAACCAGCAACCAGCAACCAGCAACCAGTAACCAGCAACCACCACCTCAACGCCCCCGCCCACCGCCCGTCGTCCGCTCACGCCACCTTGGTCGTTCCCGGCACCGCGACCGTCGGCGTCGGGCGATCGGTCCATTCCCACTTCGGCGGCAGGGAGGTTCTCACGGGAGTTCATCGCCTGCTCCACGTGACGACCTGCCCGGTGTAGGCGGCCATGCGGCCCATGATCGCCAGCAACGTGCTCTCGCACATGCGGCGGCCGTCGTTGACGGGCTTGCCGGAGCGGATCGAGGCGAAGGCTCGTCGTGCTCCCTGCTGGTACATGTCGTTCTTGAGCGTCTCGCACTTCCAGGCGTTGGGGCCGGTGATGACGTGCGTGTCGTTCCATCCGTTGACGGTCGCGGTGCCCTTGCTGCCGAGCACGTAGTCGGAGTTGTCCGACGAGTTCAGTGCCGGCACATGTGGAAGCCGCGCACGCCGTTGTCGTAGTCGAAGACGACGCGAGGCCAGGTGTAGACGTTGCCCGTCTCGGGAACGTTCGGACGACACTGCCTTCCGCCGACAGCGGTAGGACAGCGCGCTGCGGAAGCCGCGCGGCCTCGCCAGGCTGCGCGCGTTCATCGCCCAGTGCAGCTTGTCGATGGCGTGCACCGCCTGCTCGACGATGTGGTCGCCATGATCCAGTGGAAGTAGTGCCAGTTGCGGACACGGAACTCGACGTCGACCCTCCGGCCTGCGACTTGGGCTGGATCCGGCGGTCGCGTTGTAGTTGGTGTAGACCGCGACAATGTCGCCGATAGCGCCCCTCGCGATCTTGCGATACGTCTCGCGGCAACAGGTGCTGTAGCGCCCGGCAGAATCCGCTCATCACATGAAACGCCTTCTCCTTCGCCGGGACGCGTTGAGCACGGCGCGCGGGCCGGGCCCGTCGATGGCCACCGGCTTCTCGCAGAAGATGTGGACGCCCTTGTCGACGGCGTCGACGAACTGCGGGACGGAAGACGGGCGGCGTGCAGAGGCGGACGACGTCGACGCCGCTGTCGAGCAGTTGTCGGTACGCCTCGAGGCCGACGAAGCGACGCTCGGCGCAGCTTTGGATCTTCCTCTGGTTCACGTCGCCGCCACCCTCGGCATCCTTCTCCTTCATCGCGTCGGCGATGTTCTTGAGGCATGGATCGATGCGGCTCGGGAAGGCGTCGGCGGCTGACCAGGCGCGACGTTCTGTCGGCGAGCAGCGCTGGATCGCGGCGGCGGTCCCGCGTCCTGCAGCCGACGAGGCCGATGCCGCGCGTCTTCGGCTCGTCGCGGCGCCCCGCGCGACGACGGTGACGCCAGCGCGAGCGTAGCGGTGCTGACGGAGGCAGCGGCACGAATGAAGTCGCGGCAGGAGAGGGGCATGGGCGGAAGGGGGCGGGAGGCGAGTGGTGGGCGGGGACGAGAGATTGGAGCGGTGTTGGCGGGGTGTGCAGCGATGGGACGGGGGTCACTTGGATGTGCTGAAGTGACTCCGTCGTCATCCATCACGAAGCGGAAGCCGACGAACGAGCAGTCGGCGAGCCACCGCCTTGGGCACCTGCGGGTCGCTGCTGCTCCACGCCGAGGTCTGACGCAGGTCGACGTCGGTCGCGAGCCTTTCCGGCCGGATCGCGCCCACGGGCACCCTTGGCCAGAGGGCGATGCCGCCGTCGTCGACGACGACCCACTCGGCCACGTTGCCGTGGGTGTCGAAGAGCCCGAACGCGTTGGGCCTGCGTCGCGACCGCATGCGTGGAGTGGTCGCTGTTCTCGGCGAACCGCGCCACCTCGCGCCGCGGCATCGTCGCTGGCCGCGGCGGCGACCGCCACGCCGCCGGGCGCGCTTTCCCGGCGCAGTGCTGGACGGAACCGCGAGGCGCTCGATGCCGCGCCCCGATGCCGCGCCCGATGCGGTGCCCGATGAAAATGGATCCGCGGCGTTGGCTCGCGTGAAGTACTCCCATTCGGCCTCGGTCGGCAAGCGGAACTTCCTTCGGTCTTCTCGCTCAGCCACGCATAGAACGACTTCGCGGCACGGAAGGTCCATGCCCATCGCCGGAAAGCCACTGTGACCGAAGCCGCGATCCGGCGGAACATACGGCTTGCTCGGTCGGCGACCGCCTCGGCGCCCGTGGCGTGGGCGGCGCGTTGGAGTCGCTCCGTGGCTTCGTCGAGCCGATAGACGAGCGTCGTACAGGTCCCGCCACCTCGGTTCGGCCGACCCAGAGCGGAGCGCGCTTGCGCTGGGCGACGCCGGGAACTGCGACCATCGAACATCACGGTCGTGTTCGGCACGCGAATCGTGATTGGTTCGCGTCGCGTGGAGGGTGCGGTCGCCGCCGGAGGCGTAATGGTGGCGGAGTGGCGGCAACCGGCGGAGGAGCGACCGGCGGCTCGTCGGCGGTTCTTCATCGTGCGGCGCGACCGTCGCCGATCGGCGACAACGGCACGACGAGCGCGCACGGCGCAGAAGCGCGCGACGCAAGGCGAAGGCGACGCCGAGGAGTCCGATATGGGAGAGGGATGCGAGCATTCGATGCGTCACGGTCTCGATTCGCGACCGAAGGTGCGGCAGGTGCTGGTCGAACGTGCGCACCGGAGCGGCGCCCTGCCGCTCGCTATCCTCGTCGCATGAGCTTCATGGACTTCACGGGCGTCGTCAGGGGTTTCATCCGGGACCGCGGCACGACCGACGAAAAGCCCATCGCCCGTACGACCTGCGGACGGGCGGCTTTGCGGCGGCGGGCATCTCGTCCGTCTGCTGTGTCATGGCGCCGGTTGCGTCTGCTGGCGAGCGAGCGGTGAGCCCGCCGCCGATCGGGCCGAGCCATCGCCACGAATATAACCGAATCTCCATGGGGACCAGCTTCCGAGTCGTCCTCTGTGGCGACGACGAAACCCACGCGCCGACGCGGCGGGGGACTTCTTCGCGGCCGTCGACCGGCTCGAGGACGCGATGAGCGACTGGCGGCCCGCGAGCGGGCTCAACCGCTTCTGCGATGGCGCACCGCGGGCGACTTCCCTCAGCCCCGGAACTCTGAACCCGGCGCTTGCCGCGGCGCGATCGTTCGCCGAGCGGACCGATGGCGCGCTTCGATCCGACAGTCGGACCGGTGGTGCGACTGTACCGACGCGAAGCGCGCAGCGGCTCCCCGATCCGCGGCGCTCGAGGCGGCGCGGCGGCTGGTCGGCTGGCGCGGCGCATGTCGAGCCCGATGGCGTCCTCGCCGCCGACTCGAGGCGGCGGGGATGCGCTCGACCTCGGCGGCATCGGCAAGGGCATCGCCGTCAGCGTCGGCGGCATGCTCCTCTCGACGCTGGGCTTCGAGCGGCACCTGATCGACTTCGGGAGCACGATCGCCGCCGGCGAGGCGCCGCGCGGCAAGGCCGCCTGGACGATCGACGTGCCCTTCGCCGGTCCGCTGCCGCTGCGCCGGGCCGCGATCGCCGTCAGCGGCGATGCCGAGCAGTTCATCGAGATCGATGGCGTCCATCGCTCGCACATCGTCCCGATCCGCGGCACCGGCAGCGGCCTTGCCAACCGCGCTCGTCGGTCGTGATCGCCCCGACGCGACGACCGCCGACGCGCTGTCGACGGCGGCTCTGCGTCGTCGGACCCGAGGGTGCGCCCGGGCCTGCTCGAGGCATTCCCGGGCGTCGCCGCGCAGGTCGCGGCCGGTGTCGGGGCCTTGGGAGGAGGCGCGCACCTTCCAGACGGCCGGTTTCGCGCACGCCGGCGTGCGCGACGACGCCGCCACGGCGCCCGCACGCGCCTCGGAGCGCCCGCCGGCCGGCAGCTGCGTCGACGGCGGCCGCGGCGGAGCCGCTGCCGTCCTCCGCAAGCAGGAGCTTCGATGGACACATCGTGCTCGACGTCGCGACGGTGCGCTGCGCGCCCGCGGGCAAGCCGGACGTCTCGCTCGTCGGCGTCACCCACATCGGCTCGCGGCTCTACTCGCGTCTCGAGCGGCTGCTCGATGCGCACTCCCTCGTGCTGTACGAATCGGTGATGCCGCCGGAATCGACGGGCCGCACGACGCCACGCCGAAGGAGCGGGTCCAGACGACGCCCAGGGCGATGTCGATCGTCGCCGAGATGCTCGAGCGGCTGCGGCAGCGGCGCAGGTCCTTCCCGAATCGCTCGACAAGCTGCCCGCCTCGCCGCGGCGGCTCGACAGCCGCGTGGCGCGCTCCTGCCGGCGGCGACGCGCGACGCGTGGGCCACGAAGCTCGCGTACGAGCGGCGGCTTCGACGAGGAGGGCGCGCCCGGTGGACTTCGTGCTGACGTCGTTGGGGGCCGACGGCGCTCCGGGCGGCGACGGGGAGAACAGCGACATCGTCCTCAAGCGACCGACGAGCGGCACGAAGCAGGACGACGGTCTCCAGGGCGACTTGGCCGAGGCGCTCGGCCTGGCGTTCCAGCTTCGCGCGCTCGACTACGGGAAGCCGAACTGGCGCTACGCGGACATGACCGTCGACGAGCTCCAGCGGGCCTTCGCGGCGCGCGGCGCCGACGATGGCGGCCTGCTCGACACGCTGGCGGGGTCGTCGCTGCCGGCGCAGGTCGCGAAGCTCATGCTCGGGCTCGTCCGGCTCGCCGACGGCTTCACCGGCGGCGGCGTGCGCGAGATGCTCAAGACGATGCTCGTCGAGCTCTTCGCCGAGGCGGACATCTCGGCGCTCGCGGGCGGGGCGATGGGCGAGGGGATGATGGACGTGATCGTGGGCGACCGGAACCAGGTCGCGGTGGACGCGCTGCGCCGGGCCATCGAGTCCGACCCCCGCGCCGAGGTCCCGCGCGCCGCCGCGCAGCGCGCGCCGGTCCATGTTCCCGCCGACGGGAGCGTGGCGATCTTCTACGGCGCCGCCCACCTGCCCGATCTCGTCGAGCGCCTGCACGCCCAGCTCGGCTACGAACCCGTGGCCATCGAGTGGATTCCAGCGATCGAGGCGGACGTCAGGAAGGGGGGCCTCGACGAGCGGACGCTTGCCCAGCTTCGGGCGCAGGTCCAAAAGGCGATGAAGCAGGCCTCCCGGCCGGGCAGCGCCAAGCCAGCCGCGCCGAAGGGCGCAGGAAGCGAGAAAGCAGGAAGCGAGAAGGCAGGAAGCGCGAAGGTGGGAAGCGCTGGCGACGAATGAACGGTGCCGCGGGTCGACCCGGTTCGATCGGGGGCCTGCGGCGCGAGTGTGCGGCGCCTGCGATGCACGGCGCCGTCCATCGGGTCCGTCAGGGATGCGTCCAGTTGGGCTTGTCCGCGGCGTTCACCCAGCGTCGCATGTCGGTCATCTCCATCATCGACAGCGAGACGGTGCCGCCATCGCCGACGAGCGCCGCGAAGGCCGTGTTGTAGCGGTTGATGGGCACCGACTGGCCGTTCACCAGGACGTTCATCGACGCGCCGCCACCCGCGAAGGGCTCCCACACCTGCGTCGCGCCGAGGTGCGGCGGCACGACCCAGAAGGATCCGGTCGCCGCGCGGTTGTCGTTGTTCTTGTACGTTCCCGTGTCGCGCTGCGAGCTCGAGCAGAAGAGGATCTGCGTCTCGGGACGCGCGACGCTCCCCTGCGTTCGCGCGATCATGCCGGTGTTGAACGGGGCCGGGAGGTCGTCGAACTTCATCGTCGCCGGTCCGGTCGGCGAGGCCGCCTCCCACCAGCCGCCGACGTAGTAGGCGTTGTAGCCGAAGGCCGGTTCCTTCGCGACGATGTCGACGGGCACCGCGGCGAGCTCCTCGAGGAAGTCCGTTCGATAGCCGCAGAGCACGTCCCAGGAGTAGTCCACGTAGGGCGCGAGCCGCCACGCCCAGCCGCGCGCCGACGCGGGCGGAACCTTCTGGCCCTTCACGTCCTTGTAGTCGACGGCCCAGAGCTGCTGCGTGTTGTCGTCGAGGTAGCCGGGAAGGATGTACTCATCGTTCGACCCGGAATACATCTGCCAGCCGTAGTAGACCTGACGCAGGTTGCTCAGTTCCTTCGTCCGTCCGGCGGTGCCGAGCACGCCGCGAAGCCCGACGAGGAGGATGCCCAGCAGGAGCGCGATGATGCCGATGGTGACGAGCATCTCGACGAGCGTGAACGCGCGGGCGCCAGCGCGGCGCATCGAAGTCGATGGAGTCCGGCGATGTGACGCAAGGGCGATCGATCGAGGCGCCTGCGTGAAGGTTGGGCGCGAGTGCAGCATGGGACGACTCCAAGGGCTCGGAAGCCGACGTGCGCGGGAACGACGATTCCCCGATGCAAGGAAGATACCCGCCTCGGAACCCGGCGAGAAGTCCTTGTTAGAAAAGAAGTTACGAGGACAGCGCCGGCGGCCCTGCGGTCACCGCCCGCCCACGGTCACCTTCTCGACGAGCCCCGCCGCGATCTTCGCCTCGCCGGAACCCAGCTCGCCGATCGGATCCGGCGGCACGATCTCGACCACCTTCTCGCCGAGCCGTGCGTCGCCGCGCTTCACGCGGTCCTCGAAGGTCTTGCACTCGGCGAGGAGTCGTTGAAGGATCTCCTCCTCGGGGACGTTCGCGACCTTCTCGCCCTGCACGTAGATGATGCCGCGACGGTCGCCGGCGAAGACGGCCACATCGGCGCCTTCCGCCTCGCCGGGGCCGTTCACGATGCAGCCCATCACCGCGACCTTGATGGGCAGCGTGATCTCGCGCTCCAGCGTGCGGTTGACCTCCTGCACCAGCGTGAAGAGGTCGACCTGGATGCGCCCGCACGTCGGACAGGCGATGAGCTCGGCGCCGCGCCGCGTGCGCAGCCCGAGCGAGTAGAGCATCTCCAGTGCGTCCTTCACCTCGTCGACGTGGTCGCTGGCGTAGCTGATGCGCACGGTGTCGCCGATGCCGTTGGCGAGCAGCGTTCCCAGCGCCACGACGCTGCGGATGGCGCCCGTCGACTTCGGCCCCGCGTGGGTCACGCCCAGGTGCAGCGGGTAGTCGAAGCGCTTCGAGATCTCGGTGTAGACATCGATCACGAGCCGGGCGTCCATCGACTTCGCGCTGATGACCACGTCGTGGAACTCCTTCGCCTCGAAGATCTCCATGTACTCCTCGAGCTTGGCGATCATGATCGCGAGCAGGTGGCCGGAACGGTGGCCGGCGAAGTACTTGCCGAGCTCCTCCATGCGCCTCTGCTTGTCCTTGCGCTCGATGATCGAGCCCTCGTTCACGCCGACGCGGATGGGGATGCCCCGTTCCTTGCACGCGTCGATCACCGCGTTGACCTGGTCGCGGTCGGAGATGTTCCCGGGATTGAGCCGGATCTTGTGGACGCCCGCCTCGATCGCCTCCAGCGCTCGCTTGTAGTGGAAGTGGACGTCGGCGACGATCGGCACCTTCACCTGCGGGATGATGTGGCGGAGGGCGTCGGTGTCCTTGCGCTCCGGAACGGCGACGCGCACGATGTCGACGCCCGCCTCGACATAGCGGTTGATCTCGGCCACGCACGCATCGACGTCGTGCGTGTAGCCCGCGGTCATCGTCTGGACCGCGATGGGCGCATCGCCGCCGATCGCGACGCGACCGGTGCGGTCGTCGCCGACGAGGACCTGGCGCGTGGGGCGGCGGGGAGCGGCGGCGTGGGTGGGCGAAGCGGACGGCATCGACATGGGGGCGAGTATAGAGGTGGCACGATCGCGCGATCGCACGGGAGAGGCGAGTGGTGATCTGTCTACAGATTCAAAGTCAGAACTTGAAACAGTCAAGATGTCGGATGCTCGTTCGTCATGACCGTCTCGCGATGGCCGGGCGGGGCCGAGCGGGACGGGGTGGCCATCGACCCGGAGCACGGAGATCTCTCCGGGCGCTCACGCCGTCCTGGAGGCCATCCGCTCCGCGTTCGGGACGCGGATGTTCCGCGCGAGCCCGATCAACGCCATCGCGCGGATCACCGCGAAGCTGAAGTCGAATTCCCACCAGCGCAGTCCGTGGCGCGCCGAGTTCGGGAAGGCGTGGTGGTTGTTGTGCCATCCCTCGCCGAAGCCGAACCATCCGAAGAAGACGTTGTTGCGGCTCTCGTCGTGGCTGTCGTAGGGGCGGCTGCCCCAGATGTGACAGACCGAGTTGATGCTCCACGTGACGTGATGCACGATGAAGACGCGGATGAGGCCTCCCCACAGGAAGCCGATCAGCACGCCCATCCATGTTCCGGTGAGCAGGCCGCCGAGCGCCGCGGGAATCGCCAGACCCAGGACGACCCAGAAGACGAAGAGCCGGCTCGTGCCGCGGATGGCGGGATCCTTACGCAGGTCGCCGACGTAGCGGGCGAGGTCGCGGGCGCCGCGCTGGAACATCCATCCGACGTGCGCGTGCCAGAGCCCGCGCAGCAGGCCGACGACCGTGTCGCCATGGATGTGCGGCGAGTGCGGGTCGCCGTCCTCGTCGCTGTGCTGGTGGTGCCGCCGATGCGTCGCGACCCACTCCAGCAGCGGACCCTGGACGGCCATGGAGCCGAGCACCGCGAGGAGGATCGCGACGGGGCGCGGCGTGTCGAAGGAACGGTGCGTGAAGAGGCGATGGAACCCGACGGTGATGCCGAGCCCCGTGAGGACGTACATCACGGCGAAGACGGCGAGGTGCGTCCAACTGAAGGCGACGCCCCACAGGAGCACCATCGCCGCCACCAGTCCGGCGAAGGGAATCACCACCGCCCCGAGGTTGATCAGCCGCACCCTCAAGGACGCCGGCGACCGCTCGGCATGATCGGCGGGTTCCTTCGAGGCAGGCTCGCGTGCGGCCGGGTCGCGCGGCCTTGGTTCGGGTGAGGCGGTTCCGGATCGGGTCGGGCCGGGCGAGGCGGCTTCGGGGGAAGTTCGCTCCGGCGAAGCGGCTTCGGGTCGATCGGGCGATGGGATCGGGTCGTTGATGAGTGCTGGCATGAGGGGGAACGAGAAGCGTAGCGGCGCCGCGCCGGCGCTCCGGCGCGATTCTGGCGCGTGGCATCGCATCGCATCGCGTCGCGGTCGATCGTCGAGCGCGACGGCTACGTCGCCCGTCGCCACGCCGTGCACATCAACACGCCCCACACGCTCCAGCGGGCCGTCTGGCCTGGCGAAGAACTCCGGCTTGCTGGCGCGGCAACGGCGTTGACGTCGAGGCATGGCCGTCGCGCACGAAGCGAGTCCTCGCCGAGGTCCTCGCCGCCTCGCGCAGCGGATCCGCGCGCATCAGCGGATCGACCTCGAAGTCGATCTTCGCGGCCAGCAGGCTTGCGGCGTGTGCGCTCGAGCAGTGCACGTCACTTGCCGATCGCCGCGCAGCATGCGGATCGAGAGGAAGTCGCCGCGGCGAACTCGATACCGCGATGATCGGCCGATGCGCAGCAGGCCTTGAGCGATGCCGCCATCGTCCGCGCGATCGATCTTCGTCCAGATTCGTCGACGAGGTGACGAAAGATCATCGAGGTCATCAACCGCGCCGTCGGCGGAAGTCTCCTCGAGGAGATCGTCCTGCCCGAGCAGGATCGACGACGGCTCGCGGCCGCCGCCGATCACGAGCGACGCCGGATCGCCATGGCCGAGACGAGCCGCGGCGTAGAGCTCGGGCATCGGTGGAGGCGACCAGGTCGGCCAGCTTGTGCACCTTCAGCCCGACGCCTGGGAATCCGATGGCGTCTCCGCGAGGCCGCCTCGCTGCGGCCCAGGTGGTCCCACGCCGCGGGACGCACGCGCGGCCGAGTTCCGCGAGCCGCGAGGGCGCCCACGATGGGGCATCCAGCCGACGCGCCAGATGCGGTCGGCCCAGACGTATCGGTTGTAGCCGCCGAAGAGCTCGTCGCCGCCGTCGCCGGAGAGGGCCACGGTGACGTGCTGGCGCGCCAGCCTCGCGACGAGATACGTCGGAATCTGCGAGGCGTCGGCGAAGGGCTCGTCCCAGATCCCCGGAATGGCACCGCGTCAGCCGCGTCCTGCGCGGTCACGGTGGAGCCCGGTGTGGTCGGTGCCGAGGTGGTGCGCCACGGCGGCGGCGTGGCGGGCCTCGTCGTACTCGCGTTCGTCGAAGCCGATCGCGAAGGTGCGCACGCGACGCGCCGGGTCGCCGAGCGCGGCTGGCGTGCGCCTGCATGAGCGCCACGACGACCGACGAGTCGATTCCCCCGAAAGGAACGCCGAGCGGGACGTCGCCAATCGCGCAGAGCGCGGTCGCGTCGCGGAGCAGCCGTTCAGCCGTCGACCGCCTCCTCCGGCGACCCCGCGAAGGGGCGGTCGAGCGGCGCACGGCGTCGCGCGCGCGATCAGTGCCGCTGCTCGGCGACGATGGGGGCGTGCCGCGCCGGGTCGGCTGCGCCGCGTGCGCGATCGTCGCCATCGACCCCGGAAGGAGCTTCCGCCCGCGATGGATGGACATCGGTCCGGGGACGTAGAGGAGCTGCAGGTACGCGACGGCCGCGGAGGGATTGACGCCGGCGTCGAAGCCGGGCACGCCGCCGCGCCGCGCGAAGCTCGCTGGCGAAGACGAGCGCGGGCCGGGCGCTCGACGTCGCGCTGACCGCCGCTCCGCCGTCCGCGCCCCACGATGCGTCGGCGCCGACCAATCCCCAGTAGAGGGGCTTCTTCCCGATCCGGTCGCGAACGAGGGTGAGCGTGCGCCGGCGTCCCAGAGCGCGATCGCGAACATCCCGATGAAGCCTGGTCGCCTCCTCGACGCCCAGATGCTCGAACGCGGCGAGCATCACCTCGGTGTCGGAGTGGCCGCGGAAGCGGACGCCGGCGATCCTCGAGATCGGGAAGCGCAGCCGGTCGAAGTTGTAGACCTCGCCGTTGTAGGCGATGCGGTAGCGTCCGCTGGCGGAGACCATCGGCTGATGGCCCTCGGGCGAGAGATCGATGATCGAGAGCCGCCGATGCGAGCCCCACCCGCCTCCGGTTCCCACCAGAGGCCGGCATCGTCCGGTCCGCGACGCCATCGCGTCGCGATGGCCGCGAGCGTGCCGAGTGGATCGCGATGCGGCCGTGGGGGTCGAGGATGCCGGCGAGGCCGCACATGGGGAATGGGGATCAGGCGGCGGGGATCGAGATCGGGGTCGCGCGCGGAAGGGGATCGCCGCCGCGCGTCGCGAGCATGGCGATCGCGACGGATCGCGCGCCGGAGCCGCGCCGGTCATGCCGTTGAGGTGAGCGACTCGAACTGGGCGGCGACGATCCAGAGGATCGCGGCGCCGAGGATGCCGCAGCCCAGTGGATCGCGCGCCAGCCGCCGCAAGCCGAGCAGCGTTCCCGCGGCGATGGGCGCCGGCCAGCCGCGCGCCGACCGCCGAGGTCGCAGAGCCGCGTGCAAGGCGACGGAGTGGGGATGCTCCACCTTGAGGGCGCCGAGCACGCCGCTGCTCCTGCGAGGTGCTCGCAGCCGCGACCACGCTTCGGGGCGTGCGGCATCCATGCCGCATAGCCGCCGAGGCCGGGCGCCGCACCGATGCAGCGCCACGCTCGCGGGCGGCGCTCCACCAGACCGCGCGCTGGCCGACGGCGTCGTCGGGGCCGCGGGTCGCGGGTGATGCTTGAACGGCTCGTCGGCGCACGTTCTCCCAGTCGCTTCCGCCGAGCGTGATGTTGCCGGCCGTAGAGCGCGCCGGCGACGATCGCCATCGCCAGCGGCGTCGTAGCGGCGCAGCCGGCGCGCGGCGACCAGTTCCACGCGATCGCGGCGAGCGTCGCGGCGCCGCCTCGGCGAGGGCGACAGTCGCCGCGCGCCGCGGCGATGGCGATTCCCAGCAAGCCGCCAGGTGGCCATCGACGCGGCAAGCCAGTTCCGCCGTTGCCGCGGCAGGATCGCCGAGGCGGCGATGAGCAGCAGGACCGCGACGCCACGGTCCAGGTCGCGACGTGCCCCGGATGGCTGGCAAGTCCCGGATGCCGCACCGGCGAGGCGTGGTGCGGCGGATAGAGCCAGCCCGCTGGAAACACCGATCACGTTCGAGATTCGTCCGGCGATGCCGATTTGCCCAGACGTGCCTTCATCGCACCGTTGTGCCGTTGCCGGGATCACGAGCACCACGCGCCATGCGCCGAGCTGGCTGCGCCACTGCTCGGGACTCGCGGTCCACAGTCCGCCGAGCGACGCCCACGCGGTCCACGCGATTCCCAGCCACGTCATCGGCATCCGCAGCAGCGCGACGTTGAGCGCCATCGTGGAGGGCACGCGCAGCAGCCAGATCGCCCCGAGGCCGATCGAACCGATCGTCGCCAGCGACGACGAGAGTCCGCTCAGGGCGAAGAAGACGAGTGCCGCGATCACGTGCGCCGCGTGCATGCCTGGATGATCGCGCTCCGCGGCGTCGAGGAGCGAGCGCACTTCCCACGATGCGCCGGCCGGGGGCCAGAAGCCAGGACCTGATCGCGCGCGTGGGTTGGCATGCCGCATCGTTCGTTTCGCCCGTCTCGCCGCGCCGCCCTACGCCCGCGCGGGCGAGCCTTCGTGCGGGTCGTCCGCCCCGCGGATCGACGGCCGATCGTGGAAGGTCAGCACGAAGAGGACGAGCACCGCGAGGGCCATGATCGCCGGCACCCACCAGAACGCGGCCCAATCCGTGACGGAGCTCTTCGTCCCCGTGGCCGCGTCGACGACGGACCGGGTGCTCGCCGCGAAGACGCGACCCATGATCTGGGCGCCGATCAGCATGCCCAGTCCCTGCGTCACCAGCACCAGCAGGCCCTGCGCCGAGGCGCGGATGCGCGCCGGCGCGATCTGTTCCGTGTAGATCTGGCCGGTCACGAAGAAGAAGTCGTAGCAGATCCCGTGCAGTGCGATTCCCAGCAGGATCATCCATCCCACCGGATCGCGCGGCATCATGACCGAGAAGCCGCCGATGGTGAAGAGATGGAACCAGTCCCAGGTGGCGCCGGTGGCGCTGGCGAAGAGCGTGTAGCGCAGGGCCCACGCGAGCATGCCCGCGGCGAGCATCCACTTCACGCCCAGTCGGGCGAAGAAGAGGGGCATCGCGAGCATGAAGCAGATCTCGGCGATCTGCCCGATCGACATCGTCGCCGTGGTGGCCGCGATGCGATCGCCGACCGGTCCGACGTCGCCGACGAAGCCCGCGGCGAAGGCGTAGTAGGCCGCCAGCGGAATGCACATGAGGCACGACGCGACGATGAAGATCGCGAACGAGGGGCGCCGCAGGAGCGCCAGGGCGTCGAGTCCGAGCGCGTCGCGCGCCGAGAAGGGCCTGCCTCGCGCCGGCGGCGGGGTGTGCGGGAGGGTGAACGAGTAGAGCCCCAGGAGCACGGCGGCGGCGGCCGCGACGAGGAACTGCTTGGGCGCCTTGTCGGCGCCGAGGGCGCTGATCGTCCATCCCGCCGCGATCCAGCCGATCGTCCCCCAGACGCGCACCAGCGGAAACTGCCGCTGCGGCGCGGTCATCGCGTTGAAGGCGATCGCATTCGCGAGTCCCAGCGTCGGCATGTAGCAGAGCACGTGCACGAGCAGGACGAGGATGAAGGGCCACTCGCGCAGGAACTCGAGGATCCCCGACTTCGGCGCACCGGACCACTCGAAGCCGGCGGCCACCGGCGCCAGCGCGATCACCGCGCCGCCCGCGATGTGCAGCGCGCCGAGCATGCGCTCGCTCGCGAAGAAGCGGTCGGCCACCATGCCCAGGGCGAACGGCGAGAGGATCGCGGCGACCGGTGCGACCGAATAGGCCGTCGCGATCGCGGGATCCATGCCGTTGGCCCGCATGAACGTCGCCATCGAGACGTACCACGAGCCCCAGACGAAGAACTGAAGGAACATCATCAGCGACAGGCGAAAACCGACCGAGGAAGGCGCGTCGGGCGTCATGGTGGGAGTGTAATTGAACGCCCGGCTACGCGGACTTCGCGGGCCGCTCGCGCGCGTCGGGATGGATCGCAAGCTCCGCGACGCCGCCGGGAATCACCAGGTCCGCCACCGGAGTGCCGTCGGGAACGACGCGGCCGTCGTGGCGTCTCAGGACCACCTGGGGATTCGCCTTCGTGTGCTCGTCGAGCCGCTTCTCGAGGGTGGCGCGGAGCGCCTCGTCGACCTTGGTCCATGGCATCCGGCCGCGGCACTTCGGAAACCCGGAGCAGCCCAGCCACGGTCCGCGCTTGCCGCTGCGGAGGTTCATCGGCTTGCCGCACTTGTCGCACGAGAGCTCCGCGACGACGATCGGCGGCGGCGCCGGCAGCTTGATCCGGCCGCGCTTGTCGACGTTCACGACGAACTTCATCTCGGGGTAGTTGGCGCTGGCGATGAACTGGCCGAAGCGGCCGGTGCGCAGGATCATGTCCGAGCCGTCCTCGGGACAGACCACGTCGACGCGCTCCGGAAGCAGCGGGCGCCCCTCGCGGTCGATCGGCGCCGCATACTCGCACTCCGGATAGCCGCTGCACGAGAGGAACCGGCCGTTCTTGCCGAAGCGGTACATCGTGCGACGACCGCACCGCGGACAGGCGTACGGCGCGGGCTGCGTCTCCGCCTTCGCGTGGGACATGTTCTCCAGCGCGTGGTCGAGCGCATCGGAGAAGGGCCCATAGAAGGTGCGCAGCATGTCGGTCCAGTCGGTGTGCGCCTCCTCGATCTTGTCCAGCTCGAGCTCCATCTCGCGCGTGTAGCCGACGTCCATGAGCTGCGGGAAGCCCTCGACGAGCTTGTCGGTGACGACGCCGCCGAGGTCGGTGGCGAAGAAGCGGCGCTCGATCTGCTCGACGTATCCGCGATCCTGGATCACCCGGATGATCGACGCGTAGGTGGAGGGGCGGCCGATCCCCTCCTCCTCGAGCTTCTTCACGAGCGACGCCTCGCTGAAGCGCGGCGGCGGACTCGTGAAGCGCTGCTCGGGATCGATCGCGAACGGGGCGAGCTCGTCGCGCTCCTTCAGCGGCGGCAGCGTCGGCTCGTCGGCGGAGGCGGGTGCGCCGGCGGCGCGGTACCAGCCGTCGAAGACGAGGACGCGTCCGGTGGCGCGGAGCACGGCGCCGGTCGGCTGGTCGCGGCGCTCGAGCGTGACGGCGGTCGCGTCCCACTCGGCGGGCGTCATCTGGCAGGCGACGAAGCGCGACCAGATGAGCCGGTAGAGCTTGAGCTGGTCCTCGTTGAGCGCGCCGCGCAGGGCGTCCGGTGTCCGCGACGCGTCGGTCGGCCGGATCGCCTCGTGCGCCTCCTGCGCCTGCTTGTTGGAGCTGCCGAAGAAGTTGGGCTTCTCGGGCAGGTAGTCGGCGCCGAAGGTCCGGCCGATGTACTCGCGGGCGTCGCGCAGCGCCTCGCCGCTGAGGTGCGTCGAGTCGAAGTGGCATGTAGGTGATGAGTCCCACCGCGCCGACGCCCGGAAGCGTCACGCCTTCGTAGAGGCCCTGGGCGAGCGCATCGTGCGGTCCGTGCCGAAACCGAGGACGCTGGAGGCGGCGAAGACCCTGAGCGACGAGGTGATGAAGGGGCGCCGAGGACGCCGCCTGCGCGGCCGCATCTCGACCGAGCGCACCGCGTAGCGGGCCGCCGGATCGACGCGCCCGGAGATCATCGGCGCGCCGGCGGGCCGGTCCCTTGGCACTCTCGTCGAGCGTCGCGTCGAGGAAGCGCATCGTCGAGTAGTCCGACCGCGGCGGAGACCCGCCGCGCACGCGGCGTCGAGCGCGTCGGCGGGGATGCGTCGCCGGCGCGGCCGAGCCGAACCTGCGGCCTCCGCCCGCGCGCCACCGGAGGCGACGCCCGCTCGACGAGTTCCGCCTCGATGGCGCCGTGTTCCGCCAGCCACGCGACCTGCGCCTTCGCGTCGGCGCGTTGCCGCGCTCGTCGCGCCGGGCCATGAACTGGCGCCACGCGGCGCCGAGCGCGGCGACGTCGGTCGGCCGGGCGCCCGGCTTCGCGGCGAGCGGCGCGAGGCAGGCGGTGACGCGCCACTGCTCGTCGGGCACGAACGCCGCGATCTCCCGCTCGCGCTCGACGACGAGGCGCACCGCCACCGACTGCACCCGCCCGGCGCTGAGGCCGCGCGCCACCTTCTTCCAGAGCAGCGGCGAGACCTGGTACCCGACGATGCGGTCGAGGATGCGCCGCGCCTGCTGGGCGTTCACCTTGTAGACGTCGATCGGATGCGGATGCTCGAAGGCCCGCTGGATCTCCGACTTGGTGATCGCGTTGAAGATGACGCGCTTGGCGCTCTCCGGCGGAATGCCCAGTTCCTCGGCCAGGTGCCAGGCGATCGCCTCGCCCTCGCGGTCGAGGTCGGTCGCGAACCAGACCTGGGAGGCCGCCTTCGCCGAGCGCCGCAGGTCGGCCATCGTCTTCTTCTTGTCGGCGAGCACCTCGTACGTCGGCTCGAAGTCCCGATCGAGGTTGACACCCGGAACCGGCTGCTTCGATCCCTTCGGCGACTTCTCGGGAAGGTCGCGGACGTGGCCGACGCTCGCCTTGACCTCGAATTGGGGTCCGAGGTACTTGTTGATGGTCTTGGCCTTGGCGGGGCTCTCGACGATGACAAGCTGCCTGCCGCCGGCGTTCATGCCGACCGCGGCCTCGGGCGTCCGCTCGCCGGCCGAGCGGTCGGGGCCTGCCTTCACGGGCGCCGCGGCGGCCTTGCCACGTCGCGAGCGAGCAGGCTTCGGAGCGCTCGTCGGCGCGGCGTCGCTGGGCGCGTCCGCCTTCGATCGACGGGCTGCCTTGGGACGGGATGGTCGCTTCGGATTGGGCACGTGGACGGAGGGGTGTAGACGCCAACACGCGCCCCGGTCAAGTCGATCGGGTTCCGTGCGGTGCGTGAACTCGGGCCGCGCCGGTCGAGCGACGGACCTCGCCCTTCATCGTCGCGGCACCGGCCCCCGCACGAATCCAAGCACCTCGTCCAGGAGCGAATCGGGGTCCATTCCATCGGCGGCGAAGAAGCGGGCGTTGGGCAGGACTCGGAATCTCCGCAGCCAGGTGCGCTGTTGCTTGGCGAACCGGCGCGAGGCGATCTTGACCTGCTCGATCGCGTCTTCGAGGGAGATCCGGCCTTCGAGGTGGTCGATCAACTGCTTGTAGCCGAGCCCTCGCGCCCTGGCGGCCCGGGCGGTTCGCCGAATGAAGCGCGGACCTCCTCGAGCAGTCCCGCGTCCATCATCGCCTTCACGCGGGCGTTGATGCGCCGGTTGATGCTCTCGACGGGGTAGTCGAGCCCGACGATAAAGGTCGGCGGTTGGTCGTCCGCCGCGCGGGCTGCGGCGCCGGCCGCTCCGCGTCGCCGCCATTGGCGTTGGTGCTCGCTCAGCGGGCGCCCGGTGGCGTCGAAGACCTCCAGCGCCCGGATCGTGCGGCGCCGGTCGTTGGGATGGATGCGCGCGGCGGCCGCGGGATCGACGCGTTCAAGCTCGGCGCGGGCTCGGGCACCGTTCGCCGCGCCAGCCGATCGCGCGCCGCGTTGGCGGGCGGCCCGTCGAAGAGGCCGTCGAGGAACGCCTTCACTAGAGATTCGTCCCGCCCACGACGATCGGCGGCGCCCCGCGGCGCGGGTGCGCGCAACTTCAGCGCGGGCAGCGCGAGCCATGCGTCGACGGTGAAGCCATCGTCGTCGGGCTCGATCAGGTCGATCAACGCATGCGGCGCCGCGGCGCGCTCCTCGGCGGTCGGCTTGGCGGTGCCGATCTCCATTCCGCGATAGACCTGCATCGAGTCGGCGCCGATGCAGACGCCGCCGCCCGGCAGCGCCCGGGCCAGCCGGGTGGCCAGGCCGGTCTTGCCGCCGGCGGTCGGACCGAGGATGAGGATCGTTGGAGGAGGGATCACGTCGTTCGCAATCGACGGTGGTGCGCGGCATGCCCAACATCGCCGCGACCGATTATCATCCCGTCCCCCCTATGCCGAAGAAAACCCTCGCGCAAACCGACGTCTCCAACCGCCGCGTCCTGATGCGCGTCGACTTCAACGTGCCGCTGGACCAGGGCGGCGCCATCACCGACGACCGCCGCATCCGGATGTCGCTTCCAGCGATCCAGTCGGTGCTCTCCCGCGGCGGCGCGCTGGTGCTCATGAGCCACCTCGGCCGTCCGGACGGCACCGGATTCGAGCCCGATTCCTCGCTCAAGCCGGTCGCCGCGCGGCTCGCCGAGCTGCTGCCGGGGGTGAAGGTGCACTTCCCAAGCAACGACTGCATCGACGACGCCGCGGCGAAGGCCGTCGCGGCGCTCAAGCCGGGCGAGGTCGTCCTGCTCGAGAACCTTCGCTTCCACAAGGCTGAGAAGAAGGGCGATGCGGCCTTCGCCGCGAAGCTCGCGGCGTACGGCGAGATCTACTGCAACGACGCCTTCGGCACCGCCCATCGGCCCGACGCGTCGATGGTCGCCGTTCCCAAGGCGATGGCGGGCAAGCCGCGCGTCGTCGGACCGCTCATGGAGAAGGAGATCAAGTTCCTCGGCGACACGATCCGCAATCCGAGGCGGCCCTTCGTGGCGATCCTCGGTGGCTCGAAGGTGAGCGACAAGCTCGCCGCCATCGAGAACCTGATCGACAAGGTGGACCTGATCCTGGTGGGTGGGGCGATGGCGTACACGTTCCTGAAGGCGCTGGGCCGGCGCGTCGGATCGAGCCTCGTCGAGCGCGACATGCTGCCGCGGGCCAAGGCGATCATCGAGCGCATCGCCGAGAGCCCGACCCGGGGCATGCTTCCCGTCGACCACGTCTGCGGCACCGAGCTCGCCGAGGGCACGCGCGTCAAGGTCTTCGAGGACCACATCGACGACGGCTGGATGGGGCTCGACATCGGCACCAAGACGCTGGTCAAGTACGCCGACGCCCTCCGCGACGCAAAGACCGTGGTCTGGAACGGGCCCGTGGGCGCCTTCGAGACGCGACCCTTCGACTCCGGCACGCACCTGCTCGCGGCGGTGGTCGCCCGGCTCACCGCGCGGGGCGCGACGACGATCGTCGGCGGCGGCGACACCGCCGCGGCGGTCGAGAAGTTCGGCCTCGCCGATGGCTTCACCCACATCTCCACCGGCGGCGGCGCTTCGCTGGAACTGCTCGAGGGAAAGAAGTTCGAGAGCGTCGGGCCCTCGACGAGGCGTAGGCGGACGGCGCCTCGCGGCCCGAACGACCGTCGCCCCGGGGCCGTGCGCCACCGGCTGGAACCAACCCGGACACGCCGCGTCTACCATCCGGGAACGTTCCGTCTTATTCCACGAAAGGACTCCGCCCTCATGTCTCCATGCTCCGCCATCGGGCCTGCCCGTTTCGGTCTCTTCGGCGCCGTTGCCGCCATTTGTGTCGCCGCCAGCGCGGCCGCCGCCGACAAGATCGAGGTGGGCAGCGCCGCGCCCGGCCTCGACGTGAAGAAGTGGATCAACGGCGAAGGCACGACGATCCAGCAGGGCAAGACGTACGTGGTCGAGTTCTGGGCCACCTGGTGCGGTCCGTGCAAGAAGTCGATCCCGCACCTCAACGAGCTGCACAGCAAGTACGCCTCGAAGGGTCTGACGATCATCGGCATCTCCGACGAGACGGTCGACACCGTCTCCAGCTTCGTGAGCGCCAAGGGCGACCAGATGGCCTACCTCGTCGGCGTCGACCGCGACCGCGGCACGAACCGCGCGTGGCTCGAGGCGGCGGGCCAGAAGGGCATTCCGTGCGCGTTCGTCGTCGACAAGACGGGGAAGATCGTCTTCATCGGTCATCCGCTGGACGACTCCTTCGAGCGCGTGCTGAAGGCGACCCTCTCGGGCCGCTACGACCCGAAGAAGGAGAGGGCGGCGCAGCCCAAGATCGAGGCGGGCGAGCGGGCCGCCAAGGTGAAGAACTACAGCCAGGCGTACAAGCACTTCGACGAGGTGATCGCGATGGATCAATCGCTCTTCGCCGACGTCGCGCGGCGCAAGTACGAGATCCTGCGCACCGAGGAGGCGGACCTCGCGAAGAGCGATGCATGGGGCAAGGAGATGCTCAAGATGTACTCGGGCGATGCCGGCATCCTCGCCACGCTCGCCGAGGACATGGCGACCAACCCGAAGTACGAGACCCGCAACCTCGACATGGCCCTCGAGTTCGCGCAGACCGCGAAGAAGGCCGGCGGCGACAAGGAGCCCGAGGGGCTCGCGGTGGTCGCGCTCGTGCAGTTCCACAAGGGACAGGTTGAGGAAGCGATCGAGAACCAGATGCAGGCCTGGATGATCGCCGATCCCTCCGAGAAGGCCGCGTACAAGCGGGTCCTCGAGAACTACCGCACCAGCGACAAGGCCAAGGCGAGCCGGTAGCACCGCAGGCCGATCGAACGTCGCCACCGCCGCGTGGCTTCGCGAGCCCCCACGGGAACGCGAGGCGACGCGGCGGTGGTGCTTGACGGGAGCCTCGATCGCCGGTCGCGAACGCTCACCGGCTCCCGCGGCGCTGGCAGCGACGACACGCCGCGCGTACATTGCGGTCCGAGATGATGCGCCGCGAGGCCTGGCTTTCTCCGCGTCGAACGCCGCTGGTGGCGCCGTCGATCCTCTCGGCGGACTTCTCGCGGCTCGGCGAGGAGTGCCGCGCCGCGCTCGACGGTGGTGGCGACCTCCTGCACGTGGATGTGATGGACGGCCACTTCGTTCCGAACCTGACGATGGGGCCGGCGCTCTGCCGGTCGCTGCGAGTGGCGCTGCCCGACGTCTTCCTCGACGTGCACATGATGGTGGACGACCCGGCGAAGTTCATCGACTCGTTCGCCGATGCCGGCGCCGACCTCTTCACGTTCCACCTCGAAGCGGTGCCGCAGCCGCGCGAGCTCGCGGCGGCGGTGCGCGCGGCGGGGATGCTCGTCGGCCTGGCGTGCAATCCGGACATGCCGGCGGCGCGGGTCGTGCCGTTCGTCGACGCCTTCGACGAGATCCTGGTGATGAGCGTCTTTCCCGGCTTCTCTGGCCAGCGCTTCATGCCGGAGGTGCTCGACAAGGTGCGGGCCATCAAGCCCCTTCTCGGCCCGCGGCAGCGGTTGGAGATGGATGGTGGCGTGTCGCCCGACACGGCGCCGGCGTGTCGCGCCGCCGGCTGCGACGTGCTCGTCGCCGCGTCGGCGGTCTTCGGCCATGCGCCGTACGGCGACGCCATCGCCGCCCTTCGCGGCGACGATCCGCGGCCCGGGGATCGCGGCGGAGAGAACGCTCGCCGCGCCGCGGCTCGCGGTGCGAGGGAGTCGTAGCCGAGATGGCCTCCGACGCCATGGTGATGTGGTTGGTTCGCGCCGGCGACTCGGTCTGGCAGCAGGAGCACCGCCTCCAGGGCCGCGCCGACCTGCCGCTGAGCCCGCAAGGCCGCGCGATGATCATGAGCGACGTCGCCCAGCGGCACGTCTCGGCGGCCGATCGGGTCGCCACGGTGCACCACGCGCCGGACGAGGGCGCCGCCGAGAGCGCCGCCATCGTCGCCGGCGCCCTGGGGGCGAAGCCGAGGCCGTCGGACGACCTCGCCGACCCCGACCTTGGCCTGCTGGGAGGGCTCACGATCGCCCTCTTCGAGGAGCGATTCCCGACGCGGTTCCGACAGTGGGAGGACGATCCACTCTCCCTCGTTCCGCCCGAAGGCGAGCCCCTCGCCGCGGCGCGCGAGCGCGTCCTCCGCGAGGTCGCTCGGCTGGCGCGGCGGACGCGCGGACGCGCGCTCGGCCTCGTGCTCCATCCCATGGCGCTCGGCTTCGTGCGCTGCGCGCTGGCGGGACGGCCGCCGGGCGATCTGTGGCGGGTGCTCGACGGCCGTCCGAGGCTGGAGCGCTATCTCCTTCCGGCCGACGCGGGCGATCGCATGGAGGCCGCGGTGGGCGGCCAGTAGGGCGATGGCGGGCCGTGCGCCGATACACTGGCGTCGACCGATCTCCAGCGCCGGAGGTCGTCCTCGAGACGACCCGCGCCAGTCCGACCCGTTGCACCTCATGTCCGTCCTGCCTCCAACGCCGCCCGTCTCCGCCGCCGAGGCCGCCGGCGCGCGGACGTGGGACGGCTCCGAAGCGCCCATCCGTCCGAAGAAGGCCGTGCCCGAAGGGCTCTGGATGCGCTGTCCGGCGTGCGGCGAGACGCTCTTTCGCAAGGCGGTCGAGCAGAACCTGTGGGTCTGCACCAAGTGCCAGCATCACATGCGGATCTCGGCCGTGACGCGCGTCGAGCAGCTCGCCGATCCGGACACCTTCGAGCCCTTCAACGCGTCGATGGCGCCGACCGATCCGCTTCGGTTCGTCGACCTCAAGCCGTACGCCGATCGCCTCGTGGCCGCGCAGCGCTCCACCGGCCAGCACGACGGCATCCAGACGGGCTTCGCCTTCGTGAAGGGTCGCAAGGTGGTGCTCGCGGCGCTCGACTTCACGTTCATGGGCGGATCGATGGGCTCGGTCATCGGCGAGAAGCTGGCGCGGGCCATCGAGATCGCCGGAGATGGCGACCTGCCGATGATCGCCGTGAGCTGCTCGGGTGGCGCCCGCATGCAGGAGTCGGGCTTCTCGCTCATGCAGATGGCCAAGACCGCGGCCGCGCTCGCACGCTTCGACGACCAAGGTGGCCTGTACATCTCGGTGCTCGCCGATCCGACCACCGGTGGCGTCACCGCGAGCTTCTCGATGCTCGGCGACGTCATCTTCGCCGAACCGGGCGCGCTCATCGGCTTCGCGGGTCCGCGGGTCATCGCGCAGACCATCCGCAAGGAGCTTCCCGACGGCTTCCAGACCGCCGAGTTCCTGCTGAAGGCCGGTTTCGTCGACAAGATCGTGCACCGCAAGGACCTGCGCAGCGAGATCTCGCGCGTGATCGACTATGCCGGCAAGTGACTCCGTGCGGAGCGCGGGATCCGGCGCCGTCGAGCGCGTCGATGCGACGATCCGCGAGCCGGCCGCGAGCCGGCTGGCGGTGACGCTTGCGGCGCTGGCGTCGGCGGCGTGCTTCGTGGCCTCGCTGCCGGCGCTCTCGTGGTGGTGGATGATGCCGGTCTCGCTGGCGCTCTTCGCCTGGAGCGCCGTCGCGGGCCGCTGCCGTCGTGCGCTGCTGCTCTCGACCGCGGTGGCGTGGCTCGGCGCATGGACGTGGATCCAGTGGTGGATCGTCGACGTCAGCGAGGCGGGGATGCCCGCCTTCGTCGTGTACCTGGCGATCTGGCCGATCGTCGCGGCGTTCGTCCTTCGCCGCCTCGCGACGCGCGGACCGACCCGGCGCTGGCCGCTCGCGGCGCTGCTGCCGGTCGTCTGGATCGGCATGGAGTTTCTCAGGGCCGAGATCGTCTTCCATGGATATCCCTGGTATCTCGCGGGCCATCCGATGATCGAGGCGCCGATCCTGGCGCAGTCCGCGGACCTCTTCGGCGTCTCGTTCGTGGGAACGATCGTGGCGCTCGTCGCGGGCGCGATGGCCGATGTGGCGCTTGGATCGAGGCGCGGGGCGGCGCGGCTCTCGCTGCGCGCCACGCGTCTTGCCGTCGCGGCGGCCGTCGTGGCCATCGGCGCAAACCTCGGCTACGGCGCGTGGCGCCTCGCGCAGGCGCACGACCTGCCGGCGGGACCGATCGTGCTCGCGGTCCAGACCAACCTTCCGGTCAGCAACAAGAACGCGTGGGCGCCCGACGCGCAGGTGCGGGATTTCCGGACGTTCGGCAGACAGACGATCGATGCGTTCCGCGCGGCGCTGGACGCCGGCGTCGCGCCGGACCTGGTCGCCTGGCCGGAGACGATGGTGCCCGGCTTTGGATTCGAGCCCGAAGCGCTGGCGACGCTCGTCGATGGCGGCTTTGCGCCGGGCGACTACTTCGCCCGCGGGATCGAGCAACTGGCGACGATCCTGCGGCGCCCGGTCGTCGTGGGCAGTCCCTCGTTCATGGGGCTGCATGGTGTCGATGGTCGATGGCGATGGGATCGACACTTCAACTCGGCGTATCTGGTCGAGCCGCGGCCGGCCCAGGATGGCGAAGCGACCCTCGACGATCGCGCCGCCGAAGGCGATGCGGCCGATGGAGGCGATCCAACCGAAACGGATCCGGCGGCCGGTCGTTTCGTCCGTCGACAGCGCTACGACAAGCTCGTGCTCACCCCCTTCGGCGAGACGATGCCGTACATCTCCGCGTGGCCGTGGCTCCAGGAACGGCTGCTGGCGCTCGGCGCCAACGGAATGACCTTCGATCTCGACGTCGGCGACCGGATCGTCCGGCTGCACGCGAGCGTGCCCGGCGCCGACGACGGCGCGCCCGACGACCATCGTGCCCGCGCAGGCGAGCGCGCCGCGCCGCCGCGCCGCTTCACCATCGCGACACCGATCTGCTTCGAGGACACCGTGGCGTGGCTCTGCCGGCGCATGGTCCATGGATCGCCCGACGACGGATCCGGCTCCCACTCCGACGGCTCGACGGACGGCAAGCGCATCGACGCCTTCGTCAATCTCTCCAACGATGGATGGTTCGGATCGAACGACTCCGGCCGCTTGCAGCACGCCCAGATCGCGCGCTATCGCACGATCGAGAACCGCGTGCCGATGGTGCGCGTGGTCAACACCGGCGTGAGCGTCTCGATCGATTCGTGCGGCCGGCTGGTCGGCGCCGTTGACGAGACGGGGCGCGGCTATGGAAGGCCCGGCATTGCGGGCACGGTCCTGGCCCGAACGCAGCGCGACCCGCGGACGACGCTCTATGGTCGCATCGGCGAGGTGTGGGGCGCGGGGATCTTCGCGTTCCTCGTGGTGCTCGTCGGCGCCGGCTTGCGGCGCGGCGTCGCCGCCGGTCCGGACGCACCGTGAGCGCGTCGCCACCGGTCGGATGCCGACGTTCCGGCGCGCAACCTCGCGCGAACTCTGCAAGGATCCGGTGCGTCAGGATGGCTTCGCTCGATCGTCCCGTCCTCCCGTCGCCGCGAGAGGGCCCTTCCGACCCCACTCCCATGAAGACCGACACGCCTCCGAGTCCGTTCCATCCGATGCCGCTCGATGCGCTCCGTCGTTCCGGGCCGCTCGGGTTCCTCGCTTCCATGCTGGCCGCGGCGGGCACCCTCGCCGCCGCCGGATGCCTCCAGCAGTCGTCCGGCCCGACCGAGTGGAGCTCGAAGCCGCGAAGCGCCACCAGTTCCTCGTCGCCGTCGAACTCCTCGGCGGTCGCCGACCGCAACGCGGACCGGGCCACGGGCACCGTCGCGCCATCCGCGCCATCGGGCTCGACCGCCGCGTCGGGCGGTGCGGCGCGCGGACCGGGCGCCGTCGCGCCGCCTCCGGCGCTCCGACCACCGCCACCCATTCCGGTGGCGCCGCTCGCGCCCGGTGGAAGTCCGCGCCCGGCGGCGCTCTCGCTGCTCCAGGCCGCGTCGGAGAGTCCATCGGCGCTGCTTCGCTGCAACGCGGTGGAGGCGGTCGCGCCCGACGCGGACGCCTCGCGTTCCGTGATCCAGCGCGGCCTCGTGGATTCGAACCGCGCCGTGCGATTCGTCAGCGCCATGGCCGTGGGAACGCACCGGCTCTGCGACCTGTCGCTGCTCGTCGAGCCGCTCCTGCGCGACGAGAGCGAGTCGGTGCGCGCCGCCGCGATCTTCGCACTCTCCCAGTGCGGACGGCGCGTCGATCCGACGCCGCTCGCCTCGATGATCCTCAGCGACGATCCGGAGGTGCGCGGCAACGCGGCGCTGGTGCTGGGCGAGATGGGCAATCCCACGGCGCTTCCCCTGCTCGACGGGTGCCTTGGTCGCGGCATGGCGCTGGCCAACCCGGCGCGCGTGCGCATCGTGGAGCTTCAGGTGGCCGAGGCGCAGGTGCGCCTCGGCGATGCCCGGGCCGCCGATCCCGTGCGCGCGGCGCTCTTCGCCCCGCCCGAGCAGGCCGAGCTCGTCGCGCTGGCGTGCCAGATCTGCGGCCGGATCAAGGACGAGCGTTCGGTCGCATCGCTTCGCGGCCTGGTCGAGGCCAACGGCAACGATGCCCGGCCACCGGAGGTGCGGTTGGCGGCGATCGCGGCGCTCGCGCAGCTCGGCGCGCTCTCCACCGACGTGCTCCCGATGGTCGAGTTCCTTGCCGCCAGCGATCGTCCCGAGGTCCGCGCCCAGGCCGCCGTGACGCTGGGCCGGCTCGGAGATCCGAGGGGTCTCGCGACGGCCGCGCGCCTCATGGCCGATCACGACCCCTTCGTGCAGGTCGCGGCCGCCGGGGCGGTGACGGCGCTGACCGGTCCCGGTCGAGCCACCGGCGTCAGCGGCTGATCCGGCGATTCCGGATGGGCGCGGATCCGCGGCGCGCTCGACTCGCTGCGCGGTCTCGTCGGCGAGCCGAGCGGAGATCGACCGCGGGCCGGCGGACCGATTGACACGTTTCGCGTCAGCCGCTACAAACGGCGTTCCGGAGTCAGCGCCGCTCCTAGCGAGGTTTCCTTCCCGTGCACGTCCTCACGAAGATCTTCATCGTCCTTGTGGCCCTCCTGGCCGTCATGCTCACGCCGCTGGTGGTCGTGTACGCGAACAACGAGGGCACGTTCCGGACCAAGTTCCTCGAGGAGCAGGCGCGCTCGAAGTCCGCCTCGGCCGCCAAGGTCGCCGCGGAGCAGGCGCTCCAACTGACGGAGACGCGCGCCATGGACGAGCGCCGCCAGCTCGAGTCCGACCTCGCCGGCCTGCGCAAGGACGTCGAGAAGAAGGATGTCGACGTGCGCCGGCTCGATGCGGAGATCGCCAACGCCAAGAGCAGCGCCGCGACGATGACGGCGCAGCTCGCGACGCTCGCGGCGTCGCTGAAGGCCGATTCGCAGCTCAAGGAGGTCCTCGTCGGCGAGCTGCGGAGCGAGCGGGACAAGGCCCTCGCCGCCGAGAAGCGGTTCATCGAGATGGACGAGAAGCTCCGCAAGACGGAAAACGACCTCCAGACGCTCGAGGCGGCGCGGCGCGACCTCCAGGAGCAACTGAAGCAGGTCGTGGACGAGAAGGATCGCGCGCTCGGCGACGTGAACCGCTACATGGCCATCTATGGCAAGCTCGACAACGCCAAGCGCGCCGTCGGCGGCGTGGTCCCGGACCGCAACGTCACCACGACGATCCTCAACGTGCGTCGCAGCAGCGACGGCGTCCTCGCGGAGATCGACGCGGGCAGCCGCGACGGCGTGCGCGAGGGCTGGGTCATGGTGATCGCCGACGGCGGGACCTTCATCGGCAACCTGCGGATCATCAAGGTCGACGTGAACCGGTCGACGGGCGTCGTCGAGCTTGAGGATCCGTCGGCTCGCGGCGAGGTGCGCGCCGGCCAACGCGTCATCGCCAAGGCCGGTGGCTGAGCCGACGATGCGGAGCCGAGGGTGGCTCCGCGCCGCGGATTCCCTTTCGGCGCCGTTCGACGCGGATGTTCTCCTGAAGCCCTGCGAGGATTCACGACATGAGCCAGTTCGGAACCCCCGTGCGTCGCTCCGGCGGCGAGATCGATGTCTACACAGCGCTGCTCGCGGTGGCGGCGCTGGTCCTTGCCGCGGGCGTGGCCATGCTCGCGCTGCGCAACATCGAGCACAGCAAGGTCGGCGACAGCGACCAAGGTGGCGTCCTGACGCTGGTGAAGTGACGGGTGGCGGGCGGGCGGCACCGGTAAACTCCCGAACCGTGGCGTCGGCGGCCGATAGAACTTGTCCGAGCGCTCCGTAGCGGCTGCGCCGCACGCCTGGCTTGGCGCGACGGACGTGGACCGCGTGAACGGCGCTTCCTGCGGGCGGAACCCGCTCCGGACAACGGCTGCGGCGGCTGCTCGCCGGGGCCGCGCGACCGGTGCGTCGCGTCGCGGAGAGCGCCCGTCGACCTCGGTTCTTCCGCGCCAGCCTCGACCTTTCTCCTCCAACCGCGACCACCGACTCCCTTGGACCTCCTCGATCGCATACTCGGCTGGTTCAGCGTCGACATGGGCATCGACCTCGGCACCTGCAACACGCTGGTGTGCGTGCGCGGCGAGGGCATCGTCCTGAACGAGCCCTCGGTGGTCGCGGTCCGGAAGGGCACGAACCAGGTCCTCAACAACGGCACCGCGGTGGGCTGGGCGGCGAAGGAGATGCTCGGCAAGGCGCCGGGCTCGATCTCCGTCGTCCGCCCGCTCAAGGATGGCGTCATCAGCGACTTCGACATCACCGAAGCCATGCTGAGCTACTTCATCCGCAAGGTGAATGGCCGAAGTCGCATCCTGGGGCCGCGCGTGGTGATCGCCGTGCCGTCGGGCATCACGGAGGTCGAGACGCAGGCGGTGCTCCAGTCGGCGCAGCGGGCCGGCGCGCGGCTGGTCTACCTCATCCACGAGCCGATGGCCGCCGGGATCGGCGCGGGGCTTCCCGTCGCCGAGCCGACCGCGAGCATGATCGTCGACATCGGCGGCGGCACGACCGAGGTCGCCATCATGTCGCTCGCCGACATCGCCTCCTGCGAGAGCGTGCGTGTCGCCGGCGACGACTTCGACGAGGCGATCATCAACCACATGCGGAAGAACTACAACCTCACGATCGGCGAGCAGACCTCCGAGCGGATCAAGATCGAGATCGGCTCGGCGGCGCCGGTGGGGGAGCCGCGCACGATGGAGGTGCGCGGCCGCGACATGGTCTCAGGGCTTCCGCGCAAGACCGTCGTGAGCAGCGAGGAGATCCGCGAGTGCCTTCAGGAGCCGCTGCACGCGATCGTCGAGGCCGTGCTCCGCACGCTCGAGCGCGCCGAGCCCGAGCTGGCGGCGGATCTCGTCGAGCGCGGCATCACGCTCGCCGGAGGCGGCGCGCTCCTGCGCGGCATCGACGTCGTCATCGCCAACGCGACCGGGCTGGATGTCAAGGTCGCCGAGGACCCGCTCACGTGCGTCGCCCGCGGAACGAGCATCTACCTCGAGAACCTGGACGAGTGGAAAGAGACGATGCAGTCGAGCCGGGACGAGTGAACCTCGTCCGACCGATCGAGCCCGGCCGATCGCGCCCCGCGGCGCCCGATCGCCCACCCGACCGCGCTGAAGACCCCCGCCCATGGCCCGTAGCGCCCACCAGAGCGGCCGCTGGCTGATCGCGTCGTCGATCGGTCTCCTGACGCTCTCGCTCCTGCCGGCGAGGTGGCTCTGGTGGCTCAACGACATCGCGGCGATCGTCAACCTGCCGCTGGCGCCGCTCGCGGACGTCTCCAACGACCTGCGCACCTGGCTGCGCCGCGGCGACGATCCGCTCGCGGGCTCGTCGGAACTCGAGCAGACCCTCGTCGCCGACCGCGACCGCTACCGCGCGCTCTGGAACGACGAGCGGCTGCGCAACGAGGAGCTGGTCCGTCAGCTCGACGATGTCCGCCTCGCCGAGCAGCTCGACGAAGGCGCGATGTTCGATCCGGTGCGCGCCGACGTCGTGGGACGTGGACCCGACTCGCTGCGCGGCGCGGTGCGCCTCAACATCGGCACGCGCAGCGGCGTCGCGCCCGGCGACGTCGCGGTCTTCCGCGGCGCCCACCTGGTCGGTCGCGTGGCCGACGATCCCGACGCGTTGAGCTGCCTGCTCGTCTCGACGACCGATCCGAGCGTCGGCCGGATCCACGCCGCCGTGGCGCCCGATCCGGAGCCCGCCGATCCGCGCCCGGCGACGATTCCGCTCCTGCTGACTCCGGTTGGCGACGGGACGTTCGTCGCCGACGCCGGCCGCGACGCCAGGATCCGCATCGGCGACGAGGTCGTCTGCGCCGATCCGAGCTGGAAGAGCACGGCGCGGGGGATGATCATCGGCGTCGTCGACTCGATCGATCGGCGCGACGATCAACCGCTGCGCAACCGACTCCGGATCAAGCCCATCTACGAGGCGCAGCGACTGGCCACCGTGATCGTGAAGGTCGCGTCGCCGGCGGGCCGGACCCGCGAGGCCGGCGATCGCGGAGTGGGCGCCCGGCCGCCCGGCGACCGCGGAGGTGCGCCATGAGGTGGGGCGTCTTCCTCGTCGTGGCGCTCGTCGCCGCGGCGTGCGACACCTCGCTGACCGCGCTGCTCTCGATCGGCACGATCGTGCCGCAACTCATGCCGCTCGTCGCGGTCTTCGTGGCGCTCGCCGCGCCGCGCACGACCGTCCTGTGGGCATGCCTCTTCATGGGCCTGGTCGTCGACCTCTGCTCGCCGGCGTTCGATGCGCAGCTTCGCCCGCTGCATCTCGCCGGTCCGCACGCGCTGGGCTATCTCTTCGCGGCGAACCTGGTCCTTCCGCTCAGAACGATGGTGCTCAAGCGGAATCCGCTGACGCTCGGCGCGCTCACGGCGATCTTCTCGATGGCCGCGTCGCTGGTCGTCGTCGCGCTCTGGAGCGTGCGCACGTGGTATCCCGATCCACCGGTCGTCTTCGGTGGCGACAGCGCCCTCACCGAACTCGGGCGCGCCGGCCTGCGCGCGCTCTACTCGGGGGCGATCGCGGTGCCGATCGGTTGGTTCCTCGTGCGAACCGCGCCCCTGTGGGGCTTCAGCCCGAGCGGCCAGCGCGGCGCGCGGTGGTAGCCGCGGTTGGCGCCGCTCCGCCTCGGCCACATCCACCATCGACCACCACTATGCTCGCGCCCATGGGCGCCCACCATCCGTCGATTCCCCTGGTCCTCTTCGACGACGATCTCGGTCGCTTCGGACCGATGGTCGACCTCCGCGCCGCGTTCGAGATCCGCACCGGCGCGGAGACCACGGCGCGGCGCGTCGCGCGCCGGGCGGGCGATCGCCTCGCCTGCTTCTGGGTGCCGGCGCGGCTGCGCGCCATGGTCGCGGAGCGTTCCACGCTGCCCGTGAACGTCCTTCCCGAGGCGCCGCGCCTGGCGCTGCTCAACGGACGCCTTCTCCGGCACGACGGGCTCGGAGACTGCCCGCCCGACGAGGCGCTCGTGGAGGACGGGACCGGCGACGTCGTCGCCGCGACGCTGACGCGCGCGGATGCCGAGGCGTTCCTTCGCGACGGCACGCTTCCAGCGCACGTCGCGAGACGATCGTCCGCGGCGCTCCGCATGGTGCGTCGACCATGGGAGATCCTCGCGGCGCTCGAGACGACCATCGCCCACGACATCTCGCACGATCGCCCGCGCGAGGCGCGCGAGGCGGCGCCCGCGACGGTCGTCGGCGAACATCCGGTCTCCATCGAGCGCAGCGCCGTGCTCTGGCCGGGCGTGGTGATCGACGCGGAGCATGGACCGGTCGCCATCCACGAGCGGGCCGTCGTCCGGGCGCACGCGACGCTCTGCGGTCCGTGCGTCGTCGGGGCCGGCGCAACCGTCGCCGAGCAGGCGGTGATCCGTCCGCGCACCGTGATCGGGCCGATGTGCAGGGTGGGCGGCGAGGTCTCGGGGACGATCTTCCAGGGCTTCGCGAACAAGGCCCACGACGGCTTCCTCGGCGACAGCTACGTCGGCAAGTGGGTGAACCTCGGTGCCGGCACGACCAACTCGAACCTCCTGAACACCTACGGCGAAGTCTCCATGCGCCTCGCGCCGGACGCCCCGCGCGAGCGCACCGGGCGACAATTCCTCGGCGCCATCATCGGCGACCACGCCAAGCTCGCCATCGGCACGCGCCTCATGACCGGCACCACGATCGGCACCGGCGCGATGATCGCGACCAGCGCATCGCCACCGAGCAGCGTGCCGGCCTTCGCATGGCTCACCGACGACGCGTCGTCGACATCGAAGCGCTGGCGCATCGACCGCTTCGAGGAGACGATGCGAACGGTGATGGCCAGGCGCGGCGAGGAGGTGGGGGAGGCGTATTGCGCGGCGGTGCGGCGGGTGTTTGCGGGGACGGGGGGCGCGAGCTGAGCGGGGGAGGCGAGGAGGCGGCGCGGGCAGGGCGCGTCGTGCGCTTTGGATGCATCGCGAAGGGAATCAGGAATCAGGAGTCGGGGACGCCGGTGGACTTCGTGCGTGGGCATGTGGTGCCGACGCGAGTGTGAGCGAAGGGGCGGCGCGTCGTGCGCCTTGGATGCGTCGCGAGGGGAATCAGGAATTGGGAATCAGGAATTGGGAGTCGGGGACGCCGTCCGTTGTCGACCGGGCGCGCGGTCTTGACGCCGGTGTCGGCGTGCCAGCGCGGGCATGTGCGTCGGACGGGGTCTCCGACTCCCAACTCCGAATTCCTGATTCCCACGTCAAACTCCCCTCGCTCGCGACGCTCGATACCCTCCCCCCGTGTCCGACCCCGCCACCCCCGCGACCCTCTACCTCATCGACGGGCACGCTCAGTTCTTCCGCGCGTATCACGCGATCCGGTCTGGGCTGTCGAGCCCGGTGACGAAGGAGGCGACGAACCTCACGTTCGGATTCGTGGGCATGTTGCTGAAGCTGCTGCGCGAGTTCAAGCCGGAGTACCTCGCGGTGGTGATCGACGCCAGTGGCGACACCGAGACGTTCCGCTCGCAGCTCGATCCGCAGTACAAGCAGAATCGCGAGCCGGCGCCGGCGGACTTCCATCCGCAGGTGGAGCGCTGCCTGGGCATCCTCGAGTCGATGCACGTTCCGGTGCTGGCCGAGGAAGGCGTCGAGGCGGACGACGTGATCGCGACCATCGTGCGCAGGCTGCGCCGCGAGCGGCCGGAACTTCGCATCCGGATCGTCTCGAAGGACAAGGACCTGGGCCAGCTCCTCGACGATCACGTCGAGCTCTTCGACGTGCACACCGGCGAGGCCCTCGGCGTCGAGGATCTCTTCGAGAGCAAGGGAGTTCGCCCGGCGCAGGTCGTCGACATGCTTGCGCTCATGGGCGACAGCGTCGACAACGTGCCCGGCGTTCCGGGAATCGGCCCCAAGACCGCGGCGGCGCTCATCACGCAGTATGGTTCGCTCGCCGGCCTGCTGGAGCACCTCGGCGAGATCAAGGGCAAGCGGCGCGAGAACATCGAGGCGACCAAGCATCGCCTCCCGCTGAACGTCGAGCTGGTTCGGCTCAAGGACGACGTGCCGAACGCCTTCTCGCTGGATGCGGCGCGGATCGACGAGCGCTGGCGCGCGGCGGTCCCGCTCGACGCCGTGCTCGCGACGTTCAAGGACCTGGCGTTCCATCGGTACCAGGACGAGCTTCGCGCCGTGTTGGGCGTCGCCACGGATCCGACGAGCCCGCGCAGCGAGGCGATCGCCGCGGCGATGACGGCGGCCGTCGCGGCGCGGGCCGCCCGAACCGACGCCGATGGCGGCAGGGGCGTTGGCTCGCTCTTCGAGCACGTCGCGGGGCCGGCGCTCACCGGCGACACCGCCGCCGGCGACTATCGAGTGCTGCGCACGCGCGACGAGGTGGCCGAGTTCGTCGAGCGCGCGACCAAGGCCGTCGTCGTCGCCGTCGACACCGAGACCGACGGACTGCAACCCGTCTCGTGCAACCTCTGCGGCGTGTCGCTGTCGATTGCGCCGGGCGCGGGGGTCTACGTGCCGGTGCGCTCGCCGGAGGCGTCGACCCATCTGGACAGCGCCGCGGCGCTCGCGCTTCTCGGGCCGCTGCTCGAGGACACCGCCAGGCCCAAGTGCGGCCACAACCTCAAGTTCGACATGAACGTCCTGCGCCGCCACGGCGTCGCGCTGCGTGGCGTCGAGAGCGATTCGATGGTCGCGAGCTATCTCGTCGACTCGACGCGCTCGAGCCACGGACTCGACGCCCTGTCGCTGGGGCTCCTGCGCCACGAATGCACCTCGATCACCAAGGTCATCGGCGAAGGGAAACAACAGCGGCGCTTCGACGAGGCGCCCCTCTCGATCGCCGGGCCCTACGCCGCCGAGGACGCCGATGTCGCCCTGCGGCTGCGCGACGTGCTCGTGCCGCAGGTCCGCGCCATGGGGCTCGACGAGCTCTTCACCACCGTCGAGATGCCGCTGGTGGAGGTCCTCGCCGAGCTCGAATGGAACGGCATCCGCGTGGACCGCGCCGAGCTGGCGCGGCAGCGCGACGCGCTCAACGGACAGATCGTCGTCCTGCGACGGCGCATCGTCGACGCGGCGCCGCACGCCTTCAACCCCGACTCGCCGAAGCAGCTCGGCGCCGTGCTCTTCAACAAGCCCGGCGACGATCCGCCGGGGCTGGGGCTCAAGGTGATCCGGCGGAACAAGACGGGCCCGTCGACCGACCAGGAGGTGCTCGACAAGCTCGCCGAGGATCCGACGATCGAGAGCGAGCTGCCGAAGCTCATCGTCGAATACCGCCAGCTCACGAAGCTCGTCGGGACGTATCTCGTGGCGCTCGACGCGGCGATCAATCCGGTGACCGGACGCGTGCACGCGAGCTTCCACCAGGCCGTCGCCGCGACCGGAAGGCTGAGTTCGTCCGATCCCAACCTCCAGAACATCCCGATCCGCTCCGACGTCGGCCGTGCCATCCGCAAGGCGTTCGTCGCCGAGCCGGGACATCTGCTCCTCGGCGCCGACTACTCGCAGATCGAACTGCGGCTGCTGGCGCATCTCTCGGAGGATCCGGCGCTCGTCGACGCCTTCCGCAAGGGACTGGACATCCACAACGCCGTCGCGGCGGAGGTCTTCGGCACGACGCCGGAGAAGGTCACCAAGGAAGAGCGCCATACGGCGAAGATGGTCAACTTCGGGATCGTCTACGGGATCACGGCGTTCGGGCTGGCGCGGCGGCTCGGCACGAGCAATGAGCGCGCCAGCCAGATCATTGCGGAATACAAGGCGCGCTTCGCGCGCATCGACACCTTCCTGGAGTCGTGCATCCAGTTCGCCCGCGAGCATGGCTACGTCGAGACGATCCTGAAGCGGCGTCGACCGGTGCCCCAGGTGCACTCGCGCAATCCGCAGGAGCGGGCCCTCGGCGAGCGCATCGCGATGAACACGGTGGTCCAGGGCAGCGCCGCGGATCTCATCAAGGTCGCGATGATCGGTCTCTTCCGCACGCTGCGCGAGCGCCATCCGCGGGCGAGGATGCTCCTTCAGATCCACGACGAGCTGGTCTTCGAGGTTCCGGAGGCGGAGCTCGATCCGGTGCGGGCGCTGGTCGTCGAGCGCATGCAGGACGCGATGGCGCTGCGTGTGCCGCTGGTCGCGGACGCCTCGTGGGGACGGGACTGGTCGGAGGCGTAGCGGGCGGCATGTCGTGGGGATCGACAAGGTCGAAGGACGATTGACATGTGATGCACATGCAAATACGCTTTCGACATGTCGACGATGATCCAGATCAGACACGTGCCCGACGTCGTGCATCGCACGCTCAAGGCGCGAGCCGCCACCGCGGGCATGTCGCTCTCGGAGTTCCTCCTGCGCGAGGTGCGGAAGATCGCGACGAGCCCGTCGCCCGAGGAGCTTCGCGCCCGGATCCTCGCCTTGCCTCCGGTCAAGACCCGTCTCTCCGCGGCCGAGATGGTGCGCGAGGAGCGGGACGCGCGATGATCGTTGTCGATGCGTCGGCGGCGATCGAACTGGTGCTTCATGGATCTCGCGCCGTCTGGGTTGCCGACCGCGTCTTCCAACCGGATGTGGTGCTTCATGCCCCGCACCTGATCGACCTCGAAGTGTCCAATGTGCTGCGACGCGTCGAGCGCGACGACAAGGCGGATGTCGGCCGCGTCGGACGGGCGATCGAAGCGTTCAGTGCGATGACGATCGTGCGTCACCCGCACTGGTCGTTGCTTCCGCGCGTCTGGTCCCTGCGGCACAACTTCGCCGCCTATGACGCGTCGTACGTCGCGTTGGCGGAGTCGCTCGGGGCCACGCTCCTGACATGCGATCGACGTCTTGCCGCCGCGGCGAGCCGCCACGTTCGAGTGGAGGCCGGGTGAGATCCGCGCGGCTCCGCATCGCACCGCATCCAACGCCGTTGACCCCCGCGCACTCCTTGCTACACTCTGCGTCCCGTCGGGCGACCAGCTTCGATCCCGGGTCGTCCGACGTTGGATCATGTTGGGGCGGTAGCTCAATTGGTTAGAGTACCGGCTTGTCACGCCGGTGGTTGCGGGTTCGATTCCCGTCCGCCTCGTTCACGCCCCGCCCCGTGCGGGGCGTTGTGCTTGTCGAGGAACCTGCGCGATGGCCCGCACCGCGCGACGCGCAAGGAATCAGGAAGCCGCCGCTGCGCGGGCGGCGGATCTGCGGGCCATGGGGCGAACGCCGTCTCCGCACGTGGGACATCGACGCTGGCGTCGAAACCCTGCGAAAGCGCACGTCGTCGGACGGGGTCTCCAACTCCTGATTCCCAATTCCTGACTCCTCATCCCCCTTCCCTCGCCCACCGCACGAACGCACGTCGCATCCCCGCATGTCCAGACCGCTCACCACCATCCACGTCACGCACGAGGCGTGCGAGAAGATCGGCGGCATCGGCGCCGTGCTCGAAGGGCTGATCACGTCGCCGGTCTATCGGTCGGCGGTGGCGCGGACGATCCTCATCGGGCCCCTCTTCAACCACTTCGAACGACCGGGCGACGAGCGCCTCGGTCCCGACGCGCAGGTGCTCTACAGCGGTCTCGACGGCATCGATCGGGCCAACATCGGCGTGCGACTCAAGCCGATCGAATGGGCGTTCAATGTTGCCATCGTCTATGGACGCAGGCGCTTCCACATGGCGACGCCGGGCGACGAGGATGGGCGTTCGGGCGATGCGGAGGTGCTGCTCATCGACGTCGCGAACATCTCGCGGTCCCGCATCGACAAGTTCAAGGCGCGGCTCTTCGAACGGTTCGGACTCGACTCGCTGCGCTACGAGCACGATTGGGGCTACGAGGAGTACGTTCGGCTCGCCGAGCCGGCGTTCCATGCGGCGCTGGCCCTCATCCGGCCCGAGGAGATGCCCGCGATCGTGCTCGCGCACGAGTTCATGGGGTTGCCAACGGCGTTCAAGGCGATCCTCGACGGCGGCGACCAGGTGCGGACGGTCTTCCACGCCCACGAGTGTTCGACGGCGCGGCGCATCGTCGAGGCCCTGCCGGGACACGACACCGCGTTCTACAACGTGCTTCGCGAGGCCCGGGCGCTCGGGCTGGTCGTCGGCGACGTCTTCGGCGACCAGTCGGACTCGTTCCGCCACGCGCTCGTGAGCCGCTCGCACCTGTGCGATGCGATCTTCGCGGTGGGGACGCTGGTGGCGGAGGAGATCCACTTCCTCGACCGCCACTTCGACCATCATGCGATCGATCTCGTGCACAACGGGATTCCCGCCTGGCCGGTGCGGCCACGCGACCGGCTCGGGGCCCGCGCAGCGCTGCGCCGATGGGCCGAGCGGACGGTGGGCATCGCGCCGGACCTGCTCTTCACGCACGTGACGCGCCCCGTCGTGAGCAAGGGAATCTGGCGCGACCTCGATGTGTGCCGCCGGCTCGACGCGTCGCTGGCCGCGGAGGGACGGACCGCGTTGCTCATCGTGCTCACCTCGGCGGGCGGCGTGCGCCGTTCCCAGGACGTGCGCATGATGTCCGACGAGTACGGCTGGCCGCGCGGACACCGCGAGGGCTATCCGGACCTCGTCGGTCCCGAGATCGAGCTCTTCCAGGCGATCGACGCGTTCAACCGCGGGCATCGCGCCGTCCAGGCGGTGCTGGTGAATCAGTTTGGATGGTCCGACGCCCTGGTCGGCGGCGGCGGCGGCGCGGAGGGAGTCGGCGCGATGGATGCGCTCGGCACGATGGACATGATGGACACGATGGACATGGCCACGCTCCGTGCCGGGACGGACCTCGAGTTCGGCATGGCGACCTACGAGCCGTTCGGGATCAGCCCGCTCGAGCCGCTCGCCTCGGGTGCCATCTGCGTCGTCTCCAGCGTCTGCGGCTGCCGATGGTTTGCGCAGGAGGCGGCCGCGGTCGAGTTCGAGGGCGGCGTCGAACCGAACGTGATCGTCGCCGACTTCACGTCGGTGGGGGACTCGATCGGGCTTGTGGCCATGCGGTCGATCGACCGTGCGGCGCGCGAGGCCGTCGAGGCGAAGGTGGCCGATGAAGTCGCCGCCAAGCTGCTTGCGGCGCTTCCCCGCAGCGATCACGAACGACTGCGCCTCCTTGAACGTGGCCAGCGTCTCGCGGCCCGCATGGGATGGGACACCGTGTTGGAGCGGCATCTGCTGCCGACCCTGAGGCGCGTCACCGGACGAGCGTGATCCGGCTGCCGGCGAAGCGGCTTCGGATGAACCAGCTTCGGATGAACCAGCTTCGGATGAATCAGCTTCGGATGAACCAGCCTCGGATGAACCGGCTTCCGACAACCACCTTCGGACGCCGCCAGCGTCGCGCGATCCAGCGTCTCCCGCGCGACGTGGCGTCGTGAGGCGCGCCGCGCCGGCGCTCACCATCCGCCGGTCTTGACGCGCCAACCGAACGTCATCAGGAGCATCGCGACCAGGACCGCCGCGATCACCAGGCCAATCCATTTCCGGTTCCACCAGCGCTGGATCGGATGCTTCGAGAGCACGTCGCCGCCGAGGTAGGCGAAGCACTTCGGGCAGACGTCCGCTTGGTCGAAGACCTCCGCGCCGCAGTCGGGGCAGTAGCCCGTCTCGCGATTGAAGCGACGCAGATCGTCGGGCGTTGGACCTTCGTCGATCGACGGCATCGAGGAGCGTAGGGCGGACGAGATGGGCGGCCGCGCGGTCGCCGGGGTTGGGGCGCGCGAGCATCAACCGGGGCGCGCATCACGACGGATCGTCGCGTCCATTGCCGCGCGAGGTGGTGTCGATCGAGATGTACTGCCGGGCGCTCGACGGCGCGCCGTTGGGTCGCGGATCCCAGCCGTACACCGCGGGGTAGCCGTGCGAGATGAGCGATGCCGGCGGGACGAAGGTGTACGCAAGCGGAATGCGCGAGTTGAGATTGTCGATGTTTCCGAGCCACGCCCACGCCGTGCGCACGTTGCGGCGGGCGAGGTCGGTCCCGCGCATCTGGTAGGGATCGAAGGGCACCCAGCCCGCGTCGGGGAGATAGAACTCGGCCCAGCTCACGAACCCGCTCGAGTTGCGCTCGACCTTGTCGCGATCGACGCCGACCACCGGCCGCGCCGGGATTCCCGCGGCGCGAAGCACCGCCACGCAGGCGCAGACGAGGTCGTGCGCCGTTCCCGTGCCCGCGGTCATCGCCGCGGCCGCGCCACGCACCTCCATGCCGCGCAGCACGCCGCCCTCGCCGCGCGCGACGCCCGAGGTCGTGACGCGCAGCCGCCCGATCGTCGCGCGGATGAGGTCCTTCGCCGCGTAGTAGACCGGCGCCTTGCGGAGCTGTCCGCCGCTGACCTGGTCGACGAGCTGCCTGAAGCGCGGGTCGTTCGATTCGATGAAGGTCTGCGGCGCCAGCGAATCGCGGCATTCGTCGGGCCACGCCTGCGGCCACGCGATCCGCCCGGCGGCCGCGTCGTCGATGGCGCTCGACCAGACCTGCGTGCGGTAGTTGATCTCGAACTTCAGGACCTGGCCGACGAAGCGGGCGACCGGAAGCACCACGAAGCTCATGCCGAACGGCCGCTCGTGGTCCACGCGGAGGTTCTGCGCGGCGCCGCGCACCTCGTTGCCGTCGCGCCAGATGCGCCCGGTGAACGACGTGGGATCGACCTTGCTGTATGGACCGCGCAGGATCACCGGCAGGACGAACGGCGCGTCGGTCACGTCGATCACGGCCCGCGCCGAGGCGTCCGTCGGGGGAAGGTCGGTCAGGATGGTGACGTCGAAGCTGACGTCGTAGAGCTTGGGGTCGAGCCGCCGCAAGGGACCGATCGGCGGTCGGCCGGAGATCGCGGGGGCACCCATCGACGCGCTCGGCGCGCCGACGCCCGGCGTCGGCGCCGTCGCGGGCGGCGCCGAGGCGGGTGGGGGCGCTGTCGGCGGCGGCGCGGTCGAGGGCGGCGCGGTCGAGGGCGGCGCGGTCGGTGGAGGCGCGGTCGGTGGAGGCGCCGCGGGAGGCGGCGCGGTTGGCGAGCCCGGCGGCGGATTGGGTGGCTGGCTGGGCGGTGGATTGGACGCCGGAGCGGGCGGCGGGATCTTGGTTGGCGCAGTTGGAGGCGCCCCGACCGGCGGCGCGGACGATGGCGCGCCAGGCGGCGCGGCCGCCTGCATGATCAGGACGAGTGGAACGATGAGCCGCAACGGCATTGGAGCACTCCCCGTTCGCCGCAGGCGTCGCGCGGCGGTCGCAGATCCTCGCAAGTTATACACGCGGCCGCGGCGGAGGATCTTCTACGGATTCCAGGAGATCTCCATGCGTTCGACCCGTTGGCCACAGCGGGGCGGCATCACGCGGCGTCAATCGAGCGCGCCCCACGTTCCCGTTCCGTACACGAAGACGTCGCCGATGGTGTTGAGGAACTTGGCGAGCACCAGGTTGATCACGATGATCGCGAGGAAGCTGGAGACGAAGCTCTCGGTCGCGGCGCGGCCGACGCCGGCGGCGCCGCTTCCGCAGTTGAAGCCCTTGTAGCAGGCGATGAGCCCGATGCTCGCCCCGAAGAAGAGGCTCTTGATGACGCCCGTCGTCGGCTCCCACCAGGTCAGGAACGACGCGGTGAAGGCCCAGTAGTCCACCGCCGGCACGTTGTAGAACTTGACCGTCACCAGCCATCCTCCCCACACGCCGAGCATGTCGGAGTAGACCGTGAGGATCGGCGTCATCACCAGGCACGCGATGAAGCGGGGCACGACCAGGTAGGGAACGGGATCGCTGGCCATCGCCCGCATCGCGTCGAGCTGCTCGGTGACGCGCATGGTTCCCAGTTCCGCCGCGAGCGCCCCGCCGACGCGTCCCGCCACCATCACGGCGGCGAGCACCGGACCGATCTGCTTCGTGACCGAGACGTTGATCACGCCGCCGAGGCGGTCCTGGAGCCCGATCGCCGAGAACTGCACGTACCCCTCGAGCGCGAGGATCATGCCGATGAAGGCGCCGGTGATCGCCACGACCGGCACCGACGCCACGCCCACCGCGAAGAACTGCGGGAAGAGCAGCCGCGGCCGCAGCCACTTCGTGGGATGGGCGAAGATCCAGTAGAAGGTCGTGAGCGCAAACTGCACGAATCGCCCGAACTCGTCGACGGATCGGATGATCGACTCGCCGATGCGGGTGAACGGACGAAGAAGGGCGACCATGGGGCGCAGCGTAGCGGGCTGGACGCGCCGTGCGCTGCACGCCGCACCGAGGCGCAAGGAAAAACCCCCGGCGTGCGCCGGGGGTTGGATCTGCCATGGTGTCGAGCCGTCGTCGGTCGATCGAGGTCGGTCGGCGCCACATCGCGCCGACCGCTCGCGTCAGCACGGACCCCATGCGCCGAGCAGCAGGCCGAGGTCGGCGCCGTCCACGATTCCATTGCCGTCGAGGTCGCCGCTTCCGCCGACGCCCCACTGGCCGAGGAGCAGGCCGAGGTCGGCGCCGTCGACCGCGCCGTTGCCGTCGAGGTCCGCCGGGCACGGCGGTGCCGGGCAGGCGGGGTTCGCGGCGCCGGGGCTGTCGACGCCCATCGTCGGATCGAACGGACCGATCAGCCACGTTCCCGCCGTGGTGCAGCGGTAGACGTGGCCGGGCACGAAGGTGGCGTCGGGGCCGACGAGCGTCGGCGAGTAGACCCACTCCTGTCCCGCCGCGGTGGGCGGATAGCTGGGTCCGATGATGCCGACCGAGTCGATCACGCTCTGCCATGGCGTCACGTCGAGCGTGCCGTCGTTGTCGGCATCGAGATCCTGTCCGTTGCTGCCGGTGAAGTTGAAGACGAGCATGTGCGTGACGTTGTCGCCGTTCTCGAAGTTGAGACCGGTGGCGCCGACGACGAGGTTCGCGGTCCCCAGCGTGAAGGTGCTCTCGGAGACGACGAAGTAGCCGCTGGCGCCGACCACCTGCGACGAGAGGTCGATGACGGCTTCGATGACGCCGCTGCCCGTGGCGCCGCCGCCGTCGCCGATCACGATGTAGCTGACGCCGTTGAGCGACGTGCCCGGGGCGGCCGCGATCTCGAAGTACTCGTCGTTGTCCGTGCCCGTCTGATCGATCCGGATCTCGTTGATCTTCGCCGCCGGCGCCTCGCCGCCCGTGATGCAGAGCGCGTTGGCCTGGGTGACGCAGTCGGCGTCCCAGCCGGTGGAGCAGCAGGTCGCGTCGATGTTGCACACCGTGTCGCAGCAGCCGCCGTCGGAGCAGCCCGCCTGGGCATGCACCGTGAAGCAGTCCGGAAGGCCCGGATTGCCGCAGATCACCTCGACCGTGCAGGCTGGATTCGGGAAGCCCGGCGTGTCGTTGGCGAGCGAATCGAACGAGCCGATGGACCACGTTCCATCCGGCGTGCAGCGGTAGGCGTGGCTCGGCGGGAACGTCCCGTCGGGTCCGATGAACGGTCCGTACACGAACTCGGCGCCGCTGGCCGGCGGGTTGGCGTCGTCCTTGAGGCCGATCGAGTCGATGATCGACTGCCACGGCGTGATGTCGAGGATGCCGTCGTCGTTGGTGTCGAGATCCTGTCCGTTGCTGCCCGTGAAGTTGAAGACGAGCATGTGCGTGACCGAATCGCTGTTCTCGAAGTTGAGCCCGTTCGCACCGACGACGTAGTCGGCGGTGCCGAGCGTGAAGGTCGGCTCGGCGACGACGAAGAGCCCGTCGGCGGGAATGGTCTTGCCGTCGAGCACCGTGATCGACTCGATCACGCCGCTGCCGCCCGCGCCGTCGCCGAGCACGATGTATGCGCAGCCGTCGAGCGATGTGCCCGGCGCGCCGGAGAGCTCGAAGTACTCGTCGTTGTCCACGCCGGTCTGGTCGACGCGGATCTCGTTGATCAGCACGTTGGGCGCGGATCCGCCCGCAAGGCAGAGCGTCGAGGCCGAGGCCACGCAGTCGGCGTCCCATGCGACGTCGCAGCAGGTCGCATCGGCGGCGCAGACGGTGTTGCAGCACGCGGCGTCCTCGCAGCCGGGACCGTGCGTCACGAAGCAGCCGCCGCTGCCGGGCAGGCCGCAATCGGTGCAGACCGCGTTGGTCGCGCCGGGCGTGTCGACGCCCGTGGCCGGGTCGAAGGGCCCGATCTGCCAGTTCCCGTCGGGAGTGCAGCGGTAGACGTGGCCGGGCACGAACGATCCCTCGGGGCCGACGGTCGTGGTCGAGTAGACCCACTCGTTCCCCGGGGTCGGCGGCGGCGCCGTCTCGATCAAGGCCACCGAGTCGACGACCGACGTCCAGGGCGTGACGTCGAGCGTGCCGTCGTCGTCGGTGTCGAGGTCGTCGCCAACGGCGCCGGTGAAGCCCTGCACGAGCAGGTGCGTGACGTTGTCGCTGTTCTCGAAGTCGAGCGTGGCGAGCAGGTCGGCGACGGCGCCGAGCGTGTTGTCGTCCTCGGCCACGAGGAAGAAGCCGTTGGCGTTGATGGCGTAGCCGTCGAGCGACACGACCGCCTCGATCACGCCGCTGTTGGTGTTCGTCGCGGTGTCGTCGGGATCGCCGATCACGATGTAGCTCAGCCCCGCCAGGGACGAGCCCGGCGTGCCGCGCAGCTCGAAGTACTCGTCGTTGTCCGTTCCGGTCTGGTCGATGCGGATCTCGTTGATCACGACGTCGGGACCCTGGAGGCACGTCGGATTCGGCGTGCCCGGCGAGTCGGTGCCGGTGAAGTTGAACGTGCCGATGTTCCACGCGAGCGTGTCGGAGCAGCGCCACACCTGGCTCGGTGCGAAGGCGCCGTCGGGCCCGACGGTGGTCGCGCTGTAGTAGAAGTCGCTGGTGATTCCGTTGGGCGCCGCCGTCTGGACGAGCGCGACGCTGTCGAGGATGGCGCTCCACGGCGTGATGTCGAGGATGCCGTCGTTGTCGGTGTCGAGATCCTGGCCGTTGCTTCCGGTGAAGTTGCTCACCAGCAGGTGGGTGACGTTGTCGAGTTCCTCGAAGTTGAACGTCGCGACGACGTCGGGCGTCCCGAGCGAGAAGGTGCTCTTGGCGACGAGCAGCACGCCGTCGGCGGGAATGACGGCGCCGTTGAGGTTGATCACCGTCTCGATCGAGCCGTTCTGGTTCGGCGGGATGGCGCCCGGGGCGTCGCCGATCACGATGTAGAAGACGTTGCTGAGCACCGTGCCCGGCGCGCCGGCGATCTCGACGTACTCGTCGTTGTCGGCGCCGGGCTGGTCGATGCGGATCTCGTTGATCCGCAGCGCCTGGGCGAAGGCGTCGCCAGCAGTCGGTGCGAGCGCGGCCAGGCCGGTGGCCGTGGCCAAGATGGTGAGCGTTTTCATGCGTTTGGGCTCCTTTGGAGAAGTCGCGATGGTACCGAACGCCCCGGCGGGGAGAAAGGTGGCGTTGCGTGCTTCACACGCTTTGAGCGCTGCGCTGGCGTTCGGTCGAGGAGGCGGCGACGATGGCGTGCGATCCGCCGCCGCGCGGAGGCCGCGCGGAAGCGTCCGCAACGTCGTCGACGGCATCGTTTCCGTGGCTTTTCGGGCGCCGCCAGCCTCATGAAGCGTCCCAGTTGATTCCCGCGCCCCACCCAAACCAGTTCCGCCGTGAGACGCCCCTCTTGGCAAGGGGTTGAAGGCATGGAGGTCCATTGGAGTCCGCAGTCAGTTCCGAGAACCAACGATGACCGATCGCCGCACCTCCGATGAACCCGCCGTCCCGTCGCCCCCGGAATGGTGGCGGTCGTTCTTCGATCTCACCTATGCGAGCGGCGACCTGATTCCCTCGACCGATGCGGACCGCGACCGGATCGCGGCGCTGGCGCCGCACATCGCGGCGCTGCTGCGGGTCGGTCCGGGCAGCCTCGTCTTCGACCAGTGCAGCGGCATGGGGCGCATGAGCCACGCTCTCGGACGGCTCGGCGTGCGCACCATCGGCGTCGAGCTCTCGCCGGAGTACGTCGCCGCGGCCACACGCACCGCCGCGGACGAGGGGCTCCCGTGCCGCTTCATGCAGGGTGACGCCTTCGAGGTCGTCGCGCCGGAACCATGCGACGCCGGGCTCAACTGGTTCACGAGTTTCGGATACACCGACGACGACCGGCGCAACGCGCAGATGCTCGATCGCATGCGCGAGTCGCTCAGGCCGGGCGCCCGCTTCCTCCTGGAGATCCTCTCCCTGCCGCGGCTCTTCGCGACGTTCCGTCCGTGTGCGTTCCGTCGCGTCTCCAATCCGCAGGCGCGGCCGCCGCTGCCGGAGCTCGTCATCCTCGACGAACCGCGCCCCGACTTCCGGCGCGGCATGATCGAGTCGACGTGGACCTACCTCTGGCCCGACGGCCGGCGCGACGTGCGCCGCGTCCGCACACGGATGTACATGCCGCACGACCTGGTCCGCCTGTGCGAGGGGGCCGGTCTGCGCGTCGTCGACCTCCTCGGCGATCCGACGGGCAGGCCGTTCGATCGCGAGAGCCCGCGGCTGCTCCTTCTCGCGGAGCGCCCCGCGACCGGGTGACGGCGCCGTCCCTCGACGCGCCCCGCGCGAAGGAGAGCATGTGGCCGGGCCGCGACGGCGCGCCCGGAACAGCGCTACCGGCAGAGCACGAGGAACTGCCGGAAGAAGTGCTTCATCGACGGCGCGAAGTCGTCGCCCACGGCAAGCCCGGCGATCTCGATGGTCAGCGTCGCGTCCTGGTCGAGCGTCACGCAGCGCCCGCCGCCGGCCGCGGCGATCTCCGGAAAGCCCTCGACGTCCTTCGGTGGCTGCCCGTCGCGACTGCGGCGGCGAGCCTGGATGACGTGCGTGACGAGCTTCGCCGCGGCGCCTTGACGGGCTAGATCGGCGCAGAACGAACGCGTGCCGGGATGGGGCGGCGCATCGCCGACGAGCACCAGGACGCGCCGTCGATCGGGATCGTCGAAGCGCCAGGAGAGCTTGGTGTAGGCGAGCTTGAGCGCCGGATGCACGGATTCGGGATCGTCGCCGCCGCCTTCCGCGGAGAGCGACCAGAGGCGCGTGCGGGCCTCGTCGATCGACTCGGTGAAGTCCCACCCGCGCGTCTCGAAGTCGCGGTCGCGGCGATCGCGATACGCGACGAGACCGAAGCGCACGGAACGGGAGACGGCGCCGACGAAGGCGATGAGGTTGTCGACTCCCCCCTGCGCGTCGGCGAGCTCGCCGAACATGCTCGCGGTGCAGTCGATGGCGATGGCCACGTCGAGGTCGCGCGCTCCGAGCTCGTCGAGATGGCCGACCAGCGCGATGAAGTGCGCCGGTTCGAGCCGGGCGATGGCGTCGGACGCGTCGCGATCGTCGTCGAGCGGACGCACGCGGCGCAGGGCGAGCCCGTGTCGGTTGCGCTGCATCCAGTCGCGCCAGCGATAGTCGCGCCCGAAGTCGGGAGCGCCAGTCACCGCCGCGATGCGGCCCGAGAGCACGCCGGCCTCGACCCGGCTCATGCGGCTCACCACGGTGGCGAGCAGGTCGACCGCCTCCTTCTGGAGCTTCGGCTCGTCGAGCTCGGCGGCGATCTCGACGGCGAGCATGCGATCGTCGAGCGACGCCGACTTCGAGAGCCGGTCGTATCCGGCGCGCATGCGGCCTGGATCGATCGCCCAGCCGCAGCGCAGGGCGGTGCGCACGACGCGAGGGTCGTCCTGCGTCGCGAGCCAGTCCTCGGGCGGCGGGGCGTGGCGCGCGGCCAGGGAGCGGATGGCGAAGCAGCGCAGCCGCCACGAAGGGCTGCGCACGAGCGCGCGGATGCGCAGGAGGGAGTCGTCGCACGTGAACCGCTCAAGCCGCAGGCATGCGATCGCCTGCCGCGCCCACGACGTGCTGCCGAGCAGCGACATGATCGCGGCGCGCTCGTTCGCCGGCGCGTTGGCCGTGGTTGGAGAGCTCCAGCGATTTGATGCCCTGCGGCGCCGGCGGCTGCGGCGGCGCCGCAGGGGGAGCAGGTGGGGGGATCGCTCCGGGGCGGCCCATCATCCGCGGCGGCGTGGCGAGCGGCGCCGATCGCAAGCGCGAGGGCCAGCGACGTCGCCAGAGCGATCGGAGTTCGACGCACGCGGCATCGTAGTGGCGGCGCTCCTCGGCGAGGCGGGCGCATCGCGGCGAACCCGCGCCGGGCACGCTCGTCGTTTCATCCCGGAGGCGGGCTTACCATGGCCCCCATGGCCTCTCCCGCGACCACCGGCTTCGGCGGACTGCCGAAGAAGTTCTCCGCCTATGACAGCGCCGCCATCGTCGTGCTGCCGGTGCCATACGACGGAACGAGCACGTGGAAGAAGGGGGCCGACCGCGGGCCGAAGGCGCTCATCGCCGCGAGCGCGAACATGGAGCTGCACGACATCCCGACGGGGACCGAGGTGTGGCGGCGCGGCATCCACACGCTCAAGCCGATCGTCCATCGGGGCGACCCGGGCGAGCTCGCGGACAAGGTGCAGGAGGCGGTCTCGTCGCTCTTCGCCGACAAGAAGTTCCCCGTGCTGCTCGGCGGCGAGCACTCCGTCTCGATCGGCGCGTTTCGCGCCGCGGCGCGGCGCTACAAGGATCTCTCCATCCTCCAGATCGACGCCCACGCCGACACGCGCGAGACGTACGAGGGCTCGTCGTGCAACCACGCCTGCGTGATGGCCCGCGCCCGCGAGCTCTGCCCGATCACACAGGTCGGCATCCGCGCCATCGACGCGACGGAGGCGCCGGCGCTCAAGGCGAAGCGCGTCTTCTTCGCCCACGACATCGTCGGCCTCGATCGGGCGGACGACGACAAGTGGATGGACGAGGTCGTCCATCAGCAGTCGAAGCACGTCTACGTCACGATCGATCTCGACGGCTTCGACTCGTCGGTCGTTCCCGCGACCGGAACGCCCGAGCCTGGCGGCCTCCAGTGGCACCACGTGGAACGGCTGCTGCGCCGGCTCTGCCGCCGGCGCAACGTGGTCGGCTTCGACGTGGTCGAGCTGCTTCCGGCGCCCGGGCAGTGGGCCAGCGAGTTCCTCGCCGCGAAGCTCGTCTATCGCTTCCTGAGCGAGCGGTTCGCGGCGAAGGGCTGAGCGGCGCGCCGACCGATCTCAGCGCCGCATCGCGCGAGACGGGCGCGACGCGAGAACGGCGCACAATCGTGGAATCCGAAGGCCAAAAACGCACCGCGGCCTCGCGATCGTCGTCATGCGACGGTCGCCAAGGCCGCGGTGCGATCGGTCGGTCGATCGCCTCAGGCATCGACTCGAACATCGGCTTAGAGCATCGCCTTCAGGGCCTTCATCGCGCGGATCCGCGCGACACGGCTGGCCGGCTTGGCCTTGATCATGATCTTCTCGCCCGTGAACGGGTTCACGCCCTCGCGGGCCTTGGTCGCGGGCTTGCTGCGCACCGTCACCTTCATGAGGCCGGGCACCACGAAGACCTCGGGGCCCTTCTTGCCGAGATCCCGCTTCATGATCGTGCCCAGCGCGTCGAAGACGCCGGCGACCTGCTTGCGCGTGAGCTGGGTGTGCTCGGCGATGTCGGCAAAAAGCTGGCTCTTCGAGCGGGGCTTCTTCGCGGTCGAGTTGGCGGTCTTCGCCATTGGAGAGAGTCCTTTCGTCGTGCGTTGTCGGAGTTCCGAGCCCCCTTCGCGGGACACGTTGGCTCGGGTTGTGCGGAAATCTAGCGGGTTTTGGAACCCGGGCAAGGGGTCGGAGCGGGAATTACCCTGTTTTTTGTGCGGCCGAGCCTTCGATGACGGCGCGTGCGGCGGCGCAGGCGACGGGGACCGACGATCGACCGGGCAAGCCGGCGCGGCGGCTCGGGTGTCGTATCGTGGCCTCTGCGTCGATCGCCTCGCGCCGATCCGATCTCGTCGATCGGGTCGCCGCGGGCCCTGAATCGTCCGTCCTTTCCAGTGGATCCACTCTTCCACATCGTCCTGCTGCATCCGGAGATTCCCAACAACACGGGCAACATCGGTCGCACGGCGCTCGCGACGGGCTGCCGTCTGCACGTCGTGCATCCGATCGGATTCTCGATGGACGAGAAGGCCCGGCGCCGCGCGGGACTCGACTACTGGGAACACGTCGACTGCGTCGAGCACGCCTCGTGGGAGGCCTTCCTCGAGCGCGAGCGTCCCCTGCGTTTGTGGCTCTTCACCACCAAGGCGACGCGCTCGCACTGGGACGCCGACTTCCGGCGCGGCGACCACCTGCTCTTCGGCAAGGAGACGAAGGGCGTGGACGAGGCGACGCACGAGTTCGTGCGCCGGCGCTGGGGCGACGACCATCGGCTCATCCTGCCGATGGTGACAGATCCACGAGCGCGTTCCCTCAACCTCGCGACCGCCGTCTGCGCCGCGGTCTACGAGGGATGGCGACAGGTCGCGGCAGGTAGGGGAACGTGAAGCGGCGTCGGAACTGGCGGTGCAGGCCTCCGGCGTGCACGACAAGGCGCACGCGTCCGCACAGCCCGCCGGGCCGTGCCCGGCGCGGCGTACAGGAGCGAGTGTCGGCCCGTAGGGCCGAACGGAGCGCTCAGGCGAGTCGTCCGCACAGCCCGCCGGGCCGTGCCCGGCGCGGCGTACAAGAGCGAGTGTCGGCCCGGAGGGCCGAACGGAGCGCTCAGACTAGTGCGGCAACGCGAATTGCCCGCAAAGCGTCCGCACCTCGTCGCGCACGCGGGCGCATGCCGACGACTCGCCCTTCGCGTCCATCACGCGGTCGATCCACGCGGCCACCTGCTGCATCTGCGGCTCCTTCATGCCGCGTGTCGTGAGCGCGGGCGTTCCCAGCCGGAGCCCGCTCGTCTGCATCGGTGGGCGCGGGTCGTTGGGAATGCCATTCTTGTTGCAGATGATTCCGGCCGATTCGAGCCATTTCTCGGCGTCGGCGCCGGTGAGCGCCGCGTCGCGCGTGCGCAGGTCGACGAGCATGAGATGGTTGTCGGTGCCTCCGCTGACGAGGCGGTAGCCGTGCGACGCGAGCGACTCGGCGAGGGCCCGCGCGTTGGCGACGATCTGCCTCGAGTATGCCTTGAACTCCGGCCGCAGCGCCTCGCCGAACGCGACGGCCTTCGCCGCGATGATGTGCATGAGCGGTCCCCCCTGGCTTCCGGGGAAGACCTTGCGATCGATCTTCTTCGCCCACTCCTCGTCGTCGGTGAGGACGAGCCCGCCGCGCGGCCCGCGGAGCGTCTTGTGCGTCGTCGTGGTCACGATGTGCGCATGCGGGAAGGGCGACGGATGGACGCCCGCGGCAACGAGTCCGGCGATGTGGGCGATGTCGGCCATGAGCACCGCGCCGACGGAGTCGGCGATGCGCCGGAAGGCGGCGAAGTCGATCGTGCGCGGGTATGCCGAATAGCCGCAGATGATCATCTTCGGCTTGCATTCGCGGGCGATCCGGGCGATCGCGTCGTAGTCGAGCAGCTCCGTCTTCGCGTCCAGGTCGTAGTCGACGATGGTGTAGAACGTCCCCGAGAAGTTCACCTTGAGCCCGTGCGAGAGGTGTCCCCCCGACTTGATCGGCAGCGAGAGGATCGTGTCGCCCGGTTCGCACGCCGCCATGAACGCGGCGACGTTGGCGTTCGCGCCGCAGTGCGGCTGCACGTTCGCGAACGCGCAGTTGAAGAGCCGCTTCGCGCGGTCGCGGGCGAGGTTTTCGATCTGGTCGTGGAACTCGCAGCCGCCGTAGTAGCGCTTGCCGGGATAGCCCTCGGCGTACTTGTTGGTCAGCCACGAGCCCATCGCGTGCATGACCGCGGTGGAGACGTGGTTCTCGCTGGCGATGAGCTCCAGGGTCGACGCCTGCCGCTCCGCCTCGGCGGCCATGATGCGCGCCGCGTCCGGATCCTGGCGTCGGACCAGTTCAAGCATGCCGAGGGAAAGGTCGTCGAGGGCCGCACTCGCGGGCGCGGCGGCGGTGGCGGGGGTCATGAGGGCATCGTAGCGAATGTCACTCTGCGGTAGATTCGTGCGCTTCGCCCGCCTTCACGCCATCGTCCGCTTGCGGGCGCCGCACTCCATCGACCCGACCCCACCATGCCCGCCGACCTTCCTCCGATCGTCCTCGACGGCCGCTTCGACGACTGGGCCAACCGTCCGCCCGCGCTCATCGATCCCGCCGACGCCGGCAGGGGCTCGCTCGACTTCGGCCTCGTCGTCGCGGAGAGCGACGCGTCCTTCCTGCACCTGCTCGTCGAGCTCGGTCGCACCGTCAATCTTCAGAAGCTCGATGGCCGCGTCCTGCTCGTCCTCGACGCGGATGGATCGGCGGGCAGCGGCACGACCCAGTCGGGGCTCGACGGCGCCGATCTACTGGTCACCTTCAGCCCACCGAACGAGAAGGCGCCGGAGAAGCCCGGCGAAGGCGTGCGCGTCAGCCGCTGGGCCGACGGCGCGTGGAGCGATCTGGGCGCGTACGGGCTCGATGTGAGCTTCGCGCCGACGGTGGCGGCGAACCGCGCCGAGATCCGGCTGGCGCGCGGACGGATGGCCAACGGCGCGTCGACGCTCGACGGCGAAATGGTGCGCGGCAAGTTCATCTTCATCGACGCGGCGGGTGTCGTGCGCGACGAGACCGACGTCTTCACGCACCGGTTCGCCAGCGCGGTCGCGAAGGACGCGGCGCCCGTTTCTGTACCGGATCCGACGAGCGATCCGCTGGCCCGCGCCGAAGGAACGGTCGTGCGCGTGGTCTCGTGGAACGTGGAGCGTGGGGCGATGTTCCTGAAGGATCCCGATCGTTTCGCCCGGGTGCTCCGGGCCTTGGCGCCGGACGTCATCCTGCTCGAGGAACTGACCGACAAGCAGTCCGCGGAGGAGGTCGCAGCGTGGCTCGACGCGCGGGTGCCGGCGTCGGTGTTGGCGGCCAGCGCGCCAGCGGCGGGCGCGACGACCGCGGCTTCACCGGGGACCGGTTCGAACGTGACGTCGACGGCTTCGACGACGACATCCGATGCGCCGCCGTGGCGGGTTGTCTTCGGCGCTGGCGGGGGCAACCTGCGAACCGCCGTGGCCACGCGGCTTCCGTTGCGCGGTGTCGACGGACTCGATCGAATCGGTTGGCGCGACGAGCGCGGCACGTCGCACGACGTGCGCTTCTCGACGGCGACGGTCGAGGTCGGCGGCAAGCCGCTGCTGGCGTGCGCCGTGCACCTGAAGTGCTGTGGCCGCATGAACAGCGACGAGGATCTCACCCGGCTCGAGGAGGCCCAGGCGGTCCGCGCCGCGGTGCGTGCGCTGGTGCGCTCCGGTCGGGTCGCCGGCGTGCTCGTTGGCGGCGACTACAACCTGGTCGGTTCGGCGGAGCCGCTGGAGCTGATGACCGAGGACCTCGATGTCGATGGCACGGATCTCGCCGTCGCCCAGCCGCTCCAGCTCGATCGGCGCACCGCGGCGACGTGGGAGGATCCGCTTCAGCCCTTCACGCCGTCGCGGCTGGATTACCTCGTCTACAGCGACGCGACGCTCGAGGCGCGAGGCGGGTTCGTCTTCGACACGCGCGATCTCTCGCCGCGCTGGCTCGAGCGACACGGCGTGCGCGCCGACGACACGACCGCGGCGTCGGATCATCTTCCGCTCGTGGTCGATCTTGCGTGGCGTTGAGGCGATCGGGGCTCGTCGGCCGCGGCGAGGGACAGGGCCGGAGTTTCTCCGCGCATTCGGCGGGCTTGTGGTGCAGCTGTCCCGGCTGCCACGCGGGCCAGGGTTCTGCACCAAGACCGGCGGCGACGACCGGGCATCGACCGGGATTCGCATGACGCGCCGTGCGTACGGTTGCCGGGAGGTCTCGTCATGACCACGCTCATCGCACCACGCCAGCGCCACCGTCGTCCACAGGCCGAAGCGCCGATCGCGGCGTGGCGGGGCATTCGGACTTCGACGGGGGAATTCATCGTTGCGCTCGACGCGCTGGGTCGGCTCCGGACGGGATGGCACGGCGAGGGCGCGTTCCGCGGGCGCACGCCCGCTGGCCGTCGGCGCGACGACCTGCTGCCGTCGCTCTGTCGCGCGCTGGCGCGCTCCTTCGAGGGCGAGGACGTCGACTTCGCCGAAGTGGAGCTTCCCCCCGGACCCGCGTTCCACCGCGCATGCTGGGAGGTCGCCCGGCGCATTCCGCGCGGGGCGACGATCTCCTACGGCGAGCTCGCGCGGCGCGCCGGCTCGCCGAAGGCGGCGCGCGCCGCGGGCCAGGCGATGCGAGGCAATCCGGTCCCCGTCGTCGTTCCGTGCCACCGCGTGATCGCCGGGACTGGCGCCCTGCATGGGTTTGCGGGCTCGTGCGACGCCCAGGGGCGCGAGCTGGCGCGCAAGGCGTGGCTGCTGGCGCTGGAACGAGGCGACGGACGCGGCGCGCGGGACACGGTGGCGGAACGATCGGTGGCGGGATGAACGGGGCGGGGCGCGGCGGCGCGATGGCACGGCCCGCTTGCTTGCGCGGCCCCGTGTAGACTCGCCCCCTCCGCTTTCCCCGAAGAGATACCCATGCACCTGACCATGGTTGGCACCGGATACGTTGGCCTCGTCACCGGCGCGTGCTTCGCCGAGACCGGCAACCACGTCGTGTGCCTGGACCTCGACGAGAGCAAGATCGAGATGCTCAGGCGCGGAGAGAGCCCCATCTACGAGCCGGGGCTTTCCGAGATGCTCGAGCGGAACGTCGCCGCCGGACGCATCCGGTTCACCACCGACAAGTGGGAGGCGTACAAGGACGCCGACGCGGTCTTCATCTGCGTCGGCACGCCGCCGGGGGAGGACGGCGCGGCGGACCTCAAGTACGTGCTCGGCGCCGCCGAGGACATCGCCGAGGCGATCGAGCGGCTCGGCCCGAAGCAGAGGCCGAAGATGGTGGTGGTCAAGTCGACGGTGCCCGTCGGCAGCAGCCACCGCGTGCGCGACCTGATTCGCTCGAGGACGAGGCACCTCTTCCACATCGCCGACAACCCCGAGTTCCTCAAGGAAGGCGACGCGATCAACGACTTCATGAAGCCCGATCGCGTCGTGTGCGGCGTGGAGGATCCGAGGGCCGCGGAGATGATGCGCGAGCTCTACGAGCCCTTCGTGCGGCAGGGCAATCCGATCTTCGTGATCGACGTCCGTTCCGCCGAGATGGTCAAGTACGCCAGCAACGCGATGCTGGCGTGCAAGATCTCCTTCATCAACGAGATCGCCAACCTCTGCGAGCACTACGGCGCGAACGTCTCCGCCGTGCGCGACGGCATGTGCGCCGACAAGCGCATCGGCAACCAGTTCCTCTATCCGGGACTCGGCTACGGCGGATCGTGCTTCCCGAAGGACACGCAGGCGGTGGTGTCGATGGGTCGCGCCATCGGCTTCGACTGCGTGCTCAACGCCGCGGTGCACGAGGTGAACCAGCGGCAGCGGGAGCGATTCTGGGCCAAGGTGACCGGAGCGCTCGGCACCGAGCTGCGCGGCCGGACGATCGCCTTCTGGGGCGTCGCGTTCAAGCCGCGGACGGACGACATCCGCGAGGCGCCGTCGCTGGCGATCATGCGCTCCGCCCTCGACGCGGGCGCCCGCGTGCGGGCGTACGACCCCGTGGCGCTCGCCAACCTGCGCGCCGAGATGCCGCAGGTCGAGGCGGTCGACGACATGTACAAGGTGCTGGACGGCGCCGACGCGCTTGTGATCTGCACCGAGTGGAACGAGTTCCGCTCGCCGGACTTCGCCGAGATGGCCCGGCGGCTGAGGGGCCGGATCGTCTTCGACGGCCGGAACCTGTACAAGGGGCAGTCCCTTTCCGAGCACGGACTGGCGTACCACTCCGTGGGAAGGGCGCCGGTGGAACCGTCCGCGCGCAGGAATCCGGCGCCCTCGGCGTAGTGCCTGTGGAGGGACCCGAGCAACGGCGCCGCGAGGCGTCGCACCATCGCTTCGGGCGATGCACGTCGCGATCGGCTCCATGACCGACGGCACGATCGCGCAGACGATCGGCAACATGCCCGCACTTCTCGTGGCCAAGGTCGATGGAACGCTTCTGCTGCGGATGGATCTCGCGCCGCGCCGCGTGGTCTCCATCGGACGTTCGCCGCGCTGCGACCTCACGCTCGACTCGCCCGCGGTCAGCCGGCGTCACGCGCTCCTGTTCCGGCATCCCGGCGGGTGGCGGATCGTGGACACCGGGTCGCGCAACGGCCTGCACGTCGAGGCCGGGAGGACGCTCGCGGCCGACCTGACCGAGCTCGCGTGGTGCCGCATCGGTCCCGCGCACCTCTGGCTCGATCCGTCCGAGGAGCGGACGATCGGTGTCGAACGCGCGGCCTCCGGTTCCTCGGGCGGGCAGGCGATCGATCCGGACGAACTCGACCTGCTCGACGATCCCGATCGCGAGCCGGGTCCGGTGATCACCTTGCTGGATCCGCGCGATCGCCCGCTGCGCCGCATCGCGTTGCGCGAGCACGACGGCTTGCTCGTCGGCGCCTCGACGTCCTGCGATCTCGTGGTCGACGATCCACGCGTGGCGCCGCTCCAGGCGATCTTCTTCCGCGAGCATTCGCGCTGGTGCGTGGCGGACGCCGGTGACGCCGCCCCGCTGGTCGTGGACGGGCGCCGCACGCGCCGTCAACGCCTGCATGGTGGATTGGTGCTCACCCTCGGCGAGCATCGAATCGTGGTTTCCGGACCCGTTCGAAGGCCGCACGAGCTGGCGGAGGCCGACTCGGACCCGGGACTCGCGGGCGCCCTCGCCGACGATGCCATGGCCCTCTCCGGACGGCGCATCGATCCCGGCGACACCGATGTGCCCGATGGCGGGCCGGTCTCCGCGTTCCTCAACGACCCATCCTGACGGGCCGACGACGGGATCGGCGGCGCCCCTTGGCATACAGCGATCGGCGCGGCGCCGTTGAAACTCCCGGCGGTCCGCACACGAATACTGAGCGCAGTCTGCACGCAATCCGTGCGGCGCTTGCATACGCCCGCTCCTCTCGCGCAAGATGCCCACGCGCCGAGAATGCCCGATCGGCGGAGCGGCAGTGCGCGACAGCGCAGAGAGTCTGAAATGTCCATGCTCGAACTCCAGGTCTGCACCCTCGGCGGGCGGATACTCCGCGCCTTCGCCATCGGGGACCGGTCCGACGTGATCGTCGGTCGCGACGAGACGTGCGACGTGCGCATCGACTCGCCGCGGGTCGCCGAGGAGCATTGCGCCATCGAGCCCGAGGGCGACCAGCTCGTCGTCCGCGATCTCGGATCGGGGTGCCTCACGCTGGTGCGCGGGCGGCCGATCGAGAAGGTGCGCGTCGAGAACGGCCTCGAGGTGGTGGTCGGCCCGGCGCTGCTCCGATTCGTCGAGACATGACGATCCAGTCGGCGCGCGGCGCATGATGCGCCGTGCCCGCCATGCCCGCCCTGCGCGCGATCGGTGCCGTCAGCCCATCCGCTTGACGTAGACCACCTTGGCGTCGCCCGGGGCGTAGAAGTCGTCGAGCCGCGCCGCCACGCGGTAGCCGGACCGTTCGTAGAAGCGGCGCGTCGGTGCGTACAGGTCGCGTCCCGCCGTCTCGATGAAGACCTGCGTTCCTCCCAGCGCCGTGATCGCCGCCTCGGCCTCGCGCAGGAGCAGTCGTCCGAGTCCGCCCCGCTGGGCGGTCGGATCCACCACGATCCAGTAGACGTCGTAGCTCGTCTGCGTGAAGCTGATTCGACCGAAGCAGACGTAGCCGACGAGGTTGCCGCGCGCGTCGTCGACGAAGACGAAGCGGTAGTCGCTCGCCGGGCCTTCGCGGATCCGCTGATCGACGATCTGCGCCGCGACCGTCGTCTCCTCGCCGGTGAAGAATCCCGTCTCGCGCACCAGCCGCTCGACCGCGACGGCGTCCGACGGTCGAGGCGAGTCCCGCAGCGTCAGGTGCCGCAGGCCGCGGTCGGGGTCCGTTCCCGTGGTCCGAACCACCCCTTCCGGCGGGCCCCCGATCGGTGCGGCGACGGGCGTTGCGGGCGACTCGACGACGGCGGCGAACGCGAGCGGGCTCATGAGCGAAGCGGGAAAGGGGGCGGGGCGGCCCGGGCGGCCGCGCGGGCGCCGGGCGACGGGGGTGCGTTTCGAGGCGGAGACTAGGCGTCCGCCAAGGGCCGAGCAGGGCGATTCGCGTGGAGAGAGGGCGTCACGTCGAAAAAGAAGCCGAAGACGACCAGTTCATCGCGAGGTCGCCCGCATCGCCGCCGCCACGATGCGATCGACGGCGGTGCCGAAGTCGATTACCGACTCGTGCAGCGCCGCCGCGAAGCCCGCGTCGGGGCTGAGGCAGGGGTTCGTGTTGACCTCCAGGATCCACGGTCGGCCTCGACGGTCGACGCGGAAGTCGACCCGCGCATAGCCGCGCAGGCCGAAGACCTCCCAGCAGCGCGCCGCCAAGCTCCGAAGCGTCGCAAGAAGCTCGGCGTCGCGCGGCGGAAACGAGAAGCGCCGCGGCGTGTCGTGGTACTCGGCGGCGGTGGCGTCCCACTTGGCCGCGTACCCGACGATGCGGGGTCGGTCGGCAGGCCAGTGCATGAACTCGATCTCGGCCGGCGAGAGCACCTGCGGCGATGCTTCGTCGCCGCGCTCCAGCAGCGAGAGGTTGAACTCCCGCCCGGGGATGAAGGCCTCGACGAACGCGTCGCCGAGCGCCTTCCGCTCGCGCCGCGCCGCCAGCGTGATGGCGAGCGTCGGCGCATCGCCGACATGGCGTGCAGCGATCACCGCCTCGTCGTCGAGTCCGATGGAGGCGTGTTCCCAGACGCTCTTGATGATCGCGCCCTCGGCGTCGTCCGGAAGGGCGCGGCCCGCGGCAAGGTCGGCCGCGGTGCGCCACGCAGGCGTCGGCAATCCGGCGGCGACGAGCAGGCGCTTGGCGAGCAGCTTGCCGGAGGTCGCGTGAATCGCCTCCGACGGACAACCGGTCATGGCGATGCCGCGCGTCTCGACGAGCGCGGGGACGGCGCCGATGAGTCGTCCCGTGCCGCCGAGCGACTCGACCAGGTTGACGACCAGATCCGGCTTCGTGCGCCGCAGCGTGTCATCGAGCGCCGCGAGGTCGAGCGAGCACGCGAATCGCTCGACCGTGACGTGATCCGGATCGTTCCTGCGCTCCGTCGTGCGCCGAGCGCCGCGTGATTGCAGCACCGACTCGATCGCCTGCGCCTGGGCGAGCACGTCGACTGCATCCGGCGCCGCGTCGGGGGCGAGTGCGTCGTGGAGGAGGAGGACGTGCACGGATCGAAGGGATCGGGGATGCGGGACTGGAGGCGCGGGATTCGGGATCAGGAATGGGTCCGGGCGAGGGCGGATTCCACGATCTCGGCGATCAGTTGGTTGTACGGGCGTCCCGCGAGCGACCACATGATCGGCAGGTCGGAGTGCTCGGGATGGAGGCCGGGGAGGGGATTGGCCTCGATGACGGCCGGCCGGCCGTGCGCGTCGGCGCGGATGTCGACGCGGCCCCCGTCGCGGCAGCCGAGCGTGCGCCACGCGGCCAGGGCGAGCGAACCGCACGCGTCGGCGAACGCGTCGCCTGCGAGCGAGTAGCGCACGCGCGTCTCGCACTCCTCCTTGTTCGCGTAGGTGTAGATCTCCGCGTCGGCGTGCGCGAGAAGCTCGACCTCCAGGACGCCGACGACCCGCGCCAGGTCGCCGGTGCCGACGAGGCCGACGGTCACCTCGCGGCCGGGCAGGAAGGTCTCGACAAGCACCGGCTGCCGATAGCGCTCCAGCAGCTCGGCGCAGACGGCGCGGAGCTCGGCGGCGCTTCGCGCCTTGGCGTTGCGATCGACACCCTTGCTCGAGCCCTCGGCGACCGGCTTGGCAAAGAGCGGATAGGGCAGGTCCACGCGATCGACGTCGGCAATCCGCTCGATCACCAGGAAGGCGGGCGTGGGGAGTCCGGCGTCGCGCAGGATGCGCTTGGCGGTCGCCTTGTGCAGCGTCACGGCGCAGACCAGCGGATCGGAGAAGGTGCACGGGATCGAGTACGCCTCGAGGAGCGCCGGCACGAGCGATTCGCGGCCGAACCGTCCAAGGCTCTCGGCGATGTTGAAGACGAGATCCCAGCGCTCGCCCGCGAGGAGCGCCCGCATGAGCGCCCGCGCGTGGCCGATGCGCACGCTGGTGTGACCCATCGCGTGAATCGCCCGCTCGAAGGCGTCGATCGTGTCGTCGCGGTCGAACTCGGCGACGTCGAGGGGATCCCAGCCCTCGGCGAGGTAGTCCGAGCGAAGGTCGTAGGTGAGTCCGATGCGCATGCCTTGTGGTGCAGGCGCTCGGCCTGCCTCCGCGTGCTGTTCCCGGGCGCGGCGCCCGCCGTGTGATGGTCAGGCCGCGCCCGATCGCCCGGCGGCAGCTTCGTGCAGCTCTCGATAGAGCGCCGATCTCCACCGTTCGCCTTCGTCGGGCCGCATGCCGAGGACGGTGAGCATGGTCGTTCCGGGCGGCGCGAGGAGGGCGGTCGGACAGTAGTGGTCCGCGACGGCGCCATCGCCGGTCGCGAGGCCCCGCTCGGTGAAGTCGAAGGGATAGAGACGGCAGACGAGCGGCCGGACCTCCATCGGCAGTTCGCAGCCGTGCCGACCGAGGAACGTGCAGCCGTCGCTCGTGCGCCTGAGCACGTTGCGCGTGCCGTCGGCGTTGACGGTCAGGTCGCGCCAGTTGGGGTCGTCGGGGTCGTGCTCGAGGTATTCCGGATCCGCCGGCCGCCGCCGTTCCCAGAAGTCGTCGCGCCCCGCGTGCGCAGCGATGCGTGCGCGGTCGCCGGCGGTCACGAGGATCTCGGCGCGCTGACAGCAGGTCCGTTGGATCTGCGCGCAGCGGGCGCATGGATGCATGTTCGCGTCGGACATCGGAGCGCAGCGGTGATGGGCGGGCGAAGGTCGAGGGCGACCTTGGCCCGCCCCGTGGACCGCGGACGATTCGGAGCTGGCCCGCCACGGCGATCGACGAGGCGTTCGATCAATCGCCCCGTCCCGGACCAGGCGGTCACATCACCGGATCGGGATAGCGGAAGACCTTGCCCTCGTAGTTGCGGATCATGAGCTCGTCGCCGTCGCGGCCCAGGACGTAGTTGGGGCTCAGCGGGATCTTGCCGCCTCCGCCCGGTCCGTCGATCACGAAGTGCGGGACCGCGTAGCCGGTCGTGTGTCCCCGCAGCGACTCGATGATCTTGAGCCCGGTCTCGACCGGCGTGCGGAAGTGGCGCGAGCCGGGGATCGGATCGCACTGGTAGATGTAGTACGGCCGGACGCGCACCTTCAGCAGCCCCTGCATGAGGCGCTTCATCGTCTCCGGATCGTCGTTCACGTCCCTGGTGAGCACCGTCTGGCTGCCGAGCGGAACTCCCGCGTCGACGAGCCGGCCGCACGACTGCGCCACCTCCGGCGTGACCTCGTCGGGGTGCATGAAGTGCACGCTCATCCAGAGCGGGTGGTACTTGCGGACCATCGCCGCGAAGGCCGGAGTGATCCGTTGGGGGAGGACGACGGGGATCTTGGAGCCGATCCGGATGAACTCGACGTGATCGATCGCGCGCAGCCGGGAGAGAAGCCACTCGATCCGATCGTCGTTCATCGTGAGCGGATCGCCGCCGGAGATGAGCACGTCGCGGATCTCCGGCGTCGCCTCGATGTACTGAAGCGCCCGCTCGAACTGCTTGTTGTTGAAGTGGTATTCGCCCGTCTTCCCGACCAGGCGCGACCGGGTGCAGTAGCGGCAGTACGTCGCGCAGAAGCTCGTCACGAGGAAGAGCACGCGGTCGGGATACCGGTGCACCAGCCCCTCGACGGGCATGTCGCCATCCTCGTTGAGCGGATCCTCCGCCTCGACGGATTCGTGCGTGAACTCGTCGGCGACGGGAATCATCGTCCGGCGCAGCGCGCTCATCGGATCGTCCGGATCCATCAGCGACGCGTAGTAGGGCGTGATGCCCACCGGCAGGCGGTCGCCAAGGGCCATGACCGTCTCGCGCTCGTCCGTCGAGAGCGTGAAGGCCCGGTCGAGGGTGGCAAGGTCGCGCACGCGGTTGCGGAGCTGCCATTTCCAGTCGGACCACTCCGCATCGGTCGCCTCGGGGAAGACGCGACTGCGGAACTCGCGCGAGCGATCGGAGATGACCGGATCGGCCGACGACGCGGCCAGCGCCAGCGCCCGCGCCGAGGGGGTCGGTCGTGGCGCCGAGCGCGACGGAGTCGCGATGGGCTGTGGCGCGAGCCGCATCGGGGAGTCGAGGACGGCCACGCCACCGTGGTCGCCGTTGGCGCTCGTGCCGGCGCTCGCCTTGGGGCGAGCCGCTCCGCGCGACGAAGCGCGACCCTTCGCGCGGCTTCCGTTCGCGTGGCCCTTGCCGTTGAGATGTGCGGTCGTGTGGGCGTGCTGCGCGGCAGCACTCGGAGGCTCGGCGTCGCCGTCCTCGGCGCTCTGGAAGAGGCCGAGCTTGACCGTACGCTCGCTGCCCCCGATGTTGCCCCCGCCGTGGCGGGGAGTCGCGGCCATGGGCCGCTGCGAGGAGATTTCCATTGTTCCGCTGGCTCGGAGCCGATCCTGGCTCGGGAATTCAGGGCGCTCGACGCTCGTCACCCGCGCCGATCGTCACGCCGATCGAAGACACGCACGGTGACTTTCTGAATTGGCCCGAAGAGTAACAGGGCTCATAACCGAGTCAAGATACGAAGCCCTGTCAATTGCGGTTGCTTTTCTCCTTGGCCGCTAGGAATGGGGGCGAGCGTGGATCGACGCGCCGGCCCGGGCGACGACGCCGGCGACCGGCCGCGATCTTTCTGCTACCTTCCGGCGATGCGAATCGGCACGATCCGCGAGACGGCGCCAGGGGAACGAAGGGTCGCGCTCACACCGGGCGTCGTGGGCCCGTTGAAGAAGCTCGGCGCCGAAGTCGTCGTCGAGCGCGGGGCGGGCGCCGAGGCGGGATTCACCGACGATTCGTACGCGCACGCGGGCGCCGCGCTCGCCAGCCGCGACGAGGTCTTCGCCCAGGCCGATCTGGTCTGCCAGGTCCGGGCGCTCGGCGCCAACCCGCATCGAGGCGAGGAGGACCTGCCGCGCCTGCGCGCCGGCCAGGCGATCGTCGGACTCTGCGATCCGCTCGGTTCCCCCGATGCCGCGGCCAAGCTCGCCGCGACGGGCGCGACCGTCTTCGCCCTCGAGCTGCTGCCTCGGATCACGCGTGCCCAGTCGATGGACGTGCTCTCGTCGCAGGCGACCGTCGCCGGCTACAAGGCCGTGCTGCTCGCGGCGATGAACCTGCCGCGCTTCCTGCCGATGTTCATGACCGCCGCCGGGACGATCGCCGCGGCGCGGACGATGGTGATCGGCGCCGGTGTCGCGGGACTCCAGGCGATCGCGACGGCGCGGCGCAACGGCGCGGTCGTCTCGGCATACGACGTGCGCGCCGCGGTGAAGGAGCAGATCGAGTCGCTGGGGGCGAAGTTCATCGACCTCGGGCTCGACACGCGCGGCGCCGAGGCCGCGGGCGGCTATGCCAAGGCGCTCGACGAATCGTTCTACGAGCGGCAGCGCGAGGCGCTGGCCCGCGTCGCCGCGGAGCAGGACGCGATCGTCACGACCGCCGCGATCCCGGGCCGGAAATCGCCGCTGCTCATCACCCGCGCCGCGGTCGAAGGCATGCGTCCGGGCTCGGTGATCGTCGATCTGGCGGCCGAGCGCGGCGGCAACTGCGAGCTCTCCCGCCCCGACGAAGAGGTCGTGCACCATGGGGTGCGCATCCTCGGTCCGACCAACCTCCCGGCGACCGTTCCGCAGGATGCGAGCCAGATGTTCGCCCGCAACCTGGTCGCCTTCCTCACGCCGATGCTCAAGGGCGCCGAGGGCGGCGCGCTGCGGATCGACCTGGGCGACGAGGTGATCGCGGCAACGCTGCTGGCCCGCGACGGCAAGCTGGCCCGCGCCTGACGAGCCCATGCACCCCGCCCGCGCCGTGCAGCTCCTCTGCCTCGACGTCGACGGCGTCCTCACCGACGGTGGCATCGCCATCGACGATCACGGCGTCGAGACGAAGCGGTTCCATGTGCGCGACGGCGCCGGGCTGCGGATCTGGAGGCGCCTCGGCTACGAGGTCGCGGTGATCACCGGCCGGCGCGGCGGCGTCGTGCGCCACCGCATGGGTGAGCTGGGGATCCGGCACATCGTGCAGGGAACCGGGAACAAGGCGGAGGCGTTCGGCGAGCTGCTCGGGCAGCTCGAGCTCAAGGCGTCGCAGGCGGCGATGCTCGGCGACGACCTTCCGGACCTTCCGGCGCTCCGCCTCTGCGGCTACCCGATGGCGGTGGCGGACGCGGTGCCCGAGGTGAAGGCCATCGCCGAATTCACGACCGCGGCGCGCGGTGGCGACGGCGCGGTGCGCGAGGCGATCGAGCACCTGCTCAAGGAGCAGGACCGCTGGGACGCGGCGCTCGCGCTCTTCAGGTAGCGCTATCCTGCCGCCAAGGCTGCAATGACCTCGAACACGATCCGTCGAATGGCGTCATGGCTTGGCGCCCTGCTGGTCATCGCCGTCGTCGCGCTGCTCGTGGCCCGCGGCGTGATGAACCCCGGCGGACCGTCGCGCACCTCGCGCATCGCCGGCGCTGTCGACCTTGCCGCGCCCTCCGCGATGCGGCCGGGCGAACAGGATTCGGCCGGCGCGGGGATCGATCCGGAGTCGGGCGTCCGCCTCGAGGCCGGCGCGTGGGTCGAGGTGGCCGATCCGAAGACGGGTCGCCTGGCGCAGCGATACAGCGCCGATCGCGTCGATCCACTGCCGGAACGCTGGGTGCACATGGAGCAGCCGCGGGCGTCGTTTCATTTCGGACGCGGCGAGGAAGGCGGCCCCGGCGGCGACGACACGCGCATCGTGACCCTGCGCGGCACCGAGGCGACGGCGCACGTTCCGCGCCGGGCGCTGGAGTCGGGCCGGATCCAAGGCGATGTCGTGGTGCAGCTCTTTCGACTGGCCGATGCTCGGGGCGCATCGACCGGCGGCAACGGCGGAGCACCGCCACGGATCGACCCCGCGACCGACGTTCCAGCCCTCGAGGTGCACACCCAGGAGGCCGAGTTCGACGGTCCGCTCGGACGGTTGCGCTGCGACGGCGACGTCGACGTCTCCACGCCGGCGCTGCGCTTCAAGGGGCGCGGCCTCACGATGGCGCTGGACGCGACCGGCCGGACGGCCGAGCGCATCGTGGTCGAGACGCCGGTCGAGCCGATCCGGATCGATCTGGTCGCGGCGGCGGCCGGGCAGCGCGGCGATGCCGGGACACCGCGCTCGGGCCCGACCGCGGCGATGGCACCCGCCACGACGCCAACGGCTGGCGCCGCATCAACGGCCGCGACGCCAGTCGCCGCGGCCATCCCGACGACCGCGCCGACACCGACCGCGTTCGCGCCGACATCGTCGGCGCCGACCTCCGCCGCGGGTGCGGCATCGCCGGCGCCACGATCGATCGCTGCAACCCCCGCGCGAGCGACGGCGCCTCCGGCGTCGACCTCCGCTCCGGCGACGGCGCCAGCGTCGTCCGTCTCACCTGCGCCGACCCCGGACGCCGGTGCGTCGGTCCGCTTCTACCGGCTCACCCTTCACGACAACGTCCACATCGAGCGCATCCACGATGGGCAGCACAGCACCATCGAGGGCGACACGCTCTCGATCGTCTTCTCCATGGAGGGCGGCGGGCTGCGAAACACGGTGGCTTCGCTCTTCGACGCGCGCTCCGAGACCTTGCTCGCTCGCGGCGGCGCCGACGCGTGCTCGCCCGTCACGTGTGCTGGGATGGCGCCCTCGGCGCATCCGGATGGCGAGTTCGGTCCTCTTCCCCTGCGCGTCGCGGCGCTCGTCCTCGGCTCGTTGAGCGAGGGCGCCGGTCCGACCGCCACGAATGACGAGCTGGTCATCACTTACACCGGTCGACTGGTCATGACGCCGACGACCGAGCCGGGCGACATCCTCGCCTCGCGCGACGACACGCGCATCGAGATCACCGGGACGCCCGTCGCGATGAACGACCCGATGAAGGAGCTCGAGGCGCGCTGCGCGCTCGTCCGCTACGACAGCAACGGGCGGCGTCTCGAGCTCGTCGGCGACGGCTCGCATGCGCTGGAGATCGACACACCGCGGGCCGCCTTGCGCGGAGAGCGCCTGTGGCTCGTCCGCGCCAGCGGCGTCGGTCGCCTCGAAGGCGCCGGAAGCATGCGCCTCGACCAGCGCCCGACCGCCGCCATCGACGTCGACTCGGCCGCGGTCGCCATCGGTGGCACGGCCGACGACGAGGTCGTCGCGTCGATCGTGGCGTCGATCCTGGCCCAGTCGGGGAAGGGCTCCGGTGATCGTGCCAGGGCCAACGGCAAGGCGGGCGACGCGGCGCGTCCGGAGCTTCCGCTGGAGATCACCTGGCAGGAGGGCGTCGATCTCGCCTTCGATCCGAGCCCCGACGGAGGCGAGGGGGGCTCGCTGCGCGAGGCGAGGTTCGCGGGCGCCGTGCGCGTCGGAGGCGAGGACTTCGCCATGCGCTCGGATCGACTGCGCGTTGGATTCGCGGTGGTCGACTCGGGCGCCGCAGCCGGCCCGGCGCCGGCTTCGGTGCCGGCGGCTGCGCCTGGAACTCCCGGCGCAGGCGATCCGCCAGCGCAGGGGGCGAACGAGGCGAATGCGACCGGTCACGACGCCGGCGCGCCGGCGGCCAAGGGCGGCGCGGCGCGCAAGGAGGAGCGAGCGATCCGCGAGATCGAGGCCGAGGGCGCCGTGCACGTCGAGCGCCTCGGCGAGCGGGGCGAGATGGATGCATCGACGATGCTGCTGACGATGGGACGCGCCGAAGGCAAGAGCGTTCCCGAGAAGCTCGTCGCCAACGGCGCCGTCGCGGCCCGCGACGCGGCGCGCACCATTCGCTCCGAGGCGCTTGCGGTGACGTTTCGTCCAAGGAGCAAGCCTGCGGACCCCGGCGCTGCGCCGGCGAGGAGCGCGCCGCGCGGCACCGTCGCCGACAAGCTCGGCAACGTGGAGATCGGCACCGTGGTCGCCGAGCGCGACGTGCGCGTGCAGCTCGAGGACGGCGCGCGCGTGTACGCCGATCGGCTTGACGGCGACTCGCTGGCCGGATCGCTCGCCCTGGCCGGCCAGGACATCATGATCGTGCGCGATGCGGTGGTGGTCGACCGGCTCAGGGATGTGCGCTTCGACGACGCGACGAGGACCGTGCACGCGCCCGGTCCCGGCCGCTTCCGCGCCTTCGAGAAGCCCGTCGCGCTGCCACCCCTCGACCAGGCGGCGCGGCCCTCGATTCCCGAGACCGCGCCGCTCCAGGCGACGTGGACCGATGCGCTCCGCTACGACGACCGGGCGAATGGCGGCGCGGGCGAGATCCATCTCGCGGGCACGGTGGACGTCCGGAGTTCGCCCGACGCCGGCGAAGTGGACACGTTGAGTTCCAACGAACTTCGTCTCGGATTGAAGTCGAAGGAGGCGGCCGCCAGCCGCGCCGCCGATGCCGCGCGCCCGGCGGCGCCGTCCGCGTCTCCCGCGGCGCCTGCCAACGTTCCGGCGAAGGCGATCGCGACGATGACCGCGACCGGCGACGCGCAGCTCGAGTCGAAGCGCTGGCCGGAAGGCCTGCGCGACACCTTGCCGGAGAAGCTCTTCCGGGTGCGCGGCGAGTCGGTGCGCTATGACCTCGCGACCCGCGAGGCGTCGGTCGATGGCGCCGGACAGCTTCTCCTGCACGACGTGTCGCCGCCCAAGACCGCCGGCGAGTCGAAGACGAGCTTCGGTTCGCGGGGCACGTCGACCTTCTCGTGGAAGGGTCGCATGGAGATGCGGCGCGAGAGCGACGAGCGATACACGATCGTGCTGGTCGACGGCGTCGAGATCGTCTACGCGGGAACGCGCGCCGACGACGCCCTGACGCTCACCGCCGATCGACTCGAGATCACGCTGCGCCGCGCTCCGGCGCCGGGGGGCGCGGCGGAGGGCCAGCGCGGCGGTGGCTTCGCGGGCATCGACCTCGGCGGTGGCGGCGAGATCCTGCGGGTCCGCGCGGTCGGACGCGTCTTCATCCGCTCGCCCGAACAGGACGTCGACACGCACGAGTTCGACTACAACCCCTCGACGGGAATCGCCATGCTGCGCGGCAACACGCAGCGGCAGGTGCATGTGGTGGTGAAGGGATCGCCGCAGCCGCTGCGCGCGGAGTCCATGCGCTGGGACATGCGCGAGGGCCGCGTCCTGATCGAGCGCGCCGGCGGAACCGTCGGCAAGTAGCATTCGCGGGCCGTTGGGCGAGGCGCGAGAATCAACTGCGACGGAGCATCAACTGGGACACGCGTATCACAGCGCCCCGCGGATCGACCACAGATCCGGGAAGAGCGATCGGAAGAGCGTGGAGATGAGGTACTCGACTCCCGGCGAGCCGCCCGTTCCCTGCTTGCGGCCGATCGTCCGCTCGACCATCTTGACGTGGCGGTAGCGCCATTCCTGGATGCCCTCGTCGAGGTCCACGAGGAGCTCGCAGATCTGTCGCGGCGCCGGATGGTTGCGGTAGATGTCGATGAGGATCGGTTCGAGGGCCGGACAGGGCGAGGTCGGCGCCTCGGGGTCGCCGGGGAACGCCTCGGGTGGCACCGCGAAGCCCGCCGCGGCGAGATAGCGGAGGAAGCCGTCCCAGATCGTCGGTTCGCGCAGGCGCCGTTCGAGCGTCACCCGCTCCGGCGTGCCGGCGGGGTAGTTCGCCAGCGGGCCGCGGCGCTTGCCGCCAAGCAGGAACTCGAACTCGCGGAACTGCGCCGACTGGAAGCCGCTCGAGCTCTCCAGCCGGGCGCGGAACGAGAGGAACGAGGTCGGGGTCATCGTCTCCAGCACGTCGATCTGCGCGACCATCGTCTTGAGGATGGTGAGCATGCGGCGCAGCGTCGAGGCCGCGCTCACCGGGTCGTTCGCCGCCAGGCGATCCCGCAACCGCGACCCTTCATGCAACTGCTGCTTGAACCAGAGCTCGTACACCTGATGAATCACGATGAAGAGCGTCTCGTCGTGCTCGGGGCCGTCGGAGAGCGGCTGCTGGAGCGCGAGAAGCTCGTGGATCTTCAGGTAGCTGGCGTAGGTGAGCGGCACGGGCGGATCGTACCCAAACGGGACCTCCGCTTCGGCACGTGGCGAAGATCGCGCGGACGCCCCTCGGCATCGCGGCCTCTCGCGTCGAAGGCGCCGCGCCGTGGATCAGGCGGCGAAGCGATCGTCCGCGGGGACGGCGGCGCCGGTGGCGCCAACCTCGTCGCAGAGGAGCCGCGCGGTGATCTGCGACGAGAGGAAGATGACCGGCAGCCCGGATCCCGGATGGGTGCCGCCGCCGACGAGCCACACGCCGTCGAGACCCGGAAGCCGATGCTGCGGTCGTCGATGGAGCATCTGCGAGAGGGAGTGAGACAGGTTGAACGTGGCGCCGTGATTGATGTTCATCGCCCGCCAGTCGTCCGGCGTGAACGTCGTCTCGCTCACAACGCGTTCCGCAAGATCGCGCAGGCCGAGCACGCGGGCCATCTGTCCGTAGGCGTCGCGTCGGAGTCGATCGCGGGCGGAGCGCCAGTCGATCGGCGCCTTGGTGTTGGGCGTGGGAACCAGCACGTACAGCGAGGAACAGCCGGGCGGCGCCAGCGACCCATCCAGCCGTGACGGGTTGCATACGTAGAAGGACGGATCGTCGCCGAGGCGCCCCTCGCCGATGTCCGCGAGATTCGATCGGTACGACGCCGACGTGTAGATCGTGTGGTGCGGAAGGTCGATCTCGCCGCGCACGCCCAGGTACATCATGAAGGTGCTGCACGAGTAGTCGCGGGCATCGATGGCGGCGTCGGTGGCGCGGCCGCGGAGCGACTCGGGAATGAGCGTCTTCATCGCCCACGTCGCATCGGCGTTGATCACGACGTGGTCGTGGTCGCGCCACGCGCCGTCCGCGCAGACGCCGGTGACGCGCCGCCCGGCGAAGCGCAGGGCCGTGACCGGTTCACCGCAGCGGATGTCGACGCCGAGCTCCTCCGCGACCCCCGCCATGGCGCGCATGAGCGCATGGCAGCCGCCGATCGGATGCCAGATGCCGTACTCGTACTCGATGAAGGGGAGGATCGAGAAGAGCGACGGGCATTCGAAGGGGCTCATGCCCAGGTACTTGCTCTGGAAGCTCATCGCGAGGCGGACCGAATCGTCGCGGAAGTAGCCGCCCAGGTGGTCGTGCAGCGATTGCCACGGCTTGAGCCAGGGGCCGACCCGGAGCGCGTCGGCCGTCGCCAGGTCGAGCATGCTGCGCATCGGGCTGCGCAGGATCGGCGTCATCAGCCGCAGCTTGGTGCGGTTGTCGCGCATGAAGCGACGGAACCCATCGCCATCGCCGCGTCGCACGCGCTCGAGCTGCGCCGCCATGCGATCGATGTCCTGCACGGCATCGATCGTGATCGGGCTCGCGGCGTTCGGCGTGGCGTCGCGTCCATCGACGGGCGCCCCCGACCGATCGAGTTCGATCGTCCCGGCGCTGCGCGGCTCGCGCATCGGCTGGCCGACGAGGAGTCGGTACATCGGATCGAGACGCCGCAGCTCGACCAGGTCCCCCAATCGCCGTCCCGCGGCGGCGAGGATCTCGTCGAGCACGTATGGCATCATGAAGAACGTGGGGCCGCGATCGAACCGAAAGCCGTCTCGGACGAGCTGGCCGCTGCGGCCGCCGACCTGGTCGCAGGCCTCGTAGATCGTCACGCGAAGTCCGCTCGAGGCGAGCAGGATGGCCGCCGCAAGACCTCCGGGTCCGGCGCCGACGATGGCAATGGAAGGAGTGGACATCGAATGGGCTCGCATGCAAGGTGGCGCGCTTCGCCGCACTCGACCCTTCGCAGCCGCTGACGCTACCGATTCGCGCGCCATGCATCCACTATCATGACGCCACCGAACTGAGGACGCCGCAAGGCGTTTCGCACGAGACGGCGAGCGGAAGGCGATGCGACGAGAGCGCCACGTGGCTGTCTCGGAGGCCCGGCCGCGTTGACTGGCCGATCTCGTTCGACTGGCCGAGCCGAGCTGGCCGGTCAAGTCGGATCCGCGGCCGCAGCCGACGGGTTCATGCGCAGCGGGAGCGACGACGTGGGAACGACACGGATGATTGACCTCCTGGGCCGAGCGTCGACGACTGCGGAGATGGATGGTTCGCGCGCATCGGGCCACCTGGCTGGAACGCCGGCGCCCATCTCGATCGAGGAACGGCGGGGCTGGATCCGCCGATTCGGAGGGCTGATCGAGGGGCGCACCGACGAGTTCGTCCATCTCATCGTCGATGAGATCGGAAAGCCGGCGCACGAGGCGCTCACCTCCGACGTGCTGACCCTTCTGTCCGCGTGCCGCTGGCACGAACGTCGGCTGGCGACGCTCCTCGCGCCGCAACGGTTGCGCGGCGGGCCGATTTGGATGCCCGGGCAGCGGCACTTCCAGCACCGAGCGCCGCTGGGGCGCGTCGCCATCATCGCCACCTGGAACTACCCCGTGCAGTTGCTTGGAGTCCAGCTCGTCCAGGCCATCGCGGGTGGAAACGACGTCGTCGTGAAGCCCTCCGAACGAGCGCCGCGGACCCAGCGGCTGCTGCTCGAGACGGCTCGCGAGGCGGGCCTTTCGGCGCGACGCCTCTCGTGGGTCGATCCGACGCGCGAGGCGGGGCAGGCGCTGTTGCTCACCGAGCGATTCGACCACATCGTCTTCACCGGATCGACCGGCGTGGGGCGGGCGGTGGCCGAACTGGCCGCGCAGACGCTGACACCGACGACGCTGGAGCTGGCGGGTCGCGACTCGGCGCTGGTGCTGGCCGATGCCGACCTGCCGCGCGCCGCGGCGCGGATCTGGCAGGCGGTCACGATGAACGCGGGGCAGACGTGCATGGCGCCGCGGCGCGTCCTCGTCGAGGCCGAGGCGTGGGGCGGGTTTCTCGCGGCGCTGGCGCCATTGGCGGCAGCGGCCCGGCCGGTGTCGCTCATCGACGCCCAATCGGCCGAAACCTGCTACGCGCTGGCGCGTCATGCCGTGGCGGCCGGTGGTCGGAGCGCCAGCGCCATCATGGAGCCGCCTCGTGGACGTGAGCTTCGACCGCTGGCGATCGTCGACTGTCCGAAGGATGCCGAGCTTGTCGAGGGGCGCCATTTCGGTCCGGTCGTGGCCATCGTCCGGGTCCGGGACATGGTCGAGGCTCTTCAGGTGCATCATCGCGCCGGGCAGCATCTGGCGGCGAGCGTCTACACGCGAAGTCGCAGGCGGGCAGGCGAGCTGCGCGACGTGCTCGGCGTCTCGTTCGTCACGATCAACGACTCGGTCCTTCCAACAGTGCACCCCGCCGCCTCGATCGGCGGGCGGGGCGAGAGCGGCTGGGGCGTCAGTCGCGGGCACGAGGGTCTGCTCGCGATGACGCGCCCGGTCGTCGTCTCGACGTCGGGATCGCGACTGCGCGTCTCGACCGAGCCGCCGACCGCCGCGGCGATGCGTGGGCTGCGCACCCTGTCGCGGTGGCTGTACGGAACACCGACGAACCGTCCTCCGCGCGCCGACGACGAGCGACGGACGGCCGACGATCGACGCGGCGGGCCGTGAACCCCGACTGATACTTTCACGAGAACCCCACGCGTTCGGCCACTTGCCCATAACGGCGCGTTGCGGCGGAACTTGGTTGGGTGGGGCGCGACAATCAACCGGGACGCGCATGACGCGATCCGCACCTTCCGCCGAACCCCGACCCCCCGTGCCATCCACTCCACGCATCATCGTCATCGGCGCCGGCCTGGCCGGACTCGCCGCGAGCGTCGAACTCGCCCGGCGCGGCGCGGCGGTCACCCTCGTCGAGCGCAACCAGCACCTCGGCGGCAAGATGAACGTGCTGAGCGAGGGAGGCTTCTCCTTCGACATGGGACCGACGATCCTCACGATGCCGGATGTGTTGCGCGGCATCATTGCGCGCTGCGGGCGGCGCGTGGAGGATTACGTCGACCTCGTGCGGCTCGATCCGCAATGGCGCTGCTTCTACGAGGATGGAACCCGCATCGACCTGCTGGAAGACGAGAACGCGATGGCCGCGTCGCTCGATCGACGCTTCCCAGCCACCGGCGCCGGAGACGGGTGGCGTCGATTCCTCGCCTACAGCCGCCGCATGCTGCGACTGAGCGAGAAGGTCTTCTTCTACCGCGATCTCGGTGGAATCTCGGATCTCATGTGGAAGCCGCCGGCGCGCGAGCCGGGGCTCCTCGCCGACGTGCTGGCGATGCGCATGCACAGCACGGTGGCCGCGACGGCGCATCGCTGTGTCGACGAGCCGCATGTTCGACAGCTGACCGAGCACTTCCTCCAGTACGTGGGCTCCAGCCCATTCCTTGCGCCGGCGATCCTCTCGCTGATCGCCGCCGCCCAGGTCGACCAGGGCTGCTGGTACGCGATGGGCGGAACGCGCATGGTCGCGCGGGCGCTCGTCCGCCTCGCCCGCGAGCACGGCGTCGAGACGATCGCGGGCGTCGGCGTGCGTCGCGTCATCTGCTCCGATCGAGGCCGACCGTCCGCCGGCGCGGATTCCGAGGACGACCGGCGCGGATCGGACCGGCTCGAGGGCGCCGCGGCCTCGGTCGTTCGAGGCGTCGAGCTCGACGATGGCCGAACGCTCGAAGCCGACGCGGTCGTCAGCAACTGCGACGTCCAGCGGACCTATCGCGACCTCGTGGGATCGCGCGCCGCCCGGCGCGAGCAGGCGTCGATCGCCGCGGCCTATGTCCCGGCGTGCAGCGGGGTCGTCCTCTACCTCGGCCTCGATCGGCGCTACGAGGAACTTGCGCATCACTGCTTCCTCTTCAGCCGCGACTCGCAGGAGGAGTTCGACGACATCTACCGCCGCGGCGTCCCGGCGCAGGATCCGACGATCTATCTCGCGGCGCCCTCGCGGACCGACCCAGGCCAGGCGCCTCCCGGCGGCGAGGCGCTCTACGTCCTCGTCCACACGCCGTACCTGCGTCCGGGACAGCGGTGGGAGGGGCCCGGGGGCCTGCTGGAGAGCTATCGCCCGACGATCATGCGCAAGCTCGAGCGGCTGGGACTGACGGAGCTTCGCAAGCACATCGTCGTCGAGCGCCATCTCCTTCCCTCGCAGATCGAGCGCCTGTACAACGCCGAGGGTGGCGCGATCTACGGGCTGGCCTCGCACGGCCGGCTGCGCGGAGGCTTCAAGCCACGCAATCGAAGCCGCGTGCTTCGCGGCCTCTACCTCGCCGGGGGAAGCGCCAATCCGGGGCCTGGCGTCCCGATGGTCCTCATGAGCGGCGTGACCGCGGCGAACTCGGTGGCGGAGGACTTCGGCCTTGCGGACCGAGCCTCGTTCGACGCGCACGCCTCCGGTTCTCGTGCGCGTGACGGAGCGCGCGAAGCGATGCCAGCGGCGAACGTGGCCTGAGCGCCGGCCGGACGGCGGTGCGTCCCGAGATACCCTCCATCGTGCCGCCAGCGCCGCGAACTTCCCGGCCGTCTCCACCGTCGCGCTTCGATCGGCGCTTCGCGCGCGTCTTCGCCTGGTACTCCCTTCGGATGCTGCGCCGCGAGTTCCATGCGGTGCGCATGCTGCGCGGCGACCAGGAGATCCTCGCCGCGATCGCCGAGGTCCCTTCGCCGGTGATCGTCCTGGTGAACCATCCATCGTGGTGGGATCCGCTGGTTGCGCTCGCGCTTGCATGGAAGTTCATGCCCCAACGCACGCCGTGCGGGCCGATGGACGCGGCGCAGCTTCGGCGATTCGGCTTCTTTCGGCGGCTGGGGATCTTCGGCGTCGAGCTCGAGGACGCCAGGTGCCATGACGATCAGGACGACGATGGCGCTGGCAATGGGGGCCCCGATGGCGGTCGCGCCCATCGCCGCCACGGCGAGCATGGGGGTGCTGCCGCGCTCGCGGAACTGCTGGCGCGCGTCGACGAACGGTTCTCCTCCGACGCGCTTCCAGCACTGTGGATCACTCCGCAAGGTCGATTCTCCGATGCGCGCGAACCGATCCGGATCCGTCCCGGCGCAGCCGCCGTGGCCGCCGCGCATCCAGGTTGCCGCGTCGCGGTCGCGAACATCGAGTACGCGTTCTGGCAGGATCGCCGGCCGGAGGTCTTCGTCGCCTGCCGTGCGATTGCGCCGCCGTCCGGCGCATCCTCGGACGGAGCGCCGGGCAGGGTGGGCACGACCGCGTGGCACCGCGCCATGCGGTTGGCGATGCAGGCCAACGCCGATCGCCTGGCGGAGGCGGTCGTGGCCCGCGATCCAGCCGCGTTCGATCTGCTCATCGGTGGCGGTTCGACGAGGATCCAGCCGATCTACGACCTCTGGCTGCGTCTGCGTGGTCGCGGCGGCGAGATCATCGCACGGAGGGAGCCCTGACCGAGTGGGCTGCCCGGAACAGCCATGATCCTTGCGCTCCTCTCGATCTCCCTGGCCATCGCCCTCGCGGCGCTCGTGCTCGCGTTGGCGAACCTCCGGCGCATCGGCCCCGCGCCGAGCTCGCCCGGCCCGGGCGAGGTGCTCGTGAGCATCTGCGTGCCGGCCCGCAACGAGGAGGCGAACCTCGAAGCGTGTGTGCGCTCGCTGCTCGCCCAGTCGCATTCGCGGATCGAGGTGCTCGTCTACGACGACGAGAGCACCGACGGCACGCCCGCGATCCTCGGCCGGCTCGTCGCCGACGATGCGCGCGTGCGTCGCGTCGCCACCTCGCCGCTTCCATCGGAATGGAACGGCAAGCAGTGGGGGTGCGATCGGATGGGCCGCGCGGCGCTGGGCGAGTGGATCCTCTTCACCGACGCCGATGTGCGCTTCGCGCGGGCGTGCATCGGACGCACCTTGGCCGAGGCGCTGCGCGGGCGCGATGGGCCTCCCTGCGCGCTCGTCTCGACCGTGCCGCGACAGGTCGTCGGCTCCCTCGGCGAGGCGGTCATCGTCCCGCTGATCCACTTCATCCTGCTGAGCTATCTCCCGGTCGGCCGGATGCGCGGAACGGGGGATCCGGCGGCCTCCGCCGGATGTGGGCAGTTCCTCTTCGTGCGCCGCGACGCGTGGCTCGCTGTCGGCGGCCATTCGTCGTTCAAGGGATCGATGCACGACGGGGTCAAGCTGCCGCGCCTGCTGCGATCCGCAGGCTGGGGAACCGACCTCTTCGACGGCACGGAGCTCGCATCCTGCCGGATGTATCGCGGTTTCCGCGCAACCTGGCGCGGCTTCGCGAAGAACGCCTACGAAGGGCTCGGATCGGCTGGACTGCTCGTCGTGCTCACGCTGCTCCACCTCGTCGGCCACGTCTTCCCGTGGATCTTCCTGGCCTGGGCGTTCGTCGCGCGCGGCGCCAGCGCGATGGAGGTCGCCCTGGCCACGGGAGCCATCGCGGCGGCGTGGGCGGAGCGGTTGCTGCTGGCGAGGCGCTTCCGGCATCCCCTGGCGAGCGCCGCGCTGCATCCGGTGGGCATCGTCCTGATGACGGCGATCCAGTGGCACGGCGCCATGCTGCACCTCACCGGGCGAAGATCGTGGAAGGGGCGGACGGCGCACGTCGCGCGAGGCGCGGCGTGACTCGTTCGAGCCGTCCACCTGGCCTCGAAGGCGGGAGAGACGCTTGACCGCCGTGTAAGTGTACAATACACTGAGTGTAAACGCATCTGTCGATGCGCCATCACGGGAGGCACGATGACGACCGATGCTCCGAACGCCGGCGGCGCTCCTTCGAGGTTCCCGTTGGTGAGTCGCGTTGCCGAGCTGGAGCGGCGCGTCGCCGAGCTCGAGGCGCGGCTGGGGGCCGCGCGCGCCGGCACCGACGTCTCGCCGCACGGCATCGCGACGCTCGACGCGGGGACGGCGCCGCGCGAGCTCGCGAGGGATGGCGCCGAGGCTCGACCGGCGCACGCCGCGCCGATCGCGCCGGTGCCCATGGCCCCGACCGCGGCGGCCGGCGCCCCCACGAGCCCTTCGGCGGCACCGATTGCGCCGATCCGTGTGGCGCCAGCCATTCCGTCGTTGGTCGTCCCGTACGACGCACCAGCAACGCCAGGCGCCGCACCGCCGCGCGCCGCGCCGATCATGCTGGCAAGCCCAGCGCCCGACGAACCCTCGCTCGTCGCCACCACGGCGCGGCTCGAGATCATCGTCGGCGGGCGATGGTTCGCCTGGATCGGCACGATCATCTTCGCGATCGCCGCCGCGTACTTCCTCAAGCTGGCCCACGACAAGGGTTGGATCGGGCGGATGCCGCCGCTGCTGCGCTGCCTCGCGGCGGCCGGGTTCGGCGCCCTGCTCATCGCCGGGGGAGAGGTCGCGCTGCGGCGGATCAACCGCTTCGCCGCGGTCGGACTCTTCGCGTCGGGTCTCGCGACGCTGTACATCACCGCCTTCGCGGCGCATCGCGCATTCGGCCTGGTCGGCGACGGCGGCGCGATGGCGATGCTCGCGCTGACGGCGCTTCTCGGGATGGCCATCACCGTTCGCGGACGCATGGTCTCCATCGGCGTCCTGTCGCTGCTCGCGGGGTACGCCAGCCCGTTGCTCCTGCGCAGCCAGCACGCGTCGCCCGTGGCGCTGCCGCTTCATCTGACGATGCTCCTCGCCGTCGCGCTCGGCCTGGCGCTGCGCTGGCCGAAGCCGTTCCGCTGGCTGCGCCCGGTGGCGCTGCCGATGCACGCGGTCGTGGCGACGCTCTGGATGTCAGCCCGACCCGAGACGATCCTGCTCACGGTCTTCGCGCTGGGCTGGTGGATCATGACGATGCTCGAGTCCCTCTGGGCGGCGCGGCGCGGTCATTCGCGCATCGCCAACGCCGTCATCGCCTTCCTGTCGACCTCCTGGCTGGCGACGGTGCTCGTGATCTTCGTGCATGCAGGAGCGGACGCCGGCTGGGTCGGCGCGATCCTCGTCGTCGTCGCGACCGCCGCGGTGGCGATGCTGGCCACGGCGGGAGACGCCATCGCGCCGCTGCGACGGCGCTCGACCGCGGCCTTCGATCTCTTCGCGGTCGCGGTCTGGTTGGCGAGCGGCCTCCTGCTCGTCGCCGCGGCCGCGGTCCAGTTCCAGCACGTCGGCCTGGCGCTGACCTGGCTGGCGATCGCCCTTGCAGGCATCGAGGCGGGCCGGCGGCTTCCGTCGCGCGGCGTTGAGCTCTTCGGCGTTGGCGTGCTCCTCCTGGCGATCGCGACGATCGTTCTCGTCGACACGTCGGTGACGGCCCTTCAGGCGACGCTGCTGGCCGTTCCCGCAGCGGGAGTCCAGGTCAGCAAGGTCGCCGGGCTGGTGCTGCTCGCGGCGGCGGCGAGCGTGCTCGCCGCGTGGCGCCTGCGCTCCGGTGCGCGAACTCGCGGCGCGATTCCCACGGCCCTGACGGTGATCGCCTCGCTGCTGTTGCTCGGAGAGATCGCCGCCTCGGCGCGGGGTGTCGCGGGGACCGTTGGCTGGCTTCTCGTCGCCGCGGCGCTGCTCGGGACGCATCGCGTGGCGGCGCGCCAACGCCACTTCGAGATCGGCGCCGTCGTGACGCTCGGCGCGGCACTGCGCTGGCTGATGCTGGACCTCGCCTCGGCGACCGATCGATCCGGGCCTGCGACGATGAACCTTGCGCCATGGTTCAACGCGCAGATGGCGGTGGCCGTTCCTGTCGCGGCGATGGTGGCCTGGGCGTGCATGATCGCCACCCGCCAGGCCGGCGACCGTGACGGCGACCTTCGGCGGCGCGGCTTCGCGGCGTTCATCGAGGGAGTCGCGCCGGCGTTGGCGGTGATGGTGATGCTGGCCGCCTTCAGTGTCGAGATCGTGCGCGCAACCGGCCCCGTTGCGCCTGGGCCATGGTCCCTCGGGACGCGGCGCTTCCTCTGGTGGAGCGCCCTCTGGGCCGGCGGGGGAACGCTCATGGTCGCCATCGGCGCCGCCCGCTCGCTTCGACCGACATGGGCCGCGGGGATCGTCGCGACCATCGTCGCGGCGCTGGCGTGGCTGCTGCCAGGCGCCATCATCGATCGCTTCGTCCACGGCCTCGCGAACGTCGCGCCGATGGTGAACCTTCAGACGCTGGCCGCGGCGGTCGTCTGCGCGGCGTGCGTCGCCTGTGCAGCGGGCGGCCCGTGGCTGCGACCGGGCGTGCGCGGGTGGCGCGCCGCGGGCGCCGACGCCATGGATGCGACCGCGATCGAGCCGCCGTTCACGACCGCGGTCCGTGGAGTCCTTTCGACCTTGGCTGCGATCGTCGTGCTGGTCGCGGGCAGCCTCGAATCGGAGCGCATTGTCGGTGCGGGTGGCGAGACGCCCTTCACGACACCGGCGGTGAGCGTCTGGTGGGGCCTCTGCGGCGTGACGATGGTGATCGGCGGCTTCTGGCTCGGGACCCGTCCGCCGGGACGAACCCCGTCGCGCCGAGCGGCCGCGTCGATCCGGCATGGAGGCCTGGCGCTGCTCGTGGCGACCGTGGCGAAGTTCCTCGTGGTCGACCTGCGCGGCGCCGAGACGGTGTGGCGCGTCGCGGCAATGGCGGTGGTGGGGCTGCTCCTGGTGGGAACAAGCGTCATGTATGCAAAGATCGGGTCGAGGCTCTTCGCGCCTTCCGACCGATGATCACGGCACCGACGTCGATCTCTCCGCTGCATCCACGGCTCGCCGACTGGTTCGCGGCCCGCGGCTGGACGCCCTACGCGTTCCAGACCGAGACGTGGCGCGCCTGGCGCGCCGGACGCAGCGGCCTCGTCCACGTTCCGACCGGCGCGGGGAAGACCTACGCCGCCTACCTCGGCCCGCTGGGCGACCTGCTCGATCGGCCGTCGCGTTCCTCCTCCCCAGACGGGCTGGCGATCGTCTACGTGACGCCGCTCCGGGCCGTGTCGCGCGACATCGAGAAGGCGCTGCGAGCGCCGATCGACGACCTGCGGCTGCCCATCCGCGTCGAGAGCCGCACGGGCGACACCACCACGGCGCTTCGCGCGAAGCAACGGGCGCGCATGCCGCACGTGCTCGTCACCACGCCCGAGTCCCTGACGCTCCTGCTCACCCGCGACGACGCCTGCGCCACATTCGCCGGCCTTCGCGCGGTGATCGTCGACGAGTGGCACGAGCTGCTCTCCAGCAAGCGCGGCGTCCAGACCGAGCTGGCGTTGGCGCGGCTGCGGACGATCGCGCCGTCGATGCGCACGTGGGCGCTCTCGGCGACGCTGCGCGATCCTTTCGCGGCGGCTCGTGCCGCCGTCGGCGCAACGAACGGTCCCGCGCTCGATGCCGGCGGGCAGGCCGTGGAGGACGAGTCGCCCGGCGCGGATGGCGGCGCGGCCGTGAACCGCGAGGTGAACGGAGACGCCGCGCCGATCGTCGTCTCCGCCACGATCGAGCGGCCCGTCATCGTCTCGTCGGTGCTGCCAACTTCGGTGGATCGCTTCCCGTGGGCCGGCCACATGGGACTCTGCATGCTCGGCCCGCTCCTCGAAGTGCTCGATCCGGACCGGCCGACGCTCATCTTCACCAACACGCGCTCGCAGTCGGAGCGCTGGTTCCAGGCGATCCTCGAGGCGCGCCCGGAGTGGGCGCGACGGCTGGCGCTCCACCACGGCTCGATCGATCGCGCCGTCCGCGAGAGGATCGAGGCGGGATTGAAGGATGGATCGATCTCGCTGGTCGTCTGCACGTCGTCGCTCGACCTGGGGGTCGACTTCTCGCCGGTGCAGCGCGTCGTGCAGATCGGCTCGCCGAAGGGAATCGCCCGGCTCATCCAGCGCGCCGGCCGCGCCGGTCACCGGCCGGGGGCGTCGTGCGAGGTGATCTGCGTGCCCACGCATGCGTTCGAGCTCGTCGAGATCGCCGCGGCGCGCCAGGCCGTCGCCGCGGGCCGTGTCGAGGAGCGGCCATCGTTGAACCGGCCGCTCGACGTGCTGGTCCAGCACCTCGTCACCGCGTCGTTCGGCGACGGCTTCGACGCCGACCAGCTCTTCGCCGAGGTGCGCACCACCATGGCGTACCGCGACCTCGCGCGCGAGGAGTTCGACTGGTGCCTCGAGCTGGTGGAGCACGGCGGGAGCACGCTGCGCGCGTATCCGGAGCATCACCGCGTGGCGCGCCGCGATGGCCGCTATCGCGTCGCCGGTCGGCGGCTCGCGGCGCTGCATCGACTTAACGTCGGCACGATCACGGGCGATGCGACGGTCGCGATCCGGCTGGTTGGCGGCCGATCCCTCGGTTCGATCGAGGAGTACTTCGTGAGCCGCCTGCGCGCCGGCGACGTCTTCCTCTTCGGCGGGCGAATGCTCGAGTTCGCGCGGCTCCGCGACATGACCGCCTTCGTGAAGCCCGCCCGTCGCGACACGACCTTCACGCCACACTGGAACGGCGCCCGCTTTCCGCTCTCCACGGCGCTCTCGGCGGCGGTGCGCGAGGTCGTGGAGTCGCTGCGCGACCTCGATCCGGCGCGGCCGCCGCACGACCTGCCGGCGGAGCTGCGCACGGCGCTTCCGGTCGTGGAGACGCAGCTGCGGCTCTCGCGCCTGCCGCGTGCCGCCGAGACCCTGATCGAGCTGACCACGACGCCCGACGGCTGCCATTGCTTCATCTACCCCTTCGAGGGACGGCTCGTGCACGAGGGGTTGGCGGCGCTGCTGGCGCTGCGGCTGGGTCGACGACGGCCGGCGACCCTGGCCATGTCGATGAACGACTACGGCATCGAGCTCCTCTCATCGGCGTCGTACGACTTCGCCGCGCTGCTCGCTCCCGAGCTCTTCACGACGACGAACCTGGTCGAGGACCTGCTCGAAGCGATCAACCTCGGCGAGCTGGCGCAGCGCCAGTTCCGCGAGGTGGCGCGGGTCGCCGGGCTCGTTCCACAGAAGTACCCCGGCGGCGAACGATCGACGCGGCAGATCCAGGCGGGGTCGTCGCTCATCTACGAGGTCTTCGAGCAGTTCGATCCGCAGAATCTGCTCCTCGTGCAGGCGCGCCGCGAGGTGCTGGAGCGCCAGTGCGAGGAGAGCCGGCTCGCGCGGACGCTGCGCCGGCTCGGCGGGCAGCCGATGCTCCTGGTCGAGACCGCCCGCCCGACACCGCTGGCGCTGCCGCTGGTCGCCGATCGCCTGGGGTCGACGCTCTCCACCGAATCGGTGCGACAACGGATCGATCGGATGCTCGCCGAGCACTCGGCGCGGACGTGACGCGTTGGGCGCGGCGAGACGCCCGTCGCCGGCGAGACGCCTACAACGTGACTCCTTGTCAACGGCGCGCACCGATCGTTCGTCGATCACGCTGCACGCGCTTCGCGGCGCGTGGCTCGACCTTCGCGGCGAGCGCGTCGGCGTCCTGCCGCAGCGGGCGATCTGGCTGCCCGCCCGCGCGGCGCTCATCGTCGCCGACCTGCACGTCGGCAAGGGCGAGGCGTATCGGGCGCTGGGCGTGCCGATGCCCGAAGGCCTCCTGGACGAGACGCTCGAGCGGCTGGGGCGACTCGTCGCCACCTCCGGCGCCACGCGGGTCGTGGTGCTCGGCGATCTCATCCACGCGCCGGCGGGACTCACGCCGGCGGTGCGGGCGCGGGTCGCGTCCTTCCTCTCCGCGCTGCCGGCCACCGTCGCCCTTGTCCGCGGCAACCACGATCGGCGGATCGAGCGCCTTCCCGCGGAGTGGCCGATCGTGGCGCATGACGAACCGCTCGACGATCCACCCTTTGCGCTCGTGCATCATCCGGCGGCGCATCGCGACCGCTACTCGATCGCCGGGCACCTGCATCCGACGATGACGCTCGCCGGCGCTGGCGACGCGATCCGGCTGCCATGCTTCCACTTCGGGCCGCGCATCGCGGTGCTTCCGGCCTTCAGCCGATTCTCGCGCGGCGTTCCGCTGAGCGTCGAGCCGGGCGATCGCGCCTTCGTCGTCGCCGACGAGGAGGTCGTCGAGGTGCCCGCGGGCGCGGCGTGAGTGTCCCGGGTGGGCTCGCGGATCAAGCGTCGCCCGGCGGCAGATAGCCGTGGGCGATCTTCGCGAAGGCCTCGACCTGGGCGCGCTGCCATCGGGCATCCAGGCCAAGCTCGTTCGCCATCGTCGCGGCGACCCCGGGCGCCGCCTCGACCGCGGCGCGGCTGTCGAAGAGCAGCGATCGCGTCCGGCGGGCCAGCGCGTCGTCGATCGTCCTCGCCATCTCGTTCCGTGCGGCCCACGCGATCTCGGCGTGGGTCGCCGGGAGGCGTGGATGGATGCGGGCCGCGAGCGCCGGATCGGACGCGGCGAGGGCGGCGACGGCGGGCGCGTCGGATCCGTACACCGCGAACTCCCCATCGCGCGCCGCGTGCATCGACCAGCCATGCAGGTTGAGCGTGGTCGTGACACACGGGCGCGGCTCGAGGCCGGCGAGCGTCGAGACGTGATCGACGAGGTCCTCGGCCATGCGGCGGTACGTCGTCCACTTGCCGCCGGCGATCGTGGTCAGTCCCGAGCGAGGATCGATGTGGATCGTGTGGTCGCGCGAAAGCGCCGCCGTGCCCTGGCCATCGCCCACCTTCACGAGCGGACGGATGCCCGCGAAGACGGCGCGGATGTCGGCGCGGGAAGGCTCCCTCGCGAGGTAGCGCCGCGCGGTGTCGAGGATGAAGTCGATCTCCTCGCGATGCGCCGTCGGTTCGAGCGCCGCCGCCGGCACGGGCGTGTCCGTCGTTCCCACGACGACGACGTGATGCCACGGGATCGCGAACATGACCCTTCCGTCGGCGGTATGCGGCACCATGATCGCGTGATCGCCCGCGAGGAAGGATCGGTCGAGGACCAGGTGCACGCCCTGGCTGGGCGCGATCATCGGGGCGGCGCGCGGATCGTCGAGCCGCCGGATCGCGTCGGCGAACGGACCGGTCGCGTTCACCACGGCCTTCGCGCGGACCTCGAACGCGCGTCCGCCCTCGCGATCCTCGACGACCGCACCCACGACGCGCTCGCCTTCCTTCACGAGCGCCGCGACCGCGACGTAGTTCGCCAGCGTGGCGCCCTGCGTCGCGGCGGTGCGTGCCAGGGTCGTCGCCAGCCGCGCATCGTCGAACTGGCCGTCGTGGTAGAGCGTGCCGCCTCGCAGCCCTTCGCGTTCGATGTTGGGGATGCGGTCCAGCAGTTCGTCGGGCGAAAGGTGGCGCGATCCGCCGAAGCCATAGCGCCCCGCGAGCAGGTCGTAGACCTTGAGGCCGATGCCGTAGAAGGGCGACTCCCACCATGCGTAGCTGGGCACGACGAAGGGCAGGTCGTGCACCAGGTGGGGCGCGGTGGTGCGCAGGATGCCGCGCTCCCGGAGCGCCTCCATCACCAGCGAGATGTTGCCCTGCTGAAGGTAGCGCACGCCGCCATGGACGAGCTTCGTCGAACGACTCGACGTTCCCTTGGCGAAGTCGCTCTGTTCCACGAGCGCGACGTCGTAGCCGCGCGACGCGGCGTCGACGGCGATGCCGAGGCCCGTCGCGCCTCCGCCGATCACGAGGATGTCCCACGGCCTGGCGTCGGAACGCCGCTCCTCCAGCCGGGCGATCATCGCGTCGCGCTGCATCGAGGGGAGCGTACCCGATGGACGAGCGGTCCGATGCACGACCGCCGGCGGGGCTCCGGTGTGCCGCGCGCTATCGACTGTCCTTGGGCGCAGCGTCGTCGTCTTGCGCCCACCCCTTCGATCGCTCGACGGCCTCGCGCCACCGCGCGACGCGCTGGGCGACCTCGGCGGGCGCCATCCTCGGCTCGAAGCGACGATCGATCGTCCGATGCGCGACGAGCTCGTCGGGCGACCGCCAGACGCCCACCGCCAGCCCGGCCATGCACGCCGCGCCCCACGCGGTCGTCTCGAGCACCCTCGGTCGCACCACGGGAATCCCCAGCACGTCGGCCTGGAACTGGAGCAGGGCGTCGTTCGCCGCGGCGCCGCCGTCGACGCGCAGCTCCGGCAGCGTGGCGCCCGCGTCCGCGGTCATCGCCGCGAGCAGGTCGTTCACCTGGAGCGGGATCGACTCGATGGCGGCGCGGGCGATGTGCGCGGCCGTCGTGCCGCGCGTGAGCCCGAGGATCGCCCCGCGCGCCGTGGCATCCCAGTGCGGCGCCCCGAGCCCGGAGAAGGCCGGGACGAAGCAGACGCCGCCGCTGTCGGGGACGCTCCCCGCGAGCTGCTCGACGTCGACCGACTCGTGGATGATCCGGAGTCCGTCGCGCAGCCATTGCACCACGGCGCCGCCGATGAAGACGCTGCCTTCGAGCGCGTAGACGATCGGGGCGTGCGGGCCGAGCCTCCACGCGATCGTGGTGAGCAGCCGGTTCCTCGAATGGTGCGGCGTCTCGCCGGTGTTCATCAGCAGGAAGCACCCGGTTCCGTACGTGCACTTGGCGCTTCCCGCGGCGAAGCACGCCTGTCCGGCGAGGGCGCCCTGCTGATCGCCGACGAGCCCGGCGATCGGACGTGGCGGCGACGCGCTCGACGTTCCCGGCGCGCCCGAACCGGGCAGTGGCGCCTCGGCGACGACACCACTCGTCGGCGTCACCGCGGGGAGCACCTCGCGTGGGACGTTGAGCGCGCGCAGCAGCTCGTCGCTCCAGTCGCCTGCGACGATGTCGAAGAGGAGCGTGCGCGACGCGTTGGAGGGATCCGTCGCATGGATCCGTCCATCGGTGAGCCGGTGCAGCAGCCACGTGTCGATGGTCCCGAAGGCCAGCTCGCCGCGCTCCGCGCGGGCCCGGGCGCCGGGGACGTTGTCGAGGATCCACCGGAGCTTCGTGCCCGAGAAGTATGGATCGAGGACGAGTCCGGTGCGCTCGGCGATCATCGCGTCCAGACCGGCGCGGCGCAGCGCCTCGCAGAGCGGCGCGGTGCGCCGATCCTGCCAGACGATCGCCGGATGGATCGGTTCGCCGGTGGCGCGCTCCCAGACGACCGTCGTCTCGCGCTGGTTGGTGATGCCGACCGCGGCGATGTCGGCGGCGCGGGCGCCGGCATTCGCCAAGGCGCCGGCGATCGTGTCCGACTGGGTCGTCCAGATCTCCCTGGGATCGTGTTCGACCCATCCGGGCCTGGGAAAGCGCTGCTCGAATTCCCGCCTCGCGACGCCGCGGATGGCGCCGGTCTCGTCGAAGACGATCGAACGCGACGAGGTGGTCCCCTGGTCGAGCGCAAGAAGCAGCGGCATGGGGCCAGTGTAATGCCGGGCTGTGTCGACCTCAGCCGACGACGGCGGCAAGGTCCTCGCCGCGCACCTGCAACGCCACCATCGCGCGGTAGCGTCCGCTCTGCTCCATCAGCTCCGCGTGTGTGCCCCGCTCGACGATGCGGCCGTGCTCGAGCACGACGATCTGGTCGGCGTGCATGATCGTGCTGAGCCGATGGGCGATGACGAAGCTCGTGCGTCCGCGCATGAGCCGGGCGAGGGACGCCTGGATGAGCCGCTCGCTCTCGGTGTCGAGGTTGCTCGTCGCCTCGTCGAGGATCAGGATGCGCGGATCGGCGAGGAGCGCCCTCGCGATGGCGATCCGCTGCCGCTGTCCGCCCGAGAGCCGGACGCCGCGCTCGCCGATGAGCGTCTCGTAGCCCTGCGGCAGCCCGGCGATGAACTCGGCGGCGTTGGCGGCCTTCGCGGCGGCCTCGACCTGCGCCGGCGTCGCCCAGCGGTTCGCATAGGCGATGTTCTCGCCGATCGTGCCGTCGAAGAGGAAGACGTCCTGCTCGACGATTCCCAGCAGGCCGCGATAGCTCTCGACCTCGATCGTGCGCAGGTCGATGCCGTCGACGGCGATCGTGCCCGAGGTCGGGTCGTAGAAGCGGGCGACGAGGTTGCAGAGGGTCGTCTTGCCCGAGCCGCTGCGCCCCACCAGGGCGACCATGGTGCCGGGGCGGGCTTCGAGGGAGATCTCGTGCAGCACGGGCTTGTCGCCACCGGGATAGGTGAACGTGACGCGATCGACGCGGATGTCGCCGCGCACGGCCTCGGGCGTCAGTCGCACGGCGCCGGCGACTGCCGGCATCTCGCGCGGCTCGCCAAGCAGGTCGAGGACCCGGTCCAGCGCGGCGAGCGACGTCTGGAACGACGTGGCGCTGGTCGCGAGCGTCTCCAGCGGCCCCAGCAGCATGATCAGGTACGTCAGGAACATGACGAGGTCGCCGGGCGTGATCGAGCCGTCGAGGACGCGCATGCCGCCGTACCAGAGCAGTCCTGCGGAGGCGAGTGGAATGAGCAGCGCCCACGCGATCTCGATCCATCGCGACCACCACCAGACGAGGATCTCCTGTCGCGCCATGAAGTGCGTGCCGCGCGAGAAGCGGCCCGCCTCGCCGTGCTCGCGGGCGAAGCCGCGAACGACGCGCATTCCGCCGAACGCCTCGGTCGCGTGGCTGTCGATGTCCTGCCGCGTGGCGCGGATGTCCTTGTGCACCGGGCGGATCCGGTTGATCCACGTCCGGTGGCTCAGCCAGACCGATGGCAGCAGGATGAGCGAACCCAGCAGCAGCCGCCAATCGGTGTACGCGAGGACCGAGAGCGAGCCACCGAGCTGGATGATCGCGCGCCACGGGTTGTAGATCATCCCGAAGACGAGCTCGGCGACGGCGCCGGCATCCTCGCGCAGCAGGCTCGCCACGCCGCCGGACTTGAGCGCGTGGATGCGGTGCAAGGGCAGCCGCACGGCGTGCTCGAAGACCTCGCGCCGCAGATCGACCTGGAGCCGCTTGGTCGTTCGCGTCGCGAGCCAGCGGCCCCAGAGCTGCACGACGACCTGCACCCCGCTGATCACGAAGATGGCGGCGACGATCGCGGTGAGCAGCGCCTTGGGCGCGCTGGGCGACGGCAGGCGGTCCGCCAGCAGGCGCGGAAGGGGATGGTCCGCGAAGACCGAGTCGATGGCGATCTTCGTGGCCAGTGGCGACAGGAGGCCGAGCAGCGTCGCGACCGTGAGCGTGGCGAGCGCCACCGCCATCGACGGCCAGTGGGGGCGCAGCAGGCGGAGGAACGCCGAGAGGAGCGGCCGGAACCCGCGGCTGCGGCGACGCCGCCTCGTCTCCTCCTCGATCGAGGATCGAATCGCCGCGCCCTCGGGCGCGCCGGGCCGCGCCGCCGGAGCCGGTCTCGATAGATCTCGAAGCGACGTCGGCCGCGCGGGGACGGACATGGAATCGATGCTACGGGCTTCACGTCCGCGAGCGCGGTGTGCGCGAGCCGGACGGCGTCAGCCGAGGTCCACCTGGAATCCGTGGTGGAAGAGCGTGTTCCTGAACTCCTCGCCTGCGAGGAAGTCGACCAGCGACGAGGTCGTCGCGGGGTGCTTCGTGGCGCGAAGCGGCGCCGTGTAGTAGATCGTCTCGGGGAGGGACCACGGCAGCCCGATGCGCACGTCGCCATTGAGCTCGGTGATCATCTGCGAGCCGAAGACGAACGCGCCGTCGACCTTGCCCTGCTTCGCGGCATCGAGCGTCTCGGCCGAGCTCTGGAAGAGGACGGCGCGTGGCCGGACGGCGTCCCAGAGGCCGGCGGACTCGAGCACGCGCCGTGCGTAGCCGCCGACCGCCTCGCGATCGGGATCGCCCATGGCGATGCGCTGGAGCCGCGAATCGAGCAGGTCGTGCGGCGAGCGCAGGAAGACCTCGCTGCTCGAAGGAATCGCCAGCACGAGCGTGTTGCCCGCGACGGGCCGCGGCGTCTCGGGTTCGACGAGGCCGTCCGCCTGGAGCGCGCCGATCCAGCGCGGATCCGCCAGGAGAACGGCGTCAAAGGCCTCGCCGCCCCGGATGCGCTCGACGAGTTCGGCGCCGGAAGCGCCCACGACCTCGACCGAGACGTTGGGCAGGTGCCGGGTGAAGGCGCTCGCCGCTTCGCGGAGCGCGTCGGCGATGCTGCCGTCGGCCGCAACGCGAAGGACGGTCGGCGGTGGGAGCGGCGGGGGGCTTCGCCGGCAGGCGCCGACCAGCGTGGTGCCGGCAAACGCGATGGTCAGCGCGGCGGCGCAGGCGATCGTCCGTCCGCACGACGAGAAGCGCCATCGTCGGATCATCGCGGCGCACCTTCGATCGTCACCGTCGCCTCGTCGAGCATGCGGCGCCGCCTGACCCGTGGATTCCCAAGCTGCCCGCACGCCGCGAACGTGTCGCGTCCCTTGGTCTGCCGCCGCTTCACGAACTGCCCGTTGAGCGCCGCCCGCTCGATGAAGCGCGTCGTCTCCTGCTCCGTCGGCGCGGGCCAAGGGCTCTCGCGCCGCGGGTTGTAGGGAATGACGTTGAGCGAGCAGCGGAGCGGACGAAGGTACGCGCACAGCTCGTCGCAATGCTCCGGCGCGTCGTTGACGCCGGGGATCAGCACGTACTCCACGCAGATCGCCCCGCTGCTGCGCAAGGGCCACGCCCGGAGTGAGTCCATCAGCGGACCCATCGGCGTGGCGCGGTTGATGGGCATGATCCGCGATCGGATCTCGTCGTTGGGAGCGTTGATCGAGACGGCGAGGTTGAGCCGGTGGAATCCCGGCTCGGCGATGAACGCGGCGAGGCGGGCGATGCCGTCGATCCGTCCGACGGTCGAGACGGTGATGTGCGACGGCGCGATCTCCGGTCCGTGGCGATCGGCCAGGACACGGACGGCCTGGAGGACCGCATCGAGGTTGTCCATCGGCTCGCCCATGCCCATGAAGACGATGTTCTTGATCGGGACTCCGAGTCCCTCCTCGACCGCATGCCGCGCCGCATGCCATTGTCCGACGATCTCCGCGGCCGAGAGGTTGCGAAGCAGGCCCATCTGCGCCGTTTCGCAGAAGCGGCAACCCATCGCGCAACCGACCTGCGAGGAGACGCAGAGGGTTCGCGTGACGCCGCGCGCCCGGCGCATCGGGATGATCACCGACTCGGTCTCGAGCCCATCGTCGTGGCGCAGGGCGAACTTGACGGTCTCGTGCACCGCGTCCGGCCCGATGCCGGTGAACTCGGTGCGGTCGCGCTGGATCGCGGTGATCCGCGGCGCCGGCAGCGCCACCCATGGAAGCGTCGTCCGTCCCTCGCGGAACGCGGCGTGATACGCAGCCAGTGCGGCGGGGCGCGACACGCCTCGCGCGCTCGCCGCGGCGACGAACTCGTGGCTGGTCAGGCCAAGCACATGGATCGAGCCGGACACGCGCGATGGTAGGAAGGGCAACGCGGCTGCTCGGACGGCGAGTGCCGCAGCGCCTCTCGCGCTACGGCCCGGCCGACGGATCGACGGCCATCTCGTCGTCCGGCGCGCCCTGCGATCGTCCGGCGGCGCCGAGCAGCATCAGGTTTCGCAGATAGACGACGAAGCCGAGCCCTTGCCCGAGGATGCCCACGATGTCGACGCGCCAACCGAAGTACGCCAGCAGCATGATCGATCCGACGAGCGACATCCACCAGAAGATCGGTGGCACCTCGGAGCGCCCCAGGCGCTCGCTGTGCAGCCACTGGACGATCATCCGCCCGGCGAAGACGAGCTGGCCCACCAGCCCCATCGCGACCCACGCGATCCCCGCCGGCGTCGAGATGTTGAAGAGCGCCGAGAGCCAGCCATGGCCGCGCTGCTGCGCGAAGAGCTGCTCCGCCAGCTCGTCCGGCGTCAGCGTGCTGGGCGTGCCGCCGGGCCCGAGGACGACGAAGTGGTAGCGTCCGTCGCCATCGCGCACCAGCCGCGTCGCCTCGCGGGCGCCGTCGAGCGCGAGCTTCACGCGCACGCCCCGCTCGACATCGGTCGGGGCGACGGCGCGGCGATACCAGAGGGCGCCGGCGGCGCCGAGACCGACGAGCAGGACCACGAGGGCCACGATGGTCGATCGGCTCCGGCTCGTCATGCGCGTCATGCGCGTCGCGCCCATCATGCCCCTCATGCTCATCATGGCCGGGCCTGTTCCGTCACGCGCGCCGCGCGGGACGCGGCGGCGTCGGGCGAGACGCCTTCGTCCGCGATCGGCTGGGCGGGGGATCCGTCGAGCGGCGTCCAGCCGGTCGGGCGCCGCCGCGAGCGCATCCAGCGCACCGCGAAGCAGTCGACCAATCCTGGAATCGCCCGGTTCCAGATGCCGTACTTGGCCGCTCCCCGCGTTCGGGGACGATGCCTCACCGGCGTCTCGATCACCGTGAATCCAAGCTGTCGCGCCATCACGGGAATGAAGCGATGCATGCCGCGGAACTGGAGCGGGATGGCCAGGGCCGCTTCGCGGGTGAGCACGCGCAGCGAGCAGCCGGTGTCGCGGATCGTGTCGCCGAGGATCAGGCGGCGGAACGTGCGGCCCACGACGGAGCTGGCGCGTCGGACGAGCGTGTCGCGCCGGTTGGCCGAGCGATCGCCCTGCACGACGTCGGCGCGGGACGAGCCCATGAGCGCCAGCATGCGCGGGATGTCGGCCGGATCGTTCTGGAGGTCGGCGTCGAGCACCGCGATGAGCCGGCCGCGGGACGCGCGGAAGCCGGCGTGGAACGCGGCGGACTGGCCGTTTCCGCGGCCCGGAGGCGTGTCGGCCATGGCGAGTGCGCGCAGCCTCGGCTCCTGCGGCAGGAGCGCGATCAAGCGCGCCCCCGTCGCGTCGGTCGACCCGTCGTCGACGATCACGATCTCGTACTCGATGCCGAGCGGATCGAGCGCCTGCACGATCTCGCGCACGAGCGGAACGACATTGTCTTGCTCGTTGTGGGCGGGCGCCACCACGGAGAGCTCGACAGCGGCGGACATCACCGCACGATGGTAGCGAAACGCGTGCGCGTGCGCCCGCCGGACGCCCGGGCGTATCATCGCGCCGTTCGTCCCGACACCTCGTTCCCGACCCATGCACCTCCGCCGCTCAGACGATCACGTTCACGGTCCGCCCGTCGTCCCCATCACCTTCCATCTCGAGGATCCGGAAGGGCTCACCAGCACGGACCAGAAGGAGTGGAGCGTCAAGGGTGGCGAAGGCGAGTCGCTCCTTGAGGTGGCGATGGACAACGGCATCAACATCGAGCACGCCTGCGGTGGCGTCTGCGCGTGCTCGACGTGTCACGTCTACGTCGAGCAGGGCATGGAGCAGCTTTCCGAGGCGAGCGAGGCCGAGGAGGACCGCGTGGAGGAGGCGCCGGGCCTTCAGCGCAACAGCCGGCTCTGCTGCCAGGCGATCATCTCGGGCAAGGGGCCGATCGTCGTTCGTGTTCCATCGTGGAACCGAAACGCGGTCAAGGAGGTCCCGCACTGAGCACCTCGGTCGAGTTCACCGGCGCACGACGAGCGATCCTTCGGACCATGCCCTACGAGTCGAACGAGAGGACGGACGCGTTTCACTGGCTCGACGTCGATCGCATCGCGGAGGCGCTCGACGACGCGCATCCGGAGGTCGACCCGCTCGCCGTCGCCTTCCCGCGGCTGCGCGAGCTCGTCTTGGGCTTGAGGGGCTTCCACGAGCTTCCCGGCCATCCCGTCAACGAGCGCATCCTCGAGGCGATCCAGCAGGCGTGGCTCGACGAACGGGAGCCGTAGGCCGTTCGCGAGGCCGACTCGCGAGGCGCGTTCCCGTGCCTCCTTCGTCCGACGCCGCGTGGCGCTCCGCAGCCACTCCGTACAATCGCACCTTCCCGCGAACACCATCAGGCCATCGATGACGCTCTCCGCCCCAGCCACGCCCGCGCGCCCGAACGACGCCACGACTCGCACGCACGCCGTCCTCGTGACCGGCGCCGGCGGCGAGATGGGCCACACCCTTCTCTCCGCGCTCGCCGACCGGCACGAGCGTGGCGGCCCCGCGGTCGTGGCGCTCGACCTGCGCGAGTTGAAGCCGGAGGAGCGCCAACGCTGCCACCATTGCGTCGCCGCCGACGTGCGCTCGCCCGAACCCTTCGCGGCGCTTGCCGAGCGCTACGCGTTCGTGGAGGTCTTCCATCTTGCCGCGGTGCTCAGCAGCGGCGGGGAGCGCAACCCCGAGGCGGCGCATGCGGTCAACGTGGACGGCACGGTCAACGTGCTGCGCTTCGCCGCCGAGCAGGGACGGCGGCTCGGCCGGCGCGTGTCGGTGCTCTATCCAAGCACCATCGCGGTCTATGGCATGCCCGACCTGGCGACGAAGGACGCCGCTGCGCCGGTTCGCGAGGAGCAGTTCTGCGAGCCGATCACGATGTACGGCTGCAACAAGCTCTACGGCGAACACCTCGGACGGTACTACTCGCGCCACTACCAGATGCTCGCCGCGGAGCGGCGCGAACCCTCCATCGACTTCCGTTCGATCCGGTTTCCCGGAATCATCTCCGCGGAGACCGTTCCGACCGGAGGAACGAGCGATTTCGGCCCCGAGATGCTGCACGCGGCGGCGCAGCGGAAGGCGTACGCCTGCTTCGTGCGACCCGACAGCCGCATTCCCTTCACGACGATGCCGGAGGCGGTCGAGGCGCTGCTGGCGCTCGCAGCCGCGGACCCCAGACGGCTGACGCGGTGCGTCTACAACATCGAGAGCTTCAGCCCGAGCGCCGAGGAGATCGCCGCCGAGGTCGAGCGGGCCTTTCCCGGCTCGGCGATCACCTTCGCGCCGGACCTTCGACGGCAGGCGATCGTGGACTCGTGGCCGGCGCACCTGGACGACTCGGCGGCTCGCCGCGACTTCGGCTGGAGACCGCGACACGACCTGCGCAGCGCGTTCGAGACGTATCTTGCCCCGCGGATCGCGGCGCGCTACGCCGGTCCCGGCGCGGACGGCGCGCCTGCACCGATGTCCGGCCCCCCGTGCGGCTGATGCGGCGTGGATCGCGTGCCGCCGCGAGCGTCCGCGGGGCCCGACGCGTGCAGGCGATCGGCGACGTGCCTCGACGCCACGACGGTGGGGAGCCTTCACGAAGTGCCAGAATCGGACCACCACGACGACCGGCCCGCCTCGATCCCGACGGTGGCGCGCCCCGACACGGCGCCGCGGATCGAGGCGCGGTCGCTTGGCGCGCCTCCGGTGGACGCCCGGCCGTACGCGGCCAGCCGCGATCAAGGCGCTGGCGATGAAGGGCGGTCGGACGATGCCGCGGCGTCGCCATCCGCCCACGGCGATCAGATTCCCTGCCGCAAGTGTGGAGCGATGCTCGCGTATGCGCCGGGCACGCGCACCCTGGTCTGCGAGCACTGTGGCGGCGAGACGCCCATCGACGGCGACTCGCCGCCCGTGCTCGAACAGGACTACGCGGCCGCGCTCGAGGAGCTCGCCAGCGCCCACGAGCAGTTGACCGTTCGCTCGATGACCTGCCGTTCCTGCGGCGCCACCACGCAGCTTCTCCCGGAGGTGGCCGCCGCGAACTGTCCGTACTGCGGGAGCCACTTCAACGTCACCGCCGAGACGAAGCGGGTGATCAAGCCGCACGCGGTGCTGCCCTTCGCGGTGGCGCGCACCACCGTCGAGAAGGCGTTCCGCGACTGGATCGGCTCGCTCTGGTTCGCGCCCAACGCCCTGCGCCGCGAGGCCGAGAAGGATCGGCTGGTCGACGGCCTCTACCTTCCGCACTGGACCTACGACGCGTCGACCACGACCGCGTACCAGGGGTGGCGCGGCGACCATTACACGGTGACCGTGGGGAGCGGAAGCAACCAGCGCACCGAGGTGCGGACCCGATGGAGGCCGGCCTCGGGAACCGTTCGTCGACGCTTCGACGACGTGCTCGTCTCGGCGAGCACCTCCGGGCTCACGGAGCTCGCCGAGGCACTGGGCGGGTGGGACCTCGCCAACCTCGTGGCCTACGACGATCGCTTCGTCGCCGGCTTCCTCGCCGAGGCGTACCGCGTCGACCTGGCCGGCGGCTTCGATCGTGCGAAGGCGATCATGGCGGAAGTGATCGACGGCGACGTTCGCGCCGACATCGGCGGCGACGCCCAGCGCATCGATTCGCGCCGCACCGGCTATGAACAGGTCACCTTCAAGCACGTGCTGCTGCCGCTCTGGGTGGGCTCGTTCAGGTACCGCAGTCGCGCCTATCGCTTCCTGGTGAACGGCAGGTCGGGTCGCGTCGCGGGCGAGCGTCCGTGGAGCTGGATCAAGATCACGCTGGCGTGCCTCGCCGGCGCCGCGTTGATCGCCCTGATCGTCGCGATCGCGGGTTCGCAGCGCTGACGAGCCCGTCCAGCGCAGGCTCGGCGCACGCGTCGCGTCGGGGCGGTCGTCCATGCCCTCGGCGCCGGAGCGAGCGTGCGGCGAGGCCGGCCACGGCGCGATCAGAAGAGCGCTAGGCGACGAACTCTTGCGTCCACTGGGGAAGGAACGGTTCGCGCGTGCCGGCCGCGCGCAGCGCTGCGGCCAGCGCCCGGCGCGGCCCCTCCTCGCCGTGGTTCACGAAGACCATGGGCCGATCGTCGCACAGCCCTTCGGCCCATCCGAGCAGCTCGCCCTTCCCGGCGTGTGCCGAGAGTCCGTTGAGCGTGTGGATCGACGCCCGGATCTCGATCGGGTCGCCGAAGATCTCGACCCGTCTCGCGCCTTCGACGAGCCGCCGCCCCAGCGTGCCCTCGCCCTGGTAGCCGACGATGACCACGTGCGTGCTCGGCCGACCGAGGTTGTGGCGCAGGTGGTGGAGGATGCGTCCTCCGGTGCACATGCCGCTGGTGGAGATGATCACCATCGGACCTTCCATGTCGTTGAGCTCGCGGGACTGCTCGGCGTCGCGGATCGGGCGCACGTCGGGGAGCGTGATGAGCCTTCCGCCCGCGGCGAGGCGTCGGCGCGTCGTCTCGTCGACGAGCTCGTCGAGCCAGCGCCGATGGATCTCCGTCGCGTCGACCGCCATGGGGCTGTCGATGATCACGGGAATGGCCGTCCTCGCGAAAAGTGCACAGTCTCGGACAGGGAGTAGAGGATCGTCTGCGTGCGGCCGATGGCGAACGCCGGAATGAGGATCTTGCCGTTCGTCGCCACGGCCTGCTCGACGATGTCGCCGAACTGCCGGGCCGTTTCCGCGGCCTGGCGATGGTCGCGGTCGCCGTAGGTCGACTCGGATGACGAGGATGTCCGCAATGCCGGCGTCACGGACGGGCGATGGGTGCCGCCGCGCCTCGATATCCCCCGAGAAGACGAGCGTCTTCTCGCCGCCGCCGTCGCGCATCGGCGTACTTGCTCCACGCATGCCGAGCCGATGATGCGCGCAAGCGCACCATCCGCATGGATACGCCGTCGGCGATCGACCGCTCCGCCCCGAACTCGACTGAACCAGCTCGGGCGATCGCACGCTCCGCTCCTCGGGAAGATAGAGCGGACGGGCGTTCGGCTCGCCTTGGCGGCGATGGCGGTTGAACTCGCCGCATCGGCGACCTGATTCCGGCGCTGTCGCGAAGCACGAGCGGGCGCGAGGTCCTCCGTCGGGGGCGAGCAGAAGATGGAGGCATCGAGTCCCCAGCGTCCAAGCAACGGCAGCCGCCCGCAATGGTCGAGGTGCGCATGGGTCAGCACGATCGCGTCGAGTTCGCCGCGCCGCACAAGCTGCGCAAGCGCCTCGCTCTCGTTGCGCCGTTCGATCTCCTCCGAGCCCTGATGAAGCGCCGAAGTCGACGAGCACTCATGCCGACGCGGTCTCGAGAAGCGTCGCCGAACCGGTGACTTCGCCCGCCGCCGAGAAAGGTGAGTCCATGGAGCCGCGAAGGCTACCGAGGAATCCGCCGAGTCCGCTCGACATCGTCGCCGGGATGCCAACACGGGGTCATGGTCCACTCGGAGAGCGAGCATTCGGGCGCCCGGCGACGACGTCGGGGGATGGTTTTGGACACGACTACCGCGCGGCGGACGATCTGACGATCCCATGCGGCTCGTGACGCTGGCCACGGTCACGCCGAGGGCACGCCCTGCGTTTCGCCTCATGGTGTTGCGCGGAGTCGAACGGGATCCTGCGAGGGTCTGTTCCACACGCACGCCAGCGACGCGAAGGTGATCGATCTCTCGACGCAGCCGGCGCGCAGGTGGTCGCGTACGACGCGTCGGCGCGCGCAACTGCGCATCAGCGGCCTCGCGACGGTCCATCGGCTCGACACGATCGCCCGCATGCACTTCGAGCAGGGATCGATGCTCGCCACGCGACTGGCGTCCATCCTTGGCGAAGGGGTCCTCGACGAGGCCAAGTCGTCCGAAACGGCCAATGGGCGTTCGAGACGGAGCGGCACTCCGCTTCGGAGTCTGGACCGCCAGACATCCTCTGGCCGACCGCCGGTCCCAAGCTCATCGAGGCGACGACACGACGGGCCTGGCGCGAGTTCGCGGCGATCGAGATCTCGGTGGGCCTGGTGGAGATCGTGATTGGGCTCCCCGGCGGCAGCCGCCGGGCGACGCTGCGAGCGGCCGATGGTTGGCGCGGCGGGCTGACCTGAGCGCAAGTGTCCCGAGTCAGAAATTCACGTCATATGTCCGGCCCTGATTTCGCCTGGCGGCGTCGTCGAGACTCCGCCTATCGCTGCGGATAGGCCGTTCGTCTCGACTCCTTGCCAGACAAAATCATGTCGCGCCCATATGCCGCGAATTTCTGACTCGGGACACTCGGCGCACGCCAACGCGATCACGCGAACCGTGAAGGCGCGACGTCGCTGGTTTCGATCACGGAAGCAGCCGGTCGGCCACGTACTCGGTGACGACGTAGAGCGCCATGAACGACTTGAACTCGTCCGAGTCCTCGATGCCGAGCTGCCAGAGCCACTCGTCGAAGGGGATCGGGTCCACGTCGGCCTGTGCGCCGAGGATCGCCCAGTTCAGGTAGACCTCCTTGAACTGGATGTAGACGGCCGGCGGAAACTGGTCCACGATGGCCATCTCGCGGATCAATCCGACCGCGGCGCGGCGCGCCCGGTAGACATCCCGCGGCGATGGATCCTTTGTTCCGCCACCGACTGGCTGGTTGCCCGTCCCGTTGCCCGCCGTCGATCCGTGGTCGCCGCCACCGTGTCCACCGTCTGGCGGGTCGGCGGGCGAAGTCGGCGGAGTGGATCCGGCCCCTACGCCGATCGCTCCGAGGCCAACCACCCCGGCGGTCATCACCGCGATGGCCATCGCCATGCCGCGTTGACGCAGACTCGGGAAGGCGGTCAAGGAATGACGGACGATGTTCACTGGCCGACCCTCCGTGCCGTTCGAAGCACCTGCCAGCCGACCTCCCGGAAGACCGGGAAGCGGGCCATTGTTCCAGCAACGATACGCACGTCGTCGTCGTCCATGATCCACTCTTCATCGGGACGTGGGCCATCCTGCGCCAGACGTCGGCGTTCGAGCTCAAGCGTCCATACGCGCTCACGGAGCGCCCAGTTCCCGAGGTGCTCGGCGATTTCATCGGCCTTGTTCGTGAAGACCGCCATCAGCGTCTGGAGCCGATCGGGTTCACGAACGTGCCGAAGGGCCGCGTTGCACCCGAAGATGCACCACCATCCCCATGACTCGAGCCACGCCCCCTTGGGCATCGTCTCCGGTGTGACGACCTTGTCCAGCGAGGCGAGGAAGGTCTCGACGACCTCGTTCGGCGGCTTGATTCCCAGGAGCGGTGCCACCTCGAGGGCCGCACCCCGCGCCACGTTGGCATACCCCGCGTAGGTGTCGATCTTGACCGACCTCGCGTAGTCGTCGAAGTTCCGCTCGGCCGTCGTCAGGTCTTCGCGGGCCTGTTGCGCGTGCCAGACCTTGTTCGGCAGCGGCATTCCGGCGAGCACGCGGTGGCAGCTTCCCCTGACGTAGTAGCCGAACGCCTTGGTGCTCTGCGAGACCGGGCTCGGCATCGGGTTGTTGCAGAACCAGTCGACCAGCGAACCCGCCAGCGCCTCGGCCTCGTAGATGTTGCCGAGCGTGTAGTGGGCGTTGGCGAGGTTGGCGCGGAAGCTCAGGTGGTACTCGAACGACGCCTCGACCTCGCGCAGCCCGCGCTGCGCGCACGCCAGCGCCTGTCCGTAGAGGCCGAGCGCATCGCACGCGGCGCACTGCCGCATGAGCGCGCGGGCCCGCTCGTTGGGTGTCGCGGCGACCTCGTACGCTTCCTTGGCAAGCGAGGCGACGTCGGCGAAGCGACCTTCCTCGTACGCCTCGAAGGCGGATCGATCCAGGTGCTTGAAGTCGCCGCGCACCATCGCCGGCTCGGTCGGCCCGCCGTCGCTTCCGCACAGGTCGCGAGAGACGTCGTCGATGGACCAGTCGAGCACCTCCGCAAGGCGCATCACCAGATCGAGCTTGGGAATGCCGCTCTCGGGAACGAGCTTGTGCGGATCGCGCCCAAGCGCATCGGCGAGCTCGCGCAACGTCCATCCTCGATAGGTCTGAGCCAGCGTCAGGAGCTCTTCGAGACGATCACGCCGTGGCGTTGGCTTCGGCGCATGCCGCGTCGCATCTCGCGCCGACTTCCGCGAGTCGGACTGCGATGGCATCCTCGAATCTGAAGAGCCTGACATGGGCATGCCTTTCTCCCGCGCCTTCGCGCCTCCCTCGCCTTCGCGCCTCCCGCGCCTTCAGCGCCTTCGCGCCTTCAGCGCCTGTCGCGCGACGGGCTGCGTCGAAGACGCTCCCAGCCCTTGGTACCGTAACGATGCGTGGGGACGACAGCAAGGGTTAAGATCGGCGATTTCGGAAGTTCCCCGCGAGCCCACATGATTCAGTGGGCGACGCGGGATGCTGACCCCACCCGTTGTTGGAGAGGAAAGTCAGGCGGAACACCGGCTCGGATGGAGACAACCATGGTCACGGACACCCGCACGATCGAGCAACTGACGCGCCCGGCCAGCGACGCGGATCTCCGGTCGCTCGCCGAGCTGCTGGTCGACGCGGTCGACTCCGGCGCGGCCGTCAGCTTCCTTCCGCCCCTCACGGTCGATGCCGCGGAAGCATGGTGGCGGACCACGCTCGCGACGGCCCACGCCCGCGCGGTCATCCTCGTGGTCCGCGACGACGCGGGCATCGTGGGCACCGTGCAGATCCAGCCGGCGTGGGCACCCAACCAGCCGCATCGGGCCGAGGTCGCCAAGCTCCTGGTCCATCGGCGGAGCCGCGGCGCGGGCCTTGGCCGACGGCTGATGGAGGCGATCGAGCTCGCGGCGAGGGAGGCGGGATTCCACCTGCTCACGCTGGACACCAAGGAAGGCGGTGTCGCCGACCAGTTGTACCGGAGGCTTCGGTGGACCCACGTCGGAACGATCGCGAGGTACGCCCTCGATCCCGATGGACGCACTCCGCACAGCGCGGCGATCTACTCCAAGGAACTGATACGCGTCCCGGTTGACTCTCGCGCCACACCCATCCCGATCCCGCCGTGAGACGCCGCTGTGGGCAAGGGGTCGAAGGCATGGAGGTCTCATGGAATCCGTCGTACGCGCGGTTGGCGAGGAAGTGGCTCCGGAGATACGTCCAGAGCCGCTCGACCGGGTTGAGCTCGGGCGAGTACGGCGGCAGCAGGAGCACGGTGATGTTGTCGGGCACGTTCAGCGCCCTGTCGGGCACCTTCATTCAGCGCCCGGCTGCGGTGTCAGCCGGCCTGGTCCATGATCAGCACGCGCACGCGGCCGCCCGGTGGCATGGCCTCGATGGCGTGGACCGTCGCCGGCAGCCGGTCGCGCTGCTCGGCGCTGCGCTCGCCGCGCGCCATGCGGCGAAGCTGCGGCGAGGCTCCTTCGCATCCACTCGCGTCGTTCCTTGATCTCCATCAGGCGCCTCCTTGCGTCGGTGGACGCAGCGTCGACGATCGAGGCGCAGGGCGCAACCGGACATCCGCCGAATGCGCACGAGGATCAGCCGAGGCTGGTATCGGGTGAACCCATCGTTCGAGACCGCCGGACGACGTCCGAGACCGAATCCACGACGCGCTCCACGACGAAGCCCCGAGCGTGTGGCCACCATGCAGCCTCATCGAGTCGTCTGCAATGTTCTCGTGATTGGGACCGGTGCAGCGGGGATCAGGGCGGCGATCGCAGCCGACAGCGCTGGTTGCGACGTGGTGCTCGTCGGGAAACGCACCAAGTCGGACCCACACACCGTGCTCGCGGCGGGTGGCATCAACGCCGCACTCGGCACCGTCGACCCCCAGGACTCTTGGGAGCAACACTACATCGACACGATGCGGGAGGGCTATGGGCTTGGTGATCCGAGGGCAGTCGAACTGCTGGCCCGGGAATCACCGGACGTTGTTCGTGAACTTGAATCCTGGGGATGCCCCTTCGCGCGGACGGCCGAAAGGAGGCTCGACCAGCGATTCTTCGGTGCCCACAAGTACCGGCGGACGTGCTATGCCGGCGACTACACCGGACGTGCAATTATTCAAACGCTGGTTTCGCGCCTGGCTCGCACGAACGTCGCCGTCGTGGAGCGGATGTACATCGCTGAGCTCTTGGTGCGAGGCGGGCGTTGCTTCGGCGCTGTTGGCTTTGATCTCTCGACCGGGGAGCAGGCGGTCCTCTGTGCAGACGCCGTGGTGCTCGCGGGAGGAGGGCACACGCGGATCTGGCGGAGAAGTTCCTCTCGCCGTGACGAGAACACCGGCGACGCGATGGCGCTCGCCTTCCGCGCCGGATGCACGCTCGGGGACATGGAACTGGTCCAATTCCACCCTACGGGCATGGTCGCACCGGAAGAATGGGCCGGGACCCTGGTGACCGAAGCGGTCCGTGGCGAGGGCGGTCACCTGACCAATGATCGGGGCGAGCGCTTCATGGAGCGGTAAGACCCTCAGCGGATGGAGTTGTCCACACGCGACCGTGTGGCCTTGGCAAACTACTCATACGGATTCCAGTAGACCTCCATGCGTTCGACCCCTTGCCCACAGCGGCGTCTCACGGCCGAACTGGGTTGCGCGGGGCGCGAGAATCAACTTGGACGCGTATCAGAGATCCTCGCTGGGCGCGGCGGGCCGCATGGCGGGGTGTTTCTCGACATCTCCCACCGCCCGAAGGAGTTCATCGTCAGGAAGTTGCCGCGAATGTACCGGCAGTTCCTTGAAGCGCAGATGCTCGATATCTCGCGCTCGCCGATGGAAGTCACGCCCACGGCAGACGACGGCATGGAGATTCAGTCCGTGCCAGTGCCCAAGTCTGCCACGGGACTTCTAGACTGGGAGGCGGGTGGCGAAGTGCAACTGGCCGGTCGGCTTCTCGAGTAGCTGGCCAGCCCGCGCGGGGAAGATCTCGGATTTGCGGAATCAAGATAAGGTTCATGCGAATGGCCATACGCAGCAAAGAGCCCGTGCTCATCGTTGGCGCAGGCCTTGCTGGCCTGTCTTGTGCGGTTCGACTCCGCCGCGAAGGGATTCCGATCCTCGTGCTCGACGCTTCCGACGGCGTCGGCGGCCGGGTGAGAACGGACCGGGTCAATGCGGATGGTGGCGTGTACCAGGTTGACCGGGGATTCCAGGTGTACCTGACCGCGTATCCAGAAGGGCGACGCGTTCTCCGTATTCCCGCGCTTGAGCTTCGATCCTTCCTTCCAGGCGCCATGGTTCGATTCGAGGGGCGGTTCTGGCGCGTCGCGGACCCGCTTCGAGCCCCCCTGACACTGCTCGGCATGCTCAGATCGCCTCTGATGACGGTACGGGATGCACCAGCGGTCGCGATGCTTGACACATCGCTGCGGCTCGCCAGCGAGGCACGCTGCTGGAACGCCCCGGAGGAGACCACCGAACAGCTCCTGCGCGGTATCGGCATCAGCGCTCGTGCCATCGATCGCATCTTCCGGCCGTTCTTTGGTGGTGTGTTCCTCGACCGGTCGCTCAAGACATCGGCTCGCAAGTTCCGAGCGACGTATCGCATGTTCGCGAGAGGTCGCGCCGCACTCCCCGCCGCCGGGATGCAGGCCATCCCGGCGCAACTCGCTGGCATGCTCGATTCGTCGGCCCTCCGCACCGGGCGAGCTGTCACCGGCATCGGCCCTGGCGAGGTAACTCTGGCGTCAGGGGACATCGTCGGCGCTTCGGCGATCGTCGTTGCCACCGACGGCAATGCTGCGGCACGGCTCCTCCCAGATATGCCGGCGCCAAGTTGGAAGGCGACAGCAACGCTCAGCTTCGCGGCCCAGACGCCCCCGTCGCGCGAGCCGATTCTCTACCTCGATGGCGATGGGTCCGGGCCAGCCAACCATGTGGCGGTGATCTCCAACGTCCAACCACAGTACGCTCCGCCGGGACGCTCGCTGATCTCCGCGTCGGTGGTCGCGCCGCATGATCCGTCGCTGCACGACTCCGTGCTCGAGCCGCGGGTGCGATCACAGCTGCGTGAGTGGTTTGGAGGCCAGGTGGATGACTGGCGATATCTGAGAACCGACTTCATTCAGCACGCCCTGCCGAGCGAGGATGCCCCGGCATTGGAGATGCCCCGTCGACCCGTCATGACCAAGGCCGATCGCATCTTCGTCGCCGGTGACCATGTCGACAACGCCTCGATCAACGGTGCTCTTGAGTCTGGGCGCCGTGCGGCGGAAGCGGTGCTCGCATGCGTTCGTGCAGGAGCGACAGGAACTCGCGCCGGAGGTCAGGGTTCTTCAGGAAACTGCCGCGCATGACGCTGTTGACCATCTTCGAGTCCATGTCCTTCACGCCAGTGTGGCGGGTTGCCCACGGGTCATGCGGACGCGACACGCTTATCTCGGGAACAAGAGAGCGACGATCTCCGCATCGGAGTGGTCAGCGGATCGGGCAGGCGAGCTCCCTGAGATCGGGTCGGTCTGCTGCTGTGGCGTGACGGTGTGACCGAACGACTTGGCCGCGATGAATCACGAATGCTCCAGGCATCTGGAAGCCGTCGCCCTCGAGCTTGCCGATGCCGTGCCCCCGGAGCGCAGCCAGAAGACCAGCGACCCATACACGCGGACCGAAGAGCTGGAGGAACGACCCGCGTCGGAGTCCCAACGCTCGATAGAGCAGCCGATCGGGGTCCGCGAACCAGGTCGCTGACGCGATTCCATGCTGCTGACCAAGTGAGCGAAGTCCCTCGGGCGACTCCGTCATGCCGACCACTGCAAGGCCTACGCCTGCCTGCTCGATGTCGTGCTGCCATCTCGCGAGATCCGACAGGGTTTGCTTGCAGAATGTGCAGCCGGAGTGCCGGAGGAGCACGACAAGCGTCTGCCGTTCATCGGTCACCGCTCGAAGCGTTCGGCCATGGTCTTCGCGGAGCCCTTCCAGAGCCGCTTCGAGCGTGACCGTACCAGCCGGAGGCGACGGCTGTGCCGCTCGCGTCGCGTGCCACAGGATCATGGCGAAGGGAATCCACCATACGAGGTCATTCGTGACGATCGTCACCCCCATCGACCAGGGGAGCTGCCCGCGCATCGCCGCGTCGACAAAGCCGATCGGACCAAGGATCTTGCCCAGCAGGCCCACCAGCACGATCGGCCAGTGACGCACCGGGTCACGAGCGGCGATCAAGTAGCCCAGCCCGTACACGCCCACGATCATCCCGATGCACGCCCACAGCTGCGGCCACAACTCCGTGGTCGGCGGCGACACGCCCAACGCCCTCAGTGTCCATATCGGCGCGAGGACCATCGCTGTGCCCCACACCACGTTGTACGCACCAGCGGCCACGAGCCAGCGACGCATCCACGGCGGGCTCGGAGTTGTTCGCGCAATATCACCGGCCACTTGTGCTCCGAGTGTCCCGAGTCAGAAATTCGCGGCATAAGGGCGCGACATGATGTTGTCTGGCAAGGAGTCGAGACGAACGGCCTATCCGCAGCGATAGGCGGAGTCTCGACGACGCCGCCAGGCGAAATCAGGGCCGGACATATGACGCGAAGTTCTGACTCGGGACCCTAGGAGCTTGCGTCACAGGCTGATTGCACAACCATTTTCGCGTCCACAAAAAACCGCTGGCGGCCCTGGTGCGAATAGAGCCGCATGGAGAGCGCCTTTCGTCCGTACGAGCCTGACCAGCACCTGCTGCTGCCGCCGTCGCTTCGGGAGTGGCTGCCCGGCGGCCACCTCTCGCACTTCGTCTCCGACACCGTGGACCAGCTGGACCTGGGGCCGATCCTGTCCTGGTATCGCGGCCGGGAGCAGGGCAACCTGCCCTACCACCCGGCGATGATGCTCAAGGTGCTCGTCTACTGCTACTGCACCGGAACCTTCTCGTCGCGGCGCATCGCCAAGGCGATCGAGGACCTGTCCTCGTCCGGTTCCTCGCCGCGGGCCACGCGCTGGTCTATCGACGATCTGCCGCCTGGAACGGCACCTCGACGCCTTCCGCAGCGGCTTTCGCGCAGGTGGTCCGCATCGCGGCCGAGACCGGACTCGTCACGCTCGGGACGCTCGCCATCGACGGCACGAAGATCCGGGCCGATGCCAGCAAGCGGAAGGCGATGAGCCACGCCCGCATGAAGGAGGAGGAGCAGCGCATCGGAAGGAGATCGCGGCGATCGTCGCCAAGGCCAAGGGCGAGGACCTGGCCGAGGACGTGCAGTTCGGTCCGGACTTCCGCGGCGACGAGCACCGCAGGGCCGCGCGCCGCGAGTCGCGGCTGACGAGATCGTCGCGGCAAAGCGGCGGCTGGAGGAGCGCACGAAGGCCGACGCCGAGGCGAAGGCGGCGGAGGCGAGCGCTGCAGGGACGAGACGACGACGCAGGCTCGCCGCCCCGCCAGCACCCGGCACGCCCGAGCCGAGGCGCAGGAGAACTTCACCGATCCCGACAGTCGGATCATGCAGGACGGAAGCGCGTATCAGCAGTGCTACAACGGCTCGCGGTCGACTCGACCGCGAGGATCGTGGTGGCGGTGGACGTGCAGCAGTGCCCGTGCGACCAGTCGATGCTGATCCCGATGATCGAGAGGTCCGAGCGGGCATGGGCGTGGGCGTCGACGGATCGCCGACGACGATCGTGAAGACGGTGCTGGCCGACGCCGGCTTCTCGTGCGAGCGCAACTCCTGGTGGCTGGAGCGCGCGAGGGGACGACTGGCTGTCTCGCCGTGGGCCGGGAGGGCAAGGCGTCGAGGCGGCCGCCGGATCCGGACTCGGGCGCGCGGCCGGATGGCGGCCATGCTGAGGACGGAGGAGGGACGCAAGAGATACAAGGAAAGGAAGCACCTCGCGGAGCCACCGATCGGATGGCTGAAGGAGGCGATGGGATTCAGGCAGTTCAGTCTGCGAGGATTGAGGAAGGTGACTGGCGGTTGAACCTCGTGACGATGGCGATGAACCTGAGACGGATGGCGACGATAGCGGTGTGATCCCGAAGCGTGCCGCAGCGGCCGCGAGGAGTCCCCGATCGGGTCGACGCCGCAGTCGCGAGGGAATCGACCCACGGCGCGGGCAAGACGGTCACGGATCTCGGCTGTGACGCAAGCTCCTAGCACTACAGCGCCCCTTGGCTCCGTCGCGAGACCGCTCGGAGTGGCTTTCCGCAAGGAAGAGCGCCGCGTTCAAGGCGCCGGTGGCTCCTCTGCGAGCCATCAAGCCTCGAACGCAAGCTCTGACGCAGCGGAAATGCCGCTCCGGACGGTCGCAGTAGGAGCCAAGGGGCGCTGTAGCGCTAGATGCCGCAGTGCCGGGATCCTCCGGTGACGGCTGCGAACTCCGCTGTCCACTCTACGATTCACGCCGATGCCGCGTACTTCCGCTTTCTCCTCGAACCGCCCGCCATCCCGGGCCACCCGAGCGCGACTTGCCATTGTGTTCGGCGACCAGCTCGATCTGGATTCTGCGCTCATTCGCTCGCTCGGACCCGCCGACACCGTCCTCATGATGGAAATGGCGACCGAATCGCGGCATGTCCCCAGCCATGTGCAGCGGACCGCCTTGTTCCTCTCGGCGATGCGCCACTTCTCCGCCGAGTTGGTTCGGCGGAACCTCCGCGTCCGCTACATGACCCTCGACGATCCCGAGAACACCGGCGCATTCGAGACGGAAATCGCCCGCGCGGTCGCAGCGCTCAACCCATCCGAACTTGTGTGCACGCAACCCGGCGAATGGCGCGTGCTGGCCATGCTCCATCGCGTCCGCGACTCCACGGGAATCCCGTTGAGCATCCTGCCGGACGAGCATTTTCTCACCACCCCGGACGAGTTCGCCGAGTGGGCGAAGGGCTGAAGCACGCTCACGATGGAGTTCTTCTATCGCGAGCAGCGCCGCAAGACCGGTTACCTCATGGAGGGTACGGGCAAGAGCGCCAAGCCCGCGGGCGGAGTGTGGAACTTCGACAAGGAGAACCGGCTCCCGTTCGGAAGGCAAGGCCCCAGTCCGCGGCCACGCCCGCCGCTGCGGTTCAAGCCCGATGAAGCCACCCGCGCCGTCCTCGTGGCGATGCGGCGCGTGCTCCCCGACCTTCCGGGTGCCGCCGACTCCTTCGCCTGGCCCGTCACGCGTGAACAGGCTCTCGCCGCGCTCGACGACTTCGTGACCCACCGCCTCGTCCGGTTCGGCCCCTTCGAGGATGCGATGTGGACCAGCGAGCCGACGCTCTACCACTCCACGCTCTCCAGCTCGCTCAATCTCAAGCTGCTCAATCCGCGCGAATGCTGCGAGCGGGCCATCGCGGCGTATCGCGCCGGCAACGCACCGCTGCAATCCGTCGAAGCGTTCGTGCGGCAGATTGTCGGCTGGCGCGAGTTCATCCGCGGCGTCTACTGGCTCGAAGGCCCCACATACGCCGATCGAAACGGGCTCGATCAGCACGGAGAGCTGCCGCCCTTCTATTGGTCCGCCGACACCGACATGGCGTGCATGAAGTCCTGCATCGGCCAGGTGCTCGACAGCGGATTCGGCCACCATATCCAGCGTCTGATGGTCACCGGCAACTTCGCACTCATCAGCGGCGTGCACCCACGGGCGGTCAGCGACTGGTACCTCGGGATGTTTGTCGACGGCGTGGACTGGGTCACGCTCCCCAACGCGCTGGGCATGGTCATGCACGCCGACCGGCGCAAGACCGCTGGCAAAGGCGTCACCGGTCTGGTGGGTACAAAGCCCTACGCGGCCAGCGGCAAGTACATCGAGCGGATGAGCAACCACTGCACGGGCTGCCGCTACGACCCCGCCGAACGCAGCGGACCATCGGCCTGCCCCGTCACGGTCTTCTACTGGGACTTCCTGATCCGCACACGCGAACAGCTGGCCCCGAACCAGCGGATGGCGATGATCCTGAAGAACGTTGACCGCATGACCCCCGAAGCGCGCACCCAGATCACGATCGACGCGGACTTGTTGCGCAAGAAGCTCGGGATCACGATCAGGAAACGCGAGTGACTTCGCCGCAGATGGCGCGGCAGCCGTTGTGCGAAGCGAACATCGACGGGCTGGAGATAGCCTGAGCACACGAACAGCCGCGGACGGACGTCCGGCAACGCTTGTCCGAGCACGCGAAGACATGCACCGGGGTCCAACGGCCTTCCCCCTTCAGCTTCAACCAGACCCGCAGGGAGTGAGGCGTCCGACGAGAGTCGCGAAAGCGGGCGAGGAGGATCGAACTCCCGACATTCAGCTTGGGAAGCTGACGTTCTACCGCTGAACTACGCCCGCGAGGCGAGGCATCGTACGCCGGAGGGCGCGGCGGTTCATCCCGGGCTTCCACCCATCCGCGGAGTGGTCGTGAACGGCCTTCCGCTCGTTCGCCCGCTCATCGGTGCGCGTCGCCGGAATGCACGGCGCCGGTTGCGAGAAGCTTGTCGATCTCGCGCTCGAGGTCGATCGATCCGGGATGGCCGACCCATCGAATGATGCCGGCCTGGTCGATCAGGAACGCGGCTGGAACCGCCTTCACGGCGTAGCGCCGCGCCTGTTCGGACTGCCATGCGGTGGTCGAGCCGCCACAGAAGGTCTGGGTCACGGCGTCCCAGCCCTTGCGCTTCACGTGCGCCCGGATGATGTCGATGGTGTTATCGATGCTCGCGCCGAGGATCACCACCTTGTCGCGCCAGTCGGTGCGCCGGCGAAGCACTTCGTTGTTGTGGGCCATCGGCTCCTGGCACGGCCCGCACCAACTGGCCCAGAAGTCGAGCAGGACCACCTTCCCGCGCAACGAGCCCAGCGAGAGCGTCGAGCCGTCGTCGAGCCGCGTCAGCGCGAGGCCCGGCGCCGGCCTTCCGACCGCCGGCGCGAGCTTGATCGTCCGGGTGTGCGCCGGCCCGTGCTCGCGATCGAGGACGAGTTCGTCCGTCCATTGATCGTCGAGGAAGACCTGCAACGACGCCTTGTCCCCGGTGGGGAGGCCCGCAAGATCGACGGCGCCCGCCGCGGCGAGAGCGCCTTCGAAGACCGTCACCTGCGTGTCGAATTCGGGCAGGCGTCCGGCGATGCGCACGCGTCCCGACTGTCCGGCGCCATCAGCGCCGACGACCCGGAGCCGAAGGCTCTGATCGCCCTTCAGCAACTGCTCGCGGGCCAGCTTCTCGTCCCACGTGCGCAGCTTGAACTCCGCGGACGCGGCGGACGACGGCGAGAGGACCACCATGCGGTTTCGTCTCGAGAGCACGGCTCGCCCGGGCGCGTCCGAGCCACCGCCCTGATCGCTCCCAAGGGCCATGGCATCCAGGCGCAGCAGTCCCGGTGGCAGGTCCGCGACGGTCCAGTCGGCGCGCGCCGATTCCGTCTCCACCGACCCGATCACGAAGCTCCACTGGGCGTCCTCGAGAGCCAGCGTCTGGTCCACGCGACAGGCGACATACTCGTGCGGCCACTGCTCGTCCGGCGCGACGTGGACGGCAAGCTCGCACGGCTTGGGCAGTTCGACGACGACCTCGCCGTGTGCGGCCGAGAAGGGGCCGAACCGGGCGGCGCGCAGGAATCCCGGCTGGTCCACCAGCAGCCAGATGTCCGTCGCATTCGACGGCGCCGCGATCGTCCACGTGACCCGCCGCGGATCGTCGACCGGCCCCGTCCGCTTCGCCGCCGCGAGGGTGAAGCGTGCGTCGGGGGTCGCGGCCGCCACGGCACGCTGCTGCACGTTGCGCAGCCATGCGGCGACCGTGCACTCCTCGGTATACACCGTCGGGACCAGATCCGCTGGAATCGCTGCGCCTTCCGGGGCGACGAGGGTGACGCGCAGCTCGCTCGAGCGCGGCGCAAAGAGTTCGCGCGTCACGGGTGCGCCGGTCCCGCCGGTCGCCGGCAGTTCGATCGTCTCGGCCATCCATCCGAAGGGGCCGCGCAGGAAGAGTCGCTGCGGTCCGGTCGCCGGTGCGTCCGAGGCTGCGTCCTTGCCATTCTCGCGACGGATCACGGCCCAGCCATCGGCGCCCGAAGCGATCCAACGCTGCGAGACGGGAAGCGAGCGCGTCCCGTCGACCAGGAAGAGCTCGCAGGGAAGCTGAGCTCCATTCCCGTCGGCGACGCGCACGCGCAGGAGCGTGTCTGGCGCTGGCGTCCCCCGGTCGGTCGCGGCCGATGGCGCCGCGGGCTGCGCTGCGGCGTCCTGTGTCAGTGCGCCAAGGGCGTTGGGCGACGCTCCGCCGGGCGCGCACATCGCCGCGGCGGCGCCAAGCCAGAGGGCGGCTGCGGGCGTCGTTCGCGCGCCGCGCACGATCCGGCACGTGGCGACCGTTCGCGCTCCGCGCGAGCGATGTCGCGGCGCGACGAAGGGCAAGCACGATTCGTGCTCGTGTCGGTCCTGGGAAGGGCGACGAGCGGCGCTGACGGTCGCGAGATGGCAAGGCATGGCCGGATTGTTGCCGCATCGGCCGGTCGCCGCGACGCTATTGTCGAACGACGTCCATGACGCGTTGGCCGCTCACGCTCGCTTGGGTTGGAATGGCCGTGGCGCTGCCGCTTGCGGCGATGGCCATCGCATCGGTCTCGCGGGCGATGGAGGATCGCGATCCGGCGACTGACGCGGATTCCGGTGGATCCGAACACCTTCGACCCCTTGCGTACGCCGGCATCTCGGGGCCGGATCGGTTCGCGTGGGAGGCGCGGATCGCTTGGCGTGCGCAGAAGGACGAACGGCCGGAGGGCGCGCCTCCGGTCGGCGCGTTGGCCGATTTCGTCGACGCCTGGTGCATCGATTGCCACGCCGGCGATCGTCCGAAGGGCGATCTGGACCTCCGCGCCGCGATGGCGCCGGGCGAGCCCGATCCGACGCTCCTGATCGCCATCCGCAAGCGACTGGTCGATCGCGACATGCCGCCGCGCGAGCCACGACCGGACGAGTCGTCGTACGCCGGCGCGGTCGGCGTCGTCGACGCAATGCTCTCGGCCGCGCGCCGCGCCGGGCGGCTTCACGAGGCGCGGCCGGGTTGGTCCGCCGGCGGCACCGGTGAGCGCAATCCGATGTCCCCGAGGCGACTCAGCCGAGCCGAGTATGCGAACACGGTGCGCGACCTGGTCGGCGTCGGCGTGGACGCCGAGACGATGCTCCCCGCCGACGAGATCGCCGATGGCTTCGACAACCAGGCGGGGCTGACGATCGCGCCGCTGCTCGTCGAGAAGTACATGGACGCCGCCGAGACGATCGCCGCCGAGGCCGTCGCCGACCTGGACGAGCCACCGCCGGTCGAGGTTCGGCGCGGCGCGGAGACCATGCGCGGCGTCGGTGGTGCGCGGCGCGATGGCAAGCGATGGGCCATCTACTCGGAGGGCGGCGTCGTGGCCGACTTCGACGCGCCGCGCCGTGGGCAGTACCTCGTGAGCGCCGAGGTCGCGGGGCAGCAGGCCGGGCCCGAACCGGTGCGCATGGCGCTGCGCCGGGCCACGACCGAGCTTCGGACATTCGAGATCCACGGCAACCGCACCGTGCAGCGGATCGAGGTCCGGGCCGCGCTCGAGGAGGGCCGTCACACGCTCGGTGTGGCGTTCCTCAACGACTACTACAAGCCCGACGATCCCGACCCGGCGCAGCGCGACCGCAACGCGTTCGTCGTATCGCTGGCGCTTCGCGGTCCGCTCGATCATGCCGTTCCGACGGCGGTGCAGCGCGACCTCGCGGCGCGCACCGCCGCGCTGCCGGAGGCGGAGCGGCTGCGCGGCCAGGCGGCAATCCTCGCGTCGCGCGCGTGGCGCCGGCCGGTCGCCGACCCGGAGGTCGACGAGCTGCTTCATGTCGCCGACGCCGCGGCGGGCACGGACGCCGGGCCCTCGCGGCGACTCCGCGCACTGGTCGCGACGCTGCTGGTGAGCCCGCGCTTCCTGCTGCGCGCGGAGCAGCTCGATGGTGCGTTGGCGGTGGGGGCGACCGATCGGCGCGACGCGCCCGATGCTCCGATCGGTGCATCGGCGGATGGCGAGGCCGACGCCGGCAAGCACCTCGGGCCGTCGCCGAACCTGGCCCCATGGCGGCTGGCGAGCTCGATGTCGTACTTCCTCTGGTCGACAATGCCCGACGAGACGCTCTTCGCGGCGGCGGCCGACGGCTCGCTTGACACGCCCGACGGTCGTCGCCGGCAGGTCCGGCGGATGCTCGACGACGCGCGCTCGCTCGCGCTGGCGGAGGATTTCGCCACACAGTGGCTCCAGATCCGCTCGCTCGCGATGAGGGCGCCGGACCGCTTGCGATTCCCCGGCGTGGACGCCTCGCTCGTCGAGGCGATGCGCGACGAGACCGTGCTTTTCTTCGACGCGGTCGTGCGCGAGCGGCGCCCCGTGTGGGACCTGCTGCGCGCCGACGACACGTTCCTCAACCAGGCGCTCGCCGAGCACTATGGCGTCCCGGGCATCCACGGTCCGCAGCTTCGGCGCGTCTCGCTCGGTGCGCTGCGCGGACCATCCCGGCGTCCCCCGTCGACGGGCGTCCCCAGCGACCTGGGCATCCTGCGACATGCGAGCATCCTGCTCGCGACCAGCAATCCGACGCGCACGTCGCCCGTCAAGCGCGGCAAGTGGGTGCTCGAGGCGATCCTCGACGACCCGCCGGCGCCGCCTCCGCCGGGTGTTCCGGCGCTGCCCGGCGACGGTGCGCATCGCCCGGACGAATCGCTGCGCGCGATGCTCGAGCGCCACCGCGCCGAGCCGGGCTGCGCGGCGTGCCATCGACGCATGGACGCCCTCGGATTCGCCTTGGAACCGTTCGACGCCGTCGGCCGGCTGCGCAGCGACGATGACGGCGCCCCGATCGACTCGAGCGCCGAGCTTCCCGATGGACGCCGGGTCGATGGACCGCGCGGCTTGCGCGACGTGCTCGTCCAGGGCGACGCGTTCCTGCGCTCCCTCGCGCGGCACATGCTCGTGTATGCGCGCGGGCGCGGGGTCGACGAGCGCGACGACGAGACCGTGGCCGAGCTCGTGGCGGCGCTTCGCGAAGAGCCGACGATCGAGCGGCTCGCCGTCGAGATCGTCGAGCGGGAGCTGGCGCGAGGTACGATGTACCCATGACCGCGCACGATCCATGCCCGAGGCGCCCGGTGGATGCGGCGACGATGGACGAGGCGCCGCGGCGGGCGTCGTCGCCGCGCTCGAGGCGAACGGTCCTGCGCGGCCTCGGCGCGGCGATGGCGCTTCCGTGGCTGGAGTCGATGGTCCCCGATCGCATCGTCCTGGCCGGGCGCCGTTCGTTCGCCGGCGTGGCGACCGATGTGGCGGTCGGCGTCGGAAGCGCCGGTGCGTCCCCGTTGCGCTGCGCATTCGTCTTCATTCCAAACGGCGTCGATCCGGCCGCCTGGCTCCCGGCGCCGGGTGCCGAGGCCGGCGAACTGCCATCGTCGCTCGAGCCGTTGGCCGCGCGGCGCGGCCGCTTCTCGTTGCTCCAGGGCCTGGCCCACCGCAACGCGCAGGCGCTCGGCGACGGGCCCGGCGACCACGCGAGGTCGGCGGCGTGCTTCCTGACCGGAGCGCATCCGACGAAGACCGCAGGCAGCGACATCGCCGCCGGCGTCTCGATCGATCAGGTGCTTGCGCGGCGGATCGGAGCGTGCACTGCGCTCCCCTCGCTGGAACTGGGCTGCGAACCCGCGCTCCAGTCGGGCAATTGCGACTCGGGCTACTCGTGCGCGTACAGCGCCAACATCTCCTGGCGCACCCCCGGCCAGCCGATGCTGAAGGAGATCTCGCCACGGGCCGTCTTCGAGCGGCTCTTCGCCGTCGGACCCGCGCACGAGAGCGCCGAGGCGCTGGGGCGGCGGCTGGCCGCGAGGCGCTCGATCCTCGACTACGCGCGCTCCGACGCCTTGCGCCTGCGCGAGCGACTTGGGACGGCGGATCGAGGCCGGCTCGAGGAGTACCTCGACGGCCTCCGGGCGCTCGAGCGCCGCATCGAGTCGATCGAACGCGCGCGGGGAGGCGGCGCGGACGACGCGCGCCCTGCCGCTGCGGCGCGTCCTTCCGCCATCGCCTCCATCCCGTCGGCGTCGCACCACGATCACGACGCGCCCGAGCTCGATGCCGCGGCGATGCGCACCCCGCCGGGCGTGCCGGAGGACTATCGCGAGCACGTGCGTCTCATGAACGACCTGCTCGTGCTCGCGTTCAAGGCGGACCGCACGCGCGTGGCGAGCTTCATGCTCGCCAACGAGGGATCCAACCGCTCGTTCCCCTTCCTCGGTGTCGCCGAAGGACATCACCATCTCTCGCACCACGGTGGCGACGCATCGATGATCGAGAAGGTGCGCCGCATCAACCGCTTCCAGTGCGAGCTCTTCGCCGATCTCCTGGCGAAGCTCGACGGCTGCCGCGAGGGCGATGGCACGCTGCTGGATCGCTCGATGGTCGTCTTCGGCAGCGCGATCGCCGATGGCAACAGGCACAACCACGACGATCTGCCGGTGATCCTCGCGGGTGGCGGCGCAGGCACGCTCTCGCCGGGGCGGAACATCCGGACGGCCGCGGGCACGCCCATGTGCAACCTCTTCGTGTCGATGCTCCGGCGCGCCGGCCTCGATGGATCGTTCGGCGACTCGACCGGAGAGATCGCGGGAATCTGACGGGGGCGGTCGCAGAGAGGCGACGGCGGCGATGTGGCGATCGCCACGCGTGAACCGACGTGCCGCGAATTACACTCTGCGCATGCCCTCCGCCGCGAAGATCTCGCCTGCCGCGATGCTCAAGATCGACCGCTTCCTCGACCGGGCGTGCCTGGTGCATCCCGGTCGCCGGTTCCGCCTCGCGAGCCACGATCCCGGCGCCGTCGGAAGGGGTCCGCTTCGATCGCTGGGCGCCGCGAAGCCGGGGGACACCTTGAAGGGTCAGGCGCAGCGCTTCCTTCGGCGCAACCTCGACGAGCTCGCCGAGGCGCAGGAGCTGCTGTGGGCCAACGACAGCCGATCGCTGCTCGTCGTGTTGCAGGCGATGGACGCGGCGGGCAAGGACGGCACGATCAAGCACGTGATGTCGGGGGTGAATCCGACCGGCTGCCGCGTGGTGAGCTTCAAGGCGCCGAACAAGGAGGAACTCGACCACAACTGGCTTTGGCGCATCTGGCGCAACGTGCCCGAGCGCGGCCAGATCTGCATCTTCAACCGCTCCCACTACGAGGATGTCCTCGTGGTGCGCGTCCACCCCGAGCTGCTCGACCGTTCAGGGCTTCCGCCCGGCCGGCGCGGCAAGGAGTTCTGGCAGGAGCGCTGCGAGGACATCAACGCGTTCGAGCGCCACCTGGCCCGCAACGGCACGACCATCGTGAAGATCTTCCTGAACGTCTCGAAGGGGGAACAGAAGCGGCGATTCATCGCCCGCCTCGACGAGCCGGACAAGAACTGGAAGTTCTCGGCCGGCGACGTCGTCGAGCGCGTCCACTGGGACGCCTACATGGCGGCGTACGAGAAGGCGATGGGCGCCACGAGCACGTCCTGGGCGCCGTGGTTCGTGGTGCCCGCCGACCACAAGTGGATCACGCGCGTCCTGGTCGGCCGGATCATCACCCGCGCCATCGCGTCGATGAAGCTCGAGCCGCCTCGCGTCTCGAGCGCCCAGCGGGAACTGCTCCTCGCGGCCCGGCGTCAACTCGCCCGTGAATGACCGTCGCCACCGGGACCCGTCGCTACAATCCGCCCTTCACCGCGGACCGTCCCGGCCGTCGCGACCGAAATCGGAGACGCCGGACCAACCACCCCTCGATTCGCCCCTTCGTTCATGCACAGCCTGCGCACACTCCTGAGTGGCATCGTCGACTACGCGGGCCTCTTTCCGCCCGCGAGGCTGGACATGGCGGCGACGGTGCGCAACTTCGCCGAGTACCGCGCCGGCCCCGACGCGTGGATGCTCGGGCGGCTGGTGGTGCCCGTGGGGCGGCTCGACGAGTTCGAACGATGCGCGAAGCCGCTGCTCCCCGACGGCGATGACGACGAGGACGTCTGGATCGTGACGGCGCTGGCGGCCGCGGCGGAGGATCCGCAGCTCGAGGCGGATCTCGAGGCGATCGCCCGGTTCAACGACCGGCACGTCGCCGACGGCGAGGGCGCCGCGTTCATCGACACCGTCGAGCTCAAGGCGAGCTCCGCAGGGGCGATCGACGCGGTCATCGACGGGTTGCCGGAGGAGATCTTCCCGTACTTCGAGCTGCCCATACAGGGCCCGGTCGGCGCCGCCGGCGACATCCGCGGCCTTGTCGCGGCGCTCGCGGGGGCCGAGGCGGGCGCGAAGGTGCGGACCGGAGGATTGACGCCCGACGCGTTCCCGAGCGTGGAGCAGATGGCGTCCTTCATCGCCGCGTGCGCCGCGGCCGACGTTCCGTTCAAGGCGACCGCGGGACTGCACCATCCGCTGCGCCACGAGTCGCGCGAGACGAACTGCCCGATGCACGGCTTCCTCAACGTCTTCGTCGCCGCGTGCCTCGCGTGGGCGGCGCGGCTCGATGCCCGCGACATCGCGTCGGTGCTGCGGAGCGAAACGGCGACCCCCTTCGTCTTCGACGAGGACGGGATCGAGGCGTTCGGCACCCGGGTCGCCGCCGAGCGCATCGCCGAGTGCCGCGAGCGATTCGCCCACTCGTTCGGCTCCTGCTCGTTCCTGGAGCCGCTGGCCGATCTTCGGGCCCTGAACCTCGTCGGGGCTGCGCACTCCGGGTGAACACTCCACACACGCATGAACACGACTGATCCGCAGCTTCGAAGCTGGATCGAGGCCGCCAACGTCAAGGATGCCGACTTTCCGATCCAGGCGCTTCCTTGGGGCGCGTTTCGCCGCAAGGGCTCGCGCGAGGCGCCGCGCCTCGGCGTGCCCATCGGCGATCGCGTGCTCGAGGTGAAGAAGTGCGTGGAGGCCGGGCTGATGCGCGGCGTCGACACCGCGGTCGGCGAGGCGCTCTGCGCGCCGAACCTCAACGCGCTGCTGGCGCTCGGTCCGAAGGCGTGGACCGCGGCGCGCAGCGGCGTCAGCGAGCTGCTGAGCGCCGAATGCCCGCTGCTGCGAGACAGCAACCGGTGGAACAAGCGAGCCCTGGTGCGGCTCGACGCCGTCGACCTGGTCCTGCCGGTGGACATCGGCGACTACACGGACTTCTACGCGTCGCTGCACCATGCCACGAACGTCGGCTCGATGTTCCGCCCCGAACAGCCGCTGATGCCCAACTGGAAGCACATGCCCGTCGGCTATCACGGCCGGGCGAGCTCGATCGTGCTCGGCGGGAACGGACCTGGCGAATCCGCCGTCGTGCGCCGGCCGATGGGGCAGACGTGTCCGAAGGAGGGCGATCCACCGACGTTTGGGCCCACGAAGGCGCTCGACTACGAGCTCGAGGTCGGTTTCCTCATCGGGCCGGGCAACGCGTTGGGCACGCGAATCTCGGTCGACGACGCCAGGAACCACATCTTCGGCGTCGTCTTGGTCAACGATTGGTCCGCGCGGGACGTGCAGCGGTGGGAGTATCAGCCGCTCGGGCCATTCAACGCGAAGAACTTCGCGACGAGCGTGAGCCCGTGGGTGATGCCGCTGGAGGCCCTCGCTCCGTTCGAGACCGCGCCTCCCAAGCGGGCCAAGGGCGACCCCAAGCCGCTGGAATACCTGTCGTTCAAGGACGACTTCACCTTCGACATCAAGCTCGAGGTGCACCTGTCGAGCGCCGCGATGCGCGAGAAGGGCAAGGCGCCGATCCTGGTGAGCGCCACCAGCTTCAAGGAGCTCTACTGGACGATGTCGCAGATGGTCGCGCACCACACCTCGACCGGTTGCAACCTGCGTCCCGGCGACCTGCTCGCCAGCGGCACGGTCTCCGGCGCCGACGAGGACGAGCGGGGTTGCCTCATCGAGCGCACATGGCGCGGCGAGAAGCCGATCAAGCTTCCCGACGGCACGACCAGGAAGTACCTCGAGGATGGGGACGAGGTGATCATCAAGGGCCATTGCGCCAAGCGCGGCGCGACGCGCATCTCACTCGGCGAGTGCCGCGCGATCGTGCTTCCTGCGGAATAGTGGCGCACGCGTCCGTCGCACGGCGCCCGCGCCCGCCTTGCCCGGCGCGGCGTACGAAGGCGAGTGTCGGCCCGGAGGGCCGAACGGAGCGCTCAACCAGCCCCAGTGCGTGCGTCGCACAGCGCCCGCGCCCGCTCAGCCCGCCGGGCCTTGCCCGGCGCGGCGTACGAAAGCGAGTGTCGGCCCGGAGGGCCGAACGGAGCGCTCAAACAGCCCCAGGCGTGCGTCGCACGGCGCCCGCGTCCGCCCAGCCCGCCGGGCCTCGCCCGGCGCGGCGTACGAAAGCGAGTGTCGGCCCGGAGGGCCGAACGGAGCGCTCAAACAAGCAAGCGGACGGCCTTTCGACCGCCCGCCGCTCTCCTTCCTCCAAGAGGCCTCCCGAAGGTCCTGCGAGACACCTCTCGGATTCCGTCTCCCTGCCAGAAACGCCCTGCGGCTTCTTCCGACATCGCGCATGCACCAGTCATCGCGGGTTGCGCCGGTCATCGCGGGATGCCTTGGCGCAACGAAACACCGCCGGTCGCGGGCGACCGGCGGCGGGTGCGGCATGATCGGGTTCCGTCTCTGCGCGCAGGCTGCCAGTCATCCCGAGGCAACACAACAACAACAACACGCGCAGTCGCGGTGGTGCGTGTCGGCCTGACGGGGAATGGCGAGTGGCGCGTGCATCAAGGTTCCTGCTTCCAGCGACAACTTCCGCAGGATGCCAACATGGTCGGGTGAACGCAAGCGAAATCGACGAAGAATCGAAGCCGTTCGCCGCACCCCGAAGCCGCTGCTGGCGCATCGGGGTCGGCACGGGGGCGATCGCCTACCAGGTGTTGACCGGATCGTGCGTGGACTCGTCGCGGCGCTTGGCGGAGGGCTTCGTCGACGACGACTTGGCGGCCGAGGACTTCGCGATGTTGGACGCAGCGCGGGCGCCACTCCCGTTCGTCCGGGCTGGCTTGCCCGACCGGGACTTCTCCGACGAAGCAGCCCGGACGGAGCTGCCCGCGCCACGCCTCGCGGCGCCGTTGCGCGCGGAGCCGTCCTCCGCGTGCGTGCCCGCGACGCTCACCGGGAAGTGCTCGCCCTGCCAGGAGGCGGGATAGTTGGGATCGTCGATGTCCAGCGCCGCCTTCGTCGGGAAGAGCGGGCGGAACGTGTCGCACATCACGGCGAGCTCGTTGGTGAAGGTGGCGCCGATCGAGGCCTCCACGGTGCCCGGGTGCGGACCGTGCGGGATGCCCTGCGGATGCAGCGTGAGCGACGCGACCTCGATGCCCTTGCGGGCCTTGTAGTTGCCTTCGACGTAGTAGAGCACCTCGTCGGAGTCGAGGTTGCTGTGGTTATATGGCACGACGATCGCCTGCGGATGGAAGTCCAGGAGGCGCGGGCAGAACGAGCAGATCACGAAGTTGTGCGCCTCGAACGTCTGGTGCGTCGGCGGCGGCAGGTGGTGCTTCCCGACGATCGGACTGAAGTCGTCGATGTTGAAGATGTATGGGTAGTAGCAGCCGTCCCACCCGACCGTGTCGAGCGGGTGATAGCTGTAGACGTACGAATGCACGCGGTCGCGGGCCTTGATCCGCACCTCGAAGTCGCCGCGCTCGTCGAAGGTGAGGGGAAGCTGCGGAAGCCGGAAGTCGCGCTCGCAGAAGGGTGCGTGCTCGAGAAGCTGCGCCGACTGCTTGGAGAGGTAGCGCGGCGGGGGGGCGATGTGCGATCCGTTGGCCGTCTCGATCACGAGGAAGCGCGGACCCTGCTCGTCCGCGTCGACGGCGGTCCCGTTCGCGTGGCCGTTCGTCCGTCCGCCGGCATCACCGTTCGAGTGTCCGTGGCGGGATCGGTCGCGCCGCGCGGGCCGGTCGAACTGCATGCGGTAGACCACGCCCTTGGGAACGATGATGTAGTCCTTGGGCCCGAACCGGAGCGTCCCGAAGCTCGTGTGGAGCGTGCCGCGGCCGAAGTGGATGAAGATGCACTCGTCGCCCATCGCGTTCTTGTAGTGGTAGTCCATCGCCTCCGTCGGCACGCAGACCGACATCTCGCAGTCGGCGTTGCCGAAGAGGATCACGCGCCCGGTCACCGGATCGCCGTGCGGCGCGACCTTCGCGGACCGGAGGTGCCGCATGCGCATGACGTCCGTCTCGATGTACTCGGGCCGCGTCGAATAGAGCGTCTTCCACCCGGTCACCTGCGTCGGCGGATGGATGTGGTAGAGCGTGGAGGTCGGGCCCGAGAAGCCCTCGGTTCCGAAGACCTCCTCCGAGTAGAGCCCCCCGTCCGGCCGACGGAACTGGATGTGTCGCTTGGGGGGGATCTGGCCGAGCTTGGTGTAGAAAGGCATGGGTGGGCTCCGTGACGATCGAGTCTACGACTGCCGCGCCGGGGCGGCGCTCCCGACGCCCGGCGGCGGCTCGCGCCTGCCGTCGTTGACGAGGACCACCGTCCGCGTGGGGAGCGCCAGCTCGATTCCCGCCTCGCGGAAGCGGCGGAGGATCATCGCGTTGACGCGCTCGGCGTGGGCGAAGAAGGTCCACTGGTCCTGCACCGGCGGCTGGGTGCGCAGCGCGTACCAGTAGTAGGCCTTGACGTTAAGCGCATCCGCGGCGAAGGCCTCGAAGGCGACGCGAGGCGGGTGGTCGTCTCCATGCAGCTCGTGGGCGATCTCGGGGTCGGCGAGGATCGACCGCACGATCCGCACCGCCGTCTCGACCTGCTCGGGCGGCGTGTCGGAAGCGATGCCCAGGTTCATCTCGCGCCGGATGAAGCCGCGCGCGGAGATGTTCTCGACCTTCGCGTCGGTGAACTTCATGTTGGGCATCGTGATGAGATGTCCGGTCCCGGTCCGGATCTTCGTCGAGCGGAAGCCGATGTCCTCGACGGTGCCGTCGATCCCGTCGACGACGATCCGGTCGCCCACCGCGAACGGTCGATCGAGGAGGACGGTGAGCGAACCGAAGAGGTTCTTCACCGAGTCCTGCGCGGCCAGCGAGACCGCAAGCCCGGCGATGCCCAGGCCCGCGAGCCACGCGCTGATGTCGGCCCCGAAGATGTTCTCCGCGACGAACAGGATGAAGACGACGAGCAGGAAGATCCGCAGCGCCCTTCCCACGAGCGGGACGACCTGGCTGTGCACCCGCGGATCGTCGGGGGCGATCACCCGGCGCAGGCCGACCTCGGCGAGGGCGACGAGACCCACCAGGAACCACGCGAAGGCGACCACGTTCAGCAGGGCGATCGTCTTGGCGACGACGTGGCCGATGCGCTCGCCGAGGAAGAGCCCCTGAAGGCCGAGTCCGAGGAGCGCCGTGAACGCGGCCAGTCCGGCCGGCTTCGCCGCCGCCTCGACCACCAGGGCGATGACGTCCTGGTGGCGCCGATGCAGGCGCCGCGCGACGGCCTCGAGCGCGACGCGCGCGAAGCGGGCAGCGAAGACGCCCGCAAGGATGCAGCCGAGGAGCATCGCCCAGCCGTGCCAGGGCGTGCGGTCGAACGTCGGCCCGACGACCTCGCCGATCTCCGTCGTGAGCTCGCCGAGCGATGCCGGGTGGTGCACGGAGGTGGCGCCGTTCACGGGAGGAGCCGCGGGGATCGTCGCGGGCGGGCCGGTCGGGGCGTCGCCCTGGACCGGGATCGAGGCGCCGGGCGCAATCGATGTGGCTTCGGTCGGGAGGGTCTGCATCGACGACAAGACCCTCAGGTGGCGGTCGCGCGCTTGAGCAGCGCGATCTGGCCCGCGTGGTAGATGTGGTGGGCCGCGATGCCGGAGATCAGTTGCGCGACGTTCACCGAGCCGCGGCCGAGGCGTTCGTCGAGTCGGCGCGGATCGAGGGCGGCGACGGCCGATCGCAGCGCGGCGTGCTCGCGCTCGAGGACGGCAAGGTCGTTGCGCCAGCGCCGGGCGTCGGCGGGTGGATCGCGCCGGAACCAGTTGGTTCCCCGTTCCGTCGCCGAAAGCTCGAACGAGCCGCGCTTGCCGCCCGCCAGCACGCGCCTCGCGGCATAGGTCCAGTATGCCGCGTGCAGCACCTGCTCATGGATGTTGTGCCGTCCCGCGAGGGGACGTCGCAGGGCGCGCTCGGCCGTCACGCCGCGAACCACGCCACGCAGGTTCGGACCGTGCCAGCTCCGCGCGTCGAAGGCGCTGTCGAGGATGGAGAGCAGCGCGGAAAGCCGGGCCTCCGCGGCGACCAGCTCGGCATCGTTCCGACGGGTGCCCATCGATGAGGTCCGGGTCCCGATCACAGGTTGCCGCGCCGCGCCTGCTCGAGCTCGAGCGCCTCGAAGAGCGCCTTGAAGTTGCCCTTGCCGAAGCTCTGCGAGCCGCGGCGGCAGATGATCTCGAAGAAGAGCGTCGGGCGGTCCTGGAGCGGCTTGGTGAAGAGCTGAAGCAGGTACCCCTCGTCGTCGGAGTCGACCAGGATCCCGAGCTTGCGGACCTTGTCGTGGTCCTCCTTGACGGCCTCGTGGCCGTGCGCCCGCAGGGTGCCGTCCACGCGGTTCCAGACCTGCTGGTAGTACGCCTCGGGAATGGCGAGGAAGTCGACGCCGCGGCGCCGCAGCTCCGTGATCGAATGCAGCTCGTCGTCGGTGCGGAAGGCGAGGTGCTGCACGCCGGGGACCTGGCCGGTGAAGTCGAGGTACTCCTGGACCTGGCTCTTGCGCTTGCCGTGCGCCGGCTCGTTGATGGGCATCTTGATGAGCTGGTTGCCGCTGGCCATCACCTTGCTCATGAGCGCGGAGTACTCCGTGGCGATGTCCTTGTCGTCGAAGTGCTTGAAGAGCTTGAACTCCAGCACGTTCTCGTACCACGCGACCCAGTGGTTCATCTTGCCGAGCTCGACGTTGCCCACCAGGTGATCGACGAACTTGAGCCCGCAGGGATGCTCGCGGTTGTACTCGTTCAGCGAGAACGACTCGACCTTCTGGAACCTCGGCATGAACGGGCCGCCCTGCTTGACGTTCGAGAGCGCGTACTGCCCGTGGCGGCTCACGAAGGAGTGGACGACCTCGCCATACGTCCGGACGCCCGCCATCACCACCGTGCCGCGCTCGTCCTTGAGCTCGATCGGCGCATACGCGCTCGCCCCGCCGTTGCGGATCGCCCGCTCGTACGCGGCCGTGGCGTCGAAGACGTTGAACGCCACGTCCTTCACGCCGTCGCCGTAGAGCGCGACGTGCGCCATCGAGGGATGGTCCTTCTCGAGGCCGGTCGTCAGGAGGATGCGGATGTTGCCCTGCGTGAGCAGGTAATGGGCGGCATCGCGGCTTCCCGTGGTGAGGTCGGCGACCTGCTCGACCTGGAAGCCGTAGCAGCTCGCGTAGAAGAAGGCGGCCTGCTTGGCGTTGCCGACGTAGAAGCGGACGTGGTCGACGTCGATGAGCTGAAGCGGATCGGTCTTCGAGCCGGTCGAGGTCGCCGCATGCGGGGTGGCGGTGGTCATCGGGGAGTGCTCCTGAGGGCTCGATGATATCGCGCGACATGCCGCGGATCGCCCGGACGCGCGGCGGCGTTGGGTCGTCCCGCGCGCCCCGCCCGCCGGAGATCGCCGCCTTGCACACGGCGCGGCGCGCAGGCGATGATGCGCCAACCGCCATGCACCGCCTGATTCAACCGCTCATCCGGGACATCGCCGACTTCCCCAGGTCCGGCATCGTCTTCAAGGACATCACGCCGCTCCTGGGCGATCCGGCGGGGCTCGCGCTGGCGGTGGAGCTCATGGCGAATCCGTTTCGCAAGTCGGACATCGAGGCGGTGGTGGGCGCCGAGAGCCGCGGCTTCATCTTCGGGACCGCCATCGCCCAGGCGCTCAGCGTCGGCTTCGTCCCGATCCGCAAGCCAGGCAAGCTGCCGGCGAAGCGCCTCTCGGTCGACTACGCCCTCGAATACGGAACGGACACGCTGGAGATCCACGCCGACGCACTTCGGCGCGGCCAGCGCGTGCTCATGGTCGACGACCTGCTCGCCACCGGCGGAACGATGCGCGCGTGCGTGGAGCTCGTGCGACGCCTGGAGGCCGACATCGTCGGCGCCTCGTTCCTCATCGAGCTGGAGTTCCTCAACGGCCGGGAGGGGCTGAAGCCGGTGCGGGTCGAGAGCGTGGTCAAGTACTGACGAGGCGGCCGGCGCCCGCGGTGCGTGCACGCCGCCTGCGCTCGGTTCAGGGATCAAGGTTCAAGGTTCAAGGTTCAGGGTCCGCGCCCCCTCCGGATTCCTCGCACCCTACAGTCGATCATGCCAGCCCCCAAGGCCCGCTCAGCGTCCATCGAGACCGTCGAACCCATCGGCAAGCGGGTGCTCATCCGGAAGGACGACGACAAGAAGATCACCAAGGTCGGCATCCACCTGCCCGACAAGATCGAGATCCCGACGCTGACCGGCCGCATCGTCGCGGTGAGCGCCGAGATCGCCAGCGACAGCAACTATCCGATCAGGCACTACGACAAGGTCCTCTTCAACCCGAAGCACGGCATTCCGGTGGATTTCGAAGGCGACAACCGCCTCTTCGTGGTTCCCATCGAGGACGTCGTCGCGGTCTTTCGGCGCGAGTCGGGCGAGTCGTAGGACGCGGTCGTCGGATCCATCATGCGGAGCGCAACACGGCCTCCGCACCAGGCGACCTCCGCCCGAGTCATCCTCGCGAGCACCTCGTGACCGATCCGCTGCCGATCCAGTCCGCGACCGGACCGCTGCGCGCGGCGGTACGCCCGCCGGGAAGCAAGTCGATCACCAACCGCGCGCTCCTGTTGGCGGCGCTCGGCGATGGAGCGAGCCGCATCGAGCACGCGCTGCGCAGCGACGACACCGACGCGCTCGTGGCGGCGCTTCGGACGCTTGGCGTCGCCATCGACTTCGACGGCGATGCGATCGTCGTCGAGGGATGCGACGGGCGCCTGCCGCGCGGCGGTTCGATCGACCTTGGCGATGGTGGCACGCCGACCCGCTTCATGCTGGCGGCGGCGTGCCTCGCGGCGGGAACGGTCGAGATCGACGGCTCGCCGCGCTTGCGCGAGCGACCGATCGCCGACGGCGTCGACCTGCTGCGCTTGCTCGGGGCGACGATCGAGTACATGGAGGCTCCCGGGCGCCTGCCTGTGCGCGTGCACGGCGGCGCCCGCGCATCGGGCGCCGGCGCCGTGCGAGGCGCGTCGACGGGACTTCATGGCGGCCGGGTGCGCGTCGGGGCCACGTCGTCGAGCCAGTTCATCTCCGCGCTCATGCTGGTGGCGCCGTTCCTCCGCGAAGGACTCGAGATCGAGTACCTCTCGGCGCCGACGAGCGCGTCGTACCTCTCGCTGACGCGGGCGGTCCTGCGGGCGGTCGGCGTCGAGGTGCGCGACTCGTCGCTCGTGGGTCCGCGCTGCGACCGGATCGCCGCGACGCGGGTGCGGGTCGGCGCGTTCGCCGTCGAACCCGACGCGAGCAGCGCCGCGTACTGGTTCGTCGCGTCGGCGCTGGTGCCCGGGTCGAGGATCGTGGTCGACGGACTGGCCGCCGGATCGCCGCAGCCGGACATCGGCATGCTCGAGGTGCTGGAGCGCGTCGGCGCGTCGTGGACTTCCAGCCGCTCGCCGCGGCGCACGATCGTCGAGGGGCCGCCGCGGCTGCGTCCGTTCGACCTCGACCTGGGCCACATGCCCGACGGCGCCATGGCGGCGGCGATGCTCGCGGCGCGGGCCGAGGGACCGAGCACGCTGCGCGGGCTCGAGACGCTGCGCGTGAAGGAGACGGATCGCATCGCGGCGCTCGCGACCGAGCTCGCCAAGCTCGGCTGCCGCACCACGGCGACGGATCACACGCTGCGGATCGATCCAGTCGATGCGCATGAACGACCGGTCGTCATCGCCACGTACAACGATCATCGGATGGCGATGGCCTTCGCGGTCCTCGGCCTCGCGCGGCGCGGGATCTCGATCGAGCATCCCGAGTGCGTCGGCAAGAGCTACCGATCGTTCTGGGAGGACCTCGCCCGCGTGCGCGGCGTGCCCTGACGGCGACGGCGTCGCGTGCCGCAGGTTCCCTGGAATGCCGCTGCGGAGCGGCGCCTTGATCCACGGAACTCCACTCGCCCGCGCCGTCGAGGCGCTCGCCGCGGATCGATCGTCCATCGACTGCGGTCGTGCACGCGTCTCTACCATCCGCCCATGCGCTTCTTTCCCCGCTTCGCCCGCCTGATGCTGCGCGACCGCGCCGCGCTCATCGCGGCGATCGGCTTCGCGATGGTCTCGGCGGGCGGGCTCGGCGTGGGATTGGTCGCCGTCGGCAAGCTGTTGCGGGTCCTCCTCAAGGAAGGAAGCTCGCTGCGCGCCGAGGCGATGAACTTCAACGTCGAGCGGCTCTGGGGCATGCTGCCCGTCTCCTGGCTGGAGGCGCTGCCGGAGGATCGCCTGGCCGGCGTGGAGGTCATCCTCGCCGGACTGGTGGCGCTCACGATCGTCGGGGCGACCGCCAACTTCCTGCACGAGTTCCTCGCCGCGACCGTCTCGGCGCGGGCGGCGGCGCGCGTCCGGACCGAGGCGTTCCGGACCGCCGTGCACCTGCCGCTGCGGACGATCGTCCGGCGCGGACCGGCCGAGTTCGTCGCGCGGATCGTGCGCGACGCCGCGGAGCTGCAGCGCGGATTCCTCGTGCTCACGAGCCGTTCGGTGGCGCAGGTGAGCAACGGCGTCGCGGCGTTCCTCGCCGCGGTCTTCATCGACTGGCGGCTCACGCTCGTGGCGCTCGTCGTCGCCCCGATCATGGCGGTCCTGCTGCGCAAGCTGGGGAAGCGCATCCGGCGAGGCACGCGCGGGGCGCTCGAGGCGCAGGAGGAGCTGCTCCGCACGACGAACGAGACCCTCCAGGGCCTGCGTTCGATCAAGTCGGCGACGGCGGAGCGCGCCGCGTTCGGCCGCTTCCGGCGGGCCAATCGGGCGGCGCTGCGCGGCGAGCTGCGCGTGCGCACCGCGCGGGCCCTCGCCGGCCCGCTCATCGAGACGCTGGCGATCGTCGTCGTCTGCGGGCTCGTGCTCTTCGCCGCGAGGGAGATCATCGCCGGGCGGCTGGAGTTCGACCGCTTCGTGCTCGCGCTGGCGGCGCTGGGCGTGGCGGGAGCGTCCTTCAAGCCGATGACCGCGCTCGTGAGCGAGCTCCAGGCCGCCGAGGCGCCGGCGCAGCGGCTCGCGGAGATCATCGACGAACCGCAGGAGCCGCGCGCTGCGCACCGGCTCGCGGCGCGTCGCGACCGTCGCCGGGCCGCGGGGGCGTTGAACGATTCCCGGGCGGCTTCCGCCGGCCCGGAAGCCCTCGGCATGGGCCGCCGTCCGGCGCTCGCCCGGCCGGCGCACTCGATCCGGTTCGAGGTCGTGCGGCTCCGCTATCCCGGGGCGATCGAGGACGCGTTGCGCGGCGTGACCCTGGAGATTCCCCACGGCGCCTGGATTGCCTTGGTCGGACCCAACGGCTGTGGGAAGACGACACTCGCGTCGCTCCTGCCGAGGCTGCTCGATCCCGACGACGGGCGCATCGTCATCGACGGCGTCGACATCGCCACCGTCGACCTTCGCTCGCTCCGGCGGCAGGTCGGCGTGGTGACGCAGGAGACGGTGCTGCTGCGCGGCACCATCGCCGAGAACATCGCCTTCGGCGTCGCCGGCGCCAACGACGCGACGATTCGCGCGGCCGCCGAACGAGCGCACGCCGCGACCTTCATCGATCGGCTTCCGGGCGGCTATTCGGCGCCCGTCGCCGACCAGGGCGCGACGCTCTCGGGCGGGCAGCGCCAGCGGATCGCGATCGCCCGGGCCATCCTGCGCGATCCGGCGATCCTGATCCTCGACGAGGCGACGAGCCAGATCGATCCGGAGAGCGAGCGGCAGATCAACGACGCGATCGGCGAGTTCCGCCATGGCCGCACCGTGATCGCCATCGCCCATCGGCCGTCGACGATGCGCGCCGCGGACCGCATCGTGGTGATGGACACCGGCCTGATCGTCGACGAGGGGACGCACGACGAGCTGCTCGCCCGGTGCGACATGTACCGGCGCATCGTCGGCGACGTTGCGCAGGCCACGGCCCCGTAGCCGCGTCGTCGCGCGATCAGCGTCCGGTCGCGGCGCGCATGGCGATCGCGGCCACGACGACGCCGGCGACGGCGGCGACGGCGATCACGGAGAGGATGGCGAGGCTCCAGCCGCGCCACGAACGAAGGCTGGCGACGAGCTCCTCCTCGCGTCGTTGTTGACGATCGGCGAGCGTCGCGAGGGTCGACGCGGATGTCGCCGCGTGCGTCGCGATCTCTCCGAGCGACGCGCGCAGGCGGTCCAGGTCCTCGCCGAGACCGCCGAAGGTGCGCACCAGGGCGTCCATCTGCTGCTGCACGTTGGCCACGACCTCGGCCTGCCCCACGAGCGAGTCGCCGACGCGCTGGAGGAGCGCGTGCGAGTGCTCGGCGGAGCGCCGGCCGCGCTCGGTGTGGTCGGCAAGCGTTTCGCCGATCGTGACGCCTTGCCGGCGCAGGTCGCTGAGCGCTTCGCCGAATCGCGGGAGCGGCTCGAGCGCCGCCGCCAGGTCGGTCGCACCGAGTTGCTGCCGCTCGATCTGCTCGGTGAGCCGGACGATCGCGGCGCGCAGCTCGTCCGCCGCGGCGTGCGCGGGCAAGGCCGGCGCCAGCGGCGCAGCGAGCGCCGCGCCGCCATCGATCGCGGAGGATCGTGCGTCACCGTGGCCGGGCTCCTGGCGACGTCGATCCGGACCGAGGCCGTCGCCACGTCCTCCGCCGCCAAAGAAGCGGCGAATTCCTCGGATCCCATTGGCGATTGGCATGTGTGCTCCCTGGGCTGTTTCGAGCGGTCCGCAGCGACGACGCCGCACACTCGCTCGGGTGGGAATCCGTGTCGGAGCAAACCTGCGACACGAATGTACGATTGCCCGCATGGTGCGGTCAACGCGAGCCACCACGACCTTCGTCGCCATGGCGCTCGGCGCGGCGCTCGCCGTGGGCGCTCTCCTGGCGCTCGGCCGGCCGCGAGCCGCCCTGGACGAGCCCGGCGGCGGTGCGGCGTTGCCGGCGGCAGACGCGCCCGCGCTCTTCTCCGAATGGCGCATCGTGTCGCTGAGTCCGGCCATCACCCGCACGCTGGTCGGCCTCGGTCTCGGGGACCGCATCGTCGGACGCACGCCGTGGTGCGAGTGGGTCCCGCCCGACGTGCCGATCGTCGGCTCGCTCCAGGACTATGACGCCGAACGGATCGTGCGACTCCATCCCACGCACGTCCTGGTCCAGCCGCCGGCGGCCGGGATCGATCCGGGGCTGGCGGCGCTCGTCGATGCCAACGGTTGGCGGATCGCGTCGTTCCCGCTCAACGGCCTGGACGACATCGATGCGATGTTGGCGGCGCTGCCTGCAGCCGCTCCCGCGCGCCGGGGCGCCCGTCGCGCGACGCTCGAGGCGAACGTCTCGCGCTCCGCGGCGAGATGGCGGCGGCGCTCGCGGGGTGGGATCGTGACGACCCGGCGGTGACGGGCCCGGGGCGCACGCTCTGGCTCTTCTCGATCGATCCGCCGATGGCCTTCGGGCGCGGCAGCTACTTCGACGACGTGCTTGCGCGGATCGGCATGGTCAACGCGATCGACGTGAAGGATACCTCGGCTCTCGCTCGAGGACATTCACCGCGCGCAGCCCGACACGATCGTCCTCGTGCGGGACGCGACACCCGCGTCGAACGCCGCGCTCGCGACGAACGAGGCGGCGCTGCGCCGGCTCCTCGGAACGCTGGAGACGCCGGCGAGCCGCAGTGGGCGTATCTGGCTCTTCGCCGATCCGAACGCCATGACGCCCGGCGGGCGTGATCGACCTGGCGCGGGCGCTCCGGGCGTTCCTCGAGACGCATGCCGGTCCCGCGCCGCGCGGCGGGGACCGCCCGTGAGGGCGACCCGTCGCGGGATCGCGTGGCTGGCGATCGCGACGCTCGGGCTCGTGCTGCTGCGGGCGCTCATCGACCGTCCGCTGGGCGGTGGACTCTCGCTCGCGTGGCCCGACGAATCGGTCGCGGGGCTCCGATTCACGGCGATCATCGCGGCATCCGTCGTGGGGCGCGGCAGCTGGGCGTCGCCGGCACGATGCTCGGCTGCTGCGCAATCCGCTGGCCGATCCATTCGTGCTCGGCGTCTCGGGCGGCGCGGGTCTCGGCGTGATGACCGCGATGCACGTCGGCTGGGCGACCGGCGGCGCGGTCGCGACGGGCGCACTGGGATGGCTTCTTGGAGGCGAGCGCCTGCTCGTTCCCGCGGCGATCGGGGCCATGGCGGCGCTGGCGCTCGTCCATTGGCTCGGCCGGCGCGCGGCGTGCCCGATCCACTCACCCTCGTGCTCGCGGAGCGCGATCGTCTCGTCCATGTGCGGCGCGTGCATCATGTTGCTTCAGCATCTCGTGCCGCAGGGACTCCGCGGCGACCTGCTCGTCTGGATGATGGGCCGCATTCCCGAGGCGATCGATCGGCGCATCCTCGGCGCGGTGGCCGTCCTGACGCTTGCTGGCGTCGCGCTCGGCGCGATCCTCGGACGGGCCATGGATGCGGCTACCTTCGGCGACGACGGGCGCAGTCGATCGGCGTGTCGCTTCCGCGGCTTCGCTGGACGCTGGGAATCGCGGGAGGCGTGCTCGCCGCGGCGTCGGTGGCGATCGCCGGTCCGCTCGCGTTCGTCGGCCTCGTCGCCGCATGCGGCGAGGCGCCTGCTCGGGCCGCGACATGCGCCGCTGGCGATCGCCTCGGCGCTGGCGGGCGCCTCGCTCATGCTCGCCGCGGACTGCCTTCGTCAGATCGTCGACCTGGGCGGCGGACGCGTGCCGGTGGGGGTCTTCACGGCGCTGGCGGGCGGACCGGTCTTCCTCGCGCTCATGCGGAGCGGCAGGGGCGACGCATGACCATCGAGGCCCGCGACATCGTCCATTCGTTCGGCGCCGGCGGCCGTTCCGACGTCGGCGGTCGTCTCGGTGGCGCCCGGTCGCGGCACGCCGTCGAGGCGCTGCGCGGCGTCGACGCCACCTTCGCGCGCGGTCGCGTAACCGCGATCCTCGGCCCGAACGGGGCCGGCAAGACGACGCTGCTGCGATGCCTCATCGGGGCGATCCGGCCGCAGCGCGGCACGGTGCATCTCGACGGCCGGGCGCTGAGCGCGCTGGACGCGGCGACGCGCGCCGAGTCACTCGGCTACGTCGCGCAGCGGCCGATCTTCTCCGCGGGGCTGCTGGTGCACGAGGTCGTGGAAGCCAGGCGGCCCTCGCCCTGCGCCCGTCGCCGGCGGCGTCGAGGCCGCGATGGCGGCCAACGACCTGCGCGCCGACGCCGAGCGCATCGTGACCGAGCTCTCCGTCGGCCAGCAGCAGCGCGTCGCGCTTGCCCGCGCCATGGCTCAGGTGGCGCCGACGGGTTGGCTGGTGCTCGACGAACCGCTGGCGGGACTCGATCCGGCCCACGTTCGGCGTCGTCCGACTGTTGCGCCAGCACGCCGGCAACGGTGGGGGTGTGGTGGCGACGGTGCACGACGTGCCCAGCGCCCATCGCGTTCGCCGACGATGCGTTGCTGCTCTGCGCGGGATCCGTCGAGGCGTTCGGGCCTGCGCGGACGTGCTCGATCCAACGACGCTCGAACGTGTCTTCGACGCCCCGTTCGTGCAGCACGGCGCGACGATGGTGGCGCGCGGTTGGTGCCCGCCGACGACGATCTGCGCATGACCGACCACCATCATGGGCGGCCCGACCATCGGGGCCGGTCGGGATCGCACGCCGCGATACCATGACGGCCTGGACGCCTCACGCCATGAACTCCGCCCGGCAAGCCATCCTCGTTGCGGTCCTCGTCGCGGCGGTCAACATCGTCGGGGCGGTGCTCGGCATCGCCGAAGCAGCAGGATCTCGAACGTCGCCGCCAGCGAGCCGCGAACGCGGGCACACCCGGCGGCGCTGGCGGCGGACGGCCCGCCGCAGGCGCACCTGTCGCGGGCGCACCCGGCGCCGCCGCGCGGCCCTCGCCCGCGGGTGCCGGCGCGCGGGTCGCCCAAGGCGTGCCGCCACGATCCGGCGGCACGAAGCCGGCCAGCGCAACGGGCGTCACGACCGGTGTCGGACCTCGACCTGGCCTAGGCGAGCCCGCACGACCCCCCGAGGTGCTGCGCGGCAGCGACCTTCCCCAGCGACAGGTTCCGACGGGCGCGATGTCGGTGCCGTCGGCGACGCTGCCGCCGCAGGGGCGCATCGACGCGCGGCCCGGACCGGCCTCGGGCGCTGGGCCGATGAGTGGTCGAGGTGGCGCGCCTGCGGCACCGGGTCGCCCGTCCGCCGCGCCGCGATCGAGCGGCGGCGGCGTTGCACCGACCGCATCGGGGTCGCCGTTCCGCGATCCGCGCCGCGACAAGGAGCGGCTTGTGACCTTGCTGGAGCGGGGGCGCTCGACCGCCGGCTTCGGAGCCGATCAATCGACCCCGTCCGCGCCGACCGTCGGCATCGCCGCCGCGTCGTCCGCCCGGGCTAGGAGTTCCCGCGCGATGGCCGGTCTCAATGTCCACGACGTCGATTCGTTGCGACGGGCGATCGTCGTCGCGGAGATCCTGAATCCGCCGATGGGGCTGCGCGAGGAGTACGGACTCCAGTAGACCTCCATGCGTTCGGCCCCTCACCCACAGCGGCGTCTCAGGGCGGAATCGGGTTGCGTGGGGGGCGAGAAACGACTCGCGAGAATCAACCGGGACACGCACAACTGACGGCCGATCGTCGGTCCCCGCCCGTTCGCTTGCCGCGTTTGGCCACGATTCCGAGAGCATCCTTCGGGTTGCATGGACGATCGCACTTGATCATGCGATGATGTACAGTCCTCGCCATTCCGTCCCGAGGCGCCCTCGGAGCCCGCCCATGATCGACATTCGAAAGCTCAAGGAACTGGTCCGGCTGATGGTCGTCAACGACCTCACCGAGATTGACCTTCGCGACAGCCAGGAGCAGGTCACCCTGAAGCGAACCGGTCCCCAGGTCGTCCCGCAAGTCACGCACGTTCCGGTGGTCGCCGCGGCCCACGCGGCGCCGGCGGCGGCACCGGCCAGCCGGGCCGGGGGCGGCGCGGTCGCCACCGAGGCGGACGTGGATGGAGACGAAGACCTGGTGGCCATCGAAAGCCCGATGGTGGGCACGTTCTATGTCGGTGCCGGCCCCGACAAGCCACCCTTCGTGAAGCCCGGCGCGTCGGTCGGGCCGGAGACGGTGGTCTGCCTCATCGAGGCGATGAAGGTCTTCAACGAGATCAAGGCCGAGGTCGCGGGCACGATCGAGCGCGTGCTGGTCAAGAACGGCGAGCCGGTCGAATTCGGCCAGAAGCTCATGCTCGTACGACCGGCGTAGCGATGCACCGCGTGCTTCCGTACATGGTCGGACGGAGTCCCTGCGTGTCCCCGACTCCTGATTCCTAATTCCCAACTCCTAATTCCCGATTCCCCTCGTCGCGCCCATCCGACCGACTCGCCGCCCTCCCTCCCCATGTTCTCCCGCATCCTCATTGCCAATCGGGGCGAGATCGCCCTCCGGATCATCCGGGCCGCGAAGGAGCTCGGCGTCGAGACCGTCTGCGTCTACTCCACCGCCGACAAGGAGGGTCCGTGGCTCGAGTACGCCGACCAGACGGTCTGCATCGGGCCCGCGCCGGCGCGCGAGAGCTACCTGCGCATCGACCGGATCATCTCGGCGGCCGAGCTGGCGAACGTGGACGCGATCCATCCCGGCTACGGCTTCCTCGCCGAGAACGCGCACTTCGCCGAGGTCTGCCGCGATTGCCAGATCGAGTTCATCGGTCCCAGTCCCGAGGCGATGGCGGCGCTCGGCGACAAGGTCTCGTGCAAGAAGCTCGCGAAGCAGGCGAAGACGCCCGTTTTCCCGGGCTCCGACGACGCCATCGAGGACGACGAGGAGGCCGTCAAGGTCGCGCGCGAGATCGGCTATCCGGTGATCGTGAAGGCCTCCGCCGGCGGCGGCGGGCGCGGCATGCGCGTGGCCCACAACGAGCCGGCGCTGCGGCAGGGAATCCTCGCGGCGCGCCAGGAGGCCCAGGCGGCGTTCGGCGACGGGCGCGTCTACATCGAGAAGTACCTCGAGCTCGCGCGGCATTTCGAGGTCCAGGTCATCGGCGACAAGCATGGCAACGCAGTGCACCTCTACGAGCGCGACTGCACGAGCCAAAGGCGTCACCAGAAACTCATCGAAGAGGCCCCGGCCTTCGGCGTCGATCCGGGCAAGCGCGACGCCGTGCTCAAGTCCGCCGCTGAGCTCATCCGCAAGGCGGAGTACTCCGGCGCCGCGACATGCGAGTTCCTGATGGACCGCGAGCAGAACTTCTACATGCTCGAGGTGAACACGCGCGTGCAGGTCGAGCATCCCGTCACCGAGATGATCACCGGCGTGGACATCGTGAAGGAGATGATCCGCGTGGCGTCCGGCGAGCCGCTCTCGTTCAGGCAGAAGGACATCCGCGTGAACGGCCACGCGATCGAGTGCCGCATCAACGCCGAGGATCCCGACCGCAACTTCATGCCCCAGGCGGGCCGCATCGAGGTCTACGCCGCCCCCGGCGGCCCCGGCGTGCGCGTCGATTCACACGCCCGCCCCGGCTATCGCATTCCGCCCGACTACGACTCGATGATCGGCAAGCTCATCGTCCACGCCCCGACGCGCCCCGAGGCGATCGCCCGCATGAAGCGGGCCCTCGACGAATACCGCATCGGTCCGATGAGGACGGTGATTCCGTTGCATCGGAGGTTGCTCGAGAGCCGCGAGTTCGTCGATGCGGAGTTCGACATTCACTACGTGGAGCGATTGTTGAAGGGGTGACGGCGCGACCTCTTCATCCGTCGGATCGGGTTGAGTGCGTCGGGGGCGCCGTGATCGCGCGGCGCGCCGGGGTCGCCCGAGTGTGCCATGGCCTCGCCACATGGCGGCACGGCCATGGGACGCACGGTCAGTCCCCGGATGTTCAACCCGCGCCTCGCCGCTGCCGAGCCGGCCGCGACGACCTCGACCGACGTTTGCTCGTCGTGGTCGCGCCGTGCGTCGCCGGCAGGCGATCAAACTCCTCCGGTTCACGGTCCGGCACCTTCGCCAGGGCCGCGAGGAACCTCGACCGCTTGCCACGACCGGCGCGCTCTTCGAGAATCTCAACCGTCATCAACGCCGACATCTTCTCGGCCAATGCGGTCGCGATGAGTTGGTTGAGCGAGACGCCCTCGCGCTGGGCAAGGTCGCGGGCGCGGGCGTGCAGGGAGTTCGGAAGGCGAATGCTCATGGTGCTCATGGAAGCGATCCGATCTTGCGGAGAAAGGCGGCGGGACTCATGGCGACGAGCCCGAAACGATCAATGCCAACGAAGTCCGAGAGGTTGTAGGTGACGATGGCGTCGCACGAGGCTCGCACGGCGAGTTCGAGGACAAGATCGTCGCCTGGGTCGGGCAGCGTGGGTCGCCAGAGGAAGTGGATCTCGTAGCGCAGCGCCGCATTGCACAGGTAGTCCAGGATGTCGTCGATCGTCTCGGATGACAGGGCGATTCCCACCTCGGGTCGCTTGAGCGCAGCCTCGTACTCGAAACACAGGCCGACCGAGAGCACGTGTTCGAACTTCCTCGTTCCAACCAGTTGAAGCAGCCGATACGCCGCGCCGCGCCGTGATCGCAGCGCTGTCACGATCACGTTCGTGTCGAGGACGACCCGCAGCACGGTGGTATTGTAGGCGATACCGCGATCATCGTTGCGCGGCGCCACGCCGTCAATTCGCCGTCTCGTGCGGCCGCTGCGGCGGCGTCTTGAAGTCGAAGTCGGGGAAGCGCTTCTCGGCCCATTCAATGAGAGCCCAGAAGCCTTGTTCCTTGGGTGGGGCGTCCTCGAAGCGAAGGCGGAGGGCGTCGTCGAGGCGGCCATGAGTCTTCCACGGGCTGCGAAAGCTCGCGGCTCCCATGTGAGGAACGCGCATCGCATCAAGCATGCTGCGCCCCACAACCTTCTCGTCGCTCAGCCCACCCAACAGCGCTACAAGAGTGTCGCCGAGCGTGGCAAGGTGGTTGGAATCCGTCGCGCCATTGATCGCCGCGAGAAGGGGATCGACCGCCCGCGCGGCCTGCTCGTCGCCGAGGTTGCTCGCCAGCGTCGCGAGACCGGTGCCGAGCGCGGCAACCTGGCCGGAATCCGTTGTGCCCTTGATCGCCGCGAGCACGTGATCGAACGCCCGCACGGCCTGCTCGTCGCCGAGCTTGACCGCCAGCGCCGCGAGACCGGTGCCAAGCGCGGCAACCTGGCGGGAATGCACCGTGCCCTTGATCGCCGCGAGAAGGGGATCGACCGCCAGCGCGGCCTGCTCGTCGCCGAGCTTGTCCGCCAGCGCCGCGAGACCCGTGCCCAGCGCGGCAGCCTGATCGAGATCCGCTGTTTCCTTGATCGCCGACAACACCGCTTCGAACGCCGCCGTGTTTTCGATTTCGATCGCAAGGAACGCAACAGCAACCCTGCACTCCAACGACGTTGGCATCCTCGTCATGACCGCATTGGCAAGCGCTGAACGGCGCTCCCGATCCAGCCCGACCAACGCATGTGTGATCGCCGTCGGCGCGCGTGCGAATCGCGTGGCCAAGTCATCGTTCGTCAGGATCTGCCCGACGAATGCCGCGCGAACGTCAGGCGGCGCCTGGGCCAGCTTCCAGAGCGACTCGATCTCGCGCGGACTGGCGCGACCGCCCTGAAACTCAAACGCGTCCCAGAGCTGCTTCGCTTCGAGCGTGTTCGCGCGATTCTCCGCCTGTCGCCAGAACGCTGAGGAAACGATCGTTGCGGTGAGGAGGTTGGCGAAGATGGCAGCCAGCGATGCCGCGCGGTAGATCCACTGTCGGTGCTGCTCCGCTCTGCTTGCGCCGATGAAGCCGCGCTCGGTCTGCGAGAGCCAGCCGTCGCGCCGCTGCGCCAGCGCACCAAACTCGGCCAGGTCGCTCCCCGACGCGAGGTCGCCACGAACCCGTCCGCGATCCTCCCAGCGAGCCGCGCGATCCATCAGCCGATCGAGCTGGCGCTTGTCGTCGGCGCGGCACCGATCCGCCGCCGAGTTCCGGAGCCAACCCTGATATCGGCTCCATTGCGTCACAAGCTGTTCATGGGCGAGTTCCGCGGTCGAGGCGCTGGTGCGCGCCGGCGCGGGTCGGTCGGAACGATCCCGCTTGGCGCCGTCGTCGCGGGGACGATCCGCGTCGGTCGTTCCGCCGGTGGCGCCGTCGTGAACGTCGTCGTCGCGATCGTCTCGGATCACCAGCAGCCGTCGGCACTCCGCCGAGGCGAGCTTCTGCGCCACTCGCCATCCGTCGTCGGTGAGTTCGTTCCGGCTCACCACCCGTCGCGTCGCGCCCTGGGCATCGCCCACCTGCACCAGCCGCATGAAGAGCGCCTCCGCGACGGGCCGCTCGGCCTCCGAGAGCTGCGTCGGAACGTTGCCCGCGTTGGCGAACACCTCCTCCGCAGCCGTCGCAAGGGCACCTTCGACGCGGCCGATGTGCTCGTAGGCGCGCAGCACGCTTCCCTCGAAGTCGCGCCGCCGTCGCCATGCCTCCGTCAATGCCATCTCGAGGAGCGCAAGGTCTCCCGGCTGATCGGTGATGTCGCGCAGCACGGCATCGGCGAGTTCCTTGGCATGCATCGCGGTCTCGCCCGCGAGGGAGAGCGGCTTGGTGATCGCGGCCCGCAGCCCATCGGGGTCCATGCGTCGCAACAGGAATCGCCCGCTCGCCGCGCCCGAGTCGAGACGACTCCAGAGTGCGGGATCGGCGCTGCACAGGTTGAAGTAGTCGCGCCGCATCGTCGCGACGACGCGGCGATTGAAGTCGCCCGCTGGCGCAAGCGCCAGCAACACGCGGATGAACTTCTCGCGGATGTCGTCCGCGGTCGACGTCCAGAGTTCCTCGAACTGATCGACCACAAGAAGAAGCTTCGCGTCGCGAGGTGCAGCCTCGCGCAGCGCATCACCGATCCGTCCGGCGTCCCGCGAGCGGATCGCCACGCCGAGCTTGTCCCAGTCGATCGTGAGACCGGCGGCGCGTGCCGCATCCGCGACGCCGTTCACGAGACCTTGAAACGGCTCGCGCCCCGGCCGCATCTGCACGACATGCCACGCGGCTGGATCGGGCCGCGTCGCCTCCGTGCGATCCGCAAACACGCCCTCGCGGAACCGGGGAATGAGACCCGCCTTCACCAGGGACGACTTGCCGGCGCCGCTGTCGCCATACACCACAACGAAGTTCGTCGCCCTGAGCTTCTCGACGAGTTCCCGTGTCTCGCGTTCGCGCCCGAAGAAGAGCGCCGCGGTCTCGGCATCGAAGGCGCTAAATCCCATGAACGGCTCGGCGACGACGCTCACCTGGTCGCGAGCGTCGAGGTTGAGCGCCGCGCGGATGATCGCGTCGAGACCGTCGAACGAGTCGCCTCCATCGCCCAGCGACTTGAGCTCCGCCGCCTGGAAGAGCGTCGCGGTTCGTGGAAGCTTGGTCAGGTCGCGGGCATTCCCCACGATCGGAATGAACGGATGTGGCTCGCCCGCCGCCGCCTTCTCGGCGAGCTTGTTGATGCCAAGCCGCATCTCGATGTCGACCCAGAACGACACACCGGCGGGCGGCACCAGCACGGCGAAGGCGGTCGAGTCGGCGACGGCCTCCTCGATCTGCTTCTGCCAGCTCTCGCCGGGACGGAGCACTTCGCCCGAACCCGTGCCGCGCCGATCGACCCAGACTTCGAGACCGTGCTCGATCGCCGTCGGACTCTCCTCGATTCTCTTCGAGAGCGCGTCCGCCACCGAACGATCGACGCCCGCGTGCGAGAGGAAGAGCAGGTGACGCTGTTGAACTGCGCTCGCAGGACCGAGGACCCCATGGACGGTGAACGAGCGGTGATCGGCGGATGTTACGTGGTCACGGCCGGACCCTTGCCTTGTGGCCGGGCCCTTGCGGCCGGTTCCTTCCCCGCACGCGCGAACGGGGAGGCACGGCACGTCGCGCGTGCTGCGCGGTAGGCTGCCGCCCCACGCGTCGCACGTCGCGCGGCGCAGGTGCCGCGCACCATCCGAGGAGGTCGCATGGATTTCAGGAGCTGCATGGAGATCGTCGCGCATCTCTGGCTGCCGGTGCTCGCCGGCGCTGCCGCGGTCTGGATCGCGAGCGCAATCGTGTGGATGGCGCTGCCGCACCATCGCAAGGACTGGAAGAAGCTGCCCGACGAGGCGGCGTTCATGTCGGCGGTCAGGGCGATGAACATCCCTCCGGGTCAATACGGCTATCCCCACTTCGGCAGCCATGCCGAGGCGCAGAAGCCGGAGATGCAGAAGCTGTGGAAGGAGGGACCGATGGGCATGCTGAGCGTGTGGACGTCGAACATCTCCATGGGGCGGAACATGTTCATCACGTTCCTCGTCCACCTCGTGGTGTCGGCGATGATCGGCTACCTCGGTGTGATCACGGTGCCGCCGGGAAGCGGCTTCGGTCGTGCGTTTCAGGTGCTGGGAACCGCCGGGGTGCTCGCCTACTCGTTTGCGTTCATTCCGAATGGCGTCTGGTTCCAACAGGGGCGTTCGACGGTGATGAACGTGATCGATGGCATCGCGTACGGATTGATCATCGGCGCGGTGATGGCGGCGCTGTGGCCGAGCGCGGCGGCGTGAGCGGTTCCATGCGGAAGAACTGGCCGTAGTACGCGGTCTCGCCGAGGCGGGTGCCGAGGAACTCGAAGGGTTCGTCGCGGCGGCGCGCTTCCATCGCGCTGAGCAGCGCCCGTTCCGGCGCGATGAGCATGAACGGCGCGAATCCCGGCGGTCGCGTGATGGTGACCGATTGCAGCAGCGCCACGGGCTCGCTCGCCTCGTTGGAGCGGCGAGGCGCCGTGGCGCCGGTGGGGAAGGGCTGGCCGAAGTCGTCGATCTCGCGCCACAGATCCTCGGGCGCCATGCGCGCCGGACCGAACCAGCGAAACGACGGATTGCGCTCGATGACGACGCCGGAGAGCGTCGCCACGGGCGCGCTGACGAGCGAAACCGATTCCGGCGAGGCCGATGGCCGAACCGTGGCCGGAGGCATCCGCCGTCCGATCAGTCCGAGGGCCGAGGCCAGGATCACGAGGGGCACGCCGAGCGCGAGGAGCGCGCCCGCGCGATCGACGCCATCGAGATTTGTGGAGCGTCGGGTGGTGCCATCGAGCGCGACCTCTGCGCTCGCCCGGCCGCGCGCGTCCGTCGCCTTGTGGCGCCGGGCGGTCGAGTCGGCCAGGAAGAAGAAGGCGACGAAGGTCATGAGCGGCATCGTCGGCGCAACCGCGCGAGCCGCCGTCCGGTAGATGACCGGCATCGAGGCGACGATGCCGAGCGCCGCGGCGACGAGCAGGATCGCGACCGCGCCCGACGCGCCGCAGCCGCAGCAGGAGCGTCAGCGGGCCGAGGATGGACCAGATCGCGTGAGCCGGCGCGTTCGCGGGAAGCCACGCCGACCAGCGCGACGGCAGGGCGGCGGCGAGGAGGCCGCGATCCCCGAAATGGGCCGCGACGCCCGGGCCCCACGCCGCGACGAACGCGCCGAGCGCCGAATGCAGCGATCGCGCCAGCACCGTTGGATCGGCCTCGATCCGCTTCCACGTCTCCTCGTAGAGCGCCGCTTCCTGCTGCGCCTCGGTCGACATCGGCATGTGCTGCACGATCCACTCCTGGCCGAGCGTCCACGTGCCGCCGGAGGCGAGGCCGAAGGCGACGAAGGCGAAGTTGCTGTTGGGTGTCGAGCCACCGTCGCTCGTGAGGCGGAAGACCGTCGCGTTGAGGACGAACGCGGCCGTCATCGATGACGCGGCGAGCGCCGCGGCGGCGACCGGCGCGATCCAGGCGCGACGACCGGATCGTCGCGCGGTCCACGCCAGGGCGAGCACGATCGCCGGAAGCACGAAGAAGGCGCCGGCGCGGGCGAAGAGCCCGAGGGAGAGCGCGAAGCAGCCCAGCGACCAGATCGGCGGCCGACGCGTCTCGACGCCGCGCAGGAGGAGTCCCGTGCCGAGGGCGCCAAGCGAAAGCCCCAGCGACTCCGTCATCGGCAGGCCGAGGAAGTGCTGCGCGTAGCCGAGAAGCACCGCGTAGGTCGCGAGCCCCGCCCAGACGCCGAGGCTGCGCCCGGCGGCGCGGGCCACGAACCAGATCGCGGCGCCGCAGAGGAGCGTGTTGAGGAGCAGCACGACCTGCATCCGTCCGTCGCCAAGCGAGCTCTCCGCGGCCATCAGCGTTGCGCAGAGCGGCCGACGCGCGGCGAAGCGCGGCAGCTCGCCCTGCCAGCGCAGCCATTGGCTCGAGGCCCAGTGTTCGAGGGCGTCGCTGTCGACGATGCGTCCCTGGGCCACCGCGAGGTAGCGAACCCCCGGCCATTGCGAGACGGGCGGGGGAAGCGGGGCCCACCAGCGCAGGAGCGAGGCGACGGCCAGCGCCATCGCGGTGGCGAGGCCGAGGCGCCAGCGTCCCGCGCACGCGCAGAAGAACACGCGCCGCGTCCTCGTCGCGCTGCGCGCCACGGCCACCGCCGTGCGCGTCGCGAGCGAGGCGGGCCTCGGGGACGCCCGGTCGCGCCATCGGTCGGCGATGCGGAGCAGGACGGCGGCCGTCCCCGCGCTTGCTGCGCCGAGGAAGGCGACGCAGAGGATCGCGGGCGGCAGATGCTCGACGCATCGGGCCCACGCCGGTCGCGCGAGGATCGCCGCGACGAGCGCGAACGATCCGATGCAGGCGCACCAAGCGGCGAGTCGTGCGAGCACGCGGCCGCGCACGTGCCGCAGGAGCCAGAGCGCCGGCATGAGGGCGAGCCCGGCGCCGAGGAGGATCGCCCACGGCCGTGCGCGGACTCCCAGCTCGATCTGGTACGTCCGCCCGTTGGCGCGGGGATCGCTGTTGTCGGAGGTCGACATCAGCAGGGAGTCGACCCAGAACGAGTGGCGACCGGCGCCACGCTCGAAGATCTCCGCGTGCAGCGAGTGGGCCGGCGACAGCGGCGCGCCGTCCTCGAGCAGGCGGTGGGGCGAGACGGTGGCGTGCGCAAGATCGTCGGTCGGCCCCACCTCCAGTGGGAAGGGAAGCCGGAGACCATCGAGCAGTGGCGCGAGCGAGACGCCCCACGCGACACCGTCGGCGTCGACGAACGCCTCGGGAGGAATCGACACGACGCGCGGCGCCGCCGCGCGAACCCGTGCGGCCAGCAGGATCGCCACGGCGAGCGAGAGGATCGCCACGACAAGCCAGGGATCGAACCGGCTGGCGCCGGCACGAATCAGCCACGTTCCGGGCCGGGGGTTGCGGCCGCGCCGGTTCGTTCCGGTCCGGAGGAATCCGCGCACCGGACCGCGGCGTGTCGACGATGGTTCGCTCATCGCCGCGCGCCGCATGACCGCGCGCAGGCCTGCGCATCGCGCTGCCCGCCGCGCGAGTGGACAGCCACCTGTTCCGCGCTCGCGACCTGATCGGAGTCCGTCACCACATCAGCACCGTCGTGAGCACGGGCCGGTGATCCGAGGCGCCGTTGGCATCGAGCGCGATGGCGGGCTGCGCCGTGAGGTGGTTCGCCGGCAGGACGAAGACGAAGTCGATCTCCTGCGACGGGTTGTCGCTCGGATACGTCTGTGGGGTGCCCGTCTTCGCCGCCTCGCCCAGCTGTCCCTTCACGAGGGCGATCGTCCGCGAGCCGGGGCGGTCGTTGAAGTCCCCGGCGATGATCGCCGGCGTGTTGCCCATCGCCGCCACGTCGGCGCTGATCTCGCGCAGGAGCGCCTGGGCCTGGGCGTAGCGGTCGGTGTCGTTCTCGAGCCAGTCGAGATGGACGTTGAAGAGCCGGATCCGGGGACCGTCGAAGGGGCGGATCGTCGCGGCCAGCGAGGTGCGCGGCTCCTGCCTTCCCGGCGGGAGGGCGATGTTGCGCACCTCGCCCAGCTCGTAACGCGAGAGGATCGCCATGCCATACTCGCCACCATCGAAGGGCATGAATGCGCCGAAGGCCGACCACATGCCAAGCTGCTGTCCGAGCACCGTGGCCTGGTCGACGTTGCCGCTCCGCGCCGTGAGTCGATCGACCTCCTGGAGGAAGACGACGTCCGGCTGCATCGAGCGGAGCCAGGCGGCGATCCGGTCGAGGTCGATCCGCTTGTCGAGACCCTCGCCATGATGGATGTTCCAGGTGATCACGCGCAGGCCGCGCGTCGTGGTCAGCGACGGCGCAGCGCCCGCGGTCGCCGCCGATGGTGCGTCGGTCGTGGCCGGTGGCTTCGGAAGCCATCCCGTGGCGCCAGGCGCCGTCGCGGCGCTGGTCTCGGCGCCGCTCTGGGCGCCCGCGCCTGGCTGGCCTGGTTGGCCCGGCGAGCTCGCGCCTGTGGGCGCCGCCGGCGCATGCGGTGTCGGCTCGGCGCACGCGATGACGCAGAGCGTCGCGAGAAGCGAGCCGAGCCGGGCGATTCTCGCTGCACCGCTGGTCTTCGATGTCGAACGAGCCGGACGACGTGGCGTGGCAAAGTGCCGCATTCGCGCATCGTACCGGCGGCCTCGCTCCTCGCGAGGCGCCCGCCGTGCGTCAGGGCGCCGCGAGGCTGCCGAATCCGCCCTTCTTGCCGCTGACGTTGCCGACGTTCACGTCGCAGTTGGCGACGGTCACGTCGCCGAGCCGGAAGCCGACGAGCTTCACGCCCTCGCTCACCTGGAAGAGCAGGAAGAGCTTGTGCGTTCCGGCGCTGGGCAGGTTGGGAACGTCGCTGACGGTCTTGAGCCCCTTCACCGGGTCGAGCTTCACCTCGATCTTGTCGGGCTTGATCCAGAAATAGCCCTCGGCGGTGTAGGTGCGGCCGTCGCTGTCGACGAGCATCGGCGCCGCGTTGGATCCGGCGCGCTTGCGGAAGTCGTACTTGTCGTCCCAGATGTCGAGCGAGCTGACGCCGCGGCTGACATCCACCTTCACGACCTTGGTGCCCTCGGCCTGGAGGAGCCCCTTCACGCGGAGCTGTCGTCCGGGGTTGAACGGCGAGTCGCGCAGGAACTCCTCGCGCCCGGAGGCGAGCATGTCCTCGACGACCTGCATCGAGGTCACCTGGTTCTTGCTGATGTTCAGCGGCTGGATGCCATTGTCGACGTTGATCTCGCCGTCCTGCGCCACCGGGGCGTTGGGGTCGTACGCGACCTTGATCGCGGTGCCGCCGAGCGACTGCTTCTTGGCGAGGAACGCCATCTCGTCGAGGTCGGGCAGCGTCGCGGGAAGTCGGAAGCGGAGCCCCTTGATCTGGATGAACTGCGGCGTGGCGCCGGCCAGTTCCGAGGCGGGGAAGAGGAAGAGGATCGACGACTGCTGCTGGCCGGGGACGCTCGTTGCGTAGTGCGTGACGTCGTCGAAGCTGTGCTCGACGGGACTGCCGCCCGTGATCTGGACCCAGCGGACCGGGTGGATGGCGATCGCCTCGCCGTTCTTGAGGGCGATGAGCCGAACCTGCGAAGCGCTGACCACCAGCATCTCGCCGCGATCGAACGCGGCGCGATCGAAGGTGACCTTGACGCCGAAGGCGCCGCGCCCGCCCTTGCCGATCCCGGCGTTGCGCGCGAAGAACGCCTCGTCGACGGTCGCCGCGCCGGGCGAGAGCGAGGTCTTGCCTTCGCCGTCCCACGCGCTGTCGCGGTGCAGCGAGAGCGCCTCGTCGGCGAGGGCCGGATAGCTTCGCTTGAGCGATGCGTTCGTGAAGGTCGGGGTGAGCGCCCCGTCGCTCAGCGCCGTGTAGAACGCCGAGGTCCACGCGTGCATCGGCGGATAGAGCTGTCCCGTCGATCCCGGCTGTCCCTGCGTGGCGCTGTCGCGGGCCATCCCGCGGAAGCCGACGAGGTCGACGCTGCTCTGCATGAAGCCGGCGCCGATCATGCAGATTCCGACCGTCAGGATCGCGGCGCCCGCGCCGAAGACCGAGCCGAAGGTGTAGTTCACCCACGTCGGGACGTTCACGTTGTCGGGCACCGTCTTGTCGAAGATGAGCCGGAGCACGAAGAGCGAGACCGCGAACGTGCCTAGCAGCGAGACGCCCCACGCGTACTCGTCGAACCATCCGCCGGTCAGGAGGAAGCTGACGGTCACGAACTCCCAGACCGACAGGGCGATCGCCCCCGCGACGACCACGCAGATGAAGTGCAGCAGCGCGCTGAAGAACCCCTGGTTGGCCCACCAGTACGCGATGAGTCCCGCGATGCCGACGAGGATGAGGTTGAGGATGATGGTCATGGCGTCTTCGCGAACGTTCGTGCGAGGTGGTGAGGCGGTGTCACGCGGTGGCTGCGGCCGGGGCGGGCTCGGCCTTCGCGGCGTTGAGGACCCGCGCGAGTTCCTCGATGGTCGTCTGGCCCTCGCGCACCTTGGCGAGCGCGGCCTCCTGGAGGTAGAGCATGCGGTTGCGCCGAGCGACCGCATAGGCGCCGCGGAAGTCGTTCGCCGCGAGCAGCTTGCGGGCCTCCTCGTCCACCGGCATGACCTCGAAGGCGGCGATCTGTCCGAAGTAGCCGACGCCGTTGCAGATCGGGCAGTCCTCGATGCGGTTCTTGACCTGCACCTTGCCTCCGGCCTTGAAGAGCGTGTGCTGCTTGTTGGCCGGAAGGCCGAGCTTCTTGGCCTGCTCGGGAGAGGGTTGGAACGGCTGGCGGCACTGAGGACATACCACCCGCAGCAGCCGCTGGTTCATGATCGCCACGAGCGGCGACGCGGCCTTCTTCAGGTCGCCGACCGCCTTGGACCATTCCGCCCACTGCGCCGCCGGCGAATCGAGCGCCTGCGGAACGTACATCAGCGGGCCGCTAATTCCCGGACTGGCGGCCACCTTGCCGGTGCTGGGATCCTTGAGGTCGGCGATCAGCACGATGTCGGGATCGCGGCGGAGGATCGACTGGAGGTTGGTCGGATAGTCCGACGCGGTGTTGCTCGCGTCGAACTGGGTGTGATCGACGCCGTCGAGCCGCAGTTCGATCTGGCGCTCGAGCGTCTTGATGTTGCTGGTGAAGGCGTCGTGGCGACCGATCAGGGCATAGAGGGTCGTCGTGAGACCGTGACCCGGCGGCGCGCCGACGAGGATCACGCCGTGCCGGTTCGCGGGCACCGCGAGCGCCGCGAGGACCTCCTGCTGCGACGGAAGCAGGCCGAGCGAGTCGAACGCCTTCTGCACGCGCTTCGAACGATCGAAGTCGACGCGCATCGTCTGGCCCGCGGCGCCGCCGGCGACGGCGAGGTCGAGCATGGTGTCGCCGAGGCCGCTGTGCATCCTGAACTGCCCCGTCTGCCGCCGCCGCTTGTCGTTCACGTCGAGCTTGGCGGCGCCCTTGAGGTAGTCGATGACCGCGTTGGCCCGATCGGCTGGGACGACCTCGCGCTTGTAGCGCACGCCATCCACGATCTGGCTGACGAGGTAGCCGCCACCGCCCGCGGCGCCGGCCGGGGCCAGCTCGAGACGGTTCGCGCGGGCCGCGACGGCCGGCTCGAGCATCTGCTCGGCGAGCAGGTGGATCTCGAAGAGCGGCTCCTCGCGCGTCGGCACCGGCAACGGCTTCTTCGCCGGATCGATGAAGGTGACCTTCGCGTCGCGCGACGCGGTCGCGGCCTTGCGCGCCGCGAGTCGCTTGGTGAAGCCCTCGCCCGTCAGGTAGAAGCGCTTCTCGGCCGGAACCGCCGCGTTGCGGATCTTCCAGTAGGCCAGGATCGGCGCCGCGAGCAGGATGATCGCCACCGGCCAGCCCACCCAGAAGATCGGAATGAAGAGCGCCGCGAGGATGGCCAGCGCGCCGCCGGCGAGGCAGATTCCGTTCCAGCGGTGGTACGGCAGGTTGTAGTAGCGGGCGTCGGGCTCGATGACGCTGGAGATGATCCAACCCCAGGGGATGAAGATCACCGCGAGCAGGATCGGCTTGAGCGGGTCGACGAGCGTCTCTGCCTCGGCCGCGAGCAGCAGGTGGGGGAGCGTCTGGTGCATGTGGATGGGGAAGGTGCGAGCCGTGCGGTGGACGCGGCGGTGGCGCGGGTCCCGTCGATCAGGAGATGCCCTTGAGCCGCATCTTGAGCTCCTCGGGCTTCGGCGTCGCCTGGATCGCCACGCTGAAGTGAATGTATTCCTCCTCGACCAGTTTCACGAGCGAGCTGGTGAAGTCGATCATGCCCTCTTCGTGGCTGTTGCGGATGATCTCCAGGAGCTCGCCCTCGCGGGCCTCGAGGACGTACTTCTGGACGCCGGGCGTGTTGAGGAGGATCTCGAGCGCCGGAATGCGGGCGATGTTCTCGTGCAGCGTCGGCAGGAGCTTCTGGTAGACGACCGCTCGAAGGTTGTACGCGAGCAGCTTGCGGATCTGGTCGCGCTCGCCCTCGGGGAAGAGGTCGTAGATGCGTCCGAAGGTCTGCCACGCGCTGGAGGCGTGGATCGTCCCGAAGACGAGGTGGCCCGTCTCGGCGGCGCGGATCGCGGCCTCGAAGGTCTCGTAGTCGCGCATCTCGCCGACGAGCACGACGTCGGGATTCTCGCGGACGAGGGCGCGCAGGGCGTCGTTGAAGCTCACGCAGTCGATGCCGACCTCGCGCTGGTTGATCGTCGCCTTGTCGTCCTTGAAGATGTACTCGATCGGATCCTCGATCGTCACGATGTGGACGCGCTTGCGCTCGTTGATGTACTGGAGCATCGCGGCGATCGACGTGCTCTTGCCCGAGCCGGTCACGCCCGAGAAGAGGATCAGCCCCTGGGCGGCCAATGCCACGTCGCCGAGCTTCGGCGGCAGGTAGAGCTCCTCGAACCGCTTGATGTTGGAGGTGATGAGCCGAGCCGCCACCGACGGCTTGCCGCGGGCCATGAAGAGGTTCACGCGGAAGCGGTTGCTGTCGTCGAAGTCGTAGGCGAAGTCGATCGATCCCTTCTTGCGGAAGTGCGCGTACTGCGACTCGTCCAGCACGTCCTTGGCGATCTGGAACATCAGGTTCTCGGAGCAGAGCTCGGTCTTGAGATCGCGCAGCGAGCCGCGCACGCGCAGCCGCGGCGGCAGGTCGACCTTGATGATCAGGTCACTCGCGCCGTTCTTGATCGTGGCGTCGAGGTACTTGTTCCACATGCGCATCCCGTCGCCGGGCGACGTGCCCTTGTCGTGGTGGACGGGGTCGGCCATCAGCTGCTCAAGCACGGGAGGGGCTCCGTTGGAGGACAGAACTTGAACTTTAGCAGGCGCTCGCTCGCTTCGCTCGTGGCCTGCGCGCCGCGTCGCGGCGCATGGCGGAGGATGTCGCGCTTGACACGGTCGGCCGACGGCCGGATCCTCCCCCGATGGAAGCCCGAATCCTTCTCGACGGGATCACCTTCGACGACGTCCTGCTCCTTCCCGCGTCCAGCGACGTGACGCCCGACCAGGCGGACACCTCGACGCGGCTGACCGGCCGCATCCGGCTCAACATCCCGCTCCTCTCCGCGCCGATGGACACCGTCACCGAGGCGGCGCTCGCCCGCGCCCTCGCGCAGGAGGGAGGCATCGGGATCATCCACAAGAACCTCTCGCCCGCGGCCCAGGCCCGCGAGGTGGCGAAGGTGAAGCGCTCCGAGAACGGAGTCATCACCGATCCGGTCACGCTCGGGCCCGACGACACCGTCGAGCGCGCCTCGGCCCTCATGGCGGAGCAGCACGTCTCCGGCTTCCCGGTGACCGCCGACGGCACGCCGCACGGCGTGCTGGTGGGGATCCTCACGCGGCGCGACATGAAGTTCGTCCGCTCCGGTGGCGGGGCCGACGGGCCGCGGCGCGTCTCCGACGTGATGACCAAGGCCAACCTCGTGACCGCGCCGGCATCGACGACCGTCGAGGAGGCGGAGGCGCTGCTCAACCGCGCGAAGGTCGAGAAGCTGCTGCTGGTGCATCCGGCCAACGCGGCGGCGGGCGCCAGCGCTCGCTCCGCGGCCGGCGTCGCGTCCGGTCCCGTCGATGGCGGCGGCCGCCTCGCCGGCATGATCACGATGCGCGACATCGACAACTTCCGGCGCCACCCCCACGCGGCGCGCGACGGTCGCGGACGGCTGCGCGTCGGCGCGGCGGTGGGCGTGAACCAGATGGATCGAGTCGAGAAGCTCATCGCCGCCGACGTCGACGTGATCGTCGTGGACACGGCGCACGGCCACAGCGCGAACGTGGTGAACACCGTCCGGGCGATCAAGCAGCGCTTCGACATCGATGTGATCGCGGGCAACGTGGCGACCGCCGACGGCGCGAAGGCGCTCGTCGACGCCGGCGCCGACGCGGTCAAGGTGGGAATCGGGCCCGGTTCGATCTGCACCACGCGCGTCGTGACCGGCGTCGGCGTCCCGCAGATCACCGCGGTGATGGAGGCATGCCGCGCCGCCGACGCGGCGGGCGTTCCGGTGATCGCCGACGGCGGCATCCGCCAGAGCGGCGACATCGCCAAGGCGATCGCCGCCGGCGCCAGCAGCGTGATGCTGGGCGGCCTCTTCGCGGGGCTGGACGAGAGTCCGGGCGAACTCGTCCTCCATCGCGGTCGGCGCTTCAAGACGTATCGCGGCATGGGCAGCCAGGGCGCGATGGGCGCGGGCAGCGCCGACCGGTACGGCCAGGCGGGCGTCGTCGACTCGCGCAAGTTCGTTCCCGAAGGGGTCGAGGGGCGCGTTCCCTACCGCGGGGCCTTGGGCGAGTTCGTCTACCAGATGGTCGGCGGCGTGCGCGCCGCGATGGGCTACTGCGGATGTCGCACGGTCGAGGAGTTCCGCTCGAGGACGCGCTTCGTGCGCGTGAGCAGCGCGGGGTTGGTCGAGAGCCATCCGCACGACATCGCGATCACCAAGGAGGCGCCGAACTACACGCTGGGGACGGGGGCGGCGGACTGACCGGCGCCCGCGCTGCGCGATGTACGATGGGCCCGATGTCGCGCCTCCCGTTCGACCTCAACCGCGCCGCCGGCGCCGCCCCGGTGGGGCCCGCGGCCGGGTCGGCGTCGGCGCTCTCCGTGAGCGCCGCGTGCGACCTCATCAGGCGCGTGCTCGAGGATGGCGTGCCTTCACCGCTGCGCGTCGTCGGCGAGGTCGGCGGCCTGAGCCAGCGCAACCACTGGTACTTCTCGCTCAAGGACGCGGGCGCGGTGCTCTCCTGCGTGGCGTGGCAGAGCGCCGCGGCGAAGTTCGGGTTCGTGCCGCGCGACGGCGAGGAGGTGGTCGCCGTCGGCCACGTGAGCCACTACGCGCCGCAGGGGCGGACCCAGTTCTATGTGACGCGGCTCGAGCAGGTGGGCGCCGGTCGGCTCGCGGCGCGCTTCCGGGCGATGTGCGACGAGCTGCGGGCGCTGGGGTACTTCGACGAGGAGCGCAAGAAGTCGCTTCCGCTTCTTCCGCGGCGGATCGCGGTGATCACCTCGCGCAGCGGCGCGGCGCTCCAGGACGTGCTCGACACGGCGCGCCGGCGCTGCAAGGCGGTCGAGCTTCTCCTCGTCGACGTGCGCGTGCAGGGCGACGGCGCTGCCGAGCAGGTCGCGCGGGCGATCGCCTTCGTCGATCGTCATCGCCGGCGCCTCGGGATCGACGCGATCCTCGTCACGCGCGGCGGCGGATCGATGGAGGACCTGTGGACCTTCAACGAGCGCGTCGTCGCCGACGCCGTCTTCGCCTGCGGGGTCCCGGTGGTGGCGGCGATCGGGCACGAGTCGGACACCACCGTGATCGAGCTCGTCGCGGACGTCCGCGCCGCGACGCCAACGCAGGCGGCGATGCGGCTCGTGCCCGACGGTTCGGAGCTGCGCCGCCAGGTCGATCATCAGGCCGAGCGGCTGCGCCTCGTCGAGGAGCGGCTGCTGGGACGCGCCCGGCAGCGCCTCGAGCTTGCGGCGCGCCACGAGCTGCTTCGCGGCCCGCAGGTCGTGCTCGGTCGGCATGCGCAGCGCACGGAGCTCCTGCGGCGCACGCTCGTCGCCGCGACGCGCGAGCTGATCGCGACCTGGCGGCGCGATCTCGACCGCGCCGCCGCGGCGCTCGACCGCATCCGCCCCTCCACCGCGGCGGCGCATGCGCGAGGCGAGGTGGCGCTGGTCCGTTCCCGCCTGCGAAGCGCGATCGCGGCTCGCCTGGCGCTCGGCTCGGCGCGCGTGGCGGGGCTGGAGCGCCAGCCGGGCGGTCGATCCGCAGCGCGTGCTGGCGCGCGGCTACACCATCACGGAGCGGCTCGACGGCGCGCTGGTGCGGAGCGTGCGCGAGGCGGTCGCGGGGACGACAGTCGTGACCCGGGTCGTGGATGGCGCCTTCGAGTCGACGGTGGGGAGGAGCACGGCCCGGCGAGCGGCCCGTTCGGCGCCGGCCGCCGGCGATGAAGGGCTCTTCGGCGCAGGCGACGCGCGGCCCATCCCGCCACACGCCCCGTGACGGGTCGCCGTGATACGCTGGGTTCGTCATGGCCCAACGGAAGTCCAAGGAAGGGGAGTCCGCGCTGCCGCCCGTCGAAGGCGTCTCGTTCGAGGCGGCGATGGGCGAGCTGGAATCGATCATCGATCGCATCGAGCAGGGCGAGGTGGGACTCGAGGAGAGCCTGCGGCAGTTTCGGCGCGGCGATGCGCTGGTGAAGCGCTGCCGCGCGATCCTCGATGTCGCCGAACAGCAGGTCAAGGAGCTCGTCGCGGACGACTCGGGCGTGGGCGGCGCCGAGGGCCAGCGCGCCTCGGATGCCCCCGAGGCGACGCGCGGCGGAACAAGATGAACTGGCTTGCGACGATGCCGGTCCGGCTGCCGGTGCTGGTGCCGCTCGCGCTTGCGGACCGACTTCCGGGCTGGGTCTACGAAGTCACGCCCCACGCGGTCATCGGACTCTTCGTCTTCGCCTTCGGCGCCTGCCTGGGCAGCTTCGCCAACGTCGTGATCTACCGGCTGCCGGAAGGGATCAGCGTCGTCTCGCCGCCGAGCCGCTGTCCGACCTGCGGCGTGCGGCTGAAGTGGCACGAGAACCTGCCGATCGTCGGCTGGATCGCGCTGCGCGGTCGATGTCGCGCCTGCGGAGTGCGCATCAGCCCGCAGTACCTGGTCATCGAGCTGCTCATGGGGCTCCTGCTGCTCTGGCTCTATCTCGCGTACTTCGCGGCGCCACCGACGATGCCGTGGTGGGGCGATGTCGGCGGCCCGTGGTGGTTCCGAAACGGCGTGCTCCGATCGCTTCCGGCGTTCCTCCTTCACGCGATCCTGCTCGCGGCGCTCGTGGCGATGGCGAAGATCGACGTGCGCAGCTTCCACCTGCCGACCGCGGTTCCCAACACCGTGGCGATCGCGGCGTTCCTGTTATGGCCGTTGCAGACGCTTCTGCCGGCGCCGGCGCAGTCGATCGAGCGGTGGCCGATCCCGCTCCTCTCGGCGCCGTGGATCGGCGCCGCCCTTGGCGCCGGACTCGGCGTCCTGGCGAGCACGGCGGCGCTGTGGCGCGGCGCGCTCAGGCCAAGCTTCGCCGACTACGACGACTTCCTTCCGCCGGCGACGTCGGAGCGCACCGCGGCGCCGGTCGCCCCGGCCTCCGACGGTCCACGGATCGAGCTCTGGTTCCTCGCGGTGGTGCTGGCGAGCACCGCCGTCGGACTCTCGCTCAACGGCGCTCGCGTGGCGGCGGCGGTCGTGGCGGCGGCGGCGCTGATCGTCCTGGCGGCGCCGATGGTGCTGTTGCGGCACGCGAGCTCCGATGTCGAGGAGGCGGCCCTCGCCGACTATCCCCATGCCCGGCGCGAGGTGCTGCGCGAGGTCGTCTTCCTCCTTCCGGCACTGGGCGGCGCGGCGGTCGGATTCCTGCTTGTACGCTGGCTGGCGACCGGTGGCGGCGAACAGGTAGCGAACGAGGCATCCTGGATCGGCGCGGCGCACGGGGGAGTCGTCCGCGCCGCCGCGGCCGGGACGATCGGTGCGATCAACGCGCCGGGCGTCGTCGCGGCCCTGGGTGCGAGCGTCGCGGGCTATCTCGTCGCGGGCGGGATGGTGTGGGCGGTCCGGATCGTCGCCACCCTTGGCTTCGGGCGCGAAGCGATGGGGCTGGGCGACGTTCATCTCTTCGGCGCCGTGGGCGCGGTGCTGGGCTGGACCGATCCGCTCTGGGCCTTCTTCGCCGCGGCGTTCTTCGGCCTCGCCTGGGCGATCGCGGCGACGGTCGTCGGCGGGCGCGGCGCCGTCCAGCGCAGCAGCATTCCCTTTGGTCCCCACCTGGCACTGGCCGCGGTGGGGGTGATCGCCTTCCGCCCGGCCCTCGATCGGCTCTGGGGGCTCTGGCTCGCTTCGCTCTGATGCCGGCGCCGATCCGACTGGACAATCCAACGGACTGGCAGTGAAATGCCCGATCTTGTTTCGCGATGGTCCCCGCCGATGCCTGCGCCTCGCGCGTGGCCGGTTCGCCCGCCTCCGTCACCCCGTTTCACGAGATTCTCCATGCCCTCCGCCCGCCTCGCGTTGATTCCCTTCTGCCTCGGCGTCGCGCTCCTCGCCGCCTGCGACAACAAGGCCAAGAACGAGCAGTCGCTGCTCACCACCGAGAACACCGACCTGCGCGCCCAGCTCGATGAGCGCAACAAGGCGCTCGAGACCTCGGAGAACGAGCGCCGCAACCTTGCGTTGCGCGTGGCGGAGCTCGAGCGGCAGTCGCAGTCGCAGTCGCCACCCGCCGCTGGCGCGTCCACGCCGACGACGGGGGGTGGCGCCTCGGGCAACACGGGGTTCGAGAACATCGACGGCGCCGACGTGACGGTCAAGGGCGGCACGGTCACGGTCGCGATGGAAGGCGACGTGCTCTTCGACTCGGGCAAGGCGACGCTCAAGGCCGGCGCGAAGAAGTCGCTGGACAAGATCGCCTCGGTGTTGAACAGCAAGTACGGCGGACGACGCATCGCGGTCGAGGGACACACCGACACCGATCCGATCAAGAAGAGCGGCTTCAAGAACAACTTCGAACTCGGCTATGCCCGCGCGTACGCGGTGCGCGAATACCTGATCTCCAAGGGCGTTCCCGGCGACAAGATCAACGTGGCGAGCTGGGGACCGAACGACCCGCGACCGACGAAGGCGCAGAGCCGGCGGGTCGAGGTGGTGGTGGATACGAAGTGAGGGGGGGGAACCAGTAACCAGTAACCAAGAACTGGTTATTGGTTACTGGTTATTGGTTACTCGGAATCAGGAGTCGGGGACGCTGTCCGACCATGGGGGGTGGAGCACGATGTCGACTCCTGTGTTGACGCCTGTGTCGGAGCCTGTGTCGATGTCCCACGTGCGCGTGCGGCGTGCGCCCCATGGCCCGCAAGTCCGCGGCCGCGCAGCGGACGGTTCCTGATTCCCGACGCCGGCGCCCTACTTCAGGTCCAGCTTCAACCCCTCCTGCTTGATCTTCTTCATCAGCAGTTCGGTCTCCTCGAGCGCTCGCTCGAGGCGGTGCGAGGAATCGAGCAGGGAGCGATAGAGGTCGGGTCGGTTGAGCAGTTGGGCGACGCTTCCGTCGCCGGTGGTGGCGAGCGCAGCGATGCGCCGCATCTCGGCGAGGGTCTGCGAGATCTGCTCGGCGATCGGTCCGACGCGCTGGACGACATCGTTGGCGTCGCGCTGGAGCGAGTCGGCGAGGTCGCCGTACTTCGCCACGGCGCCGCGCGCATCGGTCATCAGTCCACGGGCCTCGGCCACCGTCGCCGTCACGTCGCCGCGAAGCGCATCGTCGCCGAGCCACTTCCTCGCGCCGGCGAGCGCCTGCTGCGCGTCGGCGAGCGTGGCGTTGAACTTCGCGACGGTCACGCGCAGGTTGGCGACCGTGCCGTCGGCCAGCTCCGCGTCGCTCACCGGCTTCACGAGGTCGTCGAGGTCGCGGCCGAGCCGGTCGTAGGTCTCGGCGAGACGACCGAAGGACTTGAGGCTCTCGGCGAGCGGCCCGATCTGGGCGCCGATCATGTCGGCAACCTGTTCCGGCAGCGCCTTCGCCTCGCCGGTGATGAGCGCCGAGCCGTCCTGCGGATAGAACTCGTCGAGCCGCGTGAGTCCCGGGCTTGTCTGGAACCGCAGCGTGCCGCCGCCGCCGATGAGCGACGACTGGATCATCGGCACGACCGGCTTCGGCAGGCGGTTCTCCGCCGTGATCGAGGCGAGGATCCGCACCGGATGCACGATGTCGTCCGCCGTCTGGACCGCGTCGACGCGTCCGATGGGAACGCCGTTGAGCGTGACGGTGCTGCCGCTGCGAAGCCCGGCGGCATCGTTGAGCGCGACCGTGACCAGCCAGCCTCGGTTCCGGAAGAGATCGAACTCACCGAAGAGCATCATCAAGCGCCGCGAAGCCGAGCAGCGCCACGATGCCGACCATGCCGGTGAAGAGGTTGCGGAATCCGTCGCGCATGCGGGCGTAGCGTAGTCGACGCGGTCGGCGCGCGATGCCGCGCGCGTCGTCGGGGCGGCGCTGACCGTGCGCTACCGCCCGGTCAGCGCGGCGAGCTCCTCCTCGCTCGCCTCGCCGCGCAGGAACCGCTGCACGATCGGATCGGCGCTCTCGCGGAAGCGCTGCGGCGGCCCCTCGAGCGCGATGCGCCCCTCGTGGAGCATCACCATCGCGTCGGCGACCTTGAAGGCGCTCGCCAGGTCGTGCGTGACCACGATGCTCGTCATGCTGAGCTTGTTCTGGAGGCGCACGATGAGCTCGTTGATCACGTCGGCGCGGATGGGATCGAGGCCGGTGGTGGGCTCGTCGTAGAGGATCAGTCGGGGCTCCAGCACGATGGCACGGGCCAGCGCCACGCGCTTGCGCTGCCCGCCGGAGAGGTCCGCGGGCATCTTCGCGGCGATGTCGGCGAGCCCCACCATGTTGAGCACCGCGTGCACGCGCTCCTCGCGCGCCCGCCGGTGCAGCTCGGTGTGCTCGACCAGCGGAAAGGCGACGTTGTCGCCGACGGACATCGAGTCGAAGAGCGCCGACTGCTGGAAGAGGAAGCCGATCTGGCGCCGGACCGGTCCGAGCGCCGCTTCGCCGAGGCGGTCGACGCGCTGATCCTCGAACCACACCTCGCCGCGGTCGGGGCGCAGCAGGCCGACGATGTGCTTGAGCATCACGCTCTTGCCGCAGCCGCTCGGTCCGAGGACGACCGTCGCCTTGCCGCGCGGGAAGACGAGCGAGACGCCGCGCAGGACCTGCTGTCGACCGAACGCCTTGTGCACGTCGACCAGCCGCACGATCGGCGAAGGGTCCGGGTTCGTCTGATGGCGCGTGCCGTCCAGGTGGGCGTCGGGAGAATCGGGCATGCGCGGCGATGCGGTGTGGCGGCGGTGCGGGCAGCGCGATCCTATCATCGCGACGATGAAGCCGCTGGCTGCGCCGCGCATCGTGCATGCCGGGCCGATCTTCTCCGTCGAGCGATACGAACTCGCGCGCCCCGGCGGCGCGGGGCATGAGCCGATCGTGCGCGACATCGTCCGCCATCCCGGCGCGGTCGCGGTCGTCGCCGTGCTCGACGACGGACGGCTGGTGCTCATCCGCAACCATCGGATCGCCGTCGACGCGTGGCTGTGCGAGCTCTGCGCCGGGAAGCTCGAGCCGGGCGAGGATCCCGCCGACGCGGCGCGGCGCGAGCTCGAGGAGGAGACGGGATTCACCGCGGGATCGATCGAGAAGATCGGCGAGTTCTACACCTCGCCGGGATTCGCCGACGAGCTCATGCGCGTCTACGAGGCGCGCGGGCTCCGGCCCGTGCCCCGCCGGCTCCAGGACGACGAACGGATCGTGGTGGAGATCAGGACCGTGGCGGAGACGCTCGAGATGGTCGATCGAGGAGCCATCCGTGACGGCAAGACCATCGCGGGCCTGCTGCTCTGGCTGCGCCGGAGGGTTCCGTGAGCTGGAACGACCGCGGCGCCGATGCCGATCGCGGAGGCACGTTCGGCGGCGGGGGCGGACGCGACGGCGCGGGCGGCGACTGGCGCGGCGTCCGGCCGCGCTTCGACGACCCGATGTCCTGGTCGCTGCCGCTCGCGCGCCTCGCCGGCGTCACGATCCGCGTGCACCTCTTCTTCATCGTCTTCGTCGCCATCGAGCTCCTCCGCGCGATCTTCGCCGCGCCGACCGCCGATGGCGCGATCGCGCTGGGCATGCGCCCGACGCTGCTCCTGCTCGTCTGCCTCTTCTGGAGCGTGCTCGTGCACGAGTTCGGTCATGTCTTCGCCTGCCGCGCCGCGGCGGGCGAGGCCGACGAGGTGCTCCTCTGGCCGCTCGGCGGACTCGCCACGTGCCGTCCCGCGCCGAACTGGCTGGCGCATCTGGCCACCCACGCCGGAGGACCGCTTGCCAACCTTGCGATCATCGCCGTCGCCGGACCGACGCTCGGCGTGCTGGCCAATCGCTGGGCGGGCGTGGCGTTTCCGTCGCCGCTGTCGCTGTACACCGCGCACGGCGGCCTTGCCGTCGTCGAGTCGTCGTGGGGACTGACGGCCCTCTTCATGCTCGTCTGGACCAACGTCGTGCTGCTGGTCTTCAACCTGCTGCCGATCCATCCCTTCGACGGAGGGCGCATCCTCCAGTCGCTGCTGTGGCCGCCGCTGGGCTACGCCCCGGCGACGCGCATCAGCGTGCGCATCGGCTATCTCGGGGCGATCGCCCTGGCCGTCTTCGGCTTCGTGCGCAACGAGACGATCCTGCTCGCGGTCGCGGTCTTCGGCGGCATCGTCTGCTGGCAGACGATGAAGCGGCTGGAGTACACGCAGCAGGTCCTTGGATTCGAGCCGGGTCCCGAGGGCGAGCTCCAGCCGGCGCCCGACCCGGACGAGACGCGCCGCGCCCGGGACGAGGCGCGGCGGCGCGAGGCGGCCGAGCAGCTCGATCGAATCCTCCAGAAGATCGCGGAGAGCGGCATCGACTCGCTGAGCGCCCGCGAGCGCCGACTGCTTCGCGACGCCACCGAGCACCGGCGACGCGAACGCGGCGGCGGGGAGATCGGCGGAACGTAGCCAGGAACGGGGCGACGGGAGAACCGACAGGCAACCGACATGGGAATCGAAGACCGACACTACCTGCGCACGTCGTCCGCCGCCCCTTGGCGCTCGCGGGCGCGCGGCTTCTCGGTGAACACGTGGCTCATCGCCATCTGTGTCGGCATCTTCGTCATCGACGGCTTCCTGCCCAGGGTGAAGGTGCCGCAGCCGTACGTGCTCTTTCCGGGCAACGAGCACGTCGATGCGAGCCGCCTCGTCGTGGGACCCAACGTCGAGACGCAGGTCGACGTAAAGGACCAGAGGACCGGGGCCATCGTCAAGCGCATCGTGACCCGCCGGCCGGTCTTCGACGCGGACAGCGGCAGGCAGGTCGGCGTCATCGACATGCGCGAGGTGCCGCCCATCCAGGGCATGCTCGCCTTCACGACGGCGAGCCTCATCTTCGAATACAAGTTCTGGCGGCTCATCGGCTTCCAGTTCCTGCACGATCACAGCACGCCGATGCACCTGCTGTTCAACATGCTCGGGCTCTATTTCTTCGGCGGCATCGTCGAGGAGCGGCTGGGGGGCAAGCGCTACCTGGCGTTCTACCTGCTCTGCGGCATCTTCGGCGCGCTCATGTTCATGCTGCTGAACGTCCTCGGCATCGTCGGGACGATCATCTGGGGCAATTCATTCCGCGTTCCGTTCCTGCTCTTCCACGATCTCCAGACGCCGCTCATCGGCGCCTCGGCCGGCGTCTTCGGCGTGATCATGGCGGGTGCGTATCTCGTGCCCGACGAGGAGGTGCTGCTCTTCTACCTGATCCCGATGCGCCTCGATCGACTCGCCTACGGACTCGTCGCGCTCTCGCTGCTCTCGCTGGCGATCTCGTCGCCCAACGCCGGCGGCGAGGCGGCGCACCTCGGGGGGGCGATCGCGGGGGCGTACTTCATCCGACGCCAGCACCATCTCCACGGCTTCTTCGACTTCGCGGGACGAATCGACCCGACCTCGCGCCGCAACCGTGCGCGGCGCGCCCGCGCGAAGGGCGGCGCCGACCAGCCGCGACCGACGGGATCCGCGGCATCGCGGTCGCCGGGACGTCCGGACGCGGGCAGCAGCCGCGCCGCGGAGGTGGATCGGATCCTCGACAAGATCTCCGCCCACGGGATGGCGTCGTTGACGGAGATGGAGCGACGCACGCTCAACGAGGCGTCGGGGCGCTGAATGTTCCCGGCTCAGTGACAACCGGCGCGCCGCGCAACAGCTCGATGGCCCGCGCGAGCTGCTCGTCGCCGACGACCTCGCGGATCCATCGCGGATCGCCCCAGGAGGCGCGGCGGTCGCCGTCGACGGGATGCGCGCCGATGGAGTCGAACCTGCGGCGGTTCGCGAACATGTCGCGGTACTGCTCGGTGGTCATGGGCACGTCGAGCCCCGGATCGGGAACGATGCCCCAGTCGTCCGGATGCACGCCGCGATCGATGGAGCGCCCGCTGGGCAGCTCGTAGCGGGCGACCGTCAGCTTCAGCAGCCCCGCATCGCCGGGGAGCCGGCGCACTTCCTGCACCGAGCCCTTCCCGAAGCTGCGCTCGCCGAGGATCTGCGCGCGGCGATGGTCCTGGAGCGCGCCGGCGACCACCTCGCTGGCGGACGCGGATGCGCCGTTGACGAGCACGACCATCGGCACGCCGCCCAGCACGTCGTTGTCGGCGGTGGCCTCGACGATCTCGACGGCTCCGCGGCGAGGACGCACCCCGACAATGACGCCACGATCGATGAAGAGGTCGGCGACGCCGATCGCCGAGCCGAGCGATCCTCCGCCGTTGAAGCGCAGGTCGACGACGAGCCCGTCGATCGGCGCCTCGTCCGGGCCTTGCGCCGCCAGCTCGCCGAGCGCCGCCGTCAGCTCGCCGAGGGTGCGCTCGGTGAACTGCGTGATGCGGACGTAGCCGATGTCGCCTGGCGAGGGCGCGGCGCCGGGCGACGTAACAGATGGCGCCCCGGGTGGCGCACTGGTTGGGTCATTGCCTCGGTCCCCGGCGGGCGGCAGCCGGAAGACCCAGCGATCGCCCTCGCGATGCGCGCCCTTGACGCTCTGCGTCACGATCCGCCGGCGCGTCACGACGATGTCTCGCTCGCTTCCGTCGGGATGGCGCACGCGCAGCGTCACCGGCGTGCCTTCGGCGCCCATGAGCATCGTCCCGCACTCGATGGGATCGCGATCGAGGGTCGATGCGCCGTCGATGGCCAGCACAAGATCGCCCGCCATCAGTCCGGCCTCCAGCGCCGGCGAGTCCTCCAGCGGGGTCACGATGAGCAGGTGGCGATCGAGCGTGTCGACCTCGGCGCCGATGCCCACATAGGTTCCATGGAGGTCCTTGTTGAAGCGATCCTCGGCGCGGGCGGGCACCCACGTCGTGAACGGATCGCCGGTCGATGCGGCGGTCGCGGCCAGGAGCGCGTCGCGCATGCGCTCGTCCGGAGGCGGATCGACGTGATCGCGCTCGATCATCGCCCGCGCCGCGAGGACCGGATCGATCCACGCTCGTTCGCGCCCGCGGCGCACCGCGTCGAGCGCCAGCGTGCCGATCAGCGCCGCCCACAGGACCACCAGCAGCGCCATGGGCAGGCGCCGCCGCGCGGACTCGGTGATCGGGCGCTGTTCCGGATCCGGAGCCATCGCCGGCACGGTCTAGGATTCGCCGAGCAATGTCAACGACCGCCCGCGAAGATCTTCGCGCCGCGAGCGAACGGGCGATCCTGGTCCACGTTTCGCTTCCCGGCGACCCGCCCGACCCGACGGAGCTCGACCAGGCCTCGTCCGAGGGGACCGGCGCGCCCTGGCGCGACGACGCGGAGCCCTTCCGTGAGTTGCTTGCGCTTGCCGAGACCGCCGGCGCCGAGGTGGTCGGACTGGTGACGCAGTCGCGCCGGGCGCCGAGACCGAAGACGTACATCGGCAAGGGAAAGGTCGACGAGCTTGCGGCGATGGTGAAGGAGCTGCGCGCCAAGCTCGTCCTCTTCGACAACGATCTCTCGCCGAACCAGATCCGCGAGCTCGAGAAGGCGCTCTCGTGCAAGGTGATCGACCGCAGCGAGCTGATCCTCGACATCTTCGCCAACCGCGCGACGACCCACCAGGCGAAGCTCCAGGTCGAGATCGCCCAGCTCGAGTACACCGCGCCGCGGCTGCGGGCCATGTGGTCGCACCTTGGCCAGGTCACGGGCGGCGCGCCGGTCGGGGTCGGCACGCGCGGTCCGGGCGAGACGCAGCTCGAGACCGACCGGCGCCTCGTCCAGCGGCGCATCTCGCAGCTCAAGCGCGAGCTCGAGCAGGTGCTCGAGCGCCGCGAGCGCGAAGTGGCCGCGCGCCGTCTCGAGCACTTCACGATCGGCATCGTGGGCTACACGAACGCGGGAAAGAGCACGCTCTTCAACGCCCTCACCGCCGGCGGCGCGTACGCCGCGGACAAGCCCTTCGCGACGCTTGGCACGCGCATCGAGCAATGGAACCTCGGCGGCGGCAACAGCGCGATGCTCTCCGACACGGTCGGGTTCATCCGGAATCTCCCGCACCACCTCGTCGCGTCGTTCCGCTCGACGCTTGAGGAGACGATCCACGCCCACCTGCTCCTGATCGTGCTGGATGCCGCGGATCCGGCGGCCGAGCTGCAACTGGCGACCGTCGAGAGCGTGCTCGAGGAGATCGGCGCCACCGGTCAGCCGCGCATCCTCGTGCTCAACAAGATGGACCGGCTCGAGGAGAGCCGCGCGGCGGCGTGGCTCGCGCGCCATCCCGGGGCGATCGCGGTGAGCGCCCGCACCGGCGACGGGCTCGACGACCTCCGCGCGGCGGCGCTCGAGCACATGCGCGGGCCGGTGCGCGAGGTGCGCGTCAGCGTTCCCCTCGCGGACGCGCGCACGGTCGACTTCCTGGAGAAGCGCACGGAGATCGTGGACCGCGCGTACCGCAACGGCGCCGTCGACCTCACGCTGCGGCTGGGGCGCCGGCAGCTCGACCAGCTCCTGGCGCGCGGGGCGTCGATCATGGTCGACGGACTTCCCGTCGCCGAGGCGGCCCGGACGTGGGACGGGCCGGCGCCCGCGAAGGCGCGCCGCGAGCGGCCGCACGAACGCCACGAGCGCATGGACGACTCCGCCCGCGCCGTGTGATGCGCGTCCGAGTTGATTCTCGCGCCCCTCCGACCATCGGCGATCGAGCCATGCACCACACCCTCGCCGACGAGCTCGTTGCAACCATCCGCGGCTGGCGCGGCGACGCGGAGCTCTCGCGTCTCGCCGAGCGGGTCCTTGCCCTGCCGCGCGACGCGTGGACGCTGGACGAGGCGGCGATCATCGAGGCGATCGTGGCCCAGCACCTGCGCGAGCGGGGATTCCGCGTGCGTTTCGAGGTGCCCACGCCGCGCGGACGAAGCTGCGACTTCGAGGCGACCAGCGACGCGCTCGGCGCCCGCGTCCTCGCGCTCCACGTGAAGCGGCTGCGCGGCGGCCCGGCGTCCAGCGCCCTTGAGGTGCCCAGGAGCGTCGTCGCGCTCGAGCGCATACGGCGGCCCTATGTCGTGGCGATCCGCTGGCGCGACGGCGCCCGCGCCGCCCAGCGGGCCCGCTTCGTGCGCGCCGCCGCGGCGTTCATCCGCGAGGCCCAGCTCGGCGACGAGTTCGTGCTGCGCGACGCGACCGGCGCCGAGGTCGGGGGCTGCCGGATCCTCGCCCGCGCGCCCGACGAACATGTGCGCCTCGTCATCGGCCTTCCCGAGGGATTCGGCGACGACCTGCGCCGTGCGCAGCGCCTGCTCCGCAAGGCGGCGCAGCAGTTCCAGCCGGGCCGGACGAACGTGATCGTGATGGCCGGCCGGCCCGACGACCGTCGCATCGTCGAGACCGCGCTGCTGGGAACCGAGGTGGAGCGCTGGGATCGCCTTCCGCCGCGCGGAGAGCGCATCGCCCACGGTCGCGCCGCCGACGGATTCTGGCACGGCGGGCAGCACGAGCAGTCGAAGGTCGCGGCGTGGATCGCCCCCGACGAGCGCGGCCGGATCGTCGCGGCGAGGCTCTGGTTTCGGGACGGGGCGAGGATCGATCCGGCCGAACGAGCGGCTCTTGCGACGCTCTTCGACGCCTGATCCCGACCGAGTATCGCGCGATCGCCGTTTGCAGCGCGCTGGCTCAGCGGGTAGAACACCCGGAATCGCCGAACCGCCGGAGCCACGCATGGACAGACGTTCTCGCGCACCATCACGCATCGCCGTCGCCACCGCGACGCGTTGCCGATCGCGGGACTTTCGGCGTGCGACCTGCTCGAGCTGCCGCAAGCCGGTCGCGGCGGCGCCGCCGCCACCGGAGGTGCTCGTCGTCGAGGCGACGACGCAGGACGTGCCCGTCGTGCAGGAGTGGATCGGTTCCGCGGACGGCTATGTCAACGCGGTGATCCGCCCGCAGGTGAGCGGATACCTCCAGCAGCAGAACTACAAGGAAGGCGAGTTCGTCAAGCAGGGCGCCGTGCTCTTCACGATCGACCCGAGGCCCTTCCGTGCGACGCTGGACCAGTCGGTCGGGCAGCTTGGGCGCCCAGCGCTGCTGGGCAAGGCGACCATCGACGTCGATCGCTACACGCCGCTGGCCGCGCAGAGCCGCCATCTCGCAGCAGGAGCCCGACAACGCCATCCAGGCCAAGAAGGCGGCCGAGGCCGAGGTCGCCGTGCCGCGACGGCCGCGGTCGAGTCGGGCGTACTCAACCTGGGATTCACGAAGGTGACGTCGCTCATCGACGGCATCGCGGGCATCGCCAACGCGCAGGTCGGCAACCTGATTGACCGAGCCAAGCCGCGCCGCTCGACGACCGTCTCGACGGTCGATCCGATCAAGGTCTACTTCCCGTCAGCGAGCAGGACTATCTCAGGGCCGCCGAGAAGATCAACGCCCACCTTCAGCCGGGCACCGAGGTCGATCCGGCCGGCGATGGAATCCCGCTGACCCTGATCCTCACCGACGGCTCGACCTATCCCCATCCCGGGAAGTTCCTCCCGCGGACCGCCGTGGACACGCTCACCGGCACGATCAAGGTCGCGGCGACGTTCCCGAACCCGCAGAGTCTCCTGCGCCCCGGGCAGTACGCCCGCGTGCGCGGCACGACCTCGACGCACGAGGGCGCGGTCGTGCTTCCGCAGCGCGCGCTCGTCGACGTGCAGGGAAGCAAGCAGGTGTTCATCGTCGGCGCCGACGGCAAGATCGCCATCCGGCCCGTCACGGTCGGCCCTCGCTATGGATCGCTCTGGGTCATCGAGCAGGGCGTCGAGGCCGGCGAGACCGTCGTGGTCGAGGGACAGCAGAAGTCGAGGGCTGGCGAGAAGGTCACGCCCAAGCCGTGGACGGCCGATCAGGACGCGGACGCGAAGCAGGCTCCGGCCGCGGCCACATCGCAGAAGCCGGCGGACCCGCCGGGCAAGCCAGCGCCGACCTCGAAGAAACCGAAGGCGGCGACGAACAAGCCTGCGGCGAAGTCGGCCAAGCCAGGCGCCGGAAACTCGAAGTAGCTCCGCGCCACCGCCATGTCGACCTTCTTCATCAATCGGCCGATCGTCGCCATGGTGATCTCCATCATCATGGTGATCGTCGGCGCCGTCGCCGCGCTCTCCCTGCCGGTTGCGCAGTTCCCCAACATCGCGCCGCCGGAGATCTTCGTCAACACCACGTACACGGGGGCGAGCGCACTCACGGTCGAGCAGTCGGTCGCGGCGCCGATCGAGCAGCAGATCAGCGGCGTGCAGGACATGACGTACATGTACTCGCTCAGCGCCAACAACGGCCAGCTGCGCCTGTACGTCGACTTCGACGTGACCACCGACGCGAACACCGACCAGATCCTGACGCAGATGCGCGTCAACCAGGCCAACTCGCAGGTGCCGGCCGACGTGCGCAACTTCGGCATCACGGTGCAGCAGTCGGTCACGGCGCCGCTGATGATCTTCGCGCTCTATTCGCCCAACGGGACGTACGACAACGTCTTCCTGGCCAACTACGCCACGATCAACCTGAACAACCCGCTCCTGCGCGTCGAGGGCATCGGCCAGGTGCAGGTCTTCGGCGCCGGCCAGTACGCGATGCGCATGTGGGTCAAGCCCGACCAGCTCGCGAAGCTCGGCATCACGGTCCCGGAGATCGTCAGCGCCATCGAGGCGCAGAACACCGTGAATCCGGCGGGGCAGGTGGGTGGCGAGCCGATCCCGGCGGGTCAGGAGTTCACCTACGCGATCCAGGCGCAGGGACGACTGGTCACCGCCGAGCAGTTCGGGGAGATCGTGATCCGCGCCGAGGCCGATGGCGCGGTGGTCCGCGTGCGCGACGTCGCCCGCATCGAGCTCGGCGCCCAGAACTACTCGATGGTCAGCCGCATGAACGGCAAGCCGGCGGCGCTCCTGGCCATCTACCAGCTTCCCGGCTCCAACGCCCTCGCCACGGCGGCGGGCGCCCGCAAGCTCATGGAGGAGGCCAAGAAGCACTTCCCCGAGGATCTCGACTACGTCACCTCGCTCGACACGACCCTCGCGGTCACGGCGGGCATGCACGAGATCGTCAAGACGCTGTACGAGGCGCTGATCCTGGTGATCATCGTCGTCTACGTCTTCCTCCAGGGATGGCGAGCGACGCTCATCCCGCTGCTGGCCGTGCCGGTCTCGCTGGTGGGAACGTTCATCGTCTTCCCGATGCTCGGCTTCTCGATCAACACGCTCTCGCTCTTCGGCCTCGTGCTGGCGATCGGCCTCGTCGTGGACGACGCCATCGTCGTCGTGGAGGCGGTCGAACACCACATCGAGGAGGGCCTTGCGCCGAAGGAGGCGACGCTCAAGGCGATGTCCGAGGTGCAGGGCCCGGTCGTCGCGATCGCGATCATCCTCGCGGCGGTCTTCATCCCGACGGCGTTCATCCCGGGAATCACGGGGCGGCTCTACCAGCAGTTCGCGGTGACCATCGCGGTCTCGGTCATCATTTCGGCCTTCAACGCCCTCACCCTCAGCCCGGCGCTCTCGGCGATGCTGTTGCGGCCGAGGAAGGAGTCGCGCGGTCCACTCGGACTCTTCTTCAAGGGATTCAACTGGGTCTTCGGCGGCGTGACGCGAGGCTACGTCGGCGGCGTGCACGGATTGATCAAGGTCGCCCTGCTCACGACCATGGCGCTCTTCGCGATCGCCGGCGGCGGCGGCTGGATCGGCAGCAAGCTTCCCACGGGGTTCCTGCCCGACGAGGACCAGGGATACATGTACGGCGCGCTTCAGCTTCCGAACGCGTCGAGCCTCCAGCGCACCGACGAGGTCGCGCGCGAGGTCGAACAGCGCATCATGAACACGCCGGGCGTGCGGTACTGCTCGACCGTCACGGGCTTCTCGCTGCTGAGCCTCGTGAACACGACGTACAACGCCTTCTTCTTCATCACGTTCGAGCCGTGGGACCAGCGCACGGCGCCCGAGCAGCAGTACCAGGCGATCAAGCAGCGGATCAACGAGGAGCTGCGCGCCGTGCCCGGCGGCATCGCGTTCGGCTTCCCGCCGCCGGCGATCCCCGGCGTCGGCACCGCCGGCGGCTTCACGTTCATCCTCCAGGACCGCGGCGGCAACGACGTGGAGTACCTGAGGGAGAACACGGAGAAGTTCATGGCTGCGGCGCGCAAGCGACCCGAGCTCGAAGGGGTCAACTCCGCCGCGATCCTGAGCGTCCCGCAGGTCTTCGCCAACGTCGACCGGGACAAGGCGCTCAAGCAGGGCGTGCCGCTCAAGGAGCTCTACACCACGCTCCAGGCGTTCATGGGCGGCCTCTTCATCAACTACTTCAACCGCTTCGGCTACCAGTGGCAGGTCTATCTCCAGGCGGAAGGGGAGTACCGTCGCGAATCGGGCCAGATGGACAACTTCTTCGTGCGCAACGAGACCGGGCAGATGGTGCCGCTCGGCGCGCTCGTGACCATGGAGGAGGTCTTCGGTCCCGAGTTCACCATGCGCTACAACCTCTTCCGCTCCGTGCAGATCAACGGCAACGCGGCGCCGGGATTCAGCTCGGCGCAGGCGATGAAGGCGCTGGAGGAGACCTTCGCCGAGACCATGCCCGGCGACATGGGATATGGCTGGTTCGGCATGTCGTACCAGGAGTTCAAGGCCGCCACGGGGGTGCCCGCCTCGGCGATCTTCGGGCTCTCGGTGCTCTTCGTCTTCCTGATCCTGGCGGCGCTGTACGAGAGCTGGGCGCTGCCCTTCTCGGTGCTGCTCAGCGTGCCCATCGCGGTCACCGGCGCGTTCCTCTTCCTCTGGTATCGCGGGCTGGACAACAACGTCTACGCGCAGATCGGCATGGTGATGCTCATCGGCCTCTCGGCCAAGAACGCGATCCTGATCGTCGAGTTCACGCGCGCCGAGTTCCTCAAGGGGCGCCCGCTGGTCGATGCGACCCTGGCCGGCGCCAAGCTGCGCCTCCGGCCGATCCTCATGACCAGCTTCGCGTTCGTCCTCGGCTGCGTTCCGCTGGCGATCGCGGAAGGCGCGGGCGCCATCTCGCGGCAGGTGCTCGGCACGATCGTGATCGGCGGCATGTTGGCGTCGACGTTGATCGCGGTCTTCATCATCCCGGTGAACTTCTACGTCGTGGAGTGGCTCTCCCACTGGGGCAAGCCGGATGCGCATGCCAAGGTCGCGGCGGAAGGCGCCGTCGACGCGGGCGGCGAGCCGGGCCACGGGGATGGCGGCGAGACGAGCCATGGGGGAGGCCACTGAGATGCGGCGCCGTGTGCAGCGCATGCTTGGCATCGCCACGCTCGCTCTTGCCGGCTGCGAGGTCGGACCGGACTACGCCCGGCCCGTGATCACGAGCCCGGGGCAGTTCCGCTTCCAGGAACACGACGAGAACGCCTCGATCGCCGACCTGCCATGGTGGTCGATCTACGACGACCCCGTGCTCCAGGAGCTCATCAAGACGGCGCTCGCGAACAACTACGACCTGCGGATCGCCGTCTCGCGCATCGAGCAGGCGCAGGCGATCGCCGCGCAGGCGCGCTCGCAGTTCTTCCCGACCGTCGGGTACCAGGGGAACATCTCGCGCGGGAAGAACGAGTTCCTCGGCAGCTACAACCCCAACAGCGGCGCCACCAACAGCGCGGCCCTCGTCGGCCTCAACGCCGCGTGGGAGATCGACCTGTGGGGCCGCATCCGGCGCCTCAACGAGGTGGCGCTCGCGCAGCTCCTTGCGACCGAGGAGGGCAAGCGCGGCGTCATGCTGTCGCTCGTCTCCTCCGTGGCGCGGGCCTACTTCGAGCTGCTGGCGCTGGACAGGTTCCGGGAGATTGCGATCGAGACGACCAACTCCTACACGGAGACGCTGCGCATCTTCGACCTGCGGCTGACCGGCGGAACGGCGAGCAAGCTCGAGACCAGCCGGGCCGACGCCCTGCGCTCCAGCGCCGCCGCGGTCGTGCCCGAGACCGAGTTGCAGATCGGCGCCAAGGAGAACGAGATCAACGTCCTGTGCGGGCGCCCACCGGGTCCGGTCGCCCGCGGTCCGGCGCTGGAGCTCCAGCACACGCCGCCGGAGGTGCCGGCGGGCCTGCCCTCGCAGTTGCTCGAGCGCCGTCCCGACCTGCTTGTTGCGGAGGCGGAGATGAAGGCCGCCAACGCCACGGTCGGCGTGGCGACGGCGAACTTCTTTCCGACGTTCACGCTGAGCGGGCTCTTCGGGCAGGTCAGTCCCGAGCTGAGCGCCTTCACCAGCGGCAGCGCCAACGCCTGGTCGATCGCCGCTGGGCTCACCGGTCCGATCTTCGAGGGTGGACGCCTGACGGCGCAGCTCGAGCAGGCGAAGGCGGTCTGGGAGGAGACGAAGCTCTTCTACGAGCGAACGGCGCTCAACTCCCTCCGCGAGGTCTCCGACGCCCTGGTGGCGCGACAGAAGCTTGTCGACGTCGCCGCGGATCAGCGCGACGCCGTCAAGTCGTACCGGACGGCCGTCGATGTCGCGCAGTTGCGATACATCAACGGCAAGTCGAGCTACTACGAGGTCCTCGCGGTTCAGCAGGAGCTCTTCCCGGCCGAGCTGAGCCTGGCCCAGACGACGCTGAACCGGCTCCTCGCGATCGTCGACCTCTACAAGGCGCTCGGCGGGGGTTGGAACATCGAGGACGCGGGTTGGATTCCCGGTGGCGCGGCCGCCGGGCCGCTCACGGCGATGGACGCGCCGACCGCGCCCGCGAGTGCTCCGGTCGCATCGACGGGGCCGGAGTGAGCCCCGTCACACGTCATGTGCGTCCCGGTTGATCCTCGCGCCCCACCCAAACCAATTCCGCCGTGTGCCACCTCTGTGGGCAAGGGATCGAATGCATGGAGGTCGACTGGAATCCGTATCACAGGTACGTCGCGGCGAGCCTCGCCACGGTCGTGTGCCCCGCGTCGAGGAGCAGGAGGGTCTCGCCTTCGATGCGGTAGCTTCTCGTCGCCTCGAGTGCATCGAAGAAGTCCCGCTCCTGCCGCATCAGCCGCTCGGGTCCGGCCATCATCGTCGCCGCGGCCGGGGTGAAGGAGAGCGACACGCCCTTCAGCGTGTACGTGCCCGCGAAGCGATTGATGCCGGCGAGGCCGACGATGCGATGGTCCTCCGAACGGAGGATCAGGCTGGACTCGCGCACGTTCGGCATGACGACGACCGCCGCGCCATTGAGCTCGATCAGCTTCCAATACGTGCCCTCGAGCGCCGCCGTCGAGGAGGCGCTCGTTGCAGCCGGCGCCTGCGTCGACGGCGCGCCGCCCGATGCGGCCGGCAAGACCGATGCGCCCCCGACGCCGACGCCGGATGCGCCGCCGGCGGCCGCGCCGATCGTCGGTTGGACGATGATGTTGACCTGACGGCCGGCGCCCGCGGTCAGGACCGGAACCGGATGTCTCGATTCGAAGATCGGCCGGCCCTCGCTGAGGATCACGGCCCGGACGGCGTATCGCCGATCCTGCTCGATCTTCGCGGCGTCGTACGAAAGCGTGTAGGAGATCGGCACCTGACGGCCGGCGGTCGGGACCGTCGTCTCGGCGATCAACGACGAGGATGCGTCGGTGCGGGAGGCGTCGTTGAGCTCCACGCGGACCACGGCGTCCGGGGGCAGGGCGACGCGCTCGCGATACGCGACGTTTCCCATGATCGACTCCATGCGACGCGCACCGGAGTCGCCGTCCGTCTTGCCGGTCGAGTCGCACGCGGCGCTTGCCGCCGACACGATCACGAGCGAGGCCAGGAACCGGATCCTTCGGGCCATCGCAGTCGCATGCACCATGGGTTGATCCTCGTCGGTCGGCGCGGCCACCCACGGGCGAGAAGCCTCGTGGCGCCGGCCGGTCAGGTGAACGTTCCGCGCGCCTCGACATTGCACGGAATTCGCCGATCGGCGACGTGAAGGGTGACGCCACGACAGGTCGCGTCGGCGGAGCGCGGCCTCGTGGCCGAGGGTGTTGTCAGTCGTCGGAGACGTCTACGATGGCGCACTTCGTCGGCGGCGGGAAGCAGGGCGCGGCGAGCCGCGCAGGTCGTCGGCGAACCGGGGATTTGTCGCCCATTCGGTGCCACCGTGGAACCGAGCGAAACGTCTTTGCGGAGCCATTTTCGGGGATTGCTCTCATGCTGCGTGCCTGCATCATCGTCCCGGCGGCGCTCGGGTCGCTTGGCGTTCTCCCGTGCGCCTTCGGCATCTCCATGCCCGTCGCCTTCGTGGCGACCAACAACGCGATCGTGGCATGCGCGTGCACGTGTGCCGGCGCCGGCGACCTCAACAAGGACTGCACAATCGACGGCGCCGACCTTGGGCTGCTCCTGGGAGCATGGGGTGCCACGGACAGCGTGGCCGACCTCAATCAGGACGGTGTGGTGGATGGCGGCGATCTCGGAACCCTGCTGGCGGGCTGGGGACCCTGCCCGTTGGAATGCTCCGGGTACGCCTCCATCAACGTCTCCGGCGAGATCGTCGGTGGCCCCGGTCGGGCGCTTCCATTGACCGTCGTCTCGGGGACGGTCGATGTCCTCCCCAGCGGTGAACCGCAGGGCGCCCTCTTCATGGTCTTCCAGGGCGGCGCCGACGTGGTGGTGAACCTGGCGCTCGCCGATGTCACCGTCCTCGCCGACGCCCACGTCGTCACCTTTCCCGCCAACGGGCCGCCGCAGTGGGCGAGCATCGACGGCGTCCCGATGTCGATCCCGGCGATGCTGACATCGTTCCAGTACGACCTGAGCTCGGGAGTGACCCCCGACGCCTGGTCGACGGCCGGTCGGGCCGTCCTCTCGCTCGCCGCGCTCGCCGACCTCGATGCATTCTGCTGCGACCTCACGATGGCCCTCGCGGATGCGACGACCCAGAGCAAGCTCTTCTGGTGCAAGATCGGAACCGTCTCCGTTGGCGGCTCGATCGTGGCCATGGCGCAGCTCGGTTGCGACGTCATGACCTCCGAGTGCAGCGGCGGACCGACCACGCCGATCGGCAAGTTCCCGATGCCGTGCGACGCGCTCGACCTCGTATGCGTGGATGGAGGGTTTGCCGGCCCGAACGCCACCTTCGACAGCGTGCTGGGCGTCTGGCTTGGGCAGTGATACGGAATCCAGTCGACCTCCGCTGAAATCCGAGTCACGGCCCGTTGGCCGGCGGCGAGGCGGCCGCCGCCGCGGCGCGGATCTGGCGAACGATGGAATCGGACATCGGCGTGACGACCCGCGTGCGGGCGATGTCGCGGTTGGCCGGCGCAGATCTCGTGAGCGCCGCCTCGACGTCGGCGCGAAGCGTGGCGCCGCGCTCGACATCGCCGAGGAACGCATCGAGGGTCGCGCGGGCCCGATCGTCGAGCGCATCGGGGCGCGAAGGATCGAGCCACGCGGCGAGCGTCGCGACCACCTCGCCATACGCCCAGTCCGGATCGGGAAGCTCGTCGGGCGTCAGCTCGACGTGCTTCGTGGCCACCTGCCACTCCACGAGCGTCTTCGCGTTGGGCCACACGAGGGCATCCGAGCCGGTCTTGACGGCCGCCCCGACGATGCGGGCGTCACCGACCATCTTCATGACGTACTCGACGACGGCGAGCGTCCCTTCCTGCGTGCGCCGCTCGAACTCGTTCAGTGTCTGGAGGAGCTCGTCGCCCGACTTCTGCTTGATCATCTTGCGCAGCTCCGCCTGCGGCGTGTAGAAGGCGTGGACGCCGATGCCTCGTCCGCCCTTGACCACGCGCTCGGTGCCACCCATGAAGAGGTACGCGGCGGCGCTGCCCGCCTCGCGCACGCCCGCCTCGACGTACGTCTCGAGGTGGCGCGCCCGGACCATCTCGCCCATCTTGAGCCCGGTCGCCAGGTCGCCGCCCGGCGAGTTGATCGAGATGCGGTGCACCGCGGGCGTGGAGTCGAGCGTCCGTCCGAAGAGCTCCGTATCGCCTCGCTTGATCTCGCCGTCGAGGAAGAGCGTGTCGCCTTCGACGCGGAATTCGCTCGCCAACGCGTCCGTGCTGGAGAGGAGGACGAGAAGGACTCCGAGGGCGGCGCGCGATGTCATGGCGATGATCCTTTCGAGGATCATTGGCGCGATGTCGCGATTCGACCCGTGCCGTCCGCCACGCGCGGTCCCCACGGCAAGCCGATCCGTCGATGATCGGCTCGCCATGGGGCGAATCGCTCAACCGCCCGGCGCGACCGGGCTCTGGTTGAGAACCACCGTGGTCGGCGCCGACGGCTGACCAAGGCCCTGGAAGCCGATCGTCACGGACGCGCCGTCGTCGAGGTGCTCGTTCCACGTCTCGTTGGCGACCAGCGCCTCGCCTCCGCCCTGCGAGAGCAGGACGCCGTTCCAGAGGTTCGCAATCGTGTATCCGGGCGTGTCGAAGGCGAGCTGCCAGCCATGGATCATCTCGCCGGAATCGTTGTTGATCGTCAGCGAGGCGATGAAGCCGCCCCCCGCGCCCGAGCCCCATTGGTCGGTCACCTGCCAGTCGAAGGTCAGGCCGCCGAGCTGGCACGCGTCGAGGAAGCCGTCGCCGTTGGCGTCGCCGCCGTCGGCGATCTCGCACGAGTCCGGAACGAGGTTCATGTTGCAGTCGTCGACAAGTCCACCCAGGATCGCGCAGACATCGAGGATGCCGTCGCCGTCGCAGTCGGCGAGGGCCTGGCATTCGTCGGGGATGCCGTCGGCGTTGCAATCGCTGGCGCCGTTGGCGATCTCCTCTGCGTCGGAGATTCCGTCTCCGTCGCAGTCCGGGCCGCACGATCCCCACGCGCTCAGGACGAGCGCCAGGTCCGCACCGTCGGTGAGACCGTCGCCGTCGAGGTCGCCAGCGCCGGTTCCCCACGAAGCGAGCACGTGCGCCAGATCGGCGCCGCCAATCGTGCCGTCGAGGTCGAAGTCGGCGGGACAACCGGGTGCGCCGCCGGCCCCGAAGTCGACGTCGGAGAGGCTGTGGAAGCTCTCGCCCGCCGGATCGATTCGCTGCCAGACGACGTAGATGCAGTGCTTGCCGTTGCGCGCCGGCAGCACGGCGCTGAACCGATATTGGTGATCGAGCAACGAGACCGGACCGAGCGCGAGCGGCGTCAGTTGCGCCCAGTTGAGCGGCATCGACGGATTCCAGTCGGGGGTCGTGATCCACGCGTGAAAGACGCTGGGATCGTGCGGCGTCGTGGCGTCCCACACGAACTGGAACGGACCCGGCACGATCGCCGTCGCCTCCCAGTCGTCGCGGACGAGGTCGAGCCCCGCGTACTTCGAGTTGCCGCCGCTGGCGATCGTCCCGTCGAGGATGTACTGGCTGTAGTCGATCGACGACTGGAACTCGGGGGAACCGGGGAAGAAGTGGGTCACCTGGTTCCAGTCGTAGAAGGGCTGCGTTCCGCCAACCTCGATCGCCGCCTGGATCGCGGCCGACGTTGGATTCTCAGGCCCTTCGAGGAAGCCGTTGTAGACCCGGCTGACGGGACTCGCCATCGACCCATGGCCAACCACGGTCGTGGCCGGCGCCAGCGCGCCGAGCGTTGCGAGAACGGAGACGAGTCGCACGGGGTTGTCGTTTCGGATTCGCATGTCGAAATCTCCTGATAAGGACGCCACGACGGCGCAGCGCCGCCGATGCAGGCATCAGTTCATGGGACTTCCGAGGAACGTCGCCGCGGATGCGCAGGCATCACGGCCATGGGCACCCGCCCGCGTCACGCAGGCGGAGTGCGAGGGTCCTCTGGTACGTGTCGGGGGCGGACGACGGTTCGTCCCGAATCGGGGCCCGGGGACGTTTCGTTTCCTCGCCGCGTGCAGGCGGGAGTGTGGGCATGGGCGCTGGTTACTGGTTGCTGGTTACTGGTTGCTGGTTCTCCACGGGGCGTCAGCCGTTCGTCGGCGAGAACAGCACCTGCTCGGCTGCCGCTGCCACCTCATGCCTGCGTTCGACCACGCGACTCAAGATGAATCGGTCCCGCACCGGCAACGGACACGGCGCCGAACGTCACGCGCGGATATTGCCATGCGGCGCTGGCGAAGGCGGGGACGCTGCCGCCCGTTCCCGAGGCCGATGCCGAAGGCAACTTCCCCGCGGTGGAGTACGCGCGGGCGACGCTGGCGCGGAAGATCATCGCCGCGCGGACCGCTGCGGGGTTGACGCAGCGTGCGCTCGCGCAGGCTGCGGGCATGAGCTTCGAACACCTCAACCGCATTGAGTCGGCGAAGCACTCGCCGAACGTGACGACGGTTGCGAAGCTGGGGCGGGCGCTCCGCCAGAGCGGCGGCGCTTCACCGCAGCCGACGACGACACGCTCGCGCCGTCCGGCCACGAAGCCGCGCACCAACCGGAAGGGTCACTGAGCAATGGCCAGCATCACGGAAGTCGGCAGCGGCAAGAAGCCCTCCAGGCGGCGACGTCGGCGATCATCGAAGCAGCGCCGCCGGTCCCGTGGCGCGTCCTGTTGGGGCTGGACCGACACGCGGGCTTGCGCTGCCCGAGCGGGACGCACGCGCTTCGGTGGCAGGATGTCGACTTCGACAACCGGACGCTAACGGTCCGATGCGTGAAGACCGAGAGGCACGCGGGGAAGGCGGTCCGAATCGTGCCAGTCGAGCCACGGCTCTTCACCCTGCTCCAAGACGCCTTCCACGCCGCGCCAGACGGCGCGGACACGCGTGGTGCGGCTGTCGAAGAACAACCTCGCCCGTGGTCTGGAGACGATCGTGGTGAGAGCCAAGCTCAAACAGCGGCTGTTTCGGGCCGATTCCGCCGAAACACGCCAATGGCCAGAGGCGGACTTGAACCGCCGACACCCGCATTTTCAGTGCGGTGCTCTACCAACTGAGCTACCTGGCCGCCAGACCGTTCTTGTTCGTTCTCCTTCGGTTCGTTCCGCTTCCTTGCTCCGTCCTTCGGTGCTTCCTTGCTTCGTCCTTCCTTGCTTCATTCTTCCTTGCTTCGTTCTTCCTTGGCTTCGTCGCGCACGTCTTCGCTTCGTTCCTGCTCCGGCACCGGCTCGCGGCACGCCAGGACCCGTCGAGCACTCGATCCTGCCCATCGGTCGGGTCGCGGATCACGTCCGGTCGCGGGTTCGATCGTCGATCGACGCGCGGTGCGTGCAAGGCGAGCGAGAGGATTGCACCCCCGTCCATCGATGTCAAGCTCGTCCCGATGAGCCGGCGCGGCGCCCTGTCGCGTCACGTCGATGGCCGGATCGTTGCGTCAATGCCGGAGTCGCCGGAAGGAGCGGCGATCACGCCGGTCGCACCCGAAGCGGTCGGCGCCCTGCTGGAATCGCCGATGTTCGGCCTGCCCACGCCGGGCGAGGTCAGGCGAAGCCGACGGGCCGGCGCTGTGGGACCCTGCCTCGCCAGTTCGCCGAGGAGGCGTTCGGCCAGCCAGTGCCGCAGCGGCCGCAGGCCGCGATACGCGCGGAGCGAAGGGACGGCGACATCCTCGCGCAGGCCGGGCACGTGAACGCACGCGGGCGCGGCGCCAAGCGCGAGCCGGTCGTGGTGGTCCGCGAGGCGATCGTGCTCGGGTTCCGGGTCGGTATCGAGGGTCACGATGCGCAGCGCCGCAAACCAGCGGCGCACGCCGACGACGGCGCCCATCGCGCCGAGTCGATCGCGCGTCGCGTGGACCAGCGCCGGCTCGTGCGCCTCCGAGAGGTCGTGCCACGCGTTCGCCGAGCCACGAACGCACGCGACGACGTGGGCAAGATCGTCGAGGTGGGCGACGAGCCGCGTGACCCGCAGCGCCGAGGTTCCGGTCCGTCGCCGAACGGTGGATCCTTCACGGACGGCGCGCGGCTGCGGGCCGCCACCGGCGTTCGATCCGTCCGCGCAGAACTCGAGCACATCGTCGGGATCGATCCCGTAGCGGACGGCGACGGAGCCCGCTCGCGCGAAGAACTCGCGGCGCAGCACGGCGGCGACGGTCGACGGCGCGATGACGACGCTGCGGCTCATGGGTGGTGCTGGCGAATCCCGGTTGCGGCGGTCCGAGGCGTTGCGCTCGCGCGGAAGCGGGCGATCAGGCGCACCGCGGAGAACGGCGGCGTCGGAGCGTCGCGAGCCAGCCGCGCGAACGTTCGCATCGGTTTCGCGGCGATGGGGGCCAGTGTACGACGCGCGGTCGAGCGGTCAAACGACCACCGACTGTCCACCGGCGCCGTCATGCAGCGCGGTCGCACGTCCGGAAATGGACGGCGCATCGTCGTCAATCGCAATGGCACCGAGGAACTCGCGATGGGCGTCGCGCAGCGCGGGGAACTGCGCCCGCCACGCGCGCAGGTCGGCAAGGTCGAGCGTCGCGGCGAGTGTCATGGGTGCGTCGCCGGCCTCGGCGATGACCTTGCCGCGCGGATCGACGACGAGCGAACCGCCGGCGTACGCCAGGGTTGGATCCCGACCCACCCGGTTGACGGCGACAACGTACGCCTGGTTCTCGATGGCGCGGGCGATGCACAGCGCCCGCCAGTGATGTTGCCGGGCCGCCGGCCAGCTCGCCCCGAGAAGGAAGACCTCGGCGCCGGCGAGCGCCGCGAGGCGCCACAGCTCGGGGAAGCGCAGGTCGTAGCAGATGAGCGGACAGACCGTCGCGCCGTCGATGCGGCGCAGCAGCAGCCGCGAGCCGCCGCCGTAGTGCTCGCCTTCCCTCCCGAAGGTGAACGGATGCACCTTTTCGTACCGACCTCGGACCACGCCACCGGGAGCGATCAGCGTGAGACAGTTGCGACCGCGCGGAGTGGTCGTTCGCGGCGTGCGGTCGTCGGCGCGTCGCGCCTCGCCCGCGTTGCGCGCGCCATCCGCTTCCGAAGCGCCGCCGCGCTCCGCGTGTCCGCACAGGATGTTCAGCGAACGGGCCGCGGCGACCGATTGGCCCCAGGCCACCGTCCGGGCGTCCACGATCGCGTCGAGATTGAACGAGAAGCCCGTGTCGAAGAGCTCCGCGAGCACGACCGTGGCACCCTGCGGCGGGCGCGCCGCGTCGAGCATGTCCTCCACGGTCGCGTGGTTGGCCTGCTTGTCCTCCCAGGCGATGTCGTGCTGGATCGCGAGGACGTTCACGGGCGACGCACCGGGGAGAGGCTCCGTTCACACGCGCCGTCCGCGGTGGCCGACGGCCCGCACCACGGCTCGATCCACGAGGTCCGCCGCGCACGGTCGGTGCCGGCCTCGCCGCACGCGGCGCGGCGTGGACGACATCGAAGACGGACGAGACGCCACCCGTCTTCCGAAGCAGAACCTGCGAACGACGAAAGGGAGACCGACGGGGCTCGAACCCGCGACAGCCGGATCCACAATCCGGAGCTCTACCAACTGAGCTACGGTCTCCATGAACGGCCTGAACGGTCGCAGTGTAGCGCGCGGCGCTTCGCCGAGGCAACGCCGAGGTCGGGAGCCTTCGCGCGAACCGCGAGGACCCCGTGCTACCATGGCGGTTTTCATCCTCAACCCCATCGCTCCCATGCCCACGCCCACCCTGACCGCGTCCGCTCTCGACCTTGGCAAGGCCGTCGTTCACCGCAACCTGTCCGTTCCGCTGCTGATCGAGACCGCGATCAAGCGCGGCGAAGGCGTGCTCGCGGCCAACGGCGCGCTCATGTGCGACACCGGCGAGCGGACGGGGCGGAGCCCCAACGACAAGTACCTCGAGGACACCCCCGGGATCCACAAGAACATCGCCTGGGGCAAGGTCAACCAGCCCGTGACGCCGGAGCAGTTCGACGCGCTGAAGGCGCTCGCGCTGAACTACCTCCGCGGCAAGAAGGATCTCTACCGGTTCGACGGCTACGCCGGCGCCGATCCGGAGTATCGCCTCAAGGTCTCCGTGATCACCGAGGAAGCGTGGCATTCGCTCTTTGCGCGGACGCTCTTCATCAACATCCCCGAGCATGAACTCGGCGGCGCCGACGGCGCCGGCTTCGAGCCGGACTGGACGATCATCAACGCGTGCAACCTGCGGATCGACACGCCCGCGAAATACGGCGTCAAGAGCGGCCTCGCGATCGTGCAGTCGCTCGAGAAGCGCACGGTGGTGATCGTCGGCACGCGCTACGCCGGCGAGATTAAGAAGTCGATCTTCTACGCGATGAACTACGACCTTCCCGACATGGGAGTCTTCCCGATGCACTGCTCGGCGAACGTCGACCGGAAGGACGCCGGAAACGTCGCGCTCTTCTTCGGTCTCTCGGGGACGGGCAAGACGACGCTCTCGGCCGATCCGAACCGCGACCTGGTCGGCGACGACGAGCATGGCTGGTCGGACAGGGGCGTCTTCAACATCGAGGGCGGCTGCTACGCGAAGTGCATCAAGCTCTCGAAGGAGGGCGAGCCCGAGATCTGGAACGCGATCCGCTTCGGATCGGTGCTGGAGAACGTCGTCCTCGACCCGGTGACGCGCGAACCCAACTACGACGAGAGCGCCAAGACGGAGAACACGCGCGTCACCTATCCGGTCTCGTTCATCGCCAACGCGCGCATCCCGTCGGTCGCCGGTCACCCCAGGAACGTCGTCTTCCTGACGGCCGACGCGTACGGCGTGTTGCCGCCGGTCGCGAAGCTCACGCCGGAACAGGCGCAGTACTACTTCGTCAACGGCTATACCTCGAAGCTCGCCGGAACCGAGGCGGGCGTGACCGAGCCGCAGCCGAACTTCTCCGTCTGCTTCGGCGGCCCCTTCATGCCGCGCGAACCGATGGTCTATGCGGAGCTCCTGGCGCGGCGGATCGCCGAGCACCGGTGCGACGTCTGGCTGCTCAACACCGGCTGGACGGGCGGACCATACGGCGTCGGAAACCGGTTCAAGCTGGCGTGGACGCGGGCGTTCGTCACGGCGATCCTCGACGGATCGCTGCGGAGCGCGAGGTACGCGACGCATCCGGTCTTCGGACTGCACATGCCCGTCGCGGCGGCGGGCGTTCCGAGCGAGGTGCTCGATCCCCGCAACACCTGGAAGGACAAGGCCGCGTACGACGCGAAGGCGATGGAGCTGGCGAGGAAGTTCCGCGAGAACGACGCGAAGTTCAAGCTGTCGGATTCGGTGCGCGGGGCGGGACCGAAGGCGTAGGACGGCGGCGCGGAGGGTGCCGTGGGCGCCCGCCTCGCGAATGACGCGACCGACCACTCCCTCGTCCCATGCCCACGACCTCCACCACCCCCGACGTCACCTTCTCCGACATCGTGGCGGCGCGAGAGCGGATCCGAGCCGGGATCTTCGAGTCGCCGTGCACCGAGTCGGAGGCGCTCTCGGATCTCCTCGGCTGCCGCGTCCACTGCAAGCTCGAGCACCTCCAGCGCACCGGCTCGTTCAAGGAGCGCGGGGCGCGGAACGCGCTCCTTCAGCTCGACGACGACGCGCGCCGGCGGGGGATCACCGCCGCGAGCGCCGGCAACCACGCGCTGGCGCTCGCCTATCACGGCCGCCTGCTCGCCATTCCCGTCACCGTGGTGATGCCGCGCTTCGCGCCGCTGGTCAAGCAGGTGCGCTGTCGTCAGCTCGGCGCGACCGTTCTCCTGCACGGCGACAACATCGCCGAGGCGAAGGAGAAGGCCGACGAGATCGCCGCGGCGGCCGGGCTCACCTACATCCACGGCTTCAACGACGCGGCGATCATCGCCGGCCAGGGAACGATCGGGCTGGAGCTGCTCGAGCAGGTGCCCAACGTCGACGCGGTGATCGTGCCCATCGGCGGCGCGGGGCTCATCGCCGGCATCGGTCTCGCGATGAAGACCGCCAAGCCCCGCGTCCAGATCGTCGGCGTCGAGCCGAGGCGGGCGTGCAGCTACGTCGAGGCGCTCAGGGCCGGCCACCCGGTGCGATGCGCGATGCAGCCGACGCTGGCCGACGGCCTTGCCGTCCCCGAGGTGGGCGCGCGGGCGTTCGAGATCGCGCGGCGCCACGTGGACCGCGTCGTGACGGTGGGGGAGGAGGACATCTCGCTGGCGATCCTGCGCCTCGCCGAGATGGAGAAGGGCGTCGTCGAGGGCGCCGGCGCGACGTCCCTCGCGGCGCTGCTCGCCCACGGCGAAGGCGAGCTCGCGGCGCTGCGCGGCCGGCGCGTCGTGCTCGTGCTCTGCGGCGGCAACATCGATCCGATGATCCTCAGCCGCGTGATCGAGCACGGCCTCGCCGTCGACGGCCGCCTCACCCAGTTCACCGCGGTGATCCGCGACCGGCCGGGCGGCCTCGCGGAGATCGCCGGACTGATCGCGGCGAGCGGCGCGAGCGTCAAGCAGATCACCCACGAACGAGCCTTCGGCGGCCCCGACATCTCGACGGTGCAGGTGCTCTGCACCGTCGAGGTGCGCGACCGCGAACACGCGGAGCAGCTTCAGCGCGTCCTGACCGAGAGCGGAATCCGCATCGTGGACAAGGCCGCGCCGCGGCGCGAGTAGCGGCGGCGCGACCGCTGCGGTCCGATGCGCCGAGCCATCCGCGCCGTCCGGCGAGTCGCACCTTCCATCCCCCGCAGATCATGCCCGCGCACCCTCACCACCACGCGCCGCCGCCGATCCTCACCACGAGGCGCGATCGGCTGATGCTGGCCCTGGCGTCCTTCTTCCTCGGCAACGCGCTCCTCGCCGAGATGATCGGCGGAAAGCTCTTCCAGGTTCCGACGCCGATCCACACCTTCACCATGAGTGTCGGTGTCATCCTGTGGCCGGTCGTCTTCATCGTCTCGGACCTCGTGAACGAGTACTTCGGGCGCGAGGGCGTGAAGCGGCTCACCTTCCTGGCGGCGGCGGTCATCGCCTACGCCTTCCTCGCGCTCTTCATGGCCGAGAAGATCCCCGCGGCGTCGTTCTCGCCGGTCGACGGCAACTCGTTCCGCAGCGTCTTCCTGCAAAGCCAGTGGATCATCGCCGGTTCGCTCGCGGCGTTCCTGGTGGCGCAGCTCGTCGACGTGTGGGTCTTCTGGTTCGTGCGCAGGCGCACGGGGCACCGCTACCTCTGGATGCGCGCCACCGGCTCGACGCTCGTGAGCCAGCTC
>JAXMAF010000009.1:0-220291 GCA_046350555.1 Phycisphaerales bacterium
GCGAGTTCGCCGCCCTCACCAACACGTCGGGCCAGGGACGAAGCGACGCGTACGTCTGCTCGTACCAGCTCGTCGACCTCAAGACCGGCGCGCTGGTCTGGGAGGATTCGTGGCAGGTGAAGCGGGCGGTGTCGGGAAAGACGTATGACTGACGCCATTGCGTCGGCGTCGATGCGCTGCGCCGCGCCGGGCCCGATCGCCCGGCGCGCGGCGGACCACGGCGCGCGTCGGCACCGCGCGGCGCCGGTCGCCGTCGCGCTGCTCGCGGCCTCGCTCGGCGCATGCTCCGCGCCGAAGCGCGACTGGGTCGGGCCGTACTACTCGTACGACTTCGTCGACGCCCGCGAGGCGGTGCGCGCCAAGGCGGCGATCAACGACGACGACGTGATCCTGAACAACCTGCGGCTCGGCCTCGCCTCGATGGCGGACGGCGACGATCGCGAGTCGGAGCGGTCGCTCGGCACGGCGTTCAGGCTGCTCAGCACCGCCGGGCTCAACAAGGACCGGACCACCGCGGCGACCCTCTTCTACGAGGGAATCCGCATCTGGAAGGGCGAGCCGTTCGAGCAGGCCCTGGCGTTCTACTGGACGAGCGCGTACTACGCCCAGCTCGGCGACTGGGACAACTGCCGCGCCGCGGCGGCCAACTCGATCTTCCGGCTCACCGACTTCGGCCGCGACATGACGCAGCAGCAGCTCGTCCGGAAGGCGGCCGAGAACGACAACTACCTCGATCGCGGCTACAACGCCGTGGACACGAACTTCGCGCTGGGCTTCCTGATGCAGGCGATCGGCGCGGACCGGACCGGCGCCGGTGGATCGAAGGAGCAGTTCGACGCGGCGCTCAGGATCGCCCCGACGCTCGCTCCGCTCGTGCAGACGCTGCGCGGACGCCAGTACGACACGCTGCTCCTGGTGGACTTCGGCCGGGGCCCGCAGAAGATCGCGACCGGTCCGGACGACGCGATCGTCGAGTTCCGCCCGCGGGAGACGATCCGCGGCCCGCTCTCGGTCGCCGCCAACGGCCAGCTCCTCGGCGCCTTTCCCGTCGTCTGCGACGTCGATCGGATGGCGCAGGACCACCGCTGGAACAACCTCGAGGATGTCCGCAAGGCGAAGAGCCTGATCGGCAACGTGCTCCTCTACGGCGGCATGGCGTCCACGGGAATCGGCGCGTACAACAACAGCGGCGCCGCGGTCGCCGCCGGACTCGGCGCGATGGCGGCGGGGCTGCTCCTGAAGTCGATGGCCGCCGGCGACACGCGCTACATCGAGTACGCGCCGTCGAGCATCTACCTCGTCCCGCTGCGGCTCGGCGGGCAGGTGGAGCTGCGGCTCCAGGTCGGCACCACGCGATCCCTCGTCGTCCTTCCGCAGTTCCAGCCGGGCACGCTCGAACGGCCGCGGGCGGCGTATGTGCGCCTGCTCGGCGCGGAGAGTCCGTCGCCGCCGTGGCTGACGTCGATCCGGATCGCCTACACGAACGACGCGACCGGCGTGCGCAACGGGGACTTTCCGTGGGTGATCGGCGGAGGCGACGTCGGCACGCCGACCGAGGCGCGCCTCGCCGACTATCAGCGCGGCGGACAGCTCGCCGGATGGAATGTGGGCCAGCTTCGCGCGCTCTATGAATCGCTTGGAATCCTGATCGGCAGCGGCATGGAGAATCGCCAGGGCCAGCCGATCGATCCCTCGTATCGTCACGTTCTCGAAGGCGGCATCGGGCTCTTCACGCCGCGCGAGACGTCGATGGGCTACAAGCGCATCATGTTCACGCCGCAGCCGCCGTACACGCGGCCGACCCCGACCGCTCCGACCGCGGAACCCGCTCGTCGGAGCCCCTCCGGAGACCTCGACCCATGAGACCCGTTCGACCCGTCCTGGCCGCGCTCGCCATGATCCTCGCCGCGTGCGCAACCGATCTCTCGCCCAGCCCGGGCCAGCCCGATCCGACGCCGCCGCCGGGCAACAACCCGCAGATCACGGTCCTCGATCCCAATCTCCAGCGCGGCCTCGGCTTCGGCAACGCCGTGGTCATCCCCGCGGGCGAAGGGCCGATGAAGGTCCAGGTCGAGTGCCGCAACCTCACCAACTACGAGTACCTCGTCGACTACCGCTTCCTCTTCTACAACGAGAACGGCATCCAGCTTCGAGCCGGTGATGGGGTGGCGACAGGGTCTCGCTGCTGCCGAAGCAGCCCAGATGCTCCAGCCGCCAACTCCCTCGACAACACCGCGAGGAACTATCGACTTGAAGTGAAGTGGTCGCAGGCGCGCGGCGATCGGGCGAGCCGCGATGCGCTCGCCCCACACCCGTTCAACCATCGCGCGCTGGAGACCTTCGCCCGCGATCCAACGCCGTGGCTTCGACATCTGCCGCGACCTCTCCTGCGTCAACACCCGGGACGGCGTGATGTACTCGGTGATGGTCGGCTGCGGCGAGACGTACGTCGCCGCCTTCACGCTGGGCGCTGGGGAAGAGCGAGGTGGTCGCGGGGCTTCGTGACCACGCTGCCGATCCTCGTCGGCGCTCCTCCGCTCGTGACGTCAGCGCGGCGCGTGCGCCGGCTCGGGTCGAACCAGCCGCTGGGTCCTCCCGCAGCGGCTCGGCCCAGGCGTGTTCGCCTGTTCCGCTCGCGGTGGCGGCATGGCTCGTCGCCATCCCGGACGTGGGGCTGCCTTCGCCGCCGCGTCGCTCTACTGGGCGTGCAATCTCTCCGCGGCGCCGCCGTGGAACACGTGGATGACGACGATCATCCCGATGCGCCCCGCGCCCGGTACTCTCTCGGGGTCGGGCGCAGCCGAGCTTCGCCAGCCGCGACGCTCGCGGGGATCCTGATCGGCGGAGTGCTCGCGTTCGCCGAACGCGACGCCGACGACGCCGTGGCGCTGCCGATGGCGTTCGCGGCGCTCTTCGGCGTCGCGGCGCTGAGCCGTGGCGTCTCCACCGGATTCCTCGCCTCGCAGAGCGAGCCCGACCGGAACGTGCACGACCATCGCCGCGTCTCGCCGCGCGAGCTCGTCGCCCGCGCCCGGCATGGCCCGGACGTGCGCCTGCTCAGCTACATGCTCGCCGTCCGCCGCGGTGCAGATCTCGGCGGCGTTCTTCACGCCCTACATGTTCGGCGAGCCTGGGATACTCGAAGGCCGTCTACATGGGCCTCATCGCCGCCAGCTTCCTCACGAAGAGCGTGGGCGCTTCCTTCCTGGCGCCTTCGCCCATCGGTTCGGTGCGCGGAAGCTCCTGCGGATCGGCGGCATCGGCATCGTTCCGCTCGCGCGCTCTGATGTCGACCAGCGATCCGCGGCTCCTGCTGGGCGTGCAGCTTCTCTCGGGAACGATGTGGGCCGTTGGCCGAGCTTGCGACGTTCCTGCTCATGCTCGAGACGATCCGCGAGGACGAGCCGCACGAGCTGCGCTGGACGACGTTCAACCCGGGCAACGCCGTCGCCATCGCGAGCGGCTCGCTCCTTGGGGGAACGGCTCGCGGCGTGGGACCAGTCGGCGCACGGCTACATGGTGATCTTCGGACTCTCGAGCGACTGCGCCTGCTCGTACTCTCCTCTTCCTCGTCCGAGTGGACCGGCGACGTCCGGCGGCTGACGGAACTGCCCACGATGCCCCTCGCCGTGCGCACCAACGTCGGCTCGATGGATCGGCCGATGCTCTCGGTCCTCGAGGAATCCGCCGCATCGGAGCGCCCATCGTGACCCCCGACCGTCCGTCGATGCGCCAGCGCCTCGATGCACCAGAGCGCCTCGATGCGCTGCGCGCGCCTGATGCACCAGAGCCGCCTCGATGCACCGGACCGCCTCGACGCCGGACCGTCGCCGTCGCGCTGGCGGTCGGCGGGGCGATGATCGCCGCGGGGTTCGTCCCGCTCCAGTCGTGGGTCCACTTCTTCGCACCCTGCACCGAGCGCCTTGGCCACGTAGCGCCGACGACACTTCGCGGGCAAGCCGAGGCGTGGCGGGCGAAGCGCTGGTCGCCGGCGGCGTGCTCGCTCCCTGCTGGTCAGCGCCATCGCGGGCGCTCACGAGGGCGCAAGCCGGCGGCGAGGCCGGATCGGCCGGCGATCGATACGAGGACGCCCTGCCGGGCGCGCTCGCCGGACTTCTCCGCGCTCATCGCCATCGGCGTCGTCGCGCGCCCCGCGCCTGCTCGAGTCGCTCTGGTACGACGAGATCGCGGCGTTCCCCGATTTCAGCCAGTTCGGCCTGTGCCCGACGATGGGCAACTACTTCACGCAGAGCAACCACATCCTCCAGGCATGCTCTCGCCGGCGGCGAGCATCGGCGGAGTCGACGGCTCGATCGCCGCGCCTTGCCGACGTTCCCCGGCGTCGTTGGCGACGAGATTCCGCCGCGCTTTCGGTCGCGAGGTGCTCGACCGCGGAGCCGCCATGCCACCGCGCGCCCCACGCTCGCCTCGCTGCCCTGCTTCGGCGGGATTCTCCACCCTCGCCCCAATCGGGGTCCTCGAGGCCGTCGAGGGCGCGCGGCTACGCGTTCATGATCCTCTTCGACGCTCGCCACCATGCTCTTCCTGCGGAGTGCCGACCGTCGACGCCGCTCTGGACCGCCTATGCCGCGATCGTGGCGCTCGGCGCGTGGTCGCACCTGGTGACGATCTGCGTGGCGCTCGGGCATGGGGCGATCGTCGCCGCGCTGCTGCTGCGGACCGAGACGCGCCGGGCGGCGCTTGCGGCCGCGGCAGCGCTCCTTCTCGCGGCGACGCTGACGGTCGTGCTCTACGCACCGGCGCTGCCGGACATGCTCTCGATCCGGCGCGAGTTCCGCGCCCTCGACGGCGACGAGCCGACGCTGCTCGGCCCCGAAGGCCTGCACGCGGCCCTCTCCATCGGCGGCGCGTGGTACGCATGGTCGGCAGCGCCGGCGCTGTTGCTCGCGGCCGTCGGCGCGTGGGGGTGCGCCCGCGATGCGCGCCTGCGCATGGCCGCCCTCGCCGCCCTCGCCGGCGCACCGGTCGCGATCGGCCTCGCCTGGCTCGGAGACAGTTGGCTCTATGCGAGGTTCCTGCTCTTCGCGCTTCCCGGCGCGGCGCTCCTCGTCGCCACGGGCGTCGCGACCCTGGCGTCGCGGTCGCGCTTCGCCGCCGTTGCGGTGACGGCGATCGCCGTGGCGGCGTGGTCGACCGACCTCGTCGTCCGTCCATCCAAGCAACCGCTGCGCGACGCCGTCCGGGAGGTCGCCGCGGCCCGCAGCGGCTCGACGGCAGGCGACAGTGTCGCGACGGTCGGCCTCGCCGACAACGTGATCGCCTGGTACGGTGTCGCCGGCGGCATCGACATCGTGCCGACCGGACCGCTCGGACGGGACCTCGCGGCGGTGCTCGAGCACCGTCATCCTCGCTGGGTCGTCCTGCTCTACCCGCGCAGTGTGCCGGCGGATCGCTTCGCCGCGCTCGAGCGCGCGGGCTTCACGCTTCGCACGCGGCACGCCGGCTGGGTCGATTGGGACAATGGCGATGTGCTCGTGTACGAGCGCGCCGCGACGCGGTGATCGTGCGCGGGCGTGGGCTGGCCGCGGTGCGCGCCCGCTTCCCCGCCGCGTCCCCTACGGTTCCCGCGCTCGTCATCGACCCGCCGATCAACCACCCATGTCCTTCGGCCTCTCACGCGGACGCGATCTGGTCACCACCGGCTGGGGACTCGATCAGAGCGAGCTTCCACCGTTCGAGCGCGGTCGCATCGACCCGCGCGGCTGGTTCGCGGAACCGGCGCGGCGCTTCGAGATCGAGATCGGCGCCGGCAAGGGCACCTTCCTGCTCCAGGAGGCGCAGCGGCGCACCGACGTCAACTTCCTCGGCATCGAGTGGGCGAAGGAGTTCTACGGCTATGCCGCGGATCGCATGCGGCGACACGCCCTGGCGAACGTCCGCATGCTCCGCGCCGACGCCACGGAGTTCATCCGGTACTGGTGCGCCGACGGCGTCGCCGCGGCGATCCACCTCTACTTCTCGGATCCCTGGCCCAAGGCGCGCCACCACAAGCGGCGCGTGGTGCAGGACCAGTCGCTGCTCGAGTTCCACCGCGTGCTCGCCCCCGGTGGCGAGGTGCGCGTGGTCACCGACCATGACGACCTGTGGGCGTGGTGCGAGGAGCATTTCGCGCGACACGCCGATCTCTTTGCGCGGCGACCCTTCGATCGGCCGGCGTCGGCCGGCGAGGACGAGGTCGTCGGCACGAACTTCGAGCGCAAGTATCGGCGCGAAGGCCGGCCGTTCCACGCGTGCACGCTCGTGCGAAGGCCATGAGGTCGGCCGTCGCGACGACGGATCACGCGGTGCGCCCGGGCCTCGTCCATCCAACGTCGGGATCGCGCTCGAGCTGCCGCGCCGCGAGATGGATGCAGCGGCCGCAGATGAACGCCTCGGGATGCGCCGGACTCCGCCACGCCGGATCGGACCTCGATTCGAGGCACATCGTGCAGCGATAGCCCTCGACCGCATCGTTGGCGCCGGCGTCGACCACCGCCGCGTATGCCACGCGCAAGCACGCGCCGCACACGATCGATCCATGGTGGCCCTCGACCATCGCGCGATCCTCCGTCCATTCGCGGCGACAGAAGTCGCAGAGCACGTCCGAGGGTTCGACGCGATCGGGATTGGTGCCGGGACGGTGCATGGGCGCGCGGTGCGAGGTGGATGGCGAGCGGTCGGAGCGTACGCGGCGAGTGGACGGAGGCGTCGGGATTCGGGTTCCGCCGATCCGCTCGATGAGGCAACACGTGCATCGTGCCATGAATCGCCGCACTTCCGTACCCTGACCGCATGAAGGACGCGGCGCATGATCGGGCCGAAGCACGCGCGCGAGACCTCTGGTCGCGAGGATCGCCCTCGATCCACCGGCGGACCGAGGGCGTCGCCGCACTGGTGATCGCGCTGGCATCGACCGCCTGCGACCGCGCCGGCTCGCGTGCCGGCGCGCCGGCGACCGCAGCAGCGCCACCAACGGTCGTCGTCGCAGCGCCCGTCTCGCGCGAGGTCGTCGACGCCGTCGAGTTCATCGGGCGCACCGACTCGCTCAACGCCGTCGACATCCGGGCGAGGGTCACGGGGTATCTCGATCGCGTGGGATTCGTCGACGGCGCCCCCGTCAGGAAGAACGACGTCCTCTTCGAGATCGATCCGCGGCCGGCGCAGGCGCAGCTCGACGAGGCCAACGCCAAGGTCGCGCTGAACATCGCCCGGCTCGAGCAGGCCACGGCGGACAACGCGCGCGGCAAGGCGATCGCCGCCCAGAACGCCGGCGCCATCAGCGTGCAGGAGCTCGAGCGGCGCCAGGCCAACCAGGACGAGGCGACCGCGGCGGTCGCGGCCGCGAAGGCGGAGGTGGAATCGGCCACGCTCCAGCTCGGCTTCACCAAGGTCTACTCGCCCATCGACGGACGCACCAGCCGCGCCTATGTCACGGCGGGAAACCTCGTCAACCAGGACACGTCGCTGCTGACGACCGTCGTCGCCGAGGATCCGATGGCCGCGTACTTCCAGGTCGACGAACCGACGATGCTGCGCGTGGTGCGCCAGGTGCTCGAGAGCGGGATCGATCCGCGCAGGCGCGGCGCGATCCCGGTCTTCATGGGGCTCTCGGACGAGACGGGATTTCCCCACGAAGGCAGCGCCGACTTCGCGAACAACGTCGTGGACGCCTCCACCGGGACGATCCTTGTGCGCGGGATCTTCGCCAACCCGGCCTCCTCGAACGACGTTCGGCTGCTGCGACCGGGCATGTTCGTGCGGATCCGGCTCCCCATCGGCCCGCCGCACGAGGCGCTGCTCGTCTCGGAGCGTGCGCTCGCCTCGGATCAGGGACGGCCGTACGTGCTCGTCGTCAACGATGCCGGCGTGGTCGAGCGCCGCAGCGTCGAGCTCGGCGCCCAGCAAGGCGATGGCCTGCGCGAGGTGACGTCGGGCGTCGAAAAAGGCGACCAGGTGATCGTCAGCGGGTTGCAGCTCGTGCGCGAGGGCGCGAAGGCGAGCGTGCGCAAGGGATCGATGATGGCAGCTTCGCCGTGACCCGCGGATGATCCTCCCACCGTGCTCTCCCGCTTCTTCATCGATCGCCCGATCTTCGCGTCGGTGCTGTCGATTGCGATCACGATCGCGGGACTCATGGGGCTTCGTTCGCTGCCGATTGCGCAGTATCCGCAGATCGCGCCGCCGACGATCCAGGTGACGGCGAGCTACCCCGGCGCATCGGCGACGGTGGTCGCCGACACCGTCGCGGCGCCGATCGAACAGCAGGTCAACGGCGTCGAGGGCATGCTGTACATGTCGTCGCAGTGCGGCAACGACGGCTCGTACCGGCTCACGGTGACGTTCGACCTCGGCACCGACCTCGACACCGCGCTGGTCCTGCTTCAGAACCGCGTCTCGCTGGCCACGCCCCTGCTGCCGGTGCAGGTGGCGCAACAAGGCCTCACGATCAAGAAGAAGTCGCCCAACGTGCTCCTGCTGGTGAACTTCATCAGCCGCGACGGACGCTTCGACGATCTCTATCTCAGCAACTACGCCACGATCAACGTCAAGGACGAGCTCCTGCGGCTCGAGGGCGTAGGCGACATCGTCTACTTCGGCCAGCGCGACGCCAGCATCCGCGTCTGGCTCGATCCGCTGCGGCTCGCATCGCTCGGTCTGGTTGCGTCGGATGTGATCCGGGCGATCCAGGAGCAGGCGCCGAACGCGGCGCCGGGAACGATCGGCGCGCCGCCAACGGAAGCGCGAGCAGCAACAGGGTCGCGAGCGCCAGCGAGCGGGCCGCCCGCCGCGACGCACGCCAGGTCCGACGCCGTCGAACGACAGCCGTCCTCGACGCCACCGGCCCGCTGCACACCGCCGAGCAGTATGGCGAGATCATCGTGAAGTCCGGCGGATACCGCCGGCCTGGAATCGTCCGCCGCGACCGACGCCCCGCGCCCCGTCCGGCTGCGCGACGTGGCGCGCGTCGAGCTTGGTGCCGCCAACGCGTCGCAATCGAGCGCGCTGGACGGCATGCCGTCGGTGGGTCTCGCGATCTTCCAGCTTCCCGGTTCCAACGCGCTCGACGTCGCCGATCGCGTCCGCGCGCGGATGGACCGGCTCGCGGAGAACTTCCCGCAGGGGCTGGAATACGCGATCGCCTACGACACCACGCCGTACATCCGCGAGTCGGTCGTGGATGTCGTCCGCACGCTCGTCGTCGCCGTGGCGCTCGTCGCCCTCGTCGTCTTCCTCTTCCTGCAAAGCTGGCGCGCCGCGATCATCCCGTTGATCGCCGTGCCGGTCGCGATCGTCGGCACCTTCGCGGCGATGGCGGCGCTGGGCTTCTCGCTCAACAACATCTCGCTCTTCGGGCTGGTGCTGGCGATCGGCATCGTGGTCGACGACGCGATCGTGGTCGTCGAGAACGTGCAGCGCTGGCTCGCCCAGGGATTCCCGCCGCGCGAGGCGGCGCGGCGCGCGATGGCCGAGGTGTCGGGACCGATCGTCGCCGTGGCCGTCGTGCTCTGCGCCGTCTTCGTGCCGTGCGCCCTTGTCGGCGGCATCCCCGGCCAGCTCTTCCGACAGTTCGCGGTGACCATCGCGGTGTCGACGGTGATCTCGGCGTTCAACTCGTTGACGCTGAGTCCGGCGCTGGCGGCGATCTTGCTGGCGCGAGCGGGCGAACACACGCAGACCTCTCCACGGAGATCACGCCTGCTCTCCGCGCCCTTCCGCGCGTTCAACCGCGCCTTCGACGCGGCGACGACCGGCTACGCGCGTTTCGTCGGGCTCGCCGTGCGCGGCAGCGTCGTCGTGCTCGTCCTCTACCTCGCCCTGCTCGGCGCGACGCGCTGGCTCTTCGGGCGCGTGCCGATGGGGTTCGTGCCGCAGCAGGATCAAGGCTGGCTCCTGGTCAACGTGCAGCTTCCCGACGCCGCGTCGCTGGAGCGCACGCAGGAAGTGATGGCCAAGGCGAGCGAGATCGCCCTCGCGACGCCCGGCGTGGCGCATACCGCGGGCATCTCGGGGCTGTCGCTGCTCATGATGACGGGAAGCTCCAACTTCGGCTCGATGTTCATCGTGCTCGAGCCGTTCGAGAAGCGGCGCGCGCCGGAGCTCGGCGCCGCCGCGATCGTCGAGAAGCTCAAGGTCGCCTACGCCGCGGCGATCACCGATGCCGAGCTCGGCGTGCTCGGCGCGCCGCCGGTGCCGGGGCTCGGCGTCGCCGCGGGGTTCAAGCTCATGGTCCAGGACCGCGAGGCGCTCGGGTTCCCGGGTCTCCAGCAAGGCGCCGATGCGCTGATCGCCGACGTCCTGCGCAATCCGGGCATCATGCTCGCCCTGACGCCCTTCCGCGCCGACACGCCGCAGCTTGGGCTGGAGATCGATCGCACCAAGGCGCGCATGCTCGGCGTCTCGATGAAGGATGTCTCGACGACGCTCGACGCCGCGCTCGGTTCGACGTATGTCCAGAACTTCAGCGCCTTCGGGCGCTCGTGGCAGGTGATCGTGCAGGCCGACGGGATGTTCCGGGTCGGCGCAACCGACGTCGGCATGTTGCAGGTCCGCAACGATCGCGGCGACATGGTTCCGCTGGCGACGCTGGTCCAGCCGAACAACGCGACGGGTCCGGTGATGGTGACGCGCTACAACCTCTTCCCCGCCGCGCCGATCCTTGCCGCCCCGCGGCCGGGCACCGGCGCCGGAACCGCGATGGCCATCCTCGACGACGCCGCGGCCGCCACGCTGCCGCCGCAACTGACCACCGAATGGACCGAGCTCATGTTCATGCAGCGCCGCGCGGGCAACGCCGCGATGTGGGCGTTCGCGATCGGCGTGGCGCTGGTCTTCCTGGCGCTGGCGGCGCTCTATGAGCGCTGGACGCTGCCGTTGGCGGTGGTGCTCGTCGTGCCGATGTGCCTCATGTCCGCCCTCGCCGGCGTCGCCTGGCGCGGCCTCTCGATCGATCTCTTCGTGCAGATCGGCTTGATCGTCTTGATCGGCCTGGCGTGCAAGAACGCGATCCTGATCGTCGAGTTCGCCAGGCGCCTGCGCAGCGACGGCGCCGCGCGTCATGACGCCGCGGTCGAGGCGGCGCGCGTGCGGCTCCGCCCGATCGTCATGACATCGCTGGCGTTCATCCTCGGCGTCTTCCCCATGGTGATCGCGCACGGCGCCGGCGCCGAGATGCGCTGGTCGCTCGGCACCGCGGTCTTCGGCGGCATGATCGGCGTGACCCTCTTCGGGCTGGTGCTGACGCCGGTCTTCTTCGTCGTGGTGGACGCCGTGGCGTCGATGGCGTGGCTCGCGCGCCTGCGCGAGCGCGCGGGCGCATCGCCTGCGCTGGCGGCGCTCGCCGGCGCGGTCGTGGGTGCGGCCATGACGGCGCTCTTGTGGCGTTCCGGGTTCCTTGCGGTGCAATGGGCCGTCGTTGCCGGCGCAGCGCTGGGGCTTCCGTGCGCCCTTCTCGTTGCGCGCCGTCGATCGCCGCGTGCGCTTCCGTCGTCGCACGGTCCTGGGCGCAGCGCGATGCAGCGGGAGGCCGCCACATGATCTCCCGCTTCTTCATCGACCGGCCGATCTTCGCGACGGTCCTCTCGATCCTGATCGTGCTCGCCGGCGCGGCGGCGCTGCCGTCGCTGCCCATCGCGCAGTATCCCGACGTCGCGCCACCGACCGTGGTGGTGAGCGCCAGCTATCCCGGCGCCAACGCCCGCACGGTGCGCGACACCGTCGCCGCGCCGATCGAGCAGCAGGTGAGCGGGGTCGAGAACATGCTGGCGATGTCGTCGACCAGCGCCAGCGACGGCTCGTACACGCTCTCGGTCACCTTCAAGCTCGGCACCAGCGCCGACATGGCCCAGGTGCTGGTGCAGAACCGCGTCTCGCTGGCGCTGCCGGTGATTCCCGAGGTGGTGCAGCGCGAGGGAATCACGGTCACGAAGGTGTCGCCGAGCACGCTGATGATCGTGAATCTCGTCTCGACGAACCCCGATGACGACGCCCTCTACCTCAGCAACTACGCGACGATCCAGGTGCGCGACGAGCTGGCGCGCGTCGACGGCGTGGGCGACGTCGGCTACCTCGGCCAGCGCGACTACAGCATGCGAATCTGGCTGAACCCCGACCGCATGGCGGCGCTCGAGCTCTCCACCGACGACATCGTCGAGGCGATCAGCCAGCAGAACGCCCAGATCGCAGCAGGCCAGATCGGCCAGCCGCCCGTCCCCGCCGGACAAGAACTGCAACTGGTCATCGATGCGAAGGGCCGCCTCGTCGACGAGAAGCAGTTCGGCGACATCATCATCAAAGTGCGCACCGATGCGGCGATCGGCACCGCCTCGAGCGTCGTCCGGCTTCACGACGTGGCCCGCATCGAGCTCGGGGCCCAGCAGTATGGCCAATCGTCGACGCTCGACGGCAAGCCGTCGGTCGGCCTTGCGGTCTTCGCGCTGCCCGGGGCCAACGCCCTGCGCACCGCCGAGGCGATCCGCGCCAGGATGGAGACGCTGAAGGATCGCTTTCCGCCGGGACTCGACTACCGAATCGTCTACGACACCACGCCCTTCGTGCGCGAATCGATCATCGAGGTCTTCCGCACGCTGCGCGACGCGATTGTGCTGGTGGCGCTCGTCGTGCTGCTCTTCCTCCAGAGCTGGCGGGCGGCGCTCATTCCACTCGTGGCCGTTCCCGTCGCGATCATCGGCACGTTCGCGGTCATGGCGGCGATGGGATTCTCGTTGAACACGCTCTCGCTCTTCGGCCTCGTGCTGGCGATCGGCATCGTCGTGGACGACGCGATCGTCGTGGCCGAGAACGTCGAGCGTTGGCTGGAGCAGGGACTCTCGCCGCGCGACGCGGCGGTGAAGGCGATGGAGGAAGTCACCGGTCCGGTGATCGCCATTGCGCTGGTGCTCTGCGCCGTCTTCGTTCCGTGCGCCTTCATCGGTGGCGTGACTGGTCGCTTCTTCCGCGAGTTCGCGGTGGCGATCGCCGTCTCGACCGCGATCTCGGCCTTCAACTCGCTGACGTTGAGTCCGGCGCTGGCGGCGCTCCTGCTGCGCCGGCGCGGCGAGGGCCGCGACTGGGTGACGCGCGGGCTCGACGCGCTGCTCGGCTGGTTCTTCCGTCTCTTCAACCACTCCTTCGATCTCGCGGGCGGCGCGTACGTCGCGGCCGTCGGCGGCATGCTGCGCGGATGGTTGCTGGTGCTTCTTCTCTACGGCGGCCTGATTTGGCTCGCGTGGTGGCAGTTCGCCGCGGCGCCAAAGGGGTTCGTTCCCGAGCAGGACAAGGGCTACCTGCTCGTGAACGTGCAGCTTCCCGACGGGGCGTCGCTCGAGCGCACGCGCGCGGCGATGGCGGCGATCGAGGCGCAGGCGCTCAACGCACCGGGCGTCGCCCACACAGTGTCGATCGCCGGCGAGTCGCTGGCGCTCGAGGTGACGGCGCCGAACCTCGGCTCCATGTACGTCATGCTCGCGCCGTTCGACGAGCGCCGCGGCCACTCGGCGAACGAGATCGCCGACGGCCTTCGCGCTCGCTTCGCCGACTTCACCGATGCGCGGCTCTCCGTCTTCGGCGCCCCCGCCATCGATGGGCTTGGCGCAACCGGCGGGTTCCGGCTGATGATCCAGGACTTCGGCACCGACGCCTCGGACGCGCGCGGGCTCACGGCCTTGCTCGAAGCGACCGACGCGGTGGTCGCCGCGGCGAACCAATCATCCGAACTGGTCGGCGTCGAAGGCGCATCGGGCCTCGAGACGCCGTGGCTCCGCGTCGACATCGACCGCGTGAAGTGCCAGTCGCTCGGCGTCACGCTCGCCACGGTGCTCGACACGCTCCAGGCGCAGCTCGGCTCGTACGACGTCAACAACTTCAACCAGTTCGGCCGCTCGTGGCAGGTGATCGTGATGGGCGACGCACCGTTCCGGCGGCGCATCGACGACATCGGCCGGCTCCAGGTGCGCGGCGTCCACGGGAACATGGTGCCCTTGGCCACGCTCATCTCGGTCCAGGAGACGACCGGTCCGATGGCCCTGACTCGCTTCAACATGCGCTCGGCCGCGGCGGTGACCGGTGGCTTCGCGCCGGGCGCAAGCTCCGGCGAGGCGATCCGGCGCGTCGAGACGATCGCCCGCGAGACCCTTCCGCCGGACATGATGTTCACCTGGACCGGCCTGGTCTCCATGCAGGTGCAGGCCCAGGGCGCCGGATTGCAGGTCTTCGCCCTGGCGATCGTCTTCGTCTTCCTCGTGCTGGCGGCGCAGTACGAGAGCTGGCGCCTTCCGATGGCGGTGATCCTCGTTGCGCCGATGTGCCTGCTCTGCGCCGTGATCGGCGTCGTGCGCGCCCGGCTGGACATCGATGTCTTCACCGAGGTCGGCTTCGTGGTGCTGGTCGGGCTGGCGAGCAAGAACGCGATCCTGATCGTCGAGTTCGCGCGCCAGCGCCGCAGCGCCGGCGCCTCGCGCCGCGAGGCGACGCTCGACGCGTGCCGATTGCGCCTGCGCCCGATCGTGATGACCTCGATGGCGTTCATCCTCGGCGTGGTCCCGCTGGTGCTCGCCCAAGGCGCCGGCGCCGAGATGCGCCGCGCCCTTGGCGTCGCGGTCTTCTCGGGAATGATCGGCGTGACGCTCTTCGGACTGCTGCTGACGCCGGTCTTCTTCTACGTGGTCACGGCGCTTGGCGGTGGTTCGGCACCCGTCCCAACATCCCCGTTGAACCCGTCGCCCAATCCGCCGGACGCGATCGCAAGCTGAACGCAACGGCCATCTGTCCGGGGGCGTCACTGCGCTCGACGCACGGCTCCCGACGTTCGGGCCTCCGGCCCGAGGACGCGCACCAAGCGCAATCACGGGGTCGTCTGGACCGGCTCTCCGAGCCACGCCTGCCATCCGCCGCCGAGCGCGCGGTAGGTGTCGACCAGTCCCCGCGCAATCTCGCCCCGCGCGTCCGCCTCGAGGTCTTCCGTCTCGAGCAGGTCCTGCTCGAGCAGCGACACGCGGTTGAAGTCGACCATGCCTTCCTTGTATTGCAGCAGCGCGATCGCCGCCGACTGCTGCGCCGCGGCCACGGCGACGCGCAGGTGCATGACGCGCTGCTGCGATTGCAGGAAGCGCACGATGCCGCTCTCGGCCTCGGCGTTCGCCTTGAGAACGCTCTGTTCGTACGACGCCACCGCCGCCTCGAACGCCGCCTTCTTCAGCCGCACGTTGCTCGCGGTGCGGCCGTAGTCGAAGAGCTTCCACTGGAACGACGGGCCGATGCTGCCGGTTCCCGATCCGCTGGTGAAGAGGTCGGAGAACTGTTCGGCCGAGACGCCGATCGAACCGCCGAGCGAGATCGCCGGATAGAAGTCGCTCTCGGCGATGCCGATCTTGGCGCACTCCGCCGCCGCGAGCCGCTCCTGTCGGCGCACGTCGGGGCGGCGGCGCAGCAGGTCGGCGGGAATGCCGACGGCGACCGAGGTCGGCGCCGTTGGAATGCCGCCCTTTCCAAGGCGTTCGGAGAGGCTGGTCGTCGGAATGCCGAGCAGCACGCAGAGCGAATCGCCCGCGATGCGGCGCTCGATCTCGAGCTGTGGAACCTGGGCCTCGGTGCGCGCCAGGGTCGACGTCGCCTGGTCGACATCGAGCTCCGAGACGTCGCCGCCATCGAACTTCGCCTGGGCGATCGCGAGGGTCTCCTTCTGAAGCGCGATGTTGGCGCGCGCCGTCGCGAGCCGCGCCTCGATCGTGCGGATCTGGATGTATCGCGTCGCGACATCGCCGAGCATCGTGACGAGCACGTCGTCGTATTCGTCGACCGACGCCTCGAGCTCCGCCTCGGCCGCCTCGATGGCGCGTCGGAAGCGGCCCCAGAAGTCGATCTCCCACGAGAGCCCGAAGCCGAGCGACCAGTTGTCGAAGGTCCGCTTCGGGAATGGGATCGGCAGGTCGCCGAACTGCTTGTCGCTGACCGTCGAGCGCGTGAAGCCGCCTTCGGCGCCTTGCTGCTGCGGAAAGAACTCGCCGACGGCGATCCCGAGGATGGCCCGCGCCTCGAGCACGCGAAAGCCCGCCTCGCGCAGCGACAGGTTCTGCTGCGACGCGGCGACGACGAGCTCGTCGAGGACGGGATCGTTGAAGACCTTCCACCACTCGCGTTCCGTCGGCTCGGTCGAGACGAGACGGACGTCGTTCGCGTCGATCCAGCCACCCGAGATCGCGGCGTCCGGCTCGACGTAGTTCGGTCCGACCTTGAGGCCGTTCTTCGCCCATTGGCCGAGGGAATCGCAGCCGGCGAGGGCGATGGCGCTTCCGAGGGCGATGATCGATGCCGTGCGGGCGCGGTGGAAGGTGGATGTTCCCGGCGGCGGCATCGGTGTGACGGCGGTACGGTACCGCGGCGACCGCCGCGATCCCATCGCCTCGCCGAACGCACGTCGTCCATCGGCTCACCCCATCAGCGGCTGCATCTCCTTCGGCTTGTAGACGACAGGAAGCTCGACGGCAAACGCCGCACCCTTGCCCGGCTGGCTCACCACGCTCACGGTGGCGCCCAACAGGTCGCCAAGCTCGCGACAGATCGCGAGGCCGAGTCCAGTTCCGCCATGCTTGCGCGTGTGGCTCGCCTCGAGCTGTCGGAAGCGCCGGAAGATCGTCTCCTGCTGGTCGTATGGAATGCCCGGGCCGCGGTCGATGACGCTGATGCGCACGCCCGTTCCGGCGTCGTCGCGCGCGACGCGATCGGCGGCGATCGTGATCGTCGCGCCGCTGGGCGAGAACTTGATCGCATTGCTCAGGAAGTTGTAGAGGATCTGCTGGAGCTTCCCCGGATCGGTCTCGACGACGGGAACATCGGCGCCGACGCGGGTGGAGAGCGTCAGCGACTTCTCCTCCGCCTGCGGACGCATGATCGTCTGCAATCCCTCGATGACGTCGGCGACGCTCACCGGCTCGACGCTCACCTCCATGCGCCCGGCCTCCAGCTTGGCCATCTGGAGGAGGTCGTTGATCATGTCCAGCAGCGATCGGCCGCTCACCAGGATGTTGCCGATGTAGCGCAGCCGCTTGGGATCGGCGCCGGCTTCGCCGCGGGCGAGCTCCTCGAGCAGCTCGGCGAATCCGATGATGGAATTGAGCGGCGTGCGCAGCTCGTGGCTCACGTTGGCGACGAACTCGCTCTTCAGCCGGTTCGACTCGTCGAGGCCGAGGTTCGCCTCGGCGAGCTGGCTCACCTTGAGGTCGAGCGACTCGTTCATGGTGCGCAACTGCTCCTGCGTGAGCTGCACCCTGTCGAGCATCGTGTTGATCGCATCGCCAAGCTGCTCGAAGTCGTCGCCCGTGGCGATCTTGGAGCGCACGGCGAGGTCGCCGCGCTGCACCCTCTCCGCGGTCTCGCGCAGCTTGTGCATCGGCGAGAGGACGAGCTTGGTCAGGATGAAGTAGAAGACGAGCACCGCGAGCAGCCCCGCGACGAGGCCGGTGGCGACGATGGTCACGCGGCTGAGCATGAGCTGCCCCGCCGCGAACTCGCTGGTGCGCTCGATCACCAGCACGGCGCGCAGCGGATCGTCGAGCGACGCGTCAACGGTGTGCGGGAGGAAGTCCATGACCCGCCGATCCTCGATGGCCCTCCACTGCGTCTCGCGGATCGCCCGGGCGTAGCGGTACTGGCTGCTGCTCCCGTTCGAGACGGCGACGAAGAGCTCCTGCTCGGAGGGATCGGCGCTGAACCGCTGGATCGCGTCGCGCACGAACTCGTCCGATGCTCCCGGATCGTCGACGCGCGCGTCGACCCGCACGAGGCGCATCGGGATCGGCGCGGCCGAGCTCTGTCCCAGCGCGATGCCGTTGCCCAGCCAGGTCTGCGCAAGCTGGCGGGCGACCTCGCGCTGGCTCTCCTCGACCAGCGTGTCGGTCCGCACCCACGGCACCGCGAGCGCGCCCGCGAGGATCGCGACCACCGCCGCTCCGAAGAGCAACTGGCACTTGTTCGCAAGCGACAGACGGGAGGGCATGGGTGGTGCGAGGAGAGGTCGGCTCGTGTTCGCGCGAGCGGGGCCGTCACGGCGCCGCCGGCCGGCCGGGCCGCCGACCCGACGCCAGGTCAGCCGGATCCACGGCGCAGGTGGCCGGCGATCGTCTCGTCGGCGTCGGCATGGCGTCGACGAAGCGTCGATGCGTCGAACGACTCCGGGAGGTCGGCGAGCGCCACGCGGCTCGCGGCGAAGCGCAGCACCGCCGCCGCGACGCGCTCCGGCGCATCGGCGCCGTCGATCGACCAGAGGTTGTAGTCGGCCCAGTGCAGCCGGACCTCGATCGATCGCGCCAGCGCCGGCGCGCGCTCCGTCTCCCGGACGCTCGCCTGGAACGCGAGTCCGTTCGGAAGCGCCCGCTCGCTGAGGATCTGCACGTCCACGTGTACCATCACTCTCGCGATCCTCCTCGGCCGATCCTTCTGCCGACCGCCCGCGTGTGCGACCCGTGCGGCGGGCCGCCGCCCGTTCCAGTCGCCGCGTGGCCCATGAGCTTCTTCCTCGAAATCGTCCGCCTCGGTCTCACGAACCTCCGGCTGCACCTGCTGCGCTCGGTGCTGACGTCGCTGGGCATCATCCTTGGCGTCGCGGCCGTGATCATCATGGTTTCGATCGGCGAGGGCAGCAAGCAGGCGGCGCTTCGCCAGATCACGTCGCTCGGCGCGACCAACATCATCGTCCGCTCGGTGAAGCCGCCCGAGACGTCGTCGCTGGGCGGGCAGCAGCGGTCGATGCTCGTGAGCTACGGCCTCAAGCGCGAGGACCAGCGGCGACTGGAATCCGCGGTCCCCGACGCGATCGCGCAGGTTCCGCTCAAGGCCGTCGGCTCGGAGATCAGCTCCGGGGCGACCCGCCTCGTCAGCCAGTCCTTCGGCACCACCCCGAGGCTGGCCGAGGCCGCCCGGCTCGGCGTTTCCCGCGGCCGGTACCTGACGCAGGACGACGTGGACGCCGTCGCACCGGTCGCCGTGATCGGGGCGGAGATCGCCCAGAAGTTCTTCCGCCTGCGCGATCCGATCGGCTCCGACCTGCGCATCGACGACCAGGTCTTCAAGGTCGTCGGCGTGCTCCAGCCGATCGGCCTCGCGGGCGGCGCCGGCTCGGCGCTCGTCGGACGGGACCTCAACTTCGACGTGCACATTCCCATCAGCACCGCGCAGAACCGCTTCGGCGACGTCGTCGTGCGCCGCGCGTCGGGCTCGTTCACCGGGGAGCTCATCGAGCTCTCCGAGTACTACGTCATCGCCACGTCGACCGAGGACGTGCTCAACACCGCGGCCCGCGTGCGACGGGTGATCGAGGTCGGCCATCCGACGTTCTCCGACGTGCAGGTCGTGGTGCCGTGGGAGCTGCTCGAGAACCAGAAGCGCACGGCGCGGATCTTCAACATCGTGCTGACGTCGATCGCCGCCATCTCGCTCGTCGTCGGCGGCATCGGCATCATGAACATCATGCTCGCGTCGGTGACCGAGCGCACGCGCGAGATCGGCATCCGCCGCGCGCTCGGCGCCACGCGGAGCAACATCACGGCGCAGTTCCTGGTGGAGACGGGCACGCTCTCGACCGTCGGCGGGCTCGTCGGGATCGTGGTCGGCGTGGCCGTCTCCGTCGGCGTGGAGCGGGTCGTTCCATGGCTGCTCGCGCGGCCGTTCATGCACCGCTTCGTCGACGCCAAGTTCACCATGGAGACCGATGTGACGATCTGGTCGATCGTCGTCTCGTTCGTGGTGGCGGCGCTGGTCGGTCTCGTCTTCGGGATCTATCCCGCGGTGGTCGCCAGCCAGAAGGATCCGATCGTGGCGCTTCGACACGACTGAACCGAAAGGAGCCTCGCGATGAGAACGCGCGTTCCGGCATGCGTGGCGGTGGCGGCGATCGCCGCCTGCCTCGCGCTCTCCGCCTGCGTCGAGCGCAAGGAGAGGATCACCGTCCACGGCGACGGCACGATCGACCTGAGCGTGAGGCATTCGTCGACCGATGCCGAGGACCTGCTCCAGGGGGACGCCCTGCCCGACCTCGCCGCGGGGTGGGAGACGCAGCTTCGCGAGGAGCCCGAGGACGGCAAGACAAAGTACGTCTACGAGGCGACCGCCACGACGGTGCTCGGACAGGCGCTGCCGTCGCGCTATGGCATGCCGCGCGACGCGTTCGAGGCGCAGTTCCTCCAGTTTCCGACGACGATCACGATGGAGCGCCGCAAGGACGGGACGTGGTACCACTTCCGCCGCGTCTACGAGCCGCGCCGGTGGGGCGAGCTCAAGGCGCTCAGCGAGTCGCCCGAGGCCAAGCGACTCCAGGAGGCGGGCGATCCCGGCGCCGAGCCCGACGCCGATCGCGTGGAGCAGTTCACGCGCGCCCTCGTCGATCTCCAGGCGGCGCGCCTGCTGCTCTTCGCCCGCGCCGCCCTGCTCGAGGTGGCGCCGCGCGTCCCGCAGGACGGTTGGCTGCGCGTGCGGGATTCCATGAAGCAGCTCGCGCAGGAGATCGACGCGCGGGCCGTCGTCGACGACCTCATGCACGCGACGCGCCTCGACGACGAGGGGAAGAAGGCCGCGGCGATCCAGAAGGCGCTCAAGCGCATCGAGGGCGCCGTCGCCGAGCGGCTTCAGCTCGCGGTGCGCACGGAGTGCGGATTCGGCGGCACCGAGCTGAGCGCCTTCACGCACGCGCTCGAGAAGCACCAGCGCGAAGGGGCGGTCACGGAGGATCTGGCGGACGACTCCTTCGAGATCGTCGTCGAGCTGCCCGGCGAGATCATGGGCAGCAACGCCGATTCGGCCGCCGGCGGGCGCGCGACGTGGCGCTTCAAGGGCGAGGATCTGATGGATCGCCCGCGCGAGCTGCTGGCGAGCTCGCGCGTCGGCGGATGACCAGTCGTCGATGGCCGGGACGCGAACGGGGCTCGAAGGACCGGGCGCCAAGCCGTGGGGATTCCGACGCCGGCGACAGATCGACCGAGGACCGATCGCGTCGTCCGCGGCTCATGCGCCCTTGCCGCGCGGGGGCGTCGGCTGTGCGCCGAGGCCGCCTGCGCGGACGCGCGGCGCCCTGAAGCGGCGCAGCCATGATGCGTTGGCCCGCGGCGGCGGCCCACCCTTCTTGCGAAAGGCGAGGAACCAGCGAAGCCCCGCCCCGACGCCGACGATGAGCACCACGACGCCGACGATCCCGAGCCAGCGCGTGGCGGTGTCCTCGGTGCCGATCCCCTTGGCGACGAGGACGCCGGCGGTCAACTGGAGCAGCGTCGTGCAGATCGTCACGACGCTCTCGGTCAGCAGGTACTTCCAGACCGGCATGTGCAGCATCCCGGCCATGATGATCGCAGGCGTGCGGCTTCCGGGAACGAAGCGCGCCGTCACGATGAACCACGCGCCGCGGCGCTCGATCTGGTGCTTGGCCTGGAGCAGCCGTCGCGGGTGCGCGAACCGCTTGAACCATCGCTTGTGCAGCAGCGGCGTTCCGTAGTGGCGGCTGATGAAGAACCAGATCGCGTCCGAGCAGAGCACGCCGACGTACGCGCACAGCCACGTCAGCAGGAACGGCATCTGCTCGGGATGGAAGACCGTCAGCATCCCCGCCGGGATGAGGATGATCTCCTCGCCCAGCGGCAGCAGCAGCAGGAGGAGGACGGCCAGCGGGCCAATGTCCAGGATGCGCTGCGAAACGTCGCCGAGATGCTGGAGGATCAGGTCGTGCACGAATGAACCGGTAGTCTATGCAGCGCCGCATGCGCGGCCGTCGCGCGACGAGGCCCGCTTCGGCCGCTTCGTGGCTGCGTCGCCGCACGCTCGCCTCGGCGCCGAGCGCTTCGACGACGCGCCCGACGCGACGTGAGAACCAAAGCCCGCCCGAGCCGACACCGATGCGCTCCTCACGCGAACCACCACCGCGAACGGCGCCCGCCGACCGGCCCGCGCCACCCCGGCGCGTGCTGGTGGCGCCGGACAAGTTCAAGGGCACGATGTCGGCGCAGACGGCCGCCGAGGCGCTCGCGCGGGCAATCGCCGGCACCGCGTTGGACGGCGCGCCGGTGGAGATCGACCTCGCTCCGATCGCCGACGGCGGCGAGGGTTCGCTCGAGGTGCTCGCGGGGCCGCTCCATCTCGAGCGCCGCGTCGCGCGCGTGCACGGGCCGCTGGGCGAAGCCGTGGACGCGGAATGGGGCCTCGACCCGTCGAGCGGCCTCGCCGTCGTCGAGCTCTCCCAGGCCGCGGGACTCTGGCGTGCGCCGCCCGATCGGCGCAATCCGACCGCGACGACGACGGTGGGCGCGGGCGAGCTGATCGCGATCGCCCGCGATGCCGGCGCCGTGCGCGTCCTCGTCGCGCTTGGGGGAAGCGCCACGTGCGACGCCGGCCTTGGACTCGCGGTGCAGCTCGGCGTGCGGTTCCTCGACGCCGCGGGCCGGACGCTGGCGGCGCCGCTCGCCGCCGACGACGGGCCGCAAGGCGCGCTGCGGCTGGCGCCGCGCGAGCTCGGGCCGCGCGTGGTGTCGGTCGAGGCGCCGCGCCTGCCGTTCGCCATCGAAGCGCTCTGCGACGTCGGGAATCCGCTCGTCGGCCCGCGCGGCGCGGCGATGGCCTTTGCGCCGCAGAAGGGCGCCACGCCCGATGACGTCGAGTTCCTCGAGCGCATGCTCGCCGGCCTCGCCCGCTGCCTCGTCGACGGCCGGGACGTGGCGCCGCTGGCGTCGGCGCGCGGCGCCGGGGCCGCGGGCGGCGTCGGGTTCGGACTCGCCGCGTGGTGCGACGCGGCGCTGCGCGACGGCGCCGCGACGATCTTCGAGCTCCTCGACCTTCCACGACGCGTGCGCAGCGCGGACCTGATCGTCACCGGCGAGGGAAGGCTCGACGCGACCTCGTTCGAGGGAAAGGCCGTGGGTCGCCTGGCCGCGCTGGCTGCGGCACCCGGCGCGGTGAAGACCGATGCGCGCGGCGCCCGGCCCGTCGTCGCCATCGTCGGATCGATCGATCCGCAGCTCGCTCGCGCGGCCCGCGCGGCGCTCGTGGGCCCGGGACGTCCGTTCGCCCAGCTCGTGTCGATCGAGGAGTCCGTCGGCCCCGAGCTCGCGTTCCGCGACCCTCCCGCCGCGCTCGAGGCCACCGTGCGCCGAGCACTCACCCACCCCTACCCTTCGCTCCCCCGAAACCCGATCCCCGATGACTGAACTCGGATCACTGAACTCAGATCGCCGTAATCACTGAACTCAGATCGCCGAACTCGAATCGCCGATCGCCACCCGTTCGTCCCCCCGCCCCCATTTCCCAACCCCGCCACCATGCTGACCCTCGCCTCGTCGTTGCTTCTCTCCGCGACCGCCCTGCTCGCGCCGGCTCCACAGACGTCCACGCCACCGGCCACACCCCCGGCGCGCCCCGCGGCGCCGGCGGCCACGGCGCCGGCGACGCCCCCAGCCTCGCCTCAGCCGACGGCCCCCGTTCCGGGCGAGCGCCTGACGTTCGACTTCAAGGATCCGAAGGGCGTCAACGGCTTCGTCTTCATGCTCGACTCGATCCTCGAACCGATCGTCGGCAGCGGGACCGGCCTCTCGGGAACGGTGGAGTTCGATCCGACGAACCCGCTCAGCGCCACCGGCATGATCAAGGCCGAGGCGAAGGGGCTGAAGACCACGAACGAGCGGATGGCGTCCGTGCTCCAGGGCGCCGACTGGCTCGACGTGGCGACGTATCCGTCCATCGACGTGAAGCTCGTGAAGATCGCGAGCGCCGAGGCGGTCGCCGAGAACACCGTGCAGACGCAGGCGAACGTCGAGGTGACGATCAAGGGCAAGACCGTTCCGATGATCGTGCCGGTGAAGGCGACGTTCCTTCCGGGCCGGCTTGGCGACCGCGTGATGGGCGCGAAGGGCGACCTCCTGGTGCTGCGATCGCAGTTCGCCGTGAAGCGAAGCGTCTTCGGCATCAAGCCGGACCAGGGCACCGACATCGTCGCCGACGACATCCAGATCATGGTCGCGGTCGTCGGCGTGCGCAAGACCGGTTGATCCACCGCGGCGGCGCGCCCCGGCGCACGGGCATCGGACCGGCCTCAACGCTCGACGGTCGCCCGATGCGCGGCGACGGTCTTCACGAGCCGCGCGCCCACCGCCTCGACCGCGGCCGCCAGCTTCGCGTCCTTGAGCATGCCGTGGGCGTCGAACGCCTCGTGCGCGCGCGGGACGGCGACCATGAAGGGGGCGGGCAGCACCACCACCATGATGTCGGACAGCACGTCGCGCATGTGGCGCAGTCCGCGCAGGCCGCCGAGCCCGCCGGGCGAGGCGGAGACCAGCGCGGCGACCTTGCCGACGAAGGCGGCGAGTCCCGCCTCGTTCGGCGCGGCGCGGCTCACCCAGTCGATCGTGTTCTTCATGAGCGGGGCGATCGAGCTGTTGTACTCCGGGCATGCCAGCAGCAGCCCGTCGTGCTCCATGAAGACGGCCTTCAGCCGCCTGGCGTTCTCGGGGAGGCCGTTCGACGCCTCGTGGTCGCCGTGGTAGATCGGAAGCGGATAGTCGGCCAGCGAGAGCTCGGTCACCTCTCCTCCGGCGGCACGGGCGCCCTTCACGGCCGTCCTGAGCAGCATGGCGTTGAACGAGCCGGTGCGCAAGGAACCGGAGAAGGCGAGGATGCGTGGTGCGGACATGGCCGAAAGGTAGCCGCGATGGCGATGCGCCGCCGATCGCCGCGGATTCCGTATACTCCGCACCATGCACTTCGACTCGCACGTTGCCGTGATCGCAGACCTCGAGGCGCGGATCTCAACGATCCGCGACTCCCTTTAACTACGACACCAAGATTCGCGAGCGCAGCGAATTGCAGGAGCAGATGAACTCCGCGGAGTTCTGGAGCAGCCCCCAGAAGGCCCAGCAGGTCATCGAGAAGTTCAAGCTGCTCAAGGCCCAGACCGAGCCGCTCGAGTCGGCGATGCGCGACTTCGACGACGCGAAGGTCGGCGTCGAGCTGGCGAAGGAATCGAACGACCGCGAGCTGCTCGCCGAGGCCGACCAGAAGCTCCACGATCTCGTCGGACGCATGGAGCAGGTGGAGCTCCAGACGCTTCTCTCGGGCAAGCACGACCATCGCAACTGCTTCGTCACGCTCCGCGCGAGCGACGGCGGCACCGAGGCCGAGGACTGGGCCGAGATGCTGGCACGCATGTACTTCCACTACTGGGAGGCGATGGGCTGGAAGGTCGAGGAGATCAGCCGTTCGCCGGGCGTCGAAGTGGGCATCTCCGAGGCCACGTATCACATCAAGGGCCCCTACGCCTTCGGCTACATGAGCTGCGAGCGCGGCACGCACCGGTTGGCGCGGGTGAGCCCGTTCAATGCGCAGGGCAAGCGGCAGACGAGCTTCGCGACCGTCGACGTGACACCGGAGTTCGAGGAGACGAAGGTCGAGATTCCAGACAAGGACCTCGAGGTCACGCCGTTCGTGCGCGCCAGCGGCCCGGGCGGGCAGAACGTCAACAAGGTCGCCTCCGCCATCCGGCTCGTGCACATTCCCACCGGAATCATGGTCGTCGCCAGCACGTACCGCGATCAGCCGCAGAACCGCAAGCAGGCGATGTCGGTGCTGATGGCGAAGCTCGAGCAGATCGAGGAGGAGCGGCGCCAGCGCGAGCTTGACGCGGCCAGCGGCGGCCGGATGACCGTCGACAAGGAAGGCTGGGGGACGCAGATCCGCTCGTACGTGATCTACGACAACCGCGTGAAGGACATCCGGACCGGCTACGAGGTGATGAACCCGACGTGGGTGCTCAACGGACACATCGAGGGCTTCATCGACGCCGAGCTGAAGCGGAAGAGGGCCGAGCGCGAGCGTCGATAGCGCGAGCGCGGGGAGCGGAAGCGTCGCGAGGGGAATCAGGAAGCCGCCTTCGGCGGCGGACTTGCGGGCCATTGGGCGCACGACGCGCGCGCACGTGGGACATCGACGCTGGTGTCGCATCCCTGCGTGGGCCCTCGTGGTCGGACGGAGTCCCCGACTCCTGATTCCTGATTCCTGACTCCTCATTCCTGACCTCCGCTCGCTCGCGGTACCATCGTCGCGGAGGTCTCCCCCATGCGCTGGCAAGGCTCACGCCAAAGCACGAACGTCGAGGATCGTCGCCGCATGTCGCCGGGGTTGGCGGTCGGTGGCGGGCTCGGGACGCTGATCATCATCGTGCTTGCGCTGCTGCTCGGCGGCGATCCGCGGGCGCTGCTGAGCCAGCTCGGCAATGCGACGCAGAACACGCAGGTCGGCGGACAGGTCGGCGGCGGCGGTCCGGCCGATCCCGCCCAGGAGCAGATGAAGGAGTTCGTCGCGAGCGTGCTGGCGAGCACCGAGGATGTCTGGAGCGAACTCTTCCGCGCGCAGGGCAAGGCGTACCGCGACCCCACGCTCGTCCTCTTCACCAGCCGCGTGAACTCCGCCTGCGGCAACGCGACCGCTGCGGTCGGTCCGTTCTACTGCCCGGGCGACAGCAAGGTCTATCTCGACCTCGGATTCTTCAGTGAGCTCGACCAGCGCTTCGGGGCGCCGGGCGACTTCGCGCAGGCGTATGTGGTCGCGCACGAGATCGGACACCATGTGCAGAACCTCCTCGGCATCAGCGACCAGGTCGACTCGATGCGCAGGCGGATGAGCGAGGCGGAGTTCAACAAGCTCTCCGTCCGGCTCGAGCTCCAGGCCGACTTCTTCGCCGGCGTCTGGGCGCACCACGCGCAGAAGGCGAGGAAGTGGCTCGAGCCGGGCGACCTCGAGGAGGCGCTCAACGCCGCGACCGCCATCGGCGACGACACGCTCCAGAGGCAGGGCCGGGGCTACGTGGTGCCCGATTCGTTCACGCACGGCTCGTCGGCACAGCGACTTCGCTGGTTCAAGAAGGGGTTCGACACGGGCGACATGCGCGCAGGGGACACGTTCAGCGCGACGGAGCTGTGACACGACAGGGAATCTCCCTTGCCGAGCTCTGTCGCCGCGCGCTGGCCGGCGCGATCGCCTCGGAGCCGACCGACAAACCTTGGATGAAGCACGCCGGGATGTTCGAGGGGCGGCCCGACGACAGCACCTCGGTCGATGAGGTGGTCTACGGGCGCGAGCGGCCATTACCCTCCGGACCAGCCGGACCAGCCCGACCGGCCCCGTCTTTCTCGACAGCGGCATCCTGATCGCCTTCCGGGAGCGGCGCGACCAATGGCACGCCCACGCCGTGGCGCTCTTCGGAACGGGGCGGAGCCGCTGGCGCACCTCGTGCCTGGTGATCGCCGAGACCTACACGCGGGCATGAGCCTCACCTCCGCGGAGTCCTCGACTGCTTCTGCTCGCGCGAGCGGCGCGGTCCGAACGGCCCCTTGGCGCCGTGCGTGCCGGGCGCCGGCTTCGGCGGGCCATCGAACGGCCCTGCGTCGCGGCGCGGACGATCGCCGCGCGGTGGACGGTCGTCGCGCGGTGGGCGACCATCGCGCGGCGGGCGACCATCGCGCGGCGGGCCGTCCCGGCGCTCGCCATCGCGCGCTGCGCGGTCGTCGCGGCGCGGTCCGAACCGTCGCGCGCCGCCGGAACCTCGGCCCGATCGCTCCGCATCGCCGCGTCCCTGCGCGCCCACCCGGTCGCGCCCGTCGCGGTGGCCTGTCGCGCGCCGCGCCTCCTTCGGCTTCCGCATCACGAAGAGGTAGTTGAACCCGCGCAGGAAGAAGTTCTCCTCCTCGGCGGCCTTGTGGAAGTTGCCCTGGTCGAGCTTGCGGTTTCGGCGCATGACGCAGACGACGTCGACGGGCGCGAAGGCGCGGCGCAACCGGCGGAAGAGCTCGAAGCCGATGGGCATGAACGTTCCGCGCGGCGACCGGCCGAAGTGGCCGCTGCCCTTGCGGAACGAGTCGGAGACATAGAGCGCCATGCAGCGGTCGGGGCGCAGGACCCGGTCGACCTCGGCGATGACGCGCTCCATCGCCGAGTAGTACGCCTCGCCCTTGTCCTCGCCCCCCGCATCGAGCCGGCCGATGCAGTCGGGGTGATCGGAGTACGAGACGTGCGTCGAATAGGGCGGGTCGATGAAGACGAAGTCCGCGCTGGCGTCGTCGAGGGGAAGCCGGCGCGCATCGGCCTGGACGATCTCCGGCCGCGTCGGCGCCAGGTCGAACGCGGCGCAGCGGCGACCCAGGTCGCGCGCGACGTCGATGGTCGTCCCGCTGCCACACATGGGATCGACGACCAGGTCGTTGGGATGGGTGTAGCGCTGGAGCAGTTGCCAGACGACCCACGAGGGCGTGGCGCCGACGTAGTCACGGTCACCCTGCTCCGGGTTGCCGCTCGCCGAGACGTAGTGCTGGCTTGGATATTCCCAGAGCGTCGTCGTGGCGATGCGGAGCGGAGGCTTGGGCACCAGCGAGCGTAGGAACGTGCGTTCGCGCGACGAAGCGGACGGGCGGCGGCGGACCGAGACTGGGTGCGGCGCAAGCGTCGACCGGGACGCGCGTCACTCCACCTTCCACTCGAGCAGTCCGCCCGACATCCCGGCGCGCAACGTGCACTCCAGCCGCAGCGCCGAGGCCTCGACCGGCGGAAACTCGGCGCGGGTGCGAGGCGCTCCCGGCGCGACGTCGCCCTTGGCGATCTCGCGCCACGCGGCGCCCTCCTTCGTCACGAGCCGCCACGACGCAGGCGTCGCGCATCCGCCGCCCCGGGCGGTGTCGTCGAACCAGTCCATCGTCGCGGCGCCGATGCGACGGGGTGCGGTGAAGTCGTACTGGACCCACTCGGCCGCGTCCGCGGCCCCGGCGGAAGCGGCGGCCGAGGCCGGAGAAGCGCCGACGGGCGCGCCGACGGCGGCCCCTCCCTGCGACGACCCCTTGCGCGGCCACCAGGTGAAGCGCGGCGATCCACCGGCAGGAACCTCGCCGTCGTTGAGCGCGTCGATCGTGTCGGACGCGTAGCAATGCGAGGCCGAGACCTTCACCGTCGGATCGCGCGGCTTGTCCGCGTGCGCCGGATCCTCCGGCAGCCAGACGAGCATCGGGCCCGTCCCGCGGTTGTTCCACGCGTAGAAGGGAATCGCCGCGAAGGGCACGGGGACGTCGGCGCGGCGTTGCCCGTCGGGCGAGGTGGACGTGCGCGTGGCGGTGCCGTTGATGGTGACGATGCCTCCGAGGAGATCGTCGCGCCGCGCGATGGCGAAGGGCTGCCGCGGATCGAAGACCAGCGAGCGCAGGTCGTCGGCGCTGTCCACGCCCTCGACGCAGTAGACGAGCGGCCCGCGTTGCAGCGCGAATCGCCCCTCCTGCGACGCCACGCGAGGATTCGCCTGGACGACGTTGACGGGCATCGGCATGATCACCTCGACGACGTCCTTGGGGGTCCACTCGCGCTCGACGACCGCGTAGCCGCGCTCGAGCCTCGGCGTGACCGGCTCGTCGTTGACCGCGATGGTCATCCCCTCGCACCAGTCGGGAACGCGCAGCGCCAGCTTGAACGTGTACGGACGCGACGTGTTGACCCACATCCGGACCTTCCCGTCCCACGGATAGTCGGTGTGCTGCGCGACGCGCACGCTTCGCCGGAACGACGTGTTGAACGTCGACTTGACGTACATGTTCAGGTAGATCGTGTCGGCGTCGCGGAACGCCACGAAGTCGCCGAGCCGCGCGAGGATGCGCAGGAGGTTGGGCGGACAGCATGCACAGTCGTACCAAGGCTGGCGCTCCGCCCCGCCCCGGCTGGCGAGGGGATTCGAGTAGAAGAAGCGATCGCCGCTCAGCGAGACGCCGCCGCGCACCGCGTTGTAGAGCGCCCGCTCGAGCACGTTCGCGTAGCGCGCGTCGCGGGTCAGCATGTTCATCTCGTGCGCCCAGAGCACCAGGCCGATCGCGGCGCACGTCTCGGCGTAGGCGTCGTCGTTGGGCAGGTCGAACGCGGTCGTGAAGCCCTCGTTGCCCGAGGCGGAACCGATGCCGCCGGTGATGTACATCTTGCGCTCGACGAGGTCGGTCCAGAGCGTCTCGAGCGCCTTGGTCAGCTCGGCGTCGTTGCTCTGCCGCGCCAGCATCGCCGCGGCGGCGTAGAGGTACATCGCCCGCACCGCGTGGCCGACCACCTCGGTCTGCTCGCGGATCGGCTTGTGGTCCTGGGCGTACTCGCCCGCGGACGGCCGTCCGTTGGCGCGGCCGCGCTGCATGAGGAACCAGCCGGCGAGCGCGCGGTCCGCGGGATCCTCCGTGAGCTCGCCCAGGCGCTCCAGGGCCAGCTCGATCTCCGGGTGCCCGCAGACATCGGTGCGCTTTCCCGGACCGAAGACCGTGCGCACGTTGGCGACGGCCTTCTTCGCCGCGTCGAGCAGTGGCCGCTGGCCGGTCGCCTCCCAGTAGGCGATGCCCGCCTCGAGCAGGTGCCCGAGGCAGTAGAGCTCGTGCTTGCCCGGCATGTCCGTCCAGCGCTTGTCTGGCTCGACGAGCGTGAAGTACGTGTTGAGGTAGCCGTCGGGCTGCTGGGCGCCGACGACGTCGGCGACGAGCGCCTCGAGCTTCATCCCCAGCGCCTCGTCATGGTGCTTCTCGAGGATGTACGACGCCCCCTCGATCAGCTTGTAGACGTCGGAATCGTTGAAGAAATAGCCCTGGTGCGGCCCCTCCTCCTTGCCGGCGGCGCGACGGAAGTTGGCGAACCGGCCCGTCTTCTCGCACTGCTGCCAGATGTACGGCAGCGTGACCTTGCGGTTGGTGTCGAGCACCGGCTGCCAGAACGCGTCGTCGAAGTCGATGTCGGTGAAGCGGAACGCGCGGAGGGGTTCGGCCTCGGCCACCGGGGGCCGCGACGGAGGTGTGGGCGCGGCCGGGGGCGCGGCCGGCGGTGCGGTCAGCGCAAGGCAAGTCAGCAGGCGGGCGAGCATCTCGAAGGGTAGCGACGCCGGTGCCGCCCTGCGACGCAGCCGCGACGGCCGACCCTCGAACGCCAGCGCAGCGAGGCCCGCCGGCCGCGGCCGGCGCCACGATGGTCGGCCGGCGTGCGCCTACGCCTCGACCCCGCACATCCGCATCGCCCGCTTCGCGATCTCGGAGTGGTGCAGCCCGCACATGCGCAGGACCTCGTCCTCGCTCAGCGCCGACTTGGGGATCCGCCGGACGAACATCTGCTCGATGGTGAACGAATCGCCCGCCTCGGCGCACGCGTCGGCGACCGCGGAACCGATGCCGCCGCCGTAGTTGTCCTCGACCGTGAGGATGTTGCCTCCGTTGGCGTTGGCCAGGTCGAGCAGCGCGTCGGCGTCGAAGGGAATCGAGTAGAGGTCCACCAGCGTCGCGTCGATGCCCGCCTTGTCGAGCAGGTCGAGCGCCTTGTTGCACTCGTGCACCATGTACCCAGCGGCGATAATGAGCAGGTCCTTCCCCTCATTGAGCACCTCGAACTTGCCGAGGTTGAAGACGGTGCCCTCGTCGTAGAGGAACTCGACGTCGGGCCGGAGCGTGCGCAGGTAGCACGCGCCGACGTACTCGCTCATGGCGAGCGTGAGCGCGTACGCCGCATAGGCGTCCGACGGCTGGAGGATGAAGCAACCCGGGTTGCCGCGATGGTCGCGCATCGTGGCGAAGGAGCGGAACCAGGAGACGTCGGGAAGCGACATCTGGCTCGGGCCGTCGGCGGCGAGCGTGATGCCGGCGTGCGAGCCGACGATCTTGAGGTTGGCGCCGGAGTTGATCGCCATCTCGATCTGGTCGTATCCGCGGGTCACGAACTTCGCGAAGGTCGAGCAGAAGGGGATCTTCCCCGCCGCGGAGAGCCCTGCGGCGACCGAGAACATGTTCTGCTCGGCGATCTTGCACTCGACGAAGCGCGGCGCGAGGGCGCGGTCGTTGGCGAACCACTCGGAGAAGGTGGAGTTCTTGACGTCGGCGTCGAGCGCGAAGACCTCGGCGTTGGCGTGTCCAAGCACGCGCAGCGCGAGGCCGTAGGCGCGGCGCGTCGAGAGCTTGCCGGTCTGGAGCACCGTCGTCATGTCGTACGCCTTCATCGCGGCGGGCATGCTCGGCGCCTCGTCGGGCACCTCGGCGTCCGCGCGCTCCGGCGACTCCTGCGGCGGATAGATCTTGAGCTCGTCGCCGGCGAGCGCCGACGTGAGACCGACGCGCGCGGCGTCGAGCTCCTCGTGCGCGTGCTGGAGCTTCTCGCCGGTGGGCACCTTGCCGTGCCATCCGCCACCCTGGATCACCGGCGCACCCCATCCCTTCACGGTGCGCGCCACGACGGCCATCGGACCGTCCGACTGGGTGAGCTTGGCGAAGCGCTCGAACGCGGCACGAATCGCCTTGGGATCGTGACCGTCGATCGTGACGACGGCCACGCCGGCGGCCTCGAGCTTCCGGGCGATCGTCTCGGGCGACTGCTGCGCCGAGACCTTGTCGGACTGGCCGTACTGGTTGCAGTTGAAGATCGGCAGCACGTTGGAAAGGCGCCGGTCGACGATGAAGTCGATCGCCTCCCAGACCTGCCCTTCGCGCGACTCGCCGTCGCCGACGATGCAGTAGATGCGCTTGTCGTGGCCGTCGGCGCGGGCCGCGACGCCGAGGCCCGCGGCGACCGAGAGGCCCTGTCCGAGGGAACCGGTCGCCGCGTCGAAGAACGGGAACCCCTCCATCGGGTTCGGATGGCCGTCGATCATCGACGACCCCTTGCGCAGCGCCATCGCGTCGTCCTTGGTCATGGGCCGCATCGACGCCGGATCCTTGCCGATGGCGACACCGAGGTCCGCGGCGGCGGCGTAGACGATCGGAACGGAATGACCCTCGGAGAGGACGAGGCGATCGGAGGTCGGATAGCGCGGATGGTCCGGCAGCCACCGCATCGAGTGGTACATCAGGACGACGACGATCTGGCCGAGGGAGAGCGCTGAACTGGGGTGGCCGCTTCCCGCGGCCGCGCACATGTCGAGGACAAGGTGGTCCAACTGGATGGCCTTGGCGTGAACAGCGGCTTCAAACGACATGAGCGTCCTTTCGCCGGGCAACCCGGCACGAGCCAACCACCGCCGCAGGCCCTCGGCCCGCACGGTGGCTCCGTCGGTCCGGCGGTGGTGGGGAAAGACAGGTAGTATCGACGTTTTCGGCCAGCCTCGCAAGCGCATCGGATCCGAGCGGGAACCCGCCAATTCGGCGGAAAGAAGTGCGCCGCGCATCCAGCCCACTGCCATGAAACAGACCCTCGCCGCCGCCGTCGTCGCGCTCGTGCTCGCCGCCTCAGTCGCCGCGCCGGCAAGGGCCCAGGGAACGAGCGGGGCCTTTCCCGATCCCATCTCCTCGCGCGAGATGGACCGCTTCGCGAAGCAGTTGGGGCTCGACGAAGCGGCCCGCCGCGAGCTGGAGCCCTTCCACGACGCCTATCGCCAGTCGCTGCGCGAGCTGCGCGAGGGCGCCATCGCCGCCTACCTGAAGGAGAGCGGCGCCATCGGGATGGGTCTCTTCGGTCCGCAGCGGAGCCGCGCCGAGGTGGAGGCCGCGGTCAAGCGGCGCAGCCAGATCCTCGATCAGATCGAGAAGGCCGAGAAGGAGCTCTTCGATCGCATCCAGCCCGGCCTCCAGCCCACACAGGCGGCCATGCTGCCGCGCGTGCGCGCCGCGGCGGCGCGCGAGCGGCTGCGAGGGCTCTTCGGACCCTTCAGTTCCGGCGGGATCAACGTCGAGGTCGGCGAGATCGTCGACGAGCTGGAGCTTGCGCCGGAGCAGCGACAGGCGGTGGCGCCGATCGTCGACGAGCATGAACGGAAGCTGACGCGCCTGCTCGGCGACCTGGCGACGCTCAACATCAAGCAGCCGTTGGCGATGGTGGATGGCCTCGCCGCGGCGGGCGTCAAGCGGCCGGAATCGCTCGACGGCGCGAACGATGCCGCGGGCGGCGCGTCGCCGGAACGGCTCGCGGAGAACCAGAAGGCCATGGAGGATTGGTTCCGGCAGATGGGCAAGGTCCGTTCGCAGGTCACCGCGCCACAGCGCGAGAAGCGCGAAGCGATCGCGAAGCTCAACCGCGAGACCGTCGTGGCGCTGCGCAGCGCCCTCCCATCCGACGCCGGGACGAAGCTCTTCGAGCGATTCGTGCAGAAGGCCTATGGACAGATCGGAACCGACGGAAGCGCCGCGAGGCCGCTCTTCGCGCGGGCGACGAAGCTCGGCGCGCAGGAGGCCGCCGGCGACCCGGCCGTCGCGGCGCTCAGGGCGGCCGCCGCCGACTATCAAGCCCGATACGACAAGCTGCTCGCCGACATGATGGACGAAGTCGACTCGTCGCGGCACGGCTTCGACCTGTTCGTGATGGACGAGGAGTCGTCGGCGGCGTTCGAGAAGCACGAGAAGGCGATGCAGGAGCTTCGCGAGCGGCGCGACACGATGAACAAGGCCGCGGCGGACCAGATTCGCGGCATCCTCGGGCCGGAGCTGGCCACCAAGCTCGGTCCGGAAGGCGCCGGCGAGCGTCGCACGATGAGCGTCGGCGGCATCCCCGTCGAGGCCGGAGGCGTCCTGGAGGGCGCCACGATCGAGCTTGCCGGCGGGGACGGCATGGAGATCGTCGGCGGCGACGGCATGGAGATCTTCGCCGGCGACGGCGCCGTGATGGTGACGATGACGGCCGACGGCCCCGGTCCGGGAGCGATGCCCTCCGCGGGACCGCTGCCCACGGCCATCAGTGTCGAGGAGATGCGCGGAATGTCGCAGAAGCTCGGCGTGCCCGAGGAACAGCGCGCCGTGCTCGACATCCTGCACGAGGAGTACCTCGCCGCGTTCGACGGCGCCCGACAGGAGGAGCGCGACGCCATGAACGGGATCGGCGGAGGGCCGAACGCCGGCGCGCCGGTCACGGTGGCCGGCGGCCCCGCGGGTCCGGGCGGCTTCGAACGAGCCATCCGCGGACCGAAGCCCATGACCCCGGAGGAGATCGACAAGCGCAGCGCGGCGTTTCGCCGCGCCGTGGAGCGGCTCCTCCAGATCGACTCGGACTTCTTCGAGAATCTCGCCGCGGTCCTCGCGGGCTCGCCCGCCGCGGCGCGCGTCGCGGAACTCAGGTCGGCGCGCGAGCGGGCGGTGCTGACCAAGGGGGCCCGCGGTCCCGGCGGCATGATGCCGCTGATGATGATCGGAGGCGGAGGCGGCAAGGAAGCGGAGATCGATCTCGGCGAGATTCTCGATCGCTGCGACCTTTCGCGCGAGGCACGAAGCGCCGCGGGTCCCGCGCTGGAACGCTGGTCGACCCAGGCGACGGGCCTGGTCCGTCAGCGCTTCGAGACCTGCCTCGCCGCGCAGCGCGACATCGACAAGTTCAACGCTCGCGCGATGAACGTCTCCGAGGGAGGCCGCGCCGAGGTGAACATCGATTCGAACGACCCCGGCTTCGCCGAGATGCAGAAGGCCCAGGCGCGGATCGCCTCCGCCAATCGCCAGCTTAGCGACTTCAATCGCGACGCCAGCCGGGAGATCATGGCGGCGCTGCCGCCGGAGGCGCGCGAGCCGTTCCGTCGGGCATTCAACCGCGCCGCGCACCCGATGCTCTTCCGCGACCGGCAGACGGCGCAACCGAAGCTCGACGCGGCGATCGCGGTCGCCGACCTCACCGATGCACAGCGCCTTCAGCTCAGCGCGCTCGCGGCCGAGCACGCGGCGGCGTACGAGAAGCTGTGCGACCAGATGGTCGAGGCGGAGGTCGCGAACGCGCCGACCAGCGGAACCGGCGAGTTCGACGCCGAGGCGATCCGAGCGCTTCAGGCGAAGCAGAACGAGCTGAAGAAGCTCCGCTTCGACCGGACCGAGCTGAACGCCTCGACCCTGAAGAAGATCGGCGCCATCCTGACTCCGGAGCAACTCGAGCGGATCGGGGGCGTGAGCCTGCCCGAGGCGAAGGAGCGCGGGACGATCCAGTTCGGGGCGTGATGGTGAGGTGACGGGCACGCTTCGTCGTGCGATCGCTGAGGCGATCGTCATCGGCACCGGCTGTCATACGCGTCCCAGTTGATTCTCGCGCCCCACCCAACCCAATGCCGCCGCGAGACGCCGCTGTGGGCAAGGGGTCGGACGCATGGAGGTCTACTGGAATCCGTATCAGCCGCGCCGCCGGTCGATCCGGAGGTCGCCTGCATCATCGGCCGCCCGTCAATGAAAAGCCCCGCCGACCTGCGTCGGCGGGGCTCTGGTTCGTTCACATGGACCGTGACGCGACGCTCGTCGCGCGAAGGCCGTCAGCTCATCCGGTTCCGTCAGCCAGTCCAGGCGCCGAGGAGCGAACCGAGGTCCGCGCCGTCGACCACGCCGTCACCGTTGAGGTCGCCGGCACATGGGGTGCCCGTGCACTCGCCCCAGACACCCAGCATCAGGCCGAGGTCGGCGCCGTCGACATGGCCGTCGCCGTTGAGGTCGCCCGGAAGCGAAGGCTCGCACTCGTCGGGAACTCCGTTGGCGTTGGCGTCCATGCTCGATCCGTCGGCGATGTCGCACGAGTCGGGCTTGCCGTTGGCATTGCAATCCTGGGCGAAGCCGCTGGCGATGTCGCAGGAATCCGGCTTGCCGTTGCCGTTGCAGTCCTGCGCGGTGCCGCCGGCGATCTCGCACGCGTCGAGCTGGCCGTTGCCGTCGCAGTCCTGCGCCGGATCGGCGGCGATGTCGCACGAGTCGGGAACGCCGTTGCCGTTGCAGTCGGCGGCCCCGTTGGTGATGGCGCACAGATCGGAGATCCCGTCTCCGTCGCAGTCGGGCAGCGGCGCCGCGGCCGGATCACGCACCATCCGGAAGACCTGGCCGCTCGTCGCTCCGCCGTGATCGACGATGTAGACCTCGCCGTGGTTGTCCTCGGCGAAGTAGACCTGCTGGTTCAGCGTCTGCGGGGGAACGTCGATCGACGGCGTGAACTTGGTCGTCTGCACGGTGAAGAGGGTCTTCACGCCGTTGACGTACTTGAAGCTCCAGAAACGACCCGAGCCGTAGTCGCCGAAGAAATAGACGCCCTGCGCCTCGGGGATCTCGCAGCCGCGGTAGACGACGCCGCCGGTCACCGAGTTGCCGCCCGTTGCGCCGTGGTCGTAGACGTGGACCGGCGCGGTGAGCGTCGGGCCGTTGCATGTGCAGCCGGTCAGCCCGGTGCAGGTGCTGCCTTCGGTGCAACGCCAGCCGAAGTTGAGGCCCGACGAGCCGGCCGGGGCGAAGTCGATCTCCTCCCACGCGTTCTGGCCGACATCGCCGATCCAGTAGTCGTTGGTGAGTCGATCGAAGCTCCAGCACCACGGGTTGCGGAGGCCATAGAACAGGATCTCGTCGTCGCCGACGGTTCCGACGAACGGGTTCGTCGGCACGATCGCGTAGTTCTTCGTCGGGTCGGCCGGGAAGTCGTCGCCGTTGATGTCGATGCGGAGCATCTTGCCGAGCGGCATGTTGACGATGGTCTGGGCGCGGTTGCCCGGATCGTTCGCGCTGCCGCCGTCGCCGACCGAGAGGTAGAGATAGCCGTCGGTGCCGAACCGGAGGCAGCCGCCGTTGTGATTGGTGAACGGATCGTCCCAGGACTTGATCGGATACGCCGAGGCCGGATCGGCCGCGGTCGCCGAGAGGGCCGTGTACCGAGCGAGCGTGTCGTCGCCCGAGCCGGCCACGGAGGTGTAGTAGACGTAGAAGTACGGCGTGTTGGGCCAGTCGGGGTGGAACGCGAGGCCGAGCAGTCCCTGCTCGTCGCTGACGCTGGCGCCGCCGACCACGATCGGATCGATGTCGAGGAAGGGTGTCGCCTGGAGCGTGTTCGTGCTCAGGTCGAAGATCACGATCTTTCCGGCCTTCTGCACGATGTACATGTGCGTGTCGTCGCCGGGGGCGAAGACCACGCGCGTCGGGTAGGCAAGGCCGCTGACGATGCGCTTCGTCTTGATGGGCAGCGTGGCCTGGGCCAGCGCGGGCGTCGCCAAGGCGACGGTGAGGGCGGCGAGTGAGAACGTTCGCAACATGGACATGAGTGTGGTTCCTTTCGCTCCGGCGGAGGGGGCTGAAAGACGTATGACGCGGCCGCCGGGACGGGGTTTCGTGGGATGCTGGAGTTCGAGACGGACTGCGGAGAGGTGGGTTGCGGGACGGCCGACAACGGGGGTCCGACCCCAGAAGCCGAAGGCGACCGGGCACGAGCGATCGCTCAGGGGGCCGACGCAGTGGAGGTCGGTGCGTGACGGACAGTCCGGCGCCGCCGGGCGCTTCGCGCCCAGTGCAGGTGCACGCCGCGGTGCGCCGAGATCGTCACGATAGTGAGTTCCGCAGGGGGGAACAAGGGAATCTTGGCGGGGATGGGGGTGGGGTTGCGGGTGACTGGTTTCTGGTTGCTGGTTATTGGTTGCTGGTTACTGGTTACTGGTTATCGGGTGCGGTGGTGGCGTGCGTGAGTTGGTGGGTGACGGTGTCGATCGACGTTCGCAACTCCTCCACGGCGGACGAGATGGCGGCCGCGTCGCCCGATCGAAGCGCGGCCCGCAGGAGCGGCAGGGCCTGGGGCGAGTAGCCCGCATCGGGGTCCGTCCCGATGAGCTCATGACGGCGCCACGGGGCGCCCGGCGACCGCGAGAGCCACGTGCGCTCGAGCTGCGCCACGGTCGTCGCCATGGTGCGTCGGGGTGCGCCGTCCTTGTCAGCGCGCTCCGCGGCGTCCGCGAACGCCGATGCGGCTCGTTCGAGGGACGCGATGCTCGCCTCGAGCGCCGGCAGGATCGCGGGGCGCGGCGGTGATCCACCCCCCGCGGAGGCCGGCGACGGCGGCGACGGCGAATCGATGGCCGACAACGCCTCGCGGATCATGGGGGCGAGCGCCCGTGGATCGAGCGGCGGCGACGGATCGTCGGCGAGGCGGCGCACCAGGTCGACGCAGACGCGCGTCACCATCAGCGCCGGCTCGTAGTCCTCGCCAACCACCTTCCGATACCACGCGATCGTGTCGTAGTTGGAGTGGTAGCTCGTTCCCGCGCTGCCGCCGGCGCCGAGCTGGCACGACGGCACCCCCAGATGGAACTGGAACGCCTCATGGTCGCTTCCACCGTCGATGAGTCCGACCCGCGCCACGCCGTCGTCGGTCCGCGCCTTCCACGCATCGAGCGCCGACGGAAGTGCGCCGCCCTCGCCGGCCACGGCGCGCGCCTGCGGCACGGCGCCGGCCGCGGCGAGAACCGCCGCGGAGAGCAGCGGCGACGCCTTCGCGCCGAAGTTGGTGCCCATCGCGGCCATGTCGAGGTTCACGTACGCCACGCACGACGAGGAGATCTCGTCGGCATGCTGCTCGCACCATTCGGTCGACCCGATGATCCCGAACTCCTCGGCGGCCCACGTGGCGAAGACGATCGAGCGTTGCAGGCGCCCAGCCGGTCTCGGCGGCGCGCGCGAACGCCTCGGGCGGTCTCCATGAGCACGATCGTTCCGGCGAGTGGATCCGCGGCGCCGAAGCCCCACGCGTCGTGGTGGCATCCGACGACGACGAACTCGTCCGTCGTCCCGCGCAGCGTGCCGACGACATTGGCCGTCCGCATGATCTCGCGCGCCTGTTCGACGCGCAGGTGCAGGCGCACTCCGGGCCCGCCGGTGAGTCGATAGGGAAGCGTCAGCCCGCCGCGCCACGCCTCCGGCGCCTCGTCGCCGCGCATGCGACCGAGGATCGAGCCGGCCGCCGCGTATCCGATGGGCTGCACGGGAATGCGCGGGAGCCCCGCGGCGTCGGGCGCGAGCCGCGCCGCGTCGGCCGTCGCCGGAACGCCGGGCGTCAGTGGATCGCCCGGCTGCCCAAGCCGCATGACGCTGCCGCGCTGGATGCACGAGTCGTTCGCCCAGCCGCCTTCCGGATACGCCGGACCGCGCGCCACGTCGGCGGGATCGCTGAAGATGACCAGGCCGACCGCGCCGGCGCGCTCCGCGAAGCGCACCTTGTCGCCGCGGAAGTTCCGGCCATAGCGGGCGATCGCGATCTTCCCCGCGACGTCGACGCCCAGCTCGCGCAGCCGTTCGAAGTCCTCGCGCGTCGCGTAGTTGACGTACACCGGCTCGGCGGTGACGTCGCCGCTTCCGCTGTAGGCGTTCCATCCGTAGGTGAGATCCGGATGCGCCGTCGCGGGATCTTCGAGCAGGTTGCGCTCGCGCAGGTCCAGCCCGACGACGCCGCGGCGCGCCCGCGCCTCGGGATGCGCGTTCGGGCCTGGCGTCGCGTGCGCGGCGTCCGCGGTCGCGCTTCCAGCCGGCGAGGCCTCGGCGATCGCGTCGCTCGCGTCGATGGACTCGACGACCTCGAGCGACGCGGCGACGGGCCGGCAAAGCAGCGGGAAGATCTCATGCACCTCGACCTCCAGCCCGAGGCCGACGAAGGCGCCGCGCAGCCGTTCGATCTGCCTCGCGTCTCCCGGCGTGCCCGCGACATGCGGCTCGCTGCCGAGCAGCTCATGCCACGCGCGAAGCGACGCGGCCGACGGCGTGTCGCGCGGAGCGCTCGGCGCGTCGCCGGCCGACGTCGCCAACGCCATCGCGAGGGCCGCGAGGAAGGTCGTCATCATGGGACACGGTATCGACCCTGTGCCCGATGCGCGGCACGGAACGCGCCGGCTCGGCGGCGCATGTCCGGCGCACGCCTTGTCGCGTCCGCGGTGGCTCGCCTCGGCGGCCAGGCGCCGATCGGGTCCGGCGGCATTCGCTCATACGCATCCCAATCGACCCTCGCGCCCCACCCAACCCAATTCCGCCGTGAGATACCGCTGTGGGCACGGGGTCCAACGCATGAAGGTCTACTGGAATCCATATCAGCGGCGCAGGCCCGCGATGGCACGATGGACGTAGTCGGGCGCGACGACCAGGAGCGCGCCATCGTGGTAGGAGACCGACGCCCACTGTCCGGCGACCGAGAGGGGGTCGCGCTCCGCGGCGTCGCCGCGGGCGCGGCGGCGCTCGTACTGGGCGTCGCTGGCGCGCCACGCCTCCGGCTCGACGCCCGCGACGATGAAGTCGATGAGTTCCGCGGCGACAAGCTCCGGCGGCTTGCGGATGCCCTCGGCCGATCGGATCGCGTATCCCTGCCGCCTGGCCCATCGCTCCAGCGGCGTCTCGGCGATGTCGGCAATCTCCGGCGGAAGCTTCCCGGGATCGGCGCCGGGCTGCGGCGGGACGAAGTAGGGCGCCTCGACGAGGAGCGCCCGGACGTCGTACGTCCTTGTGACGCGCGCCGAGGGACGCGCCAACCAGGACTTCGGACCGACATCGATCGCGCCGTCGACGATCTGCCAGGTCGCCGGGCTGCTCGCACGGCAGCGGTCGATCACGATCGAGATCGCATCGGCGAGGCTCACGTCGATCAGGCGCAGGATGATCTTGGTGTCGCCGTCCAGCCCGTTGGCGACGTGCTCGCTCGCGTAGCGGGGGACGATCTCGACCTGGGCCGCATCGGCCATCGCCGCGAACGCGTTTCGCGCCGTGGCCTCGTCCAGTTCCAGGTCGAGCCGCGTGTCCAGGAGCGCCGCGACCGTGCGCTGGCGCCGTGCCTCGGCCGATGGTCGGTCCGCGCGAGGCTCGGCCGCCCCGTCGCGACGAACGTGGATGCGCACGCCGTCGCGGACGAAAAGCTTGGGCGCGATGCCGGGTTCGCCGACCGAGCCACGCGTCGGCTGCGCCGCGGCCCCGCCGGGCACGTCGCCAGGAACCTTGCCCGACGCGGCGCCGGACGCCGCGCCTGGCGCAGTCGGCGGAGTCGGCGCAGCCGGCGCGTGACGCGCGCTCCGCGCTGGCGCCGCCATCGCGGGCGCGAGGATCATGCCGCCGACCGCGCTCACCAACACGCCCGTGCGTGCGAGGCGCCTCATGCTGGTCGTCGTGATCGTGATCATGCTCGTCGCCTCGAGTCGTCGCGATGGGAATCGCGGACTCCGGAATCGCCGCGCTGCGCGGCGACGCCCTCCCGACCCGCGCCGGCGCCATTGGTGGATGCGGGCCTCATGCGGATTCCAGTCGACCTCCATGCGTTCGACCCGTTGCCCGCAACGGCGTCTTGCGGCGGAACTGGGTTGGGTGGGGCGCGAGAATCAACTGGGACGCGCCGTATACGGATTCCAGTAGACCTCCATGCGTTCAACCCCTCTGGCCCACAACGGCGTCTCGCGGCGGAACTGGGTTGGGTGGGGCGCGAGAATCGACTGGGACGCGTATCACTTCGCCAGGTCGCTTCGCAAGCGCGGGTCGTAGCCAGCGAGCTGGCGATGCACGAAGTCCGGCGCGACGACCACAAGCTGGCCCTGGCGGTACCACATCGAACCCCACTGGCCGTGGAACGAGAGCGGGTCGTCCGCCTCCCGCTCGTCGCGTCGGCGCATCTCCTCCTGCTGCGCGTCGCTCTTGCGCCACGCCTCCGGCTCGACCGATTGCACGACGAAGTCGAGCAGCCCGGCCGCCATGAGCCGAGGCGTGCGGCGTTGCAGCGAGCTGCCGTGGTCCGCGGCCCACCGCTCCAGCGGCGTCGGCGCGATGTCCGCGGAGCGGCTGCCGCCGAACGACGGGACATCCATGCACAGATCGGCGATGGCATAGACGCGCGGCACCCGCGCGGTCTCGCGCGCGAGCTGGACCTTCGGACCGACCTCCACGAGGCCGTTGTGGATCTGCCACGTGCTCGCGCCGCTCCCTCGGCAGCGATCCGCGATCGCCTCGAGCGCGACTCGCAGCGTCACGTCGCTCAGCGCCAGCGCAAGGCGTTGTCTCGGATCGATGCCCGGGTCGTTCTCCTCGACGGCGTACCACGGAACGATCTGGAGTCCGCTCGCCTCGGCGAGCGCATCGAAGACGTCGCGCGCGGTGGCGTCGTCGAGCGCGACGTCGACTCGCATCGACTCGAGCTGCGTCGCGAGGCCCTGAACCGTCGTGTCCGACGCAAGGTTGCGCGCCGGGAGGGTGCCGCGTCCAGGCGCCGGTGAGCCGGCTGCGCCGACTCCGCGATCCGGGGAGATCGCCGGGCCCGGCGCCGGCGCGGGGCGCTGCGGCGCCGCGGGATCGCCCGGGCCTGGCGCAGCGGCGGGCCGGCGGTCGGGCGGAGCGGGCGGCGATGCGCCTGGCGATCCATCCGCATGAGCGCGAACCCGGATCACCACGCCGGCGCGCTTCACCTCCACGGTCGGCCTGTCCAAGTTGGCCGGCTCGGTCGGCTTGTCCTGATTGCTCGCCTCAGTCGGCCCGGCGCGCGGGGCGACACTCGGCGCCGCGCTCGCCGGCGCGCGTGGGGGCGCAGTCCCCAGCGCGGCGGCACCGAGCGCCACGGCGGCGCTCGTCGCCAGAATGAACTCGAGCTTCCAGCTCCGTCGCATCGGCAATCCTCGGGCGGCTTCGATCGCTCCGTCTGGGCTGCGCCGCACGTTCGCTCCGCCGTGAACGGCAGCGAAGGCGGACGAGACGCCGCAAGCCGACGGAACCTGCACGGTCGTTCGGAGCGCGCACCGCCCCGACGACAACCCCCTCGCCTCTCTATGACAAGCGCCGTCGCGACTTGCGCGACGGCGCCGATGAAATCCCGATTTCCTGTCGCGCCGCCGAAACGGCGTTGGGTGCGCGGTGGATTACGGCTTTCCGCCGCCGGTGCCGCCGCCGTTGCCCTTGCCGCCGTTGCCGCCCGTTCCGCCGCCTGCCGCGCCGGTCACGGTCGTCGTGCCGAAGCCGACGTTCTGGATGACCGAGATGGGTGCGTTGAACGTCACGTATCGGCCTGCCGCCGGCGCTGCGCTCGCCTGCGGGCGTGGCGGGCGCGCCGAGAACGGGTAGCCACCAAGCTGGCGCTGGATGTAGTCGGGTGCACGAACGATGAAGACGCCCTGGTAGTAGCGGATCGATGCGGCGTCTCCGCCATTGTCCACCCACCGCTCGGGCTCCACCGTCTCCTGGATGATCTGAAGGAGCTGATCGGCACGCTCGGTCTCGTCCTTTCGCTTCGGGTCCTCGCCGGGGTTGCCGAAGATCGTGCCGCCGCTGCCACTTCCTCCCCCACCGCTGCCTCCGCCACCACCGCCACCACCGACGCCACCGAAGCCGCCGCCACCGCCGCCGCCGCCACCGGTGCCACCACCCGCGCCACCGTTGTTGCCCTGATTGATCGCCGAGTCGAGGTCGAACTCGGGCGCGTTGTCGAAGTGCGGCGGCTCGAAGAGGAGGTCGCGGACCGGGTAGTAGCGAATGTCACGGGCCTTGTCGAGACGATCCTTCGGACCAACCTCGATGAAGCCGTCGCGAAGCTGCCACGTCGACGGCTCGCCGTCCGAGACCTGGTCGAGCACCATCTCGATCACGTTGAGGGCCGGCCGGGCGTCGACCTTCAACGTCACGGTCGCCTCGGGATTGAGGCCGATGGTCGCGCCCTTGTCGTTCGAGTAGCGGGCGACCAGATCCACGCCCATCTGGCTCCTGATGTAGTTGAACGCCTCCTTCACCGGCGTTTCCGAGAAGTCGACGGTGATGTCGGTGTAGAGCAGCGCTCCGAGAAGCTGGGCCTTGCTCGCCGCCCTGGTGGACTGGGACGGATCCTGCTGGATCCTCGCGACTTCCTGGAGCCGGGTGCTCAGCGACTGCCCGAGGGCCGTCGAACCAAGGACGATCGCCGCGCCCGAGGCAGCGACGACAAGCGAAGTGCGCATGACGGATCTCCGATCCTGCAAGTGCGGCCGTGAGCCACGCGGGCGAAGCGTGGCGGCCCCGGGAGTATACGGGTCAGACGCTGAACGGGTGCCGGAGTTCGACGAAAGGCGGCCGGGCGAACGGCGGTCGCGCCACCACGTCCGACCGGCCGACGTCAACCTATTCCGGCGACCACACGGCGAGCGAGTCGACGAGCGCGACGAGGGCCATCGCCTGGGCGGCGACCGGCTGGGTCGAGTCCCATGTCGCCTCGCGAATGCCACCGACCACCGTCTCGGGCCGGCGGTAGAGCTCGTTCATCGGGGGACGGACCGCCAATTGAAGGATGAACCGGCACGCGTCGCGCTGCCGCGCCGCGAGCGGAACGCGGGCCGGTGCGGGCGTCATCTCGGGATCGGCGAGCATGGCCGCGAGGCCGGCGATCGGACGAAGCGACTGGGCGGTGACGTTGGGCGAGCCATCGGAGCCGCCGACCGCCGAAGCACCCGCTCCCGCGAGGGCGAAGCCCCCGCGCAGGTCGGCGTCCTCGCGATCGAGCGCCACGTCGCCCCGGCCAGCCTGCGACGCCAAGACTTGGTCGCGAAGGTCCAGCAGCGCCGACCGTGGACGCGGTGCGGTTCCGACTGGATTGGTCGCGGCGAGATCTCGCTCGACCCACACGATCCAGGGAAGGAGCGAGACGCGCATCGGTGGCGACACGCCGCGCCACGCGGCATCGGCGGCGATCGCGGCCCGCGCACGAAACGCGCTGGCGTCGCGCACCGAGGATGTCGTGCCCGAAGCGGCCGAGGCGGCCGTCGCGGGGGCCGGCGCCGGAGGCGCCCCCGCTGCCGAACCAGCCGTCGGGAGCGATGCGCCGCCGGCAGCCGTCGCGGCGGAGGCTCGCGCCGCGCGGGCCAGTGCGCACGCCAGCAGCGCCTGCGACTGCGCCGAGAGCGGCTTGCCGTCGGTGTCGATGAATCCGTCGCGCTCGCTGAATCCCTCGTTCACGCGGGCGAGCGCCCACTCGAGCATCTGCGCGAGCCATGGCGGCCGTCCATCGGCCGGAAGCTCGAGGATCGCCAGCGCCGCCGCCGCCGCCGCGCGGCGGTCGCCGAAGGCGTCGCCGCCCGATCCAACGACCGCGGTCGAGGTCTCCGTCGAGAGCGCCTCGAGCACCTGAAGGACGGTGCGACGCGTCTCGGCGACGAACGCATCGCCCTCGGCGCGCGACGAGGCGGCGGGGTCGCGCGACGCGCCGGCCGACCCGTTCGCATCCGTTCCCGACGTCGTCGCCGCACCCGGCGAGACGTTCTGCGTCAGGTGCAACAGCGCAAAGCAGCAGAGCGCCTGCTCGAAGGCGGGCGCAATCGGCGGGCGCCGTTCGTCGCTCACCGAGCGGTAGTCGCCCAGGAAGCCGCGCGGTGGCGCGTCGGCGCTGGGCCGATAGACGGCGCGCACCAGGCGTCGCGCCGTCGCGGCGACGAGATCGGTGAGCGCCGCGCGCGTCACGGCGGAGTCCGCGACGAGCTCGTCGTTGCGAATGAGCGCCACCGGCGGCGCGCCGGGCTGGAACTGGACGAGCCGCACGGTCTCGACCCGATAGAGCGCCACGTCGGCGACCTTCTTCAGGTCGGCGAGGTCGTTCGCCTGAAGTCCGACATCCGCCGCCAGCGCCGCGAAGGTGGCGACGGGATTGTCGGCCGTGTTCGCCGCAAGCAGGCGACCGGGATACGCCAGCGCCCAGCGGTCGCCGCGGCGGATCGCCAGGCCGTCGACACCCGGGCGCACGCGGCGCGCCGCATCGACGACCGTCTTGCCCAGGAGGGGCGTCGGTTCACCGGCCAGCTCGAGCTCCAGCGTCAGGCGAGGGCCCGCGTTCTCGCCACTCTTCTCGATGGCGCTGCGCATCGTCGCGAGGGCCTCGCCCATCGCCCGCCCCATCGCGCGGCGCAGCGCCAATCCATCCGCGGGGTTCACGTCCGCTCGTCCGACGACCGCGCCCGCGGCCCGAAGGACGACCGAAACGCCCGAGGTCGATGGCAGCGGCACGGCCGCGGCGGCGTCGCTTTCGCGGGGAAGTCCGAACTGATCGAGCCAGCCGCGCGCGACCATCCACGCGCTGACGCACGCCTCGACGGGTGGCGCCGACGGCGACGCGCTCCGCTCGGCCGATTGGGCAGCCTGCGGCGCCGCCAGCACCGCGGGCGGGAGTGTCGAAGCCGCGACCGCCAGCGCCGAGGCGACCAACGCGAGGCTGCGATTCATCGATGAATGGTACCGACGACCTCCGTCGTTCGTGGCACCCCTCGTCGCGTCCATCTTCACGGCGCGGTCGGCGAAGGACGGACGAGCGGCTCGATCAGTTGGTCCATGCGCCGAGAAGCATGCCCAGGTCCGTCCCGTCGACCACGCCATCGTCGTTGAAGTCGCCGATCGTGTCGCACCCGCCTCCGGCCGTTCCCCCCTGGCCCCACGCGCCCAGCAGCAGTCCCAGATCCGCGCCGTCGATCACGCCGTCGTCGTTGAGGTCGCACGGGCACGCGGGCGCGAACGTCAGGAGAGCGTCGACGAGCACCTTCGCCAAGGTGCGCTGTCCGTCGAAGGTGAGATGGGCGCCGTCGAACAGGAAGCTGGTGTCGTTGGGCCCCCAGCCGAGGTCCTCCTCGGTGATCCGCCGAAGGTTGATGGCGACGATCGCGGGATCCTGCTCGGCGAGCGCCACCATCGCGCCCGGATACTCGTCGAACGCCGGGGGCGCGGCTGGAAAGTACATGTCGCCGCAGATGATCACCGGAAACGACGGATCGCCCATCGCATCCCGCAGCCACGCGATGAGCGCGGCGACATCGGCCTGGAACTGCGCGGCGCTGTGGCCGAACGCGGCGTCGTTGACGCCGTAGTGCAGCATCGCCGCGTGCACGCCGAGAGCCTTGAGCATCGGCCCGGAGTTCGCGTGGGCCGCGAGGATCGATCCGGCCACATAGCCACCGTGCGAGAAGGACTGGACGACCGCGCCGCGATGGTTGTTGGCGTCGACGAAGCGCAAGCCGATGATGTCCGTGCTGTCGACGAGGCTGGTGCCCCACACCTCGACCTGCATGTAGGGAAGGCCGTTGAAGACCAGCGGCGGCGTCAGGCCCGACTTGATCGCGAGCGTCGGATCCGAGAGGCCCAGCACCAGCGTGCCCGAGCCGGTCGGCGGGTCGAAGTAGTTCGTGCCCGCGGTTGGGCTCGGCAGCGAGCGCCACTGGATCTCGCCACTCGCCGGTTTCGTCGCCGCGAAGACCTCGGCCTGGACGGTGCAGCCGACGTTGAAGTAGGGTTGGATCGGCAGGAGCGGGTCATAGGTGAGCGAGCCGTCGTACACGAGCTGCGACAGGCTGCCATACCACTGCGTGGACGCCGACTTCGCGCGGTGCGCAAGCACGGCGATCGATGGCAGGATGCTCGAGGGCGGGATGGACGGCCAGACGCCGTTCGGCGGCGCGATGCCGTTCGCCCAGAGCCAGTCGGCCGCGGGCGAGCCGCCACCCACGTTGGTGTTGGACATCAGGATCGACTCGCCCGCGTGACCGTAGTGCTCGAAGAGGCGGTAGTTGATGTTGGGGATGTAGACCGAGCCGGCGCCGCCCGGCGAAGTCTCCTGCGAGTCGCCCAGCAGCGCGATGCGCAGGATGTCGGTGTGCCCCTGGTCGAGCAGCGCGGCGAAGCGGTCCGGATCGGTGGTGAAGACCCGTGGCGTGTCGAGATAGCCCGTGAACTGGGCGGCGGCTGGCGCCGCGAGAAGCGCGGCAAGCGCGAACGAATGAATGTGCATGGATGGATCGTGAGGAGCGGTTCGGGCGCGGCGGCGGTCGCCTGATCGACGCGATTCGCACCACGTCGGAACCCCTCCCGCAGCGGGACGGTCCAGCGGTGTCGAGTCGCGCCCTTCGGATCACCGACTCGACGGGCCGCGCCTTCCCGACGAGCGAGCTTGGAATTCCAACCGAAAGCCGGAGGAAATCAAGGACCCGTCGGACGGATTCCGCGCGGAGCGCACGAATCCGTCGCCCCCACGATCACGCGAGCGTCCAGCGCCACCGCGCCGCGCCGCGTCAGGAGCAACGGATTCGCCTCGACCTCGACGATGCCGTCCATCGTGCTCGGCAGCGCCGCAATCCGCCCAAGAACGTCGATGAGCGCGCGCACGTCGAGCGCCGGACGACCACGGAATCCCTGAAGCAACGGCCACAGCCGGAGCGAGCGAAGGGGCGCCACCGCCTCGTCGTCGTCCAGCGGCGGGATCAGGACCGCGCGGTCGGCGAGCAGCTCGGCCATCACGCCGCCTGCGCCGACCATGACCACCGGCCCGAAGGTCGGATCCCGTTTCGCACCGACGATGAGCTCGACGCCGTCCGGATCCGAGACCATCGGCTGGACGCAGACCCCTTCGATCGCCGCGTCCGGACGCAAGCGCCGCGCCGACTCGACGATCCGGTCGTACGCCGCGCCAACCTCGGCGTCGCCGCGGAGGCGCAGGGCGACGCCGGCGACGTCGCTCTTGTGCGTGATCCCGGGCGAGACGATCTTCATCGCGACCGGTCCGGGCACCTTCGCCGCCGCGGCGATCGCCTCGCTGCGCGTCCGGGCCAGCACGGTCGGCGCGACATCGATGCCACACGCCGCGAGCAGCGCCTTCGACGCCGGCTCGGTCAGCGTCTCGACACGCTTCGGACGTTCCGCGCTCGGTTCCGCGCGTCGGGCATCGTCGGCCGCCGCATCGTGGGAAGTGCGCGGCACGTGCACACGCGCATCCCGCGCCGCCTTGATCTTGTGCGCCGCGGCGGCGGCGAGGGCGCGCGACACATGAACGAACGCCCTCACCGCCTCCTCGGGCGTCCCGAAGACGGGCAGGCGCGCTTGGTGAAGCACGCGAACGCCCTCGCGGACGGCCGCGCCACCCATCCATGCGGCCATCACGAGCTTGGGTCCGTCGCCGGTGCGGCGCGCGAGGCGCGCATCGGTCCCCTCCGACACCGGCGCACTCGATCGGGGCCGTGATAGCTCGGATTCGCCCGCAGGCGCGGCACTCGGCGCGCCAGCGCCATCGCACGCCTCCGCCGCCTCCGCCGCCGCCACCACCTCGCGCGCGGCCTGCGAGGCATCGACGGTCTTCTGCGGCGTGAGGATCACCAGCATCGCATCGACCGCGTCGTCGGCCAGCACCAGCCGGGTCGCGTCGCCGAATCGCCGGGCGGGCGAATCGCCGATGATGTCCACCGGATTGCCGTGCGACCAGTGCGGCGGCAGGACCCGCGACAACCCTTCGATCGTCTCGGCGCCCAGCGTCGCGAGCGTGCCGCGCCGCTCCATCAGCGCGTCGGTGGCGACCACGCCCGGGCCGCCCGCGTTGGTCACGATCGCCAGGCGATCGCCGCGCGGACGTCGCGGCGCGCCGAGCAGCTCGATGGCGCCGCGGATCTCTCCGATGTCGCCGACGCGCACGATTCCCGCCTTCCGCAGCGCCGCGTCGTAGACCGCGTCCTCGCCGGCCATCGCGCCGGTGTGCGTCGAGGCGGCCCTGGCCGATTCGGGGGAGCGCCCCGCCTTGTAGGCGATGATCGGCTTCGGGCAGCGCTGCGCCGCGTCGATGAAGCGAACGCCGTCGCGGATCGATTCGATGTACAGGACGATCGAGCCCGTCGCCGGATCCGCCGCGGCGTGATCGATGAGATCGGCGAAGTCGACATCGACCATGTTGCCGGTCGAGACGAAGCGCGAGAAGCCGATCCGCTCGTCGATCGCCCAGTCGAGCATCGCCGTGCACAGCGCCCCGGACTGCGAGATGAAGGCGACGCTGCCGGCCGGCGGCATCCCCTGCGCGAAGCTGGCGCTGAGTCCCGTGCCCGGCACGAGGATGCCCAGGCAGTTCGGGCCGATGATCCGCATCGCGGACGCCGCTGGCGGCGCGGTCCGCGGCGCGTCGTTCGAGGCGGCACGCGCCGCCCGACCCGGCGCGACCCGACACGACGCCAGGCGCCCCTCCAGCGCGGCGCCCGCCGGACCCGATTCGCGAAAGCCGGCCGAGATGACAAGCGCCGCGCCGACGCCGGCCGCGGCGCACTGCGCCACGATCTCCGGCACGCTCTCGGCGCGCGTGCAGACCACCGCCAGGTCGACGGGCCGCGGAACGTCGGCGACGTCCCGAAAGCAGCGGCAGCCCATGACGCTTTCCCGCCCGGGATTGACCGCGAAGATCGTGCGCTGCGGCGGCCCCGCGACGAGGTTCGCCATCACCGCGCCACCCACGCTGCCGGCCCGGTCCGTCGCACCGATCACGACGACCGTTCGCGGGGCGAACGCGGCGTCGAGGCCGGTTCGTCCCGACTCGCCGTCGGCTTGATGCGCCACCGGCGCGGCGCCCGGGCCAACGGTCTTGCTCGTCGTCACGGTCGCTGCTCCGCCCGACGGCTCGACCGGCGCGCCGCGCCCGTCCGCGTGTGCGCGGGCCACACGCTCGCGCACGGCGTCACTTCACGCCCACCACGTCCCGTCCAAGGATCCCGTTCACCGTGATGATGTGGAAGCTCGTGTCGACGACGAAGTCGTACGACTGGGGGATGTAGTAGCCGTTCGTGCCCAGCGGCGTGTCGCGGCTCCAGAGTCCCGCGCCGTCGGAGCCGGCCGCGGACTTGGCCCGTCCGTCGGCGTCCATCGCGTCGCCGCAGCCGACGACCTGCACGTGCCCGTCGAAGAAGAGCGTGACCGGGGACGACTTGAATCCGTGATTGAAGAACCAGGGCGTGTAGGTGCCGCTGAAGTTGTTGTTGATCTCGCCCGTCGGCTTCTGCTGGAGCCAGTTGTGCTCGAGCATGCGCGTCTTGAGGTCGGGGTATTGCGCCGCGCCCGCGGGCGGCGACTTGTAGCCCGCCGGCAGGGTGTCGGGATTGGTGTAGTACTTGCCGGTCGTGGCGTTCTTGCTGAGCACCTCGGGGTTCCACATCGCCGCGGGCGAGCAGCAGTACGTGGAGTTCCACAGCCCGGGGATGTTGCCGGTGTTGTCCGGCGGGATGATCGTGAACGTGTCGGGCAGCGCGAAGTACTTCTCGGCGCCGGCGAGAATGACCGAGTCCTTCGGCGCGTAGAAGACGGGGTCGTAGAAGCGCCCGTTCACGTAGGTGTTGAACGACTCGACGTTGACCAGGCGGAACGCGCCATACAGGTTGCTGGGCGTGAACTGCATCGGCTGGTAGACGGGCCAGTTGCCGCAGTTCTCCGGGTAGCCTCCGCAACCGAGGAAATAGCCCCAGATCGTCGGCACCGTGTCGGCGTCCCAGCCGAGGATCATCTGCGGCGGGCAGCCGGCGTTGGTGATGTAGTTCTGGCACGGGTTCCCACCGCCGGCGTAGAGCCCCGCGTCGTCGGGCACCGCGGACCACTGCTTGTCGGTCCAGTCCGCCGAGTAGGCCGCGTGCGCCGCGGACAGGTTGCGCATGTTCCCGAGCGACTGCGTCGTCTGCGCCGCGTCGCGCGCCTTCCCGATGGCCGGCAGCAGGATGCCGACCAGGAGCGCGATGATCGAGATCACGACCAGGAGCTCCACGATCGTGAACCCGCCCTTCCCCACGTCGATCTTGCGATTGCTCATCGAAGGTTCCCCTTTCCGTCTCCGTCGGCTTCCGCCGCGAGACGCACCGCTCCCTGCACTGTACCGAGCGGCGAGGTGGGTGCAAGGGTCCAGGCGTCGCCCGATCTCGGGCCCGGGCCGCTGCCGGGCCGACCGAACGGGGGCCGGGGCGGTCGGCGCCGTCCGTGCCTTCCGCGCGTTCCTCGCCGACCGCACGCCTCGCCCCCGGTTTGCGCCGCCCGCGCCGTGCGCGCCCTTGGCGCCTTCCGCGATGTCCGCGATGTCCGCGCCGTCCGCGCCTCCCGCGATATCCGCGCCATCGACACCTTGCGCGAGACCATCGCTTCGGCCGCGCCACCACGAGGTGCGGCGCTCCGCCGCTGCGCATCCCCGATTGGACTCCGGCCCGCGCCGAACGCTCGGCGACGACGCACGTCGATTTCTGGACACCCACGAACCATCCTCGTGTCGTCGAGCGCGTCTTGTCTTGGCGGGTCGTGGAAGCTTCCTGCCTTGGACGGAGGCTGCGCGTCTACGAGTAACAAGGAAGGCGAGAAGGCCGCAGACGCAAGGAGAAGAATCACGCCAACTTCCCACCCCCTGGCACCTTGTAAGCCATGATCCAGAACGCGCGCACACGGCATAGACCCTATGATGCCGCGTCCGCCCGGTTTGCGGATTGCACAGCCCAGGGAGACTTCCAAGCCGGGACGCTGTGCTGACGGCGGCAGGGAGGGGATGTCATATGCTGACCAGTCTAATTACCTTGGGCGGACAGCCCACACCACGCCATCGCCTTGCGATTGGAGCGATCATGGAATGGCCTCGACCTGGCGACCGCCTGTTCACCTTCGACAAGGACTGGCACAACAACGCTTGCGTTGACTCCCATGGATCGCTTTCGAGTTACGGCTCCAGCTACAAGGCCGCAGCCGACGCTCTCGTCGAGGCCGTGACAGAACGCAAAGCGTTCCTTGACGAGATGATCGGTCCGATCGTCTTTCTGTACCGGCAGTACATCGAGCTACGGCTCAAGGAACTCGTGTTCCTCTGCCGCAGACTCGAGCGCCTTGATACAGCGTTCCCCCACCATCACAATCTGAGCACTCTGTGGGACGAGGCTAAGCGGCTGCTCGACTCACACTACAGCGGCACGACTCCGCCGGAGATGCACAATCTTGACGGGTGCATTCAGGACTTCGACGTCCACGACCCGCAGTCATTCGCATTTCGATACCCGTGGGACAAGAAGGGCGGCCGATCGCTTCAGGCGCTTCGTCACATCAACATTCGGCACCTCCACGAAGTCATGGCTCGGGTCGGTTCATTTCTCGATTGCATCAGCGGCGATCTGTCCGATCGTTTGGATGCTCGCGACTCCTCGTGAGCGTCAATGCCGCCCAACTCCGCGTTGCAGCCGACGTGCTACCGCGCCGGCGCGCGGTGCGAAGCGGTTGCCTGCGGCGCGGCGGCCCGTGGCTGAACGCCGCAGTTCGGCGGAGGAGTGACGGATGGCGAAGCGCATCGATTACGTCCGTGTTGCCCCCGACGCCGTCAAGGCGTTGTCGGCGACCCGCCCATACCTCGCGGCCTCGGCCATCGAGCCGCGGCTGCGAGCACTCGTCGAGTTGCGGGTGTCCCAGATCAATGGATGTGCTTACTGCGTGGACCTCCACTCTCACGAGGCTCGCCGGGCCGGTGAGGCACAGCAGCGACTGGACTGTCTCCCCGTGTGGCGGGAGACGCCCTTCTTCGCCGACCGCGAGCGGGCCGCCTTGGCATGGGCCGAGTCGGTCACTCTGGTGCCCCAGACCGGCGTGCCCGACGCGGTGTTCGAGGACGCTCGGCGTCACTTCTCCGAGAAGGACTTGGTGGATCTCACGCTGGTGATTGCGTCGATGAACGCCTGGAACCGCATTGCCATCAGCTTCCGTCAAGCGCCATCGCACCGGGCAGCCAGTTATGCGCCTCCCAGTTGATCCTCGCGCCCCACCCAACCCAATTCCGCCGTCAGACGCCGCTGTGGGCAAGGGGTCGAACGCATGGAGGTCCACTGGAATCCGTGTTCAGTCAAACCGGCCCGACAGTCCGATCGCGTCCAACCGTCGCGCCCAACCCTTGTTCTCCGTCGTTGTGAACCGCGAATCCCGCCGGATCTTCGCCGGACCTCTGGACCCTTGCCGACACGACTACCGCGCACACGCCCCCCACGCACCGAGCATCGCGCCGAGGTCGGCGCCGTCGACCATCTGGTCGCCGTTGAGGTCGGCTGTCGAACCGGTGGTCGGGCCCCATTGCGCGAGGAGCAGGCCGAGATCGGCCCCGTCGACGATGCCGTCGGCGGTGAGGTCCGCAGGGCACGAGCTCGGCGGCGTGAAGCCCGAGACGCGAATGACACGGTTGCCGCCGCCGAACGTCGAGAAGAGCACGTCGCCGGTGACCGGATCGACGGCGGCGCCCTGGGCGCCTGCGAGCCCGGTGATGAAGACGCTCTGTGAATCGGGCATCGGATCGCCGTTGGCGTCGATGAGGTACGCCGTCACCTGCCCGAGGTCGCTGTTGACGACGAGCACGCTGTCGCCGCCAAACCCGGGGTTGACCGCGCCGACGTAGACGATGCCTTCCAGCCCGCCCGCCAACTGGACGAATGTCGGCGACACCGCGATGTCGAAGGTGCCGTTGCCGTCGGGCGAGACGGTCGCGTCGTACCAGCGGCTGGAGTCGCGGGAGACGATCTTGAGCCGGCCGGCGCCGGGAAACCCCGGTGGAACGAAGCGCAGCGCTCCAGTCGACCCGGCGACCCCGAGCGGCGAGAGATCGACGAGCCGATCGGGGTTCACGCTGCTCGATTCAAGCTGACCGATGTGGTTGTCGGGATACGTCGTGTAGAAGCTCGTGCAGTCGGGTCCGACGTCAAGCCCGCCATCGATGCCGCCCGAGACACCCGGCGCCGCCTGGAAGAAGACCGCGCCCTTGCTGGCGAAGCCGGTCACATGGCTGTCGGGGCCGCGGAGCACCAGGATCGCATCGATCGCCGCCGAAGTCAGGTGCGCCGCGCCGCCAATCAGGAGGACCGACGTGTCGCCGGGCGCGAAGAGCAGACCGCCGTAGCTCGGGGTCACGCCGGGCACCGAACCGAGGTCGGTGATCGTGTAATGGTCCTTGAAGTCCGGTCCGAGCGACTGCGCATGCGCTCCGTTCGCGATGGCAAGGACCGCGCACGTCGTGGCGACGACGAGTGAAGCGATCGGACGCGAACCGGAGACGTGCGGGCTGGACACCTGCGAGCTGGACACATGCGGGCTGGGCATCTCCGAACAGGACAGCCGCGAGCTGGACACCTGCGAACTGGAAACAGGGGAACGGGACATCTGCAAGCTGGGCATCGGGGCGGCCATCATGGCGGTCTCTCGGTTGGGAGGGTCGATGTGCTCGTGTCCCGAGTCAGGAATTCGCGGCATATGGGCGCGACATGATTTTGTCTGGCAAGGAGTCGAGACGAACGGCCTATCCGCAGCGATAGGCGGAGTCTCGACGACGCCGCCAGGCGAAATCAGGGCCGCACATATGACGCGAATTTCTGACTCGGGACACGAGACGGGGACGATGGGCGATTGTCGTCGGCGAGACGATGCAATGGAAGGGTTGCCGCGGAGGATCTCCCAGGCCGTCTCGGTGGCTCGCGAGGGGCGGACGCGGCCGTGCGTCGCGCGGCGCCGTGCTCTTCGGCGCTCGTGAGGCCTTCATACGCGTCCCGATTGAATCTCGCGCCCGACCAAATCCAATTCCGCGGTGAGACGCCGCTGTGGGCACGAGGTCGAACGCATGGAGGTCGACCGGAATCCGTCCGATTCGTGCTCCGCTCTCGCGTGTTCGCGCACACGGCGCCGAAGCAACCTTGCGATTGCCCTGCATATCCCTCTCACCTTCGCCTTCGTCGCGAGCAATCCCGGACAGTTCATGCGGGCGTACCACAACGGCCACCTGTTTGGCCAGACCACCACGGCCAATGCGTTCAGCCCCGCCAACATCCCGCTCAGGATCGCCGACAGCTTCGACGGCAGGGTCGACGAGCTGCGCATCTGGAACGTGACGCGCACGCCGGAGCAGATCTGCGACACGTGGTACCGCACCGTGCCGGTCGATAGCCCGGGACTTCTCGCCTACTACCGCACGGACTCGTCGACGGAGACCGTCTCGTTGATCGACCTTGCCGCACTGGGTGGCACCAACGACGCGCTTCTCACCGGGGCGGCGTCGTCCATCACCGCTGTTCCCTGCGTGGTCTTCGGAGACCTCAACGGCGACGGGCTGGTCAACGGCGCGGACCTCGGCCTCGTGCTGAGCGCGTGGGGCTCGGCCGACGCCACTGCCGACCTGAACTGCGACGGCATCGTCAACGGCGCCGACCTCGGCCCGCTGCTGGGCGCCTGCACCGGATGATCCGGTGTCCGAGCCGAAGTTCGCCATCCCAGGCGCGGATGGCCGAGGCGGCGCGACGCAAGCTCGTCGGACGCGACCGTGTCGGACTGGTCTTCGAGCGGGTGAGGCCCGGGCTCGATGCGGCCACAGGCCAGACACTGCCGACGATGGCGTCGAGGCCGGAGACGACGACCCTGCCGACACAACGCGCTCCGCCGCACGCCGGCGGGCCATGTTCGACGTGCCGACCGGATCAATGCCGGTTGCAGGATCGGGATCGACCGCCGACAGGGGCGACGGCCGCAGCGGTCGTGCACATGCCGAGATGACCCGAAGTCGAGGCCGTGGGCACCGGATGACCGGCAACCGGCCTTTCGGTGGAAGGGTCGGATGATCGTCCTTCGTCGAAACAGGTATGGCCATGATGTCCCATGATGTCCCATGATGTCCCCAAGCGTGTCGAGCGGGAGACTGGGGTGGCGGAACTCCTCGTCGTCAGCGTTGAGCGACGGCGGCGCCGGGCGGAGAAGAGACGTCGTCCCACGCCAGCGCGAAGCGCGCGAGGTACTTTCGCAGCCGATCGCCATCGTTGACCGTGTTCCTGCGCCGCCGCGATGCGGCGAAGAGGATGCGGCCCGCCTCGGCCATGCTGGCGCTCGCCCGACACGCACGCACGACCTCGGCAAGCTGAACGGCGTCGAACGGGTCGAGCGCCGAGATCTTGCGCGCCGAGAGCACGGTGGCGAGGATCGTCTGATCGGATCGATCGACGGTCGCTGACGCCGTGGTCTCCCCGCGCTGCGGTTCGACTGCGGCGGCGGTCGACCTCCGTTGCACGGCACCAACGCCGCCAATCGCCGCCCACGCCTCGCGGAGACGAGCGATCTCGTCGTCCACGACCTCCTCGGTGATCCGACCGCCCGCCGCGAGCGTCGCCATGCGCGTGACCGATGCGTTCAGGTCGCGGAAGTTCGCCGCCCAGATCGCGGTGTCGCCGGTCGCGAAGCGCACGTACCGGTCGCGCGCCTGGCGGCTGAAGCGCACCTGCCGTCCGGCGCGCCGGGCGAATCGGTCGATCTCGTAGTCGATGTTCGGCTCGATGTCCTCCGGCCGTTCGCACAGTGCCGGGAGGCGATAGGTCCAGAGGTTGATCCGCGCGAGGAGATCCTCGCGGAACGATCCTTCCGCGACGAGCCGGGCCAGGTCGCGGTTCGTTCCCGCGATGAGCTGGAAGTCGCTCTCGACCTCGCGGTCGCTGCCAAGGGGCAGGAACCGCTTTTCTTCCAAGGCCCGCAGCAGCATCGCCTGCTCGTCGGCGCCCAGCTCGCCGATCTCGTCGAGGAAGAGCATGCCGCCATCGGCGGCGCGCAGCAGCCCCGGTCGGTCCGCCGCCGCGCCGGTGAACGCCCCGCGTCGATGGCCAAACAGGGTCGACATCGCCGTGTCGCCCCGGATGGTCGCGCAGTTGACCTCGACGAACGCCCCGGCCACGCGCCGCCGCGCGCGCTTGAGCTCGAACACGCGCCGCGCCAACTGGCTCTTTCCCGCGCCGGTTGGGCCGACGAGCAGGATCGGATCGACCGAGTGTGCCGCGACATGCTCGACCTGCTCGATCATGCGGTTGAACGCCGCGTTGCGCGTTGTGATGCCCGACTTGAGCCCCTCGACCGAATCGGCCTTCTCACGACGGAATCGCGCCGCGAGCCGGTCGTAGCGCGAGAGGTCCAGGTCGATGATCTGGCAGTGCCCGGTCGACGTGTGATGCCAGGCGTCGCCACCGGCGTCGGACGCAGCTCCGGGCGACCGGCCCGGCGCCGTCTGGACCAGCCTTCCAGGGATGTACCGCGCCTCGGTGAGCAGGAAGAGGCAGATCTGGGCAACGTGGGTTCCCGTGGTGATGTGGACGAGGTACTCCTCGCGGTCGAGGTCTAAGGTCTGTCCGCGCACGAAGTCGGCGAGGGCGCCGTACACCTCCTCAAGGTCCCAGGGATCCTTGAAGTTCACCTCGTGCAGTCGAAGCTGCGTCTCGGGCGAGATCGACGCGATGTCGTCGCGCACGGTCCTCGCCAGCGCCAGGTGCCGCCGGTCGTGCAGCAGCTCGAAACGCGATACGAGCAAATCCTCCTGCTGGCACAGGGCCACCGACGGCCGCCATCGTTCCCAGCGTCGCGGACCGGCGCCGCCATCAAGCACTGTGCCGAGCAGCCCGAAGACGACGGTGGACTTGGCGGGCTTGGTGGTCATATCCGATTGTATCGTTGACGATACGATTGGATCGTTCTCCGTTGAGAGCCGCCCCGCTAGCACATCGGGGTTGACGGCGAAAACAAGAAATTCTTGAGGTACCGCCAAGGCCGACGCCCGCGTCGCGGCGCGGCGGAGCGGCAGCCGCTCTGCCAGCAGCGACGCAGAGAGCGCAGAGGGAAAAAGGAGGACGCAGAGTGAGGACAGCCGTTGGAGACTGGGCCTGCGCCTCTGCGTCCTCTTCACTCTCTCTGCGACCTCTGCGTCCCGCTTGAGAGACTTCCACTTTGCCAGGAGTCGTCGCGCGGCCACGAAGAACCCGACACCGGCAGCGATGCCCGCCGCTGAAATCTCCAGCTCACCCGCGCAATTGGCACGCGCCTCGCTTCATGCGTCCCGTTCTCGCGAAACGAGGCGACCACCAATGGCCAACCGCTTCCTCTTCAACACTCGTTCATTCGCCCCCGACGCCATCTTGCCCGCGCCCGACACGGTCAACGAGGCCGGCGGCATGGCACACCGGCTCTCCGCGAAGGCGGCGCTGGCCGAGTACGCCTCGACCGGTTGCCTCAACGGCACGTTCTATGCCACGGCCGAGGGCCAGCTCACGAACGTGCTGGCGCTGGCGAACCAGTGCGACACCCGATTCGTCGCGAAGCTCGCGCTGCACTGCCGCTCGCGGGGACTCATGAAGGACATGCCGGCGCTCCTGTGCGCAACGCTCGCGGTGCGCGACGGCGACCTCCTCGATGCGATCTTCGACCGCGTCGTCGACAACGCCCGCATGCTGCGCACCTTCGTGCAGATCGTGCGCAGCGGCGTCGCCGGGCGGCGCAGCCTCGGTTCGCGTCCGCGCCGGCTGGTTCGGCGCTGGCTCGAGGCCCGCAGCGACGCGGCGCTCCTGGCCGCGTCGGTGGGGAGCGACCCATCGCTGGCGGATGTGGTCCGCATGGTTCATCCGCGACTGGACCCGGATCGCCCGCGTTGACGTCGGGCCTCTCCCCTTGTCTGCGCGGCTGCGGCCGCGGTCGCAGCCGCGTCGAATGCCGGAGTCGACTCGGTCATTTCGAAGGAACCATCAATGTCCACCGACAGCTCCATCACGATCCCGACGCTCGTTCCCACCGGCCCGGCGACCGCGATCCTGCCCATCGACGGCGTGCGCGACGTCACCGTGATCGGCACGCCCGCGATCCGCGGCACGCTCGACGCGGGGTGCCTGCGGCAGACCATCAACTCGGCGATGGCGCCGGGCGTGTCCCGTGTCGTCCTCAACCCCGACGCCCACGTCGGCTACGGCGCGCCGATCGGCTGCGTCCTGGCCAGCCCGACACACGTCTATCCGGGTCCCGTCGGCGTGGACATCAAGTGCTCGATGTCGCTGCTCTCGCTCGATCTCGACCGCTCGGCGGTCGACGATCGCGCTGTCCGCCGCGCGCTGATCGACGCCATCTGCCAGCGCGTTCCGACCGGCGCAGGCAAGGGCCAGCGCTCGGTGCGCAAATCGCGCCACGTCGACTACCAGCTTGGCAAGCGCGTGGTGACCGAGGGCGCCTCGACCGGCGTCTGCGAGGCGCTGGGCATCCCGCCGGAGTGGGCGTCGCGCTGCGAGGACTCGTTCCACCGCGGTCACGACGGCTCCGTCGAGGCCTTGTCGGCGCGGCTCGAGCGCTTCCTGGCGGCCGGCGCCGCGGGCGACCCGCGGGCGATTCCCTATCAGCCCCGGTTCGGCGACAAGGCCGGCCAGCTCGGTTCCTATGGCGGCGGAAACCACTTCGGCGAGTGCGAGGTGGTCGAGGTCGCGCCGGACGATCGCGCCCGCAGCGCCGCCGAGGCCTTCGGACTTCGCGACGGCGGCGTCGCGTTCCTCTCGCACTGCGGCTCGCGCGGCATCGGCAACGACCTTGCGATGGGGCAGTTCCGCGCCATGAAGGCGCTCTTCACCGAGCGCGGCTGGAGCGTACCCGGCGACGACTGGCACATGGTGCACGCCGAGCTCGGCACGCCCGAGGCGAACGCGTACCTGGACGACATGGCGCTCGGCGCGAATTTCGCGACCGTGAACCACATGCTCATCAACGCCCTCGTTCTCGAGGCGTTCCAGCAGGTGTTTCCCGGAATCAACGGACGGCTCGTGTACTTCATCAGCCACAACATCGCCCGACTCGAGGAAGTCGACGGCGGACCGCACTGGGTGCATCGCAAGGGCGCCACGCGCGCGTTCCCGGCGGGCCACGCGGCGCTCGCCGGAACGCCCTTCGCCGACACCGGCCATCCCATCCTGCTGCCGGGCGATCCACAGCGCGGAAGCGCCGTCATGGTCGCCGAGCCGGGTGCGGCGCTGTCGTGCCACTCGGTGAACCACGGCGCCGGCCGCGTGATGGGGCGCAAGGCGGCGTTCCGGACGCTCGACCAGCGCACGGTGAACGAGTCGTTCGATCGAAGCGACATCCTGACCAACTGCCGGAACTATCCATTGGACGAGTCGCCCGCGGCCTACAAGGACTTCGACGAGGTGCTGCGCTCGGTCGAGCTCGCGGGCCTGGCGCGCCGGGTGGCGCGGCTGAAGGCGCGCTTCGTGATCAAGGATGGCGACAGTCCGGACGATTGAGGCGGACCCACCCATGACCAACCCGCCCATCATCATCGACGGTTCCCGCGGCGAAGGCGGCGGGCAGATGCTGCGCACGTCGCTCGCGCTTTCAATGGCAACGGGACGGGCGCTGCGCATGACCTCCATCCGCGCGAATCGCCCCAAGCCCGGACTCATGCGCCAGCACGTGACCGCGGTCGAGACCGCGGCCGCGGTGTGCGGCGCGGCGGTGGCCGGCGCATCGGTCGGCTCGGCCGTGCTCGACTTCGCGCCGGGCGAGGTGGTTCCGGGCGACCACGAGGTCCGCATCGGCACCGCCGGCAGCACGACGCTTGTGCTCCAGACCGTGCTGTGCGCGCTCGCCTTCGCGGCATCGCCGTCGACCATCGCGATCGAAGGCGGCACGCACAACCCGCACGCGCCGACGGTCGACTTCCTGCGCGGGGCGTTCCTGCCGGCGCTGGGCCGAATGGGCCTGCTCGTCGACGTCGCGTGCGAGCGCCCCGGGTTCTATCCGGCCGGCGGCGGCCGCATCGTCGCGCGCATCGAGCCGGGGTCGCCCAAGGCGCTGGGGCTGACACAGCGCGGCGCGATCCTCCGTGGTCGGGCCACCGCGATGGTGGCCGGGCTCCCCGGCGACATCGCCGTGCGCGAGATCGCCGTGCTGCGCGAGCGACTCTCGTCGGCGCCCGGCTTCGGCGGCGGCGACGACTGCTTCCGCATCGAGCATCGGCGCGACCGCGGTCCCGGCAACGTCGTGACCATCGAGGTCGAGGCAGAAGGCGCCCGCGAGGTCTTCGTCGGCTTCGGCGCCCAGGGCGTGCCCGCCGAGAAGGTCGCCCACCAGGCCGCCGACGAGGCGCTGGCGTGGATCGCGGCGGATGTCCCCGTGGGCCCGCACCTCGCGGATCAGCTCCTGCTGCCGATGGCGCTCGCCGGCGCCGGTCGGTTCACCACGAGCTCGCTCTCGCCGCACGCAACAACGAACATTGAGGTGATCGAGCGGTTTCTCGCAGCGCGCTTCCACACGAGCGAACTCGATGGCCGCGTGCTGGTCGCGCTGGAATGAAGGCCGTCGCGCACGGCGTGGACGGACACGCTCGCTGGCGCTCGCGGCTCCGATGGGGACCGCGTTGGGTGGGACGGCGCGTACGCTCTCACGGGAGGCTTCGATGAACCTTGGAACTCTTTGTTCGTCTGCGATCGCTCTCGCAGCCGGTGTCGCGCCGCTCGCGTTTCCCGCCACGCTGGCCACCTACAACGGCAACGGCGGCAACACCAACTGGTCGAACGCCCTGAACTGGACCCCGCCGACGGTGCCGCTCAACGGAGGGGTCTTCGACTACGACGTGGTGATTCCCGCGGGCAAGAGCGTGGTGCTCGACGCGGCCATGCCGGTTCTCACGTTCATCGACACGCTTGCCCTCGATTCGACGGCGACGCTGACGATCAACGCCCAACGTTCGCTCCAGGTGACCGGCGCAGCCCAGATCGGCGGGCTCGTGAACGTGTCGGGCGTCGGATCGGGGCTGAGCGCGTCGAACCCGTCGGGCATGCTCACCGGCACGCAGCCGCGGCTGCTCGTCTCGGCTGGCGGCACGGCGACCGCTGCGGGAACGAGCTACACCAACACGGCGCTCTTCAGTGCCGAGCTCCTCACGGCGTCGGGCGCGGGCAGCGCGCTGTCGCTTCCGGGCGTGCTGTCCATGACGCTGCGCGTGCTCTCCGGCTTCGGGAACGAGGTGAACACGATCCGCGCCGACGGCGGTGGCTCGCTCGATCTCGGCGACGTGCAGGCGATCATCCTCCAAGGCTCGAACGGAAGCGACCGCGCCGACTTCATCGTCGATTCGGCGGGCGTGCTCGATCTCTCCTCGCTCGCCGGCGCAACGTCGCTGGAGCTGGGCGACGTGATCCGCTTCGACGTGCGCGCGAGCAACGCGCTGTCCCTGCCGGGGCTGGGCTCGGCCAGCGGCGTCGAGTTCCTGGTCGCGGCCGGTGCCGCCATCCAAGCGCCCGTGCTGGGCCTCCTCGACAAGTCGTTCGTGCGGCTCGACGGCGTGGGCGCGTCGTTCGTCACCGGCGGCGTGCCGAACATTCCCGACGCTCGCTTCGGCGCCTTCAACGGCGCCGTGCTTGGCGCCGGCGTGATCACCGCGACGAGCTGGAGCGCGACGTCCTACTTCAACACCGAGCTGGCCCACGCCGCGGGCGGCGGGAGCCTCATCGACCTGTCGACCGTCGCCTCCGCCACGTTCCTCGTGAACTCCGGCTTCGGCGCCGAGGTGAACACGCTCATCGCCGAGACGGGCGGCATGATCGACCTGTCGGGGCTTCAGACCGTCTCGCTCCAGCCGTCGAATGGCGCCGATCGGCTGGACTTCATCGCGCAGACGGGCGGCACGTTCGATCTTGGCGCCCTGGCCACGATCACCTCCACTGGCGGCGACGACGTCGTGCGGCTGGACGCGCGCAGCGGGGGAAACGCGCTGTCGCTTCCCGCGCTCACATCGGCGACGGGCGTCGAGCTCTTCGTCGGAAGTGGCTCGTCGATCGCCACGCCCGTGCTCGGCACGTTCAACCACAGCTTCGTGCGACTCGACGGCGCCGGCGCATCATGGCTCACGGGCGGCGTGCCGAACATTCCCGACGCGCGCTTCGGCGCCTTCAACGGGGCCGCGCTCGGCTCGGGCATGATCACCGCGACCAACTGGAACGCGACGGCGTACTTCAACACCGAACTCGCCCACGCCGCCGGTGCGGGAAGCCTGCTCGACCTTTCGACCATCTCGTCGGCGACGTTTCTCGTGAACTCCGGCTTCGGCACCGAGGTGAACTCACTCATCGCCGAAACGAGCGGCGCCGTCGATCTGTCGGGGCTCCAGACGATCACGCTCCAGCCGTCGAACGGCCCGGATCGCGTCGACGTGATCGCGCAGACTGGCGGGGCATTCGATCTCGGATCGCTCGCCACGATCACGTCGACGGGAGGCGACGATTACCTCCGGCTCGACATGCGCAGCGGCGGGATCTTCCTGGCGCTGCCGGCGCTCACGTCGGCGACGGGCGCCGAGCTCTTTGTCGGCGCCGGCTCTTCGATCATCGCGCCGGCGCTGGGCACCCTCAACCACAGCTTCGTCCGGCTCGATGGGCTCGGCGCATCGTTGCTCACGGGCGGCGTGCCGAACATTCCAGACGCCCGGTTCGGCGCCTTCAACGGCGCCGCGCTCGGCTCGGGGGCGATCACCGCGACAAGCTGGAGCGCGACCGGCTACTTCAACACGGAGCTGGCGCACGCGGCGGGCGCGGGAAGCATCATCGACCTCTCGACCATCCTGTCGGCGACGTTTCTCGTGAACTCCGGCTTTGGCACCGACGTGAACTCGCTCATCGCCGAGAATGGCGGCGTCGTGAACCTCGCCGGGCTCCAGACCATCACGCTCCAGCCCTCCAACGGACCTGATCGCGTGGACTTCATCGCCCAGGCGGGCGGCGCGTTCAATCTCGGCTCGCTCAAGACGATCTCGTCGCCGGGCGGCGATGACTTCGTCCGCTTCGACATCCGCAACGGAAGCGCCCTGTCGCTTCCGATGCTGACGAACGCCACGGGATCGCAGATGGTCGGCTCGGGGACCGGTTCGATCACGGCGCCACTCTTGAACTCGTACACGCACGGCCTGGTCCAGCTCACCGGGCCCGGCGCGAGCTTCGTGCGCGGGGCGACGCTGACCTCGATCGACGACGCGCTCTTCTATCTCTTCGCCGGCGCGACGCTCGCACCGTCGACGGTGTCGGCGACGTCGTGGACGTGCAACGACTTCTTCGGCATCGAGCTCCTGCGCTCGTCGGGCGCGGGCAGCATGCTCGCGCTGCCGAGCCTCGAGACCGTCACCATCGGGAACCCGTCCGGCTTCGGCACCGACGTAAACACGATCCGCGCCGACGCGGGAGGCGCGATCGACCTCTCGGGCGTCGAGACGATCACGCTGGAATCCACGAACGGCCCCGACCGGCTCGACGTGGTGATCGAGGGCGGCGGCATGATCGACCTTTCGGCGCTCGAGGCCGTCACGTCGCTCGGCGCCGACGACGCCGTCCGATTCGACGTGCGGGCGACGGGAAACGCGCTGTCGCTTCCATCGCTCGCCGCGACCGACGGCGTGCAGTTCTTCGTCGGCTCGGGTTCGTTCGTGATCGCGCCGGCGCTGGAGACGCTCAAACGGTCGTTCATCCGGGTCGATGGGCTCGGTGCGACGTTCGACACGTCCGGGATCGACACGATCACCGACTCGATCTTCGGCGCCTTCAACGGCGCGACGCTGGAGGGCGACGTGGTGAGCGCCTCGACCTGGTCGAACACGTTCTTCTTCAACACGGAACTCGCCCGGGCGTCGGGCAGCGGCAGCTTCCTCCTGCTGCCCAGCGTGGTCGATGCGATCTTCGCGGTCAATTCCGGCTTCGGCGCCGAGGTCGATTCGCTGCGCGCCGACCTCGGCGGGACGATCGAGATGGGCGGTCTCGAGACGATCGTTGTGAACAGCACGGGTGGCCTCGACCGCGTCGACGTGATCGCCGAGTCGGGCGGCGTCGGCGGCTTCGGCGCGCTTCGTTCCGTCGCGGTGGCGGGCGACGAGACGATGCGGTTCGTGGCCCAGGGCACGTCGTCCTTGCTGGAGATCGGGCCGCTTCGGGCGATCGCGGGCCACGTCGACCTGGTCGCCGCGACCGGCGGCATGGTGACGGCGGGCGGCTTCGGCGGCTCGGCGACATCGACGATCTCCGTCACCGGCGCAGGCTCGACACTCGACGTGGCGTGCCCGTTCATCCTCGGCGGCGGCGCCGGCGGCAACGTCTTCGGCGCCGGCAACGTGATCACGGTGCGAGGATCCATGAGCCACACGCTGGTGAACGAGACGCTGCTCCAGGCGTCGACGGCGGTCTTCATCTTCGATGGTGGCGGCAACGCGACGCAGTGGCAGCGCATGGAGGTCGCCGGTGTCGACAGCGGCCCGGTGAACCCGCGCAACAACGGCAACTTCGGGCTCGGCCAGCTCGTTGTCGGCGACGAGATGCCGACGCTGCTTCAGCTCACCGATCTCGTCGACAACGGCAACGGCGACGTCGAGGCGCTGTATCTCTTCGGTGTCGCGTCAAGCCCCGTTGGATCGAACAACGGCCTGGTGCTGGGCTCGGGTTCGACGTTGGTGATCGACCAGATCCCCGTTTACGCCTTCAACGGCGGTGCCTGGGTTGCGCTCCAAGCGCTCTTCGGACCCGGCCAGACATGCGTCCCGTTCGGCGGCGGGATCGTCTGTCGCACGCTGCCGGGCATCGACATCTACGACCTCAACGGCGATGGCGTTGTCAACGGGGCAGACCTCGGCCTCCTGCTGGCCTCGTGGGGCGACAACAGCGGCGGGCTGTGCGTGCGGGCGGACATCGACATCAACGGCGTGGTCGACGGTGCGGATCTGGGGCTCTTGCTCGCCAACTGGGGATGAGCCTCGGGTGCGATCGGCGGGGGCGTCGGCGCGGCGGTCCAGTGTCGAAACAGGTGTGGCCACGACGTCCACTGTTCGAATAACCGTCAGGTCCTCAGGCCCGCACGGCAAAGGTCACGCACCGAGTATTGTCGCCAATTCGGATGTCCGTGGGACCGGGGCAAGCTCAAGATGACCATGAACCGATGCGGTGGGCGCCGAATGACCGACATCCGGCCATTCGGCGCGGTGGTACGATCGTCCCGCGTCGAAACAGGTGTGGTCGTGATGCCTTGCCCGAAGCAGGTGTGGCCACATGTCTTCCTCTCAGGGAGATTCCGGCTGTTTCATTTGAGCATCCGCGGGTGGTGGAATCGCCAGCCCCGATGATCAGAGTGGAGGTACTTCGAGCTTTCGCATGTCCCAATGCGACCACCTATTCTGAATGAACGACTCCCCGATGGGGGTGGACTCGTAGGAACACGACTCAGAGTCCTTGTTGATCCCGTAGTTGGTCCGAAGCAGCCGACGGGCTAGAAGTTCGCGCAACGCCAACTGATAGCGAGTCCCAAGTTCCGCCCGTCGCGCGTCGCTGAGCGTCTCCGGCTTTTCATCTCCTTCGCACAGAAATGCAATACCAAACTGATCGATGAACCCGATTCGCTTTGTGTTGAACACCACAGCGAGAGCGGCTGTAGCCGCGTAGCGCCCCATGATCCAGTTGGCATCTCTGGACAGCTCGGCTGCGAGCGCCTCGAAGTACTCATCACGAGTGGCCTCGTAGGCGACCGCAGCCTCGATCATCGCGTCGGCGATGCTGTCAACTGACTCGGGTCCCGTGTACTGAAGGGACCGAACCTGGCCACGCACGACCGAACCTGGACCGAGCTTGGCCACGACCGAACTTGGCCACGCATAACCGACCCTGGCCAAACCGACCCTGGCCACGCACGTCGATCGCAAAACTTCCACATCCGTCGCCCGAGCCCATTTCGCGTGTATCTTCCGCATCGCTTCGCGAGGATCCTCTCGCGAGGGTCGCCGGCGCGCTCCCGGGGGTTCCGGATCAGCGTTCGCCGATGCCGCTCGTTGACGCGTCGCGCGGCTCCCTCGAGCCCGCGCCGCCGGGGGTTGTGCCATGGCCGTTCCGCGGCTCGTTGCTCGTGGATGAATCCGAATCGGGCCTCTATCACTGCGTCTCGCGCTTGCGTCCGCCGCGCGCTCCTGCTCGCGGCGGACGACGATCACCGCCGCGACCTGGACTCGTCGAGCGGCTGCGGACGCTCTGCTCGGCGTTCGCCATCGGCGTGGTCGCGTTCGCGGTGATGAACAGCCACCTGCACCTGATCCTGCGGACGCTGCCCGAGGCCGTCGGTGCGTGGCCGGACCGAGTCGCCTGGTGGCTGCTCGTCCGGCCCCGCGCCGGCAGGGGAAGGGCGCGGCGTCGATGCCTCGGCGACGCCGCAGGATGCCGCGATCGACCGACTGCTCGCAGTTCCGGGCCGGGTCGCGGCGGCACCGCGAGCGGCTCTCGTCCCTGAAGCTGGTTCATGAAGGGGCTCCAAGGAGCCGATGGCGCGGCTGGCCAACGACGAGGACATCACCGGCCGCTTCTGGCAGGACCGCTTCCGCTGCCACCGCCTGCTCGACGACGCGGCGGTGCTCTGCGCGACGTACGTCGACCTCAATCCGATCAAGGCGGGGCTGGCGGACGGTCCTCGATGCCGCACCTCGGCAGCCGAGCATCTTCTCCGCGCGAGCGGGAAACAGCAACGATGGCGATCGAGGCGCCGGGTGGAATCCCCCGACGCCGACACATGAACTGCTGCGACGGCTGGACGATGTCCCGTTCGCGCCCCGCGATCGAAGCCGGCTCGAGCCGCATCACCGAAGTCGAGCTTCCCACCAGGGCGGCGCCCGGCGGTTTGCCGCTGCTGCTGCTGCCGCTGCTGCCGTCCCTGTTGCGCTGCCTGGTCGCGCTTGCCGGCGTGTGCCACTGTCGCGACCCGCTACGCCTGCTGCAATGCCGCGGCTGCTGCAACTGCCACCGCGAGTGCTGCGAGTGCTGCGAGTGCCGCGAGTGCCGCGAGTGCCGCGAGTGCCGACTGCTACGAATGCCGCGACCGCCGCGAGCGGAGCGCCCGCATGCCCCGGCGAGGGCGTGGCGCATGCTCCACTGCCCATCCTCGGCCTGGCGCTCGGCGACCTGCGGCGACTTACCGAGATCGCGCGCCAGGCTTCTCGGCAGCGATCGAGCGGAGCGTGCCATGACGGACTTTCAGTCGATCCTCGACAGCGCACGCGACGCCGGCGATGCTGGCCACCGTGTACCGCCGGCTGCGGCTGTGGGGCAGCGGCACGGTCGGCTCGACGGCGCGGCTCGCCCGCCGAGGCGATCCGCCGGGGCTCGCGGCGGATTCGTCGTAGCGCTTGCGGCTGGGCGAGCCGGACCCGGCGCCGGACTGATCGACGAAGAAGCGCAGCACGGCGGTCAATCGGCTTCCGCGACGGCGGAGCCGTCGTTGTCCTCTTGTCGTGGTGGACGCGGAAAGGCCGCCGAAAGGTCGTCGGGACGCCAAGAAGGGCTGCGGCGCGAGAAGTTGGTGGCTCCTGGACGCGGAACGCTGTCGTTCTTCAACGAGGATCTGCCGGCGGTCGGCTTGAAGACTGTGGAAGAGTGTGCATGGCCGGGATGTCCGCGAGAAGTTGGTGGCTCCTGGACGCGGAACGCTGTCGTTCTTCAACGAGGATCTGCCGGCGGTCGGCTTGAAGACTGTGGAAGAGTGTGCATGGCCGGGATGTCCCGGGATGTCCGGTGGCCGGGATGTCCGGGATGTCCGCGCGTGTCCGCGGAGACGTGAAGCGCTTGAGCTTCGGCAACCGCCGCAGCTTGGCTCGCGTCGACACCGTTCGGCAAACGGCAAGGACTACGCCGCGCGGCGAGATCGCCATGGCCGAGGGCAGGAACTCGTCGCCTTCGGGCGCACCTCGTGCGGTGCCGGCAGCCGCGCGGTGTCGATCGAGGCCACGCGGGGACACTCGGTCCACGTCGCTCGAGCGCGGCCGATTCATTGGCGAGCCGATCGACCATGTCGGCGACCGGTCCCCGGTCGGGCCGAGGCAGCCCTTCGCGATCGTGGAAGATGAGCGACGCGGACATGGCCGCAGCGTGGGCCAACGGCCGCGAGGATTCAAGGCGCGCTTCAAGTCGCCGTCACCGTGACGAACGGCCCTGCGGCGGAGCATAGCCGGTCGAACATCACCCGTTCGACCGTCGCCTCCCCGGCGACGTCCCGTCCGCCACGCACGCTGTGGCAATCGGTGATTGGCCGACCCAAGGAGCGATGGACAGGATCAACATGACACATTCGACCCGTCGTGACTTCCCCGGCGAGCGCAGCTGATTGATCTCATACGGATTCAGTAGACTTCCATGCGTTCGACCCCCTGCCCACAGCGGCGTCTCGCGGCAGGTGGAGTGGGGTGGGGCGCGAGAATCAACTGGGACGCGTATCACGCTGCCCAGGGCGAAGCAGCGGAACATGGGCGTCATCGCCAAGCGACCCATCGCGAACGCGGCGTGGCGCCACGACGACGAGCCCAAGGAGGGCTACCACGTCGACTACTGGAAGCGGCTCATACGGATTCCAGTAGACCTCCATGCGTCCGACCCCTTGCCCACAGCGGCGTCTCACGGCGGAATTGAGTTGGGTGGGGCGCGAGAATCAACTGGAACGCGTATCAGGAAGCTCGACTTCGACTTCAACAAGGCCTGTCGCCTCCAGACCTTTTTTTGATTCCCTCTGTTCACCCTCCGCAGTTCGCAAGGAGTCACACATGCGTCGATTCGCAACCCTCACCCTGACCATTTTCCTTTCGTGCTCGGCGACAGGCGCTGCCCGCGCCAGCTCTCTCGTCACCCTTGACGTCGGCACCGCGGCCGCGTGGCAGGCCGATTGCATCGTGATCGGCTTCGACGACGTGCCCGGCACCCTGAGTTTCGTCCCGGGTTTCGTGGTGCCTGCGGCGTCGCAGCTGACGGATCAGTTCGTGCAGTGCGCGGGCGTCGCGTTCGCCAGCACCGGCGGTCCGATCGCCGTCATCGGCGTCGCCGGAACCCCGCAGGCAGGCGATGCCCAGTCTCCGCCCAACATCATCGGCGGGACGATCCTCAGTGGTCCGAACATCGTCATCAACTACCTCCAGTCGATCCATCTCGAGTTGGTGAATGGAAGCGGCGCGCCCGCGCCGTCGAACAAGGTGGGCGCGTGGACCGATCCGACCGGATCCCTCGTGCGTCTCGACGTCTTCGACTCGGCCGGCCAGCTCCTCGAGTCGGCGCAGGGCAACCAGGGGTTCTTCATCGGCGTCGAGCATGAGGGCATCGCCTCGGCCACGTTCGTCTTCGTGCATCAGCAGAGCGCCGCGGGCTTCTCGCTCGACGACGTGAGCATCGGACGCCGTGCGGGAAGCGCCGACCTGAACGGCGACGGGATCGTCAACGGCGCCGACCTCGGGCTCCTTCTCGGGGCGTGGGGCCCATGCCCGTCGAACTGCTGCGTCGCGGACGTGGACTCGAGCGGCGGAGTCGACGGCGCAGATCTCGGGCTGCTGCTGGGGGCGTGGAGCTGATACGCGTCCCAGTTGATTCTCGCGCCCCACCCCCACCCAATTCCGCCGCGAGACGCCGCTGTGGGCGGGGGGTCGAACGCATGGAGGTCTACTGGAATCCGTATGAGGGGAGCGCGAAGGTGTCGGGTACCTTCGCTCCACGGGAACCTTTGCTTCAGCGAAGGTACCCGACACCTTCGTTCACTGTGTTTCCGATCACCACTCCGTGACCACCATCCAGACGACCAGCGCCATGCAATACGCCGCCGGGACCAAGCCCGCGATCGCGGCGACGCCGTGGCGCGCCTTCGCGAGCGCCCAGAGTGCGCCGACGAGGCCGAGCAGGCCCACGGCGATCACGCTCCAGAACAGGATCCAGATCTCGCGCAACCTCTCCGGCGAGCTGTTGGCCCCGGAAGCCATGAGCAGCACCAGCATGACCAGCGAGGCGCCGCCGCCGGCGAGCATGCAGAGGAGTGCAAGGACGATTCGCATGGCAGGTGGTCAGGGACGCTCCGGCGCCTTGGCTTGTTCCGCTTGCTTGTTCGTTCCTCTCGCTTGCCGACGCCCTCGTTTGCCGATCAGCTTCCGGCCCCGCATGAATTCCACGAGCCAAGAAGCAGGCCCAGGTCGGCGCCGTCCACGATGCCGTCGAGATTGAGATCGCCGGTGACGGAGGCCGTGTTCCATGCGGCCAGCAGCGCACCGAGGTCGGCGGCGCCGACGTTGCCATCGCCATCGATGTCGCCGATGCACGACACCTCCACGACCGCGAAGGTCGTGAAGCCGGCGCTACCGCTGTTGGGGTGGACGCTCCAGGCGCCGTCGGCGCCGTCGAGCCGCACGAAGTGCTCGTTGCCGCCGGACGTCGAGGGCTCCCCCGGCGCCCAGTTCGTGTAGTTGGCGACGGTGTGATCCAGCCACTGAAACACACCGGCGATCGCCTGGTCGCTGAGCCCGATGAAGCAGGAGCGCGGCGCGCCATCGAAGGCCGCCACGTTGCGCCGGATCCACTCGTTCTCGACGGCATCGTCGATGACGGCCAACGTGCCGCGCAGGCTCAGCGCCCTCTTCTGGGCTTCCGACCATGCGCCGGACTCGAGGAGGTAGTACTGGTGGCCGGTGGCTGGATTGAACAGTGGACCCGCCACGACACCCGGATCGCAGAGGCCCTTCGCCTCGGCGACACAGTTGCCGTCCCAGCTCGCCTCGCAACAGAAGCTGTCGATGGAACAGACCGTGTGGCAGCAGGACTCGCCTTCGCAGCCGGGACCATGCGCGCGGAAACAGGATCCGGCGCTTGGACCGCACGCGGGGATCTCGAACTCCACGACGCCAAATCGCTGCGCCGTGTTCGAAACGTCGCTCCAGAGACCCGAATCGGCGAGCATCTGCCCATCGTCCGCACCCACGCCGCCCTCATCAAGATCATCCGGTTCGCCGACGGCCCAGTGAACGAAGTCCAGCGGCTGCCCGCTGCTCCAGACGAAGACTCCCTCGCGCGCGACATCGTTGATGCCGAGCCAGAGATGACGTCCCGACAGGCCGGGGATGTTGTTGGCCACGTTGCTTCGGATCCACTCGTTCTCCGCCGCATCGTCGATGGTCGCCAGCGCGCCGCCCAGCTCGCTCGCGAGGACGCTGCTCTCCTCCCACGTTGCCGGCGAGAGCAGCGAATACAGGTGTCCCGATGTCGGATCGATGATCTGACCGGACATCGGCGCCTGCGGGCAGAAATCGATCTCCAGCGTGAACGCGTAGTCGAGCGCCTTGGCGCCGGTCTGCTGCCCGGCGAGCTGGACGGAGGCGTCCACGGACAGCACGTACTCGCCATCCACGACCTGGAAGCACGTGTTCCACGACGGGTTCGCGCTGTCGTAGTGCAGGTTCACGCCCGGTCCGGTCAGCGCGATGGCGGCGCCCGACGTGGCGCCGGTCATGGAACCGACGAAGCGCAGCGTCGCCACCTCGAAGGAGGCCAGATCGGAGACGACCAGCGAGACCTTGATGTTCTCCTGCGCCGCGGCAAACCCTGCAACCACCGGCTTGCTGACGGTCAACGAGCTGGCAAGCTTGAACCCCGACGTCTCCAGGTTCGGCTGGAGCGTGAGCCACTTCGAATCGCTGGTCAGGCACGCCTCGTTGATGTCGCTGATGACGCACTGGTTGAAGAAGATCGGCCCGTAGGCCGGCCGCTGTTGCGAGTTGTAGCCCGCCGAGTTGTCGCCCTGGGCGGAGACGCCACCGCTCCGCGCATCCTGTCCTGCCGTGATCTTCCCAAGCGCGCCGAACGCGCCGCTCGCGAACGTGAGGGAGAGCGCGAGCGCAACCGGAAGCGATCGCGGCCAGGCGCTAACCGACGCGAAGCGTGTCGTGACGGCGAGCATGTGGTGTGGGGTGTGTGGCATCGAGTGATCTTCCTCCGCGGGACCTGCCTTTGGTGGGGCGACGATGTCAGGACAACATAAACATAGATGTTCCGCCGGACGAGCGGATCGCCGACCGCGTGGCGTTGTCGCCGATCCGAACGTGTGCCGACGAGCCGGTGGAGGATGCGGATCCGGGCTGCCGCTGCGCGGCGCCGCGGATCGAACTCCGCCCCCTCCGCCGGCCATCGGCCATGGGGACTTCAGATCATCTTCTCGCAACGCCTCAGCCCGTCCACGCAGCGAGCAGGATTCCAAGATCGGCGCCGCCGACGACGCCATCTCCGTCGAGATCGGCGTTGACCTTCCCGGCGACACCCTGGCCGCTGCCCCACAGGCTCAGCAGCACGCCAAGATCGCTGCCGTTCACCTGTCCATCGCCGTCGAGATCCGCGGACGGCGGCTTCCCCACGCCGCCGGGGTTTGACCAGATCCACCAGTAGGTCATGCCCAGCGTGTTGCCGCTGTCGCAGTCGAACTCGTTGCCGTTGGTGTCGCCGATCTTCGCCATGAACTGCGCCTTGGCGTCGGCGGGATCGGAGATCGCGCGGTACATCCAGATGAGGTCCGCGTAGATCGACCAGTTCGTCGAGCCGTACTCCTGGACCAACGCCTGGTAGTTGTGCGCCGCATAGGGCACGTTCGCGGCGAGGTATTGGGCGCCGCCACCGAATGGAAGCCAATTGATGATGTGCAGGTATTGCGGACCGGGACTGAATCCGCCGTACTGATAGACATTGTCGAAGATGTTCCCCAGCGTTGCGCTGGTGACCGGATTCGTGCCGGCGAGCTGCGAATCCTCCTGGAACCAGTAGCGCCGCGCCGCATCGGCCTCGGAGCAGTACATGAACGCGGCGCGCGCCTTCATCGCGTCGTTCGCGGTCGCATTGGCCCAGAGCAGCATGCCATACCAGGCGTTGACGGCCTCCGAGCTGGACTCCTGGTTGATGCCGTTGGCGTACTGCTGCACGCCGGCGGCATTGCCGTGCCCCGAGTACGGATCGAAATAATTGAACGCCGCGAACTGCGTGCTCACGCCGCCCACGGTCGCCTGGTCGTCATAGTCGGCGGCGAGATCGCGCGCCAGCAGGTCGACGAACGGGCGATACGTGTCGCGCCATGTCGCGTCCGCGCCGGCGAGCACGGCCGCCGCGCGCAGGAAGTAGCCGTAATGGAAGTGGTGATCGTTCAGGAACGTGTTGCTTCCGAAGCCGGCCGGATAGCCGATGACCGATCCCCAGGCGGCGTCGTAGGAGAAGAGCCCCGGGTCGAAGGGGCCGGGACACGACGCCGGCTGATCCGGGCACGGCGCATGCACCGGCTTGAGCCCGCCACCCGATGCCAGCGCCGTGAACCATCCGCCGAGCCCATCCGACAGGCGCGTCTTCCAGAAGTCGGCCGACGTGTGGCTGACCGCGGTCGCGATGAGGTAGTTGTTGGCCGCGCGCGACAGGTGCTTGCCCCAGTTATATGTGTCGATGCCCAGCGGCGCGCCGTACTTCGACGGGTCGTTGTCGAGGTAGAGGTTGAGCTTGGTCATGTCGCCGGTGAAGCTCGACATGGGCGGGACGACCGGCGGGATCGCCGGCAGCGAGTATCCGAGCGTGAACGAGCGCCCGCGTGCGAGCCGCATCTGGCCGGCGTTGTCCGGTGGCGGAAGCTGCGTGTACCCGCCGCGCGGCTCGCCGTCGGCGATCGCATACCCCTTCGCGCTCGAGTACGTCGCGGGCTGCGACAGGAACACGGTCGGCGTGGTCAGGTGCGCCGTCTGGTGCGGGAAGAGCGCAAAGAGCGTGGCCTGCGACGCCGGCGCCGGCTGTCCGGTGCGGATGTCCGTCAGCGTCTCGTAGGAGAACGTGCCGGTCACGTTGTTGTCGCCGCTGGGCGCATAGGCGCACGTGAGCTTCGTCGCCGTGCGGCTGCTCTCGTTGGCCGGGCGGAAGTATGCATAGGACGCGAGAAGCTGCACCGCGTCGGCGCGAGTCCACTGTCCGGCGGCGATCAGCGCGTCGGTGTTCGCGGGCAGTGCCGCGACCACCACCCAGCGGCTGCCGTTTCCGCCGGTCACGCCGCGGTTGTAGAAGGTCGTCTCGGTCGTCTGGCCGAAGCTGTTCCACTCCCACCAACTTCCGGTGGGCGCAACGAGCGCATAGGTGCGCCCGTTCACGCTCGCGACGGCGATGTGCGAGTCGGTCTGGCCCTGGTTGTTGCCGCTGGGCGTGCTCACCGAGCTGGCGTAGTTGCTCGAGTTGGTCCAGATGAGATACGGCTGGGCATTCGAATTGCAGCCGCCGTTGCAGTTCGGCGGATCGGGCTGGCAGTCGCTGCCGAAGATCTGTCCCGACGCGTCGTTGAGCTGCACCTGCACCGTGTTGAAGACCGACGAGTCGCTGGCGTCGGGAAACTCGACCCACACGTACGGCGAGCCGCGGGCCACCGTCGCGCGCAGCCGCTGCGACTCGGTGCTCGGGCTGCCGGCCGGGCAGTTGTTGCTGTTGTTACCGGGCATGTCGAACGTCTCGCTCCACGTGCTGAACCCCTGCACGGCGACGATCGGATCGGACGGCCACCAGAAGGGACAGAGCTGATCCGTCGCGAGGCCGGGCAGCACCTCGGGCCGGTAGCATGGTGGCTGGATGGCCTCGAAGCCGGGACACGCGGTCGAGCCGCCGCCACACGCAATCGTGCCCGGCGTCGCGCGGGGATAGGGATGGAAGATCGCGAGGCCGTTGAACCCGACGATGAGATTGAGCGGAAGCGGGTTGATCCCGTTGCCTTTCGGGACCTCCGACGGCGCCGCGGACCACTTGAAGATCTGCGAGAACCACCAATCCGCGATCGGATATGGGGCTTGCACGGGCAGGCCAGGGGGTTGGGGCGACGCCTGCTTCGGACCCTCCCAACCGGCAGGAACCGAGGTGGCGATGCTGGGCGGGTCGGCGATGGTGGTCGCCGAAAGCGACACGGCGGCGAGCGCCGTCAGGGCGGATTTCATCGGGCGAGTCTCCTCGAACGCGAGGCACCGAATCACGAGCATGGCTTCCCATGAGCCACCGCCCACTCGGTGCGCAAGAGTGCATGAAGTACCCGGACGGCGGGTTCGTTTCAAGCCCCGAACACGAAGAACCAATCAAGTCGTGGTGCACGATCGGTTGGCGCCGGCGCTCATGAACGAGCCGGCCATGAGCCGAGCAGGCCAAGATCAGCGCCTTTGACCGCACCGACGACCCGCATCCCGAGGCCCCGGGCTTCCACCGGTGCAGGCGAGCCTCAATCCGTTCCAAACCCGTCCCAGGCAAGGATCCTCTTCTATGGATTCCAGTCGACCTCCAGGCGCTGGACCCCGCAGCCCACACCGGCATCTGACGGCGGAATCGGGTTGGGTGGGCGCGAGAATCAACTGGGACGCGCATTCGACCATCGAACGGTCGCCGACGTGCGGGTCCCCGTCGTCGTCTGGCGGTTGTTCCCGCGCTGTGTGACGTCGTGGGCGAGTCCGGGCACGACGACGCGGGCGATGCGGGGCAGGGCGGATGGTCGCAGATAACTGGCGGCTGTCCCCCGTTGCTTGAAGCAACAGCTAGATAGTGGCCGCGGCCCAGTCCCGCGGTTTTGGGCGACGCGGCCGTGCGCAATGAGCGATGTGGGGGCGCTGTAGTGCTACGGTCGTTTGCCTGTTGGCGACATCCACGCCTCAAGCGTTGCGCGTTTTTCTGGGTCAAGCACACCCAACACCTTTGTCCACGATTGGCGACCAATCTCGTCGCGCTCCTTCTTCAGTTGATCAACAGTCTGCCGGAACGTCTCAAAGTCGGCCTTCGGAATCGGCTGCTGCTGTAGGCGGCGCTCGATCCATTCGTCGTCGACTCGAATCGCCTTAATAGCCGCAACATCAAAACTCCTGTTGAACTCCCTTTCGCACGCGTCTGCAAACTCGACATATTCCTTGGAGCCGCCTTCCACTTCCTTCGCTTTGGCAAACATTAGTTGTAGGGACTTTTTCTGCGCATAGATATGTGGATACCACTGTTCCTGAAACGCCTCACGAACCAACGTAGCATTGGGCTCTTGGAGTGCCTGGACAAGACCATCAACAAACGCTCGGTTGGTGCTCTTCAACGACTTTGCGGCGGAACGCAACTCTTGCCATAGGGCTTTCCGCCGATCCATGAGCTCTTTCAGCAGGGCTTCTGCTCCAGCCACATTGACGTTCGCTTGATAATCCGCCATAATGGATTGATCCTTCACAATCGCTTCTCGGCCAGCACGAGCCGCTGCCAAGACGGCCGATGTACTTCCGACCATGCCCTGGTCAATCACACTCCTGATCTGCGACAGGTCTACCTGCCGACGCTCGAGATCGTCAATCACATTGGAAGGGTCGATGCCGCATTCCGGCCAAACCTGCATACGCGAAAGCACCCTATATGCCTGCGCGCGCTGCCATCCCTTTAGTAGTTTGTCGACCTCACTTGCCCGATCCTCGCCGGTCACGGTCCGTAGCGCGACAAACAGCGCGTCGTTCAACGCGATGCTTTTTTCAACGACAGCGGTTGAGCGCGCGAACAGCGCCGCGATCATTGCAGCCTGCTCTGTACCCCTCGTCATTGCTGCTTTCGCGGATCCAGCGTTGAGTTCACTGATGCTCGGGGCTAGTTGTTCCCATCCAGCTCGGTAAACGTCATACGCTTCGTTCAAAGCCGCATTATGCACGAGGGCGAGCTTGTCGAGCGCCGCGTCCCATTCGGCTCTGGTGAGCGGAAGCGGCAAATAAAGCTCAATCTTGGGAGGCTCGACTGGAGGATCTTCCGCGTTCGCGCCTGAGGGATACGCCAACGCGAACGCACGCGAACTCCCCACGACCACCATCCAAGAAACGACGGAAATCAGCAGGGCGAGACGCCAATTCATGTGACTCTCCAGGAGAAAAGATTCCACCACGATGCGAACAACACCAAAATGAGCACGCAATTCCTAGCCAGTACGAGCCGCACCATCGCTTGTTCGGAGGCGAAGGCCTTCATCATACCGAAGCATCCACAATCGGGTGGCTTTCCTGTCGCGAGCTCTAGCAAGTACACGCCCGTAAACATGCACAACAAGATCATAAGCACAATCATGGCAATTTTGCGGAACACGCCGAAGGCGACCATACTTGCGACGCCTATCTCAATGCTCGGGATCGTTAGTGCGAGTGGCAGTCGCGCCTGTTCTGGTATTAGTGTCCATGTTCCAAGTGCACGGAGAAATGCCATCGTGTCGTACGCTTTGGCAAGTCCGGCAACGAGCACTACTGACGCCGACATAATCGCAAGCACCACCCATACTCCTCGTGTTTGGCCTCCGACAGCACGTGAGTTCGTTTGCACGATATTACCACTTTCCCAGAGCTAGCATAGTTGTTTTAAGTGCGGCGCGGCCAGCGCGCCGCACTTTTTCCAGTCGCTTAATTCGAGCGGCTACATGCTAGTTACGGACAGTCGGTCGTCCCCGAATAGAGCGGGTAGTCTCGACAAGTGAACGTCGTGAGCGTCGAACTGTAGATGCACGTCCCAACAAAGCCGCCACAAGACGCCTGATAGTACGAGCAATTCACCGTGGCGGTATAGCTATTCATGATGTGCGAGTACCCGGGAAGCTGCACCAGAACCCAAGTCAGGACGGGTCCATCGGCGGTGCCCGGACTTGTGCTGTCCCCATTACAATACCAAATATTGGGGGCCGTCCCACAGGTGACGTACCAGCTCGGATGCAGGGTACAGCAGTTGAGCGTGGTCTGGTTCCAGCATGACGCCGCCACAGCCTCGCGGATCCCCAGCAGTGTCGTGACCACTCCGGCCAAGCAGACGAGGGCGAGTGAGAGCTTTCTTGTCATGTTACAATCCCTTTCAACTTGGAGCCCATGAGCAATCTGGCGAACATCGCCAGAAATAGCACGCCGGCCGCCAGCAATCTGCCGGCGAGCTGAATACGTGATTGAGATTGCTTATCAGCAAGAGCGGCAGCTCGGAGGTCGAGCTCGACTAGGCCATTGGGAGTCGGAACGAACGCGATCGAGCCACTGTCACGCATAGTCGTGACCGCCTTGAATCCTTCGGAGAGGCCACCCGAATCGGTTCGCCATGTCGGCTCTAGGACTGCCTCATTCAACTCGTTAGGGGTGCAATACCACAAATCAACAAGCTCAAATTTTGTAGAGCTTACAATTACATCGTGACCGGATTGTTCTGATTGCTCTTCAAGTACGAAATGAGCGGCCCATACGTTGACATCGACATCGTGTCTCCAATCAGACGCAGTCCATGTCCATGTTGCGTCTTCTCCAATACATCGGACACGAGTAGGTAATGCCACGCCCTCCGGCTCCAACCATACACCACTCGCGGTCGCTTGCACAAAACTTGGGCAGTTGAGGCGTGCGGTCCAGCTGAGTGCGCCGCCAACCGCTGCTGTGTCGACCTGTGCAACCGTACCGCCGACGCAAGCACCGAGCCCTCCGGTCAGGAACAGAATTCGAGCAGCACGGATATTTCGCGCATGAACTTCTCCGCGATACTCCATGAGGGGTCGACTCGTGCTATCGAGAAGCAACAACATATCTTGCTCCCGATGCCATGAACTCTTGCCGTTCTCCGCATGAAAGATCTTGCGCGAGTCTTTGTCTGTTTCGAATGTCCCTTCAAGGTGCCACAGGCGCTCGTTTGCGCAGCGAGCTGAATAGGATGCCCGGCCTGCGTTGCGTGGCACCGTAGTTCATTTAATACTGACATCGTGCACGTATGATGCGGCAGCCGCAGACTCTAGCATTCGCTCCAGCGAGTCCTGCACCCTGGAGGCAACTGGCTCGACGCCATGAAGATCGCTGGAATCTCTTACAACCGACTGGGCTTGACACGGCGGAGCTTGTAGTGTGCATACGACGACGACGGCAGCTGCAGCGAGTGCAAGATGGATGCGACGCCCCGCTATGACTACGGAACGCCATTTCGGGTTCCGTTGCCCAGAGCGTCCAAAGCTCCGTCTGTCTGTGTGTCGGCCGTTGAAGGCCTCCGGGCCATAGGACATCCAACTGGTTCCAGATTCGGCCCAGTTCCGCGCCGAGCGATGAGAGTTCGATTGCTGCTGCTCACTGCATACCGCTTCGCGGTGACAGCGGCCGCGCAAAGGCCCGACTCTAGAGATGCTGTCCGCGCTGGGAAAGAACATGTACCCCATTGCGGCAAAACATCTGACTCTCGTCATCGATCGATCTGCGACCATATCAAAGCTCGCTCAACTTCGACAGCTGTGGTGCCCGCAGTACGCCCTACGCTAGTCGATTCCTGCCGGACGATCGCTCTATTCGCGATACCCCGGGGTGGTGGCGCGGCCGTCCGCAACAGCGTGGCAACCCGGGGAAGCGCCTGAGGCGATACCGCAGTATAACGTGAGCGGTGAGCGATGGAAGGCTCTTTTCCTTCTCCTGGACACCCAGTGCTGCGCCGGCTTGGCGTGTCCGATTGTCGTGGGTCTGAAGTTGATCGTGCCCATGGACGAGGAAATCAGACACAATCCTGCGATTTTGTGTCGTGTGGCATGGTGTTTGCTTGCCACGAGAACAGGCGATGTCCCCACGCCAGTTGAAGGTTGAGCCCGCCGCGTAGGTCGGGCAGCATGGCAGGAGCACAGGGACAGCCACCGGTTACGAGTGGCCAGGCACGGCCGCGAACGGCACACCGGAACCCGCCTCGCGCAGAGGATGGCTCCTCCTCGGCGGAACGAGCGTCTTGTGGATCGAGCGCACCGGGGCGAACGAGCGTCGCGACGTCTGCCCACAGTTGTCCCGCTGGAGAGACGCAAGCCGGACGCCGGAATCGGGAGTCGAGTCGGGAGTCATGTCGCCTCCGGCCGATCCTCGCGCGTGGGCCGGCTCGCTCGCGATCGCGGCGCTGAGATGCATCCCAGTGGATCCTCATGCGTCGCCCAGCCCAAGGGTGCCCCAGAGAGCCGTTTCGCCACGGTGGTCCAACGCATGGAGATCTGCTGGAATCCGCATGAGCGGGACTGCGCCGCGCGATGCGCGAGGATCAACCCACGCCGCCATCGGCGCCGAAGCCGACGAAGATCGTCGGGCCACCACACGCGGCGACTCACCGCACCGCCTGCCCCCGCAACGTCACGATCGCCAACCGCCCGTCCGTGCGCCAGAGGTCGCCGCCTCCGTTGCGACCTTCAAGCTGCGTGTGGAAACCGTCGATCCACTCGATCTTCTCGACCCAGCCGGCGTCGGTGAGCTCCTGCACGATGCGGTCGCGCTCGGCGTCGACGTCCGGGCCGATGTGGTGCGTCACCTGACCGGTGGTGTGGCTGAGCCCGACGCGCTCGTCCAGGGTCGCCGAGCCGATCCAGCGCGGCGCACCGGGTTGGCTGTCGTCCGTCTCGGACGAGCGCCAGAACCGGACGTGATGGCGCTGCGCTGGGCTGTGACCGATGGGCTGCTCGAAGGCGAGGTCCTGTTTGCGCTTGTAGAGAAAGAGCGCGCTGACGGGCGCATCGTTGTCCGGACGGCGGATCACCGAATCCACCGCGATGCGCACGCTGGTGTCGAAGGTAATCGGGTCGGCGGGCACCCAGCCGGCGGCGCCCATGGCGAGGACGAGCTGGCGATCGTCGCCGACGATGGAGATGTTCAGCGGATCGCCTGGATGTCCGTCGCCGGTGAGCGTGATGTTGGGGATCGCGTCCGCGGCCGCGTCGTGGCGGAAGTGCTCCTTCCAGAGCCACGGGACCAGCAAATAGGCCGCGATGGCCCAGGCGACGAGGACGATGATCAAGGTGCGCACCCAGCGGGTGCGCGATGTCGGCTTCGAGGGAGCTGCCGCCGCCTGTGGATCGTTGGACGTTGTCATGAGGTCCACCATGCTGCACGCGGCGGTCCCAAGTGGCAAGCTCGATGAGCAGGTGGGTGTCCCGCTGCCCGTAACGAAAGTGGCGACTGGGCAGTTGGCGAGTTGGTCAATGCACGCTCACCCTGTTCTTGTGCCGCACTCTGGGCACACGACCCGGGGGGCAATTCGGATCATGTCGTATCCGCAGGAAGCGCACTCGCCCGGCCTCGCGGGGCGATAGTGTTTCAGGCCGATCACACCACGCAGGATCGAGGCCACCAGATACGCGGTGATCGAGATCCCCATGCTCAGGGAGGGACCTCCGTTGGGCGGCGTGACATGGCCGCCGACATACGCGGCGAGCGCGGTGGGGCCCGCGATCCACAGCAGGCCCACCAGCCAAGGGCCGTGCCAGAGGCCGAAGATCAGCGCCGGGCTGCACACGAATCCTGCGATGGCCCCGTACACCAGCGCGGAATTCGCCAACCAAGGCATGCCCATGCCCGTGGCAGCGATCACACCGAACCCGCTGCCGATCGTGACCGAACAGAGACAGGTGATGACGGTGCGCCATGCTCCCTGCGACCTGGAGCGTGCGAGTTCGCGCGGCATGCGTGGAATATAGACGAGGCTTGGAGACCCGCCGAGGCTTGCGGTCAGTTGTCCCTCGTATCAGCCCAGCAGCACCTCAAAGCCAGCTTGGGCGAAGTGATGATCCGCCGTCAGCGCGGCAGTCAATCGGCGCTGACGCATCACGACGAACGAGATGCAGTCGGTCAACGACCATTCCTTGTCGAGGCGCTCGCGGAAGAGCCCAAGCCCGGCGTGGAAGAGATCGTCGCTCGAGACGACGACCTCGGTCTGCGGATCATCGACAACCGCCATCAGAAGCTGCGTCGCCGCACGACGACGACGGAGTCGGCTCAGGGAATTGGCGACCTCCACAAGCACCCACTGCGTCGTCACCAAGCTCGGCGCGCTGCTCTCCTGCGCCAACGTCAGCGCCTTGAGATGAAGCGAATCCTGGCGGTTCAGCAGGGCTACGTAACGACGCATCGACGAACAGCCGTCGAGTCACCCGCGACCTCGCGCCGATCGTCTTGCCGGCCGTGCCGACTTGGACTCGGTCTCACGCTTCGGCAGCCCGTACAGATAGTGATCGAGATTGGTTGCAAGGTCGCTTGGAAGCCCCTCGGCGGCGCCAGCGATGTCGAGGAGACGTTGACCCCATCCCGTTCTCGCGGGCGCCGCCCCAGTTGCAGCGGCAGACGAACCGCGCGTGCGGCTCTTGACCAGCCGAACCGAGACGACGGCGCCGTCTGGCAGGTCGGACCCCTCAGCCAGCCGAACGACGCCCTTTCGAACGACACCGCGGTAGACCATCGCTTTGCTCCTGAGCACCCGACCTTGGATTGTGTGGGGTTGAGTGAAGGGTAGGACAAGGATGAGGCGGATGACGCAAGGCGACACGCTCGGCGCGTTCGTCTACCCGTCTCGACGCGCCCCGCGCCTCGATCCGGCGATCGCCCTGGCCTTGGCACTCGCGCGCGAACCTTTCTTCGCCGGCGCCTTCGGCGGCCGCCCTTGCGGTAGCGCCCGCAGGCGGCGATTGAGCTTCGTCTCCAGCTTCGAAAGGATCGAGTCCGCGGCCGCCGGCCGTCCCGTGCGCGTCGCAGCGTGCAGCCGCTCGACGATCGCCTCGTCGTCGGGCTCGCGCAGCATCCGCTGCCACGTCGCCGGCGGATACCGGCGCAGCCACGCCGTCGCCGCAATCGCCGGCGCGTCGCTTCGCGGCTTGGCGACACCACAGTGCACGGCCGCAGTCGACCACGGGTACCGCTCCGCCAGTCGGACGATCCTCGCGCGCACCGGGTTGCGCTCGAAGTACCGCACCGTGGATGACGTCGAACAACCGCTGGCTGTCCCTCAGGATCTCCGCTCATCCGACCGATTGCGTCGGTCCATGCTCGAACGCGGCCACGGCATCCGCGAGCTGGCTGAACAGCGGTCGACCGCCGATCTCGGCGCCGGCCACCCTGGCCAGCGTTTCGCGCAGCGGCAGGTGCGCCTTGGCCACCACGAACTCGATGCCGCGGACGCGGAGTCGCGCCACATACTCGCGCATCTGCTCCGCTGCGGTGATGTCGATCGTCGGGATGGCGCGGGCGTCGAGGATCACCTGCCGAACCGGATGCTGCTCCTGTTCGATGAACCCATCGATGCGCTCGATGAGGAAGCGCACGTTCGCGAAGATCAACGGGCCGTAGAAGCGATACACCACCAGCCCGGGAATCGTCTGCGCAGCATCGTCGTCGCCGACATCGTGCATCGTGGTCGAACCTTCAAGGCGACCGAGCAGCGCATCCTGCGGGCGCACGATCTCCGCCAGCACGCCGAGCAGCGACAGCACGACGCCGAGCAGGATGCCCGGAAGCACGCCCAGCGCGACGACGCCCAGGGAGGTCGCCGCCGCGACGACCATGCTGAAGCCGTGCAGCCGCCACAGCCGGCCGTACACGCCTGGATCGACCAGCGTCACGCCGGTGAAGACGAGGATGGCCGCGATGGCCACCGAAGGCATCGTCGCGATCCACGGGGCGAGCAGGATGACGAACGCCGCCACGAGCGCCGCGGCGAGGACGCTGACCATCTGCGTTCGCCCGCCGGTGCCGTCATTGAGCAGCGTGCGGGTCTGGCTGGAGCCGACCGCGAAGCTGCACAGCAATCCCGCCGCGACATTGGCCGCGCCGAACGCGACCAGCTCGCGGTCGGGGTTGATCTGGTAGCCGTGCTTGGCGGCAACGGCACGCCCCAGGACGACGCCTTCGGAGAAGACAAGCAGGGCGATGCCAAGGGCCGCGGTGAACAGCGGAGTGGCGTCGTCGATGCCCAGGCTGGGCCACACGGCGTCGGGCAGGTTCAGATTCACCGTGCCAAGCGCCTGCACGCCCAGCGCGGGGAAGTCCACGAACCGCCCTGCGATCACCGCCAGCACGAACACGGCGACCGCCCCCGGCACCCTTCGAACCTTCCATCGACAGAGGGCCAGCACCGCGATGCACGCAAGGCCGACGAGCAGCGTCCGCGCGTGCGCTTCGCCGAGCCGCGTCGCCCACTCCCACAGACGCAGGAGCGTGTTCTCCTCCTCCAGTTGGATGCCGGAGAACTTTCCGATCTGGCTTCCGACGATGACCACCGCCGCGCCGTTCATGAAGCCGAGCATCGCTGGACTGGAGAGAAAGTCCGCAGCGATGCCGAGCCGCAATCGGGCCATGAGAAACAGCACGCCGGCTGTGAGAAGGGCCAGCACCGCCGCCAGCGTGGCCGCCTTTCCCGTGTCACCGGCCGCGAGCGGGCCGATGGCCGCGCCGACGAGAAGCGCAATCGCCGCGTCCGGACCCACGACGAGGTGACGCGAGCTCGTGAACAGCGCAAACACCACCATCCCCGCCACCGCCGCATACAGGCCGGCGGCGGGCGCGCACTTCGCGATGTCCGCATACGCGAACGCCGACGGAATCGTCACCAGCGCGACAACCAGTGCCGCGAGCGCATCGTGCCGAAACTTCGATCGATCGTAGTGAAGGAGGAGCGCCGCGCCCGGCAGCCACCTCCCCAATCGGTCGCGAGCTGTCATGACGCGGTCGCCTTCATGGAGCGGGAAATCAACTCGTGTCAGCATAAGCGATGCGAGCGCACCGCGCAACGCGACGCTCTCGATGCCTGCCACACGCATCGCGGCGCCGACGTGGTCTTCCGGCTGCACCAGCGGCGTCCGTCGGACTTCCGCGCGGGACGGCGGCTCGGACCCGAGGAGTGCCTCGTCGCGTTCGTCTACCTCCCGCGCCGCGCCACGCGCCTCGATCCGGCGATCGCCCCTGCCTTGGCACTCGCGCGCGAACCTTTCTTCGCCGACGCCTTCGGCGGCGCCTTCGCCGGCGGCTTCGGCGGCCGCCCTTGCGGCAGCGCCCGCAGGCGGCGATTGAGCTTCGTCTCCAGCTTCGACAGGATCGAGTCCGCGGCCGCCGGCCGTCCGGTGCGCGTCGCGGCGCGCAGCCGCTCGACGATCGCCTCATCGTCGGGCTCGCGCAGCATCCGCTGCCACGTCGCCGGCGGATACCGACGCAGCCACGCCGTCGCCTCGATCGCCGGCGCGTCGCTTCGCGGCTTGGCGACACCACAGTGCACGGCCGCAGTCGACCACGGGTACCGCTCCGCCAGCCGGACGATCCTCGCGCGCACCGGGTTGCGCTCGACGTATCGCACCGCGGCCAAGGCATGCTCGTCGTCGAGCGGGCACGAGAAGAAACGACCCTGCCACAGGTGGCCGCTGCGCCCGTGAAGTCGGTTGATCGCCTGCGTGTACCTCCAGTGCGTGCGCCCGACCGCGAGCTCGAGCCCCGCCGCGTCGCGCGGGACGACCACCAGATGCACGTGGTTGGTCATCAGGCAGTACGCCACGATGTCGACCCCGTGCAGCCGCGCCTGCTCGTCGAGCGTGCGAAGGTAGAACCTGCGGTCGTCGTCGGTGAAGAAGACGTCCTCGTGGTTGTTGCCCCGCTGCGTGACGTGGTGGGCGAGTCCGGGGACGACGACGCGGGCGATTCGGGGCATGGGCGGATGATAGCGGATAGGTGGTGGCTGTCACTGGTTCCACCGAGCGATGACAGGAACGGGTCGCCGCCCCGCTCAGTTCGCCGGCCTCGGACCCGTCGCGCGGCCAAGCGAAAGGCGGTATCGCCCGGGGCGTGGAGTCTTGCGGGAAACGAGCCAGACTGGCGCGGACGATGCATGCCCCCGATCGGCGATGCACCTGATCAAGAGGTGTACCATCCGGGGACACGGGATCCTGCGCGTGGCCCGCGCCACCACAAGTGGCCGTATCACTGCTCGCGACATGCGAGACATGCGCGACACGCGCACGTCGCCCGGGCCATGGCATCATCATGCAGCCCGGCTTCCAATTCACCGCCCTCGCCCAAGGAGCGTCTCCGATGCGCCGATCCAATTCTGTCGTCCGCGCAAGTGTCGTTCAGGCCGCGATCGTCGCGGCCACCGCCTCGTCGATGGCGGTGGCCGACACCATCAACGTTCCGGCCGACGCCCCGACGATCACCATCGCCATCAACCTTGCCGCGGCGGGCGACGAGATCGTCGTTGCGCCGGGCACGTACTTCGAGGCGGTGAGCCTCAACGGCAAGACGCTCACGATCCGAAGCTCGGACGGGCCCGCAACGACCATCGTTGACGGCTTTGGACAGTTCAAGCCGGTGATCCGCATCGTCACCGGCGAGGGAGCCGCAACGCTCATCGAGGGATTCACGATCCGCAATGGCAACGCGACGGCGGCGGCGCCAGGCGACCGCGGCGGCGGCATCTACTGCAACGCCACGAGCCCAACGATCTCGAACTGCATCTTCCAGGCGAATCAGGCCGTTTTCGGCGGCGGCTTCTACGCCAACGGCGGCGCGCCCAAGATCATCGGCTGCCAGTTCGTCGAGAACGACGCCGTCACAGCGGTCGGTGATGGTGGTGCGGCGTACCTCACCGCCACCACGGCGATCCTCACGGACTGCAAGTTCATCGGGAATTCGGCCCAACGCATTGGCGGCGCCATCCGGTCCATCACGAGCAACAGCACCCACACGCGCTGCGAGTACATCCAGAACCAGTCGGGCAACAACGGTGGCGCCCTGGACGTCAGCGGAACGACGGCGCTCACGGCCATCGATTGCCGCTTCACCGGCAACGCCTCGGGCGCCCTGGGAGGCGCGGTCGTATCGGCGACGACGACGGTGCCTGCACCGGCCTTCATCAACTGCGTCTTCGACGCGAACACGGCCGCCACAACCGGTGGGGCTGTGCACATCGCCACCGGCGCCAAGGCCGAGCTGACCAACTGCACGGTTGCCGGCAACATGTCCGTGGGCGCCGGGGGCGGCATATTCAGCACCGGAACGGGCGCTGCGACGGTGCGCAACTGCATCGTCTGGGGAAACGTCCCGACGGGGATCGTTGGAGTGAACACCACGACCTACTCCTGCCACCAGGGTGTCATCGCCGGCACCGGCAACATCAACGCCGACCCGTTGTTCATCGACGAGAAGAACGGGGACCTGCGGCTCTCGGCCGGCTCGCCCTGCATCGACGCGGGGAACACCACACTGCTCAACTCGGGTGTGAGCATCGACCTCGACGGCGACCCGCGCGTTGTGAACGTGCTCCCCGCGCCGACCGGCGTGTTCGCCTATGGCTATTTCATCGACATGGGTGCCTACGAGTTCCCGGCACCGGCGACCCCCACCAACTGCCCAGGCGACTTCGACGGCAACGGCATGGTCGACGGCGCCGATCTGGGGCTGCTGCTGGGCGCGTGGGGCAGGTGTCCGGAGGGGTGAAGCGGTTCCACTTGGACTGTGAGCCAGGACAGACGCCGCAACGCCATTCACGGAGTACCCCCGCGCGAGCGGGGAGCTGCGGCGTGTCGGTTGAGCTTCTGCGGTTCATCGATCAAGCGTCGAGTCTGCTGGCGAAGCTCGTCGGCGACCACGACGCGTTCATTGCCAAGGTTCTCGCGGCTTCGCCAGACCTGATCTGATCGAATCATGCAGGAAGCCGTCGCGGGCGTGCTGCACTCCTTCCACACAGGCGTCGAGTCGGTCATGCGAGGCCTTGCGATGCTGCCGCACGCCGCCTTCGCCAAGTCGGGATCATGGCACGGCGAGCTGCTGGACGCGATGGAGCGCGGCGACGGTCGTCGGCTGTCACTCCTCTCGAGCGAGCTCGCGGGCGCGCTCAAGATGTACCTCCCGTCTCGCCGCCGATTCCGAAAACCTGTACGGCTTCGATCTCGAGTGGGCCCCGGCTGCGTCCGGACCTGGCGCTGATGGGCGATGTCCTGACACTCGACCGCGGAGCGACGACGCGAGCGATGCGGGGCATGGGGCGAAGAGAGCGGATAGCGGTGGCTGACCCCAATTGTAACTCGGCCATGCACCCGCCGATGTCGGCGACGACGATGGTGCGTTGACCGGTCCCGGCCGGGATGGGACAATTTCAGGGCCATGGGCCTGCGCCATCCAATCTCCATCACCCTTTCCGTGTCGGCCATCTGCCTCGCGGCCCCATCAGCGACAGCTGGATCGCCGTCGCAATCGCTCTACGCGCTCACCACCGCGGGCCAACTGGTGACGCTCGATCCCGCAAGCGCCGTGCCCACCATCGTGCGCGTGCCGCTGCCGGCGCCTTTCACGAGCTGCGACAGCCTCGAATACGTCGATGGCTGGTTCTACGCCTCCTACGCCGGCGGCAAGGTGGTCCGCTTCGGCTTCAGCTGCGGGGACCAAGTGGATCTCGGTCCATCTGGCTTTCCGGCGCTCGAGGCCATCGCGCGGCGCGGCGACGGGGTGACGTTCGCGTCCGTCTCCTTCAACAACGACTTCGGCGCCGAGGCCGTTGGCACCTTCAATCCCGCGAACGGCCATGTAACCGGTGCGGTCGCATCGGGCAATCAGTCCCAGGTCTTCGACATCGACGCCATGGCGTTCGCTCCGGACAACTCGCTTCGCGTCATCAACCTCTCCAACCCGCTCGTGCTCGCCACCTTCGACGTGACCACAGGCGCCATCTCCAACGTCCATCCGGTCACCTTGCTCTACGCGGGCGCCGTCTTCACGCTCGATGGCAGCGCGATCTACGGCTCGACCATCGGAACTGGGGCGTGCGCCGGCATCTCCAACCTCGTCTCGATCGCGCCCGCAACCGGCGCCGAGACGCTCATCGGCTCGACGGGGCTCAACTGCATCGTCGGTCTCACGTGGGGTCCTCCGGCGCCTGCGGGGATTGCCGATCTCAACCACGACGGATTGGTGAACGGCGCGGACCTCGGAATCCTGCTGGCGGCCTGGGGCACCTGTCCCGCGGGCGCCTGTCCGGCGGACCTCAATTGCGACGGCAAGGTTGACGGTGGCGATCTGGGCGTTCTCCTTGCGCAGTGGACGTGATCCAAGATCGTCCGGGAGCCATCTTGGTCCCCCACGCCCCTTTGTTTGCCCCGAGAAAAGAATCCTGACCCCCTTGTTTGCCCCGAATCCCGCGGGCGGCCGCTGCGGCGAGCTTGCCGCCCCTTCGATGTCGTGACACACCGAGGTGAGCAGTCCTGCCCCAGCGGATCGCAAGACGCGCTATTCTCGTCTGGGCATGGCGAAGCCAGCCTCATCCTCAATCAAACCCAAGGCGCGGCCGCGTTCGATCGGCAGCGCTCGGACCGCTCGCACCAAGGCATCGGAGCGGAAGCTGCACTTCCTCCAGCACGCAGGCATCGCGGGCGACATGCCGGCAGACGGCTCCGTCGAGCACGACCACTACGTCTACGGTGTGCCCAAGACGTCAGGGCGCAGCACAGCCCGCGCCCGACGGAGCGGATGATGTCCGTGGTGTTCGTCGACACGTCGTTCCTGGTGGCGTTCTTGAATCCGTCCGACGCGCTTCATGGGCTGGCGGTCGACACGTTTGCCGACCTTCGCGCCACGCGGCTCGTGACCACCGACATGGTGATCGGCGAGCTGCTCGGCTTCTTCAGCCGGTCGCCGCGGCGGCGGAGCATCGCGGTCTTTGCCCGCACACTGCCGACGGTGTCATACGGACTCCAGTCGATCCTCGCGCGGCCGGCGCGCTTGTGGTGCAGCCGTCTCGGCTGCCGGGCAGGCCAGAGGCCTGCACCACAACGCGCGAGGATCAACTGAATTCCGTATCAGGCGTCGAGGTGGAGGTCGTGGTCCCGCGCCCGTTTCGCGCAGGAATCGACCTCTCCATCGACTCGAGCGACGAGGAGCGGTCCTTGGTCGACTGTGTCTCGTTTGTCATCATGCGGGAGCGGCGGATTCGCCGGGCGTTGACGACGGATCACCACTTCCGGCAGGCTGGGTTCGATGCGATGTTGACGTGAGTGGGCGGTGTGGATGCGTCAATACTCGTGGCTGTCACTATGTTTTTAGCCCTTCTCCCTCAGGAACGCTCTTGGCTGCCCGCATCTGTCGCCGGCGAGATTCGGCCTCGGATGGCCACGGATGATCACGGATTCAGGCGGCCGCGGATGGCCACCGATGGCCATGGAAGCGGACTTGATTCGGACGGTCACACAGCGCGCGGCAGCCCAATCCAATCACTCCGGAGTCCCTTTCGCGTCCATCCGTGGTCATCCGAGGCGGATTCCATCAGTGTTCGTGCGTGGTCATCCGAGGCGGATTCCATCAGTGTTCGTGCGTGGCCATCCGAGGCCATTTGTTCGTCCCCGACCGCCGGCACCGCCGCAATCGTGGACGACACCCGCGGCTTCCAGCGACAAGCTCGGCAGGCCAGTCGGCCCGATATGATGCCTGCATGCCGGCGAATGACGAACCCCGCAGCACGCACGTGACGTCGGACGTCGTCGTCGCCGACATCCCCGACGACGTGCGCGCCGAGTTCGATGCGGCCGCTCGACGCGATCTCCGCACGCGCTTCCGGTATGCGTTCATCCGCACCCACAAGCCGGTGATGGACGACGCGCGGTTCCGCTCGTTCGGGTCGATGCGGGAGTATCGGGAGTGGTGCGAAGCCAACCTTCCGTCATGGCTGGGTTATGGGCGCGTTTGAGTACCGGCAGGCCGAGGAGATTCGCGACGCCTTGGCGCGCCATGGCGTGCGTTACCTGTTCATCGGCAAGTCGGGCGCCATCATCCTCGGCTTCCCCGACACGACTCAGGACGCTGATCTCTTCGTCGAGAAATCCCCGGCGAGCTGCGCGGGTCTTGTGACGGCATTGCGCGAGCTGGGCTTCGAGCTGGACCCCGGGCAGGAGGCCGAAGTCCGGCGCGGGAAGGACTTCATCCAGTTGCGCAACGGGCCATTCGACCTCGATCTCGTCTTCGCCCTTGGATGGCATCGAGAGCTTCGAGGCTACATGGTCGCGACGGGTCGAGGTGCAAGGATTTCCCGTGTGCCACCCGCGCGACATCATCGCCAGCAAGGCCGCGGCGAACAGGGTGAAGGATCGGGAGTCGCTGCCGAGGTTGAGGGCGTTCTTGGAGTATTGGAAGAGGGAGAGTGGTGAAACAGGTGGCTGTCCGTAATTGTCTCGATCGGATCAATCCGCTCATGGGCCGACGGGTGGCGCCGACGCGCCATCGCCCCGCGGAGGCGTTGTGCCATCGCTCGTTCCGATGCCGATGAATCGCCGACGTTCGCCCGCATCGGGCGGCTTCGTCCCAGGTTGTGCCAGCGTCACGATTCCATCGTCGATCCACGCGAGGATCCGGCCGAGACCCTGCGGCGCGGCGACGTCGACGACGCGAAGGCGTCCCTGCTCGACGTCGTCGACCACCGAGGCTAGATCGCGACCTTCTCCGATGTCCAGCCGGCGCAGCGGGCCTCGCGCCGGCTTGTTCGACCACATGGCCGCGTGGCCGGCGCCGAACCGTTCCTCTCCACAGCGCCCGGCCACCTGATCGACGTCGTCGTTGCCGGTCCATGCGAGCACCCACCCGGCATCGTGCGGCGCCCCGGCGTCATCGAGCCAGCGGGTGTCCGTCGCGTCGCCCACGACGACGTCGATTCCTTCGCGCGACGCGTCGGCCCTGCGGGCGGCGTTGCTGTCGATCAGGCGGACGTGAATGCCGCGCGCCAGCAGTGCGCGGGCCAGGGCGATGCTGAGCCGGTGGGCGCCGATGAGCACCATGGCGTTTCCGCGCCCCGCCCGCACGCGCAGCGCCCATGCCAGTGGTGGTGAAAGGATCGTCGCCGCGAGCACGGTGCCGACGATCGCCACGAACATGATCGGCTCGAGCCTCGCGGCGTCGGGTGCAAGCGCGACGGGCGATGCGCCGAGCGCGACGATGTCCGGATCGACCGCGGCGTTGGCCAGGTCGGCCGCCACGACCGCGATGACCGACAGGGCGACGATGCCGCGCGGCGCAAAGACCGAGGCGAAGAGTCGCTCCGGCCAGGAGAGCTTGGACCTCCATGTCGACAGGAGCACGCACGCGGGGCGAACCGCCACCAGCAGCATCGCGACAAAGGCGATCTCGCGCCAGGCGATCGACCGAAGCTGGGCCACGTCGAAGCGCGACGCCAGGAGCACGAACAGCGTCCCCACGAGCATGATGGCGAGCAGCTCCTTGAACGACCGAAGCTCGGTCGCCCCGAGCACCCGGGCGCGGGCGACCACAACGCCGCAGATCGTCACGGCGACGAGACCCGCCTCCGGGGTGATCGCCTCGCCGATGCCGACGCATGTCATGCACAGCCCGACGGCGAACAGGTTCAGGAGCTGCGGATCCGGCTTGCCCAGTCGACTCAGGCGCCGCAGGGACCAGTGTCCAACGAGGCCCATCACTCCGCCGACGCCGGCGCCGCCGAGAAGCGGCTTCAGGAACAACCAGAATCCCTGGCCCGCCAGGTGCAGCTCGGGGCCAAGCTGCGAGGAGAGACGCAACACCTCGAGCGTCGTGACCGTGGCGACGACCCCGATCGGATCGATCAGCACGGCCTCGGCGCCCAGCACGGCGTGCAGGCGAGGCGACACGCGAACCAGCCGCAGGATGGGCTGAACGACGGTGGGTCCGGTCACGATCAGGGCGGCGCCAAGCAACATCGCCGATGGAATCGACAGGTCGAGGATCCACCAGGCGATGATCGCCGAACCCGTCCACGTCACGAGCGCACCGATGGTCAGCAGGCCCCACACCGCTCGCGGGGCGCGGGCCAGTTCCTCCCGATTGAGGTGAAGCGTTCCCTCGAAGATCAGCAGGCCGATCGACACCGTCACGAAGCCGCGAAGCGACTCGCCGAGCGCGGATGCATCGATCAGTTCCGCCCCGGACCGTCCAAGCGCCAGTCCAACGGCGATCAGCGGCAGCAGCGCCGGAAACCGGACCTTTCGGCAGCTCACGGTCACCAGCGCGCTCACGCCCAGGGCCAACGCGATGGACTGTGCAGCAAGGTCGGCCATGCGGGGAATTCCGGGCGATTGTTCGGTGAGCTTGGCGCCTTTCGGCGCCGAGTCGCGCGGCGAAGCGATCCACGCGCCGCGAGAGACTATCGAGTTGCAGGAAACTCTGCCGGAGCACCGGCGGCGCGATCGGCCGGCACGGTTGGACGGCCCAGCGCCCGATCGACAGTCCGCACGGGCGTGGCCAGTTCACCATCCCGCTCCAACCCTGGCAACGAGTCCCTCGCCCCTTTGTTCGTCCGGAGCGTCGCGTACGATTGGCTACCCATGCCCGCTTCAACGGAATCCTCGATCGATGTCATGACCACCATCGCGCGCGCATTGCTGGACCACGGCGCGCACGATGTCTACGTCTTCGGCTCGTTCGCGCGCGGGCGGGCTCGGCCGGATTCCGACATCGATGTCGCCGTCTCGGGCATCGCTCCGTCACGGTTCTTCGCCGCTGCGGGTGCTGCGCTTGGTGCCGCCGCCGGGCGCATGGTGGACGTGATCGACCTCGATGTCGCGACGCCGTTCACGGAGTACCTCCTCGCAAGCGGGGAGCTGCGGCGTGTCGTCTGAGCTTTGGCGGCTCATCGACCGGGAGCTTGGACTTCTGGCCAAACTAGTGAACGACCACGAGTCGTTCATCGCCAAGGTGGTTGCGATCGCGCCCGACCTGATCGAGCGGGAAGCCGCCGCGACCGTGCTGCATTCGTTCTACACCGGCGTCGAATCGGTCATGCGGAGCGTGGCGATCCTGTCGCATGTCACCATCGCCAAGTCGGCTTCGTGGCACAGCGAGCTGCTGGACGCGACGGAGCGCGGCGACGGCCTTCGGCAGCCCCTCCTCTCGACCGCACTCGCCGGCACGCTCAGGATGTACCTCCAGTTCCGCCACCGATTCCGGAACCTGTAGGGCTTCGACCTCGACTGGGACCGCATGCGGCCGCTGGTTGAGCGATTGAAGAAGACGGCGGATGAGTTCGACGCGGCGATTCGCGAGCTTTCGATGCGCACTTCGCAACAGCGATGATCGCGCGACGCCGGATAAGGCGGTGCCCACACACCCCGGCGCGTTTCTGCACCCACACACCGGCTGCCATGCGCGCGGATGGCATCAAGCCTCGTTGCCGCGCCCGCTGTGTCGCCCGTCGAGCGGGTCGCGCCAGAGTCTCCGCGAACGACGACGCGGGCGATGTGAGGACTTGGCGGCTGATGGCCACTAATAGGCGGCTGTCCCTCATTGCCAGTCCCTGCTCGAGGGCGCTGCGTGGGGCGGGGACGACCAGGCCAGGCCCGCGGCGCTGCTGGCGTGGATCGCGGCGGACGTCGTGCCGCACCGGCCGGGACGGTTCGAGCCGCGCGGCGTGAAGCGCAGGCCGAAGAACTACAGCCGGCTGACCATGCCGAGGGCGCACTACCACAAGCATGGCGACAACCTATGTCGCTAGCTTCATGCCATTCCGAACTGCTACTTCTTCAATGCGATGCGTCGGTCAATGAGACGGTCAACCGCGAGTTTGACTGGGTTCGTGAAGGAGAAGTCCCCTATGTAGTTCATGTGCAGGATGACCGCCGAAGCGTCAATGGGCTTGATGTCGCCATGTACCCCGGGCATCTTGTGGGTCACGCTGTCGAGATGGATTCCTTGATCCTTGTTGGACGCGCCCCACGAACGTAGAGCGAGTTCGAGCCCGCCTTCGTTTGTGACGATGAGCCTTGCCGCCGCCTTCATACCGACCGTAAACGGGTTGATGAATATCCAAGCGCGATGAGTGACCGTGCCCACCAATAGCTCGGTGTCCGCAGACCGTGTCAGCGGGGAGATACGTTGCCTGTTCACGATGTCGACGTCAAGCGAGCAGTCGGCTTCGCCGCGACTCAGGTCAACGGCAGCATCCAGGGTGTGCAGCTTGAAGGACGCCTCGAGGCGAGAGTCTCGCAGCCCCGTGCCCGATGCGGCAACTTCGAAACCCTTGGGAATCGCCGCGTGCAGCACGATCTGGCCGTCATTGACTCCGCTGACATCAAAGGTCGCCTTGATCGACGCGTCGTCGCTTTGCACGTGAAGGCCGGTCACTTTCATCTCCTCGAAGCCAAACTGGCCGGCATTTCCGAGGAAAGAGTTGACAGCTTGACTGATGGATTCACCGTTGACCGTTGTGGCCACCGTCCCCGCGATTCCCGGTGTTGCCCCCAGAGTCAGTCGCAGATTTGCGGTTCCGTCGCTTAGACCGATCCGACGAGTGCCGACCCGCAAATTCATCGAGGGAAGTGTGCCCGAAACGGTGAGGTCACCGATCACAGGCGCCGCCGCGTTCGCATTTGAGGGGTTCAAGACCACGCGAATGGGAGTTGTGGTGGCGATCTGCACGTGGGATTGTGAGCCCAAGCGTGCGTCGATTGCGCTGTGATCGTTCTCAACGGTGATGCTGGCGACGCTGAGCTTGCCCGAGTCTACATCGATCGCAACATCACTCAGCTTGGTCACCGCGATTGCGGCCGAAGACGCCGAGGGACCGCCCACGTCAAATCTGACCTTGCCCCGCTCACCGTGGAATGTCCAAGGTCCCACCGATGTAGGTCCGCTTGTCGTCAAAGCAAACGTCACCGCAGTGCCCGACTCCATCAGTAGGTCAGCGCCTCCGATCTTCACGCTCGATGCCGTGAGTGTACCGCCTGGGACGGGCATCTTGTCGAGCGCAACAGTCCCACTGGACGAACCTTTGAGTGAGAGCGAGCGCCCCTCGGGCGAAGTGTGCCAACTGAGGCTCGCGTCCGAGACGCGTAGTGATTCAACCCGCCCCCTGACGGCATCTCCCAGAAGCAACTGTGCCTGTTCGATGACTGCCAAAGCATCAGGCTCTTGGCTGCTTAGGTGGAAGTCCTCAGAGCTGCGCGATCGGCTATACGAACCGGCGAAGGAAATCTTGGCCGTCGTCGGCCGGAGAGTGAAATCCGAGCCGGTGAATCGAGTGCCGACTCCCAACGACAACAGGCCGGATACGTTCGCAGCAACCGACCCGTCCGACTGATATGTGACGCTATCAAAGAGGAGATGTCCGCCTTCTCCAAGCACCAGTTCCTGCTGGGCGTCAAGCTTGACCGATGCGCCCTTGCCAAAGGCCAGCTGCAACTTGTCCACACGCGCACGGCTGATCAACTGACTCGTGCCTTGGGCCGTCACGGAATCCGTAATCAGCCGATGTGTGGCTGCGCTGAACAGAGTACAGATCAGATCCAGCCGGACAGTGGCGTCGACGGCCGATGAGTCTCCAGGGTCGGCAGAAATGTCGGCGATCTCGCCCGTCTTGACATCGTTTAGGCGGAAGCTGATCGGTTTCGACAAATGCACCTTGAGCGCGTGGATGTCCGGTGTTATCGAAAGCTCGGGTCCCACACCCGCCGTCATGAAAGAAACGTTGCCCGCCAGCGATGCGGTGGTGCCCGAAGCCACTTCAAACTTGATCAAGCCTGCCGGTGATTTCGCAGCAAAACGCCCACTGGCGAGATCGAGCGTGGCGGCAAAATCAGCCGACTCCGTGGCTCGAAGAATGTCCACGATGGCGTTCTGCTTGACCGGTACGGTCACGCCGCTCAGCTGGATTGTTGTTCGCCACCAGATCTTTGACAGAATCGCGGTGGCAACCGCTCCAACCACGACGATCGCCAAGACGGTGCCCCAGCGGCGACGAGTCATCGCCCACCTCCTATTCTTTGCCACCCCTTCATCGTATGGTACACCGTCATGGCCCGATGACGAGCATGGCTTTCCGCCCCTCATTGTAGCCGGCAGGCGTGCTCGCTGTCCAATCACATGGTCCGCTGAACCGTTGGTTTGGAGCGGCCTGGAAGGCCCCCGAGAGCAACCCTCCTGTCTACCTCGCCGGGGGCGTCAATCAGAGTGCGCGAGAGCTTGAAAAGGTTGCCGCCGGTGGGCGAGAGCAACCGTGGGGGTTGCCGTCGGACCCCGAGATTCGGCTTCAAGACCGAGAGCGCGGCCAGAGAGGGCGACCCCCGTCTCACCCCGGACTTGTCGGGGTGATTCGCCCCGGCGCCTCCTGGCTGGATTTCGGCCGACCCGTAAATCAGAACGTCCCCGCGCTTCCGCGAGGGCGTCGGCAACTTCCGAAGCAGGACACGAAGCCGCAACCCGCCCGCGAGCAGCCGACATCGGAGCGACCGTCCCCGCTTCATCGGCGGTGAGATGTATGGCCATAGCGTCTCCCTGAGCCCCCGTGTGATGGGTGTCCCAAGGGGACACCATCATCGCCGGAGGTTCTGTTTCGCGCAAGTCGACATAAGTGCGATTCGCAAAACGAGTTATGGAGCGAAGTTCCTTCGCTTCATGCCATTCGCGGCTGTCCCTATGTGTTCACTACTTCTCAATGCCACACTCTATCTCAACTTGCGCCCAGTCCGGAATGCTCCCACGTCTGATGATTTCCCGAACCGCTCGTACGGCAAGCGTCCTGGCCGTAATCACATCCTGCTTGCTACTCAAGTCAATGTAGCCGGTATGAACCGCACGGGAACGCTCGCGGTAAAACTTCTTTACGCATGCGCGTATCAACATGCGGTCGGAAATGGTGGTGCCGAGGAGCAGCGCGGACCGCAATGCCAAACGATAGCTGATCTCCGCGGTCTCGCCATCGTTTGAGAACATGGATTCAAGGGCAATACCAATATCGATGGCCGCATCTACGGGGCGCAGTCTGAAATCACTTCCCGTCTCAATGCGGTGGATTGCAACAGCTAGTCGTCGACGGCACGGCTCGTCGCACCGCAGATATGCCGAGACCAATTCAGACCACTCTAGGCCGGCAGTGTCTGATAGGCGAAGGCCCGGCGTGTCGGCGCAGTCGGTGGCGAAGGAAGTCGACAGGCTACACTCGCCAATGGAAGCAGAAGTGCTACAGCCGACGCTTGTGGTCCGCCCGCTGCTCACCAGAGCCAGCGACGCACGGATGGTCTCCAATAGCTCCAAATTGTCGCGAGCCTGGCGCGAACCAATTTCGTTCGGCGTTGTAAGCATTGGCGCCGTCATGCGAAGCGACGAATACGCAGTTACGTTAGCAGCAGTGCGATCGCGAACTCCCGAACTCAGATCAAGATTGGACAGCTCGTGTTCCTCGGCGGTGACGAGACTAATGCCATCGATATGTATTGGACAATCAACCGTAGCGTCGCGAAGTACGAGCGACATCGTCATCGGGACCTGCTTTGACTTGACATATTCGATAAGTGCTCTCGCCGCCACGACTGGCCCTCGCGTGCGAGCAGTATCGATGGTGTAGTCGGCAATTGCCGCCGCGCCAACGGGCATACCTGTGCATGCATAGCCGTCCCCGTGAGCAACATGCACATGGATTACTTGGCTTGGTTCCACACCGCCGGCGTGTAGCAGCGCAACTAGGTCGGCACGGGCAGCCAGGCAGCGACGTCCGTCGACAATGGCTCGTGTAAGAATCGCCGTAACTTGGTTGCAATCCAAATGAGCCATGTCTATGACCTCGATGCCGCCAAATGTAAGCTACCCCAACCTCCCCCCATTCAACCCCTCCAACTCCCCCACCACAAACTCCCCATCCCGCCTCACCACCTCTCCATCGAAGCTCAGTGTCCCGCCGCCGTACTCCTTCCGCTGGATCAGCACCAGGTCCCAGTGGATCTCGCTGCGGTTGCCGTTGTCGGCGTCCTCGTAGGCACGGCCGGGGGTGAAGTGGATGCTTCCCGCGATCTTCTCGTCGAAGAGGATGTCCTTCATCGGCTGAAGGATGTACGGGTGGAAGCCGATGGCGAACTCGCCGACGTAGCGGGCGCCCTCGTCGGTGTCGAAGACCTTCTGGAGGCGGTCGTTGTTGAGCGACGATGACGCCTTGACGATCTTGCCGTTCGCGAACTCGAGCCGGATGTTCTCGTAGCTGACGCCGTTGTAGAGGGTCGGCGTGTTGTAGTGGATCACGCCGTTGACGCTGGTCTTGACCGGCGCGGTGAAGACCTCGCCGTCGGGGATGTTCATCGTTCCGCAGCAGGGGATGTTGGGGATGCCCTTGATGGAGAAGGTGAGATCCGTGTCGCCGGGGCCCTTGATGTGGACCTTGTCGGTGCGGGCCATTCGCTTGCTCAAGGCGGCCGCGTGCTTGGCCATGCTGGCGTAGTCGTAGCAGCACGCCTTGAAGTAGAACTCCTCGAACTGCTCGGTCGACATGTTGGCGAGCTGGGCCATCGAGGGGGTCGGCCAGCGGAGCACGCACCACTTGGTGTGGTTCACGCGCTGCTCGAAGTGGACTGGTTTCGCGTAGAGGCGGGCTTGTTTTTGCATCTGCGCGTCGGGCACGCCGCTCATCTCGTTCACGTTGTGGCTGCCGCGGAGGCCGATGTACGCCTGCATCCGCTTCATGCGGTCGAGGTCGTATTCGCCCCAGACCTTGAAGTTGTCGTCGCCGGCGTCGTGGTAGAGGGCGGAGAGGATCCGCCCCGAGCGCTCGGCCACGTGGGGATGAGCACCCTGGGCGCGGGCGGCGCGGACCATGGCGATGACCATGTCGGTCGGGATGTCGAACGCCTCGATGAGGACGTGCTCGCCGGGTTTGAGACGGCAGGAGTGCGTGGCGAGGAGGGTGGCGAGCTGGGTGTAGCGTGGGTCCATGGGGTGCCGCGGAGTGGTGCCTGCGAGACGCGCCCAGAGGCGGGGAGGGGAAAGGCAGCCGGATTACGCGGATTACGCGGAGGGGAGGGCGGCGGGGAGGGGAAAGGCAGCCGCGGATTACGCGGATTACGCGGAGGGGGGCGGCGGGAGGGGAAGGAAGGAGGGCGGGAGACAGCGGGTGGATCGAGACTTGTTGGGAGGGTTGCGGCACGGCAGTCCGATCGAGGCGGGCAGTGGGTGGGGACGTCAGGTTGCTCTGCAGTGTTTTCTCCATTTCGGCTTGACGACGGCGGGCTCGTGGTATGACTGTGGCGCGACGCGGTTCCGTCGGGACAGAGGCGTGTCGACGGGTATGGGGATTTCCATGGAGCAACAACGGAAGCAAGGCACGCCACGGGGGCTTCTGCATTCGGAGTTGACCGATCGAATCCTCGGGGCGTTCTACGCCGTTCACACGGCGCTGGGTGGCGGGTTCCTGGAGTCGGTGTACCGCGAGGCGCTGTCGCGGGAGCTGACATGGCGCGGACTCGCATCGAGCGCCCATGTGGGCTGCGCGGTTCACTATCGGGGCGAAGTGGTCGGCCAGTTCTGCGCCGACATCATCGTCGAGAGGCGCGTGGTGCTCGAGCTCAAGGCTGCGCGGGCCATCGACCCAACGCACGTGGCGCAACTGCTGAACTACCTCAGGGCAACCGAGCTTCAGGTGGGACTCCTGCTCAATTTCGGCAAACACGCCGAATTCCAACGACTGGTGGTCGACCGCAGCCACAGACAAGCGACCGCCACCACCCCGTGAGCGCCCACATGTCGCTTCCCTCTCCTCCCTCCGCGTAATCCGCGTAATCCGCGGCTGCTTCTCCTCTTCTCAGCGCCCCTCCGCGGCTACCGACGCGACTCCGTCACCCTCCACACGAACGGCTCCACCCCGCAATCGATGTGCACCATGAAGAACCCTCCGCGGTGCGACTGGACATGTGGCCACATCACGCGGCGGTCGGTGTCGGGGATGGGCAGCGACACGACATCCGCGGCCGCCACCCATTCCAGCGCGCCCTCGTTGAACTGGTAGTTGGCGATCTCGTCGTGACCGATGGGCCGGGTCACCTCGAAGAGGAAGATGAGCCAGTGCGTCTGGCTGCCGCCGGAGGGATATGCACGCTCGGAGACGATGCCGGACAGGCGGACTTCGTCGTGGCCCAGCGTGATGCCGGACTCCTCGCGGATCTCGCGCAGCGCGCAGTCATGCGGCCCCTCGCCCTCGCCCGTTTCGAGCTTGCCGCCGATGGGCGAGTACATGCCCGCGTTGGGCTCCTTGAGCCGGTGCAGCATCAGCACGCGTCCCTCCGCGTCGTAGAGATAGCAGAGCACGGCGATCTTGTACGGAGCGCGGTGGACGTCGGGCATATGCGGGCGAGGATACCGACTGCGGCGCGGTGGCTGGAATCAGGAATCAGGAATCAGGAGTCGGGGACTCCGTCCGACCACGAATGCCCGCGCCGGGATGCGACACCCGCGTCGATGTCCCACGTGCGCGCGCGTCGTGCGCCCAATGGCCCGCAACTCCGCCGACGAAGACGGCTTCCTGATTCCCCTCGCGACGCTTCCGCTCGCGATGCCAGGAATCAGGAATCAGGAGTCGGGGACTCCGTCCGACCACGACGGCCCACGCAAGGATGCGACACCCGCGTCGATGTCCCACACGGGCGCAGACGCGCAGCGGCCCCGCGTCCGCGGGGCGCCGACGTCGGGGATGCGACACCCGCGTCGATGTCCCACGTGCGCGTCGCTGCGCCCAATGGCCCGCAAGTCCGCCGCCGAAGGCGGCTTCCTGATTCCCTCGCGATGCCCCCGCTCCCGGCGCTCGCGATGCCGGAATCAGGAATCAGGAGTCGGGGACGCCGTCCGATGACGAAGGCCCACGCAGGGATGCGACACCCGCGTCGATGTCCCACGGGCGCGCATCGCGCAGCGGCCCGCGTCCGCGGCGCCGACGCCGGGGATGCGACACCCGCGTCGATGTCCCACGTGCGCGTCGCGCGCCAATGGCCCGCAAATCCGCCGCCGAAGGCGGCTTCCGGATCCCCTCGCGACGCCTCCGCTCGCGATACCAGGAATTCGGAATCAGGAGTCGGGGACTCCGTCCGACCACGAAGGCCCACGCAGGGATGCGACACCCGCGTCGATGTCCCACGTGCGCGCACATCGTGCGCCCAATGGCCCGCAAATCCGCCGCCGAAGGCGGCTTCCGGATCCCCCTCGCGACGCCTCCGCTCGCGATACCAGGAATTCGGAATCAGGAGTCGGGGACTCCGTCCGACCACGAATGCCCACGCAAGGATGCCACACCCGCATCCATGTCCCACGTGCGCGAACGTCGTGCGCCCAATGGCCCGCAATTCCGCCGCCGAAGGCGGCTTCCTGATTCCCCTCGCTACGTTCCGCGCAGCATTCCGGCGGTTGTCAGGAGCTTGCGAACCTCGGCGATGGCGCCCTCCGCGGCTCGGCACATCGGCAGCCGCAAGACGCCGCGATCGCGGCCGAGCAGCTCCATCGCGGCCTTGATCGGGATCGGGTTCGTGTCGAGCGAGAGCAATCCGCGGCAGATCGCGAAGAGCTCGCGATGGATCGACCGAGCCTTCGTCCAGTCGTTGCCGTTGAAGGCGTCGCAGAGCGCCTGCACGCGCGCGGGCAGGATGTTCGAGACGACGCTCACCACGCCGACGCCACCCACGGAGGCGAAGGGCAGCGTGAGCGAGTCGTCGCCGGAGAGCAGCGCGATGTCGCAGCGCTGGAGGATCTCGCTCGCCGAGTCGAGCGAGCCGGTCGCCTCCTTGATGGCGCGGATGTTGGGGTGCTTCGCCAGCCGCTCGACCGTCGCGGGCGCGAGCGCCACGCCGGTTCGGCCCGGGATGTTGTAGAGCACGATCGGCAGGTCGGCGCTCTCGGCGATCGCCATGAAATGGCGGTAAAGGCCCTCCTGCGACGGCTTGTTGTAGTACGGGTTCACCTGAAGCGCCGCGTCGGCGCCGGCGGCGGCGGCGAACTTGTGCAGGTGGATCGCGTGGTTCGTGTTGTTGGAGCCGGCGCCGGCGATCACCGCGAGCCCGAGCGGCCTCGCGATCGCCAGCGTCCGCTCGAAGACCTCGCAGTGCTCGATCTCGCTCAGGGTCGGACTTTCGCCCGTGGTGCCGCACGGAACGACGCCGGCGACGCGGCCGTTGGCCTGGACGCGGATGTGTTCCTCGAGGCGCTCGAAGTCGACGGTCGATCCGTCGGCGGAAAACGGCGTGACGATGGCGGTGTAGCAGCCGCGGAAGGAGATCATGGGGGCGGGAGTGTACAGGTGCGGAGCGGGACGAGGTGGCGGTCGTTCGATGATGCGCGGTCGAGCCTCGGGAACCGGGAACCGCACACCGGACACCGGAGTCCCACGATCAGCGCTCGGCGGCCGGCGATTCAGGCTCGGGCACCGGCGGCAGGCGTCGAGTCAGCGCCCGACCAGCGCCACCATCTCGGCGACGGCGGTGCGCATGCCGACGAAGAAGGCGCGGCTCACGATGGCGTGCCCGATGTGAAGCTCGGCGACGCCGCGGAGCGCGGCGATCGGCGCCACGTTGACGTAGTTGAGCGCGTGGCCGGCGTTGAACTGCATCCCGCACCGCTGGATGAGCCGTCCAGCCCCGGCGATGCGCTCGAGCTCCTGCTGCACGAGCTCGTGCCGCACGTCGCGGCCGTGGTCGAAGAAGAGGTGGGCGAACGGGCCGGTGTGGACCTCGCAGACGTCGGCGCCGCACTCCGCGGCCGCCTCGACCTGGGCCGGCTCGGCGTCGATGAAGAAGCTCACGCCCATGCCCGCATCGCGCAGCCGGGCGACGACGCCGCGCAGGCGCCGCCGCTGCGCCGCGACGTCGAGCCCGCCCTCGGTGGTCACCTCCTGCCGGCCCTCGGGAACGAGCATCGCCATCTGCGGCTTGATCCGCCGCGCGATCGCGATCATCTCGTTCGTGGGCGCCCATCTCGAGGTTGAGCTTGACCGTCACGACATCCTTGAGCCGGCGCACGTCGTGGTCCTCGATGTGCCGCCGATCCTCGAGTGCAGGTGCACGGTGATCCCGAAGGGCGCCGCCGAGCCGCGCCTCGACCGCGGCGAAGACGGGGTCGGGCCGTGCAGCAAGCCGCGCCTGTCGGACGGTCGCGACGTGATCGATGTTGACGCAGAGATGGGGCATGGACGACCTTCGCTCGAACGGTACCCTACCAGCCCGTGGCGAAAGCCCATTCGGGTTGCGGCCGAGTGATCTCCAGAGCCCTGCGTCGCCGCCGCTTGCCGTAGATTCCGTGGAACATGGCCGCGCGGCGGCTCCTTGATCTGCGAAATCCTGCTCGCCCTCGCTGTCGAAGCACTTTCGCCACGGGCTGCTACTTCAACCCGACGCGCGGCTGCGCCCCGCCCCGGGCTCGAGATCGTTCCCGCGTACCCTCTGCCATGACCGATTTCGACACTCGGCTCTCGCGACTGCATGCCGATCTCGTCTCCCAGGGCAGCCGAGTGCTCGACCTGGTGCTCCGGGCGGTCGAGAGCTACTTCGATCTCGACGCCGTGAAGGCGGCGGAGGTCATCGCCTCCGACGACGTCGTCGACAAGGTCGACGTCGAGATCGAACGGGCGTCGATTCCACTGCTGGCGATGGGCGTGACCGACGAGTACTCGATCCGGTCCGTGCTCACGATCGTGAAGGTCAACAACGAGCTCGAGCGCATCGCCGACCTCGGCGTCACGATCGCCGAGGTGGTCGCGAAGTACGCCAAGCTCGAGGAGCGCACGCCGACGACGTTCCGCGTGATGGCCAACAGCGTGATCGGCATGCTGCGCGACGCCAACCGGGCGCTCGCCGACGGCAACGCGGCGCTCGCCCGGCAGGTGCTTCTCTTCGACGACACGGTCAGCCGCTTCAAGGAGGAGATCCTCCTGGACGCGCAGGAGAAGGTCGCCTCGGGCCGGCTGACCGTGCACTTCGCGTTCCGGCTGATGACGGTGACGAAGACGCTCGAGCGCATCGCCGACCACTGCACGAACATGGCCGAGCAGGTGATCTACCTCCAGAGCGGCAAGATCGTGAGGCATCGCCCGGAGGGATGGTCCGATCCCGAGACGGTGTGAACGAAGGCCGGCGCATCGGGCGCAGGCGACCACGATCGCCATGAGTGAGGGTGGACGGATGGATGGGTGGCCGGTGCGCCCGTGCGTCGGTGCGCCGGCAGCCGGCACTCCTCCGCCGAGGCAACCGCGCGCCGCGGGTATCCTCTCCGCTCATGCCAAACCGGCTGCCTGACATCCGCGCGCGGCTTCGCAGCCACGGGCAGGAGCACGTCCTGACCTTCGTCGACCGGCTTGCGCCGGCGCAGGTCGCGGCGCTCCTCGACCAGGTCGAGGCGATCAACTTCAACGAGCTCGACGAGCTGATCCGCACGCTCGTGCTCGCGAAGCCCGCGGTGGCGCTTCCCCCGACGCTCGAGCCCGCGACGTGCTACGCGCACGATGCGCGCAGCGCGGCGCGCCCCTGGGACCGCGACCGGTTCCGCGCCATCGGCGACGAGCTGCTGCGGCACGGCAGGGTCGCGGCGTTCACCGTCGCCGGCGGGCAGGGCACACGGCTGGGATGGAACGGACCGAAGGGAACGTTCCCCGCGACGGTGGTGATGGGCAAGCCGCTCTTCCGCGTCTTCGCCGAGCAGATCGTGGCCGCGCGGCGGCGATACGGCGTCCCGATCCCCTGGTACGTCATGACGAGTCCGCAGAACGACGCCGAGACGCGGCGCTTCTTCGCGGACAACAACTTCTTCGGCCTGCCGGTCGAGGACGTCTTCACGTTCCCGCAGGGCACCATGCCATCGATCGGACTCGATGGGAAGCTGCTTCTCGCGGCGCCGGGCGCGCTGGCCACGAACCCCGACGGCCACGGCGGCTCGATCAAGGCGCTGCGCACCAGCGGCGCCATCGAGGACATGGCCGCGCGCGGCATCGAGGCGATCTCGTACTTCCAGGTCGACAACCCGCTGGTGCACATCTTCGATCCGGTCTTCATCGGCCTGCACGCCGCGGCGCCGGACAGTTCCGCCGAGATGTCGAGCAAGATGGTCCCGAAGATCGCCCCCGACGAGAAGGTCGGCGTCTTCTGCCGGGCCGGCGGCCGGACGATGGTGCTCGAGTACTCCGACCTGCCGCCGCGGCTGGCGCAGGAGCGCGACGCGCAGGGCGCGCTTCGGTTCGTCGCCGGGTCGATCGCCATTCACGTCATCGGCGTGCGCTTCGTCGAGCGGCTCACCGCCGACCGCGACCACTTCGGCCTGCCGTTCCATCGCGCCGAGAAGAAGGTTCCCTGCGTCGACCTCGCCACGGGACGGCTCGTCGAACCCGATCGCCCCAACGCCATCAAGCTCGAGACGTTCGTCTTCGAGGCGCTGCCGCTGGCCGAGTCGTCGATCGTGTACGAGACGACGCGCACCGAGGAGTTCGCGCCGATCAAGAACGCCACCGGCGTCGACTCGCCGGCGACGTCGCACCAGTTGCAGAGCGACCGCGCCGGCGCGTGGCTCGCGTCGCGCGGCGTGTCGGTGCCGCGCCGCGCCGACGGCACGGTCGACGCGAGGATCGAGATCGAACCGCTCACGGCGCTCGACGCGGACGATCTCGCGCACGTGGCCCTTCCGCGCGAGGTCGCCCGCGGAGCGGAGCTGGTCCTGTAGCGTCGTGGCTGGGCCGCGCAGCGCGCAGCCCCGGCGTGGCCGACGCGCCATCTCCACCTCCTACGCTCCGTGTCCATGGCTGAACCGCGCCCGCCTGCGCCCCCGCCGCCGCCCGTTTCGGCGCTGGCCATCGTCGCCGTGGCGCTGAGTGCGGCGCTCTGCTGTCCGCTGGCGAGCCTGGCGGCGGCGGCGCTCGGGGTCGTCGCGCTCCTGCGCATCCACCGCTCCGAAGGGCGGCTGCGCGGGCAGGCGCTGGCGATCGCCGCCATCGCGGTCGCCGCCGGGTCGCTGATCCTCCAGAACGAGCTCGCCGCACGCTACGGCGAGGCCTTCGGCAAGCAGCTCGAGACGTCCGCCCGCGACCGCGTGGCCACGCTCATGTACGCGGTCGAGCGCGGCGACACGGCGGGCTTCGGCGCGCTCTTCTCGAGCGTATCGCGCCACCGACCTCCGAGGCGATCGTCCGGTTCCGCGGGGAGACCGAGCGGCTATGGCCGCTACCGTGGCATGTCCATCGTGGCCAGCACCCCGGTGGCAACCCTCGCCGCGCCGACGATCACCATGGCCGTGACCTTCTCGTTCGAACGGCGCGCGAGCCACCGGGCGCGGCCGTCTTCGCGTCGGACTGGCTCCTGCCGAGCGTGGACCTGCTCGAAGTCTCCATCGACGACGACGCGGAAGGCGAGCTTCAAGCTGCCGTAGGCGTCGCGCCGACGGCCTGGTCGTCGCCGCTCGTTCGCGCCGGGCGCGGGTTGCCCCGTGGACGGGACTGGTGCCCGCAAATCGAACGTGCCGTGTAGCATGTCGCCACCATGAGCACCTACGACAGCGGCGCGGGATACGGCACCGGCTTTGGAACGGGCGGCGAGGGCGAGATCCCTCGCATGAGCGGCCTTGCCATCGCGGCGCTCGTCTGTGCGCTCATCTTCTGCATTCCGATCCTTCCACCGATCGGCGTGATCCTTGGACTGATCGCGCTGGTCACGATGGTGGGCAAGTCCCATCTCCGCGGCCGCGGCATGGCGATCGCGGCGATCGTGCTCGGGCTGGCGTTCTCCATCGGGTGGGGCATCTTCGCGTGGTTCTCGATCAACATCGGCTCGAAGGTCGTGACGCTGATGCGCGACACGCCGTCGCAGGCGATGCAGGCGGGTCTCGCGGGCGACGTGAAGCTCTTCCAGTCCAACTTCCACGGGCGCCGGGGCGACCCTGCCCGAGGCCGATGCGCAGGCGTTCCTGGACGAGGTCAAGAGCCGCTTCGGAACGCTCAACGCGCTCGAGTTCGACGAGAAGACGCCGGTTCGCCCGCAGCCGGGACAGCCGACCGTCGACGCCCCCTACACCGCGAAGTTCTCGAGCGGCGACGTCAAGGCGAACGTCGAGCTGGTGATCATGGACGCGAAGACGGGCACCTTCATCTACAAGATCGGCTCCATCGAGTTCGTCGACTCCAAGCGCGGCAACCTGCGTCCCGCCGCTGCCGAAGCCACCCGGCGTTTCCTCGCCGCCGAAGGTCGACACCCCAGCCGACGCCGCGCCGGCCGCCGAAGCGCGGGCAAGGGCTGCCGCGGGAGCGCCGAGGCGGCGGGCGCATGAGTGGCGGCGGTCTCGACGCCCGGGCGACCGGATCGACTCCCAGTTCGGCCCCGTCGCTGGCTCCGCCCGACCCGTCGTCGCGCGAGCCGGTGATCCGTGCGAGGCCCGTCAAGCGGTTCGGCGACCAGGTGGTGCTCGACGGCGTGGACCTCGACGTCATGCCGGGCGAGACGGTCGTCATCATGGGCGGCTCGGGGTCGGGCAAGACCACGATGCTCCGGCACCTGATCGAAAGCGCTGCTGCCCGACGCCGGATCGATCAAGGCCTCGGCAAGGACCTGGCGACGCTCGACGACGAAGGCATGAACGGCGTGCGCCGGCGCTTCGGCATCCTGTTCCAGTCGGGCGCCCTGTTCAATTCGATGACCCTCGCCGAGAACGTCGCCCTGCCGCTCCAGGAGCACACGCAGCTCGACCAGGGAATCATCGACATCCAGGTCAAGATCAAGCTCCAGCTCGTCGGCCTGCGCGAGCATGCCGACAAGTTCCCCGCGCAGATCTCCGGCGGCATGAAGAAGCGCGCGGGGCTCGCGCGGGCGCTCTCGCTCGATCCAGCACTGCTCTTCTACGACGAGCCGTCGGCGGGGCTCGACCCGGTCACGAGCGCCGAGATCGACCAGCTCATCCTCGACCTCTCGCGCAAGCTCGGCGTGACGAGCGTCGTCGTGACGCACGAGATGGATTCCGCTTTCACCGTCGCCGACCGCATGGCGATGTTCGACAAGGGACGGATGCTCAAGGTCGCGCCGCGCGCCGAGTTCGAACGGCTGCGCGCCCTCTCGCGCGAGGAGATCGCCAAGCTCCCGGTGGACGACCAGATCGTCCACCAGTTCGTGCGCGGCGATCCGATCGGGCCGATCACGGAGCGCAAGGAGGCGACGGACTACGCCGAGGACCTGCTCGGCGAGGTTCCACACGCGACCCAGCGGGCCCCCTCCGTCGAGGCGACGCGGATCGCGTGACGTCCCGCCGATTGCGTGGTATCAATCCGTCCCATGGCGAACCGTTCCGAACGCACTCGCAACAACGTCAAGGCGGGCGTGTTCGTCTCCGCCGGCATCGTGCTGATGCTGGTCGTCGCCATGATCCTCGGCGACGCGGGACGCCTCCTCACGCCGCGCACCCGGTACATCCTGCGGTTTCCGCTGGCCGCGGGCGTCGAAGGGCTCTCCACGGGCTCCCCCGTCCGCGTCGGCGGCCTCGAGCGGGGCCGCGTCCTCTCGGTCGTCCCGGAGAGCGACGGCGATCTGGTCAAGGCGATGCTCGTCGACTTCGAGCTCGATCGCGACATCGCCCTCTTCAACGACGCGGATGCCGACCGGATCGCGCCGCTCCTCGGCGGCACCGCGGCGATCAACTTCAGCGACGTCGGCGATCCGGCCAAGGGCACGCGGCTCGGCGCCGGCGACGTGCTCGACATCCGCGACACCCCGGGCGGCGCGATGCGCCGACTCCTCGGCGACGAAGGCGCGGCGCGGCTCGCGTCGATCATGCGCAACCTCGACGAGACCCTGGCGTCGGCCCGCGCCGACTACGCGCGGGTCGTCACGCCGGTGCTCGACAAGATCGACGCGGCGGTCACCGACGCCCGCGACCTCGTCGCCAGCGTGCGCCGCGACTACCCCGGCTGGAGCGAGAAGATCGGCTCGACGCTCGGCAACGTCGACACGGCGTCGGCCAAGCTCGATCCCCTGCTCGACGACGGACGGACGATGATCGCCGACATCCGCGGAACCGTCGGCGACGCCCGCGCTATCCTCACCGACAACCGAACGCGGATCGACGAGCTGATCGAGAACGTGCGCGTCGCCAGCGGCGACATCCGGGCGATCTCCGAGCGGACCAAGAACGAGATCGTCAGCCGGGTGGTCGCGCTGCTCGACCAGGGCAGTCGCGGACTCGACGCCTTCACGTCGGTCGCCCAGCGGCTCAGGCAGGAGATCGACGCCGCCGGCCCGCAGCTCGACCGCATCCTCGCCGATGCGCGCCTCACCTCGCAGCAGCTCAAGCTCACCTCGATCGAGGTGCGCCGCGCACCATGGCGGCTGCTCTACCGACCAAGCGACAAGGAACTGGACAACGAACTCCTCTACGACGCGGCCCGGAGCTTTGCGCTCGCCGCGGGCGAGCTCGAATCGACGTCGCAGTCGCTCGATCGCGTGCTGACGCGCGACGGCGACCTGCTGCGCACCCAGCCCGAGCAGGCCGAGCGGATCCGGAGTCTCCTCAACGATTCGCTCCAGCGCTTCGAGGCCGCGCAGCAGCGTCTCTTCACGATCCTCGTCGATGACGCGAAGAAGAAGGAGTGAGGACGACGTGAAGACGGAGCGATCGATCGCGCCCGGCCGTATGCGGCGCGACATCCTCCGGATTCCGCCGGAAGCCGCCATCGGAGCAATCTGGTGGTGGGTCGGCACGTTGCACTCCGACGACGCAACCGCGGCAACGCTTTGCGGAACAAGTGGGCGTCGAACGGCGGGAGCCCGGGCGACCGGCCGCCGAGCCGTCTGGGACGGACGAGCAAGCGAGCTTCTTGATCATGGGACGCGTGGTGGGCATCCTCGCAGGCGTGACCTTCCTCGCGGCAGCGACCGCGGCGTCGTGCCTCTCCGGCCTCGCCCCGTCCAAGCTGGCGGGCGGCTTCGCCGAGGGACTCGCGGGCGGCGTGGCGACTGGACACAACACGGCCCATGCCGGCGGCACCTCGACGGCCACCGCTCCGGCAAACCCTGCCGCCACTTCCGAACACACTCCAAACACGATCGAGGATGCTTCCGATGTCGCCGGCGCGAGCGGATCGGTCGACGCGCCTCGGCACGCGGATGCGGCGAACACCCGCTTCTCGCTCGATCCACTCCTGCGCGGGGTCGCCCGCACCCTCGGGATGCCGGCACCCCCCACCACCCGATGGTCGCTTGATCTGCAACCGCTCCTCCAGGCGCTCGGCCTCGTGAACCTCGGCAAGTCCACCGGCGGCATCGTCTCGCTCGGCGTCGAGGATGGCGGCGTCTCGATGCGCTTCGATCCCAGCGCCATCGGTCGCGCGTGGCACGGCGCGCTCGAGGCGATGGACTCGCTGTGGAAGGATGGGACCGAGCAGCTCGCCATGCTTCCCGTCTGGGGACTCCGCTTCCTCGACGGCGACGAACCATCGCGCCTCCCGCGCGGCGACGCGATGCCCGATCGCGTGGTCGTTCTCGTGCACGGCCTCGACGATCCGGGTTGGATCTGGGATCAGCTCGCGCCGGCCCTGCGCGCGTCGGGCCAGTGCGCCGTGGCGTTCGAGTATCCCAACGATGGCCCGATCGCCGCCTCGGCGGACTTCTTCGGCGAGGCGATGACCAAGCTCCGCACCGACGGCGTGCGACACGTGGACATCGTGACGCACTCGATGGGTGGGCTTGTCGTGCGCGACACGCTCACGCGCGACGCGTGGTATGCGGGCGACGGACGAAGCGCCGATGGCCGGCTGCCCTCGGTGGACCGCGTGATCCTGGTCGCGCCGCCGAACCACGGCGCGGCGATCGCCACGCTCCAGCCGCTCTCCGAGGTGAAGGACCAGGCCATCCGCTTCCTGCGCGGCACCGCACGCTGGAACGGCGCCGCGCTCGACGGTCACGGCGAGGCGGCCCGCGACCTTCAACCGGACTCGGCGTTCCTCGCGGACCTCAACTCGAGACCGATGCCGCGCGGCGTGCGGTTCACCATCATCGAGGGATGCCTCGCTTCCACGCCGGCCTCGACCGGAACCTCAGGCGACCCGATCGCCTGTCGCGACGGCGGTGCCGCCCCGGACGCGCTGCACGATCCCGCCGGCGCCGCCCGCGCCTTCTGCCGGACCGCCACGGTCGACGTCGAGCGAACGGTCAGTTCGTGGATCGGGGACGGCCTGGTCACGACCGATTCGTCGCGATTGGATGGCGTCGACGACGTCGTGGTCGTGCGCGGCAACCACCAGTCGGTGCTGCGGACCTGGGTGCCCGGGCGCGTCGCGCCGGCGATCCCGGTGATCGTCGATCGCCTGCGGCAGCGGTGATATGGAGTCCAGTCGACCTCCATGCGTTCGACCCCTCGCCCACCGCGGCGTTTCACGGCGGGATTGGGTTGGATGGGGCGCGTGAATCAACGGGGACGCGTCTGACGGCCCGCCGTCGCGCCAACGATCGTCGGTGCCGACGTTCGTCGACATCGTCGATGCCCTGGACGAGCGAGTCGCGCCCTTCCGCGATGTGCGCGACCGCGACCTGCGCGGACGCGACGGCACGTTCCTCGTCGAGTCGGCGAGGATCGTTCGGCGGCTGCTTGGAACCCCCTTCCGAGTGCGCTCGCTCCTGCTGACGCCGCGCCGCAGGCAGGAGCTTCTCGACGTGCTCTCGGCCCTGCCCGAGGCGATCACGATCAACGTCGCCGACGAGGCCGTGCTCGGCGCCATCAGCGGCTACCACGTGCACGGCGGCGCGCTGGCGATCGTCGAGCGTCCGTCGTGGCGGGAGCTGACGACCACGGCGCTGCTCGATCGCGTGGTCGTCGGCGCCCGCCGCACGCTCGTGGCGCTGGCCGGCGTGACGCACATGGACAACGTCGGCTCGATCTTCCGCAGCGCCGCCGGACTCTCGTGCGACGGCGTCATCCTCGACGACCGCTGCTGCGATCCGCTCCTGCGCAAGCCGATCCGCGTGGCGATGGGCCACTCGCTCACGACGCCCTTCGCCCAGACCCGCGACCTGCTCGCCGACCTGCGCCTGTTGCGCGATGCCCACGGCTTCGCCGTCGTCGGCGCGGAGTCGCGCGAACACCCCGCCGCGGCGGCGCGGATCAGGCCGCTGTGCGAGCTGCCTCGCCGTGATCGCGTCGTGCTCCTCTTCGGCAACGAGGGCCATGGCCTCGATGCGGAGCTGATCGATGGCTGCGACGCGCTCGTCGAGATCCCGATGCGCCGCGAGGTGCCGTCGCTCAACGTGGCCGTCGCCGCGGCGATCGTGATGTACGAGCGCAGCCGTTCAACGGAAGCGGGTGCCTGTTGACTCTCGCCCCCCAACCAACGCAAGCCCGCCGCGACGCGCCCGTTCAGGCCGCCGCCTCCGACGCGGCGCCCGCCTCGCGGTCCGGGTTCTCGCGCACGATCGACGCGCCGATGGCGTTGAGCGCCTCTTCCATGCGCATGTAGCCACGATCGAGGTGATAGACGCGGTTGATCACCGTCTCGCCCTCGGCGGCGAGGCCGGCGAGGACCAGTCCCGCCGATGCCCGAAGGTCGCTCGCCATGACCGGCGCGCCGGTGAGCCGGTTCGGTCCGGCGACCACCACGGTCGGACCCTGGCGGTAGAGGTTCGCGCCCATGCGCAGCAGCTCGGCGACGTGCAGGAATCGCTCCGGATAGATCTTCTCGGTGATGATCGAGTTGCCGTCGGCCAGGCAGAGCAGGGCCATGAACTGCGCCTGGAGGTCGGTCGGGAAGCCCGGATGCGGCTGCGTCGTGATCGTCGTCGGATGGAGCCGGCGCTGGCACGTCACGCGAACGGTGCAGCGCCGCGGGTCCTGCCGCGGATCGAGCCGGGCGACCTCGACCCCCACCTCGTTGAAGCGGTCCATCACGGCGAGGAGCGAATCCCACGGGAAGTCCTCGAGGACGATGTCGCCGTTGGTGACGGCGGCGGCGAGCGCGTAGGTCCCGGCGACGATGCGGTCCGGCATGACCTCGTGCGTCGCCCCGCCGAGGGCGTCGACCCCTTCGATGCGGATGCGGGGCGAGCCGGCGCCGGTGATCCGCGCGCCCATCGCGTTGAGCAGCTCCGCGACCTCGACCACCTCCGGCTCGCACGCCGCCGATTCGATGATCGTGGTCCCTTCGGCGAGCGCAGCGGCGCTCATGATGTTCGTGGTCCCGAGCACGGTCGATCCGAACGGACCGCCGAGGAAGACCGTCGTTCCCTTGAGCCGCCTGGCGGTGGCGACGATGTCGCCGTTGTCGAGCGCGACCTGCGCGCCAAGCGCCCGCAACCCGCGGATGTGCAGGTCGACCGGCCGATCGCCGATCGAGCAGCCGCCCGGCATCGACACGCGGGCGTGACCGCGCCTGGCGACGAGGGGGCCGAGCACGCAGATGCTCGCGCGCATGGTGCGCACGATGTCGTACCGCGCGTGCGTGGACTTCAGGTCGCCCACGGTGAAGCGGTTCTGGAAGGTCATCCGGTCGCCGTCGAACGTGACCGAGCAGCCGAGCTCCTCGAGCAGCCGCACCATGTTGCGGATGTCCGAGAGGTCGGGCACGTTGCCCAGGTGGACCGGCTCGTCGGCCATCAGCGCCGCCGCCATCAACGGCAGCGTCGCGTTCTTCGACCCTTCGATGGCCAGTCGACCGGAGAGCCTGCGTCCGCCTTGGATGCGAAAAATGTCCATAGCAGGGAATCGGCGAGATCCGGGAAGCCGGCGTACTTTTGGCGCGAGGCGCTCGCCCGAGCGCCGCCGTCCGATCGGCAAGGTCGCCCGCGAGACGCGCCGCCTCAAGCGTTGGCGCGCGGATCGACGCGGGCGCGATTCATCCCGCGGATTGGCGCAAGGTCGACGGACGCCGGACGAGTTGCGCGCGCCGTCCCGCGCCGCCATCCGAGCCTGCGGGCCGCCACCGATTCCCTACAGTGCCCGCCTCCATGTCCCGCACCGCCACCGCGAACGAACCGACCCTGCCCGAAGCCAAGATGCACCTGGTCATGCCGGGCGATCCGGTGACCGGGCGCGTCGTCTCGAACACGCTCTGCCTGAAGGGCAAATCGGCCTCGTTCGTGCGACACGTGGCCATCGACGTCTCGGGCACGCCGCTCGCCGGCAGCTTCCGCGCCGGCCAGTCCTTCGGCGTCATCCCGCCGGGGCTCGACCAGAACGGCAAGCCGAACCGGGTCAGGCTCTACTCGATCTCATGTCCCACGTGGGGCGAGGACGGGCAGGGCAACGTGATCTCCACCACCCCCAAGCGCCTGCTCGACGAACGTCGGCCGCAGAAGCCCGGCGACGATCCGGACGATCACCGTCTCTTCGTCGGAACGGCAAGCAACTACCTCTGCGACCTGCGTCCGGGCGACGAGATCCGGCTCTCCGGCCCGAACGGTAAGCGTTTCCTCCTGCCGACGGACACCGAGGCCCACGACTACCTCTTCCTCGCCACCGGCACGGGCATCGCGCCGTTCCGAGGGATGGCGATGGAGCTCTTCGACGAGACCGGCAAGCGGCCGAACGGTCCGACACGAAGCCGCGTCGAGCTGGTGATGGGCACGCCGTACACGACCGATCTGCTCTACGACGAGCTCTTCACCGAGCTCGCGGCGAAGCACTCCAACTTCGGTTATCACCCGACGATCTCGCGCGAGCGCCGCCCCGACGGCAGCCGCGGTCGATACGTCCACCAGTTCCTCCACGACGAGCTTCAGGACCGCATCGCCGATCGAATCTCCGACCGGCTCCAGGGGCGACTCGCCACGAAAACGGGCGGGTTTCGCGACCTGCTCGCGAGCCCGCGCACGCTCATCTACATCTGCGGGCTCGCGGGCATGCAGGTCGGTCTCTTCCAGACGCTGGCGATGAACGGGCTGGCCGCGGGCTATCTGACCGTCGCCGACCAGCTCGCCACGGTGGACCCGGCAAGCTGGACGGAGGAGCAGATCAAGCGCCGCGTGCGCTCGAACTCGCGGTGCATGCTCGAGGTCTACTGATCGCCGCGAGGCGATCGGCGGAAAGGGTGGATCCGGGTCGCTCGATGCCGCGCTCCCGCCGCGCCCCCGCCGCCCGCGTCACCCCCCTCCCGAGCCCTCGCCGCCCGGTTCGGTCATGCTCCACGGATCGAGCAGCTCGTCGAGCTTCTTCGGATGGACGAGGTTGTGCTTGAGCACGTGCTCGCGGATCGTGGCGCCCGACTTGAACGCCTCCTTCGCGGCCTTCGCGGCATTGTCGTAGCCGATGACGGGCGCCAGCGATGTGCAGAGCATCAGCGACTTCTCGACCATGCCCGTCGCGATCTCGACGTTCGCCTCGAGTCCCTCGACGCACTTGTCGACGAACATCTCCGACGCGTTGGCGAGCAGCGCGATCGCTCCCTGGAGGTTCTCCGCCATCATCGGCATCGCCACGTTGAGCTGGAAGAGCGAGCCGGTTCCGCCGAATCCGCCCAGCGTGATCGCCGCGTCGTGGCCGACGACCTGGCAGGCGACCATCATGACGCTCTCGCAGATGACCGGATTCACCTTGCCCGGCATGATCGACGAGCCCGGCTGCGTCGCCGGAAGCGACAGCTCGAAGAGGCCCGCGCGCGGGCCGGAGCCGAGCCAGCGGATGTCGTTGGCGATCTTCGAGAGCGCCACCGCGATCGTCTTGAGCTCGCCGGAGGCCTCGACGATGCAGTCGCGCGTCGCCTGCGCCTCGAAGTGGTTCTTCGCCTCGGCGAAGGCGATCCCCGTGGCCTTCGCGAGCCGCCTGGCCACCCGGTCGCCGAAGTCCGGATGGGTGTTGATCCCCGTGCCGACCGCGGTCCCGCCGATGGGCAGGTTCTCGGCGAGGCGCATCATCGCCCGCTCGGCGCGCACGACGCAGTATTCCGCCTGGGCCGCGAAGCCTCCGAACTCCTGACCGAGCCGGATCGGCGTCGCATCCATGAGGTGCGTTCGTCCGATCTTGACGATCTTGTCCCATTGCCGCGCCTTCGCCGCGAGCGCCTTGTGCAGGCGGCGCAGCGCCGGGATGAGCCGCTCGGCGATCGCCACCGCGGCCGAGACCTGCATCGCCGTGGGGAAGGTGTCGTTGCTCGACTGGCCCATGTTGACGTGGTCGTTGGGATGCAGTGGATCGCGCGCACCGATCGACTTGCCCGCGTCGAGCGCCGCGAGGTTGGCGATCACCTCGTTCACGTTCATGTTCGTCGACGTGCCGGAGCCGGTCTGGAAGACGTCGATCGGGAAGTGCCGCATGAACGCCGCGGCGCGCGAACCGCCCCGCGCGCCCGCCGCGCCGTCGCGTGACGCATCGCCGCCGGCATCGCGCGCCACGGCCTTCGATCCCCTGCGCGGCCCGGCGGCGGCGGCGCCTCGCGGCGCGTCCGCAAGCTCCTCGAGGATCCGGTCGCACGCCTTCACGATCGCGCCGGCGCGCTTCGCGTCGAGCTTGCGGAGCTCGCGGTTGGTCTCGGCACACGCCTTCTTGAGCAGCGCGAACGCGCGGATCACCTCGACGGGCACCGGCCGGCCGGAGACCGGGAAGTTCTCGACCGCCCGCTGCGTCGTCGCGCCGTAGAGCGCGTCGGAGGGAACGGTCATCTGGCCCATGGAGTCGGTCTCGATGCGTGTGGTCGGCATGGCGGTTCGTGCGGGCTCGGAGGCGATTGCGGGGAAACCGCAGTCTACGGAAGGAACGGACGCCAGGTGCCCGGACGCGGAAGGGCGTCGCTGGCCGGGATCGTCACGTCATCGCGTCGTCGCGTCGTCGCATCGATCATGGCCCACCCGCCGAGGCGGCCGCCCCTATTCTCCGAGCCATGTCCAACCTGGTCGCGCAACTGGAGCAGGCGTTTCGGGCCTCGATCGGCGCCACCTTGGGCGTCGCGGATGTCGCCTCGATCGATGCCGGGATCCGTCCCTCGCAGAACCCCCAGTTCGGCGACTACCAGTGCAACGCGGCGCTCGGGCTGGCGAAGCGCGCAGGCGGCAACCCGCGCGAGCTGGCGCAGCGCATCGTCGACGCGGCGCAGCCGCGCCTGGGCGACATCGCGCTTCCGCTGGAGATCGCGGGCCCGGGCTTCATCAACATCCGGCTGCGGCCCGAGGCGCTCGCGGCCGGGCTCGAAGCGATGGATTCGCCGTCGCTCGCCGTCGAGCCGATGGCCGCGAAGCACGCCATCGTGATCGACCTGTGCGGCGTCAACGTCGCCAAGCAGCTCCACGTGGGGCACCTTCGGGCGACGATCATCGGCGACACGCTGGCGCGCGTGCACGAGCGGCTGGGCCGGAAGGTCTGGCGCGAGAACCACCTTGGCGACTGGGGACTTCCGATCGCCATGGTCCTCTTCGCCCTTCGCCAGCGCGGCGCGAACCTCGACGCCCTCACCCTCGACGACCTCAACGACGCCTACCGGGACGCGCAGCTCTCCATCAAGGCGGACGAACCGGGCCTCGCCGCCGCGCGAAGCTCGCGCGCGGGACCGCACCGCATCATCGAACTCTCCGCGCAGAACGAAGGCGCCCGGGCCTTCGAGGAGGGCGCCAAGGCCACGCTCGTCAAGCTCCAGTCGGGCAGGCGAGGCGCTGCCGCGCGACTGGCAGGGCATCATCGACGTGACCATCGCGCGAGGTCTTCGCGGTGGCCGAACTGCTCGGCAACGTCGGGCCCGAGCACAGCCGCGGCGAGTCCTCCTTCCGCGACCAGCTCGGCGGCGTCGTCGACGCGTTCCTCCGCGCCGGGCTGGCCAGGGAGGACGACGGCGCGATCGTCGTGCCCTTCGCCGATCGCGAGCGCCCGCTGCTCATCCGCAAGCGCGACGGCGGCTTCCTCTACGCGACGACCGACCTCGCCGGCGTGCGCTTCCGCGTGCAGCGGCTCGACGGCGAGCGCGTCGTCTACGTGGTCGATGCGCGGCAGCGCGACCACTTCCGCGACGTCTTCGACGCGGCGCGGCTCATCGGCTGGAACCGCCTGAACGACGGAGAGCCGGCGGAGCTCGTCCACGTCGGCTTCGGCACGGTGCTGGGCAAGGACAAGAAGCCGCTCAAGACCCGCTCCGGCGAGAACTTCACGCTGATGGCCCTGCTGGAGGAGGCGATCGAACGCGGACGGACCGAGGTGCGGCGACGCGCCGCGGATGTCGATTCGCCCACGCACGGCATGTCCGAGCGCGAGCTCGATCGGATCGGCCAGGCGGTTGGCATCGCCGCGATCAAGTACGCCGACCTGGGCACGGACCTCGTCAAGGACTACGTCTTCGACCTGGACCGCATGATCGCGTTCGAGGGCGACACCGGGCCGTACCTGCTCTATGCGCACGCGCGGATCTGCTCGATCCTCGGCCGCGCCGACGCGGCCGGTGGCGGCGCGGCGACCGGCGCCGCGTCGGGGCGACCCGCGCCCCTCCTCCTGCGGGAGCCGGCCGAACGGGCCCTCGCGCTGGCGCTCCTGCGCTATCCGCAGGTCCTTCACGACGTGGCCCGTTCGCTCGAGCCGCACCGTCTCTGCTCCTACCTGCGATCGCTCGCCGAGCAGTTCAGCGCGTTCTACGGCGCCTGTCCGGTGCTGAAGGCCGACGACGATTCGGTGCGCCGGTCGCGCCTGCGCCTCTGCGAGCTCACCCGTCGCGTGCTGCGCGACGGCCTCGGCGTGCTCGGCGTCGATGCGCCCGAGCGGATGTGATTCGGATTCCCGTCGACCTCCATGCCTTCGACCCCCTGCCCAGAGCAGCGTCTCGCCGCGGATGTGGTTTGGGTGAGGCGCGAGCGTCCACCGGGACGCGCATGATCGACGCGGCCGCCGCATGCGCGCCGCCGCGGCGATACGCTGCGGCTCCCATGCGAACATCACGTCAGGAGACGCGTCTCGGCAGCCATCTCTCCGTCGCCGGCGGCATGGCCAACGCCCTGCGCGACGCCGAGTCGCTGAAGATGGACTGCGTCCAGGTCTTCACGAAGAACCAGCGGCAATGGTCGACCAGGGCGATCCCGGACGCCGAACGGGACGACTGGCTCGCGACGCTGAAGCGGCTCCGGTGGGACGACCCCGCCGACTTCCGGGTGATCAGCCACAACAGCTACCTCGTGAACGTCGCCTCGCCCGAAGAGGGCCTCTGGGAGCGATCGGTCGTCGCGCAGCGCGGCGAGCTGGAACGGTGCGAGGCGCTGGGCATCGCCGGCTGCGTGATGCATCCCGGCGCGCACCTGGACGCGTCGTCGCGGGCGCCGCGGCTCGCTCCTCCCTCGGGGGAGATCACCGCCGCCGAGCGCGCCGGACTGCTGCGCGTGGTCAAGGCCCTCGACCGACTGCATCGCGAACTGCGCGGATTCCGCACCTTGACGCTGCTGGAGACGACGGCCGGCTCGGGCACGTCGCTGGGATTCGACTTCGCGCATCTCGCGTTCGTCCAGGCGAATCTCCGCGAGCCGCAGCGCGTCGCCTTCTGCTTCGACACGTGCCACGTCACGGCGGCGGGCTACGACATGTCGACGCGCGAGGGGGCCGAGGCCGTGTGGCAGCGATGGGACGAGACGTGCGGGCGGGAGAGCGTCCGCGCGTTCCACCTCAACGACTCGGTCGGCGCACTCGGCTCTCGCGTCGATCGACACGCCCACATCGGCGATGGATGCTGCGGGAAGGAATGCTTTCGATTCATCATGAACCGGCCGGAGTTCACGGACGTACCGAAGATCCTCGAGACCCCCAAGGGCGACGATGAGCGCGGTCGCCCGTGGGATGTCGTGAACATGCAACGGCTCAGGAAGCTGCGTTGAGGGCGCCGGGACCGGCTGGACCGGCTGGGCCGGCTCGACGGACGCGCGGGTCGTGTAACCTACGCGTCACGGCCGGCGACTCGCTGGCCGGCCGGCTGGGCGGACATCCGGTTCGGCGTCGACGCAACGCCCGCGCGCACGCCAGGCGCATTCCGTGAACTCATGTCGATCCGCTCCGTCATTCACGCCCTCCGCGGCCGATCCCCGCTCGAAGGACCGACCCGCGCGCCCGGCGCGTCTCCGCCTGCGCGCGCGCGTTCCGCGAGCCTTCGCGCCGGAGCGTTCGCGGCGGCGGCCACTCGATCCGGCTCCTGCCTCGCCCCGCGCCGCCTCGCCGCCGGCCTCGTGATCGGGCTCGCGCTTGCGGGCTGCAAGAGCCCGACCTCGTCCGTCGATCCCAGCGCGGTGACGACCGCGCCCGCGCCGAGCGCCGCGTCGGTGCAGTCCCAGCTTGCCGCGGCGCAGGCGGCGCAGGCCTCCGGCGAGTACACCGCGGCGCTCGACATGTTCCGCGAGATCCTCGCCGAGAACCCGACGGTCGCGTCGGCCTATGTCGGCATCGGCGATGTCTATGTCGCCCAGGGCAACTACGTGGAGGCCGAACCGGCCTTCGCCCGCGCCGCGCGCATCGAGCCGCGGAACTTCGCCGCCCAGTTCGGGCACGGCAACGTCCTCCAGAAGCTCAAGCGATTCGTGGAGGCCATCCGCGCGTACGCGCGGGCGCTGAGCATCGAGCCGGAGAGCTTCGAGGCGAACCTCCGGATGGCGCAGACCTATCTCGCCCTGGACGATCCCAATGGCGCGCTCGTCTACGCCGAGAAGGCCGCCCAGCTTCAGCCCGGCAGCGGCCCGGCTCGCATCGCGCTGGGCCAGGCGTACGAAGGTGTCGGCCGCCCGCGCGAGGCGATCGACCAGTTCGAGACGGCGATGGAGCTCGTCGAGCCCACGCCCGATCTCCTGCTGTCGCTCATCCGGGCGTATGGCAGCGAGAAGCGCTACAACGAGGCGGTGAACGCCGCCGAGCTGTTGGTGAAGACGGCGCCGTCCGCCGCGGCGTACGAGCGGCTTGGCTGGTCGTACTTCCGGCTCGGACAGTACGAGCAGTCGATGACGGCGTATCGCGACGCGGTGCGCCTCGACGAGGCGTACTGGCCGGCGCTCAACGGCATCGGCGTGAACGCGCTCAACGCGTGGCTCGTCAGCGACCGCACCGACGCCCGCGCCGCCGCCGAGGCGAAGGACGCCTTCCGTCGCTCGCTTCGCGCCAACCCGAACCAGCCGAAGGTCGTGCGCCTGCTGACGACGTATCCCCTGTGACCGGCGGCCGAGGAGCCACGACCCCCGTGGTCGGACAGCGTCCCCGACTCCTGATTCCTGATTCCTTGTTCCTGGTTCTTAGTTACTGGTTACTGGTTGCTGGTTACTGGTTACTGGTTATTGGTTACTGGTTTCGGCCCTTCCTTCCAACCGTCCTGCGCATCTATGCCTTCTGTCTCGCTCCTCGAGTTCTTTCCGTCGCCGACGGCGACGCCGTTCCTCATCGAGCACGTCGCCGACGAGTTCACGTCGGTCTGTCCCAAGACCGGACATCCCGACTTCGGGACGATCACGCTGCGCTACGTGCCGCACGGGACGTGTGTCGAGCTCAAGTCGCTCAAGCTCTACTACCAGAGCTTCCGCAACGAGGGCATCTACTACGAGGCGGTCACCAACCGGATCCGCGACGACCTCGCCGCCGCGATGAAGCCGGCGTGGATGCAGGTCATCACCGATTGGCGCGGCCGCGGCGGAATCCGTTCGCGGATCGTCGCCTCGCACGGCGTCGTGCCGGCGGAGTGGGCGGCCCGATGAGCGCGTCGACGCGCGACGCCGAGCGCCTCGGCGCAGGCATGATCGGCGTCGGCTTCGACGGACTGGAGACGCCGGAGACCCTTCGCGAGCTCGTTCGCGGCGGCGTGCGGTGCGTGGTGCTCTTCGCCCGCAACTACCGCTCGCCGGCGCAGGTCGCGGCGCTCGTCGGATCGATCAAGCTGATCGCGCCGGTCGACGAGCACTCGGATCCGGTGATGGTGTGCGTCGACCACGAGGGCGGTCGCGTGCAGCGATTCCGCGACGGGTTCACCGCGATCCCCTCGATGCGCGAGGTCGGTGCGTCGCCCGATCCGGAGCTCGCGGCCACGGCGGCGGCGCAGGCGATGCTCTCCGAACTCGTCGACGCGGGCATCGACCTCAACTTCGCGCCCGTCGTGGATGTCGACACCAATCCAGCGAACCCCGTGATCGGCGAGCGATCGTTCGGACGCGATCCGCATCTCGTCGGTCGCTGCGCCGCGGCGTTCATCGGCTACCTCCAGTTGCGCATGGCCGCCTGCGCCAAGCACTTCCCCGGCCACGGCGACACGCACGTCGACAGCCACCTGTCGCTGCCGCGGGTGAGCCATCCGCTCGATCGCCTCCAGCGCGTCGAGTGGCCGCCCTTCCACGCCGCGATCGCGGCGCACGTCGCCTCGATCATGACCTCGCACGTGGTCTTCGACGCGATCGATCCCGCGCGGCCCGCGACGCTGAGCCCGCTCGCCGTCGACGGACTCCTGCGTCGACCTCGCGCCCAGGGTGGCTTCGGCTTCGATGGACTCGTCTTCACGGACGACATGGAAATGAAGGCGATCGCCGACCACTTCGGCTTCGCCGAGGCGTGCGTCGACGCGGCGCTTGCGGGCTGCGACGTGCTGCTCGTGTGCAGCGACCTGGTCCGGCAGCGAACGGCGATCGAGTCGCTCGCGAAGGCGATCGTCGACGGAAGGCTCCCGCGCGAGCGCGTGGCGACGGCCGCACGTCGCCGCTCCACCGTGAGGTGGGCGTTCGGAAACGTCGTCGACTAGGACGCCGCGGGAGATCGCCGGACGCGCGGAGCGAAGTCGGCCGCGGCCGACTCCTACCCTTTCGCCCTCCGCAGCGCCCGACCCCCGTTCGCTACCATCGCCGCGTGCATCCGACGCTGCGCGACTTCCTCTCGGCGCTCGATCGCGCGGGCGAGCTTCGGCGCATCTCCTGCGAGGTCTCGCCGATCCTCGAGATCGGCGCCATCGCCGATCGCGCGAGCCGCTTGCCGTGCGCACGACCGAGCCGGACGGCCGCCTCGTTCGATCGGGACCACGCCGGACTCGGCGGCTCGGCGCTGCTCTTCGAGCGCGTCGCCGGAAGCGACTTCCCGCTGGCGATCAACGTCTTCGGATCGTATCGACGCATGGAAATGGCGCTGGGCGTCGAGGATCGCGGCGGGTTCGAGGCGATCGCGGCCCGGATCGCGTCGTTGACCAGGCCGCAGCCGCCGCGCTCGTTGCGCGAGATCGTCGGCAAGGCGCGGGAGTTCCTTCCGCTGCTGCGCATCGCGCCCCGATCGGTGCGCGTCGGCCGCTGTCAGGAGGTCGTGCGCCTCGCATCGCGCGGCGAGGTCGATCTCGCCCGGCTTCCCATCATCAAGTGCTGGCCGCTCGACGGCGATCCGGCCGCCGTCGGCGATCCGCTGACGGCCGAGCAGGCGGGCACGGCCGGCGGCGCGGGGCGCTACATCACGTTCGCCGGCATGCACACGATCCACGCCGACGAGCGCGCCATCGCCGAGCGCCCCGACGGCAAGCCGTCGTCGCACAACATCGGCATGTACCGCGCACAGCTCGTGGACCGCACGAGGCTGGCGATGCACTGGCACATGCACCACGACGGCGCGGCCCACTGGCGAAGCTGGAAGACGATCGGCCAGCCGATGCCGATCGCGATCTGCCTCGGCGGCGAGAGCGTCATGGCCTACGGCGCAACAGCGCCCTTGCCACCGGGAATCTCGGAGCTACTCATGTGCGGCTTCCTCAACGGCCGCGGCATACCGATGGTGCGCGCGAAGACCGTGCCGCTGCGGGTGCCCGCCAACAGCGAGATCGTGATCGAGGGCTGGGTCTCGACCGAGTGCGGTCCCATCGGATGGAATCCCCGCGCAGGCGGCGCGGCCCGCGACGGGCGCGACGCGCCGGCCGATGACGAAGCGCTCGGGCCCGGCGCCGTCTTCGAGGGTCCCTTCGGCGACCACACGGGGTTCTACTCGCTTCCCGACCGGTATCCCCTCGTCGAGGTGACCGCGATCACGCACGCGCGCGACGCGGTCTATCCCACGACGATCGTCGGACTTCCGCCGCAGGAGGACTACTACCTCGGCAAGGCGACCGAGCGCATCTTCCTGCCGCTGCTGCGGACGCTCGTCCACGACATCGATGACTACCACCTGCCGCAGTACGGCTGCTTCCACAACGCGGCGTTCATCCGCATCCGCAAGCAGTATCCCCTCCAGGCGCGGCGCGTGATGCACGCCGTGTGGGGCGCCGGGCAGATGGCGTGGACGAAGACGATCGTCGTCGTCGACGACGATGTCGACGTCCACGACGAAACGGCCGTCTGGCGCGCCCTGCTCGAGCGCTGCGACTTCCGGCGCGACATCGAGCTCGTCAACGGGCCGCTGGACATCCTCGACCACGCCGCGCCGCGGCTCGGCGCCGGCTGCAAGATCGGCTTCGACGCGACGCGACGGATCGCGGGCGAAGAGGTCGAAGGCGTCGCGGCGACGCGGCCGATCGACGCCGGGCCGCGCGAGATGCTGCCGCCGGGATTGGGCGCCGCGTCGCGCGTCGCCGCGCTCGCCTGCCCCTTCGGCCCGGAAGCCGCGTGGTCGCGCCGGTTCATCGCCCTCGCGGTCGACAAGCGCGATCCCGGCGACGGCGTGCGGGCGATCGAGGCGCTCTGGACGATCGCGCCGCCGGGCATCGGCGATCTCGCGATCGCCGTCGATCGGCGCGTCGCGCTCGATGATCCGTGGTCCGTCCTCTTTCACCTCGTGAGCAACGCCGATCCGGGTCGGGATCTCGTGCGCGACACGACGCCCAACGCCCACCGCATCGGCTTCGACGCGACGACGAAGCTGGCGGGAGAGATGCACAACGGGCAGCCGTGCAGGCGGTATCCGCCGATCCTGCGAATGGACGACGCGACAGAGGTGTTGGTGGCTCGGCGATGGCGCGAATACGGTTTCTGACGAGTCCTGCCTGCGATCGATGGACTTGGATCAAGATTTTTGTTGCGCTTTCTCAATTCGCGGCAAACGCCCCCAGCAGAACGGTACGATCACGCCGAATCGGCGATATCCGAGCATCGCCGTAATCGAGGAGCTTCAACCATGACGGTCGAGCGGGTCCGCGCCGCTTGGAAGGCGCAACCATTTCTTCCCTTCCGCATTCACATGGCCGACGGGAGGTCGGTGTTCGTCGGTCATCCCGACTACATGAGCATGGCGCCTCAGAGTCGGATCTTCGCCGTGCACCATGCGCACGACGATGGGATGGACTTCGTTGACCTGCTCCTGGTCACGGCAATCGAAGTGCCGGCCTCCGAGATCGCCGTTTCCGGGAACTGATACGGATGTGAGGTCGTGGAATGAGCACTTCGATCGATGAATATCGCCCACTCGCTCGCAACGTGGAGGTCACGGACCGCGAGCTGCGCGTCGATCTCGCGGACGGACGCCGGTTGCACGTCCCGCTTGCTTGGTTTCCACGGCTGTTGGCGGCATCGCAGGAGTTGCGAGACAACTGGGAGCTTCTCGGCGACGGCGACGGCATCCATTGGGCCGATGTCGATGAGGATCTCAGCGTCACCGAGCTTCTGGGAGGCCCGCGCAGGCGTTGAACGGCCCCAACGGGGCCGACGGTTGTAGCCACGGGTGGAGTGTGATGCGGCGCAGCCGCGGCACGCGCAACCCGTGGGCATCGCGCCACCATACGACACCGCCCCGGCAGGGGCGGACGAAGCAATCGCATCGACAACGGCACATGAGCAAATCGCTGGTGAACGAAACAACTTTCACTTCGTTCGCCCCTCCGGGGCGACATCGTTGCACTGGACGCACCTTCCACGGGTTGCGCGGCGGCGAGCTGCGCGCTCCGCCGCTTCACCCGTGGCTACATTCGCTGGCCCCTCCGGGGCCGAACCTCGGTGGCCCGCGTTCGCGTGCTTGCGCACGCGGCTCGGACGCAATCTTGCGATTGCCCTGTCCATGATCGCAAGACAGGATGACGGGTAACGTTCTTCCCGCATGCCCACCCCCTCCCGCAACGTCCTCGGCGGTCCGCTCGGCCATTGCGGCACGCGCCGATGACCGGCTTCTATCCAGACCGGCTGCACCGCGACACGGGGCCCGAGGATGCCGGAAGCCACACGGTGTGCGCAGCGTGATGACCCGGCAGTTCCTCGATCACACGCGTTCGCTGGGCAACGACCTGTCGACGCCGAATCCCGAGTGGGGCTTTCCCGGGTTGAATCCCGGCGATCGCTGGTGCCTGTGCGCCCAGCGCTGGCTCGAGGCGGTCGACGCCGGCGCGGCGCCTCCGGTGGTCCTCGCGGCGACAAACGAACGGGCGCTCGACACCGTCGAGCTCGACCTCCTCGTCGAGCACGCCTTCGATCGACCGCAGGACGCGTGGGGGGCACGCGACCTGCGTTGATCGCCACCGATGCTCTCCGTCGACACGTCGTTCATCGGTCCACCTGGCTGGGCTCATCTCGTCGCGTTCGGCGTGCTCGTGCCGTGGATGGCCATCCACTCGCGGCGTCGCGTCGTCGCGGGCACGAAGCTGCCGACGCTCACGGCGCACTTCGTGAGCACGCTCCTGGTCCTCGTCGCCTTCGGCACGCTTTCATGGACGGTCGCCAAGGTCGAGTGGATCCAGCTCTTCCCTGCGCAGTGGCCGGCGCTGCGCGACTGGCTCGTCGGCGCGGTGGTGCTCGCGACGATGATCGGGTGCATGGTTCCCGTGTGGCGCAGCGCCTGGTGCAACCCCGCCGGCCGTGACCTGCGCGTTCGCGCGATGTTCGCGCCGCGGACCGCGACGGAGCGCCTGCTGTGGCTGTGCGTGTCGCTCTTCGCCGGAGTCAGCGAGGAGATCACATGGCGCGGCGTCCAGTGGACGCTTTCGACGCGGCTCGTGGGCAGCGCGCTGCTCGCGGCGGCTTTGTGCGTGGCCAGCTTCACCGTGGCCCACGCTGTCCAGGGCCGGCGGTCGATGTCGCGCATCGCGGCGATCGCCGCGGCGTTTCATTTTCTCGTGTGGCTGTCGGAGTCGCTGGTCGTGGCGATGGCGGTCCACTTCCTGTATGACGTCGCGGCGGGGTTGGCGCATGGGTATTTCAGGAAACGGCATGAGGCGACGGTCGGGGAGGCGACGGTGCGATGATCGACTCTGCCATGCCCTCGCCGCGCCAGCGGCACGGGCATGGGTGTCGCGAGGCGCGCCGAGTCCATGACCAAGCGTCAATCGCACCGGCCAACCACGCTGCTGAAGTTGACCCCAGTAGGGCGAATGCCCTATTCGCAGCAACGTCGCAAGACGAAAAGCCATTGATTCTTAGAACGCCTATAGCAACTCACAGAAGACACGGATCGAATAGTCCGATCTCTCATGCGATCTCCACTCTTCATGTTCGGCCTTTCGCCAGCCCTGCTTATTGCCGCGTCCACGTGGTCCACTGCCGCCAGCGCACAAGGCGGTGACGCATGCACGTTGCCCTGCGGCTATGAGATGACCGAGATCTACGGCCCGGTGATCCCAGGCCTTGGTCAGACCAACCTCGGCATCTGGGACGTGAACGACGCTGGTGTCGCCGTCGGCAACTTCGCGTACCTCTCGGGCGACGACCATCCATGCATCTGGACGGCGGAAGGCGGCGTGCAGGCGCTCGCGACGCCGCCAGGATTCATCTTCGGCACGGCGGTGGGGATCAACAACAACGGGTGGATCATCGTCAACTCGCAGATCAACTTCGGCGGGAACCGCGCCTGGGTGCTGAAGCCGATCGATGGCGGCTACGGGTGGATCCCGATCGTGCCGGAGTCGCCGACGGGAAGCTGGAGCATCGTGGGCGGGATCAACGATTTGAACCAGTGGTGGGGTGGCAGCCCCGGCGGCGGGCAGCCGTACAAGGGGTTCTTCTGGTCGATGGAGACGGGGCGTCGACATCCAGATCGAGGGGTGGATGGCGACGTGGTGCACGGACATCAACGACGAGGGGGTGATCTGCGGCAACGTGTCGCCGAGTTTCCAGGCATCGCCGAGCTCGCCGGGTGTTCGCGCCTTCGTCCTCGACAACGGTGTGGCGACGATTGTCGAGCCGGAGAGTCCGTTCACCTTGAGCAACGCGGTCAGGCTGAGCAACAGCGGCGTGTTGGCTGGGAATGTCACCAAGCCCGGGAGCGGCGGAAACTGGTTCGCGTCCGGAATGAAGTATGACACGAACTCGGCATCGATGATATTGCTGCCACCGCCATCAGGGTATTCCCAGTTCTGGCTGTACGACATGAACGAAGAACTCGTTGTCACTGGGGGTCTGGTGATCTCAGCCACGGGCAGCGGCAATCCTGGAGTGGCCTGCGGATCGACGCTGTTCGATCCCACGATTGGCGTACCTGGAGCCATTCAAGCGTCGTATGGCACTGCGGTTGGCGCTGACGGAACGATCTTCGCCGAGTGTTCCGGGCTCATGGTCCAGGTCTTTGCTCCGTCCCCATCCAGCCCGGACATCGACTGTGACGGGCTCGTTGGTCCGGCTGATCTGGGTGTGCTGCTTGCGGCTTGGGGTGGTTCCGGGCCGGCCGATCTCGATGCGGACGGTGCCGTCGGCGGCGGCGATCTCGGCATCTTGCTGGGAGCCTGGTCGATGTAGGCTTGGCTCTCGGCGTCAATAGCTCAAGTTGATCGCAGCCCGAACCGGTCGCGTGACCGGCGGCGCGATCATGTTCGCTTCACAAGGAGATGTGATGGTGCGTTCGAGAAGTCGAATGTTGTGCTGTACTGCGATCGGTTTGGCCCTTGGCCATGCGGCGAATGTGTCGCATGCCCAGACCATCGTCTTCGTCAAGCCGAACACGCCTAACGGCAACGACGGACAGAGCTGGGGCACCGCCTACGACAGTCTGTGGGACTGCTTGGATGACTTGCCGTCCGGCGGCCTCTACCACATCCACGTCGCTGCTGGCACCTATCGGCCGCCCGTCGGCCAGCAGCCCGTTCCTCCGTTCGCGATTCGCGAGGACGTCCGAGTCTTCGGCGGTTTCCCGGGCGTGAGCGAACTGGAGACGCTCGCCGATCGGCTGCCCGACACGCACATCGTCGTTCTCACTGGCGATGTGATCGCGACGCCCAGCGGCGTGTGCGGTGATCCTCAGGCCGGATCCTGCTACGAGCCGCACGCGATGCCGAACTGCAACGACGCGGACTGTTGTGCCGCAGTCTGCCTCGACCTTCCCGCCTGCTGTAGCGTGGCGTGGGATCAAGACTGCGTCGACCTCGTCGTCGGGTTCTGCGGCCCGCCGATCGAGACACGGGCCGATCATGTCGTTGTGACTGAAGGCGACGGCACGGTCCGCCGTCTCGACGGTGTGACCGTGAAGGACGGCGGCAACGGACCCATGGCCTTCGACGCGGCCAAGGGCGGTGGCATCTGGGTCAACGGCAACTTCTTCGGCGAGCCGGTTCACCTCGACGTCGTCCGATGCAAGGTGAGGGAGAACTACGCCGATCAAGGTGGCGGCATCGCGGTCACGACCGGAGTTCCCTCGTCGTTTCCCGACGACGATGCCCGGGTTCGCATCTGGAACTGCCGCATCGAGGACAACCTCGCCAAGGTGTATGGCGGTGGCCTGCTCGCCGAAAGCCACTCGTCCTACGAGATCGTGAACAGCGTGATCGCGGCCAACGGCTTCACCGGCACGGGAGGAGAGTTCGAGTATCAGTCTGGCGGCGCCATCCTGGAGAACATCACCGTAGATGGCGTTGACCGCAAGGTGGTCAACTCCACAATCACGCGCAACACCGGCGCCCATCCCGGCATCTTCCAGCTCGGCATCGCGCTCTACGACGAGGACCTGACGATCCTGAACTCGATCGTGCGCGGCAACCTGTTTCCCGACCTTCAGGAGACCGAGGAGTGCAAGGAGCTCTCCGACGACTGCCCAGAGATCGTGGGAACGCCGACGATCCGCTTCTCCAACATCAACCTGGCCGAAGACGCGCTTCCGATCGGATGCATCAACGTCGATCCGCAGTTCGTCTACGCGGACGGAGGCGACTACACCCTCCAGGAGACGTCTCTCTGCGTCGACGCAGGCGACGACGACGAGATGCTTCCCGACCTGCTGGACGTGAACAACAACTTCTCCACGACCACGGAGGACGGGCCCGACCTGGAACTCAAGTTCCGGCGCAGGGTCGGCACCCCGGGAGCGTGCCCCACCGTCGACATGGGCGCCCACGAGCTCCAAGGCTACTGCAAGCTTGGCGACTTCGACGACGACGACGATGTCGACGGAGCCGACCTTGGCGTCTTCCTTTCGCTCTGGGGTCCGTGCGCCGGCTCGCCGTGCCAGGGCGACTTCGACTGCAGCAACACAGTGGATGGCGGCGACCTCGGCCTGCTGCTGGGCGTCTGGGGCCCCGGACACCCGCGCGGTTGCGTCGGCGGCGGGAGCTTTGCAGCCGGCGGCGCCATCGCTAGCGGCAGCACGTTCGAGGGTGACGGCCTGACGCTCCAGGAGCTGTCGTCGACGCTCGGCTTCGCGACCATGGCCGACTTCGTCGACTGGGTGTCGTCGTTGCCCTTCAACGAGATGAAGTTCTACCTGGACATGCTGGCCGGGTGACGCCGATCAGCGCAGGTCATGCCGCCGCCGCCCCCGAAGTCGTCGGGGGAGGCGGCGGTCGCGGAGCGCTGCTCATGGCTGCCAAGGAGTTTGGTGACAGCCCATACGTGCCATACAGACTCCAGTTGCTCCTCGCCCGTTGTGGTGCAGGCCTCTTGCCTGCCCGGCAGCCGAGACGGCTGCACCACAATCGCGCCGGCCGCGCGAGGATCAAGTGGATTCCGTGTCACCGCCCACCCGCGCCTTGTCACGCTTCACCGATCGCGATCGACACCCACCGGAACGTCGGCCTCGCCGACCCCCGAACGCGGCTGTCGTGCCACGTCAGCTTCGCGTCTCAACCGCCCCACCACCTCCACCACTCGATCCGCCCCGATCGCATGCGTCGCCGTCCGATCAAACCTCGCGATGTTGAGCCCGACCACGCGCCCCTCAAGATCGAGAACCGGCCCGCCCATCTCGTCCGGCTGCGTGATCGTGTCGTGCGCAAGCAGCGATCCCAGGCCGCTCGACACCCGCGACACCGCCGTGGCGGTGTTGCCGCGGCGCATCGATTCCTCCGCGTCGCCCCGGCGGCCGAGCACGACACGAAGTGATCGCCGATCACCGGAGTGGACGACCTCGAGCTCGACGGCGTCACCGACGCTGCGCTGCTGAAGCATCCGTCGCAGATCGTCGGGTCCCGACACAGGCCGACCATCCACGGCGAGGATTGCGTCGCCGATCTCGATGCCGGCGGCCTCTGCGGCGGACCCGGGCCGCACGCGCTGGACGATGGTCGCCTGCGCCGCCCCGATCGACTCGAGCTCGGCGTGATCGGCGCTGCGCGTCCCCACGCCGAGATAGGGCGAGTCGATCAAGTCGCGACGGCTCTCGCGGCGCTCGATCGCGGCGAAGCCAAGCGACGGCGGGTCGTCGCCCGCACGCGGCGTGAGCAGGACCTCGCCTGGCTGGACGACGATTTCGCCCGCCCACGTCACGGCGCGCAGCGACTCGCCATCCGCGAGCTCGATGCGCAGCAGCGCAAGGTCGCTCGCCCGGTCGCGCCCGATCTCGCGCGCCGCATGACGCCGGCCGTCGTCGAACTCGATTGTCACCGGCTGGTCGCCGGGAAGCTGCGAGGCCTTCGTGACGAGCACGCCGGCGGAGTCGACCACCGTGGCATACGCGACACGTTCGTCCCCGACGATCACGCGAGCCATCGATGACGCGACCGGCTCGACGATCGCGGCGAGCGGAAGGCTGCGCGCGGCGGCGAGCCGGCTCGCGGGACCATCGCCGTCGGGATAGCCCGTGCGATCTGGTCGAGCGTCCGCCGGTTCCGCGCGGACTGGTTCGCGATCGGTCTCCGTCGATGGGCGGTCGGGTGCCTGCGGCCCGATGGATTGCTCGGGGCGCGTGGACTGCTGCGGGCGCGTCGGCGGCCGGGAGCGCATCGTGCGATCCGGATTCGCCGGCTGATCGGGACGCGTCGAAGGCGTCGGCCGCGCGGAGCGCTCGGGCCGCGCCGGCGCCCCACGCTCGATTGAAGGGTCTTCGCCTCCGTCACCGGCAACCGCGCCGCCTTCCGCCGCAGGCGGCTCGGCGCCAACCTCGGCACGCATCTCCTCCATCCGCTCGACGAGCCGGTCGATGCGCGTCGCCACGTTCTGCCAGCTCGGCCGTCCACAGCGGGCGTTGAGTCCGACGAGCTCGCCGCGCAGGTTGAGCGCGGGCCCGCCGGAGTCTCCCGCGTCGATGGCCGCATCGAAGAAGAGTTCGTTCTCGCGCACATCGAGCACGCGACCGACGCGGGCGAGCGGCGGGCGCATGTCGTCCGGGATGCCATGGGTGTATCCCAGCGCGATCACCCAATCGCCCGTGGCAAGATCGAGCGTCGAGCCGATCGGCACCGCCGGCAGCGATCGTCCCTTCGTGTCGAGCTGCACGAGACCGCAGTCAAGCCCGCGCTCGAGGCGCTGCCCGAGCGTGCGCCCGCTGAGCTCGGTGCCGTCGGCGAGGATCGCGGTCACGGCGCGTCCGGGTCGCCGGCCGACATGACCACAGGTGGCGAGCAGCCCATCGGGACCGATGACCACCGCGCTGGCCGTCGACTGCATCCCTCGCGCACCCTCGAGTCGCAGGGCGACCACTGAGGGACGAAGGCGCTGAATCTGTTCGACGACCGTCGCCTCCAGCTCGCGCAAGTCGTCGACGGAACGGAGCTCGTCGAATCGATCCTGGCCGACGAACGCCGGCGCGACGGCACCAACATCGGTCGCGCGAGCGCCAACCAGCGCGACGCCCCCCGCCACGAACAGGGCGGCGACGCATGCATGGCGACTGGCTCGAAGAGAGATCACTGCCCGAACCGCCGCGCCAGAAGCTCGCCGGCCGACTCGAGCGTCGCGATCTCCTCGGCGCTGAACGTGCGCTCGGCGCGGTTGGCCACACCCAGGGCGCCGACCACTCGCCCGTCGCGGCGCATCGGGACGACGATGGCGCCCTCCATGCCCGTCGCCTTCGCGCCGGGACGGACGTCGCCGCTCGTGTCGGTCTGGATGTTGCAAGCGTTCACCGGCGCATTGCGCTGCACGGCAAGCCCGGCCATTCCCTTCCCGACGGGAACGACCTTGACGATCTCGCGCACCGGCGGCGGAATGCTGGCCGTGGCCGCGCGAAGGTGAAGCTGCCCATCGGGTCCCAGCAGATGAACGGTTCCGCTCTCGGCACGCAGCGCCGAGACGACGCGGTCGAGCGCGCCCTCAAGGTCGGCGACGCCCGCGAGCTCTTCGATGATCGTCATGGAAATGAGCGTATGCCCGCGCGACCGCGGCATCGATCGTGCGGGCGCACGGGAAGGGCGCGCCGTGGCCCCGGACGCCATCGCTCCGCACTCTCCGGGTACAGTCTTCGCGAGATCCACCAACGCCGGGAGGGCGCATGAAGTCGAGGACGAAGACGGTTCGTCGAGGAAGCGGAATCCGCATCGAGCATCCCACATCGGTGGCGCTGAGCGAGCCGCCCGGCGCGGCGCTCGGGCGTCCGCGGGGCGACGCCGTCGGCGCCGCGCCAGGCCTCGAGGATCGGCTTGTCGCGGAGATGTTCAGCGGACTCTCGGCGCACGGGCTCTCGACCGCCGACGAGGTCGTGCTGACGCCAACGACCGCTTCGAAGCCGTCGGACGGACGGCGCGGTCGCGGCGAGGCGGCGGCCTCCTCCGTGGGTGACGTGACCCTCGACGTTCCCCTCGCCGCCGGCGAGAACGCGGTGCTGCTCGTCGAGCGCGACGCAGCGTCTTCGCACAGCAGCTTCCGGCTGCCGGCGGCCGCCGCGACGAAGCGCATGAAGGGCATGAAGTACGAAGGGCCGCATGCGGTCGTAGCGCCGCGGCCGCGACCGACTCGGCGCTGCGACGTTCCGTCTGCACCCTCGGCGCGCCATGACGACGCGTCCGCCGCCGCTTCGCCCGGCCGCACCCGGCGGCGCGCGACGGGGCCGCGGGGCGCCACAGAGTCGCTCGGCGCGTCCCCTCGGGCGGCTCGCCGGCCAGCTGCGACCGGCGTCGCCGGCAAGGCGCGGCGTGGTCGTCTTCAAGTTCCCCGGGAGGTTCGCGGTCAAGGGCGCGGTGCGCTTCCTCGATGCGTTCGTGCGCACCGGTCCGGTCGTCATTCGCGGTGCCGCGGACCTGGTTGCGTGGGAGCTGCTCGACACGCTCGAAGGCGTCCCGCTCCCGGGACGGATCGTCCGGGCGCATCCTCCTGGTGCATGGCACTTTCCAGCAGCGTGCACGGCAGCTTCGGTGCGTCATGCAACACGGCGAAGGTGTCGACTTCCTCGAGGCCGCGAAGTCGCGCTACGACTGCATCATCGGCTTCGACCATCGAACGCTCAACGAGAACCCGCTCGAGAACGCGACCGAGATCCTCGAGTCGCTCGCGAAGCCGCGGCCCGCGCATCCGCCGTGCTTCGATGCGGTCTCCTTCAGCCGCGGCGGGCCTGCAAGCGTGCTCGCCGACCGGAGCCTGCTGCCGCAGGCGGACTTCCCGTGCTCATGGGGAACGCGTTCGTCGGCTGCACGAACGGCGGCACGCAAGCTTCGCCGAACCGCGCAACTGGACCCGCTTCGTCGACACCTACACGAACCTCGCCATCGGCGCGAGCCGCGCGGTGGCGCTCATTCCGCCGCACGGCGCCGCGATTGCGCCACTGCTCGCCAACGCCGTCGGAGTCATCGCCGCCTTCGTGAAGTTCCTCGCCACCGAGGCGACCGATGCGGACGTCGCGCCCGGACTCGCGTCGATGCGGCCCGACGGCGAATTCGTCCGCGAGATCAACGCGACGCAGCCCGGCGCGCCGACACCCGAGAACAGCCGGTATTGCGTCGTCGCCGGCGACTTCGATCCCAGGGCCGCGCTGGAAGCCGCCGGCGACATTGGAGTTCCGAAGGCGTTGCTGACGGCCCTCATCGGTGCCGGGACGAACCAGCTCTACGGCGCGGCGAACGATCTGGTCGTCCATACGGCGTCGATGGACGACATCGACGGCCCCGCCGGCGGATTCGTCGACGAGACGCTCCCCATCGGCACGCCGGAGGGCGCTCCAACGGTCGCGTGTACCACACGGTCTACTTCGCGCAGCCGACGATCGCCAGGCCCGGCACCGCTCATCGACGGGACGATGCCATCAGCGCCGTCGCCGGCGGCCTCGCCACCGGCCTCGCCACTGGAAGCGCCACCGGCCTCGCCATCGAGCCGGCCCGCGCGTCCGGCCGCTGCGCGCGGCCGCGGTCGCGCGCAGCGCACGCCCCGCCTCGGCGCGCGTTCCGCCGCGCGCCGCGAGCGGTGAATGGTTCCCACGATCCTCGACGAGGCAGCGTCCGTCGCCGCCGCGCCACGCCACCTTCCACGCCATGAGATTTCGCGCTTGTGAGCGTTCGCAGGAGACCCGAGGTGCAGGTCCACGACAAGCAGCACCGAGGGCGATCCGCTCGCGAACGCCGACCGCACCGCCGAGACGGTGGCCATCGCGCCGGCCGAGAGCGTGCTCGATCCACAGGGCCAGCCCCCTCAGCATCGCCCGGATCCGCGACCTCTTCGAGGATGCCACGACCCCGCGCTGGAATCGATCGGCCGCTTCCTGCACCGGATCGTCGGGGCGCGGGCCGCTCGCGGCACCATGGCCAGCGCTCTCGTCGCCGGCGGTTGGCGAGCCGGGATGGCGCGTGATGCTGGACATCGAGCCGCGAGCCGCGTTCGCCTGGAGCGCGCCATCCCGACAAGCCGCGCTGGCCGGCCCGCACGGACCGGACGCGCTCTGCCGCGGGAACGATCCGCACGCGGACCGCGATGGAGCCGTGCGGCTCGCCGCTTCGCATGCTGGTGATCGTCGGCTGCGTGCCCGACGACGCCAAGGTCAAGTGGGCGCGAGGAGCCAGGTGATCGAGGACGTGCCGTGCGCCTGGACCCGACGTCGACCCCGAGGTCGTCCACGGCGTCAACGGCCACGCTCGACCGGTCCTTCAGCTTCCGCCCGCACATCCTCCACTTCATCGGCCACGGCGAGCCGCTCGCAGGCCGACAAGGACGCCGCGTCGTCGTCTGGGCGCGCGGAGAAGCCGCACGTTTCCGTGGCGCCGAGGACATCGTCGAGATCTCGCGGGCCATCGTGCAGTTGGCGTACATCAACGCGTGCCACTGGGGCAGCGCCCTCCGACCGCTGGTCGGTCGCCGATCCGTTCATCGAGCTCGACACGCCCGCCGTCGTCGCCGCACGGGGGCCATCGACGGCGCGTTCGCGGCGACGCTCGCCGCGTCCTTCTACCGCGAGCTCCTCCGCGAGCGCGCCCCGGTCGACGTGGCGCTCGCCAAGGCGCGGCTCGACGCCGACCAGGCGCATCCCGGACGGCGGCGCGACATGTTCCTGCCGACGCTCACGGTGCAGGCCGATCCCGCGCGGATCCTGGCGCTGCGCGACGCCAGCGCCGTCGGCGCCGGGAAGGGCCCCACGCCGGTCGGCGACTTCGTCGATCGCAAGGCCGAACGGCGTCGACTCTTCGCCGACGCCTCGGCAAGGGCCCCGGCGAGGTGCCCGTCGCCGGTGCTCCTCGTGCGCGGCGCGGGCGAGGTCGGCAAGAGCGAGCTCGTGAAGGTCTTCCTCGACGTCTGCGCGCGGCAGGGCCATCTTCCCGTGTACTGCGAGCTCACCGGCAAGGATCCGCTCGACGCCGAAGGGGTGCTCGAGCGCATCCACGACGCGATGGCGCCGAAGGAGCTCGCCGCCGATGATCCGCGCGTCATCGCGTTCGCGGAGTTCCGGACACGGCTCGGGCAGCTTCGCGCCGCGCAGCGAGCGCCCTCGCCGGCGGCCGCGGTGGCGACCCTGACCACGTCGGCGGCGCGCGGCAACGAGGACCTCGTCCAAGGCCTCTTCGACGCCTTCGCCGGGGCGTTGCGCGGCATCTCGCAGCAGCGACCGGTCCTGGTCATCCTCGATCATCTCCGGCACAACGGTGGTCGCGTCGCGGTCGAGCCATGGACCCTCAACATGCTTCCGCGGCTCAAGGAGTGGGCATCGGGCGCGGCGCTGGGACGGGCGCGCCTGGTGATCGTCGCGTCGGTCGACGAGTCGCTCGAGCTTGGACTCGACGACCTGGTGCATGGCGAGCCGGCGCGGGAGCGCCTCGTCGAGGTGCCGGCCTTCTCGAAGGACGACGCGGAGTGGCTCCTGAGCGAGTGGTTGCTGCGCTACGTCGATCAGGCGATGGTCGACAAGCTCCTGCCGTTTCTCATGCTCCAGGCGACCGCTGAACCGGTCTGGAAGCCGACGCTGATCGCCCAGTTCCGGGCCATGCCCGCGTTCGCCAAGGGAGTCCGTCGATGACCGACGGCGCCGCCGAGCTCCTCGAGTTCCTCGAGAAGGGTGGCGACCTCAAGACGCTGCTTGCGCAGCAGACGCCGCCGGCGCTGAGCGACATGCTGGATCGCGCCGCGATCGCCCGCGCCTTCGACGAGGATGTCTACGACGAGGTCCTCCGTCGCGGCGCCAGCGATCCGCCGAGCCTCGCGGCGCTCACGGCCCATCCCGACGTGCAGCCCCTTGGCGGCGAGTCGGGATGGTTCCGCGGGCGCGACGCCGCGGCGGCGCGCCGGGCCGGCGCATGGCGCCAGCGCGTCTCGACGATCGAGTGGATCGAGCTCGAACGCGCCCTCGCCGCCGCGTTCGAGCGGCGCGGCGACGGCTGGCAGCACTTCCGGCTGCATCATCTGGTGGCGGCCGATCCGCGCGCCGCCACGATGCCTTCGACGGCCCGCAGCCGCGGAGACCCGCTCGATCTCGCACGCTGCGAGGACCTGCTGCACATCGTGAAGCAGCGCGACGCCTTCCCGAAGTGCATCCGCCCGCCGGACGGCCGGAGGGCGTCGCGCCGCTCGACGAATCCGTCGCCGTCGCCTGCTGCCGCTTCAACGCCCGCGTCCAGACGGCCGACGATGGTATCGATCGCCGCTACTTCGAGCGCCCTGCCCTGCAACGGTACCGGAGCGTTTCCTGCGCGCGGCGATCAGAAGCCGTGATCGTTCAGCTCCACGCGCCGGGCGCGGCAAGACGATGCTCCGCGCTGGTTCGCGGCACGGAAGTGCGTTCCCGCCGGCGGGCGGTGGCGCGGCTCGACTTCGACCGCATCGACGTCCAGCCGGATGTGGTGCTGCTGCTCGCCATCGCCGAGCAGCTTCATGGCAGATTCCTGGGAGCGAGCCGGACACCATCCTGAACAAGGCCGTCGATGCGGTCGACGCAACCGGGCAGCGCGGCAAGCGACCGGCAACGACACCGTCCCGACGTCGCCCTCGGCGCCGCCAACGCCGACATCCAGCAGGCGCAGCGCCACCGGCTGCGTCGCTCAGCAGGGCTTCCGCGCCCGGCGGAATGGACCCGCCTGGGCGCTCGGCGTGGCCTCGAACCGTCGGCGATCTGCCCGTGGTGATCGTCGTCGACACGTTCGAGGAGGCGATGCTCCGGCACCTGACCGACCTGCCGAACTCGTCAACGCCGCGCGGCCGCATGCCGAGCGCCTCCGTGCGGCCTGCTCGCGCGCTACGACCTGCTCGAATCCGATCCAACGCCTGGCTGCCCGCAGGCCGGCGAGCGCGATGCCGACCTTCAGAGGAGCTTCCGCAAGGCGTTCGCAGCGTGGCGGTCGGCGACTTCACGCCGAAGGAACGCGCGACACCTGCCCGGTGGCCCTGCCGGCGATCCTCGCTCGACGCCGCGGTCGAGTGCGCAGGCAGCTTCCGCTGCGGCTCGCGCTGGTCGCCGACCTGCCGAGCGGGACATCGTCTCGGCGGACGAGCCAGGCGCCGGCGACTTCGACCTGGTCTATCTCGTCGAGCGCGTCGTCTTCGCGCATCGAGTCGCCAACGGTGCGCTGGCTGCTCGGATACGGCGTCGTGCCGCGCCGGCTCACCTTCGAGATCCTCCGCGACGTGCTGCCGCCGGAACTCGCCGACGCGATGCAGGGGCGCCGGGGAGCGGCCACCATCGAGCGCGTCCGCCACGAACGCCGCGGACCCATCGGCCAATTGAGCCCAAGGAAGCTCGCCCACTGGGCCGACGTGCTGCCAACTGGACTCGCCGCCGCGCACCGACGCGAACCGCGTGCCGCGTGGACGACCTCTGCTACGCGTCGAGCCCGTCGTGGGTCTTCCTGCAGCAAGGTCGATCCACAGTGCTCGAGTTCCACGAGGACGTCTGGGCGCCCTCACGCGGCTGCTCGCGCAGTACCCGGTCTCGAAGCGGCTGCACGCCCGCGCGGCGGAGTTCTTCGCGGCGCAAGCGGCCGCGCTCCAGGACGGTCCCGATCCGTCGCGCTGGGCCGCGGCGATCTGCGACGAGCTCTTCCATCGCTTCGCCGGCGGCGACGCCGACGCCGCGAAGCGCTGGCACGAGCGACTGCGCGAGGCTGAGCAGCGCATCGACCACCGTGCCGCCATGGCCCTCGCGGAACTGGCGGTTGCCAAGGGAATCGCCGGCATCGACGACGAGATCCGCGCGACCGCATGGCGCACGCAGGCGATCGTCGCCGTGGGCCTGCCCGACGGCGACCCCGGCATGCGGCTTCGGCGCGTCGAGCAGGCGATGAACGAACTCGATCGCCTTCCACCCGAGGTGGTCGACCGCGTCGTTCCCAAGGGCGAGCGCTTTCTCTTCCGGGCGCAGCTCGCCTTCTTCAGCGGCGACATCGTCAACGCCCTGAGGTTCTCCGACGAATCGCTGGCGATGCTCGGCGACGAACCGCGCCGCGTCGATGCCCTGGAGCTCGCCTCGGTGGTTCGGGCGGCTGCCGGAAGGGACGACGCCTTGCCGTTGGCGATCCAGGCGCTCGAGCTCCAGCGCCGGCTTTCGCCGGAGCCATCGCCGCGCGAGGCGATCCTCGCGCGCCGCCTTGCGGACGCGGCGCTCCTCGAAGGCGATCACGACACCGCACTCGAGACGCTGCGTTCGACGCGCGGGCGGATCGCATCCGGCGCCGACCGGATGCTGCCATGCTTCCTCGCGTTCACCGAGGCCAACATCGCGGTGCGCGCCGGAAGGCCGTTCGACGCGTGGAGGACGATCGAGGCGTCGATGAGCGAGGCGAGCGCGCTGGCGGCCGATCCGGCGACGGGCGGCGCCCCGCCGGCCATCGCGCTCGAGGGCGCCGCGTCGCTGGGGCCGGCGCTGCTCGCATCGATGGCGTCGACCCGCGCCATCCAGCTTGGCGACGCGATCCTCGGCGCGATCGCCACGATGCCGGAGAAGGACGTCCCGGCGCTGCGCCTGCTCGAACTTCAGATCCGCCTCTCGACCGGCATCGCCCACCGCAGCCGCCTCGACCCGCGGCAGGCGACGCCGATCCTCTCGGGCGTCTTCGAGGGAGCGTTCGCGCTGCGCGACATGTCGACCGCCAGCCATGCGATCATCGCCCTGGCTGAACAGGACCTCACGGTCACGGGCAACCTGCGCACGATGGAGAGCTGGCTCGCGACCGGGAACCGGCTCGAGCTTCCACCGCGCACGGAGCAGCTCCATCGACTCGCGGGGCTGCACGTGATGTTCCTGGGACATCGCGGCGCCGGAGGCGAGATCGTCAACGTCGTCGACTCGATGCGGGCACCGATCGTCGGTGCGCCGCCACAGGCCCGCGCCGCGTTCTTCAGCGCCGCGCTCGTCGCCGAGGAGGAGATCGACCGGCGCGAGCGCGCCGCCGACGACCTGCTCGAATCGCTCGGCCGGATCCATCCAGCGCCGGCGCGCTGCACGATGCTTGGGAAGCTCGCGCTCGCGGATGCGCTGCCCAAGCGGCCGGAGCGCGTGCGGCGCGTGATGGAGCTTCTTCCGCTCCGGAGCGGCACCGGCGACGGCACGCCGCTGCTCGGACTCTCGCCGGGCGACGCGACGCTCTACGAGCTCGCAGCCGCCGAGGCCCATCGAGTCATGGGCGACGACTTCGCGGCCGCGCTGGTCGTGCAGCGGTGCTGCGACGGCTTCGACACCGCCGACGCGTCCAACAGGTCCGACACCTTCGACATGGCCGGCGACGACACCGACCGGCCCGGAGGAGCGCTCATGCTGCTTCGCCTGCTCGAGACGGCGACGCGCCACCGCGTGCGGCTGAAGCAGCCTGCGGCGCTCGTCGAGCGCGCCTTGGCGGCGGGCACGCTGGTGCCGGAGACCGAAGGGCTCCGCGCCGCGCTTCGCATCGCCGCAGCCGAGAACGCCCTCGGTTCCGAGGGTCCCGCCGCCGTCGACCTCGCGTGGGTGGCGGAAGCGGAGCCGCTGCTGCGTTCGGCGGCGCTCGAGCGATCGCTGCTCGCCCGGCGCCTGCACGTGCTGCGGGCCCTCGTGCATCGCGCACGCGGCGACGCCGGCGCCGCGGCGAACGAGTTCGGCGCCGCCGACGCGATCGCCGGCGACTCGGGCGACGAGCGCGAGCGGCGGCGCATCGCGACCCTGCGAAGTGCGCCGCCCGACGATGACACCCGCACCGCGATGAGCCCGAGGCCGCCGCCTGCGGGCGCGCGACTGTCGACGACGATGCCAACGCCGAGGCCCGCGCCGCGGCGGGCGCTGGATCGCCGCCGGGCGCTCTGGCTGCGGCTGACGCTCACCACGTCGAAGGCCGTCGAGCGCGGACGGATGCACCGCGCCTCGACCGGCGGCGAGCCACCCCGGACCGGCGTCCATTGGCGCTGCGCGACGTGGCCCGCGGCGAGGTGTACGCCGAGCGTCTCGTCGAGGCGCTCTCGACCGACCACAGGAAGCTCGCCGTCGAGCTGCGCGACCTCGCGCTCGACGGCGGCTCCGATCGCGTCCTGCGCGGGCTGCGCGGCGATGCCACGACCCCTGTGCGGCTCGAGCTCGATGGCTCCGAGCTCCTTCCGATTCCCTGGGAATTCGCCTTGGCCGCGCCGGCCCACGCGGGCCTGGTCGGATGGCTCTTCGCGAAGGGCGAGCCCGCGGGCGCGTATCGGGCCATCGACGCCAGCAGCTCGATGCATCACCGCGTGGTCTGGTTGCAGGACGCGCTCAACGCGCTGGGCGCCTCGCTCAAGGTCGACGGCTTCCTCGGCCCCTCGACGGCCGCGGCCTTCGTGTCGGTGGTGAACGCCCTGCAACGGACCGAGGCGCCCGGAAGGGACCACGGCGCGCCGACCTCCGAGCGGACGCTCATCGAGCGGGCGCTGGTGAAGGCGGCGCCGCGCCGACAGCTCGTCGCGATCGGCCCCGGCACGCCCATCAGCGACGCGGTCGACATCAGCTATCGAAGCGAGCCCTCTTCATCCTGCTTCGAGCTCGCCAGCCAGTGGAACTCGCCTCGGCTCTTCGTCGAGCCAAGCGCCGTCGGTCCTCTTCCTGCGCGCCTCGGTCCGCGAGTCGAGCCGCCTTCGGAAGGATGGGCGCTCGACTTCTCCCCATCGACGACACCGATCGCCGTGGCCAGTCAGTCGCGGCGCCGCGTCGCGGCGTCGAGATCTCGATTCCCGAGCCTGGACGAGCCGTTTCGCGCTGCCCGTCGGCCGACGCCCGCTCGTCGTGCTGGACGTTCCTCGCCGCAACGACAGCACCCGGATGCGCCAGATGCTGGCGCGCAACGCCTTCGCCGGCGAGCCTTCCGCGCAACCACGTGCCGGCGGTGCTGGCGATGGGCGGGTTGGGCGTGCATGTCGCAGCTGTGCTCAAGAACGCGCTGCGGGTCGGCTCGCCGATCGGCTACACGCTGCACGCCCTGCGTGCCGCGATGATTCCGGCGTCGTCACTCCTCGGCGCGGCGGTCGCGCACGCCGATTGCGTGCTCTACTGCCACGATCCGCGCTGGCGGCCGGTGCTGGATCCGGACGGGTTCGATCGCAAGGAGCAGGGATCGTGAGCATCGCCACGATCGCCGTCCGCAAGCACCGCGAGCTCGAGGTGAAGCTCGGCTGCCTCGACGACGAGCTGGCCGCGTGGGAGGCGCTCGCCGCGCCGGGCGCCACGATGGAGAAGCACCACTCGCAGATGGCGCGCCTCGCGGCGCACATGCGCGGCCTCCAGCGCGAGCTGGCCGCCGAGCTGGCGGCGGCGCGCAAGAGCGGCACGGTGCTCGGCGGATCGGTCGAGCTGGAGCGCACGATCCTCCAGGCGCACCGCGTCTGGGACTTCTTCCGACGGAAGTTCGCGCTTCGCTGCGTCGAGCACTTCCGTCCCTGGCTCGCCGCCGCGGACGAACTGGCGTGGGCGTGCTACGAGCCGGCGCTGCGGCGGCGACGGCGCAGCGGCGCGGTCGATCCACGGGCGCTGCGCGAGCCGCCGCTGGTCTATCTTTACGACGACGTCGATTCGGCCTCGCCGATGGAATACTCGCGACAGAAGGCGGTCGATCTCGCCGAGCTGCCGGTCGTTCCGCGCGAGCGCTTCCTCGCGATCCTGAGGGAGCTTCCGATTCCGCTCGTCGGCGTGCCGTGGTTCCAGCTTGCGCACCTGCCGGAGATGACGCTGATCGCCCACGAGGTCGGGCACATCGTCGAGGACGACCTGGGACTCGCGAAGCGCCTGCACGAACTCGTCGGCGCGGCGCTCGCGAGGGCCAAGGTTCCGGCGCCGCGTCGCGAGGCGTGGGATGCGTGGCTCGGAGAGATCTTCGCCGATGTCTGGGGCGTGCTGGCGCTGGGGCCGGCGTTCGCCTGGTCGCTCCAGACGTTCATCGCCGACGCACCGATCAAGGTCGCGGCGGAGCGGCGCGACGCGGCCACCGGCTGGGGCGCCTACCCGACCACATGGCTGCGCGCCGCGCTGGCGGCCGAGAGCGTCGAGCGGACGGGACACGCCGCGGCGGCGACGGCCGTTCGCAAGGCGTGGCTCGTCGAATTCCCGGTGCATGCGATGACCGCGTACGCGGGCGGCGAGCCGACGTCGCAAGGGCCGTCCGGATCGTTCGTGCCCGGCGTGCCGGGCGTGCCCGGTGGGCCGAGCGAAACAAGCGACATCGCGCTGGTCGTGGGCGCCATCCTCGACGGTCCATGGCCCGAGTTCGGCGGCGGTCCGCTCGCCGACACGCTCGCCTTCGACGTGAAGCGACAGAAGAACGCGGCGGCGCTTGCCGCGCACCTGCTCAGCCACCACAGCGTCGAGGACGGCAAGGCGGCCGACGTGCGCGTGCTTGTCGCCGCGGCGGCGCTCGCCGTCGTCGACGACCCGCGCGCCTTCGAGGAGGGCGACCGCGCCACCGCGCTCCTCGAGGCGATCGAGACGTCGATCACGGCTGGCGTGCGCGGCGAGCCGGGCGCCGTCGATCCAACGGTGGAAGCGGCGCACGCCGCCACGATCGCGGCATGGGACGACGCGGCGGGAGGCCGGCTGCGTGCGCTGTTGAAAGGCGCTTGACCAAGTCTGGGGGTTTCCTCCCTCCTTCGGAACGGCCGCCGATTTCGACCACATGACGGGACGACCCGTGGCGCCAACCTGGCGCTGCCGCTGTCGGCCTCGGGGCCGAGGCGTCTGGCGTTCGGTCGATTCGCAGGCTCGGGTCGGCGCGCGAGCCAGGGTGAACCTTGACCTCCGGCGAGCCGGACGATCTCTACGTCGCGAGATCGTCCGCTCTTTGATGCGGATTCCACGTTGTCCTCGCGCGTGGGCCGCTTGCTTCCGCTTCCGGCCCTGAATGGGGACTGCACCGGGCGACGCGCGAGGATCGACTGTGACTGGTATCAGAAATGCGTAGCTGACCCTAATAATCCCGACGCGTGTGAGAGCCAGACACTTCGATGAGCACATCGACGGGCCTTCTCGTTGCGCAGACGTCCGGTGTCACGACTTCCGACCACGGCCACCGATCGCCGGTCGCGCTGCGCGCCCGCGGTACCATTGGCCGTGACCTCCCAACCCACCGGGCCAGCCGCCCCGCGCCCGCCCGCCTTGCGACGGTACGAGGTATGGGTCGCGGCGGTGTTCGTCTGCACCGTCCTGAGCGCGGTCGCGGCCCCGTTCGTGCTGAGGCGCGTAGCCCCGTGGATCTCGCCCCTGTGGGCCTTGCCGGGAATCCCGCTCGCGATTGTGACGACGACATTTGGGGCAATCTGGTACTCACGGCGGCGTACGCAGCGAATTCGGCGAGCGGTACGAGCCGCATCGGGGCGTGCGTGCGTGGGCTGCGTGTACGACCTCAGCGGAATGGGCGACACGGGCGTGTGTCCGGAATGCGGGCGGCGATTCGACATCGCCGCCGATCATCGCTCGTGGGAGCGGGCGCGGTTGCTGTAGCACCTCAGTGGCCGACCGCATGAAAAGGGGTCAGACCCCTCGGCACTCAACGAACCGGTGGCCGTCCCTTGGTATGCGATCGGCATCTGCCCGCCTTGCGACATGCTTCGGTCGAGGCATGCTTTGCCAAGATCACGGATGTTTCGTGTGAATCTGGGCAACTTGGCACAGATGTGGCCTGTGCGGCTCCTCAGTTCGCTAGGAGAACACTCATCCGCCCTCGGTTTCGCTCGCCGGATCGATCGATTCGAGAATCAGCCTTGAACCCAGCGCACGCGCGCGTATCACCACCTGCTCCTCGAAGTAGGGCTTCACCACATCGCTCATGAGACCGCGCGGCACCTGAACGGGGTGCTCCTTGCCAGCCGCATCGACCACGGAGATCTTGCCTTCCGTCTCGCCCAGCGCATCTGCCCGGAGTAGTCTCCCTGCGATAAGGACGGGCAGTTCTCCGTGGCCTTGCGATTGCTCCTCTGGATCAAGTCGACCACCGACAGGGAGCACAGCGCGCGGCCGGGACATCGCGACGTACTCGGTGGTCTCACCGGTGCTGGTTGTGAATCCAACCGAACGTACCTCCTCGCCATCGGGCGCCACCTCACGTGCGAGCGCGAGAAAGTTGAGAAAGTAGGCTTCGTCAGGGATTCGCTCTCGCAACTCCTCCACCCTGTTTGCGTCAAGAAGTACCAAGCACGCGAGGACGTCCGTGATCACGTCCCGGACGAAGCTCATCCCCGGAAGTACCAACTGATCACCCCGCCCCACGCGAAATGTCACCGCGAAGCTCGCAGCACGCGGCGTCGATACATAGAGCTGAAGCTCCTGCGACAGCTTCTTCCGACGCCGCCCAGCCTCGCGGTACGGCCTCTCCGACCTTCGCTCTGCGGTCCGATAGAGGAGAGACTCGACCTTCGACACCCGTTGGACGAGGTGATCACTTCGGGTAATGCCGTAGCCCACCGCACTCCCTTCGAGCGACATTTGGAACTCGCTCTCGTCGAGCGTCACTCCTCGAAGCTGAAGATGTCGTCGAAAGTACACGTTTTCCAGTAGGTCGCGAAGCTCGTCCGCGATGTCGGCAGGCGGTTCACCTGCAAGTGCCTCGGCTATGAGCTGCTCGGCCCGACGGGGCTCGTTGCAGTCCAGAGCGAGTGATGCGGCGCTTCGGTAGAGCACAGATCGGGTCGGCTCGAAGTCCGCCAAGAACCTGAACCGGTGGGCTGCCGCTTCCTCCTGTTCGAGCGCCTCCCGCGTCAACTCCTCGAAGCGCGATGTTTCTCCCGCTCGCCGCGCGGCCGCCGCCGCGTCTGCTAGGTCCATCGCGCGTCGGTGGATGGACGTCACCTTCTGGAGTTGATCGCTATCCATGACAGCGGCCCTCCAAGTTCGACTACAACCACGATGGCAGCCAACGCGCCTGCCGAGCGCTCTGTCTGGGCGTTCTTTCGGCGAACGCGTTCAGCAACATCGTTCCGGGTTCCGCTACGAATCCCTGACACCTCGAGGCGCGCCTTGGCCTGAAACAGTCCAGTCGTCGAACCCTTCTCCCCCAACCAGAAGTCGAAGCCTGTGCCCTTGCGTGATCGCTCCACAATCTCCAACTCCGACATCTCAGAGACGAGAAGCGCAGCTACGGCGTACGCCGCCTGCTCGGTCGCGACCTCTTGGTCGGCCCAGGTTCGAACGGCCTGACCGCTCGGTTGTGACCAGTGAAGCGTCGCAACGGCCGGTACCTCCCCCTGAAGCTGCATCGGGGTGGGAGTGGAGTGGCCTCGATCCGCCAGGCACACCGACGCCGCCTCAGCAGCAGCAGCAGAGAACGCCGAGCTCAGCTGGCCCACTCCGACCGACATGGTGTCCAGCCGCAGATGGAACGGGTTAGGCGCTCGAAGGTTGGAGGGAGTGATCGACACGTCGGTTACTTGAGCAGAGCGGGCCGCTCCTGCCTCCAGATCCGCTTGGTTCGCGGAACACGCCTCCGTGAGGCAGGCCAACGCGGTCGGCACTGGAGATTATCCCGTCGATCGGAACTCCACCGGCCACATGGTATCTGTTTGGATGGAACACTTGGTCGCAGATCAAGGTGCGTCGTGCTCTAGGAGTCTGCGTCACGGAGTGAGATTTCCCCTGCGTGGCTCGCAGAGGACGAGCGCCTCGTTGTCGTGGGTCCGGCTTGCTCCTCTCCGTCGGGACAATCGTATGAATTGACGTCCGGGCCGCACGTCGCGACGCTCGAGCCCGGGTCGTGCGCTCCACCTGCAAGGCGCTGTCCCGCCGAAGAGGAGCAAGCCTCGGCGTGCGACGGGCGCCGTCGCTTCGGTGCCCGATCTTCCTTGCGAATCCCGCGAGGTCCAATGAAAAGGGGTCAGACCCCTACGGCACTCAACAAACCGGTAGCCATCTCGTGGTATCCGGGCGCAACGCCATTGGCGCATCCACCGCCACCTCGCCGCGCGCAGCGATGAGCGACGTTGCAGGTAGACTGTCGCCTACGACGCCCGATCGCCATTGAACAACCGGCGAGGGCATCGCCGGTTCGATCTCACGGACACGGCCCCCACGCGGCGAGCAGCGCGCCCAGGTCCGCGCCATCCACGATGCCATCGCCTGTGATGTCGGCCGCCGGGAAGACAGTCACCGGTCCCCAGAAGGCAAGCAGGATTCCGAGATCGGCCCCATCGACCTGGTGATCCGCGTTCAGATCGGCTGGACAGAGTTCGACAATGTAGGCCGAGCCGGACTGGGGAGCGCCGGTGTCGAGCTGGTTGGCGTTCACGCCCGTGGCGGCACTGGCCTCGTAATTCGCCCCGACCACCACCGTGTCGCCAGACACCGCCACCGAGCGGCCAAAGCCATCGCCGGGGCCCGTGTTCGACGCCTTGAGGTAGGCCTGCTGAGTCCAAGTTGCGCCGCTGCGGACGAAGACGTACGCCGCGCCGGCGTCCGGGGTGCTGTTGTCTTCCTGGTTGCCGTTCACACCCGTGGCGTTGCTGTCCTCGAAATACGCTCCGATCACCACCGTGTCGCCGGACACCGCCACCGATTGGCCGAATCGGTCACCCTCACCAGTGTTCGACGCCTTGAGGTAGGCCTGCTGACTCCAAGTCACGCCGCTGCGGACGAAGACGTACGCCGCGCCGGAATAGTTGGCGCTGTCGTCTGCCTGGTCGCCGTCCACACCCGTGGCGTTGCTGTCTTCCTGCCACGCGCCAACTACCACCGTGTCGCCCGACACCGCCACCGCCAAGCCAAAGTTGTCATCGGCACCAGTGTTAGATGCCTTGAGATAGGCCTGCTGGCTCCACGTCGCACCGCTGCGGGCGAAGACGTACACCGCGCCGGAATCGGTCGCGTGGTTGTCGACCTGGTTGCCGCCGACGCCCGTGGCGTTGCTGTCCTCGTACGGTGCCCCAACCACCACCGTGTCGCCTGACACCGCTACCGAGTAGCCGAACTGGTCGCCCGCATCGGTATTGGACGCCTTGAGGTAGGCCTGCTGCGCGACCGGGTCGATGGTCAGCGGATAGCGAGCCCCTCGGTCCTCCACGCTCAGAACCAGTGCATCCGACGGCGCCGAGCCCACCATGGTGGACGGCTGGAACTGCGCCGGAACGGCGACGCCGTCGGCATCGAAGACCGCCAGCCCGCTGTAGTTCACCACACCTGCGCCGCTTGCATCGACGAACGTCACGCTCCGGCCATCGGCGTTCACTTGCGGACACAACCCGCCCCGCACCGCGAGCGTGAACCGCAGAGGCTCACCCGCCCGGGATACCGCTTCCTCCGCAGGGCGCTCGTGCACGGTGTAGCCGTGCTCCAGGCCGCGGTCGTCGTTCACGTACCACTCGGTCAGGGAGCCGCCCCAGTCGTATGCGACCCGCCGACCGGCAGCGCTCACCCCCGCCGGAAGCGTCACCGTGCGCTCCTGCCCGGCGAATCCGTAGCTGACAAGCTCCAGTCCCCATGCCCAGTCGCCCGCGTCCGGCGTGGCGAGGAACGCACGGCCATCGAAGTGCATCCGCCACCGTTGACCGGGATTGCGGGCTTGGTAGCCGTCGTCGACTGGGAACACGGCGTGGCGGCTGGCGTCGTGCGCGGCGCGGATGCTTGACCAGTCGCAGGTGGAGAGGCTGTCGGAGGTGCCTGCGGCGGCACTGGCGGCCGTCTGGCCAGCCGGGTCGACCTCGGCGACCTGGCCGACCGCCGCGGAGGTGAACGAGATCAGGCCGCACGCGCTCAACGAGCACTTGAGTAGCAATGTCCGTGTCACGCTTGATCCTCCCTGGAAAGGAGCGCGAGCTGGTGCGGCGTGCATCACGCTGCAATCCCTCTGGCGCGCTCGACAGGCAGTGTATTCGGGCCGTCGCGCCATGCCCACGATGCTCGCGTGCGGCGCAGAGCAACGAGGAGTCCACCTCTTCGGCAACCGCCAGTCGCGCTCCTGTGTAGGAGCGCGACTGGAAAGATCCGCATCGACGGGCTCCTGTCACAAGTGGACAGAGGAGCCCCCGGACCGGTTCATTGGACCGGGGGACTATTCGGGACAGCCACGCGTCTCCAACACGATGTCCGTCCGAAACCCCGGCACCGCGGCCCCTGGCTTCCGCGACCGGCAGCCCGAGCTCAGGTCGCACGATGTTCCAGCCGTGCGCAATCGCGGCCGTCTTGAAGAGGGTGATCTGTGAGCGTCCAAGAATCGACGTACCCACCGCGCTCTTGACAGTTCCGCGGCTCATCGACCACACGCCATGCGCTCGTCCGGGTTCCTCTCCAGCCAGGCCTTCGGCGGCGGCGGGCGCGGCGCATCGTCGCGTGAGCGAAGCCACGCGGCATCGTCTTCTTCGATCGTGGACAACCGCCCATCGGTGATCGCCGGGCCGGCACTCGCCGGGCCGGCACTCACCGGGCCGGCGCTCACCAGGCCGGCGCTCGCGGCTTCGTTCGCGGTCATGTCACACGGACGACATGCGGTGCGATCGTCGATCGCACCCTAAGAGACTGTTTCAGAACTCCCGCGTCGCCGAGGCCGAGCGAGGACGAGCGTGGCAAGGAGGACGAAGCAGGCGGCCCTCTGTGGGCCGCCGATGCAGTCCGACGCAGCCACGCGAAGCCGCAGCCGGCCGCAGGCAGCGCGAGTTCTGAAACAGTCTCTAAGCGCCGCCTTCGAGGTCGCGCCGATCCAGCCGGATCTGCCTGATCTCGATCGGCTCGCCCCAGACGCGGTCCCAGCCCGCCGTGCCGCGGAATTCGTCCATCAGTTCCGGTTCGAGCACGAGGTCGATCGAGGTGACCGAAGGATCGAGCTCCGGCAGGTCGAACGTGAGCATCGGCGAGCCGTTCATGCGATAGCCGCCCTTCTGCCCGCGGATGCCGATCGTCGACCCGCGCTCCTTGCGGTCGCCGACGGCGAGGACCGGCGTGACGAGGATCGGGACTCCTTCAGGCGGCGTTCCCGGATCGAGCTTGATCGTCACGCGAACGCCCTTGCCTTGTCTCCGCCGGACGACCGCCTGTTCGACCCTGAACGTCTGCTGCACCAGCGCACGCTTGGATTCGTCGACGAAGGACGTGCGCATGGGCTCTTCGGCGGGCAGGATCGCGACCTTCCTGGACAGGGTGGTCACGCTGCGCGCGAGGCGGCGCGGCTCCTCTCCCGGTGGATCCGGCAGGCGATCGGCGTTCTCGAAGAGATCCTGCAACCGGGACGCCGACGGCCCCGTCGAGTTCATGTCCTGTTGCACGATCAACCGCTCCACATCGACCTCGATGGTGTGCTCGCCCGGCTCCAAGGGTGGCAGCGGCCGCATCAGCATCGCGGTCATCGGTCCGCGTCGGGCCTTGTCCGCGGCCTCGTCGAGCGCCGTTCCGTCGATCCGGATCTGAATGATTCGCTCGACCGCGCGGAACGGCCCCCCGACGGCTCGCGATGAACCCGGGCCGAGATGGAGCCGCGCCCTCCTGGAGCGCGCCGGCAGGTCGATCTCGGGCGCTCCGACCCATGCGGTCGCCAGCTCGATGCGCTTGGCGTCGTCGAGCAGTGTCGTGTCGCAGATCGCCGTGACCGCGCTGGCGGCCCACGAGCGCATCGCCTGCACTTGGTCGCCGGTGTTCTCCTCCGAGTCCGGATCGCCTCCGGCGGAAGGCGGCGGCGCGAGCCGCGCGACAAGGGCATCGACCACGGCGACCGCATCGGCGCGACTCATCGTGCCCGCATCGATCCGGCGCCCGAATTCCTCCCACAGCCAGGGCTGCTGGCCCTCGGGACGGGCGACGGCGGCCGCGAGCTGGCTGTTGGTCATCCCCTGGACCAGCCCCGGTCCGGAGAGCGCAACGGCCGGCGCGGGCGAGGCGGCCCGCGACGCCATGACATGCGTGCCGGCGATCGCGGCCAGCGGCACCGCCAGCAGGCACACGCCGAGGACCGCCATCCACGGTCGGCGCACGCGCGACGCGAAGCGAACGGCCCCCGGCTTCGTGAGATCGGCCCCGCACTCCGGGCACGACTGCGGCCGCTGTCCGAACGTCCGCAGGTCGTAACCGCACTTGCCACAGCGCGGGTCGTCGAATCGCGCCCGGCCGACCAGGCCCATGACGACAAGCGCCAGCCCCGCGACTGCGGCGGCGATGATCAGGACGACGACCACCAGACCAAGAACGTGAACCGACGCCATGCGACCTCCGGTAGACCCGCAAGCGTACGTCGCGCGCACGGGGAATCGTGCCCGACGAAAGAGAACCCGCTGCCGAGCGGCGCGGCTTGTTCAGCGGCGTCGTCCTGGCGGCGGGTTCTCTTTCGTCGGGCAGGCGTCGGACGGCGCAGGCGCGCGTCGCACGCCGTCGAACTCACCCCTCAGCCCTGATCCTCATCCGGTAGAACGACCGCCAGACGAACGCGGCGCTGATCAGGAAGAGCGCCGCGGCGAGGATGTTCGTCTTGGTGCTCGAGAAGACCGCGATGTTGCCCTCGGCGTGGCCGTGGTTGTTGAGCGCAATGGCGAACTCCACCGCCAGCAGGCCGAAGAGCGTCGTGAACTTGATGACCGGGTTGAGCGCCACCGACGACGTGTCCTTGAACGGATCACCGACGGTGTCGCCGACGACCGTCGCGGCGTGCAGCGGGGTGTTCTTCTTCTTGAGCTCGACCTCGACGATCTTCTTGGCGTTGTCCCAGGCGCCGCCGGCGTTGGCCATGAACACCGCCTGGAAGAGGCCGAAGAACGCGATCGCGATCAGGTAGCCGATGAAGAAGAACGGCTCAAGCATCGCGAACGCCAGCGTGCCGAAGAAGACCGCGAAGAAGATGTTGACCATGCCCTTCTGGGCATAGCGGGTGCAGATCTCGACCACCTTCTTGCTGTCGGTGGTCGACGCCTTGGTCACGCCCTCGAGCTTGATGTTCTTCTTGATGAACTCGACGGCGCGGTACGCGCCGGTGACGACCGCCTGTGTGGACGCGCCCGTGAACCAGTAGATCATCGAGCCGCCCGCAAGGAGCCCGAGCAGGAACGGCGGGTGAAGCAACGAGAGCTTCGCGATCGCGGCCTGGTCCTTGAGGCCGTTGGTCAGCAACATCACGATCGCGAAGATCATGGTGGTGGCGCCGACCACCGCGGTGCCGATGAGCACCGGCTTGGCCGTCGCCTTGAAGGTGTTGCCGGCGCCGTCGTTCTCCTCCAGCGAGTGCTTGGCCGCCTCGAAGTCGGCGGCGACGCCGAAGTCCTTCTTCACCTGCTCCTGCACGCCGGGCGCCTGTTCGATGAGCGAGAGCTCGTAGACCGACTGGGCGTTGTCCGTGACCGGGCCGTAGCTGTCGACGGCGATGGTGACCGGACCCATGCCCAGGAAGCCGAACGCCACGAGGCCGAAGGCGAAGACCGCCGGCGCCACCATGAGCGAGGCCAGCCCGTACATGCTGACGATGTACGCGATGCCCATCAGCACGATGAAGACCATGCCCATCCAGTACGCCGAGAAGTTGCCCGCCACGAGGCCCGAGAGGATGTTGAGCGACGCGCCGCCCTCCTCGGAGCTGGTGACCACCTCGCGCGTGTGCGCCGCCTCGGTCGAGGTGAAGACCTTGACGATCTCGGGAACGATCGCGCCGGCGATGGTGCCGCACGAGATGATCGTCGCGAGCTTCCACCACATGGACGTGTCGCCGTGGATCGTCGGGATGAGCGCCCACGAGACGATGTAGGTCAGCACGATCGAGACGATCGACGTGAGCCAGACGAGATAGGTCAGCGGCGACTCGAAGTTGAACTTCTTCGCGGTGCCGTACTTCGCCTTGGCGCGGGCCTCGTTGATCAGGTAGGAGCCCGCGGAGGCGATGATCATCATCACACGCATCGCGAAGATCCAGACCAGGAGCTGCACCTGCACGGTGTTCGCCGCCGCGACCGCCGCATCGCGACCGGCGGCGCCGCCGGCCTCCATGAAGTGCGTCGGGTTGACCGCCAGCAGGATGAACGTGATGAGCGCCACGCCGGTGACGCCGTACGTCTCGAAGCCGTCGGCGGTCGGGCCGACCGAGTCGCCGGCGTTGTCGCCGGTGCAGTCGGCGATCACGCCGGGGTTGCGGGCGTCGTCTTCCTTGATGTTGAAGACGATCTTCATCAGGTCGGAGCCGATGTCGGCGATCTTCGTGAAGATGCCGCCGGCGATTCGCAGCGCCGAGGCGCCGAGCGACTCGCCGATCGCGAAGCCGATGAAGCACGGGCCGGCGAGATACGCCGGAAGCGTGAGGATGATCAGCAGCATGATCAGGAGCTCGACGCTGATGAGCACGGTGCCGATCGACATGCCCGCCATGAGCGGGATCGAGTAGCAGGGATAGGGCCGTCCGGAGAGCGCTGCGTAGGCGGTGCGGCCGTTGGCGAAGGTGTTCACGCGGATGCCGAACCACGCCACCGCGTAGCTGCCGAGGATGCCGATCACGCTGAAGGCGGTGATGATGATCACCCGGCCCCAGACGCCCGTCTCGCCCTCGTGCACCTCGAAGGTCGCCGCGAAGCCGAAGTAGCCGACCATCGTGATCGCGATGAAGATCCACAGGAACGCGAGGAACTTGCCCTGCGTGACCATGTAGGTCTTGCACGTCTCGTAGATGAGTTCCGAGATCTCGCGCATCGCCGAGTGGATCGGCATGCTCTTGAGCCGGCCGTAGATCCACGCGCCGAAGCCGAGCCCGCCGAAGCAGACGAGCACGCCGATCCACAGGAGCGTGGTGCCCGGCATCCCGAGGAACTTCTGCGACGAGAGGTCGGGCAGCCGCAGGTTGGCCTCGTCGGCGAGCGCGGCGGGGGCGATGGCCAGCGCGCCGAACACGCTGAGCGCCAGCAGCGACAGGCGACGGCCTCCGGCGGCCATGAGCCGCGATGCGCTTGAGGTCGGTCGGCTGGAAGCCGTCATCGGTTCGGGCGAACGAATCACGCGAGTCACGGGCGTCGTGTCCATCTTGAGGGGCCAGGAAGGGTTTCGACGAGCGGCGCCCATGACGGTGGTCACGGCCCGCCCGCATCGGGCTCGGTGGTGAAACCGATCCCGAACGAACTCCGACCGCGAGGTGCGGCGGATGGGGCGGAAGTATTGCAGAACGCGGATGGATGTTCAAGGCGGGCGACTGTTGCGCAGCCCGTGAAACACGACAGCCCGGCGCCACAGCGGCGCCGGGCCGTCTCTCCCTCCCTCCTTCTCGAGGCCGGGGCGTGCTCGCGGTCCGATTGAAGTCGTCCGGTCGTCGCTCACGCAACCCACGCACCGAGCATCACGCCCAGATCCGCTCCATCCACGACGCCATCGCCGTTGAGATCGGCCGCGGCGTCGTTCGTGCCCCACGCGCCCAGCAGGATCCCGAGATCGGCGCCATCGACCTTGCCGTCGCCGTCGATGTCGCCCGGAAGACCGGGCGCCTCGACGACGCCCACGCACGCGGAGAACTCGCTCGTGTTGCCGGTCGCGTCCTGCGCCGCGGTGGAGGTGATCACGGAGCCCGCCGGGACGCTCGCGGGCAGCGTCGTCGAGAAGCTCGCGTTGCCGGCGCCGTCGGTGGTGACGGCGGCGGCGCCCAGGTACGTCCTGCCTTCGCCGTAGCCGGAGGGATCGCATGTCGGATTCGCGAAGAACTCGATCGTGAATGCCTGGTTGGCGAGACTGTTGAAGGTGCCGGCGATGGTGATGTCGGATCCGGTCGCGTCGGCCGAGGCGAGCACCGGGAAGTTCTGCAATCCGTTGCCGCCCGTGTCGCCGTCGCCGAGGTCGTTGGCGGTGAAGCCGGACGGCCCGAAGCCCAGCAGGTCGATGCCCAACCCTCCGTTGTCGAAGATCGAGTTGGCGGAGATGCGGACGCCGGTCGCGGAGTTGAGGACGCGGAGACCACCCGTCTCGTTGTTGGCGATCAGGTTGCCCTCGTTCGCCGCGGCGCCACCGACGTGCGTGTTGGTGGGGATGCCGTTGGGGTCCGAATAGACCAGGACGCCGAGCACGTTGATGATCGGCGTCGTGCCGTCGGCGGCGACGCCGATGCGGTTGCCGGTCATGACCGTGCCGGTGGCGGTGGCGCCGACGCCGATGGCGACGCCGAAGCGATCTCCATTGAAGTGGTCGATGCCTGTCATCTCGATGCCCGAGACCAGGTTGTTGCGGATGATCGTGTCGACTGCGCCGGTGTAGATCGCGATGCCGCCGGCGCCGCTCTTCCCCGGGTACTTGGCCGAGCCGTCCGGCGTGGTGCCGACGTAGTTGTTCTCGATGACCGTGTTCTTCGCGTGCTGCACGTCGAGTTGCGTGCCCGAGGGGAGGCCCTCCTCGGCGTAATAGCCATGTCCGGCGAGGTTGTTGCGCTCGGCATCGGTCGGCCCGCCGATCCGGTTGTTGTCGCAGGTTCCGTAGAAGGTGTCGCCGTTGACCCGCAGCCCCCAGCGGAAATTGTTGCCGACGACGACGTTGTCGCTGGCGCCGGAGTAGATGCCGACGCCCTCGGAGAAGGTGTTGCCCTCGCCCGGTCCGGTGCCGCCGATCGTGTTCAGGTCGCCGCCGCCATAGTCGCCGCGGATCGTCAGTCCATTGGTGGTGCAGCCGATGACGTGATTGTTGTTCCCCGTGATCCAGATCGTCTGGCTGAAGTTGTTGCCGAAGGCGATGTCGAGGCCCTTCACGGTGCAGCCGTTGCCCGCCAGCCAGAGGCACGGAATGAAGGAGGGCACGCCGGCGTACTGGAGCCCGACCTCGTTGCCGTCGGGGTTGGTGTCGCCGGTGAAGAGGGTCTGGGTCGAGAAGTCGATCGTGGTCTCGTCGCCGCTGACATAGCACATGAAATCGAGGTGGATGATCGCCCGGTCGTCGAAGAAGATCGACCACTCGCTCGTGGGAATGGCGAAGGCGATCGTCTGCGGTCCGGGCGTGTTGTTGGCGGCCGTCACCGCCTCGCGAAGCGTGATCAGGCCATCCGGCCCCGGCAGGTCCGCGACCATCTGGGCGCCGCCGAAGTCCATGAAGTCGTCGAGCGCGACGTTGACCGTGATCGTCTCGCCGGCGCCGTGCGCCGAGAGGGCGAGGAAGGTCGTGATCGCGGCGGCGACGAGGGTCGGTCGGGCGATGCCCGTCGTCTGCGCGATGCCCCTCCGGCGTGCGGGCTCTGTGATGCGTGTCATGTCCGAGGTTCCTTTGTCTCCGATCGCGCGTGGGCGAATCTTCGCGCCGTCGGTCAGGAGTCGAGGCCGCCCGCCGCCATGCTGATACATGCATGTTGCACTCGCCTCGCCGAGATGCGGGTCGGATGGCGGTCGCCAACGGCGCCAGCGCGATTCCCGCCAACGAGCGACACCAACGCGACGGCGAGGATCCGCCGGAAGATCCGCGAGGCAGCGGCGATGACGAGCTTCGGAGACCGGAACCCGACGCTCCGTGCCGCGCGCGGTGCCGCCGGCAATGATCCAGACATCGCCGCCATGACCCAGCCAACCAACCCGCAACGAACCGCGCGCCACCGGATCCTCCTGCTCGTGCTTGCCGCGCTCGTCGCGGCGATCTTCCTGGCGCCGCGGATACCGCAGGATCCCGCGTACCACGACTTCGCCGACAAGCGACCGCTGCTGGGAATTCCCAACTGCTGCGACGTGCTCTCGAACGTGCCGTTCGTGCTCGTGGGCATCTGGGGACTCGTCGTCGCGTGGCGCGGCGCGGCGCGAGGCGCCGATGCATCGGCGCGCGAAGGCGCCATGCTGCGCTCGAGCCCGTTCGTGAATCGTTGGGATCGCTGGCCGTACAGCGCCCTCTTCGCGGGCGCGCTCCTCACCGCGTTCGGCTCTGCGTACTACCACCTGGCGCCGGACAACGCGCGGCTGGTCTGGGACCGGCTGCCGATGACGCTCGGCTTCATGGGGTTGCTCACGGCGATCATCAGCGAGCGGATCGGCGTGAAGGCGGGTCGCGCGCTCTTCGTCCCGCTGCTGCTGCTCGGCGCGGGGAGCGTCTTCTACTGGGCGTGGGGAGAGCACCGCGACATCGGCGACCTGCGCCCGTATGCGCTGGTGCAGTTTGGATCGCTGGTCGTGCTGGTGCTGATCCTCGCGCTCTATCCCGCGCGGCGCTCGGGCGTCGGGTACCTCGTCGCGGGGCTCGTCGCGTATCTGGCCGCGAAGGGGCTTGAGGCCACCGATCGCCCTGTGTTCGCGCTCGGGCGCATCGTGAGCGGCCACTCGCTGAAGCACGTGGCGGCGGCGGTCGCGGTGGCGTGCGTCGTGCTCATGCTTCGGGCGCGCGAGACGGAGCGTTGATCGGCGCCCCCGGCGGGGTCGCGCGGCGTCGCGCGCGGCTCAACCCAACGCCCGCGCCAGGGCGAGGAACCGTGCGTACGCCTCGCCGACTTCCGTCATCGTGTCGCCGGCGAACTTCTCGAGGAAGGCCCGCGCGATCTCGAAGGCGACGACGTTCTCCATCACCACGCTGGCGGCGGAAATCGCGCTGACGTCGCTGCGCTCGTACGTGCTCTGCTCGGGCTGCCGGGAGACGAGATCGACGCTGGGCATGCCGCGGAGAAGCGTCGAGATGGGCTTCATCGCGCCCTTGACCACCACGGGCATGCCGTTGGTCATGCCGCCTTCGAGGCCACCGGCGTTGTTCGTCGGGCGCACGAAGCCGAGCGCCGGCGTGTCGCGCCGGGATGGATCGAACTCGATCGGATCGTGCACGCGCGAGCCCGGACGGAACGCGCACTCGCGGCCGAGGCCGATCTCGACCGCCTTGAACGCCTGGATTCCCATGACAGCGCCGGCGATCCGGGCATCCAGCCGCTCGTCGGAGTTGACGCACGTGCCGAGCCCGATCGGGCAGCCGAAGACGTGGCATTCGACGATGCCGCCGACCGTGTCGCGGTCGATCTTGGCCTGGCGGATGCGGGCGATCATCGCGTCGCTCGCCGCGGCGTCGGGGCAGTAGACGTCGCTGGCGTCGCGCAGCGCGCGCAGCGGCCGCCAGTTCGCCTCGGTCGCCTGGATGTTCGACTCGGCGTCAAGCACGCTGCGAACGAAGCCGAACGCCTCGATCCCGAACTCCCGCAGCAGACAGCGCGCCAGCGCGCCGGCGCAGGTGCGCGACGCGGTCTCGCGGGCGCTCGCGCGCTCGAGCGTCTCGCGACAGTCGGTGGTGAGCCACTTCACCGCGCCCGCCAGGTCGGCATGGCCCGGACGCGGCCTGAAGACGGGGGGCGTGCGCTCGAGGTCGTCGAGGCGGCTGTCGGCGTTGACGATCTGCATGACGACGGGTCCGCCCGTCGTGCGCCCGCGTCGCACGCCCGCGAGAAACGACGCCGAGTCGTGCTCGATGCGCTGCCTCGCGCCCCGGCCATAGCCACCCTGCCGGCGGGCGAGTTCCGCGTCGATGAACGAGGCATCGACCGCGACACCCGCCGGCAACCCGTTCACCAGCGTGGTCAGCGCCGGCCCATGCGACTCGCCCGCGGTCGAATAGCGAAGGTTCGCCATGCGGTGGAGGGTACCGACGGACGCGCGGCGCGGCCACGCGAGCGCCGGCTCGCCGTCGCGCCACGCTGGCCTATTTCGGCGCCGGCGCCGCGCCGCTGCGCTTGGCCATGTCGACGGCAATGCCGACCATCGCCGCGGGAATCACGATCGCGCCCTCCACGTCGTGCCGGTCCACCTCGAGCGCGAGCCCGATCGGTTCGGGTCCGAAGTCGAGTTCCGGCTGCTTCGCGTCGCCGCCGCCGAAGGCCGCCATCGCCGAGCGTACCAGCTTGCCGATGGCGCCGACGCCCACGAACGCCTCGATGTCCGCATCGGGCAGGAGGAACTCGCGCATCGCCGCGACCGTCGCGTTGGCGCCGAGCCGCTTCTCGCCCGTGCCGCTCGCCGCGGCGACGGCGCGGCGCAGGACGTCGGGGCGCTGGCTCGAGGTGATCACGAGCGCGTCGTCCAGCGGCTTCGCGAAGCCGTGCACGCCGCGCTGTCCGAAGAGGATGCTTTTGGCGAGCGCCCGCATCGCCGCGTCGGGCGCAGGCGCCGCGCCGGGCAGCGATGTCTCGACCAGTTCGTACGCATCGGCCACGATCGCATCGGTCGACTCCTTGCCCTTGACCTCGCGGTTCGCCTCCCACTTCAGTTCGCGCTTCATCCCGTCGCCGAGGTCGCTCGCCTCGGCGACCTGCGTCAGGCGGGCCCGCAGCGCATCGCGCAGCGCCGCGGGATCGCCGTCGACGAGCACCAGCGCCGAGTCGTTCAGCACGCCGCCGACGGCGACGCCGAGCTTGCTCGGATAGACACCCCAGGCGAGCTCGCGCGCGGTGCCCAGCCACGGCGCGGCGGACGCGATTCCGGGAACAAGCAGGGCGTCGAGCGCCTCGATTCCCTTCACGCCGCCGAGCCCCTGGAGATCGACGCCCAGCGCCCAGTAGAACGGCTGATCGGGCAGCCGCGCCAACCGATCGCGCGCCGTGCGGGGCGCGACCGATGCGCCGGACCCTTCGGCCGGCTTCGCCGCCTCGTCTCCGCCAACGAAGAGCGCCCCGATCTCGCTCGCCGGGTCGAAACGCAGCAGTCCGCGTCCCAGCAGCCCAAGCGCGTCGATGTCCCAGGCCATCGCCGCGACCGTGAGACCGTCGCGCACCTTCGCGAGGCGCGCCTCGACGGCACGGGCTCGATCGGCTCCGAGCGCGCCGTCGAGCACGCCACCCAACGCGCCGTTCGTGGATCCCTTGGAAGACCCCTCGACCGCCGGCGCGGCGGCGCCCTTGGTCGCCTCGCGCGCCGCGGCGCGCACGAAGGCGCCATCGATCCACGCGACCGCGTCGGCTCGCCGCAGCAGGACGTCGCGCTTCGGTCCGAGCCGATCGAGGTGCCTGGCGACGCCCGCGGCATCCTCGCCGAGCCCGGCGACTCCGTCGGGCGTCTCCGAGAGCGCGACCCAAGCCCCGCGCTCCTTCGTGTCGATCCGCTTCGTGGCGAAGGTGCGTCCGCCGACGCCGACGCGCATGACCTCCGAGTCGCCGCTGCGGGTGAAGTTCCCGTCGAGGACCGCGGCCGCGTCGTTCACCGCCACGAGCACCGTCGCAAGGGGCGCCGCGGCGCCGTCGGGCCAGCGCAGGATTCCGATCAGCGCGCCGTCGTCGCGCACGCCGGCGGTGATCCCAAGCCGCGCCTTGACGAGATCGAGCGGCCGACCGACGAGCGCCGCCTCGGGCCGATCGATGCGCTCCAGGCACGTCGAGAGCTCGTCGCTGCACTTCTTGAGGTTTGGCACCACGAAGACGCCGACCGCGTCGGCGGGAACCAGGGCCAGCCCCTGTTCGAGCGTGTCGGCCGGCGCCGCCGCGGCGACCAGGAGCGCACCCAGCCACGCCACGGCGAACGAAGCGGCACGGGTCGAACGCGCGGACGGACGCGGATTGGCCAGGTCCGCCACGACAGCCACACGGGCGACGCCGGCTTGGGGGAGATCACGCATGCGGCGATTCTTGGCGCCGTTGGTGTTCGTTGCGCACCGACGCCCGGCAACCGCGATGCGGCGGGTCTCGCGCGGGGGCGTGATCGAGCGTTCGGTCGGGCGCCGCGCACGCGTGGCTACGCTCGGAGATGCAGGCGTCGCCGTGGATGGGCCTCCTGGCGCTCGTCGCGCTGGCGTGGGCGGTCGCCGCGGCGCTGCGCGCCCTGCGGGTCGCCGGACACGCCGTCGTCGGCGGCCTGGTCGCCGGCGCGGTGCTTGGGCCGACCCTCCTCGGACGCGTTGCGCCGAATCTCTTCGAGGATGCCTTCCTCGGCGGCCGGACCGAGCGGGAGGCCTGGCGATCGATCGAGCGGGAGAGGATCGCGTGGGAGCTCGCCGTCGCGACGACGGCCACCGGCTCGGATGAAGCCAGTGCGCAGCGCGACGCACTGCCGAGCGACGCCCCGTCGCGCCACGCGCCGTCGGCGGGCGACGGCGCAGACCGCGCGAACGACACCGACCACACCGCCGGCGCGCGCGGCGCCGATCGCACCGAGGGCGCACACGGCGCCGACGTCGCCGAGCGGGCGGATCTCGCCGATCGCGCCGCTCGCGAACGCCTTGCCAACTCCGTCGCGGCCGCCTGGCGCGCGGCGGCCCACGAGGCGCAACGGCCCTTGCGCGTCGCGGCGACGCTGCTCGCGGCGCTGGTCCTGCTGGGCATCGCCGGGGCCGGTCGAGGACGCCACTCCGCCGGCGCCATCTCCATCGGGCTCTGGTCCGCGGGGCTTCCGGCGGCGCTCGGTCTTGTGCTCCTGTGGTGGCGCGGAGAGTCGCTCGACGATTCCGCGGCGCTCTGGCTGCTCGCGGCGCTCGCCGTCGGACCGTGGTGGCTCGATCCGATCGACCGCGCAGCGGCCGAGGGCGCGGAGCACGATGGTGCGGCGCTTCTCGTCGGCGCGGGCCTCGTCGCGTCGACGATCGCCGCCGCGCTGGCGCTCGCGGCGCTCGTGCAGTCGATGGCGTTGCTTCCGGCTGCTCGTCGTCCTCGCCACGCCACTCGGACTCGCCGCGCGCGTCGTCCGGCGCGGAACGTCCGTGAGCGGCGTTCCGCCGCGCTGGCTCTCCGAGCTGGTCGATGGCTGGGGCATCCCCGCGCTTGCGGCGCTCGCGGCGGTGCGCATCGAGTTCATCGTCGATGCATCGTGGTCGGCCCTCCTCGTCGTGCCGCTGCTGGCGGGAGACGCGCGATGGCTCGGTGCGTTCATCGGAGCGATGCTCCCCGGCGAGCGCCGCCCGCAGTCCGCGATGCGCCTGGTCCTGCCATCGACGGGGTGTGCACCGACCACGATCGCCTACACCGCCGCGGCGCTCTGGTCCGACCTGTTGGCGCGCGACCTGGCGCTCGGACTCCTGCTCGGGGCGGCGATCGCCGCGGCTACCCTGCCGCTGCGTCGCCGCGTCGACGAATCCCTGCGGCAAGGATGAAGTCCCCTTTTGGGGGTTCCACTTGCCCGCCCGGCCTTCGGACGCGAGCATCATCTGTTGACTCGTCAGCATGGACGCGGGGTGCAGCACGCCGCGCTCGCCGCCCATCCATTCGCCGCCCTCCAGGACAACCATGGCACGACTCCCCCACCGCTTCGCTGTGATTGCCGCCGCGTTTTCGGCCGCCGGAATCGGCGCCGGCGTCCGCGGCGACTTCAACTTCGTGGTCATGCCGCCGACGATCTTCCCCAACTCGCACTTTCCGACGCACCTGGCCGTCGCCGACCTCGACGGCGACGGCGACCTCGACATCGTCGTTCCCGGACGCGGCGTCGACGGACTCGCCTACATCATGTGGAACAACGGCGACGCCACGTTCTCGGTACCGACGACGATTCCCGTCGGCGGGCAGACGGACTGGGCCGAGATCGCCGACCTCAACAACGACGGCGTGCTCGACATCGTGCTTGCGGTCCGCTCGGTGCCCAGCGGCCTCTCGGTGGTGCGCGGTCTTGGCGGCGGCGCGTTCTCGCCGCCGGAGCTCACGCCGCTTGGGCGCGAGATCCGCTCGCTCGCGCCGATCGACAGCGACAACGATGGCGACCTCGACCTCGCCGCCGTCGACTACCAGGAATTTCGCCTTCACATCTTCGACAACGACGGCGACGGCGGCTTCAAGATCAGCCAGTCGATCCGCCTCAACGAGGAGATCGGTGGATTCGTCTACCCACAGCAGGTCGTCGCCGGCGACATCGACAACGACGGCGACAAGGACCTCGTCGTGACCGCCATCGGCGCGGGCCGCATCGACGTGGTGCGCAACCGCGGCGACGGCACGTTCGATCCCGAGACGGCGTATCGGCCGCCGCCCTTCACCGGCATTCAACCGGGGCTCACCAACTCGGCGCTGGGCGACATCGACGGAGACGGCGATCTCGACATCGTGACCCCTTGGATCATGGGCTTCAACTTCCAGCGCGTCGGCTTCCTGATGAACAAGCTCAGCGAGGGACTGCCCGCCGAGTTTGGACCGATGTTCAGCACCGAGGCGAGCTTCAGCGGCATCTCGTGGGTGCCCGCGCTCGGCGACCTCGATGGCGACGGCGATCTCGATCTCGCCATCGGCTACGGGTTGCCCGGACCGGTCGTGTTGTTGGAGAACAAGACGCCGGGGCCCGGCGCCGCGCCCGTCTTCGGTCCGCCGCAGACCGTCTTCGCCGGCCAGTTCGCGCGCTACATCGCCATCCGGGACTTCGACAACGATGGCGATCTCGACCTTGCGGTCGTCGAATCGCCGGGAAGCGCTGTCTGGATCCTGCTCAATCAGGCGATCGCGGGCTCGCCGACCGATGCGCCTGGCGGCGGGCCGGCCGGTGCGCTCGCCGCGGCACGCCAGGGAGAGGCCCCATCCGCCGCCGGGCATGGATTCGTCGAGAAGCAGCCACCCGCTCCACCGAACCTGTCGCCGCCGCGGTTGCTGGACCGCAACGGAGACGCGCAGATCGACAACGCCGATCTCGCGGTCGCCCTCGGCGATCGCGGCGCCGTCGGCGGCATTCCGGCGCCGAAGCCCGCGTCGCGGCCGGATTCGACCCCGAGCAGCGCAGGAGGTGCGCGATGACGAACGATTGCATCTCACACGGATTCGAGTCGACCTCCATGCGTTCGACCCCTTGCCCACAGCGGCATCTCACGGCGGAATTGGGTTGGGTGGGGCGCGAGAATCGACAGGGACGCGCATCACGTCGTCCGACCAGCGCGCCTTCGAGCGCTCGCGATGCGCTGGCCCGTCGCGGGGCGCACGCGCTCGCGGCGCTCGCGGCCATCGCCTCGGTGGTCGTCGCCAGGGCGGCGAACGCCCAGTGCGGCCCTGGCGCCGGCGACTGCTATCGCCCGCACGACGAGCCGGGATGCTTCGGCATCGCCTGCTGCAACGAGGTGTGCACGCTGTCGCCCGACTGCTGCGACAGCACGTGGGATCAGTTCTGCGTCGACGTCGCCACCAAGCTCTGCGCCGACATCCCCTGTCCCGATCAGGGCGGCTGCTTCGACGTGCATGACGGAACGGGCTGCATCGACGAGAGCTGCTGCAACTTCACGTGCCTCTTCGATCCTTTCTGCTGCGTCGGCCAGTGGGACTCGTGGTGCGTCGACCAGGCGGTGCAGCTCTGCAACGCGACGCCGTGCACGGTCAACGTGCCGCCCGGCGCGGTCGTCGAGGCCGAGGAGTGCAAGCAACGGCTCAACGATGGCTGCAACATGGCGTCCCCGGGCTTCTCGGGCGTCGTGTGCGGCGAGGTGCTCACCGGCACCTCGTCGACGGGTTCGCCCCGGGACACCGACTGGTACGCCCTCTCGCTCAACGCCGACGCCGTGGTGACGCTCACGATCTCGCCCGAGTTTCCCGCGGAGATCATGTTCGTGAAGGGTCCGTGCGAGGCGACGCGGGTGATCGGCCGCCAGTCGACCTACAACTGCACGCCCGCGCAGCTCACGGCGGTGCTCGACGCCGGATTGTGGTATCTCGTCGTGAGCACCGCGACGGAACCGCGTCCGGTCAGCCGCGGGATTCCCTGTCCCGACGACGATCCCATGACTCCGCCGGGGTTCTTCGGCAACCACTACGTCGTGTGGATCGACTGCGCGCCGCAGGTCACCGCCGCCGACCTCAACGGCGATGGCGTGGTCGACGGCGCCGATCTCGGCCTGATGCTCGGCGCGTGGGGCCAGTTCGGCGGCATCGCCGATCTCGACAACAGCGGCGTCGTGGATGGCGCGGACCTGGGGATCCTGCTCGGATCGTGGACGTAGCGACGCGGCTGGCCGGTTTCACCGGAGCGCTTCGCGAAGGGTCGCGAGATGGCGGTCGTAGTCGGTCGCGATCCCGGCCCGACCGTCGGGCACGAGGTCGCGCATCGAGCCATCGGGGAGCGTCACCGTCGAGACCCAGCTTCGCGCCGGCGCGAGCATCGCCTCGGTCCATGGACGCCCGACGAACTCCGCGAGCCGCCGCGCACTCGCCTCCGGCCTTGCCAGCAGCTCCTCGTACGCGACGTCGAGGATCGGCGCATCGATGGTCGACTTCCAGTGCGACATCAGCCGGTTTGCATCGCGGATGAACGCCCCGATGTGCTCGAGGCGATGCTGGAACGGCAGCGCCGCGGTCGTCAGGTGCATGAAGGTCGCGACGCCGATGTCGAGGGGGTCGCGCGTGCAGTGGACGATCCGCACGCCCGGCAGCATCCGCGAGATCAGGCCCAGGTTGCACATGTTCATCGGAAGCCGGTCGCTCACGAGCTTGGCACCGGGCCGCACGGCGCGAAGACGGTCGAGGTACGCCGATCCTCGTTCGGTCAGCGCCGACTCCGTGAGCGACGACGGCCGCGTGAAGTAGGGCATGCCCGACGCGACGCCACCTTCGAGGTCGCGCGCCGCGAGGATCAGGTCGTTCTGTTCGCCCGCCGCCGCCGACTCCGGCAGCGCGGCGAGCATCGACGCCACGAGGCCCCGTCCGGTGCGCGGCATCCCGACGATCAGGATCGCCGACGACGCATCGACGGCGCCGCGCGCCGCGGAACGCGTCGCCTGGGTCGACCACCCGGCGATCGCCGCGTCGACCGAGGCGCGGTTGCGCTGTGGATCCCAGCTCGACGAGACGCCGGTCCGCGCCGTCTCGATGGCCCGCCACGCCTCGTCGTGCTCGCCGGCGACGTCGAGCACGAAGCCCAGTGCGAAGCCGAGCTTGATGCGCGTCGTCGGCGCCAGCTCGGCGTTGGAGAGCAGCTTGCGGATCGCGGCGGCGCACTCCCGCTCCGCGCCGATGCGCGGCGAGAGCGACGCGAAGACGAGCGCCACCGCCGGAATCTCGCCCGCCTGTCCGCGCACCGGCTCCAGCACGCGCAGCGCACGCTCGGGATCGCCCGTGAAGACGAGCAGCTCGCTCTTCGACGCCGTGAACGTCGGATTGAGCGGCGACATCCTGAGGGCCTTGTCGATCAACTCCTCGGCCTTCGCCCAGTTCCCCTCGCGCTTGTAGGTGAGGTGCAGGTCGTGGACGAGCATGGGCGAGTTCGGGGCGAGCTTCAGCGCCTTCTCCATCTGCCTGCGCCCCTCGTCGACCCGCCCCATGTTGAGGAGGCAGTTCCCGAGCCGGCCGATGAACTCCGGGTTGTTGGGAGACGTGCGCAGGAGCTGCCGGTACGTGTCGGCCGCGGCGCTGAAGCTTCCGCTGCGGTGCAGTTGGCTCGCGTGCGTGAAGAGCTGCTGCATGGAGGGCTGTGGGGAGAACATGGGGGAGACCATAGGAAGCGGGACCGTGCGGGCTCGACCGAAGCGGCCCGACCGTGCACCGAGGCGCGCCGGGGATGCACGGCGATGAAAAAACGCCGGCCGTTGCCGGCCGGCGTTTCGCGCGTTCGCAGGTTCGGTGGGTCGCGTCATGCGCGTCCCAGTTCATCCTCGCACCTCACCCAACCCAATTCCGCCGTGAGACGCCGCTGTGGGTAATACGCATCCCAGTTGACTCTCGCGCCCCACCCAACCCAGTTCCGCCGGGAGGTGCCGCTGTGGGCAAGGGGTCGAACGCATGGAGGTCTACTGGAATCCGCAAAAGGCGTCGAACGCATGGAGGTCGACTGGGATCCGCATCCGCATCAGCCCCAGTTCGCGAGCAGGACGCCGAGATCGGCGCCGTCGACGAAGCCGTCGCCGTTGAGATCGCCGGTGCAGCATCCGGCGGGGCACGGGCCCCAGCCCGCCAGCATGATGCCGAGATCGGCACCATCGACCAGGCCGTCGCCGTTGAGGTCGCCCGTGATCAGCCCCGGCGAGATGTTGAAGTTCTTCGTCGGGCCGGTCGCGACGTTTCCGGCGCGGTCGGCGGCGACGACGAAGTAGCTCACCGTGCCACAGGTCTCCTGGACCGGGATGACGCCGCGCCATTCGCTGTTGCCGACCCACTTCATGGCGACCGACTGGTCGGCGCCGCCGTCGACGCTGTAGTGCAGCGCGATCGGTCCGGGATAGAAGCCGCGATCGCTCGTGTGACCGTCGTAGACGATGGTGCGCACCGCGAAGGGGCCCGCCGTTCCACCGACAAGGACGGTGTCCGAGACGGATTCCGTCTTCACGATCTTGGGCGGGATCGTGTCCACCGGGCCCGTGGTGTTGATGTAGATCTTGTTCGTGAAGACGCCCGACTCGCCCTGCGCGGTCACCACGTCGAGGCGCCCGTCGCCGTTGTAGTCGGCGACCTCGATGTCCAGCGACGAGTCGCTCACGCTCGGCATGATGCCGGTCGCCTGCGTGAAGAGCGCGCCCGGATCGCTCGCCACGCCGCCGTTGTTCCGGAAGACACGCTCGGAGGATCCAAGCGAGGCCACGATGTAGTCGAGGTCGCCGTCGTTGTCGTAGTCGAAGAACTTGCTGTCGTTGTCGTCGATGGCGGCGTTGGGCGAGATCTCGCTGGAGATGTCCGTCCAGAGGCCCGGCATGTTGTTCTGGAGCAGCAGGTCGGTGCCGCCCTGGATCGAAAGCAGGTCGAGGTCGCCATCGCCGTCGATGTCGCCGAAGTCGTACGAGTAGCTGTTGCCGCCGCCGGGGAAGGTCGTCGCCGTGAACTTGCCGGTGCCGTCGTTCAGCCACAGCTTGCTGGCGCCGGCGCGGCTGCCGACCTGGATGTCCAGGTCGAGGTCGCCATCGACGTCGGCGAAGAGGCAATCCTGCTGGTCGGAGATGTTCCCCGCGGGCAGGTTGGTCGCGGTGACGTTGGTGTAGTGGCCCGTGCCGTCGTTGAGGAAGAGTCGCGGCTGGCCGGTGCCGAATCGGTTGGTCGCACCGCTGTTGCAGAAGAAGAGGTCGAGGTCGCCGTCGTTGTCGATGTCGGCGAACTGGGCGCGGGCGCTGCTCATCGTGAGCGCCGGCAGCCGCGCCGCCGTCTCGTTCGCGAAGTTGCCGCTGCCGTCGTTGATCAGCAGCAGCGGCTGCTTGTTGAAGTCCTGCGCGAGGATCAGGTCCCAGTCGCCGTCGCCGTCGCAGTCGCCGGCCTCGACGCCGCGGAACCAGCCGGTGACGCCCGGAGCGCGCGTGTCGGTCTCGTCGACGAACTTCGCAGTGGCCTCGTTGATCCGGTTGACCCAGATGCGCGGCTTGAGGGCGACGCCCTGCGCGCTGTAGCCCTGGCCGTTGGCCCAGACGATGTCGAGATCGCCGTCGCCGTCGATGTCGACGGAGGTGAGCTGGTTCGAGTAGTCGCTGTTGGTTGCGGATGGAAAGAGCGTCGTGGTCTGCTGCACGAATTGCTGGGCACCGGCGACGGTGGCCAGCGCGCACGCGGCGGCGGCGGGAACGATGGTGATGGATCGCAAGGACACCTGGCAGTACCTCCTGGGGGGTTGGCTGAATCGGGCGGCTGGAGGATGAACCGATACCTGCGCGCGGACGGCTTCAAGGGCCGAGCGTCCGCCAACCGCCCGCAGGACAGTCGGATCATCCGGGACGTCCAAGCGACGCCCAACCGGGGAGATGCAGGATACTGGCCGCGACCCTTCCCACAAAGGGGGAAGTCGAGCGAGCCGCCACCGAAACCGATCCGAGCCGGAGACCACGGCGCCGCCATGCGACCGATATCGTCGCGCCGGAGTCGCCGAGTCCCGTTGCGCTCGCGACCGCTCGTCGCCACCACGCCATCGCCGGGACGATTTCGGCGCAACGGCAAAGGGCCGATCTGCACGTCGGCCCTCCGCCTTGGAATGTCCGTCGAATCGTCCGTCCGGACGCGCCTGCATTCCGGGGCAGGTCGCTCGTCCGTCGGCCATCGTCGTCCCGCGTTCTACGAGCCTCGCGCCTCGAATGTTCCCCGCCGGTCGGCCACGGCGCGCACCCGGCGCGCGGGCCGTGGAGTCGCGCGGCGAACCCAACGGGCGCTGGAGTGCCAGGAACCGCCGAACTGTGAACTTGTTCACAATCCGACCTCGTTGACTTGGCCGTTCGACGGACCTTGCATGGCTTCGGGAGCCGACGCGATCACGCGCCCCCACCGCTCGATCGACTTCATCCCACGGAGGTCTTCATGGCCCTTCCGCTCCAGGCGAACGCATCGGCGTCGACAGACGCGCGGCGCGAGTCGGTGTCGCATCAGCTCGCGCATGCGCTGGTTGCGTTCTTCCGACCCGTCTTCCTGATCTTCCTCACCGCGACCATCGTGCTCATGGCGACCATCTGGCCGCTTGCGGTCGCCACGGGACTGATCGCCATCCTCGCCGGTGGCGTCGTCTGGATCGCCGGCCGCGTCGAGGATCACACCGAGGCCGGCGCGTCGGGCGTCGCCCGGCGCGTCGCGGCCGAGGCGCTCGATGGCGGCCGGACGAGGCCGCGCGCCGACGACGACGGCGCGGAGAGCGCCATGGAAGCGTTCGACGACCAACCCGTGATTCCTGGCGGGAGCCTCGACGATCGCATCGTGTGGCGCGAGACGCGCACCATCGGGGGAATCGCCATCGGGCTGGCGCTGCTCGCGGTCGTCATCGGGCTGTCGCTGTTCCAGTGGCCGATGCTGGCGCTGGGCATCGGCATCGTGCTCATGTACATGGCCCTCGTCACCTTTCCGGCGTGGGCGGCGTGGATCGAAGGCGACGTCGAGGCGACGACCGAGGCGGCGCGGCACCAGGACGCCTGAAGCGCGCCGCGCGATGTCGGCGGCGCGGCGCCGATCCGGTTGGTCGGCCTCTCCGCATGGGCGCGCGGCTTCCATCGCGACGTCGCGCCGCATGCGTCGGCGCCTGCTCACGGCGCGTCGCGCACCGACGTCGATCCCGACCGCTTGAACGGCGAGCCGATCTCTCCATACGGAGTCCTGATTCGCAGGTCGCCGGAGACCTCGTACGAGGCGTTGCCGGACGAGGCCATGCCCATCATCGCGCGTCCGACGTTGAACGTGGAGACGGAAACCGGAAGCTCGACCTGCTCCGTCTCGCCGGGCGCGAAGGTCATCGGGTTCACCTTGCCGCCGACCAGCGACTTGCCGCCGAGGGAGACCGCCCACTTCAGCCGCTTGAGATCGATCGGGAAGGTGTTCGTGTTCGTGACCGCGAGCGTCACGACGCCGCTGGCGCCGAAGACGCCGCTGTCGTTCCATTCGACGTCCACCACCTCGACCAGCGGGAGCGCCGGCACCGGGAGTTCGCCCGTCTTCTCCCCCTCGAGCTCCGCCGCGCCGCTGCCCGGACCCGTCCCCGCGGGATTCGTCATGGCCGTCGCCGCGACCGTGTACGGCAGCACGCTGCCCGGCTTCAGCGAGACGACGTTCATCGCCAGGTCGGTGAAGCGAAGCGTGACCGGCACCGTCTCCTTCACCGCGCTCTTCGCCGCGACCGTCGCCGGCGCCGGCACCGGACCGGTCACCGCGGGTTGCGGCTCGTTCGCGAGGGTGATCCCGTAGTTGAACGATTCGACGGCCATCGCCTCCCTGGTCGGATTGTTCAGCTCGACGTCGACGAGGAGCTTCACACCTTCGAAGGTCAGGCCATCCAGCCGCGTGTCTGTGACGCGAACGTTCGGCTCGGTGCCGTAGACGGACGAGCATCCAGGGACGAACCCGAGAGCGAGGGCGGCAACGGCGAGGGCGATGCGTCGGAGCATGCGGCGCATGCTAACCCGACTCGATCAGATCAGTGAGTCGCGCGTCGGCACGTTGTGTGCCGGCGCCGTGTTGAGCTTCACCAGCTTCTCGTGCTGGAGCCTGCGCGCCGTCTCTTCGTCGACGTAGTCGCTGTGGCATGACAGCTTGCCGGCCTCGGCCTGCGTGTCGCCTTCAGCGTAGCCGCCGCCATCGTGGCCCCCGCGCCCCTTCTTCGACGCCAGCCTGTGGATCTCCTCGGGGCTCAGCACGCCGCGCTTGGCCAGGATTGCCCGCTGCTCCGGCGTCAGCGCGTCGGTCCGTTTCGGTCTGTCCCACGCGAAGGCGTCCTCCTTGCCGCTGGCGAATTCCTGGATCTCCTTGCTGATCCGCACGCTGCACCAGTCGTGGCCGCACATGGCGCAGAAGTCGGTGTCGACGTCGAGGTCCTCGTCGTGATACGCCCGCGCCGTGTCCGGATCGAACGAGAGCTCGAAGTGCTTCTCCCAGTTGAGCGCCGCGCGGGCCTTGGTGAGCTCGTCGTCGCGGTCGCGCGTGCCCGGGATCCCCAGCGCGATGTCCGCCGCGTGCGCCGCGATCCGGTAGGCGATGCAGCCCTGCTTCACGTCGTCGCGCTTGGGAAGCCCCAGATGCTCCTTCGGCGTCACGTAGCAGAGCATCGCCGCGCCGTGGTAGGCGATCGCCGTCGCGCCGATGCAACTGGTGATGTGGTCGTAGCCGGGGAAGATGTCGGTCACGAGCGGACCGAGCACGTAGAACGGCGCACCGTGGCAGATGCGGCGCTGGAGCTTCGCGTTGAACTCGATCTGGTCGAAGGGGACGTGCCCGGGGCCTTCGACCATCACCTGCACACCATGCCGCCAGGCGCGCTCGGTGAGCTCGCCGATCGTCTCCAGCTCGGCGAGCTGCGCGTCGTCGGTCGCGTCCGCGAGCCCGCCGGGACGGAGGCCGTCGCCGATCGAGAAGGTCACGTCGTGCTCGCGCAGGATCCCGCAGATCGTGTCCCAATGGTCGTACATCGGGTTCTCGGCGTTGTGCATGAGGATCCACTTCGCCAGCAGCGATCCGCCGCGCGACACGATGCCGATCAGTCGGTTCTTCACGTACCTCAGGTGCGCGCGGCGCACGCCGGCGTGGATCGTGAAGTAGTCCACGCCCTGCTCGGCCTGTTCGCGGAGGGAGGCGAAGATGAGTTCCGGGGTGAGCTCCTCGATCTTCCGGCCGATGATCATCGAGTAGATCGGAACCGTGCCGATCGGCACCGTCGAATGGCGCACGAACGCGGCGCGGCATTCGTCGAGGTTGCCGCCGGTCGAGAGGTCCATCACGGTGTCGGCGCCCCAGCGGATCGCCCAGTCGAGCTTCTCGAGCTCCTCGTCGGTGCCGCTCGAGACGGGCGACGCACCCATGTTCGCGTTGACCTTCGTCTTCGTCGCGCGCCCGATGGCCATCGGATCGAGGCGGTGCCCGAGGTGGTTCACGTTCGCGGGAATCACGAGCCGGCCCGCGGCCAGTTCGTCGCGCACCTGTTCCGGCGACAGGTGGCCCTCGCGCTCGGCGACGCGACGCATCGGCGCGGTCACGACGCCGAGGCGCGCCCACTCGAGCTGGGTGACGGGGCGAAACGGGCCTCGTGCGGAGTGCCCGACGGCCTCGCCCGACCGCGGGGCCACCGCGCGGACCGGCCGGCCGGCGAACTCCGCGAGGCCGTGTCCGAGGCAGCCGCTCGCGTGATCGGGCGCGACCTCGATGCGCCATCCATCGGGCAGGAAATGCCACGCCGTCCTGTCGCTCGGTTCGGGCATCCCGGGCGAATCGGGCGACGAGAACATCCGCGCGCCGCCGATCTCCGGCGCGTTCGCGAAGGAGCCGGGCGTCGTCGCCGCGCCGCTTCCGGGATTCAGCGCTCCGCGGAGCGGCACGCGCCAGCGCTCGGTCGGACGCGCATCGGCAGCGCCCGTGCTCGCGCGCGGCGCTCCGGCCCGGCCGCCCGCGCCGGTGTTCGTCGCGTTGCCGGTCCCGTTGCTCGTCCCGCTGTGGCCGGTCCCGTCGAATTGGCGGTTCGCGCTCATCGTCGTCTCCTTCGTCGCCCCCGCTCCGGCTCGCAAGTGGCGGCCAGGGACGAGAGAGGCGACGCGACGGCAACGAAGCCCGCGCGACGCTCGCTTCCCTCCGCCGGTGCGAACCGGATCAGGTTCAACGGGTGCATCTCAGCGGACGGCCAAAGGCCGCCTGCGCCCCGAGCGAACGGCGCGATTGTAGCGGACGCCACGACACCGCCGAGGGCGATGCCCCGTGGCACCGGCGGCGATCCGACCATCGATGCAGCAGCGCCTCGGCGCGCAGGGATCGTCACCGGCGCCGGTCACGGCGCGCCGCACGCCCCTTGCGAGAGCGTCTCGACGATGAAGACTCCCCAGTCGATCGATGCGCCATCGAGGGAGAGCGTCAGCGTCGTGCCGTTCGCCACCGGCGTCGCGTTGCAGTTGACCTGGATCAGGTTCGGCGAGTGCGCCAGATACGCCGACTGGATCGCGGCGCAGATCTCGGTTGCGCAGGAGAAGCTGTCGGAACTTCCCGAGATCGACACGCATGGAATCTGGCACTCGTACCCGATATATGGATCGCCCGGCGTTCCGTTCCCGTTGTGATGCGAGCTCTGCCAGAGGTGGAACGCGGTCCCGTCGGGACAGTTGCCCGAGATCGTCACCGAGAGCTCGCCGTTGGAGAGCGTGCCGTAGAAGGTGCCGCCGATGTTCGGATCCGACGCGGGAAACGTCGGCGTGAACGTGAGATCGGTCACGAGTCCCGCGCCGTTGGCCTGCCACGTCCAGACGTTGGTCGTCTGCCCGCGAAGGCCGGGCGGCCATCCCGAAATCCCCTGCGAGCCGGCCCCGAGGCCGACCATGATCGTGCCCGCGGCGGTGCCGACCGGAACCGGGCCGAGCTTGGTCGTCAGGACCGTGCTGGTGACGTTCACCACCTCGAAGGGAATCACCGTGCCATCCTCGGTGAGCGCCGCGACGGAGTAGTCGAGATAGCTGGCGTCGGGGAACGTTCCCGTGAGCTTGACGGTCTGCCCGATCGCCGCCGACGACGGTGTCACCTCGGTGACCGTCAGGCAGTCGACGAGGTTCACCGGACCCCACGCCGCCACGAGCGCGCCGAGATCGGCGCCATCGACGCTTCCGGACGCGTCGAGGTCGGCCGGATTGCCCGCGGGCGCCGGGCCCCATGCCGAGAGGAGCAGACCGATGTCGGCGCCATCCACGACGCCGGATCGATCCAGATCGGCCTGGCCGCAACCGGCGCTGGCCCATGCACACACCGCCATCGTCGCCGCCGCGGCGACGGCGCGTGGCGACACCGGCGGCTTCCGGCGACGAGCGCTCGCGGGCATCGCCGCGCGGCCGACGGTCGTGCGTGCGGCGCTGGCGTCGGTGGATCCGGCGGCGCAGCCGGTGATCGTGGCGTCCGTGATGGGTCGCTGCATCGTTGGTCCTCCAGTCGTCGGGTCTTGCCGCTCTCGCGTCGACGGCGTGCGTGTGCACCATCCGCCGCACGCACGACGCGCTCGGCGCTCGTCGAGCCACGCTCCGCCCGCGACCCAAGCGTACCGCCGCCCGGCCGGGGAGTTCCACGATTCGTACCATCCCCTCGTGCCGCCGTGGCGCGAGGCGTCGCCCTCGTGCCGCGCCGGCGGTCCGGAGCATGCATGCGCCTGGTCATCGTGACGATGGTTGATCGGGGGTTTCCTTCGGTCTGTCTTCCGCGGCTCGTCGAGGCGTTCGGCAACGACGTCCATTCGATCGTCATGGCGAACGCGCCGCAGTCGAGCCGGACCGGTCGGCTGCGGCAGATCGCTCGGAAGGTGCGACGGATCGGTGCGCTCGGCGCCATCAACGGCCTGCGCATGCGACGCTGGTACGGACGCGACGTCGCCGAGGCGCTGCGGCTCGATCCGATCGAGGTCGTCGCGGCGCGCCTCGGTGTTCCGCTGCATGCGAGTCCGTCGATCAACGACGAGCGGACGGTGGCGCTGCTTGGCGGAGCCAACGCGGATCTGGGACTCTGCCTCGGGACGACCTGGCTGAGCCCGGCTGTGCACTCGGTGCCGCGCCACGGGATGATCAACGTTCATCATGAGCTGCTGCCCGAGTTCCGGAACGCGCAGAGCGTGATCTGGTCCATCCACGAAGGCCGGCGAACCACCGGCTTCACGATCCATCGGATCGCCCCGCGGATGGACGCCGGCGACGTGCTCTGGCGCGAGGAGACGCCCATCCTCTTCCGTGCCACGCTGGGCGAGACGGTGACCGCGACGTACGCGGACCTGCTGACCCGCAGCGCGGCGCGGCTCGTGGAGGTCGTGCGCGACTTCGACGCGCTCGCGGCGCGCGCCCAGCCGCAGCGGGACGGCCGGACCTTCACGACGCCGACGTGGTCGGAGTATCGACGCATGCGCGCGCAGTTCGCGCGCCTGCGCGGCGTGACCGGGTGATGCCCGTCCCGCTCGCCCGTCGCGGCTGCCCGCGGCCCAATCCCGCCCCAGCGGCGCGACCGCGGGTGCGCGGTCGAATCAATGAAGGCCTGCTGGAATCCGCACGAGCCCGCGCACCGACCGCGCGGGGCCGACTCGAGCGACCGCTCGGTCACTCCACCGCGGCGACGGCGGTCCACGCGCCGAGCAGCAGGCCGAGATCGGCGCCGTCCACCGTTCCGCTGTGATCAAGGTCGCCGTCGGCGTTGCCGGTTCCCCACACGCCAAGCAGGAGGCCGAGATCGGCGCCATCGACGACGCCGTCGCAGTTGATGTCCGCGTCGACGCACGTCGGTGGAGGCGTGAACGTGATCGTCAACAACGGTCGATACTCGGGCAGGGTCGACTCGCGGCTCTCGAACTTCTTCGCGGTGTTGAGCTGCGCCTCGTTGCCCTGGACGAGCCAACCGAAGTTCGTCGCGGGCGAGTTCAGCCACGATTGCACGTCGCCGACCATGCCCGCCGTGCTGCCCCACGTGTAGAAGGCCTGACCCCCGACACTCTTGCTCGCGCTCGCCGTCGCCGAGAAGACGCCGCCGGGCGTGTCCCACGGATCGTTGCTGTAGAACTGATGCAGCCACGTCGCGTCGCCGGGCAGCGCAAGCACGCCACCGCCCCCGAATCCAAACGACCCGGCCTCGCCCCAGTCGGCGAGCATGCGCTTCAGCAGGATCGTCTGGCTGCCGGAGTTGGTCTGCGTCATGCGGAGCTTGAGCGTGACCGACACGATCGTCGATCCGGCCGGAACCGCCGACGCCACGTCGAAGCGAACCACCCCGCGCCGTCGCGTTCCGCCGGCGTTGCTTCCGGTGCGGCCGACATAGAAGTTGTACGCCGCGCCCAGCGAGAGGTCGCCCTGCGGATCCTCGATCAGCGTGTTGTCCTTGTTGGCGACGATGGCGACGACGTCGGCCAGCGCGACGACCGGCGCGAGCGCGGCGATGGCTGCGACATGGAGGATTCGTGTCATGGCGTTGGTTCGAAGCGCTGGATTGGGGATGGAGCCGACGCGCGGCGCTGGTGTATCAGCCGTCGCGCAATCGGGGCGTCGGGAGCGGAACTTCGCATACAGCCGTCGTCGATGCAAGACCCATCCAACGACCGATGCGTCATGCCGACCACGCGGCGAGAAGCAGCCCCACATCCACGCCATCGACGATGCCGTCGCCGTCCAGATCCGCGTCGACATCGGGCGTGCCCCACGCGCCGAGGAGCGCACCGAGGTCGGCGCCATCGACGACACCGTTGCAGTCGAGGTCGCCGAGGACGCACGGTGAAGGCGGGACGAACTCGATCACCAGCATCGGCCGCCGGGCGATCTCGTCCACCTCGCGGCTGTCGAACCGCTTGACCGTCTGGGGTGCCGACTCGTTGCCCTGCACAAGCCATCCGAAGTTGGCGTCCGGATCGTCGAGCCAGTCCTGGACATCCGCGACCATCGCGCCCGTGCCGCCCCACGAATAGACACCAACGCCACCGACCTCGGCGCTCGCGCTCGCCTCGGTCGAGAAGTCGCCTCCGGGAGTGGACCAGAAGACGTCTGGGAAGATGCGATGGATCCACGTCGCATCGCCGGGCTGCGACGGGGCGCCGGAGCCACCCGAGGCGAACGACGCGCCTTCGCCCCACGACGCGAGCAGCCGCCTGAGCGCCACGGTCTGCGTCCCGGCGCTCGACGAACCCGCGCTGAGCGTGAGCGTGGCCGATGTCACGGTCGAGCCGACGGGCACGGCGCCGGAGAGATCGAACTGGAGGACGCCGCGACGGATCGATCCGCCTCCGGCGCCGCCGACGCGCCCGGCGAAGAACGCCGGCCCCGAGCCGTTGCTCAGCGCGCCGTCGACGGTCTCGATGAGCGTGTTGTCCTTGATCGCGACGAGCGCGACCGAATCCGCCGCAGCGCTCGACGCGGCCGCGATCGCGACGAACGTGCACTCGATCAGGCGACGCACCGGCATCTCGGAAGGGCCTCGGGGAAGCTACGCGGAGAGCCGGCCCTGCACCATCGCCTTGAGCGCGAATGAGCTCGGCTCGCGATCGCCCTGCTCGATGGCGGTGTTGATCGCGAAGTAGGCGTTGCCGTTGTCGTAGAGGATCGTGTCGACCGACGCGAGCAGGAAGAGAACCTCTCGTCCCGGCACCGTGCCCTGGAGCGTGTGCGACTTGTCCTTCAGGCGAGCCGCAAGCGAACCGAGTCGGTCGCGCAGCGCCGGATCGGCCGGAACCAGCAGCAGCGCCTCCGGGCGCGTCCCGAGCGCGCGGCGCATCGCGACGATCGCCGACTCGTCGATGCCGAGCATCGCCTGGGCGAGCGCGTAGCCGACCTCGAACGACGGATCTCCCGGCTGCGCCGCCTGGAGCGCGGCGAAGTCCTGCATCGCCTGCTGGTCGAAGCCATTCGCAAGCAGGCTCCACGCCTGGTCGGGCGAGGCGAGGACCACCGCCGGCGGCTGCACGATGACCACCGGAGGCGGCGCGGGCTGGAACGTGTTCACGCCATACACGGCCGTCGTGAAGGCCGGCAGCCCAAAGCAGAGCGAGAACGACGGCGTGAAGCACGCGGGCCAGCAGACCGGCGCGCACCACGGGCTGCCCCAGACGGGCGGGCACCACCACGGGCTCGAGCACGGCGCGCACCAGTTGTTGCAACCGGTCCAGCCGCAGCAGTACGCGGGCGTCCACCCGCAGAAGGGCGCCCAGCCGCCACACGACGCCCAGGCGTAGCAGGGCGGCGCACACCATCCGCCACCGGACCAACCGGAGCCGCAGCCCCAGCCCGAACCGGACGTTTGACCATACGAGAAGCCGAGGCCGAATCCTCCGCTGCTGATCCCGAAGCCGAAGCTCCAGCTCGACGACGACTGCGGCGGCGCGAAATAGGAGCCGCTGTACGCAACGCCACCAACGGCGAGTCCGCCGCCGACGGCGATCGCGGTGCCTTGCGTGCCCGGAGCGCGCGGCGCCGCCTTGTTGCTGGTGTAGAGCCCCGGGGTCGCGCCGGGGCGGGCATCGGCCCGAACCTGATCGCGCCACGGCCGACCAACCTGCGGAGAGCCGGGCTGCGAGATGGTGGTGCCGGGAGCCCCGCCGGGGCGAGCGCCGGCACCCTTGGCGAATCCGGTGGCGGGGCCGTTCGTCGAGAACCAATCCTGTCGCTCGATCGGACGCGGCAGGGCGCTCGGCGCACCAAGCGCGCCAGGCGGCGCGCCAGGCGCGCCACCGGCCCCGCGCGTCGGCGTGAGGGGACGGGCGAGATTCGCGCCCGGCGTGCCGGTTGCGCTCGGCGCGCCCGAGCCCTTGAAGCCACCGGATGGATACGGCGCACCCGGAGCGCGCGACGGCGCACCGACGTTCGGCTGGCCCGAGCTTCCGCCGGGAATCGACGGCCGTCCGGGTGTGACGGGCGAAGCACCAGGGCGCGCCGGATTCGACGGCGGAACGATGCTCGGCATCGCAGGCCGCGATCCCGGTGTCCCCGACGGCGGGATGCCCGGCCGCGATGGAGCGCCGACACCCGGCATCGATGGCGCCGCCGGCCGCGCGCTCGGCGGCAAGACGCTCGGCGTTGAGGGGCGCGCGGCAGGCGGTGCGACACTTGGCGCGCTGGGGCGTGCGACGGGCGGCGCGATGCTTGGTGCCGACGGCCGTGCCGCGGGAGGCGCGACGCTTGGCATGGAAGGACGCGCCGACGGAGGTGCGACGCTGGGGCCGGACGGACGTCCACCCGGCGCCAACGCCGGCGCGGCGGGGCGACCCAGCGAGGCGCCACCGCCGGCCGAACCGCCACCGAATCCACTTGGGCCGCGCATGCCGCCACCGGCCGAACCGCCGCTGAATCCGCTCGGACCGCGCATGCCGCCACCCGCCGAACCGCCACTGAATCCCCCTGCACCGCGCATGCCGCCGCCACCCATTCCGCCACCGCCAGAACGGCCCTGGGCAAGCTGCTCACCCTCGTGCACGGCGCTGTCGGCGCGCGGCGGCGCGTCGACGTGCACCGGACTCTCGGCGCGCGACGGACTCTCCGCTCGCGGCAGAGCCGCGGTTGGCGCGGGGGCGTCGATCCGCGCCGGCGACGCGGCGCAATCCGGTCCCGAGGGCGTCGACGTTGCCGGCCGTTCGGCGAAGGCTGGCATCATCGCACTCGTCGCAAGCGTCGCGATGAGCGTCAGGCGAGCCGAACCGAAGACGCTGCGGGCAGTCACCGACATCGAAGGCACTCCTCGGAGCAAGCCGCCCCGTTTGATCGACCCAGCGTGCGTGCACTCGGCCCGTGAACCGAGCATGGAGGTGGCGTGCGCGGCCGTCGGACGATAGACGCGTGTGGGCCTCACGGAATTCCGTACGTGCGGCGACGCCAACGGGTCCATTCTCGTCGACCGCCGCGCGAGGAAGGTCCGGAATCCGCTGGAACTCCGCGCGGCCGCGCCTGGCGTCGGCCGGCTCGGACGTCGGATCGAGACCGGAAGGAACCCGAACGGGCATGCGCGGCCATGCCCCGCCTACCTCCGCTTCACCGCCGCGACCGCCGCGTGGTAGACGTTCTCCGCGCATTCGGCGGCACCGTCCCAGGTGAGGCGCCGGACCTCGAACCGTCCATGTTCGCGCAGCGTTCGGCTGAGCGGTGGATGTCGCAGCACGGCGACGATCTTGTTGGCCATCTCGTCGACATCCCAGAAGTCGCACTTGAGCGCGTGCGTGAGCACCTCGCTCACGCCGCTCGTCTTCGAGATGAGCACCGGGACGTCGTGGCTCATGGCCTCGAGCGGCGCGATCCCGAACGGCTCGCTCACCGAGGGCATCACGTAGAGGTCCGCCATCGCGAAGACCCGGGCGATGTCCTTGCCGCGCAGGAAGCCGGTGAAGAGCATCTTCCCGCCGATTCCCAGCGACGCGGCGAGCTCGATCATGTGCTGCGCCTGATCGCCGCTGCCGGCCACGACGAACTTGACGTCCGGTTCGACCTCGAGCACGCGCCTGGCCGCATGCACGAAGTACTCGGGTCCCTTCTGCATGGTGATGCGACCAAAGTAGAGCACGATCTTGTCGCGGCTGGCGATGTCCTCCATGCCCATCTGCTGGGGCGAGAGATCGACGCCGTTGTAGACGACGTCGATCTTGTCGGCGGACACGCCATAGCGGTTCGTGCAGAGGTTCTTCGTCAGCACGCTGACGCTGATCACGCGCATCGCCGCGTGCATGCCGCGCCGTTCGATGTCGTAGATGCGCTGGTTCACGTGCAGTCCCGAGCGGTCGAACTCGGTCGAGTGCACGTGCGCGACGAGCGGCCGGCCGGTGACCCGGGCGATCGCGATGCCGGCGGGGTAGGTGAGCCAGTCGTGCGCATGCACGACGTCGAAGCGCAGGCGCCCGCACGCGGCGACGACGAAGCGGGCGTACCGATCGGCCTCGGAGATGAGGTCGCCGGAGTAGTCGTCGGCCCGGGGCGCGAAGCCCGTTCCAGGCGCCGCCCAGGCCGCGCTTCCGGCGGCCTCGGGAATCGCCTCGCGGATGATCATCTCCACCGCCAGCGCCCGCCGCGCCTCTTCGGGCGTGAGGCGTTCCGCGAAGAGGCCGCTCGTCGCGGCGCCAAACGGCGTGAAGTGGTGCTCGGCGAAGCGGGCCAGCTCGGACGGTGGCGCCGAGGCGTAGGCGCTCGCCGCGCCCACCTGCGCCTGCGCGGCGATGGGGTCGCGCAGGATCGAGATGCGCTCGAAGACGCCCGGCTCGAGCACGTGCAGCGGCAGGCTCGGCTCGCCCTCGTCGGCCGTGTCGCCGACCACGACCCGGCGCACCAGCGCGCGCAGCGGCGGAGGCTCGTTCTCCGATCCGCGCGCGGCCATCGTCGCGATCGCGCCGCCCGCCGGCGGCAGGCGCGGCGGGCTCACCAGGGTCACGTGGCTGGCGGTCTGCGCATCGACCGACTTGGGAAGCACGAAGGTCACGTCGATCCCGCGGCGATCCAGGGCCTTGGTCAACCCATAGCACGCCGTGCCGAGGCCTCCTGTGATGAAGGGTGGGAACTCCCACCCCAGCATGAGCACTCGCATGCGTCTCCCCAGTCGCCCAATGTTCGTCAGCGCTCGCCCGGGTCGGCCTCGACGTCGCCGAGCTCCCGGAACGCCGCTTCGTATGCGCGCAGGAAGCGCGACGCCTCCGACGCTTCGGGAACCTCTCCCGGCAGCGCCGTCCGGAACGTGTAGAGCAGGTCCTCGCTTCGGAAGTGCTGCACGACCGGACGCACCACGGCCGCGCCGGCCCGGCCGCGCGCCGCGTCGCCGGCCGATCCATCGCGGCCTCCATCGTCCAGCTCGGCCAGTTCCTCCTCGACGAGCTCCTCGATCGGATCGCCGTGATGCATGAGGTCCGCCTCGATGGACTCGCTCAACCATCGATCGGGCGTGACGAACTCGACGCACCAGGCGCCGCCGTCGTGGCGAATCCGGTACCACGCCTCGGCCGCGGCCCTGGGCGCGCTGGCCCGCAGCATTCCCGGCCGACCGGACTGGCCAGGCAGGACCTCCACGACGCCGAAGACGCCGGCGCTCTCCGCGTCGCGGCGCACGTCGGCGAGGAAGGTGTCGATCCTGGAGTCGATGGTGTTGGCCATGGGTGTCGGAGGCGCGATGTCGGACGAGACAGGCACGGACGAACTCCTCGATCGTTCCCGGAGCGGCATCGACCCGCTCCGCGAAGTCAGGATCATCCGTGATCACGTCGACCGAGGGCCGAGACGAAGAGCCGATGATAGCGCAGCGCGACGGCGCTCAACGGACCGTGAGCGCCGTCGATCGGCGCACGCCTCGGCGCGAGCGCCCGGCGAGCGATCCGGCCGTGGCCTCGGGTGGCCCGGCGCGGCCCGTACACTCGCCGCGTGCCTTCGCCGACCTCCGCGCCGCGCCGCTGGACCACGCGCGAACTCCTCCAGTGGACGAGCGGGCACTTCCGCGAGAAGGGTGTCGACTCGCCGCGGGTCTGCGCCGAGATGCTCCTCGCCCACGTGCTCGGCTGCGAGCGCATGCGGCTGTACATGGAGGCCGATCGCCCGGCGGCGCCGGAGGAGCTCGTCCGCTTCCGCGAGCTCGTCGCCCGCGCGGGCCGCCACGAGCCCGTCCAGTACCTCGTCGGCCACGCGTGGTTCTTCTCGCGGAAGCTCGAGGTCGACGCGTCGACGCTCATTCCGCGGCCCTCCACCGAGACGGTCGTCGAGACGGCGCTCGTCCACTTCCGCGAGCACGCCATCGACGCGCCGCGCGTCCTGGATCTCTGCACCGGCAGCGGCTGCATCGCCATCTCGATCGCGGCGCAGCTTCCCGGCGCAACGATCGTCGCGACCGACGTGGTCCCGGCCGCGCTCGCGCTCGCGGCGCGCAATGCGCGCGCGCACAACGTGGCGACGCGGATCGAGTTCCGCGAGGGCTCGCTCTGGGAGCCGATCGCCGACGACGAGCCCTTCGACGCGATCTGCGCCAACCCGCCCTACATCAGCGACCTCGAGTGGGACGACGTGCCGCCGAACGTGAAGCACCACGAGCCTGCGTCAGCGCTGCGGGCGGGTCCCGACGGGCTCGATCTAGTGCGGCCCACCGTCGGCGGCGCTTCGGCCCGACTCGCGCCCGGCGGCCTGCTGGCCGTCGAGATCGCCGCCAGCCAGGAGGCCGCTTCCTTGCGGCTCGCCCGCGATTCCGGCCTGGTCGATGCCCGCGTCGTGCGCGACTTCGAGGGTCTTCCGCGCGTGCTCCGTGCACGACGATCAACGTGATACGCGTCCCAGTTGACGCTCGCGCCCCACCCAGCCCAATTCCGCAGTGAGACGCCGCTGTGGGCGATCGGGGTCGAACGCGTGGAGGTCTGCTGGAATCCGCATCAGCCGGCGCGTCACGCGTTCGTCAGCGCCTTCCGCACCTCGTCCATCAACTGCGCCACCTGGAACGGCTTGAAGAGGAAGCAGTGCAGCCCTTCCTGGCTCGATCGCACGATCGAGTGATGCGGGTCGTAGCCGAAGCCGGTCATCAGGATGACCGGCGTTCCCGCATTCGCCTCCTTCACGGCGCGGAAGACCTCGTAGCCGTTGCGGTCGGGCATGCGGACGTCGGAGACGACGAGTTCGAACGGGCGTCCCGCGGCGACCGCCGCGCGGATCTGCTCGATGGCCGTGGCGCCGTCGCGGCAGATCGTGACCTCCGCGCCGCGCTTCGCCAGGACCGCGAAGATCGTCTGCCGGATGAGCGGCTCGTCGTCGGCGACGAGCACGCGGCGACCGGCGATCAGCGGATCGACACCACCCGAGGCGAGCGCCTCCTCGACGCCCAGCAGCGTCTGCGGTCCGGCGCTGCACGCTTCCATGCGCGCACGCACCATGGCGATGCTCTCGACGATCTGGTCGATCCGGGCGCGGGCCCTGGGATCGTCGCCGACGAGCTGCCGCAGCGCCTCGGTGTGCGCGCCCGCCTCCTCCAGCGGAAGCTTGATCTCGCCGCCGAGCGTCGTCGCGAAGTTCTCGCGCGTCGTCGTTCGCTCGCTGAGCAGGAGCTCGAAGACGTTGAGCGCCTGCGCCACGTACCTCCCGTAGAGCTCGGCGAGCAGGCGGTCCTCGTCGTCGAACCGCTCGGCCTCGGCGCTCTCCACGTTCATGACGCCGACGACCCGCTCCAGCAGGAGCAGCGGCACGGTGAGCGAGCTCCGCGCGCTCTCCAGCCCGGCGCGGTAGAGCGGATCCCGCGCGACGTCGCCGCAGATGTAGCTGCGCCCGCTCGTGGCGACGTGGCCGGAGATGCCGTTGCCCGTCGGCGTCGCGAAGAGCGATTCGCCGATCCCGAGCGGGCGAATGCCGACGTTGAAGACGAGCTCGAGCTTCCCGCTGCGGCGGTCGAGCAATCGCACCTCGAACGCCTCGAATCCGAGCACGGACTGAAGGGCGTGGATCGCCGATCGTTCGATCGTGCGGAGCCGCTCGGCGATGTTGGTCGCGGCGATCGTCTGTGGATCGAGGCGAAGGAGCTCCTCGCCGGCGCTCTCGACCGCCTCGATCCGCTCCTGGAGGCGCCGCGACGCGGTGATGTCCCAGAGCACGCCCACGGCGCCATCGACGTGCTCGGTGCGCCCCGCGGCGCGGCCGGCCGGGAGCGCCTCGCCGCCGGTGGCCGCGCCCGAGCCCGGCGCCGGCGAGATGACCTGCTCGTACCAGACGCCTCCGCTGCGAAACGTGACGCGGCGCGTCGCGGGGTGGCCGCGTCCGGGCGGATGGGCGTTGAACGCGCGGATCGCCTCGACGCACGCGTCGGCGTACCGGCGCAGCGTCTCCGGATCGCGCCCTCCCAGCGCCGCGTTCATCCAGAGCACTTCGCCCGACTCGTGCACGAGCCCGACGCCCTGGCCGATCGACTCGACCACCGCGCCGGCGCGCTGCAACGAACCCGCGCCGCCGATCACCCGTCCCGCCGATCCGAAGATGACGCTTCCGGGCGTCTCGGCCGCCAGGCGCAGCGCGGTGGCGACGTCGCCTGCCTCCACGATCTCGAATCGATCGCGCAGCACGTCCAGCGTCGACGCGTCGATCGCGCCCGAGCCCTGGGCGGACTCGGCGATCAGCACCAGGCGTGGACGGATCGCGGTCATGGCGAGGGCGCTGGAGCGCTCCGCACGGTGCGGCGCAGCGGCTTCGGGATGGTACGCCTGCGCGGTACCATCCTCGTTTCGCCCTCCGTGCGGCTCGCGTCGCCTCGCACGCCGCGCAGCGCCTCGCCGCACACCCGCTCCAGCGCGGATGGCCCCCAACGACGGGCCGGACGCCACGTGTGAACGGAACCTGCTCCCGCATGGTCGAAGCTCACGCTCTCACCCGACGGTACGGCGACATCGTCGCCGTCAACGAGCTGACGTTCGCCATCCCGCGCGGCGCGATCGTGGCCGTTCTGGGACCGAACGGCGCCGGCAAGACGACGACGCTGCGCATGCTCGTCGGCGTGCTGCCACCCACCTCCGGCGGCGCGACGATCGACGGCGTCGACGCGCGGCGCGAACCGCGCCACGCCCGGTCGAAGGTTGGATACCTGCCCGAATCGACGCCCCTCTACCCGGAGCTGCGCGTCGACGAGTTCCTTCACTTCCGCGGCCGCATCCAGGGTCTGCGCCGCGGCGCCCGCCGCGTGGCGATCGACGGCGCCGTGCAGCGCTGCCAGCTCGCGGACGTGCGGCGACGGCAGATCGGGCTGCTTTCGAAGGGGTTCCGACAGCGCGTCGGGCTCGCCGCGGCGCTGGTCCACGAGCCACCCGTGCTCGTGCTCGACGAGCCGACGTCGGGGCTCGATCCGTCGCAGATCCAGGAGTTCCGCGCCCTGCTGCGCGAGCTCTCCGGCAACCACACCATCCTCCTGTCGAGCCACGTGCTTCCCGAGGTCGAGGCGACGTGCGATCGCGTGCTCATGGTGTCCCGCGGCCGGCTCGTCGCCGACGGTCCGCTCGCCGACGTGCGCCGCCGCGCCGGCGCCGGCTGGCTCGCGGTCGAGACCGATCGCGACGCGCTGGCGATCCTCGCGAAGGCGCAGGGCGTCGGTTCGGTCGTCGAAACGAGCGCGGACGGTCCGGACGGCGCTTCGTGCGCGGGTCGGATCTCCGCGCCGTCCGCTCGCAGGGCCGAAAAGAGAGCCGACGGCGCGTCCGACGCGACGCCCAACGCGGCTCCCGACGCGGCGCCCCACACGATGCCCGACACCATGCCCGACACCATGCCCGACATGGCGACTGACGCCGCGACCGGTGCACGCCGCGCCGCGAAGGCCCCGGAACCAGCCGCGCGGTGGCGCTCGTACCGCGTCGTTCCCGTCGTCGGCGCGACGTCGGCCAGCGCGGCCGCCGAGGGCGTGGCCCGCGCGTGCGCCGCGGCGGGCATCGTCGTGCGCACACTCGCAGCGCACGAGCCGTCGCTCGAGGAGCTCTTCGGCGCGCTCGCCGCCGGCACGCCGGGGGATTCCGCATGAGCGGCGCCCTGGCGATGGCGCGGCGCGAGCTTCTGTCGCTCTTCGGGACGCTCGTTGGATGGGTCGTCGTGGCGCTCTTCCTCGTGCCCTGCGGCGTCGTCTTCGCCGTCTCCGTCTTCCGCAACGGCCAGCCGGCGACGCTGCGCGACGTCTTCGCCGCGGCGGGCTGGTCGATGCTCTTCGTCGCGCCGGCGATCACCATGCGCAGCTTCAGCGACGAGCTGCGGCTGGGCACGTGGGAGACCCTGGCCGCGGCGCCGATCGGCGAGGGCGCCATCGTCGCGGGCAAGTTCATCGCGGCCCTCGCGATGATCGTCGCGATGGTCCTTCCGACGCTCGGGCTGGCGCTCGCCCTCGAGCTGCACGGTCGACCGGACTTCGGCGAGCTCGCGTGCGGCGCGCTCGGCGTGGTGCTCATCGGCGCGCTCTTCGCCTCCGTCGGCCTGCTCGCCTCGACGCTGACGGCGAGCCAGCTTGTCGCGTACCTGCTCGCCCTCTTCTTCTGGCTGGTGCTCGAGCTCTGCTGCCGCGTGCTGCCGCCGCGCGCCCCGGGTTGGCTGGCCGAACTGCTCTACGCGTCCGATCCGCTGCGGCGGCTGCGCGACTTCACGCTGGGACTCCTCGACAGCGCCCACGTCGCCTATTTCACGCTGCTCTGCACCGCGGCGCTGATCGGCGCCACATGGTGCGTGCGCGCCCGGAGGATCGAATGAGCGCGCGGGCGCAGACCGTGCTGCGGGTCGCCGCCTCGGCGATCATCGCCGGCGCGGCGGTCTTCCTCCTCGGAAGGCCGGCCCTTCGCGTGCGCATCGACGCCACGCGCACGCGCGCCTTCGCGCTGAGCGCGCCCACGAGGCAGTTGCTCGCGTCGCTCGACGGCGAGTGGCGCATCACCGTCGTGCTCCCCGACGCGGCCGCCGACGACGCGACGCGCCGCCAGATCGACGAGGTCCTGCGCCGCCTCGGCGAGGCGAACCGCGCCGTGCACACCGCGCGGATCGATCCAACCGATCCGGCGCAGCTCGGCGCCTGGGAGGCGCTGGTGATGTCGCTCCAGTCCGGCGCAGACGACGAGCGCCTGCGCGCCTTCCGCGCCGCCCTCGACGACGGCGACGCGGCGTTCACCGAGCTCGTCTCGTTCGCGCGCGCGCAGGCCGCGGCGCTCGCCGCGCTGCCCGCAAGCGGCGACGACGCCATCGATCGACAGGTGGCGTCGCTGCGCTCCGGTCTGGCCCAGCTCGTCGAGCACGGCGACGAGTTCGTCGACGGCGTGCGCCGGGCGCGCTCGACGACGCCGCAGCAGCCGGTCGCCGACGACGAGTCCGCGCGAAGCCTGCTCGTGGCGAACCATGCCCACTGGTCCGAGCAGCTCGACGCCGCGGCGACGGCGCTCGGCCGCTGGGGCGCGCCGGCCTCCGCCGGGCCGTCCGCGACGGCGGCGCCGCCGTCGTCCCCGAATGCACCGGTCGCGCTGGCCGAGCCCGTGCGCGCGTACGCGACGCGCGCTCGCGGCGCGTTCGAGGCGCTCGCCCAGCGACTGGCCACGTCGAAGGATCGGCTGGCGCGCCTGCCGCGGCTCGAGCTGGCCGAGATCGGTCGCCAGCTCGGCGTCGGCGAGGCGGCGATCGTGCAGGGGCCACGGGGCGTCGCCGTCGTGCCCTCGTGGCAACTGCTCCCCGCGGCGCCGCGCGACGAGGCGGGGCTTCGCGTCGAGCGGCGCTTCCGGGGCGAGCAGGCGAGCGCCGCGGCGAGCCGGTCGCTCCTGCGCCCGCCACCGATGGTCGTGCTCGTGCACGCCGAGGATCACTCGCTCCTGCGCACCGCCGAGGACCGCAACGACCTCGTCGGCGCCGCCGACGCCCTGCGCCAGGCGCGCTGCGACGTGCGCGAGTGGCTGCCCGGCGACAGCGCGCGGCCCGCGCCGGCGAACGGCCAGCCGGTCGTCTGGATCGTCGTGCCACCGCAGGTGCGGCACGGCACGGAGATCTCGCCAAGCGAGCGCCTCCTGCTGGAGCGTGCGCGCCGGCTCGTCGACGAGGGCGAACCCGTCCTCGTGACGGTCGGGCGCAGCGTGCGGCCGCTCTTCCGGCAGGACGATCCGTGGAGCGGGCTGCTCGCCGCGCTCGGCCTGCGCGTCGAGACGGGCCGTGTCGTCTTCGAGTTCGACCGCATCGGTCCCGGTCGCGGCGTATCGCGGCCGTGGCAGCGCATCGAACCGCGCGACGCCGGCCACCCGATCTCGTCGGCGCTCGCCGGCGAGGCGATCGTCCTCACCCACCCGACGCCGATCATCGTCGACGAGGCGGCCGCCGGCGCCGTCGTGCTCGCCGCGATCGACCCGGCGCCGACACGCTGGATCGAGACGGATTGGCGCACGCAGGATCGACCGCGATCGGCGCCGCCCGAAGGACGCGCCCTGACCGCGCCCGCGCCAGTGGCGGTCGCCATCGAGCGACGGATCGACGATCGCCAGGCCGGCCCGCGACCCGGCTCGGCGCGTCCACTGTCGCCACGGGGCGCGCCGGGGTCGTCGAACGGCGCCGCTTCGGGCGGCGCCGCGCCGTCGGACGCGGCGCACGCGCAGCGCGCGGTCCTGGTCGGTTCGGGCGGATGGTTGTTGAGTTCGGTGCTCGACGAGAACGAGTCGATCGGCGGCCGCCCGGTGGCGACGAATCCGGGCAATCGCGAGCTCTTGCTGGCATGCGTCGACTGGCTCGCCGGGCGCGACGACGAGATCGCGACGAGTCCGACCGCGGCCGCGGCCACCCACCTCGCCAACATCGACGACGCCGCGCGCGCCGTCTGGGGCGCCATCGCCATCGGCGTCCTTCCGCTCGCCACGCTCGCCATCGGCGCTCTCGTCGGCGTCGCCCGGAGGCGCGCATGAGCTGGCGCGTCACGCTCGCGCTGTGCGGCCTCGCGCTCGCGGCGCTCGCCGTCTCGGTGCTGGTGGCGAGCCGGGCCCCGAACGTCGCGCCGACGGCGCTGCGCCCGTTGCTCGACGAGCGGCACTGGAAGCCCGATCGCGTCGACGCCATCACGATCGCGCGACCGGGCCATCCAACGCTGCGGCTCGTGCGCGAGGGCGACGGCTGGATCGAGCGCGAGCCGTCGGGGCTCGCCGTCGATCCCTTCCTCGTCAACGCGGCGCTCGAGGCGGCCGGCGCCCTTCGCGTGAGCCGCGCCGTCGCGCCGGAGCAACCCGAGGTCGGCGGCTCCGGCGGGCGCGCCGGGCTCTCCGGGTCGACTTCGCTCGCCGCGCTCGGACTGGATCCGCCCGAGGCGGTCGTGACCTTCTCCGGCGCCGAAGGCGGGACGACGCTTCGCCTGGGCCGGCCGGGCGTCGCGGGCCGCGCATTCGTGCAGCTCGTCGAGTCGGGACACGGCACCGCGGTGCCGTCGACCGCGCTGCCAACCGCCGGCGTCGCGGTGGTCGGCCAGGAACTTCACGACGCCATCCTGCGCCGGGATCCTTCGCAGTGGCGGCTGCGCTCGCTCCTCGACCAGGCGGGCGCAGAGACGCAACGACTCGAGTTCGAAGGGGGCGGCACGCGGATGCGCCTCGTGCGGCGCGGCCCGCGCTGGACGATGGAAGCGCCGGTCGCGACGCGCGCCGACCAGGCCGCCGTCGCGTCGTACCTCGATGCGATCGCTCGCAGCGAGTGCGCCGGGTTCCTCGAGGATCTCGCCGATGAATCCGAGACGACCCTTGCGAAGTTCGGACTCGCCACGCCGGTTGGTCGATTCACCATGGCGCAGGACGCGTCGCGTGGATCGGCGAGCGAACCCGCGCCTCAGGCGGTGCGCACGCTCTTCGTCGGCGCGCCGGTGGCCGTCGGCGGCAGCGATCGCTTCGGCCTGCTCGACGGGCATCCGACGCTCCTGCGCCTCGACGCGGCGATGCTGAAGGCCCTCTTCCCGAACCCGGCGCTTCTCGTCGATCCGACCGCGACCGGGATCGCCGCGGCCGACGTCAGGTCGATCCGGCTCTCGGGCCCGGCAGGTTCGTTCACGCTCGCCCGCGACCTCGACCGATGGACGTGCGTGGAAGACGCGAACGCGACGGTCCCGACGAAGGCCGTGGAGGAGCTCCTTCGCCGACTCACCATGGCGCGGGCCGGATCGATCGTGCTCCAACCGCTGCCGCGCGACCGCATCGTCGGACGAATCGAGCTGCGCGGCTTCGACGGCGCCTCGCTCGCCGGGATCGACATCGCCATCGACGGCGCGCGGGCCAACTGCGCCCTCGACGCGGGCGATGGCGTGGCCCGTCTCTTTCCCGTCGCGCAGGGCCCCGACCTGACGCCTGCGGCCTATGGCGCGACGATCGCGCGCCCCGTCGACTCCCCACCACCATCGCACCCATGACCACCCACGTCACACCGCCCCCCGAACTGCCGCCGACATCCGAGTGGGGCAAGCGTCCTCGCACCAACGCCGACGAGCGCCTGCTCGAAGGACCGCGTTCGCGAACCGAGGAGTTGATGCGGCTCTTCCGCATCACCAGCGAGTTCCTGCGCGGGTTCCGCCGGCTGCACTTCGTCGGTCCGTGCGTGACGGTCTTCGGCAGCGCCCGCTTCACCGAGGAGCATCCCTACTACGCGAAGGCCCGCACCGTCGGCCGCGGACTCGCGGAGGCCGGCTTCACGATCCTCACCGGCGGCGGACCGGGCATCATGGAGGCCGCCAACCGCGGCGCGAAGGAAGGCGGTGGCACGTCGATCGGCTGCAACATCGAGCTGCCGATGGAACAGAAGCCGAATCCATACCTCGACCGCTTCGTCGAGTTCCGCTACTTCTTCGTGCGCAAGGTGATGCTGGTGAAGTACTCGGTGGCGTTCGTCACGCTGCCCGGCGGCTTCGGCACGCTCGACGAGATCTTCGAGACGCTCGTGCTCATCCAGACGCGCAAGATCCAGTCGTTTCCGATGGTGGTGATGGGCCGCGACTACTGGGCCCCGATGCTCGAGTTCATCACCGAGCGCCTCGTGCGCGAGGGAACGATCGACCGCGAGGACGTGCACCTTCTCCACGTCACCGACGATCCCGCCGAAGCCGTCGACTACATCAGGTACTCGCTCACCGAGGGCTTCGGCGCCGACTGGGCGCAGCGAGCGCTCAAGCCGAGCAAGCTGCTGTTGGAGAGCTGACACGGGCTTCGGCAGGTCTCCATGCGTTCGACCGTTCGACGCCATGCCCACCGTGTCGTCGCGGGCGCGACTGTGCTCTTGGCGGGGCGCGGGAATCGACCGGTACGCGCCTGACAGGCCGGGGCATCCGCTCGCCACACGTCACGGCGCCGAGTTGTCCTCCGTCTTTCCTTGGAGGAGAATCGGTCGGACGGCGGGGTGCGCCGGACGCCCGCGGGAGGCCCCATGCCAGAGAGACCGGCGAACGGCACGCCCAGGAAGGTCTTCGTCAGCTACGTCTGGGCCGACCAGGCGGCGGTGCTCGCGCTCGTCGAGGCCCTTCGAGCCAGCGGGATCGACGCGTGGTTCGATCTCTTCGAGGTCAAGCCGGGCGACGACATCGTCGCGCGGATGAACGAGGGGTTGGAGAGGTGCGACGTCGCGATCGCCGTCTTCTCGAAGCACTCCCGTGAGACGGGCTGGGCCAGCGCCGGGGTGAGCTACCTCACGTACGCCCGGGTCGCCGAGGGCAAGCCGCTCATTCCCGTTGCCGCCGACGACACGCCGTACATCCCGCCGCTGCTGCGGCCCCTTGCGCGGCGGGGCATCGATCAGGTCGATGCGATCATCGAGGCGATCGAGCATCGCGGCGCGCCCCCGCCGCTGGGGTCGCGTCCGACGAGTCGCGTGCACCGCGTTCGCTTCGTGCTCGAGCGGGCGCAGGGCGACGGCTTCACGGTCGCCGTCGAGCTCGACGGACGCTCCTGCGGCGCGCCGACGCCCGCTCGACTCACCTCCGCGCTGATCGCGGCGCGCGGCGCGTTCCTCGCCGGCTTCCACCATGGCGTGCGCCGCAGTCCGCAGCAGGCGGAGCACGCGGCGCAGGAACGCTCGTTGGTCCAGCTGGGCACCGCACTCTGCGACGCGTGCCTGTCGCGCGACGCAACCGAGCAGCTCGTGGAGCTTCTCGATGGCGCTGGCAAGCAGGTGGGGACGACGATCGAGGTCGTCTTCGACGCGAGCGATCCAGAACTTCTCGGCCTCCCCTTCGAAGCGCTTCGCCTTCCGGTCGACGGCCTGCCCGCGGGGCGACTGCTCGCGACCGAGCCCGCGGTCGTCATCTTCCGTCGGCCGCTGGGCACCAAGCCGCCGCCGCACGTGGCGCTCGCGGGGCCGCTCAAGATCCTCGTCGCGGTCGGCGCACCGGATGAAGGGAACACGACCTCGGTGGTGCTCGACCACGAGCGCGAGCTGAACAACATCCTCGATGCGGTCGAGGGTGAACGGGGACATGAGAACGTCGATGTCCGCTTTCTGGAGGTCGGCAGTCCGGACGAGATCGGCGCGGCGCTGGCGCACGACGCGTACCACGTGCTCCATCTCTCGTGCCACGGCATGCCGGGCAAGCTCGAGCTCGAGAACGAGGATGGCGAGGCGGTCCTGACCACGTCGACGGACCTGATGCGACCGGTGCGGGAGTCGCATCGACCGCTTCCGCTGGTGCTGCTCAACGCCTGTCACACCGGCGTCGCAGCGGGTCAGACGGCCAGTTTCGCCGAGGAACTGCTGCGTGCCGGCGTGCCCGCCGTGCTGGCGATGCAGGCGGCGGTGAGCGACGGATACGCGACCGCCATCGCGCGGGAGTTCTTCGCCCAGCTCGTCGTCGTCGCCACGGAGCGACCCATGGCCAGCCGGGCGCTGGCCACGGCGCGCAAGGTGCTCGAACGCCAACGCGCCGAGGCGATCCGGCGCGGCGCACCGACACACGAGACGCAGCCGGAATACGCCACCGCGACGCTCTTCATCGCCGGGGAAGAGAAGCCCCTCGCCGACTTCGGTCTCGACAAGGCGCCGCTGCGAGCGCGAACGGTGCATCACTTCGGCGGCCCCGTTCCGCAGCTCGACATGGACGATCTCATCGGCCGTCGCAAGGAGCTTCGCGGGACGCTCCGCACGCTGCGCGGCACGAACGTGGCCGACGGGATCCCCGACCCGTCGGTTGGCGTGGTGCTGACCGGCATCGGCGGCGTCGGCAAGAGCGCCGTCGCGGGGCGCGCGATGCGCCGGCTGGTCGAGAGCGGTTTCCTGGTGCCGGCGCACGTCGGCCGGTGGGACCTGGGTCGAATCGCAGGCGCCGTCGGCACCGCCATGGAGCGATCGGGCGTTCCTGCGATGCAGCGCGACGGCGCGCTCCTGGCCGATCCCCAGCTTCGCGACGAAGTCCGGACCCGGCTTCTGATCGATGTCCTGGCGGAGCACCCCATCGCGCTGGTGCTCGACGACTTCGAACAGAACCTCGCCCTCGGCGGCGGAACGTTCCTCGATCCGTCGCTTCCTGCGTATCTCGAACGCCTCGTCCAGTCCCTGCGGCGAGGTCGGCTGCTCGTCACGTGCCGCCATCCCGTTCCGGGCTTCGACGCTCACCTTCGGCACATTCCGATCCCGCCATTGAGCCCTGCCGAGACGCGCAAGCTCTTTCGTCGCCTTCCTGCGCTGAAGGACCGCCCCTTCAGCGAACTCGCCGAGGTGCTTCGCGCCATCGGCGGTCACCCGCGCATGCTCGAGTTCGTGGACGCCCTCCTGCGCGGTGGAAAGGGCCGACTTCCGCATGTGACAACGAAGCTCAAGGCGACACTCGAGAAGGCTGGCGCCAACACGTCAGGCAGCGCCGCAACGCTCGACGAGGGCGTGCAGAAGGCCGTCCTGCTCGGCGCTCGCGATGTCTTCCTCGACGAATTGCTGGCGATCGCCCGCGCCGAGGGAATCGACGAGCTCTTGCTACAGGCGTCGGTCTCGAATCTTCCGGTGACGGCTTCAGGGCTGGCCCGGATGCTCGCCGGCGGGTCCGGCACACCAACGCCATCGCAGATTGGCCACATCGTGAGCGCGCTCGCCCGCCTCGACGAACTGTCACTCCTCTTCCGTTTCGGCGAAGAGATCGGCTGGGTTCACCGCTGGACTGCCGAAGGACTCGCCCGTCTCACCGATGCGGCAGGACATCTCGAGCGGCACAACCGCGCCGGGCGCTATCGCCGGTGGCGCATCGAGAACGAAACGCACGCGCTGGACGACGGCATCGAAGCAATCCGCAACCATCTCACCGGCCGCGACTTCGACAGCGCGGCGGATATCGCCGAAGCGACCTGCGAAGCACTGACCAGACTCCGCCAAACCGCCGCTGCCGCCGCCCTCGCGTCGGAGGTTCTCGAGACCCTTCCGACCGACCATCCCAGCTTCGGCGTCCTCGCTGATGCCGAAGGACGGGCCCACCTCGCACTGGGAGAAATCGATCGCGCAAAGAAGAGATACGAGCAGTTGCATCATGTGTGGACTGCACGTGCAGCGGCGCATCCGGCACGCGCCGACTACCAGAGGGACCTCGCCGTCTCCCACGAGCGCATGGGCGACCTGTACAGCGCCCTCGGACTTGGAGAGCAGGCTCGCGCCCACTACCAACGCGATCTTGACATCGCCGAACGCCTCGCCGCAGCCGAGCCAGGACGCGCCGACTACCAGAGGGACCTCTCCGTCTCACACAACAAGATGGGCCACCTGTACCGCGCCCTCGGACTTGGAGAGCAGGCCGCGCTCCTTCCAGCGAGCACTCGACATCAGCGAACGCCTCGCCGCAGCCGAGCCAGGACGCGCCGACTACCAGAGGGACCTCTCCGTCTCACACAACAGGATGGGCGACCTGTACAGCGCCCTCGGACTTGGAGAGCAGGCTCGCGCCCACTACCAACGCGATCTTGACATCGCCGAACGCCTCGCCGCAGCCGAGCCGGGACGCGCCGACTACCAGAGGGACCTCGCCGTCTCACACGAGCGCATGGGCGACCTGTACCGCGCCCTCGGACTTGGAGAGCAGGCTCGCGCCTCCTTCCAGCGATCCCTCGACATCAGCGAACGCCTCGCCGCAGCCGAGCCGGGACGCGCCGACTACCAGAGGGACCTCTCCGTCTCACACAACAGGATGGGCGACCTGTACAGCGCCCTCGGACTTGGAGAGCAGGCTCGCGCCTCCTTCCAGCGATCGCTCGACATCATCGAACCCCTCGCCGCAGCCGAGCCGGGACGCGCCGACTACCAGAGGGACCTCTCCGTCTCACACAACAAGATGGGCGACCTGTACAGCGCCCTCGGGCTTGGAGAGCAGGCTCGCGCATCCTTCCAGCGATCCCTCGACATCCGCGAACGCCTCGCCGCAGCCGAGCCGGGACGCGCCGACTACCAGAGGGACCTCTCCGTCTCACACAACAAGATGGGCGACCTGTACCGCGCCCTCGGACTTGGAGAGCAGGCTCGCGCCTCCTTCCAGCGAGCGCTCGACATCATCGAACGCCTCGCCGCAGCCGAGCCAGGACGCGCCGACTACCAGAGGGACCTCTCCGTCTCACACATCAAGATGGGCGACCTGTACCGCGCTCCTCGGACTTGGAGCGAGCGCGCTTCTTCCAGCGAGCGCTCGACATCATCGAACGCCTCGCCGCAGCCGAGCTGGACGCGCCGACTACCAGAGGGACCTCGCCGTCTCACACAGCAGGATGGGCGACCTGTACAACGCCCTCGGACTTGGACGCAGGCTCGCGCCTCCTTCCAGCGATCCCTCGACATCTTCGAACGCCTCGCCGCGGCCGAGCCAGGACGCGTTGACTACCAGAGGGACCTGTCGTGCTCGTACCAGCGCATGGGATTCCTACACGTCGGCGAAGAGAACAAGGCGGATGCACTCCGGTTTTTCCAGAAGGATCTTGGCATCGCCGAGCGGCTTGCGGCGGCGGAGCCGTTGCGTGCCGACTACCAGATTGACCTTGTCTCGTCGCTGATGACGGTTGCGCAATTGCGCGGTCGTGAGGGTGTCGGCGAGTTGCGCCGTGCGCTGGCGATCCTGCACGCGCTCAAGGGAGAGAATCGACTGCCGCCGACGCATGAGCCGTGGATCGCGAAGATCGAGGCGATGCTCGGTGGTGTGCAATGATGGCCGAACAGAGGGGGCGGGTTCTTTGAGCGAGTCAGTCGCGCCGAAAAGGGTCTTCGTGAGTCACGCTTGGGCCGACAAGCCCGTCGTCGAGCCACTGGTCAACGCGCTGATCGCCCGCGGCGTCGACGCGTGGTATGACGGCTACGAGGTCGGTCCCGGCGATGACATCGTGGAGAAGATGAACAACGGACTTGCGAAGTGCGACGTCGGCCTGCTCGTCTTCTCGAGGAACACCGATCAAGGACGCTGGGTCAAGGCCGAGATCAACGCGCTCTTCCATGCCCGCGTGGAGGAAGGCAAGGTCCTGATCCCCGTGATTGTCGGCGACGACGCGAAGATCCCGCCCCTCGTCAAGCCGCTCGCGCGGGTTCGCATCGAGGAGATCGATCGAATCCACGATGCCATCCACCACCGGCGCGTGAAGCCGCCGCTCGGTTCGTCGACCCGTGCGCCGGCCGGTTCGACGAGCGGTTTGTCGGGGCCGTCCCTGCGACACGACGTTCGGATCAGCCTGTCGCGAGCGAGTGCTTCAACCAACGCCATCGATGTGCAGGTCGAGATCGACGGCGAGACGATCGCGAAGGCGACCCACACGCGGATTCCCGACGATCTCGCGCAAGGATGCCGCGACTTTGCCACCCTCCTTGCCGACCTTCCCTCGGCCGCGACGCCCGGCCACCGCGCGGCGCTCGCCACTGCGCGAACGGCGCGCGAGGCGTCGATGGTCCGCTTGGGAAGTGCGCTGGCTGCGTTCTGCCTCCCGGGCGATGCCGGCGGGGCCGTCGCCGCGCTGCTCGCCAACGATGCGGCGCGTCCCGGGTCGTTGGTGGCGTTCGTCGTCGAGTCGAGCGATCCCGAGCTTCTTTCGCTGCCCTTCGAGGCGATGCGCGAACCCGGCGGCGCCCTCATCGTCGAGCATCCGGGCGTGACGATGGTCCGCCGCCCGCCCGGTCTCGCGTGGACGTGGTCCGACGCGCTCGCTGGGCCGCTCAAGATCCTCGTCGCGGTCGGTGCTCCCGACGAGGGAACGACGAGATCGTCGGTGCTCGACCACGAGCGCGAGCTCTCCAACATCCTCGACGGGGTCGAACCGGCGCAGCGGCTGGAGAACGTCCAGGTTCGCGTGCTGGAGGCGAGTGAGCCCACGGTGATCGGCGAGGCGCTTCGCCGCGACCAGTTCCACATCCTGCACCTGACCTGTCATGGCAACGGCGAAGTGCTCGAGCTCGATGACGAGGACGGCCGGCCGGTGATGGCGACGGCGGACGAGCTTCTCGCGGCGTTCCGCGCCGCGGGACGACTGCTTCCGATGGTCTTCCTCAGCGCGTGCCATTCCGGCGCATCGACCGATTCGGTTCGCGCGGCGAGCGTGGCCGAGCAACTGCTGCGCGGCGGCGTTCCGGCGGTCCTGGCCATGCAAGGCGCGGTCAGCGATCGCTATGGCAGCGAGCTGGCGCGGGAGTTCTTCGAGCGCATGGCCGCGACGGAGGGAGTGCTCGCGAGCGAAGCCCTCGCGCAGGCGCGGCGGGCGCTCGAACAGGCGCGACGCCAACGCCTCGCGCGCGGAACCGCCGGCGCGGCGGGCATCGGCGGCGACGTCGATTGGGCGCTGCCCGAATACGCCACCGCGGCCCTGTTTGTCGCCGGAATCGAAGCGCCCCTCGCGAACTTCGGACCCGACCGCGAGCCACTTCGTGTGCGGCCGGTGCAGGAACTCGCAGGGCCCGTCCCGCAACTCGACCTGGACGATCTCATCGGCCGCCGCCGCGAGATGCGCGAGACGCTGCGAGCGCTCCGCGACCAGCAGCGCCGGGCAGGTGTGGTGATCGCCGGCATCGGGGGTGTCGGCAAGAGCACGATCGCGGGCCGCGCGATGCGCCGGCTGGTCGAGGATGGTTTCGCGGTCGCGGCCCATCGCGGCCGCTGGGAGCTTGGGTCGGTGACGACGGCGATGGCCACGGCGATGACCGAGAAGCCGGCGCTGCGAGACCTCGCCGCGCTGCTCACGCGTCCCACCATCGACGAGCGCGTTCGACTGAAGCTTGTCGAGAAGGCCCTCGCCGAGCATCCTGTCGTCCTCGTCCTGGATGACTTCGAGCAGAACCTGACCATCGATGGCTCGGCCTTCGTGACCGAGGACATCGCGGCCGTGATCGCCGCGCTCGTCGCCGCCGCGAAGCGCGGTCGACTGCTGATCACCAGCCGTCATCCGCTGCCGCCCGCGACACCGGTCATCGCCAGCCGGCTCGCGACCATCCATGTCGGCCCGCTCACCGATGCCGAGGTTCGGAAGCTCCTCATTCGCCTGCCGGGGTTGAGCGCGATCGCCCGTGCCGAACTCGTCCCGATCCTGCGAACCATCGGCAACCATCCGCGAATGCTCGAGTTCCTCGACGCGATCGTGCGCGGCGGCACCGGCCGCCTCGAACACGTCACCGAGAAACTCCGCGAGGTCGCCGCGAGGGAGGGCGTGGCCCTCGACGACACGACGCCCACGCTGACCGAGGCGGCGCGACAGACGATCCTTCTCGGTGCCCGCGACGTCTTCCTCGGCGACCTGCTCGATTCGGCGCGCCGCGCAGGCATCGACGAGGTCTTGCTCCAGGCGTCCGTCTCGAACCTGCCCGTGACCGCCGATGGTGTCGCGCACATGCTCGCGGACGGCGCCGCGCCCGAGGACGTGACGCGCATCGACGCGGCGCTCGATCGTCTGGAGGCGATGTCACTTGTCTACCGCCAGCCGGCGATGCCGCGCGCCGCGTGGATTCATCGCTGGACGGCGCAGGGGTTGGCGGCGCTGGTGGACAGCGCGGAACACCGCGAGCGACACGCTCGCGCGGGGCGATATCGATTGAGCCTCGTTCAGCAAGGTGTCGGGTCGATCGACGACGCAATCGAGGCGGTGAAGAACTTCCTCGCGGGACGCGACTTCGATGCGGCGGGTGGCTTGGCCGAGTTGCTCTGCGACCTCTTCGCGAAGGGCAACAGCATGATCTCCGTCGCCGCGCTTGCCTCGGAGGTCCTCGAAACCCTGCCGACCGACCATCCCAGCTTCGGCGCCCTCGCTGATGCCGAAGGACGGGCCCACCTCGCACTGGGAGAAATCGATCGCGCGAAGAAGAGATACGAGCAATTGCATCATGTGTGGACTGCACGTGCAGCGGCGCATCCGGCGCGCGCCGACTGCCAGAGGGACCTCTCCGTCTCACACAACAAGATGGGCGACCTGTACAGCGCCCTCGGACTTGGAGAGCAGGCTCGCGCCTCCTTCCAGAGATCCCTCGACATCATCGAACGCCTCGCCGCTGCCGAGCCAGGACGCGCCGACTACCAGAGGGACCTATCCGTCTCACACAACAAGATGGGCGACCTGTACAGCGCCCTCGGACTTGGAGAGCAGGCTCGCACATCCTTCCAGCGAGCACTCGACACCCGCGAACGCCTCGCCGCAGCCGAGCCAGGACGCGCCGACTACCAGAGGGACCTCTCCGTCTCACACAACAGGATGGGCGACCTGTACAGCGCCGCCCTCGGACTTGGAGAGCAGGCTCGCACATCCTTCCAGCGAGCCGCTCGAGATCTTCGAACGCCTCGCCGCAGCCGAGCCACGACGCGCCCGACTATCAGAGGGAACTCTCCGTCTCACACGACAGGATGGGCGACCTGTACCGCGCTCCTCGGACTTGGAGAGCAGGCTCGCGCCTCCTTCCAGCGAGCACTCGACATCCGCGAACGCCTCGCCGCAGCCGAGCAGGACGCGCCGACTACCAGAGGGACCTCTCCGTCTCGCACAACAAGATGGGCGACCTGTACAGCGCCCTCGGACTTGGAGAGCAGAGCTCGCGCATCCTTCCAGCGAGCACACGACATCCGCGAACGCCTCGCAGCGGCCGAGCCAGGACGCGCCCGACTACCAGAGGGACCTCTCCGTCTCGCACATCAAGATGGGCGACCTGTACACCGCCCTCGGACTTGGAGAGCAGGCTCGCGCATCCTTCCGGCGAGCACTCGACATCATCGAACGCCTCGCCGCAGCCGAGCCAGGACGCGCCGACTACCAAAGGGACCTTGCCGTGAGCTTCGAGCGGATGGCGACAACCTGTGCCGGGGTCGAGTCCCTTCGCTGGATCGACCGGGCGATCGACGTTCGGCGGCGCGTCGCCGAGTCCGATCCGACCGGTGCGATCGTGCAGCGCGAGCTTGCGATTGCGCTCATTCAGCGCGGACAGACCGCGAACGACGAGGCAGCGCTCGTCGAAGGCGCACGGATCATCGTGGAACTGAAGCGGCGCGGGGCGCTTGAGGCACAGTATTGGCCACTTGCCGAGCGGTTTGCCGGCCTCTTTGGCGGCGCGACGCCGTAGGAGAAGCCGTCTCGATCGCGTTGCGGCGGCGGCGCCGCACACGCGCCTTGGCGCGAACGACGCCGATGGCGTGCGAGATGCGTCGCGGTTGACGCTCGCGCCATCCTCATCAGCCGTGGCCAAGCCCTCCATCGCGAAGCGGCCGCGAACCCTGAACGACCCGCCAGCGCGTCATGACATCCTCGCCTCGGCGGCGAAGATCGACGAGCCGCAGAGCGAGGCCATCGACGAGCTCCGGCGCCACGCGACCACCCACCGCCCGCGGCGCATCGGGATCGCCGAGCACGCTCGGCGCCGTGAAGACCCACGCTTCGTTCACGAGGCCTTGATCGAAGAGCGAGCCGAGCAGCCCCGGACCCGCCTCGACGAGGAGGGTCGCGACCGAGTGATGCCCGACGAGGTGACGAAGAAGCGGTGCGAGCGCCAGACGACGGTCGCTGGGCGCGGCGTTCGTGGCGGTATCGTCCGCGGCACCATCGTCCGCGGCACCGTCGCCTATGAACGGAAGCCCCACGACCTCGACACCACGGCGGCGCAGCGCGATCGCCATCGATGAATCCGGCCGGGCGAGCGCCTCGCGACACGCCACGGTGAGGGGCGCCACGTCGAGCGTGGCGAGGAGCGCCGGCGATCCACCGTGGGCGTCGAGCAGTCCCAGATCGCGGTCGACGACGACGCGCCGGGCGACGCGGCGCACGCGCACGTCGCGGGCGGTGAGCCGGGGATCGTCGGCGAGCACGGTGCCGATGCCCGTCAGGATCGCATCGACGCGCCCGCGCTCGCGGTGCACCATGGCGCGGCTGCGCACGCCGGAGATCCACTTGCTGGAACCGGTGCGCGTCGCGATGCAGCCGTCGATCGTCTGCGCCCACTTCGCGACGACCCAGGGAAGCCCCGTCTCGATTCGATGCACGAAGGGCGCCCCCACCGCGATCGCCATGGGTTCCTCGACGATCTCCACGCGCACACCCGCGGCGCGCAGGCGCTCGACGCCTCCGCGCCCCTTCGCGTGCGGGTCGCGCTGCGCGATCACGACCCGCCCGATGCCGCTCTCGATGATCGCCTCGGTGCACGGGCCGGTCCGTCCCTGCCCGTTGCACGGCTCGAGCGTCACGTACATCGTGCCACGGAGTCGCGGGGTCGGGCGCCCCGTCGGACGCAGGCTGCACCCGCCGCGACGGAAGCGCGTCCGCGATCGCCTCGCGTTCCGCGTGCGGGCCGCCGCATCGGCGATGGAAGCCAGCGCCGACGAGTGGATCGACGTCGGTGACGGCTGCGGCGGCCGCGCGCGAGACGACGCCCGCCGTCGCGCCCGGCGCCAACGGCCCCGCGCCGATCTCCGAACCCTCCACGCCGACGATCACACACCCCACGAGCGGGTTGGGCTCCGCGCCCCCGTGTCCGCGCCAGGCGAGTCGTGCGGCGCGGCGCAGCCAATGGGCGTCGGTCGCGGCGGAAGTCATGGTGGTCATCGGGATCGTGCCGAGCGGCGTCCTCGTCCCGACCATCGCCGGAACGCGCACCTCGCCGGTCACCTCGGCGCCCCCGCCCCGGCGTAGACGGTGGTCGCCGTCGGCCGCGCCGTTCCCGAGCGCAGCCGCAGGAGCGTGACGGCGGCGATGAGCACGTCGTCCTGCGAACGGCCGCCGTGGTGGCGCTCGACGAGCGACGCGAGGAATTGCGGCCAATTGCCGGGCGCCGGATTGCGGCGCAGCACGTCGGCGAGCCGTTCCATGCCAAGCTGCTCGCCGCGCCGGTTGACCGCCTCGAAGGCGCCATCGGTGAGGGCGATCACCGTGTCGCCCTCGCCGAGCTCGACGTCGATCTGCTCGCACTCGTAGGCGTCGTCGCCGATGGCGCCGAGCATCATGCCGGTCGAGTCGAGCATCTGCACGCTGCCCGCGGCGCGCCGCACGAGCAGTTGCGGATGGCCGCCGTTGGCGAAGCGCAGCAGGCCGACGTAGGGATCGATGTCGAAGGCCACCGCGGTGGCGTAGACCGTGTGCCGCGCCAGCGTGAGGTGCACGTAGCGGTTCAGCAGCATGAGGATCTCGGCCGGCTGGATGCGCGGGTTCTCCGCCCGGATGCGCTCCAGCTCGCCCGAGAGCCGGTTCACCGTGAGCGCCGCCGCGATGCCGTGGCCGGTGACGTCGATGAGCGTGACCGAGGTGATGCCCGTCGGTCCGACGTGCAGGTGGATGAAGTCGCCGCCGACGTCGCGCGCCGGGTCGTAGGCGTAGTCGAAGCGCACATAGCCGTCGTCGTGCGGCGCGGGGAACATCGACTCGTGCACGGTGCGGGCCTGCGAGAGCTCCTTCCGCAGCCGGACGAACTGCCGCCCAACCATCTCGCTGTGGAAGCGACGGCCGTGCAACGAGAGGCGCATCGCCGAGATCGCCATGCCCGGCACGAGGATCAACGGGGAGAAGAGGACCGGAATGGCGGCCGCGAGGAGGTCGCCGCCGCGCGCCGCCATCAACATGCCGATGGCCCAGATCGCCAGCAGCGGGATCATCGGTCGCAGCGATTCGCGCGGATGCCACGGCAGGACGAGACAGGCGGTGAAGTGCCAGACGAAGAGGCGGCGCAGCACGCCGACGCTCTCGTCGCCGACCCACCAGCGCGCCACCGCCGCTTCGAGCATCGCCAGTCCGCCGAGCGTGAGGATCAACCACGTGACGGCGCGGAGCAGCTCCGGCCTCGTCTCCAGCCGCTGGAGCTTCCGGACGAGGAACGTGCTGACGATGGCCAGGCCGATCAGGCTTGCGCCGAGGCCGGTCCAGTAGACGGCCCGTTCGGTCGCCGCGTGCTCGCGGAGGAGCACGATCCACAGGAGCGACCAGCCCGCGTGAAGCAGCTCGAGCACCGCGAAGGCGACGCACAGGTAGCCGAAGCGCTGCTGCAACCAGGATTCGAGCTCCGCCTCGTATTCGTGCGAGAAGAGCCCTTCGCGGGACAACTGTGGTTCGCGCGAAGCGTTTCCCTGCGCGGCGGCGGGCATGGGAAGCGATTGTACGGGAGCGGGGCCGCCGAAGAGACCGTTTCGGGACGCTCGCGTCGCCGTCGGCGGCGCCGTCGCCCCGAGGCGTCGCCTCAGCCCGACCACGCGCCGAGCAGCGCGCCGAGGTCGACGCCGTCCACCACGCCGTCGCAGTTGATGTCGGCGGTGCAGCCGCCGCACGGACCCCATGAGACGAGCAGCACGCCGAGATCGGCGCCGTTGACGAGGCCGTCGCCGGTCTGGTCGACCTGCGGCACGGTGGAGATGCGCACGTCGCGCCACCACGCCCAATCCATCTCGGCATTGCCCAGGGCGTTGGTGGTCAGCAGGATCTCGTCGCCGGGGGCGTACGTGAAGACCAGCTCGAACGACTCGTTGATGCCACCGGTCCAGCTTGGCGGCGAATTCTCGCCGTCCAGGAAGATGGAGAAGAGGATCGACGACGACGCATCGGTTCCGGTCTGTCCGGAGATCAGCGCGGGCCCGCCAGGGCCGTCGAGCGCGATCCGGATGACGGCATCGTTGACCAGCGCGGGGTGCGCCCAGACCCGACGACCGTCGAACATGGCGTAGACCTGCGGCACGATGAACGCGGCGGCCACATCGCCCCACGTCTGGTACGCACCGATGTAGTCGAGCCACGCGAGATCGAAGACCGTTCCGTTTGCGACGGACTTGGCTTGGAGACGGATCCCGTTCTGCCCCTGGCCGAGCGCCGGCAGCGGCATGCCCTGGCCATCGACGTCCCACGGATTCAACGGCAACCCGCGCGGCAGCGCATCCCAGAGCGCCACCGGCGGACACGTCACGTCGACCGCCGACGCCACGGAGGCGGCGCCGAGCGCGGCAGCCGCGGCGGCGCAGGATGCGGCGAATCGGCCGAGGGACGAGCGTGAAGTGTGTGCAGGCTGGGCAGGCTGTGCAGGCTGTGTAGGCATGGATGCATCTTCTCGGGAAGGACCGAGGCTTCCGCTCGCCCCGCCCGTGACTCGAGCGGGCCGCGCGATCCATCGCGGCGCATGCCGCGAATGCTCGGCACGGGCCGGCAAGGCACTGGTCGGCAGGGTCGGCGCTCCGCCACTCAAACCTTCTCGGTCAACACCTCGTCCTTGAGCCGATCCGGCATGAGCCGGTATTCCGCGGGCTCCATCGTGCTCGTGGCGCGGCCCTGGGTCATCGAGCGAAGCGTCGTGGTGTAGCCGAAGAGCTCCGAGAGCGGCACCTCGCACGTGATGAGCCGCGCGTTGCCGCGCAGCTCGCTGTCGATGATGTGCCCGCGGCGGCTGGCGATGTCGCCGCTCACGTTGCCGAAGAACTCGTCCGGCGTGGTGACGACGAGCTTCATGATCGGCTCGAGCAGCGCCGGGCGGGCCTTCATGCACGCCTCGCGGAACGCGAGCGCGCCGGCCTGCTCGAAGGCGATCTGGCTCGAGTCCACGTCGTGGTACGAGCCGTAGACGAGCTCGACCTTGACGTTGATCATGGGATAGCCGCCGAGGATGCCCGCGGCCGCGGCCTGCCGCACGCCGTACTCGACGGAGGGGATGAACTCGCGCGGGATGACGCCGCCGGCGATCTTGTCGACGAAGACGACGCCGTTGACCATCTCCAGCTCCTCAGCCTCCGCCTGCGCCGGCGTGATGGGACTCACGCTCACGACCGCGTCGCCGTACTGGCCGCGGCCGCCGGACTGCTTCACGAACTTGCCGCGCACGTCCTTCGCGGTGCCGACGATCGTCTCGCGGTACGAGACGCGCGGCTTGCCGACCTTGACGCCGATCTTCATGTCGCGCACGAGCTTGGTCTTGATGATGTCCAGGTGCAGCTCGCCCATGCCCGAGATGATCGTCTCGCCCGTCTCGTCGTTGAAGTTGGAGCGGAAGGACGGATCCTCGCGACGGATCGTCTGGAGCGCCTCGCTGAGCTTCTTCTTGTCGTCGGCCGTGTTCGGCTCGATCGACATCGAGATGACCGGTTCGGGGAAGACCATGCGCTCGAGGATGATCGGATGGTCCGGATCGCAGAGGGTGTCGCCGGTGTACGAGCTCTTGAGGCCGATCACCGCCACGATCATGCCGGTGCCGACCGACTCGAGCGGCTCGCGGTCCTTGGCGTGCATCTCGTAGATGCGGCTGACGTTCTCGCGCTTGTTGTTGACCGGGTTGAGGACGCGCTCGCCCTTCTTGAGCACGCCCGAGTAGACGCGGATGTAGGTCAGGTCGCCGTGGATGTCGCTGACGACCTTGAAGACGAGCGCCGAGAAGGGCGCGCTCTCCGAGTGCGAGCGGGTCAGCTTCAGGGCCTTGTCCTTCGGATCGATCCCCTCGACCATCGGTCGCTCGGTCGGATTCGGCAGGTACGCGATGACGCCGTCGAGCAGGAGCTGGACGCCGATGTACTTCAGGGCGGAGCCGCAGAAGACGGGGAAGCACTTGCGGGCGATCGTGCCCTTGCGCAGGGCGGCGACGAGGTCCGGTCCGGTGATCGACTTCTCGTCGGTGAGGTACTTCTCGGTCAGGTGGTCGTCGAGCTCGGCCGCCTTCTCGACGAGCTCGTGCCGCCACAGCTCGGCCATCTCCTTCATGTCGTCGGGAATCTCGCGCTCCTCGACGGTCGAGCCGAGGTCGCCCGACTGGAAGTAGTACGCCCGCATGCCGATGAGATCGATCACGCCCTGGAACGTGTCGCCCTGACCGATGGGAATCTGCACGGCGATGCCGTTGGCGCCGAGCCGCTGCTTGATCGAGTTGAAGCTGAACTCGAAGTTGCCTCCGAGCTTGTCCATCTTGTTGATGAAGCACAGGCGGGGCACTTCGTAGCGGTCGGCCTGGCGCCAGACCGTCTCGGACTGCGCCTCGACGCCTTCCTTGCCGTCGAAGACCGCGACGGCGCCGTCGAGCACGCGGAGCGACCGCTCGACCTCGATGGTGAAGTCGACGTGGCCCGGCGTGTCGATCAGGTTGATCTTGTAGTCGACGCCGTCGACCGACCACGGGCAGCTCGTCGCCGCCGACTGGATGGTGATGCCGCGCTCCTGCTCGTCCTGGAGGAAGTCCATCGTCGCGGTGCCCTCGTGCACCTCGCCCATCTTGTAGTTCTTGCCCGTGTAATAGAGGATCCGCTCGGTGACGGTGGTCTTGCCGGCGTCGATGTGGGCGCAGATGCCGATGTTGCGGACGAGCTTGAGATCGATGGCCATGGCTGATGTGGGGAAAGGTGGAGCGAGCTGGGCCGGACGTCGCCGGCGCGGTGTCTTCGGTGTTCGTCGAGCCAAACCGGCTCTGCTGGTTCCCGCGCCCGCGTGCGGCGGAGGGAGGATCGGTGCCGGCTGTGTCGGCGGCTTGCTTGGATCGGTTCGCCAGGACGTTCGGTGTCACCGAAGCTGGCGAGCCTGAGCCGGAACCGGCGGCGATTGCGTCGCGTGTCCGACTCCGGTCGTTGTCGTCGTTCGGCTGGCCCGAAGCCGTCGTCGCATGTCGACGGCGAGAGCCAAGTTCCCGAGGCGGACCCGTCGCACCCGTCGCCTCGATCGCGCCGACGGCGGATGACCTGGGATTCGTCCGGGGTCGCGGCGCCCGCCTTGCGGCGGGACGGTCTCTCGATCACTGGAGGGAGTGAATCCCGCCGAGAGGCCAAGGGCCGCCTATCGCAAGGGGGCGTCGTCCGGATCGGCGTTTCGATCGGGCAACGGACCGCTCCTTTCGCTCCTTCCAACGCCACCCCACCGACGAACCGATCGCGCGGGGCGGCGCAGAAGAAACGGAGATGGTACGCGGCGGCAGCGGCGAGTCAATGGGGACCGCACGCCCAAGCGTCGGGTTGGGCCGGTAACCAGGAATCAGGAGCCGGGAATCAGGAATCAGGAATCAGGAGTCGGGGACGCCGTCCGACGACGGACGGTGTTGCCGGCTCGGGCGCTCGCGTCGGTGTCCCACGTGTGCGTGCGTGGCCCGCAAATACCTGCGGCGGAGTCGGGGACCGCGCTGCACGGCGTTCGCTGTCGCTGCCGCGCTGGCGTCTTGTGTCGGCGCGGCAGCGGAGATGTGTGCGTCGAGCGGGGTCCCCGACTCCGAACTCCGCCGCGCAGCGGCTTCCCCTCGGGATGCGCCCGCAGATTCCTCAGCGTTCACGCACGAGGAATCGGGGACGCCGTCCGACTACGGACGGTGTTGGCGGCTCGGGCGCTCGCGTCCGTGTCCCACGTGTGCGTGCGCGGTGCGCGCGGTGGCCCGCAAATCCGCGTCCGCGCAGCGGACGCTTCCGAATTCCCGGCTCCGCCGCGGCGTCAACCGACCTTCTTCAGTCCGTCGGCGGCGTCGCGCACGATCGCTTCGACCGAGATGGGCCCGCCGACGGCGCGGCGCATCCAGAGGTCCGGCGTGACGCGGCCGATCGAGCAGATGCGGCGCGTCTCGGTGGCGAGATCCCGTCCACGCAGGTGGGAGCGGATCTGGTGCGAGATGATGTGTCCCAACGTGTAGTCCGCGAGGTAGAGGGGATGGTTGATCATGTGCTGGTACGCTGCGAGCAACCGGTACGGATCGGCGCCGAAGTCGCGGCGGAAGAAGCGCTCCCAGAGCTCGTCGGCGATGCGCAGCGTCTCCGCGCGAAGCGACTCCGGCGATGCGTCGGGATTCTCGTAGAGCCATCGCCAGACGCGCAGTTCCAGGAGCGACGGGCCCGCGATCTGGCATGCGGCGAGGAGCGTCTGGATCGAGTCGACGGCGAACGCCCGCTGCTCGGCCGCCTCGTCGACGAGGCCGAGCACGCGCTTCGCGAGCGACTGGTAGAGGAACGCGAACGCCTCGGTGCAGGCGGTGTTGGGCACGCCGCGCAGCGCCGCCCGCGGCACGAAGTTGCACGAGACGACCTGCTCGACGGTGTGCCCGAGCTCGTGCATGCCCGTCTCGAACCCGTCCCATCCCAGCTCGTGCTCGAGCCGGCTCGTCCGCAGCCAGGCGCCGTACTCGGGCAGGTTCGGGCGCATCGCGTGCCCCGAGCCGCGCGAGACCTGCACGGTGATGCGCTCGCCGATGAACTTCGCGTCGGCCGAGGAGAAGCCGAGCTCGGCGAGCACCGTCGGAAGCATCGCCTGGAACGCCTTCTCGTCGGCGAAGCGGGCGCGCACCGCGGCGTCGAGCTCGGCCGCCGGACGGGCGTCGGCGATGTCGTCGTAGTAGATGTCGAACGCCTCGAGCGGACGACCAAGCCGCGATCGCATCAGGCCGGCGAGCTCGCGGCGCACCGGCGCGTCGAGCAGCTCGGTGACGAGCCGCTCGACCTCGTCCTGCGGAATCTCGCGGGCAAGCTCGAACTTGCGGGCCATCGCGGTGGGGTGCTCGGGATGATGCGCGTCGAGCTTGACCGCGACGGCGCGCTGGGCCAGCCAGTGCTCGTAGCGCGCCGGGCCCACGGAATCGGTGGCGGGCGCGCCGTCGACGGTGTTCGCCTGCGCGTTCCAGGCGCCGCGTGCCGTGCGATCCATCACCGAGCGCGGGATCGACCCGTCGATGTGCCGCCCCATCACCCACGCCAGCGCCCGCTGCCGCGCCACCGCCGGCGCGTCCGCGATCCCGCGCCCGGGCTGCGATCCGTAGTTGGCCTTGATCTCCTCGCGCACCAGCCAGTGGGCGAGGAGCGCCCGGCCGGGATCGCCCACCACCTTGCCGCCGCGCTCGTCGACCAGCCCGCCGACGGGCACATGGAACCGCGCCACCCACTGTCCCGCCTCGTGGTTGATCCTCCGCGCCAGATCGTTGAGCTCCGACGGCACGCGCGGGCCGAACGCCTGCGCGATGCGCGCCTCCGCCCACCGCCGCGTCGTCCACGACGCGCCGTCGCGCAGCATGGTGGCCAGGTCGGGGCGATCGAGGTTCAGGAGCGCAACGAACGCCAGCTTCTGGCGGTAGAGCTGCTCCGAGAGGTCGGGCGCCGGATCGAACGTCGCGAGCAGGTCGTCGAGGGGCTTCACGTCCTCGACCTGCACATCGCTCCACCACCGAAGCGACCGTCGCATCTCGTAGAGGTGTCCATGCACGTCCTCGAGCGCACGCTCGAGCCGATCGACGAAGCGGGTGCGCTGCGCCGGGTCGACGATGAACCCCTGGCGGCAGAACGCCTCCATCGCGGCGGCGTCGCCGTCGGAGGCGTTCCATCGCTCCGCGACGCGCTCGATGCCCGACGCAAGCCGAGCGCGATGCGCCTCGCCGAAGTGCGCGGCGAGCCGGTCGACGATCGGGGCGAGCTCGTTGCGTGCGTGCGTGGGCGTGCGCGTCGCGCTGGCGGACGAGGTCGTGGCGGCTGGTGAGGTCATGGTCGTTGCGGTTCCCTGATTGACGGAGACGCTGGCTCGATCAGACGCTGGCTCGACGGGGGCTGGCTCGACGGGGGCTGGCTCGACGAGACGCTGCCTCGATCGACTCGCGAGATCGATGCTACGGGCGACACCGCCGGGGCGCACCGTGCTCGTCGAGGCGAACCGCCTGGTCGTGCACGGTGGCCGGGCGCTCCCGACGACGGCGACTCCGGGCGAGCGTCAGCCACGGGCGCGCGGCCATCGGTGACTCGCACGGGCCCCGCATTCGTGCAGGCGCGGCGCCATGCAGTTTCGGCGGCCGCATTCCTGCGCCCTCGCGAGCGGTTGCACGGACGCGCCGTTGCCGACACGATTCGCGCGTGAAGACCATCGCGACCTCGCCGGCCGGATCTCCCGCCTCACCACAATGGCGACAACTCTGGTTGTTGGCGGCGGTCGCCGGATTCGTCGACACCGTCGGGTTCGTCGGCCTCGCCGGGCTCTTCCTTGCGCACGTGACGGGCGACATGGTCCTGGTCGGCGCCGATCTCGCATCCGGCGATCCGATGGATTCCGTGCCGCGATTGGCGGTGGTCGCGATCTTCGTCGGAGGCATCGCGGCCGTCGCTCGCTTCGCACCGCGCACGGGGCCGAGCGCCATGCGCCGGCTGCTCTGGATCGAGACCGGGCTTCTCTTCATCTTCGCGGCCGCCGGGATGGCCCTGATCGATGGCCGCGATGCCGCGCCGACGGCGCCGCTCCGACTGTTCGTGGCGCTGCCCGGCGTGCTGGCGATGTCGGTCCACGCCTCGATCCGCCGGATCGGCGGCGGTCCGATGACGCAGGTGATGACCGGAAACGTCACGCAGGCGACGTTCGACGTGATCGACGCGCTCGCCCCGCGCTCGACGCCCGACGACGACTCGCGCCTCCGCGCGGTCGCGCGGCGGGGAGCGATCCTCGTCCTGTCGTTCCTGGCCGGCGTCGTGCTCGCGGGCGTGCTGCTGCCGCGCGTCGGCTTCGCGTGCGCGGCGCTTCCTGGCGCGACCGTAGCGTGGCTGGCGATCCGATGCCGGGCGGCGCTTCCCCGCGCGTGACGCCCGCTCTCGCCGCGGCGCAGCGCGCGTTCCCCCCGAACGGACGCCTCGACCGGCACGCGCAACCGCCCCGTGAGTGGCATCGTCTCCCGCCGTTCTCCCCAATGAGCCGGATTCAGGGCTTCAACGAGAAGTCCCGGGACGGCACGCCACCTACAGGAGCACGCACATGTCCTTCAACGGCCGCATCGTCGGCCTCGCGGTCACCGCGCTCGCGGCGTCCGGCGTGGCCAACGCCCAGTACACGCTCAACTACTCGTTCAAGTCCATCGGCTCGAGCACCTTTCCCTTCACGTCGGCGGTCATTGGCGACGTGAACGCATACGGCCACGTCGCGTTCGCGGTGAATGCCCCACCGGCACAGCGCGGCGTCTACATCTACACGGGTGTGGCGCTCCCGATCAAGGTCATCGACGGGAGCGGCTACATCTCCTTCGGGCGTCCCGACATCAACTGTCACGACAGCGTCGTCGTCCGCGCGCAGAAGGGCGGCGGCGGTGGCGACGACATGCTGCTCTTCAACGGCGGCGCGTCGCCGGTCGTCATGCTTGCCGGCAACGGCGACGCGATGAGCGATCCCGCGATCAACGACTTCGACGAGATCGCCTTCGTGCAGCAGTCGTGGCAGGAGCTGATCTACGCCTACCTGTCGCCCGGAAGCGTGCCCTCGCTGGCGTCGATGGCGGCGGTGGCGAATCCGTCCGACGACATCGCGTCCTTCGGCCCGCGCGTGGACATCAACAACGCCGGCGAGATCGCCTATGGCTGCAATCTCCCGCTGAACGCCGGCACGGAGATTCGCAAGATCTCCTCCGGCGGCACGTGCGTGGTCTTCAAGAACACCTCGACCGCCGCAAAGAACATCTTCAGCGTGGCGCTCAATGGCCTCGGCTACGTCGGATTCCTCCAGCCCACCGACTACCGCGTCGGCAACTGCGGAGCGACGTCGCTGCTGGTCAACAACCCCGGCGGCATCGCCTTCGCGAGCCCGCTCGACATGAACTGGCACTTTGGAACGTCGTGGGAGGGCCAGGACTCTCTCTCGGGTGCCGCCGAATCCGGCATCTACGGAGGCCCGGCGCCGGCGACCGACAAGATCCTGCGCGTCGGACAGTCCTTCCCGCCGGATGTCACGAAGACCATCGCACCCGCGGCGCACGCCGGCGGCATCAACAACCGCGGACAGGTGAGCTTCGTCGTGCCGTTCACCGACGGGACGTGGGCGATCGGCCGCGCCGATCCATTCGTGATGACGCCCGAGCCCGAGGGATGCCCCGGCTTCGCGCCGGACAACGACCTGATGGCGAACGCGTATCCGGTGAGCGACGGCGGGTGGAACCTCTTCTCCAACAGCGACGCGACCACCGACGGGCCGGCGCTCGACGCCCAGTGCGAGAAGGGCTTCGGCCTCTCCTTCGAGGCGGATGTCTGGTTCTCGTACGTGGCGAGCCAGACCGGATGCGTGGCCGTCTCGCTCTGCGACTTCGCGACCTTCGACACGCGACTGGCGGTGTACGTGCACGGCGGACTCGAGGTCACCGCCGAGGATCTCGTCGCGTGCAACGACGATTCGTGCGGCCTCGCGTCGAGGCTCGTCTTCCCGGCGATCGCCGGCGCGTCGTATCTCATCCGCGTCGGTGGATACGACGGGGCCACCGGCGAGGCGATCTTGACCGTCGGACCGACCGACGAGTGGTGCCTCGGCTCCTGCGGACCCGACATCGACTGCAATGGAATCGTCGATGGCGCCGACCTCGGCGCACTGCTCGCCTCGTGGGGCACGAGCGGCGCGGGCGATCTCGACGGCAACGGGATCGTCGACGGTGCCGATCTCGGCGCGCTGCTCGCGGCCTGGGGCGGCTGACGCGCCCGCGGTGCCGACCGTGCGACGCATGGCGTCCCCTGTCCTGAAGCCACTATCCTGCCCGACCAGATCGACGACTGGATCGCCGCGGCGGCCCACCCAAGCGCTCACCGACACGCGACGCATGAGGCCGCCGTTGCGATCTTGTCGGGCCGAACGTCACCCTAGTGTCCCGAGTCAGGAATTCGCGGCATATGGGCGCGACATGATTTTGTCTGGCAAGGAGTCGAGACGAACGGCCTATCCGCAGCGATAGGCGGAGTCTCGACGACGCCGCCAGGCGAAATCAGGGCCGGACATATGACGCGAATTTCTGACTCGGGACACGAGGCCAGGAACCATCCCCAGCGCCCCAACCACCTGGCACGCGCCTTGCACCCCCGTCATCGATGCGCCTCGATCGTTTCACCACCGTCGCCCAGGAAGTGCTCGCCAACGCCCAGTCGGCTGCCGTCTCGGCAGGTCATGCGGAGCTCTCGCCGCTGCACGTTCTCGTGGCGCTGCTCGATGACCGCAACGCCGTCGCGGTGTCGATCCTCGCCCGCGCGGGCGTCGACGCGAACCGCGTGCGGAGCGCGGCGGAGACGGAACTCAAGCGGTTGCCGACGGTCAGCGGCGCGCAGCCGCAGACCGGCAGCTCGATGATCGCCGTCATTCAACAGGCTGAGAAGGAGGCCAAGTCGCTGGGCGACAGCTACACGTCGACCGAGCATCTCCTGCTCGCGCTCGCCGACGTGAAGAGCCCGGCGCGCGAGGCGCTCTCCGTCGCCGGCGGCGATCGCAGGAAGCTCCTCGATGCCGTGAAGGCGATCCGCAAGGCCTCGGGCGTCACCAACGTCAACGACGCCAACGCCGAGACGGGCTACGAGGCGCTCAAGAAGTACGGCGTCGATCTCGTCGAACGCGCCCAGTCGGGCAAGCTCGATCCGGTGATCGGCCGCGACGAGGAGATCCGCCGCTGCATGCAGGTGCTCTCGCGGCGAACGAAGAACAATCCAGTCCTCATCGGCGAGCCGGGCGTCGGCAAGACCGCGATCGCCGAGGGCATCGCCCAGCGCATCGTGAGCGGCGACTGCCCGGCGTCGATGCGCGAGTCGCGCATCGTGGCCCTCGATGTCGGCCAGCTTCTCGCCGGGGCGAAGTTCCGCGGCGAATTCGAGGAACGGCTGAAGGCCGTGCTGCGCGAGGTCGCCGCCAGCGAAGGGCGCGTGATCCTCTTCATCGACGAGCTGCACACGATCGTCGGCGCCGGCGCGGCCGAAGGCGCGGTCTCGGCCGGCAACCTGCTCAAGCCGGCGCTGGCGCGCGGCGAGCTGCGCTCCATCGGCGCGACCACGCTCGACGAGTACCGCAAGCACATCGAGAAGGATGCCGCGTTCGAGCGGCGATTCCAGCCGGTCTTCGTCGGCGAGCCGTCGCTCGAGGACACGATCGCGATCCTGCGCGGCCTGAAGTCACGTTACGAGGCGCACCACGGCGTGCGCATCCAGGACGGCGCGATCGTCACCGCGGCGACGCTCTCCAACCGCTACATCGCCGACCGCTTCCTGCCCGACAAGGCGATCGACCTGCTCGACGAGGCGGCGTCCAAGCTGCGCATCGAGAACGACTCGATGCCCGCCGAGCTCGACGAGATCCGCCGGCGCGTCATGCAGCTCGAGATCGAGCGCGAGGCGCTCAAGCTCGAACCCGATGCGGAGAGCAAGAAGCGCCTCGGCGCACTCGAGGCCGAGCTGGCGTCGCTCAACGAGCAGAACCGCGCCCTCACCGCCCAATGGGAGGCCGAGAAGGCCGACCTCGAAGTGATCAAGGGAGCGAAGAACGCCATCGAGGCGAAGCAGACCGAACTCGAACAAGCCCAGCGCCGCGGCGACTGGGAGGCGGCGGCGCGCATCCAGCATGGCGAGATCCCGCAGTTGGAGGCGAAGGCGAAGCAGGCCGAGGAGAAGCTCGCGAAGCGCCATGAGACCGGTGAGGCGATGGTCAAGGAAGAGGTCGACTCGGAGCAGATCGCCGAGGTGGTCGGCAAGTGGACGGGCATTCCCGTCAGCAAGCTCATCGAGAGCGAACGGGACAAGTTGCTGCACATGGCGGAGCACCTGCGGCTGCGGGTCGTCGGTCAAGAGGATGCCGTGCGCGCGGTTGCCGACGCGGTCATGCGCAGCCGCGCCGGGCTCGGCGATCCGAAACGACCGATCGGCTCGTTCCTGTTCCTTGGCCCGACGGGCGTCGGCAAGACGGAGCTGTGCAAGGCGCTCGCGGAGTTCCTCTTCGACACCGAGGACGCCATGGTCCGCATCGACATGAGCGAGTTCATGGAACAACATTCGGTGGCGCGGCTCATCGGTGCGCCGCCGGGATACGTCGGCTACGAGGAAGGCGGACGTCTGACGGAAGCCGTGCGCCGTCGCCCCTACTGCGTTGTTCTCTTCGACGAGATGGAGAAGGCCCATCCCGACGTGAGCAACGTCCTGCTCCAGGTGCTCGACGACGGCCGCCTGACCGACGGCCAGGGCCGCACCGTCGACTTCCGCAACACGATCATCGTGATGACCAGCAACCTCGGCTCGCAGGTGATCCTCCAGATGAGCGACGACGGCGCGCCGGAATTCGAGATCGAGGCGAAGGTGCGCGAGCTCCTCCGGAAGACGCTGCGGCCGGAGCTTCTCAACCGCATCGACGAGACGATCATCTTCCATCAGCTCGGGCGCAAGGAGCTCGCGGGAATCGTGCAGATCCAGCTTGTGGGGCTGCGTAAGCGGCTCGCCGAGCGCGGGCTGGCCATCGAGCTCTCGCCCGCCGCGGTCAACGCGCTCGCCAGCGAGGGCTACGACCCGCAGTTCGGCGCGCGGCCGCTGAAGCGCGTCATCCAGCAGCGCATCGAGAACGCGTTGGCGGCGCGCATCCTCGGCGGGGAGTTCGCGCCGGGCGACACGATCGAGGTCGACTACCAACGCGAGCAGTTTGTCTTCGCGAAGGCCCGCCAGCGCGCGGCGCGCTGACGCGCGAGGCGACGATCGGCCGCGCCGATGCCCGAATGACCCAAAGCACACCGCCGATCTCCCGGAGCGGGAGATCGGCGGTGTCGTGTCGTGGGTTCCCGAGTGTCGGTGGCGCGCCGGGTCTGCGGTTGCTCCCGTGGCGCACCGCGCCCCCGCTACTTCACGAGCATGAACCGCGTCATGCCGCCCGACTTGACCCGCAGGCGAAGGGGCTCGTCCTTGCTCGTGGCCTTCACGGCCTTGATGAAGTCCTCGGGCGACTCGACGGCGGTGCCGCCGACGGCAAGCACCAGGTCGCCGGCCTCGAGTCCGGCCTTGGCGGCCGGCGATCCGGGCTGCACTTCGACGATCGCGACACCCTTCTCGTCGCCGATCTTGAACTGCTCGCGCAGCTCGTCGTTGAGCGGCGCGACACGGACGCCGAGCCGCGCTCCCTCGTCGGCCTTCTGGGCCGGCGCGGGCGAGGCGGACTCTCCGCCCTCGCGCTGGTTGGGCCGCTCGCCGAGCTTCGCGTTGAGCTGGATGCTCTTTCCGGCGCGGAAGACGTCGAGCTTCGCGATCTCGCCCGGCTTGAGCGAGGCGACGCTGCTCACCAGCGAGCGGGGAGAGTCGACCGGCTTGCCGTTCACCTTCGTGATGATGTCCTCCGACTGGAGTCCGGCGTTGGCCGCGGGCTCGCCGGCGATCGCGTCGGCGACGAGGACGCCGTGACCGCTGAAGCCGAACGACTTGGCCATCTCCGCGTCGAGCGGCTGCGTCATGATGCCGAGGTAGCCGCGCGACACCTTGCCGCCGCGCAGTCCATCGACGACATCCTTCACGGTCGACGAGGGAATGGCGAAGCCGATGCCGTCGTTTCCGCCGCCCTGCGTGCGGATCGCGGTGTTGATGCCGACGACCTCGCCGCGGAGGTTGACGAGCGGTCCGCCGCTGTTGCCGGGGTTGATCGCCGCGTCGGTCTGGATGTAGTTCTCGAACGCGGTCGGCGTGATGCCTTCGCGCTGCTTGGCGCTCACGATGCCGCTGGTGACGGTGTGGTCGAGACCGAACGGACTGCCCACCGCGACGACCCAGTCGCCCTGGTCGATGGCGTCCGAGTCGCCCCACGACGCCGCGGGAAGCGTGGTCGCGTCGACCTTGACCAGCGCGAGATCGGTTTCGGGATCGGTGCCGACCACGGTGGCGGGATACTCG
>JAXMAF010000010.1:0-205931 GCA_046350555.1 Phycisphaerales bacterium
GCCCTCGACGCCGTGCGCGACCGCACCGGCCGCATCGTGCTGCGCGGCCGCCACGTCCCGCAGCGCGACTCGGTGGAGCTGAGCGTGGAGGACAACGGACCGGGCGTCGCCGCCGAGATCCGCGACCAGATCTTCGAGCCCTTCGTGAGCACCAAGGGCCAGCGCGGCACGGGACTGGGCCTGGCGGTGACGCGCAAGATCGCGCAGGAGCACGGCGGCGCCATCGGCGTGCAGAGCGAGCCGGGCAAGGGCAGCGTCTTCACGATCGTCCTGCCGCTCTCGCAGCCCGACCTCGAGAAGGGCAAGACGCACGCCCCGCGCGCCGGCGTGGACGTGCTCGAGGGACGGCTCGAGTAGCGACTGCGCGTCGTTGAACCGCGTTCCCTTCGTCCTACACTCAAGGCCATGTCCGGCATTCCCCACGAAATGCTCACCGCGGTCCAGTATCAGCGCACACGCGAGATGACCATCGACGAGCTGCTGCTCGAGAACCGCGTCGTCTTCCTCGTCGGCGAGATCAACTACGCGTCGGCGGCGCGGGTCATGATGCAGATGCTCTACCTGGAGAACCAGAAGAAGGGCCAGGACATCAACCTCTACATCAACTCGCCCGGCGGCAGCATCGACGACACGCTGGCGATCTACGACACGATGCAGTTCATCTCGTCCGAGGTCGCGACGTACTGCATCGGCCGCGCGTACTCGGGCGGCGCCGTGCTCCTCTGCGCCGGCCAGCCCAAGAAGCGGTTCATCCTGCCGCACGCCAAGGTGATGATCCACCAGCCGTGGGGCGGCGTGACCGGCCAGACGACCGACATCCAGATCCAGGCCGAGCAGATCATCAAGGCGAAGCAGACGCTCAACGAGATCGTCGCCCGCCACACGGGCCAGCCGATCGAGCGCGTCGCGAGGGACGGCGAACGGGACAAGTTCTTCTCCGCCGCGGAGGCGAAGGCCTACGGCATCGTGGACGAGGTCTTCACCGCGCCACCGAAGCACGAAGGCCCGAAGAAGCCATGACCGGCCGCGGCGCCAGCGTTTCCAGAGTTCATCCGGCCCTCGAAGAGGAAGAGGACGACGACACCATGCCCCTTGTTCCGATCGTCATCGAGAAGACCGGCCGCGGAGAGCGCGCGTACGACATCTTCTCGCGGCTGCTCAACGACCGCATCGTCTTCATCGGCGGCGCCGTCTCCGACGAGCTCTCCAACCTCGTCGTCGCGCAGCTCCTGTTCCTCGCCAACGAGGATCCCAAGGCCGACGTCCACGTCTACATCAACAGCCCGGGCGGCAGCGTCACCGCCGGACTGGGCATCGTCGACACGATGCGCTCGGTGCCGTGCGACGTCGCGACGTACATCATCGGCCAGGCGGCGTCGATGGGATCGGTCATCGCCTGCTGCGGATCGAAGGGCAAGCGCTTCTCGCTGCCCAACGCCGAGAACCTGATGCATCAGCCGCTGCTGGGCGGCGTCCTCGAAGGCCAGGCGACCGACCTGGAGATCGAGGCGCGGCACATCATGCGCATGCGCGAGACGATCTACGACCTCTACGCCGAGACGACCGGGCAACCCAAGCCACGGATCGCCGAGGACTGCGAGCGCAACAAGTGGCTGAACGCCGCCGAGATGCTCGAGTACGGGCTGATCGACCGCGTGCTCAGCAAGCTTCCGAGCAAGGCCGGTTGACGCGGATCACGCCCGCGCCGCGACGATCCGGGCGGAACCGAGCCGGCCGACGGCGCGGCGCCCGACGCGAGTCCGTTACGCTGCCGCACATGTCCGCGACCCTCCCGCCTTCCAAGCGCGATCTCCTCGATCTGGACGGTCTCGGGCGCGAGACGATCGTGTCGCTGCTCGACGCGGCCGCGGCGCACGCGATCGACTTCCTCCGGCGACGCCAGCGTACCTCCGCGAGCCGGGCGCCGGCAACGTCTCCCGCCTGGCAGCAGCCAGGGCGCCGATCCCAGCCGCGCGACGCGGCGCTGCGCCGACGCTGGCGGGGCGCATCGTCGCCAACCTCTTCTTCGAGGATTCGACCAGGACGGCCCAGCTTCTCCGTCGCCGCACGGCGCCTCGCCGCGGGCGTCGTCGACCTGGGCGGAGGAAGCCGCTCGAGCGTCAGCAAGGGCGAGACGCCTTCGCCGACACGGCAACATCGAGGCGATGGGCGTCGACGCGATCAGCTCGCGCCACGCCGCGTCGAAGCGCGGCCCACCTGCTCGCGCGGGCCGTTCGATGCCCCGTGGTGAACGCCGGCGACGGCCGTCACGCCCATCCCACGCAGGGACTGCTCGACCTGCTCGCGCTGCGCGAACGGCTTGGCGACCCCGCTGCCGGGCGCGTCGCCATCGTCGGCGACATCGGCAACAGCCGCGTGGCCCGTTCCACGCTGCACGGGCTCGTCGCGCTCGGCGTCTACGTCGCCTGCTGTCGGCCGCCGACGCTCGTCTCGCGATCGTTCGAGCGCATCGCCGGTGGACCCGGCGACGCGCATCAGCCACGACCTCGACGCCGAGCCAGACGGCGCTCGACGATCATGATGCCGCGGGTGCAGCCGGCGCCGCCAGCGGAAGCCGCTGTCGCCGCCGACTTCCACGATCTCTTCGGCCTCACCCAGCGACGACTCGACTGGCCGCCCGCGCACGCCGCGGTGATGCATCCCGGCCTGCTCAACCGCGGCGTCGAGATCGACTCCGCCGCCGCCGACCATCCCACGCGCAGCGTCATCCTCCGACAGGTGGCGCTGGGCGTCGCGGTGCGTATGGCGGTGCTTCGAGTGGGTGATCCGCCGGGCGCAGCCGATCAGCGCGGTGGGTGGAACGTGCCGCACGACGCTTCCTACCCTTCCGCCCACGCCCGAGTTCCGCCACGCGACGCTTCCGAACGGCCTCACCATCGTCGCCGAGGTGGACGACGCGGCGCACACCGCCGCGGCCGGCTTCTTCGTCAAGACCGGTGCGCGACGAGCAGACGCGCCTCATGGGCGTGAGCTACTCGAACACATGATGTTCATGGAACCGCCATGCTCGGCGAGCGACGTGAACGAGCAGTTCGACGACCTGCGCGCCGAGCACAACGCCTTCACCACGAGCGAGGTCACCGCCTTCCACGTGCACACGCCTCGAGCGGCTCGCCCTGCCGCTCGAGATCCTCGCGGACATCATGCGGCCATCGCTTCGTCCCGCCGACTTCGACGAGGAAAAGGTGATCCTCGAGGAGATCGCGATGTACGACGACCAGCCCTTCTGGGTGCTCTACGAGCACGCCATGGAGGCGTACTACGGCGACCATCCGCTCGCCCACCGCGTGCTCGACGAAGGAGTCGATCGCGGCGCTCGGCGCGACGAGATGCGCCGCTACTTCGAGCACCGCTACTCCGCCGACAACACCGTCCTCGGCGCTCGCCGACGTGCTCGACTTCGACGCCATCGTGGGCGACGCGTCGCGCTGGTGCGTCCGTGGCAGGCGACCGTGGCGGTATGCACCCACGCCGGTCGAGACGGCCGCGCGTACCATCGAGGTGCAGCACGAGAAGACCAACCGCCACTACGAGCTTCTTTCGCGATCCCGGCGCCGTCCGGCCCGTGATCGAGCGGGCGCTATGCTGCCGCCGTCCTCGCCGACGTGCTCGGCGACGCGGACGGCTCGCGACTCTACTGGTCGCTGGTCGAGACGGCCTCGCCGAGGCGCGCAGCGCAATACGAGGGCCGCGACGGCGACGGGGTGCTCTTCGTCTACTTCGCATGTCCACCGAGGCGGCCGAGGTGCGCCGGGTCGCAGCCGGCGCCTGCGCGCTCGCCGATTCGCTCAAGGACGACGACCTCGCCCGGGCCCGCAGCAAGATCGCGACGTCGCTGACCCTCGCGGGCGAGCGCCCCGCCGGCCGCATGCGCCGGCTGGGCACCGTGTGGACCGCGCTGGGCCGCTACGAGTCGCTCGAGGACGACCTGCGCCGCGTGGACGCCCTGACCGTCGACGACCTGCGCTGTCTCGCGCGACTTTCCGCCAGCGCCGCGGACGATCGCGTCGCTGCGGGCCGGTTCGACCGCGGCGTGCTGCCCTGCGATCGCGGGCGGCGCGGGTGTCGCGGGGAGCGCCGGAGGCGTGCACCACGACGGTGTGGCCGCCGCCGCGCCGGCCGACCGCAATCTCTCCAAAGACCGCCTGCATGGTGGATGGCTCGCGCCGAGCAGCCCGCGGATGTACGCCGCCAGCAGGCGAGCCGCGTGCACGGGCTCGCCGGTCGGCGGATCGATGCGATCCTCCTCGGCGAGCAGACGGAGACGGATCGTCTCGCGCGCACGGGCCACGCGCGCCCGCGGAGCGCCGCGGCGACCACGCCGCCGTCGCGCGCTGAACGCGACTGGGCCGCGCCATCGTGCGTCTCGAGGGCGTAGCGCACGCCGCCGTCGTCGAGCAGCGACCACTGGAAGCCGCAGCATGCTGCCGGGCGTCGAGATCAGCGGCGGGATCGGCGATGCCTTGCCGCCGCGACGAATGCGTGTCGTGGCTGCGCTGGCGCGGGCGCGCCGTCGACGATCATCCGGGCAGACCGTTTCCGGCCATGTAGAACCCGGCGAGCCTGCGTCGAGCCGTCGTGCAGCGGGCGGAACGTCCTTGAGCAGGTCCTAGTCGGTCAGCGTCGAGGAGCCGCGCCCCGGCTTGACCAGGGCGATCACCTCTCCGCGCGAGCAGGTCGATGCCTCCGCTGAAGCGGCCGCGCGTTCTCGCGGCCATGCTCCTGGCCGTGCCGCGCAGCATGCCGTGAAGCGCGTGAAGAGCGACACCGTCTGGCTCGTTTCCGAGAAGTCCCAGCGGCGGACGCAGACGGCTTCGTCGGTGAGGGTGGGCACGTGGGGCAGGTTGGCGGGGGCGCTGTCCGCCATGCCGAGCGCCGTGGGCCGCGTCGATGGCCGTCCATCATTGACCGTTCGATTCCTTCCGACACGCGCTCGGCGGCACCGTCCATCGACCATCCCCGCTTGTCGTGTTGGCCCTCGCCCTCCGTTGGTGGCGCGTACTCGCCGGAGGCGACGGATCGGGATCGAAGGGGGTGGGCGCGCTGAAGTCCGCCCGCTGGATCCCAGGGCGTTGCGGCGACTGTGCCGGCGGTCAGCTCGTCGCCGTTGCCGCCGCCGATCCGCTTCTTCGCGAAGCGCTGCACCACCGAGACCAACGCGGTGCTGGAGAGCCTGGTTCGGTCCGGTTCGCCGAGCGCTTCCTCGATCGTCCATCGACGTCGTTCCACATGGGGATGCGCATCGCGCGCACCGCCGACCCGCAGCGCCTCGAGTGGACGATCGTCTACGGCGAGGGCGACGCGCGACAGGAGCGTCCGTACGAACTTCTCGTCGACGATGCGGCGCGCGGGGCGTTCACCGTCGATGAGAGGAACGGGATCGCCATCCCGGCGCGCCTGATCGGCGGAACGCTCTGGAGCGCCTTCGCCATCGAAGGCACGCAGGTCGTGACGTCGTATCGACTGGAGCGCGGCGCCGCCACCGACGCCGGCCAGGGATCCGGCGAGCGACTGGTGGTCGAGATGCTCTCGTTCCCCTCGACGGTGCCGATCACGCCCGCCCACGACGACGTGCCGCCGGTCACGTTGTACGAGCCGAAGACGGTGCAGCGCGCAGAGCTTCGGCGGACGGGCGGTGGGTAAGGCGGGCGAGTCGGGGAACTGGGATTCGAGATCGCGGAGCTCAAGTCTGAAATCTGAAGTCTGAAATCTGAAATCTCAGATCTCAGATCTCAGATCTCAGACTTGAGATCTGAATCAGGGATCGGAGCTCGGATCGGCGTTGGTGTGGATTGACTCGGACGGTTGCGTGCCGAACAGCTGGGGATCTTCGTCGTCGGGATCGTCGGACCATGCGATCAGGCGCTTCGCCTCGGGTGAATCGGGATCGAGGGTCTTGGTCCGCTCGAGCTGGTAGCGCAGGTTTCCGGCGATGTGCCGGCGGCAGTAGCTCAGGTCCCACTCCGTCACCTCGCCGGAGGTCGACGCGGCGAAGAGCGTTCTTCCGTCGGTGGAGAGGGCGACGTCGGAGAGCTCCCAGCCGGGTGCGGCGGCGATCGTGAGCACGTTCTGCCGCTGACGGACGTTCCACACGCGCACGGTGCCGTCGCCGCCGCCCGAGACGACGATGTTCGGATCGGCGCGGCTGAAGAGCACGTCGCCCACGAGCGCGGCGTGTCCAGCCAGCTCGCCAAGATGTTCGCCGCTGGCGATGTCGAAGAGCCGCACCGTCTTGCCCCATGTTCCGACGGCGAGCACGCCACCGGTCGGGTCGATCGCCAGCGACCACGCCGTGGCGTTCGCATCAGGGCCTTCCGGCGGCACGAACTCGCGACGAAGCGTGCCGTCGATCCCCCATTGCGCAACCGATGGCGCGCGGATCGATCCGATGAACGACTCGCCATCGGGCATCCATGCGACACCGAGCGCCTGCGCGGTGGTCCGGCAGCGCACGACCTCCCGCATCGACGGCACCTCGATGATCGAATGGTTCAGTCCCGGCCCGCACGCGGCGAGCAGGCGCCGCGCCGGATGCCACGCGATCGACGCCGCGGTCTCGCTGCTCAGCCCGGTGCGTTCGCCGACCGACTCGCCGCGGGCGACGTCCCACACCACGAGCCTTCCGTCCCGGTACAGCACCGCGAGCAACGCGTCGTCTGACGAGAACGCGAGCGTCCGCACGCGGGCGTCGTAACCGGGCAGCGTGGCGACGACGCCACCATCCGCCGTCCGCTGGATCGTCACCCCCGCCGGACCGGCGCCGCCGAACGCGACCAGTCGTCCATCGCGGGTCGTCGCCACGTTCTGCGAACCCTCGCCGGCGCGCAGCAGCCGGCGCGCCCCGTCGTCGTTCGTCTCCCAGAGACGGATGATGTCGCCGATGTGCAGCGTGATGGCGAGCCTTCCGCCGTCCACGATCGCCGCGGCGTTGGGCCCTTCGGGAAGCGAGTAGCTGCGTCGCACCGTGCGCGTCGCCATGTCCCAGATGTCCATCATCCACCAGCCGACGCTCACGAGCTGTCGACCGTCCGCGCCGACGCGCAGCGCGCGAACGGTCCCGTTCGGTCGGCGGGCGCTCTCGATGAGCGTCCTCGAGCGCACATCCCAGAAGCGGATCACGCGATCGATGCCGCCGCTGACCAGGAGCGCGCCGTCGGCGGTGATCGTCATCGCCGACACGGCGCCGACGTGACCCTCGAGCGAACCGAGCGGTCGACCCTCCCGGTCCCAGAGCCTGATCGCGCCGTCGGTGGTTCCCGTGGCGATCACGCCGCCATCGGGCGTCGACACGAGCGCCGAGACCACGCCGTCGACCGGCCACTCGCGCACGAGCGAGCCGTCGACGACCGACCACTCGCGCACCATGCGGTCCTCGCCACCGCTGACCACGACTCCGCCGGAGAGCGCCGCCAGTCCGCGCACCGCGCCGCGAGGCGCGCCGATCCGCGCGAACTCGTCGAGCGTCGTCGGCGCGCGCAGCACGAGCTGGCCGTCGGTGGCGCCGACGGCGAGGACGCCGCCCTCGTCGAGGGCGAGCGCCCGGACGGCGTCGACGGCGTCGGTCCGCTGAAACGAGACGCGGCCGTCGGGCATGGCCAGCAGCGACAGGCGCCCGTCGTCCCCGCCGCAGACGACGACGGAGCCGCTCGCATCCGTCGCGACGGCGCGCAGCTGGTCCTGGGTCGCCGACTCCGGATGAAGCAGCCGCGTCGCCACGCACGCCTCGTGCATGTAGAGCTCCAGCAGCGCGTCGTAGGCCAGCGTGGAGCGCGGCGCACGGAAGAACTCGGGCCAGATGATGTCCTCCGCCGCGAGCAGGTTGCCGGTGCGCGCGAAGAGCCGTCCCCGCTCGATGTGGCTCACCGCCAACTGCTCGGCCAGGTGCGTGGCCGTCTCGTCGGCCCGCGTCGCCTCGTCGACGGCGCGGGCGCGGGCCTGCTCCGCCTCGGCGGCCAGCGCCGCGTTGCGCTCGGCCTGGACCCACGCCTGGACCGCGAACGCCCCGAGACCGATCGCCATGAGCGCCGCCGCGGCCACGGCGCCCTGGTAGCGCCGGAGCTGCTTGCGGATCACGTACATCGCCGAGTGCTGCCGCGCGACGATCGGTTCCCCCGCGAGGAAGCGGCGCACGTCGGCGACGAGCTCCTGCGCCGACTGGTAGCGCCGCTCGCGGTCCTTGTCGAGCGCCTTGTGGACGATCGTCTCGACGTCGCCGCGACACTCCTTCGCCCGCATGCCAAGGCGCGTCGGCTCGTCCTCGCGAATCGCGCGGGCGGCGTCCGGGATCGAGCGGCGCGAGACGTCGAGGGGAAGTCCGCCGCCAAGCAGCTCGTAGAGGATCACCCCCAGCGCGTAGACGTCGCTGCGCACGTCCACCTCGTCGGGATCGCCCGCCACCTGCTCGGGGCTCATGTAGGGAAGCGTGCCGACGAGCTGGCCGATGCTGGTGAGCTGCGTCGAGATCTCCGCGTCGCCGTCGGTCACCCGGGCCACGCCGAAATCGAGCACCTTCGGCTGGCCGGTCGCGTCGACGAGGATGTTCGCCGGCTTGAGGTCGCGGTGGATGACCCCGCGCTGGTGCGCGTGCGCCACCGCCTCGCCGACCTTCGCCACCAGCTCGAGGCGCGCGTCGCGTCCCAGCGCGTGCCGGTCGGCATACGCGTTGAGCGGCACGCCGTCGACGTACTCCATCACGAAGAAGGCTTGGTCGGGCTTCTCCGGATCGCCGGCGCCCGCCTCGTGGATCTGGGCGATGCCCGGATGCTGAAGCCTGCCGAGGATGTGCGCCTCGTGCGCGAACCGGCGCAGGATGCGGCGCGATGCAAAGCTCGAGCGCACGACCTTGATCGCGACGCGCCGCCGCGGCATCGCCTGCTCGGCCTCGTAGACGCTCCCCATCCCGCCTTCGCCGATGAGGCGGATGATGCGGTACTCGCCGGTGAGCACCGGCACCGGCTCGCGACGGGAGCGCGGGCCGGGAAGGACCGCGCGACTGTCGGCTTCGGCAAGCTCGCCAGCCAGCAGTCGTGCGCCGCCACCGACGGTCGCGACGGGCGAGTCGTCGGCCGCGAGCATCGCCTCGAGCTCGGCGCGCAGGGTTGGATCGTCGCCTGTCGAGGCTCGCACGAGCGCCATCCGCTCGTCCGCCGGAAGTTCGACGGCTCGCGCGAAGAGGTCCATGAGCCGCTGAAAGCGGTCGTCGGCGCTCACGTCGGATGGTACGGCGACGGTCACGGCCGGCATACGCCGTGCGCGGCCGCGGCCTCGAGGGAATCCCGTCGCGGCGCCGCTCGCTCCCTTCCGGCCACCGGAGATTCCTTGGGGAAACCCTGCGCGTGGTCGATCCCGATTGCGTTCTCCGCTGGAGCGACGGACACCCTTCGTCCGAGATCTCGCATGCGCATCACCCGACATCCGCTGCTCGCACCCACCGGAGGACTCCGGGCGATCCCCGCCGACGAGGCGATCATCGCCCGGTTGGAGTCGAGCTTCGCCATCGTGGCGGCGGATGGCACGTTCGCGGCGCGCTTCCAGGACCGGCTCTTCGCCGAACATCCGGAGCTGCGGCCGATGTTCCCCGCCGACCTCACGGCGCTGCGCCGGAAGCTTGCCGACACGCTCGCGACGGTGGTCGGCACGCTGCGCCAGCCGCAGCAACTGCGGGCGACGCTCCACGCGCTCGGCAAGCGCCACGCCGCGTACGGCGCCAGGAACGAGCACTATCCGATCATCGTGCGCCACCTCGTCGGCGGCCTCGCCGATGCGCTCGGCCCGCGATGGTCGCCCGATCTCGAGCGCGAGTGGACCCAGGCGCTCGAGCTCGTCGCCGCGACGATGATCGAGGGCGGCAGGATGGTCTCATGATGTGCGGCTCGCGACGAACCCTCGGGGCGCGGTCGCGCTAGCCGCCCGCGTCCGGCTTGACCTCCGGACCATCCGCGTCGACGGCGCGCGACTCGACGTCGGCGGCCCTGCGGAAGAGCGTGCGCCATGGTTCGGGCGCCGACGCGGCGAGCTCGATCAGGCGCTGGTCCCATTCCTCGCGAGGGCGACGGCTGAGAAGCACCCCGTGATGGACGAGCGCCGAGGCGATCGCCGCGTCGTGCACGATCAGCGCGGCCAGGCGGTCCCGGGCGTTGAGGCTCGACTCCGCGAGGCGCACCGCCCGCCGCTTCAGCGACCGCAGGGCGCCGAGGTCGGCGCCGCCGCCAATCAGCAGCTCGGACGAGAGCGCATCGGCGATCGCCATGCGCCCGATCTCCGCCTCGAGCCAGCCGCGCCCGTCGGGGCTGCGCAGCCGCTCGCACAGGTCCTCCATGGGGCGCGGGATGTCCGACGCCGCGATGCGGAGCAGGTGCATCGTCTGATCGTCGTTCAGGCGTGACATCGCGTGAGCACCTCGATCGAATGGAGGATCTCGCGATCCAGGTCCGCCTTGGCGCAGCCATCGACGACCAACAGCCGCCGAAGCGCCGTGCCGACCCGCGCACCGGCGAAGCGCACGCGGTTGGCGACCTGGCGGTAGGTCATCGACTCCTGCGCCGCGAGCTCGTTGTACGAGCGACCGTCGATCACATGCGCCAGGAACGTCCGCCAGTCGTCGCCGCGTCCCTCGCTTCGGCACTCGGCTTCGGCGATCGCCATCGCCTCGCGGGCGAGCCCCCGGACGAGCTCCGCCTCGAAGCGATCGCGCACGGCGTCGCGCGGCGGCCGCTGGATGCGCTCGGCAAGCCGTTCACGCCGGCGATGCTCGGAATGCTCGCGACGCAACCGATGGCGCAGGTGGTTCACGAAGGCCACCAGCAGCCAGTACCGGAACCGGCTTCCGCGCCCCAGCCACGACCTCAGGAAGCCTTCGCGAAGGACCTGCTCGGCGAAGAACTCGTCGACCGCGGATTCGGGCGTCTCGTCCGCGGGGAAGCGACGCCGAAACGAACTGCCCGCGAAGTACGCGCACAGCGCCGACCGATAGGCGCCCATCACGTGGCGCACCGCGTCGCGCTCGAGACCGGCCACGAGCAGGTCGCGGACGTTCTGCGTCTCGTCTGGAAAGCGGTCCGTGCGCGGCGCAGCGCCATGCGGAGAAGGGTCCTCCGGGCGAAGTTCACGCGGCACCCTGGTCATGCACCGTTCTCTCGCTATCCGCTCAGCCGCGCCCCGAGCCAGGCTCGCGCCGCGCGCCAGTCGGCCTCGACTGTACGCGTCGAGACCTCGAGCACCTCGGCGACCTGCTCGACGCTGAGCCCGCCGAAGTAGCGCAGCTCGACGATGCGGTGCTTGCGCTCGTCGAGCGCTTCCAGCGCTTCCAGCGCCTCGTCGAGGGCCAGCAGGTCGACCTGCCCGATCGAGCCCGCTGCACCGGCGCCACCGATGCTCGCGCCGCCAGGTTCGCCGCCACGCCCCGGCGGACCCTCGCCGCCGGCGATGGCCACGTCGATGTTCATGCGGTCGCGACCGCCGCCCCGCTTCGCCGAGCGCACGCGCCGCGCGTGGTCCGTGAGGATCTGCCGCATGGCGGTCGCCGCCACCGCAAGGAAGTGCGTTCGATCGTTGTAGCTGCCGCGACCATCCCCGGTCGCGCCCTGATGATGCACGAGCCGGACAAACGCCTCGTGCACGAGCGCCGTCGGCTGGAGCGTGTGCCCGGCAGGCTGCCCCCTGAAGCATGCCGCGGCGAGTCCATGCAACTGCTCGTAGACCAGCGGAAGCAGGTCGCGAGCCGCGGCCTTGTCGCCATTGGAGACGGCGCTGAGCAGGCGCGTCGCGTCGTGCGTCGGTGGCGCCGATGCGTCCGGATCGTCGTCCGTGCCGCCCGACGACCCGCCATCCGCGGCCTCGGCGCCGTCGGATGGCCGCTGCGAGCGGGGCGCGCTTCCGGCGCTCGTCAGGTTCCGCAGGGCTGGCATGTCCGGGTCGTCGACCATGGCACGTCGCCGGAGGCTATCGCTTCGCGAGCAGGTCGCGGATCTCGGTCAGAAGCTTCACGTCGGGCGGGACGGCCGGCACCTCGGCGGCCTTCTCCTTCTCGAACTTCCGCTTCGCGGTGTTGAGCGCCTTCACGATGAAGAAGACGACGAGCGCGACGATCAGGAAGCTGACGATCGCGTTGACGAACTTCCCCCAGTCCATGACGAACTGCACCGCCTTGCCGTCGGCGTCCGTCATCGTCTCGCCGATCTGCTGCCTGAGACCGATCGGATTGGCCTGCTGCCCCTTCGCGACCAGGTAGTCGATGGGTGGCTTGGCGATGTCGGTGACGAACGAGGTCACCATCGTGCCGAATGCCCCGCCGATGATGATGCCGACGGCCATGTCGACCATGTTGCCCTTGAGGGCGAATTCCCTGAATTCCTTGATCATGCCCATGATGCGTGCTCCTATTGCCTCGCGAACCGTGCGACAGTCGCCCAATCAGCTCCGGAATGCGACCCGCGCCTTGCCCGCGGGCGCCCGCGTCATACGCGTCCCAGTTGATTCTCGCGTCCCAGCTCGCCCGATTCCGCCGTGAGACGCCGCGGTGGGCAAGGGGTCGAACGCCTGGCGGTCTCCTGGAATCCGTATCAGAACTCCCAGTCGATGCCGGCGTAGACGCGCAGGTCGTTGTGGTCGCGGTCCGGCGCCACGTCGCTCTGGTATTCGTCGTCGATGCCGGCGGTGAGCGCAAGGCCGTTGTCGCGATCGATCTTCCACGACCAGGCGATCCCGTTCACCCAGCGATAGGTGAAGGAGTTCGAGTCGCTCAGGCTCGGATAGAAGTAGCTCTTGAAGACGATGGCGTGGTTCTTGGCGATGTCGATCTTGCCGTCGATGCCCGCGAGAGCCTCCGGGCGCCAGTCGTCGTTGATGCCCTTCCACTCCTTGATGAAGCCGATTCCGACGAGCCCGTTGAGCGCGAGCTTCGGCGGTTCGATGAGTCGATAGCCGGCGCCGACGTGGCCGGTGAGTCGATAGAGCCACGAGTTGAAGTCGTCGTAGTCGAAGCGAGCGTCGCCGAAGAAGAAGTACCGCTGCCCGGGGAAGAGCCACTCGTGACGGCCGCCGATGGTGAACTTGTTCTCGCTGCTCTCGCCGTTCTGGCTGTTGAACCAGTAGCCGGCGTCGAAGGCGTCCTTGGCCCGCTCGACCGCCCTGGTCGCGGTGAACTTGGTGACGATTCCGACGTTCTCGCTGTTGCCGGCCGAACCGCTGCCGGCGAACGTGAACTTGAACTTCCAGTCCTTCGGCGGCGGTGGCGGTGGCGGCGGGATGACCGGCCCGGCGGCGGCCGCGGCGCCTTCGGCGGCTGGCGCAGCGGGTGCCGCGGGCGCCGCCGCCTCGCCCGCCGGCGCGGCGGCGGAAGCAGGCGGCGCAGCGCCTGCCGATGGCGTGGTGGACGGCACCGCCGCAGGCGGAAGGATCTCGACCGCGTTGCGGGGCACCGTGACGCTGCCGAAGGTTGGATGAACGAACGTGACGTGGTCGGTGGTCACCTCGACCAACTGCACCGTCAGGATGTCGCCGTTGGCGAGCTTGATCTGCTCCGCGTCGGCCGGCCGAGCGATCAGCAAGGCGACGCCGACGAGCAGACCGGGCGCGAGAGCGACACGGCGCGCCAGACGCCTCGTTGCGGCGACCCGTGCGGCAGCTTGTTGACACTGCATGGAGGTGGGACTCGAACGTTGGTGCTGCGCGGACGTCGAACCGGCGATCCGAACCATCGATCCGGCAGTCCTCGCAGCGTAGCGGTTGCATCCGCCACCGCAAGGGACGGCCTCTGGAATGGAACCGATGGCAAAAACCGCGGTCGCCGATGTGCAGGACATCCGCGACCGCGGCGATGACCCCTAGGGGATTCGAACCCCTGTTACCAGGATGAGAACCTGGTGTCCTGGACCGGACTAGACGAAGGGGCCGGTGACTCGCTTGATGCACGAGCGCGGCGCCAGGATCGCCGCAGGAAACACAGGCGATGAGGATAGCTGGCGGCGCACGCAGGTCAAGGATTCGCGACCGGCGGGACGGAGCGACGCCATCGCGCCGACCTACCATCCCGCTTCGCACATCCCGCCGCCGCTACCGCGGCGACGCAGGAGCTTTCCGATGATTCCGAGCTTTCCTCCACGGGAAGGCCAGGTGGGCTTTCTCTACATTCCTCCGTTTCGGGTGCAGGGAATCAGCGTGGCCGGCGAGGAGACGGTCGTGCAGATCCCGGAGCTCGACGTCTGCTTCGACATCGGCCTCTGTCCGCGCATCGCGCTGGCCACGCCGACGGTGGCGCTGACGCACGCGCACATGGACCACATCGGCGGTCTCCCGTATTACTTCAGCCAGCGAACGTTCCAGAAGCTCGCTCCGGGCCGATGCGTCTGCCATCCGCGCATCGCCGGCGCGCTGGCCGCGATGATGCGCTCGTGGGTCGATCTCGAGCAGCAGCGCACCCCGCACGAGATCGTCCCGATCGAACCGGGCGCCGAGTTCCTGCTGAAGCCGAACATCTGGCTGCGGGCGATCGAGGTGAGCCACACGTCGCCGTCGCTCGGATTCGCCGTGATCGAGCGACGGAACAAGCTGCGGCCCGAGTTCGTCGACCTTCCGCAGGATCGCCTGCGGGAGCTCAAGATGCGCGGCGAGGAGATCACCCGCACGCTCGAGATCCCCCTCGTGGCGGTGACCGGCGACACGGAGCCGGGCCCCTTCCTCTTCCGCGACGAATTCGCGAACGCGCCCATCGTCGTCACCGAGTGCACCTTCTTCGATCCCGAGCACCGCGGGCGGGCGCGCGTGGGCAAGCACGTGCATGTCGAGGACCTCGCCGCGCTGCTCAAGGTCTGGCAGGCGAGGCACGTCGTGGTCACGCACGTCTCGCGGCGCACGACGATGTCGTACGCGCGCGAGCGACTCGACCAGCTCGCCGGCGCCGATGCGCCGCGCGTGCTCTTCCTCATGGATCACCGCGCCAACCGCGCACGGCACGAGCGCCAGGTCGCGGAGGACCTGGCGAAGCACGGGGCGTCATCGACGGACGGCGCCGTCGCGCCAATTCCATCGTCGAATGGTTGACGCTCCCGATGGGTCGCCGTATGTTGGACGTTCTGCGGCGAGCGAACTCGGCAGGTGGGACTTCCGAATCGCGGCGCACGCAGCGCCCGGTCCAACGCCCGGGCGAAGATGGCTTATACCTGGGTCGAGACGTACACCATCCTGAGAAAGCTGATCACCGCGCACCGCGCGTCGTCGACCATGACGGAAGCGGGTCGCGGACCAGCGCACGAGCAGAGGAATCCGAACCATGGCTCGACCGGAGCCCGAGTTCCGGAGCGCGATCATCGCGTACTTGCGCAAGAATCGGCCGGAGATCTGCCGGCATTGGTTCGACGACATCGAACCGGTGCGGATCGCCTCCGGAACCGTCTTCCTGCTCGTGCGCGAGCCGGTGCAGCTCAACTTCCTGCGCCGAAGCTGCGTGCAACCGTTCACCGAGGCGGTGCAGGCGATCACCACGAAGCTGCTGGGCGTCGAGTTCGTGGATCCGACCAGGGCGCGAGAGCTCGCCGCATCGGACAGCGAGATGGCGCCGGCCGCGCCCGTCGCCCGACGTGGCGGCGCGGAGCGCGCGGACGAGCCGCCCGTCCTGCTGCCGGACAACACGTTCGAGCACTTCATCGTCGGTCCGTGCAACAACCTCGCCCATGCCGCCGCCCGCGCCGTCGCCGATCGGCCCGGGGCGGCGTACAACCCGCTCTTCCTCTACTCGGGGGTCGGTCTCGGCAAGACGCATCTGCTCCAGGCGGTGTGCCAGCGGATCATGAAGTCGAATCCGCAGGCCCGCATCGTCTACCTGCCGTGCAACGACTTCATGGAGCGCTTCACCGACTGCGTGCAGTCGGCGCGCATGAACGACTTCCGGCATCGCTTCCGCGGCGCCGACGTGCTCGTGATCGACGACATCCACGACCTCTCGCGCAACAGCCAGAGCCAGGAGGAGTTCTTCCACACCTTCAACTCGCTGCAACAGGCCGGCAAGCAGGTCGTCCTGAGCTCCGACGCGAAACCCGAGGAGATCCCGGAACTCGAGGAGCGCCTGATCAGCCGCTTCAACTCCGGCCTTGTCGCCGAGATGGAGCGCCCGTGCTTCGAGACCCGCAAGCGCATCCTGAAGTCGAAGGCGGCGCTGCGCAACCTGTCGCTTCCCGAGGATGTCGTCGAGCTCATCGCCGACCGGCGACAGAACAACATCCGCGAGCTGGAGGGGGCGTTGACGGTCCTTCACCTGCACGCAACGACGGGCAACCGGCCCATCACGCGGGAACTCGCCCTGCTTGCGCTCGGCGAGCAGCCGCGCACCAGCGTCGCCCGCGCGATGACGATCCACGACATCCTCGAGCTCGTCTCGGGCTACTTCAACGTCCGCCTCGCCGACCTCACCGGACGCCAGCGTCCCCGGTCGATCGTCATTCCCCGCCAGGTCGTGATGTACCTCGCCAAGAAGCACACCCACCTGAGCTTCGCCGACATCGGCGGGTACATCGGCGGGCGCGATCACACCACCGTGCTTCACGGGCATCGCACCGTCGCCAGCCGTCTCGCGAACGACCCGGAGCTGGCCCGCGACATCGGCCGGATCGAGAGCCGGCTCCTCACGCGCGTCGCGCCCGCCGCGGGAGGCACCGCCCAACAGCCCGAAGGCCCATCGATTGCGGCGGTGGACAATCTTCCGATTGCCCTGACGAATCCTGCGCCGGCGGGCCAAGACGCTTCCGATCCCGCAGGTGCAGAAACTGACGACTCCATCGCAAGCCGTCATGGACCGTCACCAGGCAGTCTGGTTCCGTCAGGCGCCTGAAAGCTTGTCCACGGCCCCCAAAGTGAGCATGACGCCCTTGTCATGGGGTCGGCATCCATCGACTCCACACGTTGTCCACAGGATTGTCGCGTTACTAAGGATGATGATGAGATTTCTCTGGAGTTGCATCACATCCAACCCAAGCGGCGAAGGCGCCTCCGTGGGTTCAGCGTCGACGCCGGGCGACGGCCATCGGACCTTGGCCTTGTCCCGAACGCCCGCAGGTGGACAACTCCCCGCGCGAGGGACGCTGGCAGCGCGGGCAATGCACCGTCGTCCGTCCGGCGACCACCGTGCGGCGCAGGGTGCGGGTGCACGTCGCACATGGCTGCCCGGCGCGTCCGTAGACGAGGTGGTCGGTGGCGAACGAGCCGCAGGCGCCGTCGGCGCTGCGGTAGTCGCGGATCGTCGATCCACCCGCCCGGACGGCCAATTGCAGCACCTGCTGGATCGCGGCATGGAGGGCGGCGGCCTTCTCCGGAGCGATTCGCGCCGCGATCGTCCCGGGGTGGATGCCCGCCCGGTGCAGCGCTTCGTCCGCGTAGATGTTGCCGATGCCCGCCACGCTGCGCTGGTCCAGGAGAAGGCCCTTCACCTGGCGGCGGGCGCGCAGCAGGTCGCGGAACCGGCCGAGGTCGATCGCGAGCGCGTCGGGCCCGAGGGCCGACCATCGTTCGGCCATGAGCGCCTCGCGCGAACCGTGCAGCCACAGTCCGCCGAAGCGCCGCGGATCCCGAAGGCGCAGATGGAGCCGCGTGCCGCGCGCCGTGCGAAGCTCCGCGGAGAAGTGCACGTGCGAGCCGGGCGAGGCGACGCGGTCGTCGGCCACCAGAAGCTGCCCCGACATTCCCAGGTGGACGCCAAGCACCGCGCGGTCGGTCACGATCGCAAGCTGCTTGCCGCGCCGCTCGACCGCGGCGACCACGGCGCCGTCCAGGAGGGCGATGGCGTCGAGCGCGTGTCGCGCACCACGTCCGCGCGACGAACGCAGCACGTCGGCGCGGTGCAGCGAGGCGCCCTCGAAGCGCGCGCCGACGATGCGCGCCGCGAGCGTTCGTCGCAAGTGCTCGATCTCGGGCAACTCGGGCACAGCTCGACTCTATACTCGGCACGGTGCGCGTCCCCTGGTGGCGCGAACATCCTGCATCGGGCCAGCGCCACTGCGCCGGCCTCTCTCCAACCATCGCCGCATCGAGACCACGCATGAACGATCCCGCCTCGTCGTCCTCCGGTCCGTCCGCCGCGTCGACGCCACCGTCGTTGGCGGGGATCGCCGACCCGGATCAGGCCGCGGCCTACGTGCAGGAGACGTTCCGGCGGCTGCGCGACGAGGTCCATCGCGTCATCGTCGGTCAGGACGAGGTGCTCGAGCAGGTGCTCATGGCCCTCGTCTGCGGCGGGCATGCGCTCATCGAGGGCGTTCCAGGGCTCGCGAAGACGCTGCTCGTGTCGACGGTGGCCAGGACCCTCAGCCTCGGCTTCTCGCGCGTCCAGTTCACGCCCGATCTCATGCCCTCGGACATGACCGGAACGGAGGTGATCGAGGAGGACAAGGCCACCGGCTCGCGCGAGCTGCGCTTCGTCAAGGGACCGATCTTCTCGAACGTGATCCTCGCCGACGAGATCAACCGCACGCCGCCGAAGACGCAGGCGGCGCTGCTCGAGGCGATGCAGGAGCGACAGGTCACCGCGGGCGGCGTTCAGCACCGGCTCCCGCAGCCCTTCTTCGTGCTGGCGACCCAGAACCCCATCGAGCAGGAAGGCACGTATCCGCTCCCGGAGGCGCAGCTCGACCGGTTCATGTTCATGATCCGCGTCGCGTATCCGTCGGAGGAGCAGGAGCTCCAGATCGTGAAGCAGACGACCGCCGTGGGGAGCGCCGAGCCGTCGCGCATCCTGACCGGTCCCGACGTCCTGCGCATCGAGGGCTGGTGCATGGTGCCTGTGGCCGACCGTGATCCGCTACCCCAATTGGGGTCGGGGCCAGGCGCGGCCCCGAGGCGGGGCCCGCCGCCTCGGCGGAGATCCCCGCGATGAGCCGCAACTACCTCAGTTGGGGCGCCGGCCCGCGCGCGAGCCAGTTCCTCGTGCTCGCGGCGAAGGCGAAGGCGATCCTCGGCGGGGCCACGCACGTCACGCCGGAGCATGTGCGGTCGGTTGCGCTTCCGGTGATGCGCCACCGCATCATCACGAACTTCAACGCCGAGGCCGACGGCATCACGGCCGACACGATCGTGCAGCACCTGCTCGACACGATCACCGTCGATCGCAGCGACCCAGCGACGGCTCGACGGATGGACGCGGTCCTGCGCTAGCACGGCAAGGCGACGTCGCCAGGAGCCTTGGCGCCGTGCCGCCGCGGACCGGATGGCCGCAACGCCCGCACCTCGACGCAGCCGACCCTCGAACATCGACCGTGCCGACCTCGACTCCCATCCGCGCCGAGCAGTACCTCGCGCCAGAGACGCTCGCGCAGCTCTCGCCGTTCGAGCTTCGCGCCAAGATGATCGTCGAAGGGCTGATGAGCGGCATGCACCGCTCGCCCTACCAGGGGCTCGCCGTCGAGTTTGCGCAGCATCGGCCGTACGTCCACGGCGACAACATCCGGCACCTGGACTGGAAGGTCTTCGGCCGCTCCGACAAGCTCTACCTCAAGCAGTACCAGCAGGAGACGAACCTCGACGTCGCGGTGCTCGTGGATGGCTCGGGCTCGATGAACTACGGCTCCCTCCGCGTGAAGGAGGGATGGGGCGGCACCCGCGCCAGCGCCGCGACCGGTGCGTGGACGAAGTTCGACTGCGCCGCCGCCACGGCGGTCGCGATCGCCTACCTCTGTCTCCGCCAGGGAGACCGGGTCGGCGTCGCGGTCTACGCGGACGAGCTGCGCACGCCGCTGCGCCGCCGCAGCGCCCGCGACCAGTGGAAGATCATCGTGCAGGCGCTCTCCACGCAGCCGGTCGAGCGGCGCGCCAACCTGGTCAAGGTCGCCGACCAGGCGCTCGGCAAGATCGCGAACCGGGCGCTCTTCTTCATCGTCTCGGACTTCCTCGACGATCCGGCGACCGTTCGCGCCGCCCTCGCCCGGTTCCGCCATCGGCGCGACGACGTCGTGCTCATCCAGGTCCTCGACCGGAGGGAGCTGCGCTTCGACTTCGAGGACGCGGCGCCCTTCGAGGGTCTCGAGGGCGAGGCGCGCGTGCACGTCGAGCCGCGAGCGCTGCGCGAAGCCTACCTCGGCGCGCTGCGGACGCATTGCGAGGCCGTGGCCTCGGCCGCGCGCGGCTTCGGCTACGACTTCGTCCAGCTCGACAGCCACGAGAGCGTGGGAACCGCGCTGGCCAAGCTCCTCGCTCGACGCAACGCCGCCTCGCGACAAGGCAAGCGATCATGACGTTCGCGACCGCGTGGCTCGCCGTCGCCGGCGTCGCGGCCGCGGCCGTGCCGATCCTCATCCACCTCTTCATGCGCCGCCGCCGCCAGCCGGTCCACTGGGCGGCGATGCGCCTGCTCGCGGAGGCGATGCGCCGGCAGTCGCGCCGCCTCCGGCTCCAGCATCTCATCGTGCTCGCGCTGCGCTGCCTGCTGCTGGCGCTCGTCGGGGCCGCCGCGGCGCAGCCCCTGCTGCGGGCCGCGGGCATGCTCGGCGGCGCCGGCGAACGAGCGGGCGGGCGCGTGGTCCTCCTCGCCATCGACAACGGCCTGGCCTCGGGAGCGCTCGATTCCGCCGGGGCGCGTGCCGGATCCGCCACGACCGCCGCGGACACGGCGCTCGCCCGCCACGTCGCGACGGCGCAGGCGGTGCTCGAACGGCTCGCGCCGGGCGACGCGGTCGGCGTCGTGACCGCGGCGCGACCGGCGCACGGCATGGTCCTCCCGCCGACGACCGATCACGCGGCGGTGACCGCGCTGCTGCGCTCGCTCGAGCCGATGGAGACGCCAAGCGACATTCCCGCGGCGCTCGCCACGGTGCGCGAAGCGCTCGATCGAGAGGAGCAGTCCAGGGCGGCGGTCGTCTACCTGCTGAGCGACTTCCGCGCCGGCTCGGCGACGCTCTCGTCCCCGCTCTCGCCGCTCTTCGTCGAGACGTCGAACCGGTCCGCGGCGCGGAACATCCGCCTGCTGGCTTCGATTCCCGAGTCGGGTCCGGCGTCGACCACGATCGACAACACGCAGGTCGTCGCGATCGATCCGCTTCGACGGCTCCTGCTTCCGGGCCAAGGCGACGGCTCCGGACAGGTCACGATCCGGCTGATGCGCTTCGGCGACCTTCGCGCCGCGACCAACCGCGTGGCGCTCACGGGCGCCGAGATCAAGCCGCGGCCGCCACACACGATCGAGTGGCGCGCCGGACAGGATCAGGCGACCATCGAGATGCTCGTCGAACCGACGGGCACCGAGCGGGCCGCGCTCGGCGTCGAGGCTTCGGTCGAACCCGACGCGCTTCGCCCGGACGACGCCGCGAGGATCGTGCTCGAGTCGCGCCGGACCGTGCGCGTCGCCCTGATCGATCGGCGCGGCTTCGGCGCGGAGACGGTGATCGAACGCCTCTCCGCCGGCCAGTGGATCGCGCGGGCGCTTCGGCCCGCCGAGGACAGCCCGGCCGAGGTCGTCGTGGAGGATCCCGCGCGACTCGCGTCGCGGTCCCTGCGGGGCATCGACGCCGCGATCGTGGCGCGCCCCGATGCGCTCGCCGACGAGGGCTGGGACGCGCTGCGCGACCTGCTCGCCCGCGGCGGGCTGGTGATCGTGCTCCCGCCGGAAGAGCTCAACGCACACGTCTGGACCGATCGGCTTGTGCAAGCGCTCGGCGCGCCCCTCAAGCTGGGCATCGAGCCTGTCGAGACGCCCGGGGGCGTCGCCCTGGCGGAGCGGCAGCCGAGCTCGGCGCTGCTGCGCCTGCTCGACGCGGAGCTCAATGCCCTGGCCCGGCCCGTGCGCGTCCTTCGCCGCCTGCCGATGGAGCTGCGGAGCGGCGCGGCGCAGCCGGTGCTCGTGGCCGACGACGGCAGCGCGCTGGTTGCCGCGATGACGGTTGCGCCGCCTGCGCCGCGCGGGGCGGAGGGGACGTCGACCAAGGCCGGTGTCGCGCCGGCGGGCGATCCGCTCCAGCCGACGCGCGCCACGGCACCTGCCGCAACAGGCACCGCGCTGCCCGGAACCCTGGTGGTCTTCGCCATGGCGCCGGAGCTGTCGTGGACCGACCTTCCGATCAAGCCGCTGATGGTGCCGCTCATGCAGGAGATCGTGCGGCAGGGCGTTGGACTCGGTGGCGAGGCGATGCATGCGCGCGTCGGCGACCGTCTCGCCGTGCCCGCGTCCGTGACGGCGCTGGCTTCGGTCGAGCAGCGCGATGGGCGCCCGCGCTGGCGGGTCGACATCTCCTCGGGTCGATCCGTGGCGGTCGAGCACGCCGGCCTCTATCGCCTGCTCGACGCCGCGGACCAGCAGGTCGGACTGATCGCCGTCGACGTCGACATGGCGGCGTGCGACACCCGCGCGCAGTCGCCGGACGCCGTGACGGCGTGGCTGCGCGGAAGCGGCCCATGGAATGCGTTCGAGCCGGCGAATCCCACGGCGCCATTGCAGGACGTCGAGCAGGGCGCGCCGATCTCCGGCGCGCTGCTGATCGCGGCGCTCGCCTGCGCCATCGCCGAGACGATCTTCGCGAGGCGCTTCTCGTACGCGACCCGGCCCGCCGAGGGGCGGCTTGCGGAGGCGAGCGCATGAACACGCCGCTGATGCGCTGGCTTCTCGATCTCGACACGATCCCCGCCGACGCCGCGGACCTGCGACTTGGCTGGGAGCATCCGTTGCCGGCGTGGGCGTGGGCCTTGGCGCTGGTGGCCGTCGCGGCGCTCTGCGTCTGGAGCTACGGACGCCTGCGCGGGCCGCGCCCGATGCGCGTGGCGCTGGCGCTGGTGCGCGGTGCGCTGCTCGCGCTGCTGGTCGCCCTCATCAGCGGCCCCGTGCTGGTGCAGCCGCGCGAGCAGGTCGAACGCGACTGGGTGCTCGTGCTCGTCGACCGGAGCGCCTCGATGTCGGTCGCCGACGCCGATCCGGTCGATGGTGTGCGCGGCGCCGACCGACCGGCGGGCGATCGACGGACGACGCGCGACGTGCAGCTCCGCGATTCGCTTCGACGGGCCGCGCCGATCTTCAAGACGCTGACCGACGAGCGGACCGTCGTGTGGCTCGGCTTCGACGGCGCGGCGTTCGACCTGGCGCGCGATGCGGCATCGAAGGCCGAAGGCTCGGGCATCGACCTCGGGCCGGCCGATGGCTGGCGAACGCGCCTGGGCACTGCGCTCGACCAGGCGCTCGATCGCGCTGCCGCGCGGCCCCTGGCCGGCGTCGTCGTCTTCAGCGATGGACGCACGGTCGACCCGCCGTCGCGCGCCGTGGTTCGGCGGCTCCAGTCCGAGGCCGCGCCGGTCTACGTCGTGCCGCTCGGACGCGATGCTCCGCTGGGCGACCTCGCCGTGCGCCGCGTGAGCGCCCCGCAGCGCGCGTTCGTGCGCGACGTCGTTCCGGTGACCGTCGAGATCGATCGCTTCGGCGACTCCGCCCGGAAGCTCGGTGCGACCGTCCGGCTCGTCGACACGCGCAACGGAGTCGAGCTCGATCGCGTCGACCTCCCGCCGGCGGGCGACGGCGCCGGCGGCGACCTGGCCGAGGTCACGCTCGCCGGGCGCAGCGAGCTGGCCGGCGATGCCACGTGGGCCGTGGTGATCGACGCGCCGGCCGACGATCTGGTCCCCGAGAACAATCGGCGCGAGATCGCCGTCGGCCTGGTCGATCGTCCGCTGCGCGTGCTCTACGTCGAGGGATACCCGCGCTGGGAGTACCGCTACCTCAAGAACCTGCTGGTGCGCGAGAAGTCGGTCGAGAGCTCGGTGATCCTCCTCAGCGCCGATCGCGACTTCGCCCAGGAGGGCACCATTCCGCTCGCCCGGCTCCCGCGCACGGCGGAGGAGTTCGCGCCCTTCGACCTGATCATCATCGGCGATGTGCCCTCGACCTTCTTCACGTCCGAGCAACTCTCCCTCATCCGCGACGCCGTCGCGAAGAAGGGCATGGGTGTGCTCTGGATCGGCGGCCAGCAGTCCACGCCGTCGGGTTGGGCGGGCACGGAGCTGGCGGACCTGCTTCCGATGCGGCCGCCGCTGGACATTCCCTCCGCGGGCGTGCCGGTGAACATGGTCGCGACGGCGCTCGCGTCGCGCCTCGGCGTCCTGCGGCTCCAGACGGCCTCGTCGTCGGCGTTGTGGCCGCATGAACTCGCGGATCCCGCGATGGGCTGGTCCCAGCTTCAGTGGGCGCAGCGCATCGAGCCGCGCCAGCTCAAGCCGACCGCGGAGGTGCTCGCCGAGAGCGTGCAGCCGGTGAGCGGCGACCCGACGCCGCTGGTCGTCGCGATGCGCTACGGCGCCGGCGAGGTGCTCTATGTCGCCACCGACGAGATCTGGCGCTGGCGCTACGGGCGCGGCGAGTTGCTTCCGGAGCAGTTCTGGGTCCAGCTCATCCGGATGCTCGGTCGCGAACGGGCCGTCGGCGCGGAGACGAGGATCCTGCTCGAGGCCGATCCACGCCGGGCATCGCCGGGGCAACCGGTGCGCCTCACGCTGCGCATGCTCGATGCGGCGCTCGCGGATCTCAAGCCCGCGAGCATCGCCGCCGTCGTGGAGACGTCCGGAGGCGAACGCGTGGCCGACCTCGAACTGCGACCGACCGGTCGCGAGGGAGAACTCGCGGCGGTCTGGATCGCGGAGCGCGAGGACGGCTCCGGTCCCGTCGAAGGCCGCGCCGGCGGCGGGCCCGACAGCGCCGAGCGCCGCTTCCGCATCGTCGATTCGGCGTTTCCCGAGGCCGCCGGGGCGAGCGCCGCGATCGAGATCGTGCGTCCGGACGAGGAGCGCCGCAGGCCGGAGACCGATCACGCGCTGCTTCGCGCGCTCGCCGACGAGACGGGTGGCCGCGTGCTGCCGCCGAACGACCTGTCGGCGCTCGCCCAGCTTCCGCGCCGCGAGATCCGCACCGAGGATCCGATCACCGAACGCATCTGGAACACGCCGTTGGCGCTGCTGCTGGTCGTCCTCCTCGGCGCGCTGGAATGGGCCGGACGGCGGCTGATCAGCCTGCTCTGATTCGAACGTCGTCCGTGATCCACCGGGACGCGCACCCGCGCGGCGCGACGTCCGTCCGCGGGTTGCCGGGGCCATCGACGATGGCCGTTCGCGCATGGCTTCGCCCGCCGCTTCCTACGCTTTCCACGATGGAAACGATCATCACCGATCTTCGTCGCATTCGCCGCACGGGTCGGGTGCTGCTGATCGTCCAGCGGCTGGCGCTGATCGTCGCGTGCACGGTGGGGGTCGTCGCGGCGCTCGTCCTGCTCGACTGGTTGCTGCGCTTTCCCGCGCCGCTGCGCCTGGCGCTGCTCCTCGCGGGACTCGCGGCGCTCGGCGCGGCGGTCTGGACGTACCTGGTTCCGGCGCTGCGGTTCGCACCGGACCTCACGACGCTGGCGCTGCGCGTGGAGCGGACCGTCCCGTCGCTGCACGGACGGCTGGCCTCGAGCGTCGAGTTCGCCGGTGCCGGTCTTGACCGAACCAATCCGCTCGCGGCGCGAGTCGTGTCGGAGACGCAGCGCCGCGCCGCGGGCGCGCTCGACGGCCTGATCCGGCCGGGTCGAACGTGGCGCGACGTGGCCGTCCTGGGGCTCGCGCTGGCGATCGCCGGCGGCGCAGCCGCGGCGGCGCCGGCGCTGGCGCGCATCGGCCTCACGCGGCTCTTCGCACCGTTCGCCGGCGCCACGTGGCCGGCGCGGACCGGCGTGGTGTCCCTGATGGATGGCGTGACCGTGCGGCCGCGTGGTCCGGCGCTCCCGCTGCGCGCCATGGTGACCCTCGGGGATCCGGCGACGACGCGCGTGACCGCGACGTACCGCACGTTCACGAACGGCGTCAACGGGCCCCAGCCGGGACCGTGGCGTTCCGTGGTGCTGACGTATCAGGGCCCGGGATCGGGCGCTGGATCGAGTGCGGCTTCGGGTGCGGCCTCGAGTGCGGCGCTGGAGCGCGGCGTTCACGAGCGCCTCGTCGACAGCGAGGCGGACGCCATCGAGTTCTCGTTCGCGACGGCGGAGAGCGAGACGGACGCGCAGCGCATCGAGCTCGTGCCGCCGCCGGCGATTCACCGGGCGACGTTGCGCGCCACGCCTCCTGCCTATGCGGCGAGCCGCGAGCCGTCGTCGGCCTCGGTCGCCGACCCCGCGCCTTCCGCCGATGCGGAGAGCTCGCTCATCGCGCGGGTCGAGGAGCTCGGCACGGGGACCGACGGTCGATCGGCCGCCAGCGAACCGTTGCTCGAAGGATCGGAGATCCGCCTCGAGCTCGAGCTCAACAAGCCGCTGCCCGCGCCGGCCGATGCCGCGCTGCGCGACGAATGGCTCGCGCGGACCGTGCTCGGCATCGATCCCAGGCCGAGGCTCGACGTGGACCCCGTCGACCCGGCGCGCTGGACGCTTTCCTGGCGCCTCGATCGCACGGCGGATCTCGGTCTCAGGCTCGTCGACGAGCACGGCATCGCCAACGTCGACGAGATCGGCTACCGGATCGTCGCCGTCGCCGATCGCGATCCGGTGGTGACGATCGTCGAACCGCAGGCGGACGAGGCCGTGGCGCCGACCGCGGTGATCGGCCTCGCGGCGGAGGCGCGCGACGACCTCGGCGTCTCCAATCTCGCCATCGAGATCGCGCGCCAGCGCGGTGCCGGCGATGCCGCCGAGGTGGTGCGCACGGAGCGATCCGCCGACGCGACGTCGGCGACCATGCGCCGGCTCGAGGCGGTGCTGGACCTCGCCGGGCTCGGGGCGAAGCCCGGGGAGACCATTTCGCTCCAGGCGACGGCGATCGATGCCTTCGAGCTCGATGGCCGCCGTCACGCTCCGGCGCGCTCCGCGAAGCGCACGCTGCGGGTCGTCACCGACGCGGACCTGGCCGAGCAGCTGCGCCGACAACTTGCGGCGCTGCGACAGTCGGCGATCCGCATCGATCAACAGGAGGCCGAGCTCATGGCGGCGCAGGACGCCGCCCACGAGCGCGGCGCCGCGGTCGCCGGCGCGAGCCGAAGGCAGGCGCAGGTTGGCGAGCGTGTCGCCGCGCAGGACGACGCGATGGAGGCGCTGGCGCGACGGCTCGAGCGGAACAGGCTCGAGGATCCCGAGCTCGACTCGACGCTCGCGCTCGCCCGGGACCACCTGCGCGCCGCGGGTCAGGCGTCGAACGCCGCGGCGGAGGCGCTCCAGCGCTCCGAGGACGGCGCGGCTCCCGCGGACGGCGCTGCAACTGGGCGGAGCGACGGTCGCTCGAGCGGGCCCGGTTCGCGCGCAGCCGATGCGCGGACCGCCGCCGGCGCGAAGGACGGTGCGATTTCGAAGGAAGGCGCGACGTCCAAGGACGGCGCTGTTACCGCAGATGGCTCACCCTCGAAGGATGCCGGCGCGTCGACCGCCGGCGGCGATTCGAAGGGCGGCCAAGGGTCGAAGGACGCCAAGGGCGGCCGTGGCGCCAAGGAAGGTCAGGCATCGTCGTCGCAGTCGCAGGCATCGTCGCCTTCCGCCGCGGATCCTCGGGCGCAGGCGGACGCGCGCGAGGCGCAGGAGCAGGTGCGCGACGAGCTCGCGGAACTGATTCAACTGCTCAACCGCGACGAGGACGCCTGGGCGCTCACGCGCAAGATCGAGAAGCTCGCCGATCAGGTCGGTTCGCTTCGCGCCGAGACGGGGAAGCTGGGCGACCGGACGGTCGGTCGCGGTCGAAGCGAACTCGGCGTCGACGAGCTCACCGAGCTCGAGCGGATCGCCTCGGCGCAACGAGACGCCGCCGACCAGGCGCAGGATCTCACCGACCAGCTTCGCGACCGCGCCGAACGCCAGGAGAACCGTCCCGCGGGAGCCAACGACTCGGGGAACCAGAATGGCGTGCTGCGCCAGGCGGTGCAGACCGCGGAATCCCGCCGACTCAACGAACAGCTCGGTCAGGCGGCTCGCGACGTCGCCGGCAACCGCATGCAGAACGCCCAGGCCGCGCAGCAGTCGGCGCAGCAGACGCTGAAGCAGATGCTCCAGGACCTGCGCGAGGGCCGCCGCGCGAAGACGCGCGAGCTTCAGCGGCAGTTGGCGAGCCTGGTCGAGTCGATCGAGCGCCTCGTGGCGATCCAGACCGAGGAGCTCAACCTGCTCGCCGCCGCCGGCGACGATGCGGGTCCGCTCGACGCGAGGGCGCGGGCGATGATCCGGCTCAAGCAGAACACCGACGGCGTCGTCGACGAGGCGCGCCGCGGCGGCGCCGAGACGGAGCGCATCGCGCGGATCATCGGCCGTGGATCGGACGCGCAGGGCGTCGCCATCGGGCACCTTCGCGCCGAGCCGCCGCGCCGTCCCGAGGCGACGACCGCCGAGGAGCAGGCGCTCGAGCGGCTCCAGGAGGCGCTTGATCTCTCGAAGAAGGCGCAGCAACGAGCCGCCGACGAGGAGGCGCAGCGCCAGCGCGCCGAACTGCTCGAGAAGTACCGCGACGCGCAGGAGAAGCAGGTCGGCGTGCTCGAGCAGACGCTCACGATCGCCAAGCAGGCCAACGGTGGACGCCGGGCCTTGCTCGAGGCCCGGCGGCTGGGCGGCGTGCAGCAGCAGGTTCGCGAGCAGGTCGCGGCGATCCGCGACGGCAGCGAGGTGGTCCAGCAATCGAAGGTCTTCACACGGGCCCACGCGCTCGTCGACCAGTGGTCGAAGGAGGCCGAGCAGGCGCTCTCCGAGGGCGACATGGGGCCGCTGGCGACCGCGGCGCAGGCCCGCATCTCCGAGGCGCTGGCGACGATCATCGCCGCGCTCGAGTCGTCGCCACCCGAGGAGGCACCCTTCGACGACGGGCAGAACGGCGGCCAGGGAGGCGGCCAGGGGGGCGACGGCAACAACCAAGGCGCTCCACCGACGATTCCGCCGCGCTCGGAGCTCATGCTCCTGCGTGGGTTGCAGGAGCAGTTGTATCGGCAGACGCGAGCGCTCGACGATGCAGGCCTGGTCGGCGACGCGCGACGCGACGCGGCGCTCGAGCTTGGCAAGCGCCAGCACGATCTCGCGGATCTCGCGCAGCAGATGCTCCAGGACATGAGTGGTGGCGAAGGCGGCGACGCCGAAGGAACAAAGCCCGAAGGAACGAAGCCGGAGACGACGCGACCGGGCACCGAGCGGCCTGGTGCACCGGGTTGGCCCGGTGCAGGCGATCGACGGCCCGACGAAGGGAAGCACCGATGAAGCATCGCATGGGCCGATGTGCAGGGATCGCCCCGTTGGCCGCCGTGCTGGCGGCGTTGTCGATGCGCGCCGAGGCGTCGCCTCCGCCGTCCAAGGCCCCGCCCCCAGAAAGTCCTCCGGCTCAGGCTCCTCCGGCTCAGGTTCCTCAGGGTCACGCGCCTCCGGCCAAGCCCGGCGACGGCCCGACGAAGCCAGCCGATCGACCGAAGTCGCTCGATGAACTGCTGGGAACGGGTGGCGCTCGGACCGCGGACGCCACCAGGCCACCGACGACCACGCCGCCAGAAGGCGACGGCGCGACGACCGATCCGGTGGAACAGAAGCGACAGGAACAGCTCAAGCGGGCACTCACCGAGAAGGAGGCCGCCGACGCCTTCGTCGCCGCGGTGGCCCAGATGGCGCGCAGCGCGAGGTCGCTCCAGGACGACCGCGATCCAGGGCTCGCCACGCAGCGCATCCAGGAGGACGTGCTGGCGAAGCTCGACCTCCTGCTCAAGCAGCCGCCGAAGAAGGGCAAGAGTGGCTCCAGCAGCAGTTCGCAGCAGCAACAGCAGGCCCAGGCGCAGCCGAAGAACGCTCCACCGAAGCAATCGGCGAGCGGTTCGAAGTCGCGGAAGGATCGCGCCAACCAGCCCGCATCCGACAGCTCGCCCGACGCGCCGGCTCCGCCGAGCGAGCAGACGGCGCTCGAACAGGCGCTCGAGAGCGCCGGCGCCGAGTGGGGCAACCTGCCGCCGCGCCTTCGCGAGATGATCCGCCAAGGGCTGCGCGAGCAACCGTCGGGTCTCTATCAACGGCTGACGGAGGAGTACTACAAGCGGCTCGCCGAGGAGGCGTCGAAGTGAGGAGCCGCTCGTTCATCCCCGCCCACTCGCCGTCGGGTGCCGCCGTGGCGCTCGCGTTGTTGCTTGTCGGGCCGACGTTTGCGCAAGGCGCCGCGACGACGGCGGCTCCGCCCGCCGCTCCCGCGGCGCCGCCCGCGGCGCCCACAGCCACTCCGCCGGCACCCGCCGCGCCGCCACCGGTCGCCGAGCCAGCGTCGCGTCCCACCGCGGAGAACAACCCGACGCAGGATGAGATGTCGCCCGAGCTGGCCGCGGCGATCACGCGCGGGCTTGCGGCCCTTCGCGCGCTCCAGAATGCCGATGGCTCGTTCGGCCGCGGCCGCTACGCGCGGCACGTCGCGGTGACGTCGCTGGCCGCGATCGCGTTCATGGCGGACGGCAACCTTCCCGGGCGCGGCGAGCACGGCGACGTCGTCGCGCGGGCCCTCGAGTTCGTCCTTCAGAACGCGACGGAGACCGGCCTCATCGCGACCGAGGGTTCCGATCAGGTCATGTACGGCCACGGCTTCGCCACGCTCTTCCTCGGCGAGATCTACGGCATGAACCAGCAGGACACGCGGGTTCGCGACGCCCTGGTCCGCGCGGTCGACCTGATCGTCAAGACGCAGAACGACGAGGGCGGCTGGCGCTACAACCCCGTTCCCAACGACGCCGACATCTCCGTCACGATCTGCGAGGTGATGGCCCTTCGCTCGGCCCGCAACGCGGGCATCAAGGTGCCGAAGGAGACGATCGACCGCGCGGTCGAATACGTGCGCGACTGCCAGGCGCCCGACGGCGGCTTCAAGTACATGCGCCGAACGGGCACGAGCGACTGGCCGCGCACCGCCGCAGGCATCGCGGCGCTCTTCTACGCGGGCATCTACGAGGACGAGGCGATCAACCGCGGCCTCGAGTACCTGACCAGCACCGCGCTTCCCGGTACGCCCAACGTGCGCACCAACCACTACTTCTACGGTCAGTACTACTCCGTGCAGGCGATGTACCTTGCCGGTGGAAAGCACTGGGCGCTCTGGTGGCCGGCGATCCGCGGGCAGTTGCTCGGATCGCAGGCGGCGGACGGCGCGTGGGTGGATCAGCACCATGGCTCCGCATACGGCACCGCGATGGCGCTCATCGTGTTGCAGATGCCGAAGCGATACCTGCCGATCTTCCAGAAGTGACGATCGGATCGAACGGCGGCGACGAATGCGACCAACGACGGGCGTCGGCGCGCGCATGGCCGCAAGCGAGTGTCGGAAGTGAACCGCGGAGCCCTTCGGGCGAGAGGTGACCGTTGATCGTTGCGAGGATTCCTTCGACGCGTGGGCACGGAACATTCGTCGGCGCGCCGCTGGCCCGGCCCACCGCCGCGCCGCGCATGGTGCCGGGAGGCGCGCGAACGGCGCTCATGGCGGCCGCGCTGGCCGCCGGCGCGCTCGGCGCCGTCGCGCCCGCGAGCGCCGATCACGTCCTGCTCACCGACGAGCTGCGCCTTGTCCGCGGCCGCCTGCTGGCGATCGGCGGCGACTCCGTCGCGTACCGCGACATCGACGGCCAGACGCAGACGATCCCGGCCAAGAGGTGCCTCGGGCTCTTCGACCCCGATGTCTCGTTCAAGCCCGCGCCGGAGGACGGCGTCCTCATTCGCGCCGACGGCCAGCGGCTGCCGGGGCGGCCCGAGCTTCGGCAGGGGAAGCTCGTCTGGACGCATCAGCTCCTGGGCATGACGGCGATCGATCTCGAGGCGACGCGATCGATCGTCTTCGGCCCGGAGCGTGGCGCCCCGAGGGCCGATCGCACCGATGTGGTGCTCCTCGCCAACGGCGACATCCTCGAGGGAATCATCGATCGGCTCGGCGCGAACATCGACATCGTGCAGGGCGACGGCGCGGACGCGAGGAAGGTCGCCGTGCCGCTCGAGCGCGTCGCGGCGGTGGCGCTCGTGGCGCCCGCGAAGGCACCGGCGGGAGCGCGCACGTGGCTCGCCGACGGAACGATCCTCGATTCGGCGCGACCGCTGCTCGAGCGTGGCGATGTGCGCCTCCCGGAGCTGGCCATCACGGGCGAACAGAAGGACGTCGTCGTCCCGCTCGCCAACGTGCGCGGCATCGCGTTCGATCCCGGGGCGTTCACGCCGCTGGCGGCGCTGCGCATCGTCTCCACCGAGGCGCCGCCCGAGCGCTACCAGGTGCCCGCGCCGGTTCGCGTCGATCCGCTGGCGCCGCTGGGCGTCTCGTCGTTGCGCCTCTCGGGACCCGCGTCGTTTCTCTTCGAGCCGCTCGCCGCGGACGGCCTGCGACTGGTCGCGACGATCCGGCTCGCGCCCGAGGGGCTCCCGTGGGGCGACCTGGAGATCGCCATCGTCGACTCGGAAGGAGAGTGCTGGCGCGGCCATCTTGGAAGCGAGCGCCGTTCCCTTCCGGTGGACGTGACGCTTCGCGGCCGGAAGCTGTCGATCGTGCTCGAAGAGGGCCGCAACGGCGCCATCGGGGACACGGTGCTGATCGAGTCGGCGATCCTGGGTGCGCCACCGGCGGCGCCGTCCGCCACCGCGGGGTGACCATGAAGCTGGAAGGCGACGAGACCCATTCGGACTCCGCCTGCCCACCCCGGTCGCACCCTACAGTTCGAACCGCATGGCTGTTCCCACTCCGAAGCCCGTCGATCGTCGCCGCGCTGCCGCGCGTCCTCGCCTTCGCCGCGGGCGCGCGATGCTTCCGTTGATCGGCGCCGCGGTGCTGGCGGTCGCGGGTGGCGCGGGGTGGCTCGCGCTTCGCTCGGGAGATGGCGACGCCGCGATGTCCACGGCGCGCGACATCCAGGTGGTCGGGCGCGGCCGGTTCCAGGTGGTGATTCCGGCCTCGGGCGAGCTCGAGGCGATGAAGCAGATCGAGGTGCTCAACCGCCTCGAGATGAAGGCGGTGGTCACGGAGCTGGTCGACGAAGGCAAGCAGGTGAAGCCGGGCGACGTCCTCTTCCGCCTCGCCGACGAGGAGATCAGCAACAAGATCAAGGATGCCGAGGACGCGGTGAAGACGGCCGAGGCGGCGCTGGTCGAGAAGCAGGCGACGCAGCACGTCAAGGAGAGCGCCGCCGAGAGCGAGCAGGCCAAGGCCGCGCTCGCCGTGCGCCTCGCGGAACTCGCCCTGGAGGCGTGGGAGAAGGGCGAGCAGAAGGCGAAGCGCGAGATCCTCGACACCGAGAAGCGCACCGCGCAGATCAACTTCGATCGGCTCGTGAAGAAGTACGAGGATTCGCAGCGGCTCGTGAAGGACGGGCACATCTCGCAGGACGAGTGCGAACGCGACCGCATCGCGATGATCGAGGCCGAGGCGAAGCTCTCGACCGCGACGCTCGACCTCGAGGTCTACATCAACTACACCTTCCACCAGGACGAGGCCAAGAAGAACTCCGATCTCGAGCAGGCGATCGCCGAGATGGGCCGCGTCAAGCAGCGCAACGACGCGGAGATCGGCAACGCCAAGGCCGCGGTGGCGAGCGCCGAGTACAAGCTCGCCAGCGCGCAGGACCGTCTGCGCGACTTCCGCGAACAGCTCACGTACTGCACGGTGGTCGCGCCGAGCGGCGGGCTCGTCGTCTATGCGTCGAGTCTCGAGAGCGGCCGTTGGGGCAACGGCGGCGAGCGCACCTTGCAGGTCGGTACCGAGCTCAAGCCCAACGAGAAGGTGATCATCCTTCCCGACACCTCGCAGATGGTCGCCGCGGTGAAGGTCAACGAGGCGCTGTCGGGCCGCATCCGTCCGGGGCAGTACGCGGTCGTGACCAGCGATGCGCTGCCCAACGTCCCGCTCCAGGGCGAGGTGCTCGGCATCGGCGTGCTCGCCGAGCAGGGTGGCTGGCGCGATCCGAACCGGCGCGACTACACGGTGCGCGTCCTGCTGACCGGCGCCGGCCCGGAGCTCGGCCTCAAGCCATCGATGCGCTGCAAGGCGGAGATCGTCGTCGACAGCGTCGAGGACGCCGTCTTCGTGCCGATCCAGGCCGTCTTCCGCCAGGGCGGCAGCGCGTATGTCTACGTGCTCGACGGCGAGTCCTTCGCGCAGCGCGAGGTCAAGACGGGCCGCGCGAGCGAGCTCGATGTCGAGATCGTCTCCGGACTCGTCGAAGGCGACCGCGTGCTCCTGCGCACGCCCGAGCCCGACGAGGTCGGCCAGCGCGATGTGATCGCGAGCGGCCCGAAGGGCGCCGGGCGCGGTGCCGGCGGGGATTCCTCCGGCGGACCGCGCGGCGGACGCGCGGGCGGGCCCAGCGGAGCCGCGGGCACTGGCGGCGGCGCGGCGCAAGGGAGCGCCGCGCCCAAGCGCGAGATCGCCGACAAGCCAGCCGCGCCGGCGACGAAGCCGTCATAAGGCACCGTATTTGTGGTGCAGGCGTCCCGCCCGCGTCGAGGTGCAGCACCGACGCGGCCTGCGTTGGTGTTCACGCGGCCGGAACGTTGCACCTCGATGAACAAGCGCGCCGCGTCGAGGATTGGTGCCACGAGGGGTAGAGTCGCGATCGAGACCCCGGAATGCGACCGCTCCCAAGCCTGCTCAACGACGCCAGCGCAATTCTCAAGGCCGCGACGGCGCGCCTGCGCCATGCGCCGTTGGCGGTGCTGGTCGCCTTGGCGCTCGCCCAGCTTGCGGCCGCGACCGTCCTTGCGCCGCTTGGCGCCGGGGCCCTGGATTGGCTGGTCAGCCACTCGGGTCGATACGCCGTCGCGAACGAGGACCTCGTCGGCTTCGTGCTCTCGCCGATCGGCCTCGCGACGCTGCTGGTCGGCGCCGTCGTCTCGCTGACGGGCACCGGGCTCGGTCGCGCCGCGGCCCTCCTGGCGGCGCATCGCGCCGCGGTCGAAGGGCGTGCATCGGGCATCGTCGCGTTCGTCGGGGCCGTTCGGCGGCTGGGCGCGATCGTCGAGCTCTCGCTGCGACAGGTCGTGATCCTCGGACTCCTGGCCGCGCCGTTCGTGGCGGTGATCGGCGGCATCGCCGTGCTCGTCCTGCGGGACGTCGACCTCTATTGGCTGGTGACGACGCGTCCGCTGCGATACTGGGTCGGCGTTGGATGCGTCGCACCGGTTGCGCTCGTCGGCGCGGTGGTCGTGCTCCGGCGGGTGCTGGCCTGGTCGATCGCCCTGCCGTACTGCGTGCTCGGGCGCCGTGCGCCGGGCGCCGCGATGCGCGAGAGCACCGATCTGCTTCGCGGGCGGATCGGCACGGTCGCGGTGGCGCGAATCGGGTGGTTGGTCGTCTCCGCGGTGGCTGGCATGGTCATCCTCGCGGTCGTGTACATGGCCGCGAAGTTGGCCCTGCGCCATGAGCTGGGCGGACTCAAGCTCACCGCGATCGCGGCGGGGCTGGCGCTCCTCGTTCATGCCTCGATCGCGGCGCTCGCCGCGCTGGTCGCGACCGCCGGCGACGTCCTTGTGGTCTTCGCGGTCTGGCTGCGCGTCGCCAGCGGCGTCGAGACCGGCTCCGTGCGCGAACCCATCGATCGCGCCGACTCGTCGACGCGACGGCTGCGCCTCGTCGTCGTGCTCGGCCTGGCCGGCGCGGCCGTCGCCGCCACGCTCGTCGCGAGGGGGCTTGTCGAATCGATCGACCGTCCGCTGCACGTCGAGCTGACGGCCCATCGCGGCGCCTCGACCGCTGCGCCGGAGAACACCATCGCCGCGATCCGCGCGGCGATCGAGCTGGGGGCGGATCGCGTCGAGGTCGACGTCATGCGAAGTGGCGACGGTGCAGTCGTGTTGATGCACGACACCGACCTGCGCCGTCTCGCCAACGATCCCCGGCGCATCGCCGACATGACCCTGGCGCAACTGCGGACCGTCGACGTCGGCGCGTGGTTCGGCGAGGCGTTCGCGGGCGAGCGCATCCCGACGCTCGACGAGGCGCTCGACGCGTCGGCCGGCGAGGCGCCGCTGAACATCGAGCTCAAGGTGGCGGGCGACGAGGCCGCCCTGGCCGACGCGGTCGCGGCGATCGTGCGGGCGCACGGAGCGGACGGCGGGCGCGGCGATGGTCCGCCGGACGGCAGGCGGGCGATCGTGACGTCGCTTTCGATGCAGGCGCTCGAGGCGACGCGTCGCGCCGATCCATCGATTCCGATCGGCCTCATCGTCACCGTCTCGATCGGCGACCTGCGGCGCCTCGACGTCGACCTCCTTTCGGTCGACGTGCGCCAGGCGACGCCCGACTTCCTGGCCCGCGCCGCGGCGGCCAACCTGCCGGTGCACGTCTGGTCGGTGAAGGACCCCGACCTCCTCACCCAGCTTGTCCTGCGCGGGGTCGATGGCGTGATCACGTCCGACGTCGCTCCGATGCGCGCCCGGCTCGACGAGCTGGCCAAGCTGGACGACGCCGAGCGCCTGATGCTCGCGTTCAGGGCGAGGCTCCTGGAGTAGATCGGCGACGTCCGTCGTGGTGCAGCCGTCCGGCCCGCGTGTCGATGGTGAACCGTTCGACACGCCGGCAGCCAGGACGGCCGCACCACAAAGGGAAGGACGTCGTGCGCAGCGCCGCGCGCGTCCAGCGTCCGGGGTTCACCCGGTCCAGTTCCCGAGCAGGATTCCGAGGTCGGCGCCGTCGACCTCGCCATCGTCGTTGAGGTCACCCGGGCAGAGGCCCTTGACGGGGCACGGTCCCCAGTCGCCGAGCAGGAGGCCGAGGTCGGCGCCGTCGACGATGCCGTCGCCGTTGAGATCGCCCAGCGGCAGCGGATCGATTCGTCCGTACAGGCCCTGCGTCTCGTCCGCCGGTCCGGCGGCGAAGAAGAGCGTGTTGAGCGGCTGCGAGAGGATGCCATTGCCGAACGCGATGCCCCAGAGCCCTTCGGAGACGATCGTGCGGCCGGTGTAGTCGCGCAGCGCACGGATGAAGTCGCCCGTGACCGGGTCGTACGCGTTGACGACACCGTCGCCGAAGTTGCCGACGAGGATGGCGCCGCCGAGGATGCCGAAGTCGTCGGGCGCCTTCGCCAGTCCCCATGGCGCGTTGAGCGCGCCGCCGGTCGCGAAGCGCCGGAGGAGCTTGCCGTCGAAATCGAACTGGTCGACGAGGCCGAGCCCCGGTCCCGGGACTTCGTCCGAGCCGTCCGACTTGGCATACGCGACATAGACCGTGCCGTCGATCACGGCGGCGTTGAATGGCGCGTAGTCGGCGGGAAGGTCGGGATCCATGAACCCCGCATCGAGCTTCACGTCGGCCCACGCGCCGTCGTACGCCTCGATGCGCTTGTTGTAGAAGTCGACCGTGAACAGCCGCGGGCCGACACCGGTCTGGCCGAGCGCGAGGCCGGTGTAGTTGGCGAGCTCGAGCGAGTCGTCGATGGTCACGAACGCTTGCGTGGACGGCGGCGGAGGCGGCACGCCCGGCGCCCATCCCGAGATCGTTCCATCCTGCGACGCGAAGATGAACCGCGCCGGAGCGGTGTTCGTGCCGTCGGTCACGGGGAAGTCGGTGGCCGAGCCGCTGAAGACGATGCCCGTCGGTGTTCCGTCGAACGGGCCCTGCGCGCTTGGCACCGACACGACCAGCGACTGGGGCACGCCGTCGCCGTTGTACAGCGTGGAGACCCACGTCGCGTTGTCGGAGACCCAGACGAAGCCCGCCGGGTTGAAGACGATTCCCCACGGGTTCACGAGGTTGGGATCGGTGTGGGCGGCGGGAATCTTGCCGTCGGAGACCAGGTTGGTGATGCGGTACTGCGCCGCGGCGCTCGCGCCGACCGATGCGGCGACGAGAACGGCGAGCTGTGGACGAGCGATGCGGAAGTGGCGGGAACTCATGGAGAGTCGCTCCTTGTGAAAGGGACTCCCTCCACAGGTCGTCGTGGACGAGGGCTCTTGCACAGTCGAGCGAATTGACGGAATCTTGCAATTCGTGCACGAACGCACCGTTTGCGCGACCTTCAATGGGTGGATGTGCGAGCCGGCGGAACCAGCGGCGAAGGTGGTGATTGCAGGGACGGCGCGCGCCTGTCGCGCGGAGGGGCTTCCACGCGCCCACGAGTCCACGTCGCCCGTTCGCTGGCTCCGGCTCGGTGCCAGGCGCGCTTCCCCGGCCGCGCCTCTGGTGCACGCATCCTCGCCCGCGCCGACCGACGCGGCGCCGGTGAACCCGGCGCCGCTCGGCTCGCCGGGCGTGCTCGACCGCGAGGGCTTTGCGCAGGAGTTCGAGCGGGTCGCCGACGCGCTCTGGTGCATCGCCGCCGGCGTCACCGGCGACCGGTCCGGCGCGGATGACATCGTCCAGCAGTCGGCGGTGATCGCGCTGGAGCACCTTGGTCGCTTCGATCCCTCGACGAGCCTCCTGGCGTGGATGGGCGCGATCGTCCGCAACGCGGCGATGAACGAGCTGCGCAAGCAGCGGCGGCGACGAACGATGTCCACCGATCCGGAGCGCCTGGACCAGGGATCGATGGCGAAGGAGCGGTCGTGGAGTCCCGCGGTGAACGGGCTCGGTCAGCTCGCGCCCGGACAGGAGGCGTTCGACGACCGCGTGCTTGCCGCGCTCGGACGGCTCGATCCGATCGCCCGCGCGTGTCTGCTGCTGCGAGTGGTCGTCGAGGCGCCGTACCGGCAGATTGCATTGCTGCTTGGAATCCCCGAGGGAACGGCGATGAGTCACGTGGATCGCTCGCGGCGGAGGCTTCGCGAGCACCTTCGCGACCGGTTCGGCGACGGGGCGCCGGATCGAGCCGTCGACGCCGCGAATCGGGATGCCCGAATGGACGTGGGTGACGAAGCAGCCTCGAAGGTCGGAGGAGAAGGCCGAATCGACGCGGGGATCGTTGACGAGGGAACGGGAGAACCTGGATGACTCATCGCGCAGAGGACTTGCCGCATCGCATCTCGACCGAGCTCGACGCGCTCATCGACGGACGCCTGGACGCGTCCTCGCGGCCGGCCGTCGACGAGGCGATCGCGATCGACGCCGCGGCGAGCGCGGAGCACCGGCTTGCCACTCGCGTGGACGCCAGCATCCGGCGGATGTTCGTGGCGCCGCGACGAGCCATCGACATGACGCGACGCGGCGAGGCGTTCGCCGACGAGCCACGTGCCGCCCTCGGCGATGGTCGTCGCCGATCGCATGGCATGGATGCGAGCCACGCGAGCCACGCGGGGGATGCGGGCGATGCGGGCCAAGTCAGCCAGGTCAACCAAGTCAACCAGGTCGGCCATGCCAACCATGCATGGCGTCGTCGCGCCGCGCTGGTCGGCATCGCCGCGATGATCGCCCTGACCCTCTCGGTGGCGCTCTCCTGGTTCGCGTGGTTCGCGCCGCGCTGGCATCCGGCCCCCGACGTCGCGGTGGCGCTCACGCCGGTCTCGCTCTACCGCAACCTGCTCGTCGATGGATTCGAACCCATGTGGTCGTGTGCCGACGAGGCGGAGTTCGTGAGGTACACCGCGACGGAGTTCGGCCAGGCGTTCCGCATCGCGCCGGTCGCCGAGATCGAGGTGCTCGGTTGGACCTACGGCTGCTCGCTGCTGAGCGCCCGCACCGGCGTGCTCCTGGCGCGCGCCGAAGGCGCGCCGGTGGTCGTGCTGGTCGATCGCCTGCGGTCGGATCACGGGCTCGCGGCGCCGGACGACCCCGCCCTGCACGTGCATCGCCGCGAGCTCGAGTCGCTGGTCCTCTACGAGATCTCCACGGAGGCGCGACCGCGCGTGATCCCGCTGGTGAACGCGGCGCGCAGCGAATGACGACGCGTTGTGGATGTCCGGCGCGAGCCGTCATCCGCGCCGGCGGAGCCGCGGAGTCCGCCGGGCGTCGGTCCCGGCCGAGGCATGCCGCCGTTGCGCGTCCGGCGGCTCGGGGCCGTCCGCAGGGACGTCGCGCGCGGCGCCAGCGAGCGATGACCCGACAAAAGCCGGCCCGAGCGGGCATCATGCGAATCGGCTGAGCGTTTCCCACGCAGCGGATTCGACGCATGACCCCATCCGACCCGCCCGAAGACGAACGGCCCGCCAAGCGTCGCGAGCCCGGAGACGCGCCGCCTCGACCGGCCACTGTCTCTGCGGTGAGCCACAGCGCTGCCGCCGAGGTCGTCCCGGCGGGCGGGTCCGAAGATGCGTCGCACACGCCCGAGCCGTCCCGAACGCCGGGCGGCGCCGATGACGACCGGCAGGACCTGGCTGCTTCCCTCGAAGGCGACCACATCGCCTTCGCCAGGATCTACGACCGTCATGGCGCGGTCGTGCTGTCCCTCTGCCGTCGCAGCGTCGGCGGCCGGTCGCACGATCTCGCCGAAGCCGAAGACGCCCTTCAGGAAACGTTCATCCGTGCGTTCCGCCTTCTCGACACGCTCGACGACCCCGGCCGCCTCCGCTCATGGCTCTTCGGCATCGCCCGGCGCGTCTGCTCGGAGCGCCGGCGCAGCGCGGGCCGCCGCGCCAGACACGAGGAGCAGGCGATGAGCGCCGCGCCCTCGCGCTGGACGATCGAGGCCGGCGGTGCGCCCGCGCAGGCGGCGCACCACGAGTCGCTTGAGCGCCTCGGCGCGGCGCTCGATGCGCTGCCCGACGACGAGCGGCTCGCCGTCCACCTCTACTACCTCGACCCCGATCCCGTCCGTGCCGCACACGCTGCGCTGCGCCTGTCGCGCAGCGGCTACTACAAGCTCCTCGCTCGCGCTCGCGAGCACCTTGCCCGACTCATGAAGGAGGCGCCCGCCTCATGAGCCACGATGTGAACAATCCTCCTCCCCGTGACGCCCTCGACGCGCTCCTGCGCGAGTGGCACGCCGTGAACGCCGTCCGCGCCGCGGGCGGCCGCGACCGGCTGCTCGATGCGCTCCGCGACGATGAACGCCAGGACCTCGGCCATGCCGGCGCCGCGCGCCATGGATCGTCCGCGCCGCGGCCGCGCCGCGCGTCGGGCTCCGTGCCGCTCTCGGCGCCCCGATCGGCGCCGGGGCCGGGCCCCCTGTACTCCTTCCGGAGATTCGTGATGCATCGCTACACCCGCGCCGCGGCGTGCCTGCTCCTGCTCGCCGGGCTCTTTGCGCTCTTCATTCCGATCAACGCGCCGGCCATGGCCGACGAGGGCATCGTGCAGGTGCCCGACGGCGGCCGACTCGAGGCCGTCGACGAGCACGGCAACGTGCTCGGCCCCTGTCCGCTCAAGCACACCGACGTGAACGCCACGATCAGCGGCAGCTTCAGCCGCGTGGTCGTCAAGCAGACGTACACGAATCCGTACCCGCAGAAGATCGAGGCGGTCTACACCTTCCCGCTCAGCTCGCGCGCCGCGGTCGATCGCATGACGATGACGGTGGGCGAGCGCGTCGTCGTTGGCGAGGTGAAGGAGCGCGAGCGCGCCCGCCAGATCTACGAGCAGGCCCGCGAATCGGGCTACGTCGCAAGCCTTCTCGAGCAGGAACGGCCGAACATCTTCACGCAGTCGGTGGCGAACATCGAGCCGGGCGCGACCGTGCAGGTGGAGATCGCGTACGTCGAGATGCTCCAGAGCCGCGATGGCGAGTTCAGCTTCGATTTTCCGATGGTGGTCGGGCCGCGGTACATCCCCGGCTACCGGCAACCTCAGTTCAACGGCCAGCCCGACGCCCTTCCCGGCGAGCTTCCACCCGGCTTCGCGCCGCGCCGCGGCCTGGTGCTGCTGGGCCCGGCGGCGATCAGCGTGACCGGTCCCGGCGACGCGAAGGACGCCTCGCCGACGGCGGCGATGGTTGATGCCATGCTGCGTGGCGCGAAGCCCATCGCCGCGCCCGGACAGGCTTGGTGGGAGAGCGCCCGGAACGAGAAGATCGTGCGCACGACCCAGTTCACCGCGACCTACGTCGATGGCGCCAAGGAGCTCGGAGAGCTCTACAGCGATCGCACCGGGCAGATCAACGGACGATGGTTCTTCGTTCCGTCGAGGATCCGCGACGGGAAGCCCGGTGGCGGCGACGGAGGGACCGGCTTCTCGCCGGACACGAACCTCGTCCCCGATGCGAGCCGGATCACGCCGATGCCGGTGCGGCCCCCGAACCGCGCAGGTCACGACATCTCCCTGACCGTCACGATCGACACCGGCGGCGCGCCGATCACCCAGATCACGAGCGATCTTCACGAGGTGGTGCGCGATCCCCAGTTGAACAGCCAGTCGAACGGTCAACTGAACGATCCGTTGAAGGAGCCCGTTGGCGGCGGCGCCAACGTCGGCGGTCGACGCGTCTCGCTGGCGCTCAAGGACCAGAAGGAGATTCCCAACCGCGACTTCATCCTGCGCTGGCGCACCGGCGGCACGGGCGTGCAGGAGGGCGTCTTCACGCACGTCGACGAGCGCGACGGCGGGTTCGTCACGGTCGTGCTCAATCCGCCTCCGCGAGTCGACGACACGATGGTCCGGCCGCGCGAGCTCGTCTTCGTGCTCGACACGTCGGGATCGATGAGCGGCTTCCCGATCGAGAAGGCCAAGGCCGTGATGGCCAAGGCGATCGACGCGATGCGTCCGGGCGACACCTTCAACGTCATCACCTTCGCGGGAAACACCGCGATCCTCTGGCCGGAACCCAGGCCGGCGACGCCCGAGAACCGCGCGGTGGCGCAGCAGTTCCTCGCCTCGCGCCAGGGCGGTGGCGGCACGGAGATGATGAAGGCCATCGACGCCGCGCTTCGGCCGACGGCGGGACCGGGCGCCGTGCTCGATCCAATGGGCCTCGCGAACCTTCCCGCCGATGGACGTGGCGTCACGGTCGTCGTGCCGATGAGCCAGATCGGGCAGCAGAACGGCCCCGGCGGCAGCCGCCTCGTCGTCAAGGCGAGCGAGACCGTCTCGATTCCGCTGGCGATGTCCATGGACCTGCCCACCGTCCTCCAGCCCGAGGGGGTGAAGCTCCGCCTCGCGGGCGAATGGCGCACGACGAACGGCGAGCGCACGTTGCACGTGCGCGAGGCCGGCTTCGTGGATCGCGGCGCCGCCGCGCCGATGCGCATCGTCATGTTCCTGACCGACGGCTACGTCGGCAACGACCAGGCGATCGTCGAGGCGGTTCGACAGAACGCGGGAACCACGCGCGTCTTCGCCTTCGGCATCGGCAACAGCGTGAACCGCTACCTGCTCGAGCAGATGTCGCTGGCGGGGCGCGGCGCGGTCGACTTCGTGACGCTCGCCGACCAGGCCGACAAGGCGGTCGAGCGCTTCGCGACGCGCATCCAGAATCCGGTGCTCACCGACATCGCGCTCGGCACCGCGGGCTTCGAGCTGACCGACTTCGTCGCCGGCTCGCCGTCGACCGCGCCGGGCGTGCTGCTTCCCGATCTCTACGACAACGCGCCGATCATGTTCCACGCCCGCGTCAAGACTCCGGGCAAGGGCCAGCTCATCGTTTCGGGCCGCACGGGCGCGGGTCCGTGGGAGCGGCGCATCGACGTCGACGTCTCGTCGGCCGCCGGCCCGGTGCTGGCCGGGCGCGCCTCAAGCGGCAATCCGGCGCTGCCGGTCCTCTGGGCGCGCTCAAAGGTCGAGTCGACGCTCGCGCCGTACCTGGCGGAGGTCGAGCAGGGCACGCTTGATCCGAAGGTCCGCAAGGAGGTCGTCGCCCTCGGCGAGCGCTTCGGCATCGCGACGCCGTACACCAGCTTCGTCGCGGTCGAGAAGAGTCGCATGACGCTCGGCGGCAAGCCGATGCTCGTTGCGGTCCCCGTGGAGCTGCCGCAGGGAACGCGCTTCGACGGCTTCTTCGGCGATGCACTGCCACAGCGCATGCCGCCCGGCGTGTGGCGCGACACGATGCTTGGAATGGCGCCGGAAGCGATCCAGCTCGCGTTCCGCGGCGGCGACTTCGACAACGCACCGGCGTTCGATCTCCATGTGGCGATCGAAGCTGGCAAGGCTGTGGAGGCGGCCGGCGGCAACGAACGTCCCAAGGCACCGGCCGAGGCGGCGCTTGGCGAGGGACGTCGAAGCGAGGGCGCGGCGTCGGGTGAGAAGCGGAAGGATGCCGAGAGGGATGTTCGATACGCATGGCAGGCGAGCAAGGGCGCGCCTCCGCCGGCGCCGGCCATGGCCCCTGCGCCGGGCGCCGCGCCGGCGCTGCATTCGTACGTCAACGACCTCGGCGGCGGGGCGCCGGCCAGGGCCCCTGCGCCGGGCGCCGCGCCAGCGCCCTCATCGGCGGCTCCGCTGCCGACGGCGGGCGATCCGGTCGAGTTGAAGGCGAACCTGAGCAGGATTCCAATCGTCGAGAGCAAGTTCGGTGTCGCGAAGGAAGCCGAGAAGAGGGACGCTCCGGCGCATGGCAATGGGACGTATCGCGCCGCCACCGATGCAGGCGAGGCCGCGCCCGCTGCACGGGGTGGACTTGGGATCAGAGGAAGCCCGGGCGGCTCCGGTGGCGGTCTTTCCGGTGGATTCAGCGGACCCCCCGCGCGAAAGCCAGCCGGTGTGCCGGTGGCGCCTCCGGGCTCGGCTGCATCCACTCCGATGCCGGCGCCAGCCACGGTGTCGCCTCCGACTCTTCCGTTGGCGCCGCCGGCACCCCCGATCGGCGCGGCGACGTCGGCCACGACGTCGAGCGCTCAACCGAGCACGAACATCCGTCGCATGCAGGATTTCCACCTGGAGGCGGCGGGCGCGCCGGTGGACGCCCTGCGCGAGCTCGCTCGAAGCGGCGGCGGCGGAGGCGGCGGCTTCGGGGGGAGCGGCGGTGGTGGTGGTTCGATCTTCGGAAGCCCGGGTCAGGACTCACCGCGTCCCTGGAAGAATGGCGAGGGCGATTCACTGCTCTGGTTCTCGCAACCGGCACCCTCCGACGAGCAGAAGCAGGATCGCGCCGAACAACTGCGCGACGTCGTCACCGAGGTCGTTCGTGCCCAGGAGTGGACGAACTACGGCGGAACGCTCGCCGATGCGGTCGTCGAGAATGGCTCGATCAACTACGTGCCCGCGACGCCGGGCGCCGACGCGCAGGCGCTCGTTCTCGAAGCGAGGCGCGTGCAGGACGTCCTGCTGAAGGCGCTCGTGGCGCAGGCGGTCGCGGCGACACCGTCGACGCCGCCGGTGGCGACCACGGGCGGCGATGCCTCGGCGGTTCACGATCCTGCGGCCCAACCCCCGGATTCCCGGAGCGGCGCGCCGATGGCGGCGGCCGCGGCGACCAGGCCGCACGGACCGCTCGCGCCGGTCACGGTCCAGCCGGCGGCGACGCCGATGGACAAGTCCCTCGTGCTCTACGACGTCGCGGATCTGGTCGCGCCGCGCGAGGGCGTCCCGAGCCCCAACGCGAGCGAGCGGTTCGAGGCGCTCGCCGAGTTCGTGCAGGAGTTCGTCTCGCCCGACGCGTGGGCCGACAACGGCGGCGACGATGCGTCGCTGCGCGGGATCGGCGCGCTCTTCGTGATCCGCGCGCCGGCGAGGATCCACGAGCGCGTGAGCGCGGTGCTGACCGCGCTGCGCACGGTCGTGGCGCCGGGCGCGGCGCCCGCGGCGCGGGTGCAGGTCCCCGGCCAGAGTCCGGCTCCGGCGGCCGGCGGGCAGGCCAACGGCCCGGATGCCGCCCAGGTCGAAGGGGCGATGTTGGTCGTGGATGTCTCGGCGCTGGCGAGGGCCGACATCGGCGCAGCGGAGCGCCTGCTCTCGATCGTGGAGCTCGTCGAACCCGACTCGTGGATGCGCAACGGTGGCGACGAAGGCCACGCCGTCGTGCTCAACGGCGTGATGGTGGTGCAGCACGCGTCGGCCGATGTCCTGAAGCGGGTCGGCGTGCTGCTCGATCAGCTCCAGGCGGCGCTCGGCGCGCCGCTTCCGCCGGAGCGCAAGACCGACGTCGACAAGGCACAGTCGCTGGCGCCGACGACCTTCTTCTCGGCGAATGGAGGGCCAAGCACCGCGTTGGTCGTGCACGACGTCGGTGAGCTGGCGGCAAAGGTCGTCGCGAGCGTCGAGGCCGACGCCTCGTTGAAGCAGTCGCCCTCCGCGCCGATCGCCATGTCGTACGCGCTCGCCTCGCTCGTCGAGCAGCGCGTCGAGCCCCACTCGTGGGCCGGCGCCGGCGGCGCTCGCTTCGCCGAGATCGTCCCGGTCGCAACGCTCCTGCTCGTGCAGCAGACGCCGATGATGCAGCTCGCCGTGGACGACGCGCTCCAGGCGATGCGCGAGGGCGTCGGGCTCCTGCCCAAGCCGATGATGCTCGCGCCCGAGGCGATGGCGCTTCGCGATTCCCTCGCGGCCGAACCGACAGCGCGCGCCGCCAAGGTTGAACGGATCAACACGCTCTTCGGTCGGCTCGACCTTCCGCTCTTCGCCCGGGCGGTCGAGTTCGAGGATCCGCAGAGGACGCTCGTCGACCGAGCGAAGATCGAGGCCGCGCTCGACGGCAAGCCTGCGGTGCCGGGCGACCGCGCCGTCGCGGTGAACGTGCTGGTCGCCGAGTCGGCGCCGGCGACGATCGATGCGCTGCGCCATGCAGGACTCTCGATCGAGAGCCGCGACGACCGCATGAACCTCGTGATTGGCTGGGTGCAGCCGGAGCGGATCGGCGCCGTCGCGCTCACGAACGGCGTCCGGCGGATCGAGTGCGTGCAGTGATGCGGCTGGCCGCCGCGTGAATCCCCCGCGTGAACCGGCGCACGAGCCGCGACGACGGCCCCGGACCGGATCGCGCCTCCGGCGGCCCGAAGCGGCGCGGCCCGAACCCAAGATGTGGCATCAACGCAACCGCCCCCACGTGCCCATTGGCATGCGGGGGCGGTCTTGTGCGGCGAAGCCGCGATCTCTCTCCAAGCAAGGGCCCCCCTCCGGGGCCCTCGTCAGATGTCGGCCGGTCGTGCGGCGTGCTCGAGCCGCGACGACGGCCACCGGACTGAAAACAAGGCAGTCAACCGAACGCCATGACGCAACCGAAAACCATCACGCGCGATCCAGCCAGAGTCGTTGACGGGTCGCGATTCGCGCCGAGGCGACGGATCGGAGGCCCGTGGATCGCAAGCGGCGTGTCGGTCGCAGGCATCGACCGGCGTCGCTTGCATCAAGAGGTCCGCGTCGAGCGAACACGAACCTCGGGACTGCGACAACCTATCGACGGCTCGGTGCAGGTCTCCGAGAGGTCGCCGTTTTTCTGCTTCGCACACGACGCCGGCGGGGATCGAGTTCGGGCGATGTTTGGATCGCGTGGGCTTCCGGTGCCAGCGAAGGAGGGGTGGCGCGCGGTTGCCGGTGCGCACAGGACCTGAGAAGGAAGCGAGGCGCCTCATACGGATTCCACTAGACCTCCATGCGTTGGACCCCGTGCCCACGGCGGTATCTCACGGCGGAATTGGGCTGTGGGTGGGGCGCGAGAATCAACTGGGACGCGTATCAGCGCCGCACGGAGCCGCTCTATCCTCAGCGCATGCCCGCTGGCTTCGGCAGCATCGCCCTTCCAATCTCGATCCTGCTCATGGTGCTCCGGCAGCGCGGTCCGGTTCAGGCCTTCGTGAAGGCCGCCGCCGTCTCGGCGGACACGGCCCGGCGACCGTCGTCGCTGGGCATCCACTCCGAGTACATGATCGAACCGCTTGTGCGCAGTGGCCTGCTCGTCTCGACCGGCGACGGTCGGTATTTCGTCGACCAGCGCGTGGTGCGACGCCGGGCGCGCATCACGTACGGCATGGCTGGAGTGTTGGCCTTGGTGGGAGTCGCCTGCGCCGCGTGGATGATCTGGGGGCGGTCGTCGTAGCCCGGTCCGGCGTCGACCGGTCCCGCGTTCGTGGACCGATCCGACGCACCCAACTCGATCCATGAACAGTGCTCCCGACATCACCCTGCTCTTCGACGGTCTTTGCCCGGTCTGCGCCCGCGAGATTGCGTTGCTGCGGCGGCTCGACGGGCGTCGTCGCCGATTGGCGGACTCCGCCGAATCCAACTGCCGGCTGGCCTTCGTCGACATCACCGATCCATCGTTCGATCCCGCGCGTCACGGGCTGACCATGCCGCAGGTGATCGGCGCCATGCACGGCATCCTTCCCGACGGAAGCGTGGTGGTTGGCGTCGAGGTCTTTCGTCGCGCCTATCGCGCGGTCGGCCTTGGCTGGCTGCTGGCGTGGACCAACTGGCCGCTCCTGCGCCCGCTGGCGAACGCGGGGTACCGACTCTTCGCGCGGGTGCGTCCACGGCTGTCGCGCTTCACCTGCGAGGGCGATCGGTGCGCGGCGGCGCGATAGCGCATCGGACGGCGCGGCGCCTGCCGGGCTCGCCGCTCGAGTGTGGACATCCACCCAACCGCACCGCGGCGCGGTAGCGTTCCGCGCATGAAGCGATATCTCACAGAGTTCATCGGCACGTTCTTCCTCGTCCTGGCCATCGGCCTCGCCGTGTCCAAGGCCGGACCCTTCGCGCCGGTCGCCATCGGCGTCTGCCTCGCGTGCATGGTCTACATGGGCGGGCACGTCTCCGGCGCCCACTACAACCCCGCGGTGACGCTTGGCGTCTGGCTGCGAGGCAAGCTGACGTCGGCGGAGGTCGTTCCCTACATGATTGCGCAGCTCCTGGGCGCGGTGGTCGCCGCGGCGGTCGTGAACTCCTCGCTCTCGATGGGCGTCTCCGAGGCGGTCGGTGCGGCCGTCCAGGCGAAGTTCGCAGTGAGCCCGGCCAAGGGCGCGGATCTCCTTCACACGCTGGAGCTCGAGGCGATCTTCACGTTTGCGCTCGTCCTCGTCGTCCTTCAGACCGCGACGAATCCAAAGGTCGAGAAGAACAGCTTCTACGGCTTCGCCATCGGTGGCGTCGTCCTCGTCGGCGCGTACGCCGCGGGGCCGATCTCCGGCGGCGCCTTCAATCCCGCGGTGGGCGTCGGACCGGCGCTGCTCGCCGGAGGCGATGCGCTCTCGCACTGCTGGGTCTATGTCGTCGGGCCGTTCATCGGCGCCATCCTCGCGGCCACGGTCTACAAGGTGCAGAGCGGCATGGACGGTTGATCGTCGTCCGGGCGCGCGGCGCATCGACGCGCCCGGCGACACCGTCGCACCCAGCTCGAACGGGTCGGCGCGACCGCTCTCGGATCGTCCGGATCCGCGCTAGCCTCCAGCAGACCCCAACCGTGGAGCGCGCATGAGCCAGCACCCATCGATCGATCGTCGAGAGTTCATCGGCAGCGCCCTCGCGATCGGCGCGGCGGCGGCAATCGGCGCGGCGGCATGGCCTTCGGCGCGCCCGCAGGAATCGTCCTCGTCGCAGCGCGGGCCCGCGGCGACCGGCCTTTCCCGTGGCACCGGCATCATTGCAGCGCCGCGAGCCGACGCGGTGGTGCTGATCCGCCTCTCGGGAGGCGTGGCGCAGAACGACACGTGGGATCCGAAGCCGTTCACGCGGTTCCGCGCGGGCATGCGCGGCATCGACGTGCTGAGCACGTGCGGGTCGATTCCGACCGCGGCGAAGGGTGTTCGCATCGGCGCCGGACTCGAGGAGATCGCGTCCGTGCTGGATCGCGGCTGCATCCTGCGCACCGTCGTTGGTTCCCGACGATCGGCCTGCGCGGACGTGCGCGGCGCCGTGGCGAGCCGCGGCGACGAGTCGATCGACGGGTCGCGCATCGGGTCCACCGGCTGGAACGACGGCTACGACGACGTTCATCGCGACGCGCAACGCGGGCGCTTTGGGGACGCGTGGCCGGCGCCCTGGAACCGGGACGCGATCGACGCGATCGGCGAATACGAGCCCCGCGAGGTGCGCGACGAGCCGTGGTTCGACGAGGCGCTCGCGCGCGACGGCCGCGAGTTCGCCCGCGACCTCGTCGCGGCCCGCCGGCTGTTGGACGAGAACGTCGCCGCCGTCTCCGTGGAGTTCCCCCATCGGGCGTTCGCCAACTTCGACACGCACGACTTCGGCGCCCGCCGGATGGCGGCGCTGAAGCGACAGATCGACCGGCCGATCGCGACGTTCATCCGCGATCTCGAACGCAGCGGGCTGCTGGGGCGCACGCTGGTCGTCATCGGCAGCGAGTTCGGTCGCACGATCGGGGTCACGCCGTCATGCGAGGCCGCGACGGCGCCGGAGCGGGTCGTCGTGCGCGACGAATCGCACTACGGATTCCACGGCCACTTCGGGGCGGTCTCGTCGATGCTCTTCCTCGGCGGCGGCGTCCGGCGCGGCGCGGCGATCGGCCGCACGGCGGACAGCCATCCGATGGTCGCGGTGGAAGGCGCCGTGAGCGGCGAGGACGTCTGGGCGACCATCGGCGCGCTGCGCGGACTCGCCGGGCCCGCGGCGCCGTCGAGCGGTGGTCGGGTTGTCGACGCGCTCGTCGAACCCTCGGCCGCGTCGTGATGGGGCCGGTCCGCCGGCCGCATCAACATTCCGACCACTGTCCGTACGTGTGCATCAGCAGCAGGAAGAGCGACCACACGACCGGCAGCGCCGAGACGAGGACGCAGAGCCGGATCAACCGCTGTCCGGCGCGATGGCGCGTGTGTCCGACCCACTCGCAGACGATGATCACGAAGATCATCAGGCTGAACTTGAACGCGATGGCCCCGTTGAGGCCCCAGAGGTCGATCACGTACTTCGCGAAGGGATTCACCTCGGCGCCTTCGCGCTTCAGGATCGCCCAGGTGAGCATCACGTCGAGCGACGAGAAGAAGACGAACCAGACGTACTCGTTGGGATAGAGCACCGGCGGCAACGACCCGCGCCGCGCCCGGCCCGTGGAGGCCTGCGACGTCGAGGGAGGCGCGCCGGTCTCGACGGGAGACGCGATCGGCGGATCGTCGACCCGTCCGCTGGCCGGATCGGCGCGTCCGTCCCGGTCACGGTCCCCTTCGAGGCCGTCGTTCGGCGCCCCCGTCTCGCCGCGTTGGTCGAACATCTTTCCCATGCGGTCGTTCCTTCTTCGCCGCCGCGCCTCCGCGGCGCCCTCGCCGTCACCCCCGCGCCCGCGCGCGGGGCGTCACTGTCCGCGCACGTCGGGCACGAGCGTCTCCAGGATGTTGGTGATGACCAGGTCGGTGGTGAGGCCCTCGGCCTCGCCCTCGAAGTTGAGCAGGCAGCGGTGGCGCATCGCCGGCAGCGCCACGAGCTTGATGTCGTCGACCGAGACGTTGCCTCGGCCGGCGAGCAGCGCCCGCACCTTGGCGGCGAGGACGATCGTCTGGGCGGCGCGCGGGCTCGCGCCGAAGCGCAGGTACTGGTTGACCTTCGGCGTCGCGAACTGGCCCTGCGGATGCGTCGAGAGCACCAGCCGCACCGCGTAGTCCTGGATGTGCGGCGCGACGACCACGCGGCGCACGAGCTGCTGGTGGGCCAGGATCGCGGGCGCGTCGAGCACGCGTTCGATCTGCGGCTGCTCGCCGGCGGTCGTGCGGTCGAGGATGGTCGAGAGTTCCTCGCGCGACGAGTAGCCCACGATGAGCTTGAAGAAGAACCGGTCGAGCTGCGCCTCGGGCAGCGGATACGTGCCCTCCTGCTCGATCGGGTTCTGCGTCGCCATCACGAAGAAGGGACGGTCGAGCTGGTGCGTCTGTCCGCCGACCGTGACGGAGTGCTCCTGCATCGCCTCGAGCAGCGCCGACTGCGTCTTCGGCGTGGCTCGATTGATCTCGTCCGCGAGCACGATCTGCGCGAAGATCGGTCCCTTGCGGAACTGGAAGTCGCGCCCGCGGTCGTTCTCGATCACGACCGTCGTGCCGGTCACGTCGGCGGGCATGAGGTCGGGCGTGAACTGGATGCGCGAGAACTGGAGCTGGAGCGCCTGGCTGAGCGACCGGATCAGCAGGGTTTTGCCGAGACCGGGCACGCCTTCGAGGAGCGCGTGCCCGCCGGCGAAGAGGCAGGTCAGCACGCCGTCGACGATCTGATCGTGGCCGACCACCGCCTTCTGGATCTGCGCCTTGGTCGACTGGTAGTCCTGCTTGAACTTCGCCGCCGCCGCTTCGATGGCGGCGGTCGGCTCGGGAGCGACGGTCGGCATGGTCGGGGGTTCCGGAAGGTTGCGGTCGGCGCGGAACGGCCGTCCGATCCGCGGCCGGTAGCATAGCGAGAGCGCGATGGGCGCATCGCCGATCGACGCGCCCGCGACGGCCGCGCCTCAGCCGATCGGCGCGACGCGGCCCTCGCCGACGACGATGGCGCGAAGATCGGTCCAGAGGGAGCCGCAGCAGGAGCGCTGCCAGAGCTCGACGAATTCGGCGTGGCGCTCGTCGCGCACGCGGCGACGATCGGCCAGGAGCCCTTCGAGTCCCTGCGCGATGCGCCGGAACCCCTTCGTGTGGCCGAGGAACTTCCTCGTGCGACGGCGCTCCCGCTCGATGAAGCGGGGGAGGAACTCGATCCAGACGTCGCCGTCGTGGATCTCGCCGAGCATCTTCTGGAGGGAGCGCGCGACCTCGATCGGCGCATCGAGGCGTCCGTCGTGCAGCGGCGCGATCGTCTCCAGCGCGTAGCGCAGGTGTTTCGCGGCGATGCGCATCTGGTGAAGCTCCTCGACGCGCCCGGGCTCCTCGACGAAGGGCTCGAAGACGAGCAGTTGCTCGACCAGGGCCATGATCCGTTCGCCGCTGCGCTCGATGAGCCAGCGAGGCGACTCGGGGCGGTCGCCGAGGCGCGCCCGCACCGCCGCCTCGCGGAGCGATTGCTCGAGGTCGTCGATGCCGCCGCGCCGCTCGAAGCGCCGCAGCTTCGCGCCAAGGCGCTTCTGCGCCCGGAGGCGGCGCTGCCGGAGCCGCAATTGAAGCCGCTCGAGCCCGGGGCGCGTCCGCGGATCCGGCAGCGTCGGGATGAACGCGTCGAGGAACTCACGCTGCACGTCGAGGTCGCGGGCCTGGCCGAGCACCCGGGTGAGGCGGCGCACCCGCCGGTCCCAGCGGCGCAGGTGCTCCGGCGAGAAGCACCCCTCGAAGAGCGCAAACGCCGCCCGCAGCCGTCGGCACACGACGCGCGTCTGGTGCACCGGCTCGTCGTCGACGGGGTCGTGCAGTTGCGGCAGGTGCGACTTCAGGTCCTCGATGCGGACGAGGAGCGACTCGGCCGCGAAGAGCACCGAGCCGGGATCGGCGATGGCGGGCTGATCGCTCACGGCCGAGTCTATGGACGGCGATGGCGATGCGATTCGCCTCCAACCGCGATCGCGCGGCGCCCGGTTTCGCGGGTCGACCAGGCCGAATCCGCTGGTCCGACTCGCAGCTTCGGACTCCCGATCCCCGATTCCCCTCGCGACGTGCCGGCGCGGTCGATCCGGGCTAGGTCGCGGCGCCGGATCCGAGCACGACGCCCGTTCGAACCGCCAAGGCCTCGAGCGCCCGCCGCGTGTTCGTCGACTCGCCGTTGCGGGTCCGCTGCTCGGTGCGCACCGCCGCATGCAGCAGCGCCGCGATTCGGGCGCGCGGCAGGCGCTTCGCGTTTCGCGAGATCGCCGCGAGCATGCGATCGCGGTCGCTGCCCCAGATCTTCGCGGCCTTGGCGACGTCCCAGGCGCCGGCGCCCTCGCTCGCGAGCGCCGCGCCGTCGTGCAGCTTGCGCATCGTGTCCACCATCGCGAACGTCAGCAGCACCTCGCTGATCCGGCTGACCGCGACGAGCTCGTGCAGCGTGGCGATCGTCGCCGGCGCGTCGCCGTCGAGCAGCGGCGCCTGGATCGCCCAGGCCACCTCGTCGCGGCTGATGGGAGTCAGCTCGCGCACCTCCGCCAGCGTGACCGGCTGGCCGGTACCGGCGAGCGTCGCGACCTTGGCGATCTCCGTGTCGAGCCGGGCCAGGTGCAGGCCGACGCGCTGCACGAGCAGCTCCGCGGCATCGCGGGCGAGCCGTTGCCCGCACGCCTCCGCGCACCGGGCGATCGCCCACGAGACCGCGTCCTCGGTCCGTCGCGGCGGCTCGCACGCGATGATCGTGCCGATGCCGGCGATGAGCCGGTCGATGTTGCCCGCGCGCCAGGTCGTCGCCCGCAGCAGGAGCGTCGCCTCGCGCATCGGCGCCTCGCAGTACGACTCGAGCAGTCGACGGCTGTTGTCGCGGGCGAGGAAGCGATCCGCGTCGTCGACGATCACGAGCTTGTGCGGCTGCATCAGGCCGAAGCTGCGCAGCTCGTCGAGCACGGTCGCGGCGGCGACGGTCTCGCCGTCGAACTCGAACCGGCCGATCTCGCCGTGCGCCTCGACGAGCGACGCCGTGAGCTGGCGCGTCTTCTCGCTCCTGAGGAAGAGCTCGCTCCCATGGAGCACCACGACCCGACGGGACGAATCCAGCGCCGCGGATTCGTCGGTCGCGGTGTGGCGGGCGGTGCGGGCCATGGCAGCAGCGTAGCTCCGCGCCGTGCGGCGACGGTGGCCATGGCGCGCCGCGAGCCGCGAGCCACGAGCCGCGCGCCACGAGCCGCGCGCCACGAGCCAGCCCCGGGGGCGCTCAGCCCGCCACGTCGAACATCTCGCGCAGGACGATCGACTTCACGTCGGCCAGTCCGAGACCGGCGCCGTGCCGGCGCGGCGCAATCAGCACCGGCCAGTGCGATTCGCGCTCGGGAATCCGCCCGTGGGAACCGTGGATGAGCGACGCATCGAGGGGGATCACCTCGAGCAGCGAACGGAAGCCGAGCCGTCGCTTGAGAAGCGTCCACGCGATGCGCCCCCGCGGGAAGCGAAGCGCCGGATCCAGGACGAGCTCCAGCGGGTCGTAGCCGGGCTTGCGGTGGATGTCGACCGTGCGGGCGTAGTCGGGCGCCCGCGCGTCGTCGAGCCACCAGCCGTACGCGAACCACCAGTCCGGCTTCGCGACGAGGACCAGTTCGCCGGCGCGCGGATGATCGAGCCCGACGGCTCCCTGGGCGGTGCGATCGAGCACGTCGGCCACGCCTTCGAGCGCGGCGCAGCGCTGGCGCACCGGCGCGAGATCGTTCGCGTCCCGCACGTACACGTGGGCGACCTGGTGATCCACCACGACGAACGCGCGGCTCGCGCCCGCATCGAGCTGCTCGCGCCCGCGTTCGTCGCGCACGGCGAGGAATCCGGCGTCGCGCAGCATGCGGTTGGGCCAGGCCGCGCGGTCGACGGTTTCGATCCCGTACTCGCTGACGACCAGCGCGCGCACGCCCTCGCCCTCGAAGTGGTCCACGAGGCGACCGACGAGGTCATCGACGGCGCGAAGCTCGGCGGGGATCGCCGGATGCGCCGGGCCGAGCTTCTGCAACGGATAGTCGAGGTGCGGCAGGTAGACCAGGCTCAGCGCCGGCCGGTGGCGGCGGTGCACCTCGATCGCCGCCTCGGCGATCCACCGGCTGCTCTCGATCGACGCCGCGGGCCCCCAGAACCTGAAGAGCGGAAAGGTCCCGAGCTTCGCCTGAAGCTCGCTGCGCAGCGCCGGAGGATGGGTCCACACGTCGGGAAGCTTGCGTCCGTCGGCCGGGTACATCGGCCGCGGCGTCACCGCGACGTCGGCCGTCGAGTACATGTTGAACCACCAGAAGAGGTTCGCCGTGGTGGCCTTCGGATCGCGCCGGCGCACCGCTTCCCAGATCTTCTCGCCGCCGACCAGCGCGTTGCTCTGCTTCCAGAAGTGAACCTCGTTCAGCGTCCGGTCGAACCATCCGTTGCCGACGATGCCATGCTCCCGCGGCGTCAGGCCGGTGAGCATCGTCGCCTGCGCCGAGCAGGTCACGGCGGGCAGGATGGGCCGGAGCGGGTGGGCGCATCCGCGCGCGGCGAGCTGCGCAAGGCGCGGCGTGTGCTCGCCGATCAGGCCACCGGAGAGGCCGACGACGTTGATGAGTGCGACGGGCGACGCCATGTTCGGAGCGTACGCCACGGCGACGATCGCGCCGCCGCATCGCCCGGCGTCGGGCGCCATCGTGTGCGGGAACGTCCACGGCGGCCCCGTCGCGAGCGCGCCGATCAACCCCTACGTGCCGGCGATGCGCCGGTGCGCGACCGTGGTCGCGACGATGCAGGATCCCGCCAGCAGCGCCAGCAGGGGATGGTCGAGCATGCACAGGAACAGGGCATCGACCAGCGAGATGGCTGCGATCCAGCTCATCACCGCCTCGCGGCGGCGCGACGGCGTCGCCAGCAGGTGCATCGTGCCGTGCTGGATCCACGCGAAGAGGACGATCGCCGCGAGGATCGTCCAGGGCCAGCTCGACGGACGAACCACGAGGAGGGGCGCCAGCGGCGCAACGGAGAGGACCATCGGCGCGAGGCGCTGGCCGGCGCCGCGGGCGCCGGCGCTCGACGGCTGCGCCTCGATCCGCGCCACCGTCGAGAGCGCGACGATGTACACGAAGATCGTGGCCCCGAAGACGACGAGAAGGCGCGCGTCCAGCGGCCAACCGAACGCCGCGGCCGCCACCGCGTACACGAGGGCGCGCGAGAGTCCCATCAGAAGGATCACCCCGCCGCTTCGCTGATGCAGGAGGTCGTAGGCGACGATGACGGCGACCAGCAGCAGGCCGACGCCTGCCGCGACGGGCGCCAGGATCGTCAGGACGGCGAGCGCGGCGGCCACGCAGGCGGCGAAGGCGATCATCGCGTTTCGGCGCGAGATGCGGCCGGAGGGAATCGGCCGCGCGGGTCGTTCGCGCGCGTCGAGCGTCGCGTCCACGACATCGTTGAGGATCATCCCGGCGACGTAGAGCAGGCCGATGGCCAGCGCGGTGACGGCGAGGCGGACGGCCGTCGTCACGGACCATTCGTTGGTGGTCGCCGCGGCGCGCCAGCCGATCGCCGCACCGACCAGCGTGTTGCTGAGGCAGGTGGCGACGTTCGAGGCGCGGGCGAGCTCGAGCCACGACTGGATGCGCGAGGGCTGCGACGAGGGGGATGGGGCGGAAGACGACGGGGCCGGCGATGCCGGCGAGGGTCGCGCCGGCGCGCCGTCGTGGTGGCCGCTCATGGCCGGGTCCCCGGCGCGCCGCGATCCTGCGGGGGCTTGTCGATTCGCCCGCCCGCCACGCGATCGACGACGGCGCGCGTCCAGCGCAGCTCGTCCGCGATTCCCGCGGCGAGCTCCGCCGGGCGCAGCGCCGGCGGAAGGACGCCCCACGCGTACGTCTCGACCTCGAGCGTCGGCGCGCCGTCGACGGCGCGCAGGCACTCGTGGATCTGGTCTTGGGTGGTGCCGATGCGGGCACTGCCGACTGGCGTCGGCAGCTCGATGCGGTCGATGTGCACTGGAATGTGGAAGTGGACGCGGCAGGCGACGGGTCGAACACGCTGCACGAACGGATGGTCCTCGTCGTCGCGGCCTTCGCCTGCACGGCCTCCGTCGGCACGACGGTCGTCGGTGCCGGCGCACTCCGCCTCGAGCGCCGCCAGCGCCCATGGCAGGTCGTCGAAGAACCGAAGCGATCGATCGCTCATCCGGGCCACGGTCTGGTGCAGATAGCGGTCCTCGGCGAAGGCGCGAAGCGCAGCGAGCGCGCCGGCCGAGGTCGCCCCGGAGGTCAGCGCGGCCTCGAGCGCCGAGGAGACCTGCACCTTCCCGACGCGGAGCCCGGCGTTCGCGTAGGCGCGCAGGCAGTCCGCCTGCTCCTCGTGCATCACGGCGGCGTGACAGACGTCATGGCAGAGACCGACGTGGTCGGCGACCACGTCGCGCGCCAGCAGGCGGCGTTCCGCGGCCGGCCAGAGGAACCGTTCGGCAAAGGCGACGACATCGCTGGATCGCTGGAGGATGCAGCCGGGCTCGGGCTCGAGATCGACGTGGATGCGCGTCGAGGTGCGGTCGCGGAGCGAGCGCAGCGCCTCGACGACGTCGAGCAGGTGATTGGCCGCGAGCTCGAGGTCGGCCTGCGGATCCGGCTTCGACGGCCAGCCGATGGGAAGGGTGGAGATGCTGGCGTCGGCGCCGCGCGGCAGGAGCGCGGCCAGCACCTCCGCGAGTTCGATGGTGTAGCGCACGCGCCGCGGGTCCATCCAGTCCGGGCGATAGACGTCGTGCTTCACCACCGCCGCGTGGAAGTCGCCGAAGGGGAAGCCGTTGAGCGTCGCGACCTCGAGTGCGCGCCCGTCGAAGAAGCGCCGAAGTCGATCGAGCCCCGGCGCGCCGTCCCCGCGCAGCTCGCCCAGCGAGCGTGCGCTCAACCACCAGCCCAGCGGCAGCGCATCCGTGTCGCCGAGGATGCGCCGCACCGCGACCGCATGGCGGTCGAGCGCCGCGAGGTTCTCCTCCAACGTGTCGCCGGCATGGACGTTGGTGCAGTAGGCGACGGGCATGGGGACGGATCGGCGGGAGATGTGCGAGTGGACGAGCGGGCCGCGTCCGCGCCGCGGCGGTGTCGGTTTCGCGACTCCGGGCCCGCGCCGCGCTCCCCCCCCGATCGCTGGCCGCCGGTCATCGCCGCGCGACCGTGAAGCGCCCGCTCTGCGAGAGGAACGCGATCGGATTCTCGAACGAGATCCTCCGGATCATCGCTTCGTCATGCCCGCGACGGCGCATCTCGAGCTGCGCCTTGGGAACGGCGAGCGGATCGCTGTGGCCCCAGTCGCCCGCGGAGTTGATCCAGAGCCGTTCGCCGCCGTACGTCTCGATGATGTCGGCGGCGCGCTGCGGCGTGCACTTGGTGTCGGGGTAGAGCGTCATGCCCGCCCAGTAGCCGCCGTCGAGGACGGCCTTCACGGTGTGCTCCTCGACGTGATCGATGAGGACGCGTCCGGGATCGATGGCGCCGTTGCGCTTGATCGCGTCCATGATGAGCCTCGTGCCCTTGAGCTTGTCCTCGAGGTGCGGCGTGTGGACGAGCACGAGCTGCCCGTGCCTGGCCGCGAATCCGATGTGCTCCTCGAGGATCGTCAGCTCGTTGCGGCTGTTCTTGTTGAGCCCGATCTCGCCGATGCCGAGCACGCCGGGCCGGTCGAGGAACTGCGGGATGAGCGCGATCACCTCGCGGGCGAAGCCGGGGTCCTCGGCCTCCTTCGGATTGATGCAGAGCCACGTGTGGTGCCTGATGCCGTATTGCGCGGCGCGCCTCGGCTCGAACTCGGTGAGCAGCCTGAAGTAGTCGTAGAACCCCTGCGGCGACGACCGGTCGTATCCCGCCCAGAACGCCGGTTCGGTGATCGCGACGCAGCCGGCCAGCGCCATGCGCTGATAGTCGTCGGTGGTGCGCGAGACCATGTGGATGTGGGGATCGATGTACACGTTCGGCGCGGATGGGGCGGTGGGCGCGGGGAATTCGGGGCTGGAAACCCGGGGCGTGGAACTCGGGGCTGGGGAATCAGGAATCAGGAGTCGGGGACGCCGTCCGGGGTCGATGGTCCGGTGGGCGGTGCGACGCGGACGGCGCCGGTGGCGCCCTTCATCGGCGCCTTGTCGATCGGCGCGGTCGAGTGGTCGCTCAGGAGGTCGAGGACGCGCTTGGCGCGTTCGCCGCGGCCATCGAGGAGGATCCTGATCGCCTCGCGGAGCGCCGCGACGCGGAAATCGTCGCCGTCGGTGTCGTCCTCGGCGCGCTCGAGGCGGTCGAGGAACGCGGCGACGTCCAGGAGCTTCGCGCGATGCTCGAGGAAGTACAGATCGACCACCTTCGAGCGCGGCGCCGGGCACGTGACGGTCATGGGCGATGGTAGCGGGCGGCGGACCGGCGCCGGGCGGCGAGGCCGACGACCCTCACCCCGCGCGACGCGCGAGCTCGTCCATGCATTCGTGCATGAGCTTCACGTCGACGCGATGGACGTCCTCGGCGGCGCCAATGGAGCGCAGGAGCGAGATCGTCAACCGTCCGCCGAGATGCTCGCGGAACTCCTCGAGTCCCGCGGCGAGCGAGTCGTTGTCGGCCAGCAGCGCATGACTCGTCGGAAGCCCGAGGGCCTCGAGCACGGCGACGACGCGCTCGGCATCCGACGCCGCAAGCCAGCCGATCCTCGCGGAGTAGAGGGTGTCGAGCGCAACGCCGATCGCCACCGCCTCGCCGTGGCGCACCTCGAACCGCGAGAGCTGCTCGAGCTTGTGCGCGGACCAGTGGCCGAAGTCGAGCGGCCGCGCCTCCTTCGTCTCGAACGGGTCCCCGCCGCCGACGATGTGGCGCAGATGCAGCTCCGCCGACCGGCGGATGACGGGCGCCGTCGCGCTCATGTCGCGGGCGCGCAGCCGCGGGGCGGCGCGTTCGATGGCGCCGAAGAAGGTTCCGTCGCGGACGAGCGCGACCTTGACCGCCTCGCTGAGCCCCGCGCGGAAGTCGCGGTCGGTGAGCGTGGTCGGGAAGAGCTCGTCGTTGAGCACGGCCCACGGCGGCGCGAAGGTGCCGACGAAGTTCTTCTTGCCGAAGAGGTTGATGCCGTTCTTGACGCCCAGCGCCGCGTCGTCCTGCGCCAGCGTGGTGGTCGGTACGCGGATGAGCCGCACGCCGCGATGGGCGATCGCGGCCGCGTAGCCGACGGCGTCGAGGACCGCCCCGCCGCCGACCGCCACCACGAACGACCGCCGGTCGATGCCGTGCCGATGCACCGCCGCGAGCAGCTCGTCGACGGTCGCGTGCGAGTTCTTGACCTGCTCGCCGCCGTCGACCACGAGCGGGTCGGAGACGAGGCGCATCGAGGTCGGATGGGCCGCCGCGTAGGCGGAGATCCGCTGCGGCAGCGCCGGCCACGCGGCCGCGACGCCGCGGTCGATGGCGACGAGCACTCGCCGCGGACTCGAGGGATCCACGTCCAGCGCCTCGCGCAGCAGCGGGTTCGCGGGGTCGAAGAGGTCGCGTGTAAACCGCACGCGATGGACGAACTGGGCGGCGAACGCCTCGTCGACGCGCCCGGACGACGCGAGCGATCCACCGTGGTGCGGAGTGGTCGGCGCTGGACCGGCATCGGCCGAGCCATCCGGTGCCGCGCCCGGTGCCGCGCCCGGTGCCGCGCCAACCGATCCCTCGACCTCCCGACGGGACGAGGCCGCGCCACTCGGCGCCGCGCGTTCCGATGGGAGCGGTGCGCCGCCGGCTCGCGCCTGCGAAATGCGGTTGGAAAGGGGCTGCACGGCGTCTACCGCGCCGAATCGGGGGCACGGCTTGAAGAATAGCCCCCGCCGGCTGCGGTGGTTCGCGTCGGTGGCGCGTTTGGCGCCCGAAACGCGCGTCGCGCCGGTCCGAGACCGCGGCCGACGGACTGAGAACTCGCGCCGGAGACGGAACCCCGGGCGGGTCGGCGGCCGCGATCGCGGCGCGGTACCATGCGAGCCCAAAGGGGAGCCCTCTTGCCGTTGCGTCTTCGCGAGTGGAATCCATCCGCCGGTTCCGGCGCCCTTCCCGCCGAGGCTGCCGGCGAACTCTCCGCCACCAGCGCGGAGCGCGATCGGACCGCCTCGTTCCGGCGCGTGCTTGCCGGGCCGATGCTGGCGCTCGTCGGGGTCGTTCCGGCGCTGGCCGCGGGACTCTGGCTTTCGTTCGGACTCGATCCCGGCGATTGGAGCAGCGGTCAGTGGGCCAACGTGCTGGCGTTCGCCTCCGCCTACGTCGTGGCGTGGGCGCTCGTCCGGCGCTTCGCGACGCTCACCAACTCGAGCATGGTCGCGCTCTGGTCGATCGCCTCGACCGGCGCGATCGTGGTGGCCTTCTTCTTCGCCACCCGCGCGTACTACTCGCTCACGTTCCTCGGCACGGCGTTCCTCGTCGGGGCCGCGTGGCTCGTGGCGGCGCGGCACCTGCGCTCGCGGGCCATCGCGCCGATCCTCGCCGTCGTTCCCGGCGGCCACGTGGAGATCGTCGAATCGCTCGCGGGGGTGCGCTGCGTGGCGCTTCGCCGTCCGGCGATCCGCTGGCTCCGGGTCGACGGGCTCGTGGCGGACCTGCATGCGAGGCACGACGACGAATGGGCCAGGTTCGTGGTCGACGAGCGCCTGCGCGGGCGGCCGGTGTACCACTGCGCGGACGTCTACGAGCGCTTCGCGCAGAAGGTCTCCATCGTCCATCTTCGCGAGGGCGATCTCGAGGAGCTCAATCCACCGCCCTACGCGACGTTCAAGCGGGTGATCGACTTCGTCGGCGCGCTGGCCGGCCTCGTGCTGGCCTCGCCGCTGCTGCTGGCGGCGGCGATCGCGATCAAGCTCGAGGACGGCGGCCCGATCCTCTTCACGCAGGAGCGCGTCGGCTGGCGCGACCGCACCTTCCGCATGCTCAAGCTGCGCTCGATGCGCCCCGATGCCGAGAAGGACGGCCCGCAGCTCGCCAACGAGGACGACGACCGCGCGACCCGCGTCGGCCGGGTGCTTCGACGCTTCCGCATCGACGAGCTGCCGCAGCTCGTGAACGTGCTGCGCGGCGAGATGAGCGTCATCGGTCCGCGGCCGGAGCAGATTCCCTTCGTGGAGCACTTCAAGCAGGAGCTGCCCTTCTTCGGCTCGCGTCATCTCGTCAAGCCGGGCATCACCGGCTGGGCGCAGATCCGCTGGGGCTACGCGTCGGACCTGCCCGAGGTGCAGCAGAAGCTCGTGCACGACCTCTACTACGTCAAGCACATGTCGCTCTGGCTCGACGCCTACATCGTCGGCCGGACGGTCTGGATCGTGGCGACGGGGTTCGGCGCGCGGTGAGACGGTCGTCGACATGATCACTCCGGTGCACCCCGGTGCACCCCGGTGCAACCCGGTCCGACCGGGTTCGACCGGGTTCGACCGGGTTCGGCCGCGGCCGATCCCGCGCCGGCCATGCGCCCGGGTCCTACGCTCGCGCGTGAAGCTCTACACGCGCACCGGCGACGATGGCACGACGGGTCTCTTCTCCGGCGCCCGCGTCAGCAAGGACCATCCGCGCATCGAGGCGTACGGGACGGTCGACGAGCTCAACTCGCACCTCGGGCTGGCGGCCGCGGCGTGCGGCGAGCATCGGTTCGAGCGGCGCCTGCGCGAGATCGTGGGCGAGATCCAGTCGCGGCTCTTCGACATCGGCGCCGACCTCGCGACGCCCGAGGGCGCGCGGAACGAGGCGAAGATCATGCGGCTCGACGACCGGCACGTCGAGGAGGCGGAGCGCTGGATCGACGAGATCGACGGATCGAACGCGCCCATGCGCCACTTCGTGATGCCCGGCGGCACCGAGCTCGCGGCGCGGCTGCACGTGGCCCGCTGCGTCTGCCGCCGCGCCGAGCGGCTCATGGTGACGCTCAACCACGCCGAACCGGTGACACCCGCGGCGATCCGCTACGTCAATCGGATCAGCGACCTGCTCTTCGCCGCGGCGCGCCGCGCCAACAAGGAGGCGGGCGTGGTCGATCTGCCGTGGATTCCCGCGCGAGGTGCCGGCGAGGCGTGACCGGGCGCTACGGCCGGAGCCTGCCCAGCGCCTCGAGCCGCTTCCTGTGCACATCGCGCCCCGGCTCGAGCAGCACGAGCGCCTCGAGATGCATCCGCGCGTCCTCCAGCCGGCCCGCCTCGATGGCGATCGCGGCCGCGAGTTCGCGCGTCGACGCGTCGTAACCATCGATCCGCACGGCCTTCGTGGCCGCGGCGAGCGCGTCGTCGAGGCGTCCCGCGGCGCGGTGCAGCCGGGCGAGCTCGAGCGCATACGCGGCGGAGTGGACCTCGTAGCGATCGAGGAAGGTCAGGTGCGGGACGGCCTGCTGCGGATCGTCGCCGGCGAGCAGGTGCTTCGCGAGGACGCGGTGCGGGTACGGATCGACCGGCCGAAGCTCCATGTAGCGGCGCAGCAGCGCCGTGGTCGCCTCGTCGAGCGAGGCCCCGCCCCGCTCGCGCCGGCGCAGCGCGAGCTCGATGAGGTCCGGGTGATCGGGGAACTCCTCGCGCCAACGGGCGAGCGTCTCGTCGTCGATGGTCACCGCGGGACGCACGAGCGCCGGCCACGCGTCGCGCTCTCGCTCCGCCTCGGGCCCGTCGATGCCGCCGAGCCGGGTGTCGCCGATCCGCTCGGTCAGCGAGCCGACGGCGCCGTCCAGCCGGGCCTGCCTCGCGTCGCGAAGCTGATCGACGAGCGCCGGGTCGTCGTCGCGCAGGCGATCCGTCAGCTCGGTCATCGACGGTGTCGCGTCCATGCCCCACGCCTGCACCTGTCCGCGCGCCCACGCGAGGAAGTCCTTGAAGAACTCGGCCCGCGTCATGCCGAGCGCCTCGGGAATCGCCTTCTCCTCGCGCACGCCGTCGAAGTAGCGGTCGATCAGCCGCACCACCGCGCTGTCCCCGAAGCGGGAGTTCATGAACTCGACCATCCATGCGCCCTGCGCGTACGCGAGCTGGCGATCCTGTGGCCGGCGCGGGCGCACGAACGCCCAGTTGATCTCGTCGAGATCGAAGAGGGTGCCGTTGGCGAGCTCGCGGGCGAGCATCTGGCACGTCTGGTAGCTGCGCGGCGCCGTCTCGACGCTGACGGCCGCGGCCTCGGTCAGCCAGTGCGGAATCCGGTTGCGCGTCTGGTCGAGCGTGATCGTGTGGGTGTACTCGTGGCGCAGGACCTGGAGCCAGTCGTACGGTCCAAGGTGCAGGCGCTTCGGTCCGTCGCGCGGTGCCTCGAGGGCGATGACCGGTCCGGTGCACGCGGCGATCGTGTGGATCCACGGCGCGCCGGTGATGCGCACCGAGAAGAACTGGTGATCGGGCATGAGCTCGATGACGGTCTTGCGCGACGGCTCGTGCTCGAAGCGCTTCACGAGATCCTCGTGCATGGAATCCAGGGCCGCGGGCATCATCCGGGCGACGGCCTCGTCGACGCCGGGGCGGTAGCGGATCAGGAAATGCCTCGATTCGAGCTCCTTGAACCCATCGAGTTCCTGGAGCAGCACGAGCGAGTTGGCCGCCCGCTTGTTGAACGGATCGATCCGCGCCACCTCCTCGAGCGCCAGCCGGGCCCGCTCGTCGCGGCCCGACTGCATCTCCAGCAGGCCCAGCTCGATCCGCGGCGCGGGCCAGCTCGGCTGCCGCTTCACCGCCTCGCCAAGCATCTCGGCGGCGAGCTCGTACTGGCGCTGTTCCGAGAGGTGCCGCCCCACGTCGTACCACGCGCCCGCGACGCCCGGGGAGAGGGCGTCGCAGCGCGCCAGCGCGGCGCGCATCGCGGTGTCGTCGAAGGCGAGCGCCTCGGTCGCCGCCAGCAGCGCCAGCGCCGGGCGCATGGTCGGCCACGTCGCCAGGATCGCCTCGAGCCGCGGCCTGGCGGATTCGGGATCGTCCTGCACCAAGGCCATCTCGGCGAGCAGCAGGTCGGCGAGCGGATGCGCCGGATTGATCCGCCGCAGCGCCTCCGCGGCGGTGCGGGCGCTGTCGAAGTCGAAGCGCGACAGCGCCACGCGCCCGAGCATCGCCCACGCCTCGCTGCACCGCGGGTTGAGCGCGAGGGCCTCGTGGAGCGCGTCGACGGCCTCCGCGGCGTTGTCCTTCTCGAGCAGGAGCTCGGCCTCGACGAGCCGCGCCGGCCAGTTCAGCCGGTCGAGGTCCTCGGTGCGCCTGGCCGAGGAGCGTCACCATCGTCTGGAAGTCCTTCGCGGGCTGGCACGCGCATCGCGCCCGGACCATGAGCCGCCTGCACGCCTTCGACGAGGTCGTCGGGCGCGATCGACCTTCCGCGCCAGCAGGCGTTGCACGGGCGCATCGACGGCGACGTCCGCGTCGGCGAACCGTCCGAGGGTCTCCAGCGCCTCGGCCCGCAGCCGCGCGGCGCGCATCGAGTCCAGTCCGTCGAGCAGGGCGATGGCGCCCTCGGCGTCGCCGGCGAGGAGCCGGGCCTCTGCGCGAACGTCGCGCGGCGCTGCGTCGTCGCGCAGCGCCGGATGATCGAGTTCCCAGGCGACGAGCGCCGCCAGGGCCTGCCGCGCGGGGGTGTCGAGGTCGCGCTCGTCCCACACGCCGTGAAGGATGCGAAGGTCCTTGCGCTCGTCGGGCTTGAGCCAGTCGGCGGCGATGGCCTTCGCGGCGGCGTCGCCGAGACGGAATCCGGCTGGAACCAGCGGAACGGAGGCGTCCTGCGCCGAGGCCCGGGCGGGGCCTGGAAGGGCGGCGACGGCCAGCGCGAGCGAAACGGCCGTGACGACGAGTGCTCGCATGGATTGAGGTTATGCGATGCGCGCATGGCGGCCGGCGCGCGCACGGGCGTCGCCGATCGCCGAGGGGCCGCCGCGGCCGCGCCCGACGCGCCATCGTGCGCACCTACATTGCCGCATGAGCACCGATCGCTCCGTCGCCGGCGACCTGGGCGTCTTTCCCGTCCTCGCGGGCGACGTGCACCTCAACCACGCCGGCGTCGCGCCGCTGCCGCGCCCCGTGGCCGACGCGATGCGCGCCTACCTCGACGACTGGTCGTGGCGCGGGCCGCAGGCGTGGGCGTACGCGCGGATCGCACGGCTGCGCGACCTCGCCGCGCGGCTGATGGGCGCGGCCGGCGCGGACGAGATCGCGATCGTGCCCAACACATCGACCGGGCTGGCGATCGTCGCGGCGGGGCTGGGCGGAGCGGCCGGCGCGCGCGGCGAGGACGCCCCGGGCGCGCGGGAGGGATCGGGCGCCATCTCGTCGGTCCATCCTCGCGGTCTCGGGCGCGGCGACGTCGTCGTCACGACCGCCGTCGAATTCCCGGCGAATCGCTACGCATGGCAGGATCGCGTGCGCGACGGCCTCGAGCTCGTGATCGTCCCGGCGAGCGACGGCTCGGGCCGCTTCGTGCGCGACGACGAGATCGTCGCGACGATGCACCGGGCGTTCGGCGCCCGCCCGACGGCGCCATCGACGGGGGCCGGCACGAAGCTCCTCGCGATCAGCCACGTGCAGTTCGCGACGGGCCAGCGCCACGACCTTCCGATGCTCTGCGCCGAGGCGAGGCGGCTCGGCGCGCTCGTCTGCGTGGACGCCATCCAGTCGCTCGGCCAAACGCGCTTCGACGCCGAGGGGTGGGGCGTCGACTTCGCGAGCGCCGACGGGCACAAGTGGATGCTCGGCCCCGAGGGCGCCGGCGTGCTCTACGTTCGGCGCGAGCATCTCGACCGGCTTCATCCGCCGCTGGTCGGCTGGCTCAGCACCGCGAATCCCTTCGACTACGACCGGTACGACCCGACGCTGCATCCGACCGCGCAGCGCTACGAGCCCGGCGCGTTCCCGATGGCGGGCGTGGTGGGGCTTGCGGCGGCGCTCGAGATCCTGCTCGCGGAAGGCGTCGAGCGGATCGAGCCGCGCATCGCGGAACTCGCCACGCGCCTCGCCGATCACGCGAGGCGCGCGGGCTGCATCGTGCACTCGCCGCAGCTGGATGGCGCCATGGCCCTCGATGCGACGGCCGACGCACGTGCCGGGGCCGGCGCGAGCGGCGGGTCGGCTGCGCCGTGCGGAGGAATCGTCGCGATCGAGCCGCCGGCAGGGATTCCGCCCGTCACGTTCGAGCAGCGCGTGCGCGAGCGTGGCGTCCACGGCGTCGTGCGCCGCGGCCTCTTCCGGCTCTCGCCGCACTTCTACAACACGATCGAGCAGATGGATCGAGCCGGAAGCGCGCTGGCCGAGGCCGTCGCGGCAGGATGATGCGGCGATCCGCCGGCGGCAGCGACGGGCGTCCCGTGCTCCGATGCCGCGTGGACGCTCGTGGACGAGAGGTCGCCAACGTGCTCGTCCAGGCCGCGAGCGCCGCGGGCGCGACGTCGCGCACAGGGTGCACCGGCGGCCGTCTCACACACCCAGGAGCATCCGCTCCGGCCGCTCCACGCAGTTCCTGACGTGCACGAGGAAGCCGACCGCCTCCGCGCCGTCGATGATGCGGTGGTCGTAGCTGAGCGCAAGGAACATCATCGGCCGCAGGGCGATCTGTCCCGGATTCGACGGATCCTCGACCGGGCGCCGCTTGATCGTGTGCATGCCGAGGATGGTCGACTGCGGCGGGTTGAGGATCGGCGTGCTCATCAGCGATCCGTAGACGCCGCCGTTGGAGATCGTGAACGTGCCGCCGGTCATCTCGTCGAAGGCGAGCCGGCCGTCGCGTGCGCGCGTGGCGAGATCCTTGATCGCCCGCTCGACGCCGGCGAGCGAGAGCGCCTCGGCGTTGCGCACCACCGGGACGACGAGCCCCTTGTCGGTGCCGACCGCGACGGCAACGTCGATGAAGTCGTGGTACTCGATCTCCGTCGCGGTGCCGCGCGAGTCGCCGACGATGTACGCGTTGACCCGCGGGAACCTTCGCAGCGCCGAGACGCACGCCAGCACGAAGAAACCCATGAATCCGAGCCCGACGCCGTGGGTCTTCTCGAACTGCTCCTTGTGGGCGTCGCGGAGGCGCAGCACCTCGGTCATGTCCACCTCGTTGAAGGTGGTGAGCATCGCCGCGGCGTGCTGGGCGTCGACGAGCCGTTGCGCGATCGTCTGGCGCAGCTTCGTCATCCGTTCGCGGCGCGACGAGCGTGTTCCCGGCGCAGCCGCGGCCGGCGCGGCGCCGGAGGTCGGCGCCGGCGACGAAGGCGCCACGCGCCCGCCGATTGCGGGGCTCGATGCGGGCGGGGCCGCGGCTGGAGCGATCGACGCGGCGAGGACGTCGTCCTTGGTGACGCGCCCCGATGGACCCGTGCCCGCCACCGCGGCGATGTCGACGCCCTTGTCGGCGGCGATCTTCCTCGCGACCGACGTGGCCCGCACGCCGTCGCCCGAGGCGTGCCTCGGGTCCGCGGCGGCCGGCGCGGTCGCGGCCGTGGCGCTCCCCGCGGCGCCGGGCCTGGCCGCCGTTGCATCCGCCGGACGCGCGGCACCGTCGTTGATCTCGCCGATGAGCGCGCCGATGGCGTGTTCGGTCCCGGTCTTCGCCTTCACGGAGAGCTTGCCGTGCGACGGCGACCGAAGTTCCTGCGTGGCCTTCTCCGACTCGATCTCGACGAGCACGTCGTCCTTCTCGACCCAGTCGCCTTCCTGCTTGTGCCACATGCCGAGCGTGACTTCGTTGATCGATTCGCCGAGGCTGGGGATGGTGATTGGAATGGGCATTGGGTGGCGACGTGCGGTGCGTGCGATGGTTGGGCGGGAGCGGAGGGGCCGATGGACGCGGCGGACGGGGATCCTCACTTCGCGGCGACGACGGCCGGCGCCCCGGCGCCGATCGCCTCGCGGAGGATCTTCTCCTGCTCCTGCGAGTGGATCTTCGAGCTGCCGGCCGCGGGGGACGCGTTGGCCGGACGGGTGATGCCATCGACCTCCAGCCCGAGCCGCTCGCGCAGCGTCGCGTCGACGAAGCGCCACGCTCCCATGTTGCGCGGCTCCTCCTGCACCCAGACGATCTCGCTCGCGGCGGTGTAGCGGTCGCGAAGGAGCTCGCCGAGGCGCTCCTCGGGGAACGGGAAGAGCTGCTCGAGGCGCACGATCGCGACGTCCGTGCGACCGGCCTTGGCCCGCTGCACGACGAGCTCGTGGCCGATCTTCCCGCTGCACAGCAGGACGCGCTTGATCGACTTCGGCTCGCGCACGGTCGCGTCGTCGAGCACCATCTCGAACGAGCCGTCGACCAGGTCGCTCACGCGGCACATCGCCGCCGGCAGTCGAAGCATGCTCTTGGGCGACATGATCACCAACGGCTTGCGGAAGCGCACCTTCACCTGCCGGCGCAGCAGGTGGAAGATCTGCGCCGCCGAAGTCGGGTAGCAGACCTGCATGTTGTCGTTGGCGCAGAGCTGGAGGAAGCGTTCCAGCCGCGCCGACGAATGCTCGGGCCCCTGGCCCTCGTAGCCGTGCGGCAGCAGCAGCACGAGGCCGCTGTGACGCTGCCACTTGACCGCGGCCGAGGCGATGAACTGGTCGAGCAGCACCTGGGCGCCGTTGGCGAAGTCGCCGAACTGCGCCTCCCACACGATGAGCATCGACGGATCGGTCAGCGAGTAGCCGTACTCGAAGCCGACGCACGCGCTCTCGGTGAGCGGGCTGTTGTGGACGCAGATGCGGGCCTGGCGGTCGTCGAGGTGGTCGAGCGCGCACCAGCCGTGTCCGTTCTCCTGGTCGACCACCACCGAGTGGCGATGGCTGAACGTGCCGCGCTCGACGTCCTGGCCGGTCAGGCGCACCGCGTGGCCTTCCAGCAGCAGCGAGCCGTACGCGAGCAGCTCGCCCATCGCCCAGTCGACGGGGGCGTCCCTGTCGACCATCGTGCCACGCTCCTCGAGCAGGCGGGCGACGGTCTTGTGCGGCCTGAATCCCTCCGGCACGGCGCCCAGTGCGCGGCCGATCGCCGCCAGCCGCTCGCGCGCGACGCCGGTCGCGACGGCGTCGAAGGAGTAGTCCGCCACGAAGCCGGCCCAGCGCCCGAAGAAGGGATCGATCGCCGGATCCACGGGCTGCTGCTTGGCGCTGGTCTGCGCCGCGTCCATCGCCTTGGCGACCTCGTCGCCGATCGCCGCGATGACCTCGCGCGTCGCGACGCCCTCGTTCACGAGCTGCTCGGCGTAGCGCTGAAGCACCGGCCGATGCTTGCGCACGCGCGCGTAGAGCAGCGGCTGCGTGAACGACGGCTCGTCGGTCTCGTTGTGGCCGTGCTTGCGGTAGCACCACATGTCGATCACGACGTCGTTCTTGAACGCCTGCCGGTACTCGAGCGCCAGCCGCGACACCCACGCGCACGCCTCGGGATCGTCGCCGTTCACGTGGAAGATCGGGGCATCGACCATCTTCGCGAGGTCGGTGCAGTAGACGCCGCTGAAGCTGTCGGAGGGATCGGTGGTGAAGCCGACCTGGTTGTTGATCACCACGTGCAGCGAGCCGCCGACCGTGTAGCCCTTGAGCGACATCATGTTGAAGCACTCGGCGACGACGCCCTGGCCTGGAAGCGCCGCGTCGCCGTGGATCACCACCGGCACGACCTTCTCGCGGGCGGTGTCCTTGCGCAGCCGCTGCTTCGCCCGCGTGCGCCCGAGGACGACCGCGCCGATGAACTCCAGGTGCGAGGGATTCGCCGCCAGCGTCAGGCGCACGGCATGGCCGCTGCTGGTCGTGCGGTCGCTCGAGTAGCCCTGGTGGTACTTCACGTCGCCGCCGCCGGCGAGGAAGTCCTCCGTCCAGGCCTCGTCGAACTCGGTGAAGACCTGCGCGTAGGTCTTCTGGAGGATGTTCACCAGCACGTTCAGGCGGCCGCGGTGCGCCATGCCCAGGGCGAGCTCCTCGACGCCGTTGGCCGGGGCCAGCTCGATGAACTGGTCGAGCATCGGCACGAGCGACTCGCCGCCCTCGAGGCCGAAGCGCTTCTTGCCCGTGTAGCGGTTGTGCAGGAAGTTCTCGAAGCCATCGGCCCGCGCCAACTGGCCAAGCAGGTGCAGCTTCGCGTCGGCGCTGAAGACCGGTCGGTTGCGCGTGCCTTCCATCCGTCGCTGGAGCCACCGTCGCCGCTCGCGGTCCTGGATGTGCATGTACTCGACGCCGATGCTGCGGCAGTACGTCTGTTCGAGCAGCTCGACGATGTCGCGCAGCCGCGCCGGATTCTCCAGGGGCAGGATGCCCGGATCGAACCGTTCGTCGAGGTCGGCATCGCTCAGCTCGAACGACTCGAGCGTGAGCTGGTCCGGGAACGGGCGGGACGTTCCGAGCGGATCGAGCGACGCCGCCAGATGGCCGATGTTGCGGTAGTGGAAGACGAGCGAATCGACCTTGCCCTGGCGCGTGTGGGCGATGTCGGTGGCGAGCGGCCGCGCGGCCGCGCCGGCGGACGCGGACTCCTGCACGTCGCCGCGCGGACGACCGGGCTGGCCGCCCTCGGGACGGGAGTCGTCGAGCCGCGCGACACCCAGCTCGTACCCGCGGAAGAAGTGCTGCCACTGGACGTCGACCGACGCGGGGTCCGAGGACCACTGGCGGTGCAGTTGCTCGATGTACTCGCCCTGCCAGCCGTTGACGGAGGCGCTCGGCAGCAAGGGCATGTCGGGCATGGCGGGGTGGCTCGGTCGGCCGTCGATTGACATGGTTGAAGGTCGGTGAAGGATGCTGGAAACGCCCGATTGTAACGGCCATCGGCCGCCGCCGACGGCTCGTGGGCGGTGCATTCTCGACGCCGTTCGACGAGCCGCGAGCCGTGGCTTGCGCGGTGCACCGCGCTTCACGCCATCGACACCGGGTCGACGTCGACCGCCATCTGTTCGCCGGGCCTGATCGCGCCGGCGCCGCGCGCCAGCGCCAGCAGCCGCTGGATCGCCCCGGCGCGCGGCGCGACGAGCTCCACCTGCTGGCGATGACGGCCCGCGATGCGGGCGATCGGGCAGGGCGCCGGTCCGTGCACGGTCGCGCGGGCCTCGTCGTCGGCCCCGGCGTCGACGGCCAGGGCGCGGAGCGTGTCGGCCAGTCCCCTCGCCGCGTCGACGCAGCGATCGAAGTCGCGGTCGCGGACCACGATGCGCACCATGCGCGTGCTTGGCGGCAGCGACCAGCGGCGCCGGTCCTCGAGCTCGCGCGCGGCGAAGCCCTCGTAGTCGTTCGCGGCCGCCCGCACGATCGGCTCGAAGGACGGCTCGAACGTCTGCACGATCGCCACGCCGGCGTGATCGCCGCGCCCGCATCGGCCGGCGACCTGCGCGACGAGCTGGAAGGTGCGCTCGCTGCTGCGGAAGTCGGGCAGCGCAGGCCGTGTCGGCGCTGATCACGCCGACGACGCGCACGTTGGGGAAATCGAGCCCCTTGGCGATCATCTGCGTGCCGAGCAGCACGCGGACGTCGCCTCGGCCGAAGCGGCGCAGGGCGTCGTGCAGGTCGGCGGCGCGCCGCATCGAGTCGCCGTCGACGCGCAGGAGCGTCTCCCCGGTGCGCAGGCCGAAGGTGCGCTCGATCTCCTCCTCGACGCGCTGCGTGCCCAGCCCGAAGACCGTGACGCGGTTGCCGCAGCGTGGACAGCGCGCCGGCAGTCGCTGCTCGGCCTCGCAGTGGTGGCAGCGCACGTACATGCCCGCGTGCGGATCGCCCGCGCGGAGCCGCGCCAGGCGGTCGAGCTGGGTGTGGCAGACCATTGTCGCGTCGCAGTCGTCGCACTGGAACGTCCAGCCGCACTGGCGGTCGGGGCAGGCGACGTAGTTGCCGAATCCGCGGCGGTTCAGCAGCAGGATCGCCTGTCCGCCGTCGCGCAGCGCCCGCCCCACCGCGCCTTCGAGCGTCGGGCCGAGCAGGCGGACGCGCGTGTCGCGCGGAAGCGGACGGGCGCGCGGGTCGTCGTCCATCCCGGCGCCGCGGGGCGCGGACCAATCGCTCGGCGCGGCGGCGCGGGCGCGCTGCTCGTCGCGGAAGTCGACGATCGTCACGACCGGCGTCGAGAGGCCGGGAGCGCGGCGGGGCAGTCGATGCAGGCGGAACGAACCGCGGACGACGGCGTTGTGCCAGCTCTCGAGCGAGGGCGTGGCGCTGCCGAGCACGATCGGAACGCCCTCGAGCTGGGCGCGGCGCATGGCGACGTCGCGCCCGTGGTAGCGCGGGGCCTGGTCCTGCTTGTACGACGGATCGTGCTCCTCGTCGACGACGACGAGCCCGAGGCGGCCGGGCGGGAGCGGGGCGAAGACCGCCGAGCGCGCCCCGAGCACGACGTCCGCCCGGCCGTCCGCCACGAGCGCCCACTGCTGGTGGCGCTGCGCGGCGGTCAGTCCCGAGTGGAGGATCGCCACGCGGTGCCGTGGAAGGCGGGCCACGATCCGTCCGCCGGTCTGCGGCGTGAGGGCGATCTCCGGCACGAGCATGAGCGCCGTCCGGCCCATCGCCAGCGTGCGTTCGATCAGCCGCAGGTAGACCTCGGTCTTGCCCGAGCCGGTCACCCCGAAGAGCAGGTGCGACGAGAAGCCGCGCCCCAGCGTTTCGCCGATCTCCAGGATCGCCTGCGCCTGCTCCGCGGTCGGCGTCGGAACCGTCGGCGGTTCGATCGACTGCGCCGCCCACTCCGCCTCGACCGTCGTGCGCCGCGTCGCGACGAGCATTCCCTTCGCGATGAGCGACGTGATCGGCGCCGGGCTGGCGAGCCCGCACGCCTGGACGACGGCGCGGACGTCCATGGGTCGCTCGCCCGGCGGCGTCCGGCGAAGGTGTTCGAGGACGGCGCGCTGCTTCGGTGAGAGCGGACGGCCGCGCGGACGCGCGAGCGCGCGGTGCGCGTGCGGGTCGGGTCGGGCTTCGGATCCGGCTTGGGATCCGCCTTGGGATTCGCCTTGGGACTCGGCCTGGGACGCGGCCGGCGTCTCGGATTGGATATCGCTGGCGCTCTCGTCACCGGCCTCGCCGCCGCCATCGACGGGGGCGAGGTCGACGAAGACCCGCGTCACCGCTCCGACCTGCCGCTTCACCGCGGCGGGCAGGGCGCCGGCGATCGCCAGCCCGATCGGGCACGCGTAGTAGGCGGCGACCCATCGCGCCAACTCGACCAGCGGGGGAGGCAGCGCGATGCCGCCCTGGTCGCGCCCATGGATCGCCTTGAGCCGATCGCGCGGCGTCGCGTCGTCGTCGGGGCTGACGAGGTCGATCACGTAGCCGGCGGTCTTCGCGTCGCCGCGACCGAGCGGAACGAGCACGCGCTCGCCGGGCCGCAGGCCCGCCAGCGCCGCGGGAACGGAGTAGGTGAGCCCGTCGGGAAAGCGGTCGATCCCGCGCTCCACCGCCACGCGCGCCAGCAGCAGGGGGTTGTCGAAGAGGTCGGGCACCGGCGGAGATCATCGCCGTCCCGCGCCGCCCGGGCCACGCGAGGCGCCATCGAGCGGAGGGACCGCGACCGATGGATCTTCATGGCCGACGCCCTGCGTAATGTTGCGGCATCCAATGGCTGAACCCGCATCGCCTCCTTCCGCCCGCCTTGCGCTCGAGGACGGCGCGGTGTTTCACGGCCGCGCCTTCGGCTGCACCACCGCGCGTCGCTCCGCCGGCGAGGTCGTCTTCAACACCGCGATGTGCGGATACCAGGAAGCGCTCACCGATCCGAGCTATTCAGGCCAGATCCTGGTGATGACCGCGCCGATGATCGGCAACTACGGCGTCGGGCCGGACGACCTCGAGTCGCCGCGTCCGCAGGTCGCCGGATTCGTCGTGCGCGAGCTCTCCCACATCCGCTCCAACCATCGTTCGGACCGTGGACTCTCGGAATGGCTCGCCGAGCAGGGAATCGCGGCGATCGAGGGCATCGACACGCGGGCGCTGGTGCGCCGCCTGCGCTCCACGGGCGCGATGCGCGGCGTGCTGAGCGTGGGCGAGCGGTTGACCGACGCGGAGCTGGTCGCCTCCGCGCGGGCCATCCCGCGCATGAACGGCCAGAACCTCGCCGCGTGCGTCAGCCCGCAGCGCAGCGGCGCATGGCGCGAGACGCTCGGCGAGTGGTCGCCGCGGTCCCGCGGCGGAGCCGGGGCAGGCGACAAGCCGAGCATCAAGTCGGGCGGCGAAGCCGGCGCGCCGCGCGAAGCCGGCGCCGCGCGGCGCGCCGTGCGCGTGCTCGCCCTCGACTGCGGCGCGAAGCGCAACATCTACCGGAACCTGGCCGATGTCGGCTGCGAGGTCGAGTTCGTGCCGCACGACCTTCCGGCGGAGGAGATCCGTCGCCGTCGTCCGGACGGCCTCTTCATCTCCAACGGTCCCGGCGATCCGGCGGCCGTCACGGCGACGGTGGCGACGCTCCGCGAGGTGGCCGGGGAGACGCCGACCTTCGGCATCTGCCTCGGCCATCAACTGCTCGCGCTCGCCCTCGGCGCGTCGACGTACAAGCTCAAGTTCGGCCACCGCGGCGCGAACCAGCCGGTGCGCAACCTGCTGACCGGGCGAGTCGAGATCACGAGCCAGAATCACGGCTTCTGCGTCGAGGAGGCGTCGCTCCGCGCCGTCGGCGGCGAGCCGACGCACGTGCACCTCAACGATGGCACGCTCGCGGGCTTCCGCCACGCGACGAAGCCGATCTTCTCCGTCCAGTACCACCCCGAGGCCGCGCCGGGGCCGCACGACTCGGCGTATCTCTTCGACTGCTTCGTCGAGATCATGCGGACCCGGACGCCGGTCGACGCGGAGACGATGCGCCGCGCCCAGGACGCCCGGGCCAGCGCCCGCGCCGGCGGCTGACGAGGTCGCGGCGCACTCGCGCTTGCGTCCCGCCCCTTCCTTCAAGTAGTCTCCGTCCCTACGTCGCCGCATCGCGGGGCGCGGGTTTCGGTATGGACGCCGGAGACTCGTGTCGTCGCTGCGCCGCGGCGGCGGGCGGCACGCGCCGCCCCAGAGCGAGGGATCGACGTGGCCGTTAGGAGACGCCCCGAACGGCCACCCCAGGGAGTCACCATGACGTTCCGTGTATCGCCGACAAAGGCGCTGGGTCGAGAAGTGACGGGTCGCGAGGGAGCCGGCCTGCGAAGTGCGCGCGGGCTGGCGCGAGCGGGCCTTGTCGCCGCGCTGGCGCTCGCCACGCTGGCGCCGTGCACGCCCGGGATGCGCGCCATCGCGGCGCCCCTCTTCCAGGACGCCGACCTCACCGCGATGATCGAACAGGCCCGCCAGTACACGCGCGACGCGCAGTGGCAGAAGGCCATCGACGCGTGGACGAAGGTCCTCGTCCGCTCCCCCGAGAACCAGGAGGCCAAGGACGGGCTTGCCCGCGCCCAGGCCGCGCTCGACATGGGCGGCACCGTCGACCAGGTCGGTCGCGACCTCGAGGTCCTTCGGCAGAAGGCCCGCGTCGAGTTCGACGCGGCCTACCAGCGGGCCGAGGAGATGCGACAGCGCGGCGACTACGTCGACGCGCGCAACACGCTCATCGCCGCCAAGGTGAAGGTCAACCAGAACCGCACCGTGCTCTCCGAGAGCGAGTTCACCGACATGAACGGCCGGGCCGAGAAGCTCCTCGTGCAGATCGAGGAGGAGCAGCAGAAGGCCGAGCTGGTGAGGCAGCAGAAGGAGCGCAGCGAGGCCGAGACGAACAAGGGCGCGGAGCAGGCGAAGCAGACCCAGCAGCGGCAGCAGCTCATCAACGAGAACATCCGCCGCATCCGGCAGCTCCAGGCCGAACTCAAGTACGACGAGGCGCTCAAGGTCGTCGACGAGACCCTCTTCATCGACCAGCACAACGCGGCCGTGCTCGCGCTGCGCGACGTGCTCGCCTCGACGAAGCTCTATCGCGACATGGTCGAGATCGAGCGGCGCCGCGGCTTCGCCTATGCCCAGCTCTCGAACGAGGCCCGGAACGGACTGGTGCCTCCCAGCACGAACCTCTATGGCCCGGGCCCGCGCTCCAGGAGCGGCATCATGGAGTACCCCGAGGACTGGGAGGAGCTGAGCATCCGCCGCGGCATGGCGGCCGGCTTTCGCGAGAGCGACGCCGACCGCGGCATCCGGGTCGCCCTCGACAAGACGATCCCCGTCGACATCGCCGCCGGCAGCACGATGGAGCAGGTCGTCGCCTACCTCAAGCAGGTGACCGGCGTGCCGGTGTGGGCCGACTGGAAGGCGCTCGACCTCATCAACGTCAAGAAGGACGACCCGATCGAGCTGAACCTCGGCCAGGCGAGCGGCATGACGGCGCTCGAGCGCGTGCTCGACCAGCTCGGCAGCGACGGCGACCGTCCGCAGTTCTCGATCGAGAACGGCATGCTCATCATCTCGTCCGACGCGGCGCTGCGCAAGCGCGTCGTCACGATCGTCTACGACATCCGCGACCTGCTCTTCCAGGTGCCGTACTTCGACAACGCGCCCGAGTTCGATCTCGACTCGGCCATCAACCAGGGCAACCAGGGCGGTGGCGCCGGCGGCGGGACCGGCGGCGGCGGCGGTGGTGGCGGCGGATTCGGAGGTGTGGGTGGCGGCGGCGGTGGTGGCGGCAGCGGCGGTGGCGGCAGCGGCAGCGGCGGCACCATCTTCGGCAACCCCGGCGAGGATCCGAAGCGCATCTCGCGCGAGGAGCTCGTCAAGCAGATCGTCGACATCATCCAGGAGAACGTCGATCCCGAGGGATGGCGCGACCTCGGCGGCGACACGGGCTCGCTCCAGGAGCTCAACGGCAACCTCATCATCACGAACACGCCGCGGAACCATCGCGAGATCGAGGGCCTGCTGAGCCAGCTTCGGCTGATCCGCGCCTTGCAGATCAACGTCGAGGCCCGCCTGCTGAGCGTCGCGACGAACTGGTTCGAGCAGATCGCCGTCGACTTCGACATCTTCTTCAACACGAACAACACGATGTTCCAGCAGGCGAAGAACGTCGATTCCAACTTCCAGTTGGGCGACTTCTTCCAGCAGAACGGACAGCCGAAGGACGCCATCGTCTTCGACACGCCGACCGCGACCAACGCGGCCCCGGCGCAGGGCGCCATCGCCGGCGTTCCGTATGCGAACACCTATGGCACGGGCTATCTCTTCGGCCAGCCGACGGGCGGACCGCCGCCGACCGACATCACGTACGTGACCGGCCCGGTCGGTCCCCCGGTGCGCCAGACGAAGGGCTTCTCGCCGATCGGCGTGGTGAACAACTCCGTCGACGCGCTCCAGGAGATCGCGGCCAGCGGATTGAGCGACTTCGCGCTCGCCGCCGCCGGATCGCCCGCGTTGACGGTCGGCATGAAGTACCTCGACGACGTCCAGGTCGACCTGCTGATCACCGCCACGCAGGCCGATCAGCGCAACGTCGTGCTCACGGCGCCGCGCTTGACCCTCTTCAACGGCCAGCGGTCGTGGGTCGCGGTGGCCAACTCGATCACCTACGTCTCCAACCTGATTCCCGCCACCGGCGATTCGTCGGGTGCGTTCCAGCCGGTGCTGGGCGTCGTGCGCGAGGGCTTCGTCCTCGACATCGAGGGCGTCATCTCGGCCGATCGGAGATACGTCACCATGACGGTGGCGTTCGACCTCAACCAGAACGTGAAGTTCGCGACCGAGACGATCAGCGGTGCGGCCGGCGGCGGCGGCACCACCGGCGGCAACGCGGCCAATTTCTCGGCGCAGATCCAGCTTCCGCAGATCTCGGGAACGCAGATCCGCACCACGGTGTCGGTGCCCGACAAGGGAACGGCCCTCCTTGGCGGACAGCGCGCGGTGAGCGAGATCGAGGTCGAGGTCGGCGTGCCGGTGCTCTCGAAGATCCCGTTCATCAACCGGCTCTTCACCAACCGTCTGAGCAGCAAGGACGAGACGACGCTGCTGCTGCTGATCAGGCCGGAAGTGATCATCCAGCAGGAGGACGAGGCGACGCTCTTCCCGAAGCTCTCGGGACAGATGGATGGCGGCTTCTAGCTCCGGAAGGAACTTCCTGAACGATCCGAAGCGGTCCGCGAAGGCGGGCCGCTTTTTTCATCCGGCCTCGTCGGGAGGGTTTCTCGCGGAATCGCGGCAATGACCCGCGTTTTTTGCCATCGGCGAGACGGGCGACCGGATCGCGGCACCGAGCTTGCGTTTGCAGCGGCCCACGTCCGCCGCTACGCTGTTCCGTGCACTTACGGAGTCCCACCCCGATGGCCTCGTCCCCGTCCCGGCTTCGCGTCGCCGAGATCAATGGTGTCACCAAGGTCGAGTTCCTCGACCGCAATATCCTCGATGAGGCCAATATCCAGCAGATTGGCGAGGAGATTGGCCGCATCGTCGACGGCAAGGTCCAGCCGAAGCTGCTGGTGAGCTTCGCCAACGTCGATCACCTCTCGTCGGCGGCGCTCGGCACGCTGATCACGCTTCGGCACAAGGTGGACAGCAAGGATGGGCAGCTTCGGCTCTCCGACATCAAGCCGCAGATCCACAGCATCTTCGTCATCACCAAGCTGACGAAGCTGTTCCAGATCCACGACAGCGCAGCCGAGGCGATGAAGAGCTTCGCCTGACGCCGTCGCCGGCACGGGTCTTCCTTCACGCGATCGGACTCATGGACGGCGCCAAGCCACCTCCCCGAGCGGCGCAGCGGCGCAAGACGCTGCACGATGTGCGCGAGCAGGTCGAGGGCGCGATGGGCGAGTTCCTCGACGCCCTGCGAGGGCTCGGCTACGACGAAGGCAGCGTCTTCGCGATCCGCCTGGCCCTCGAGGAAGCGATCAACAACGGTTTTCGCCACGGAAACAAGTCCGATCCGGGGAAGGTGGTCCGGCTCGCGTGGAGCGCCACGTCCGACCGCGTGCAGATCGAGGTCGAGGACGAAGGCGAGGGCTTCGATCCGCAGGCCGTGCCCGACCCGACCGCCGAGGAGAACCTCGAGATTCCCTCCGGACGCGGGCTGATGCTCATGCGCGCGTACATGAACGAGGTCGAGTACCTCGAGCCGGGCAACCGCGTGCGGCTGGTGTACGTGAAGCAGGAGGACGCCGGCGATCGCACCGACGGCGCGTGACACGCGTCCCGGTTGATTCTCGCGCTCCACTCAATCCCATTCCGCGGTGAGACGCCGCCGTGGGCGAGGCGTCGTCCGCATGGACGTCTGCTGGAATCCGCAGGAGGGGGGCCGAGGCGGTTGGCGCCACGGGCGACCGTCGCGCTCGCCGCCCGACCGTCGCGTGGCGCGCCCGGCGCGGCCGCCCGCGCCGCCATCGCGAGGCGTTGTCGTCCGCTCGCTGGAATTCCACTTGGATTCGTCGCCGTGCGCGGTACGTTCCGCTGGTTCACGCCATTGGGCGTCCGCCCTCTGCGAGTGGCGAGGGCGGCCAGGGAGAGATCCTCGGGACCGTCTTCGCGACGCTCCCGAGGTCAAGGAGATCGCGCCATGATGATTCGAGCAAACGGATCGAACGGAACGTGCGGAGCGCGCGGGTCGGGCCTGGCTTCCCGCCGTGCGCTGCTGATCGGCGTCGTCGGTGGCCTGGGGGCGGCATGCGCCGCGTTCGCGGGGCCGCACGGGGGTGACGGCCAGTCGACGGGAACCACCGCGGCGCCGCGACCGGTGCGGGTGCCGATGGTCGAACTGCCCGCGGGCCACCAGGAATCGATGCTGTTCCACTCCGGCGAGATCGTCGACACCGAATGGACGGAGACGTGGAAGCCCATGTGCAATTCCGACCTCTCCGGCGTCACCGCCGCCGACGTCCTCACGTGGGCGACCAACCACATGGAGACGTTCGCCAAGGCCGGACCCGACGACATCATCGTGGTCGACACGACCGGCGAGGGTGGCGTCTCCGGGGCCGGCATCAACATCGTCTTCAACATCGGCTCCGGCGTGCCCGCCGCCGCGCTCCCGGCGTTCGCCGCGGTCGAGGCGTACATCGAGTCGCAGTTCAGCGATCCGATCACGATCTCCATCAACGTGAGCTTCCAGGCGATGGGCGCGGGCATCCTCGGCGGCACCAGCACCTACTACACCAGCACGACCTACGCGACGGCGCGCGCCGGGCTCGTCAACGGGGCGGATGCCAACGACGTCATCCAGGGCTACCTGCCGCTCGGAACCACGTGTCCCGTGCGCTACAACGGCAGCTCCGGGACGATCACCAACGAAGGCACCGTCTACTGGACGCGCGCCAACTACAACGCGACCGTCGGAACGGTGACCGGACTCGCCGCCAACATGACCTTCAACACGCAGTTCTCGTGGGACTACGACCCGAGCAACGGCGTCAGCGGCTACTCGTTCCGCGACGTGCTCGCGCACGAGGTCGGCCACGCGCTCGGCTTCGTCTCGCGCGTCGACTACGGCTCGTCCGTGACGGACATGGACGCGCTGGACCTCTTCCGATTCCAGACCACCGACGGCAGCGCCGACTACAACCCGGACACGTACGCCGAGTGGCAGGTCCGTCCGCGCCTCGTCGACTACAACAACCCCAACGACAGCCACCACACCGACCTGGTGACGGTCGAGTACAAGATGTCCGACGGCAGTCCCTACCAGGCGAGCCACTTCCGCGAGCAGACGCCGAACATCGGCATCATGGACCCGGCGCTGGCGGCGGGCGAGACGTATTACCCGAACCACTACAAGGCGTCCGATCTCGCCGTGTTCGACGCCATCGGGTACGACCGGTAGCGCGGATCGCGCGTGCGTCCGCCGCGCCATCCGAGAATTCCGTACATTGCAGGCGTGTCCAGGTCCATCGACGATCCAGCCGCGAACCTCGGCGCCGGCGCCGAGGTTCGCGGCGCCAGCGCCGCGACCGGCCGCGCCGCGCGTCCCCTGATCGGGCTCGTGGGTGGCATCGGCGCAGGCAAGTCGACCGTTGCCCAGATCCTCCGCGATCTGGGATGCGTGGTGAGCGACTCCGATGCGCTCGCCCGCGAGGCCTTCGACGACGCCGGCGTGCGCGCGGCGCTTCGCGGTCGGTGGGGCGGGCGCGTCTTCTCGTCCCGAGGCGCCGTGGACCGCAAGACCGTCGCGACGATCGTCTTCGGCGACGACGCCGAGCGTCGATGGCTGGAGTCGATCACCCATCCATGGATCGAGGATCGCCGGCGGGCCATGTTCGCCGCGGCGCCGCCGCAGGCGCCGGCGCTGGTCATCGACGCGCCGCTGCTGCTGGAGGCGGGGCTCGGGCCGCGGTGCGACGCGGTCGTCTTCGTCGACGCGCCGCGCGAAGAGCGGCTCGCCCGTGTGCGCGCCACCCGTGGGTGGGACGCAGGCGAGCTCGCGCGGCGCGAGGCGGCGCAGTGGCCGCTGGAGCGCAAGCGCAGAGCGTCGTCGATCGTGCTCATGAACGATGGCGATCGGCCGTCCCTGGCGGACAAGGTGCGCGAAGCGCTCGAGTCGATCGTCCGGGCCGGCCCTTCCACGACGACCCGCGACCATGACCCATGAGGGTCCGCCACCCGTGGCATGCCGTGAAGGCGCTCCGGAAGGATCGAAACGGCATCAGCTTCCTCCCCCTTGCCACTTGACCTTCGGCCCTCGCTGGTCCATGATTTCGCCGGATCAGGAGACCAGTTCCATTCGTGGCTTGTCTGGGTCGGGCCCGTTCGGGAACTGCTGGCGTCCGGGATCGTCGGAATCGCTGGAACAGCCGCGAGCGTCCCGTGAGACCGGTTGCCGGCGCTTTCGAGATCGGGTCGGCGTCGGGTGCGTTGTTGCGGTATCGGCCCGCGCCGCTCGGGCGCGGAGCGCATGAGACGCATGCCGCCGCCCAGTCTCCCAATCCTGCCTTCGTCGCATCGCGAGTTCCGCGTTGGGGGCGTCGGTGGCGATCGGTCGGCCGGCGCGCGGCCGGCGCGCGAGCCAGCGCAGCGCTGACGACCACGGTCGATCGCTCAGCCGAAGTTCTGAACAATCCTCGCGCCATCGGCCGTGCCACGGCCGCGCGAGAATGCGCTCCGCCACGACGGCGGATCGCCGCCCGGCGATGCACGCGCGGGCCCGCGGGCACTGAACGCCCCATCCATCCAGCAATGCACCAGCACATGTCGAAGAAGGGCTCTCGTCGGCGCCGCCGCAAGGGTGGTGGCGGTCCATTCGTTCCACCGGCGATGAGCGTCACCCTCACCCCAGGTTCGGTCCCGACCGACGAGCAGCTCGAGGCCGAGGCCGCGGCGCTCGACGCCGAGACGCAGGGGAAGTACGACCTCGCCAAGAAGGACGACCTCAACCTCGGCGCGCTGCAGCGCATGGGCAACGAGGCGCTCTTCAAGGTCGCGAAGAAGGAGAAGCTCGAGGACTACCAGTCGCTTCCGAAGCAGAGGCTGATCTTCGAGATCCTCAAGTCCCGCGCGAGCAAGCACGGCCTGATGATCGCCGAGGGCACGCTCGAGATCATGCCCGACGGCTTCGGCTTCCTGCGGAGCAGCGAGTACTCGTACCTGCCGTCGCCGGACGACGTGTACGTGAGCCCGTCGCAGATCCGTCGCTTCGCCCTGCGCAAGGGCCAGGTCGTGAAGGGCCTCATCCGGCCTCCCAAGGAGGCCGAGACCTACTTCGCGCTGCTGCGCGTCGAGGCGGTGAACGGACGCGATCCGAAGATCCTGCACGACCTTCCGACCTTCGAGAACCTCACGCCGCTCCATCCGGACAAGCGGATCCATCTCGAGGTGATCGGCCAGCCGCAGCGGGTCGAGGTCCGCGTGATCGACCTGGTCACGCCCCTGGGCTTCGGCCAGCGGGCGCTCATCGTGGCTCCGCCCCGCACCGGCAAGACGGTGATCCTCCAGCAGATCGCCAACTCGGTGACGGTGAACCATCCCGACGTGCACGTCATCGTCCTGCTCATCGACGAGCGACCGGAGGAGGTCACCGACTTCCGCCGCAACACCAGCGGCAACATCGAGGTCGTCGCCAGCACGTTCGACGAGGAGGCGTCGCGCCACATCCAGGTGGCCGAGATCGTCATGGAGAAGGCCCGCCGCATGGTCGAGTTCGGCGACCACGTGGTCATCCTGCTCGATTCGATCACCCGCCTCGCCCGCGGCTACAACAACGCCATGCCCAACTCGGGCAAGATCGGCTCCGGCGGCGTGGACAACGCCGCGCTCATCAAGCCGAAGAAGTTCTTCGGTTCCGCGCGCAACATCGAGGACGGCGGCTCGCTGACCATCCTCGGCACGGCGCTGGTCGACACCGGCTCGCGCGCCGACGAGGTGATCTTCGAGGAGTTCAAGGGCACCGGCAACGCGGAGCTGCACCTGGACCGCAAGCTCGTCGAGAAGCGGATCTGGCCGGCCATCGACGTCAGCGCCAGCGGCACGCGACGCGAGGAGCTTCTCCTCGAGCCGAAGGAGCACGAGCTCATCGTTCGGCTCCGCAAGGTCGTCTCGGACATGAACGTCGTCGAGGCGATGGAGATGCTGCGCAACCGTCTCGTCAAGACCAAGTCCAACGGCGAGTTCCTCATGACGATGTCGATGGGATGACCGGCGGCCTGCCGCGCTCCGCGCGAGATGCCGGGGCGCCCGGGAGCGAAGTCGACCCGCTCCCACCCTGCCGCGAAGGACGCGGACGGCGAACCGACGCGGCGCGCGCGGAGCGCGTCGTACCGGGCCGGCCGCCGATGAAGCCGCCGGGCGGGAACTTCGCCTTGCCCCGTGGCCTCCAACGCACCGATGCGGCGACGCCGTGCGCGACGGAGCGATCCATCCATCGCGTCGCACCCGTCACGAAGGAACACCACCCATGCTCAACTGCAAGAACGTCGGCACGGTCGATCGGGTGATCCGCGCCCTCATCGGCGTCACGGCCCTGGTCCTCGCGTTCACGGCATTCCACCTGACGGAGGGCGCCATCGCCGGGATCGTCGCGGCCATCATCGGCGTCGTCATGCTCCTGACCGCGGCGCTCGCCACGTGTCCGCTCTACGTGCCGCTGAAGCTCTCGACATGCGGCGCGAAGACGACGGCGAGGTAGCGGCGGAACACGCGGTCGTCCACGAGGCGACCGCCGCGAGTCGGACGACGCCCATGCTCATCTCCCGAGCCGGGAATTCGCGGCATATGGGAGGCGGCGCGCCTGCGGCGCCGCCTCCGAGGCCGTCTCGACGCGGACCTTCCGGACCAGGTCGCCGCTCCTGATCGTGCCCGGCTGCACGATCCGCGCCGCGAACGTCGCGTCGTTCTGAGATTCAGGGTGCCTCCGGCGCGCCGTCGAAGAAGTCGACGAGCCCGGTCTCCAGGGAGTATTCCGCACCCACGACCCGCAGGCCATCGTCCCGGATCAACTGCTCGAGCAGCTCGGAGCCATGCCGCAGGTGACTCGTCGATGCGCGGATGTTCGCCCGAACCGCGTGCCTGACCAGTGCATCGCGGTCGTGCCTGAGATCCGTCTCGAGCAATCCCTCGACGGAAGGCCGCACCCGGTCGACGATGGCGCGCAGGTTGCGGGACTGATCGTGGGTCGGCCTCCGCAGTTCCTCGATCGTGGCCAGGATCGCCCCACACTCGGAATGGCCGAGCACCACCACCAACCGCGTGCCGAATCGCGCCGCGGCGAACTCGACGCTGCCGACCTGGGATGGGGCGACGATGTTGCCGGCGACGCGAATGACGAAGAGGTCCCCGAGGCCCTGGTCGAAGACGATCTCGGCGGGGACGCGGGAATCGGAACATCCAAGGATGATCGCGAAGGGCTCCTGGCCCTTCGTCAACTCGGCGCGCCGACCATGGCCCAGGAAGACCCCGGCGCCGCCCACGTTCGCGGCAAACCTGAGGTTGCCCTCTCGCAACCGGGTGAGTGCCTCGCTCGATGGGATCATCCTGCAATGCTCCGGCGCGGAACGTCCCTGTCGGTGCATGCACTCACAAGCGCATTCTCCGTCGCCATGGTGCCAGCCGGGTCGTCAAGTCGCAAGTCGAAGGCCCGCTTCGGTCGATCCCGCGAGCGGCGTGGACTCGGCCGCGCGACCGCGCAGGACGTGCCCAGCCAGGCCGTCATCCACGGCGCTCGCGATCTGCGCGGATGGGCGCTGCCTCGACGCGGGCGAGGCTGGAGTGACCTGTCCCCCAAGCAACGGACGCCTCGTCAGCTGCGCAGCGCCGCCGATGTCCGCACGCCGAGCGTGCGGTAGATGCCGACGGTCGCGTCGGACTTGTTGAGCGTGTAGAAGTGGATGCCGTCGACGTCGTTGTCGAGCAGGTCGCGGCACTGTTCCGTCGCCCAATGGAGGCCGACGCGGGCGACCGCGTCGGGATCGTCCTGGCAGCGCTGCACGGCGCGCAGCAGTGGCGCCGGGAAGCGGGTTCCGCCGGCGAGGTCGGCCATGCGCTGCAGTCCAGGAATGGTCGTGATGGGCATGATGCCCGCGATCAGCGGCACGCGGATGCCCGCCAGCCGGCAGCGCTCGCGCCAGTCGTAGAACATCGCGTTGTCGAAGAAGAGCTGTGTGCAGATCCAGTCCGCGCCGGCGTCGACCTTCGCCTTGAGGTGGTCCATCTGCCGGAGCTGGTTCGGCGTCTCGGGATGGCCCTCCGGGAAGCCGGCGACGCCGATGCCGAAGCCGCGCGGATCGGGGTGGCCGCCGCGCTCATTGAAGGCGCGGATGAACGCGACGAGCTCGGCGGCGTAGCGGAACTCGTCGTTCGTGCGATCGGTCGGCGCGGCGCCGACGGGCATGTCGCCGCGCAGCGCGAGGATGTTGGAGACGCCCGCCGTCGCGTAGCGGTCGAGGATCTGCTCGACATCCGCGGCACGATGGCCGACGCACGTGAGGTGCGGGATCGGATCGAGCGACGTGTCGCCCTTGAGTCGCAGCACGAGCTGGTGGGTGCGGTCGCGCGTCGACCCGCCCGCGCCGTAGGTGACGGAGACGAACGACGGCGAGAAGGGCTCGAGTTCCTTGATCGACGCGAAGAGCGCATCCCATCCCGGCTCGGACTTCGGCGGGAAGAACTCGAAGGAGATCGTTCGCCCGTCGCGGGCGACGATGTCGCGGAAGTGCATGGGCGAAGCGTAGGAACGCGCCGTGCCGCGGCGACCGGTACCATGCTCGCCGTGCCCTTCCGAGCGAAGATCCCGCGACCCACCGTCAAGCGGCTGAGCCTCTACCTGCGCGAGATCGAGGCTCGCTTCGAGCATGGAAGTCAGACGATCAGCTCCAAGCAGCTCGGCCAGGCGCTGGGGCTCACCGACGCGCAGGTCCGCAAGGATCTGGGCTGGTTCGGCCAGTTCGGCCATCCGGGAATCGGCTACCAGACCGCCGAGCTGATCGGGCGGCTGCGCACGATCCTCGGCACCGACAAGCAGTGGAACGCCGCCATCGTCGGCGCCGGCAAGATCGGCAGCGCGCTCATGGCGTACCAGCGCTTCCGCGGCAAGGTCTTCGACATCGCGGCGGTCTTCGACGGCAACCCCGCGCTGATCGGAAAGGACATCGCCGGACATCGCGTGCGGCCGATGTCGGACATGGGCAGGATCGTCAAGGAGCGCGACATCAAGATCGGCATCGTCGCCGTTCCCGCGGAGGCGGCGCAATCGGTCACCGATGCGCTCATCGACGCCGGCGTGCAGGGCATCCTCAACTTCGCGCCGAAGCGGCTCGATGTGCACGACCGGGCGAGCGTCGTCAGCGTCGACTTCTCGGTGGCCCTGGAACAACTGGCGTTCCAGGTCTCGCTGGGACTGAAGGGTTCGCTCGACGACGAGTAGGTGGGAGGGTCGTGCACGATCCGCCGCCACGGCGCCCAATCCGACGCGCGGCGAGGCGTCGTCACGCCGGGTCGATCCGACGGACTCCGCCGCCGGGCTTCTGTCCCTTCTTGATCGGTCGGCTCTTCTTCGGACGACGGAAGTCGTCGCGGCGTCGCGGTGGCGCATCGACGCTCGCGCGGTCGCGCCCCGAGCGACGCTCGAGCGGCCGATTGAGTCCTCGCGGCGCGGCTGCCCGGCGCTCGCGCGACGCGTCGCGCCCGCCTTCGCGCCCTGCCTGCCGGTCGTTCTCGACGGCGCCGTGTCGCCGGTCGGCGTTCTCCTCCTCGTCGCTCTCCTGCGGGGGCGGCTTCGGCACGCCCTCCATGTACGCCGCGACCGACGGTGGCGGCTCCTCCATCACCGTGGCGCTTCGTCGCCGCGGCCACGGCGGACCAGAGCGCGCGATCGTCGTCGGTCAGGAACGTGATCGCCTCGCCGACGCCGCCGCGCCCCTCGAGCCCGTGCGCCGCGCGGCCGATGCGGTGGACGTGCTCCTCGGGAGCGATCACCACGTCGTAGTTGATCACGGTTCGGACGGCCGGCACGTGCAGGCCGCGGGCGGCGACGTCGGTCGCCACGAGGACGCGATGCTCGCCGCGCGCGAACGAGCGGAGCGCTCGCTGGCGCTGGGCGTGCGAACGATCGCCGTGCAGGAATCCGACGGTCACGCCGTGACGGCGCAGCGCCGTTCCGATCCAGTGCGCCCGTCGACGCGTGCGGCAGAAGACCAGGACGCCGGTGCGCTCCGGAAGGGGGGGCTCGTCGCGGCGCTCTCCGGCGACGCCGGCGCCGGCCAGGAGCGCCCGCAGCAGCGGCACCTTGAGCTCCTGGGAGATCCGTATCGCGCGCTGCGCGACGTGTCCCACCGGCGTGTTGGTCGGATCGACATCGAGCCGCACCGGATGGCGCATGAGATCGTCGGCCAGCCTCGCCACCGGCTCGGGCATCGTGGCGCTGAAGAGCAGCGTCTGTCGATCGCTCGGAACCGTCGCGAGGATCGCTCGCACCTGCGGCTCGAAGCCGAGGTCGAGCATCCGATCCGCCTCGTCCAGCACGACATGCCTGAGGCGCGAGAGGTCGAGGCTGCCGCCATCGAGCAGTTCCTGGCACCGGCCCGGCGTCGCGACGATCAGGTCCACGCCGTCGGCGAGCGCCGCGGCCTGTGCGCGATGGCCACCTTGCCATGCACGCAGAGCACGCGCAGCACCGAGCCGCTCACGAGGTTCGTCGCCTCCTCGGCGACCTGCACGGCAAGCTCGCGCGTCGGACAGAGCACCAGCGATCGGGGTTTCTGTCCGGCGCGCGCAGTTCGTCGCCGCCGGCTGTCTCCGTCCGGTCGCGCGCCGTCCAGCGCGCCGCCCGCCGCGCGGCCGCCGTGGGCGCGCGGAGCAACGACTCGGCCAGCGGCAGGATGAACGCCGCCGTCTTGCCGCTGCCCGTCCGGGCGATCGCGAGGACGTCGCGACCTTCCATCGCCGGCCCCATCGCCTGCGCCTGGACCGCGGTCGGTTCGTCGTAGCCCATCCGGGCCAGGTTGCGACGAAGCGATGCGGCAAGGGCGAATTCGGTGAACGGCATGGGGCTGAGCCGAGGATACGCGTCGAACAACCGCCGCGCCCGGGCGTCGAATCGCAGATTGAGCGCAATGATGCGCAAACCAGGACCCCGCATGCACCGAATAGGAGGTCAATGCCGCACGCCTCCAATCGATGGCTGATCGGCGTGCGGCACCCGATTTGCCGGCTTCGCCTCGCTTCCCATCCGCCCGTTCTTCTCGGCTCGTGAGGATTTCAGTGAAGTTCCATGTGCTCGGCCCCTTGCCCGCGGCGGCGGCCTGTCTCGGGATCGAGCCGGGCGCGGCGTGAGGGTCAAACCGGGGCGCGCACCACCCCTTCGAGCCAGTCGATCTCCCGCGTTCCGTCTCGTCCCGTTCCGTCGCAACTCGTTCCATCCGGTCATGCCACGCCACGTCGACAACGCGTTCGTCCGCAGCCCGTTCACCTCCGACAACCGGTCGGGGCTGCACCCGATGCGCGCGACGCTGACCGTCGCGTCGCCGCGCGAGATCGAGGCGTTCGAGATGGCCGGCGCGGCGACCGGCTGGCGGACGCTGGTGCTGAGTCCCGTGCGCCTGCCCGACGTCCTGCCGGGATGGTGCAGTGTCGGTGCCATCGACGACGCCCGCACGGTGGCGCTCGAAGCGAGCTTCCGCGAAGTGGCGGGGCGGCCGGCCCCAAGGGCGCTCGCCGACGCGGTGCGCTCGCTCGGCGCCGAACCCGAGCAGCTTGCCCACGAACCTCACGAGGCGATCGCAGAGGCGGTCGCCGACGACTGCGCCGTGCTCGGCGACAAGGCGCTCGCCCTCCTCGCGCGGCGGATGCCGCTGTCGCGTGTCACGCTCGTCCGCGTGCTGGGAGCGGTCGAGGCGCGCGACGCCATGGCGATCCGCGAGGCCATCGGCGCGGGACGCCACCCCGCGCTGGCCGACTTCAGGGTGGCGCATGTGCTGCGCGTCGTGGACGACCGCACGCTGCGGTACGACACGACGTCCGAGGACTACGCGATGCTGACGGTCGCGGACAACCTGCGCAACTACGTCGCCGCGGTCCTGGACCGGGACGTCGACACGATCGGCTGGCCGATGCCGTCGCAGGTCCAGCGCCTGCTCGCCGTGAGCGGCCGCCTCGTCGTGCGACCGGTCGAGACCGACACCTTCCAGACATTCGTCGACGTCGGCGTCTGCACGAGCCGCGACGAGAACTCCCCGGCGCGCCAATCGCTGATCTACGACCTTCCCAGCCGGAGCTGGCACGACGAGCGATAGGCCGGCGGCGCATCGTGTGGAGCGGGAGACGCGTTGCCAGCGCGGCGGCGCCCCCGATTGGGTTGAGTGGGGCGCGCGAATCAACTGGGGCGCGCATCGGCCGCGTTCCGCTACGCTGCGGCCATGTCGCCATCGCGTCTCGGCCTGGCCATCAGCGCCGCATTTCGTCGCACGATGCCCGATCCGTTCGTGCTGGCGATCCTGCTCACGCTGCTGACCGCGGCGCTCGCGCTGACCCTCGGATTCCGCGGTTCCTCCGTCGCGGCCGGCGACGCCGCCGGGCCCGCAAGCCGGGCCGAGGCGCTCCTCGCCGCATGGCGGGGCGATTCGGGAATCTGGAAGCTCCTCGGCTTCTCGATGCAGATGTGTCTCGTCCTGGTCAGCGGCCACGCGCTCGCCGCCGCGCCGCCGATCCGCCGCGGGCTCGAGCGGCTGGCGGCTCTTCCGCGCACCACGCGCTCCGCCGCGGCGATGGTCGGCTTCACCTGCTGCGCCGCGGCGGTGGTCAACTGGGGCCTGGGCCTGATCGTCGGCGCGGTGCTTGCGCGCGAGGTCGGCCGGGCCTTCGCACGGCGCGGCGCCGCGCTGCACTATCCGCTCGTCTGCGCGGCGGGCTACACGTGCATGATGATCTGGCATGGCGGGCTCTCCGGCAGCGCGCCGCTCTCGGTGACGACCCGCGAGGCGGCGGCGCGGACGATGCCCGCGGCGCTCGCCGATCGGCTGATCGGCGAGGGGATCCCGCTCGGCGCCACCCTCCTCTCGCCGCTCAACATCATGGTCACGTGTGGCCTGCTGCTGATCGTGCCGGCGTGTCTGGCGCTGCTCGCGCCGCGCGACGGAGCCCTGGAGACCGAGGCGCCACCGCGGGGCGTCTTGGGAGACGCGGGCGTCCCGGGCGGCGCGGGCGAGCCCGTGCGCGATCCGAGCGGTGCCACCGACGCGGGCGGCGACTCGAGCGGCCTGCCTGCATGGCTCGAGCGATCGCCGCTGCTGGCGTGGACCCTCGCGATTGCGCTGGCGCTGGGCGCGGCGCGCTTCGTCTCGGTCAGCGGGGCGATGTCGATCGGGCTGAACGAGGTCAACGCCGCGATGATTGCCCTGGGCCTGGTCCTGCACGGCTCGCCGACGCGATGGATGCGCGCCGTCGAGGATGGCGCGAGCGGCTGCGCCGGCATCATCGTGCAGTTCCCGCTCTACGCCGGCATCATGGCGATGCTGCTCGCGTCGGGCCTGGTCGCGACCTTCGCCAACGCCATGAACGCCTTGGGCACGCCGCGGACCGTCCCGGTGCTCTCGTTCCTGGCCGCGTGCATCATCAACATCTTCATCCCCTCCGGCGGCGGGCAGTGGGCCGTGCAGGGGCCGATCGCCCTCGAGGCGGGGCGCTCCCTCGGGATTCCGGCGGGCGTGATGGTGATGACCGTCGCGTACGGCGATCAGCTCACCAACATGCTTCAGCCGTTCTGGGCGATCCCGCTGCTGGCGATCACCCGGGTGAAGGCGTCGGCGATCGTCGGCTACACGACGATCGTGATGATCGTCGGCGGGGCGTGGATCGTCGGCGTGCTGCTGGTGATGGGTTGAGCCGCGCGCCGATGCGTCGTCCTCGCCGATTCGCGCGAAACGCGGCGAAAGCGCGCATTGGCTCGCAAACCTGCGCGAACTCGGCGACAATCCCCGCGTCGCACAGGGCGCGATACGCGGAGCACGATGATGTCCAAGCGAACGACGAACCACACCGGCGCGAAGGCAGGGAACCAGGCGAAGCGATCCTCCGCGTCCACGGCCAGGACCTCGCGCAGCGGAGGCGCCGCTGGGAAGCCCGTGAAGGCGTCGGCGCGTCGCGGCGTGACGGGCAAGCCGGAGAACTCAGGCAAGTCGCGCACGCTGGGGAGGACGGAGAGGTCGAGCAGGTCGAGCGCCGCCGCGAAGTCGTCTCGTTCGGTCGCCGCGCGCGGCCGCGCCGCCGGCGCCGCATCGACGAACACGGGTGCGAACAAGAGCGCGAACAAGAGCGCCGGCAAGGGCGCGAACAGAGGCCCAAACAGAGGTCCGAACGGGGGCGCACGTTCCACCGCGGGTCGCGCGCGTCCCGCCGGACTCGCGCCGGCGCGCAAGGCGGCGATGCGCCCGCCCGCCGCCTCGGTCAGACGTCCGGCGCACGGCCGCGCCGCCGCCGAGGCCATCTTCCGCGAGGCCGTCGAGCGGGCGATGCAGGGCTACGGCTTCGATGCCATCTCGCTCTTCCGCGACGCCATCGTCGCCGATCCAACGGGCGACCTTGCCGACGACGCCCTCTTCAACATCGGCGCGGCCTTCCTTCAGATGCGCCTCGTGAAGGACGCCGAGGAGGCGTTCACCGAGCTGCTCGAGCGCTATCCCTCGGCGACGATCGCGGCCGTCTACAACGGAAACGAGCACGGCCGGACCGCGGCGAAGGCGCTCCTCGGTCGCATGCAGGCTCGGCTCGCGGCCGGCGACTTCGAAGGGGCGAAGGCCGACCGCGCCGCGCTCGCGGCGTATCCGGATTCGTGGGTCACCGACCCTCGCGGCGCGCGCAGGACGTTCATGGAACTGGCCGCGGCGGTGATGCCGTAGGCGGACTGCGCTACCGCGCCACGGCCTCCGCCCTGACCTCGCGCAACACCGTCACCTTGATCTCGCCGGGGAAGGTCATCTCCTCCTCGACGCGCTTGGCGATGGCCCGCGCGATCGCGAACGCCTCGGTGTCGTCGGCCTTCTTCGCGTCGACGATCACGCGCACCTCGCGCCCCGCCTGGATGGCGTGCGCCTCCTCGACGTGCGGCTGGTCCTTGGCGATCGCCTCGAGCTGCTCGAGCCGCTTGATGTAGAGCTCCATCGATTCGCGACGGGCGCCGGGACGGGCGCCGGAGAGCGCGTCGGCGGCCATGACGATGGGCGTGTACGGCGTGGTCGCGGGAATGTCGGAGTGGTGGCCGCCGATGGCGTTGAGGACGGGCTCGCTTCGCTCGCCGAACTTGCGCGCGAACTCCATGCCGATGGCGGGATGTCCGCCCTCCATCTCGTGGTCCATCGCCTTGCCGATGTCGTGGAGCAGGCCCGCGCGGCGCGCGATCGATCCGTTGAGCCCGAGCTGGTCGGCGATGAGCTGGCTGAGGTAGGCGACCTCGATCGAATGGCGCAGCACGTTCTGGGCGTAGCTGGTGCGGAAGTGGAGCTTGCCGAGCGCCTCGACGATCTTCGGATGCAGCCCGCGCACGCCCGACTCGACGACCGCGTCGTTTCCGAGCTTGGCGATCCGCTCGCCGATGTCGCGCTTCACCTGCTCCACGATCTCCTCGACGCGCGAGGGATGGACGCGGCCGTCGGCGACGAGCTTCTGCAACGCCTCGCCGGCGATGGCGCGGCGGATCGGATCGAAGCAGGAGACGCTGATGACCCCCGGCGTGTCATCGACGAGGATGTCCACGCCCGTCGCCCGCTCGATGGCGCGGATGTTGCGCCCCTCGCGGCCGATGATGCGCCCCTTCATGTCGTCGGAGGGGATCTTGACCGAGCGCACGGTCGAGTCGGCGACATGCTCCGCCGCGAAGCGCTGGATCGCCATGAGCGTGATCTCGCGGCTTCGCGCGCGCGACTCGGTCTCGGCCCGTTCAAGCACCTGCTTCGTGAGCCGGTTCGCCTCGTGCTCGGCCTCCACCTGCACCTCGGCCATGAACTGTTCGCGCGCCTGGTCGGCGGTGAGTCCGGCGACCTCGCCGAGCCGGCGCTTCACCTGGTCGAGCGTCGCCTGAACCTCGGTGCGCAGCCGCTCCACGCGCCCTTCCTCCTCGCGCAGCGCCCCGTCGCGCTTCTCCAGCTTCGCCTCGCGCTCGCCGACCCGCTCCAGCTTGCGGTCGAGGATCTCCTCGCGCCTGGCCGCGCGCTCCTGGCTCTCGGTGATCTCGGCGAGGCCCCTCGCGATCTCGGCGTCGATCTGGTCGCGCCGCTCCTTGGCCCGCCGCTCGGAATCGAGCTCGGCGCGCTGGCGGATCGAGTCGGCCTCGACCTGGCTCGTGCGCAGGAGTTCCTCGGCCGTCGCTCGCGCGGAGGCGATCGTGCGGCGCGTGACGACGCCGTTGACGACCATCGCTGCGATGCCGCCGAGGACGAGCGCCGCGGCGCCGATCACCCCGGCAACCGGCACCGAGACATCCGCGAGCGTCGTCGGGAGCAGCGCCGCCGGATCGGAGAGGATCAGGGGCGTCGCGATGAACATGGCGGTTGGCATCTGGGCTCGCACGCACACCCCCTCCGCGCCCCTCGACGCGGAGGCGCGGCAACGTCCCATCCCCGACCGCCGCGCAGGAACATCCTGGCCGACGATCGCGCGCCGACGGCGTTCGCCGTCTCCCCTGCCTTCGATTCCCGAAACACCCGCGTCGAGTCCTGCGTCGTCCGGTGCGCCGCTGCGCGATCATCGGTCATGCGACCCACGGTCGGGCCATCGACACGGCCCTCCAGCGGACCTCAAGGAGCGTCACGCGTCCTGCGATCGACCCAACCGGCCATTGGCCCATCCGCCATGGCGGACGAGCTCAGGCGGAGTCCGGCGCCGGAAGCGCTTCCAGCGCGGGCCGACCAACGCGTGACCGAGCGCAGCACCAGACCAAACGGAAACCGATCACACCCGGCCGACACGAACCATCGATCGCCTCGTCTTCGAGGCGAGCAGGGCGGGTGCGGTGAGCGGTGATCGGCGACACAACGGGCTTGCTTCAATGGGAATCTATCGCGGCAGCGGCGGAGGTCCGCCGGACGACCGGCCGGCGCCGGCGGACCGGCGGCGGGGGGAAACGGCCCGCCGTCGTGGCGGGACGTGAGAGCAACAGTATAGAGATCGCGCACCGCGAGGCCGACGGCGCGCACCGAAGCCCACGCCGGACGACGGGATCGCGCGATGACGGCGCGCCGTCGAACTATGCTCCGGGCGAGCAGCGCCCCAGGAAGCGCCGCGGAACGCGCCGCCGGCGGTGCACCTCGATCATGCCAACCTTCCTCGACTGGCTTCTTCGTCTCCTGCCGCTGAACCCGATCTGCATGCGGCTGGTGCAGGGCGGCTCGCGGCGCGTGCGGCACCTGTACATCCGCGCGGGCTACCTGGCGCTCATGATCGTCGTGCTGCTCTTCGCCGTCGCCGGTGGAGGCGTCGGCAGCGTCTCGCTTCGCGACCTCGCCAAGAACGGCGCCGACGCGTTCACCGTCGTGAGCTTCGGACAGGTCGGCCTGATCTGCCTGCTCACTCCGGTCTTCATGGCGGGGGCCATCGCGCAGGAGGCCAATCCGCGCACGTGGGACATCCTGCTCACGACGCCCCTCAACGCGCTCCAGATCGTGCTTGGCAACCTCTTCGGGCGGCTCTTCTTCGTGCTGGCGCTGCTGCTCTCGACGCTGCCGCTCTTCGTGCTCACGCAGAGCTACGGCGGCGTGCCGGGCCGCTCGATCTTCGTGAGCTACGCGATCGCCGCATGCAGCGCGCTCGTCGTCGCCGCGGTCGCGGTCATGCTCAGCGTCACGCGCACCGCCGGTCGCCGCGCCGTCTTCGTCTTCTACGTGGCGGTGGTGATGTACCTCTTCGCGACCTACGCCCTCGACTCGGTCCTGCGCGTCCCCGCCGGACCGGGAACGAGCGCGTCGCTCACGACGATCATGACGCCGGTGAACCCCTTCCTCGCGCTCGAGGCGCTGCTCTTCACGAACCACTACGTGCCGCACGATCTCGCCGGGACGGGCGCAGGCTGGCTGACGACGGCGTGGTTCAGCCATCCGGTGGGGACGTTCTGCTGGCTCTGCGCGGTCGCCTCGTTGGCGCTGATCGTCTTCTCCACGGCGAGGCTGCGCGTGATCGGCGCCAAGGCGGGAACCGTTTCGTGGTGGCGGCGGCTCCTTCGCGTGCCGCCCAAGGGCAGCGATCGCCCGCCGCGCCACGTCGGCGCCAATCCGATCGTGTGGCGCGAATCGAAGGCCAAGGGCAACTCGCTCGGCGCGGTCACCGCCCGCTGGGGCTTCGTCGCCATCGGGCTGCTGGTGGCGATCGTGCTCCTGACCATCTTCCACGTCGGGATGATCACGGCATCGACGCTTCGCCTCGCGATCGCCGCGGTCGTCGGCGCGGAGATCGTGATCATCGCGCTGACGGCGCTGAACCTCAGCGCCGTGGCCGTCAGCAAGGAGCGCGAGGACGGCTCGCTGGACATCATCCTGACGACGCCGATCCAGCCGGGGCCGTACCTCGCCGGCAAGCTGCGGGGGCTGATCCAGTACCTGCTGCCGATGATCATCGTGCCGCTGGTGACGCTCGCGCTCGTCGCGCTGTACGTGCTGGCCGACGGCTTCGGCGGCAAGCAGGGAGTGATGGTGGTGGAGCGGATCGAGACCTCGACCAAGACGACGAACGTGCCGTTCTTCCTGCCCGAGGTGGCCCTGGCGATGCCGCTCGTGCTCGCCCCGTTCGTCGCGTTTTGCGTGATGATCGGACTGCAATGGTCGATCAAGACGAAGGGGACGATCGGCTCGGTCGTCGGCGCGGTGGGTGTCGCCATCGCCGTCGCGGCGGTTCCCGGTGGATGCGGCTACATCGCCGGCCGGCAGGTCTCCACCTTGGGCGGCGCGATGTCGGCGCTCAATCCGGTCAACCTCCTCGCCGCGTCGCTCAATCCCGGGGCGTTCATCGGTCCGACGCTCGAGGACGGTTCCGGTGCGCGGATGAGCCTGGTCGTCGGCGCCATCGTGGCCGCGGGCGTCTACGGCGCGATCGTCGTGGCGATGCACTCGAACATGAAGCGCACGTTCATGATGACGGTCAGGAAGCTCGCCGGCCAGAACTGATCGCGCGTTCCATGCGTGCGCTCTTGCGGCGTGCGCTCTTGCGGCAAGGTCGCACGGAAGCCGGCGGTCAGCGCTCTTGCAGCCGGGACGGCTGCACCACAATGCGCGCGCGCGGACGTCGCGCGGCCTGTCCTGGGCTGGACGGGGCCGGCGCAGGGCGCGGAGATCGCCGCCGCCGTCAGGCGGACGCGGGCGCTTGCGACACGCGGACCGTCGGGCGTGGGCTCCGTCCGCCGCCGCGCCCTTCCAGCCACACGAAGAGCGCAGCCGAGATCGCCGCGAGGCCGCCGATGAACCACCACGGCGAGGCGTGGGTGACGTCGACGAAGGTGATCTTCCCGAGCTTGCCCACGGGTTCGAGCGTGCGCGCGAGGAAGGGGTACGCCTCGGCGTAGACGCCGGCGCCGACGAGCGCCCCGAGGACGCCGACGATCGCATCGCGCGAGCCCTGTCCGATCGCCGCCAGCGCCGTGCCGGGGCAGTAGCCGAGAAGCACCATGCCGACTCCGAAGATCGCGCCGCCAACGGCGTTCATCGCGAGCTCGGCGGCCTTGACGCTGAGCCCCGCGATCCAGCCGAGCTGGAGCATCGCGTAGACGCCGGCCGCCCCGACGACGATCGCCGTCAGCATCACCTTGAGGACGGTGAAGTCCCTGAGGCGAAACTGGTCGACGATCACGTTGTAGCGGGTCACGGCTCCCTTCTGGAGCAGGAACCCGAAGATCAGGCCCGTCAGTGCGCCGAGCATGATCGTGCGGGGATCGGCGAAGAAATGGTCAAGCACGAGCCACCTCCGCGGTCGACGACCGGAAGCCGAAGAGCAGTCCCGCGACGATCACGCCGCTGACGAACATGCTCAGGAAGAAGGTCCAGCTCGACACGGCGAGCTGGAGTCCGCCGGAGATGCCATGCCCGCTCGTGCAGCCTCCGGCCATGCGCGCCCCGAAGATCAGGATGAAGCCGCCGGCGAACGCCGCGACGTACCGCTTCGCGACCGAGGGACCGAACCGCTCCGCCCAGACGCTCGGCACGCGCTCGGAACGGAGCGTGCCGCCAAGCCACGCCGCGAGGAACGAACCGGCGATCAGCGCGACGTCCAGCGCCATCTGCCAATCGAAGACCGGCTTGAATCCACTGGACGCGGTGCCGTATTCCTTCAGGTAGTACGCGTTCCCGGCGACGTGCTCCGGCGCGAGCGAGCAGACCGCGGCCCCGGCGGCGCCGACGAACGACGTGCTGGTGCCCAGGGCCTTTCCCATGAAGTAGAACGTGGCCCAGCTCAGCATCCCGATGCCGGCACCCGCGAGGTAGGGGGACCATCGCGGCCTGGCGAGGAATCGCAGCATGTGGGTTCTCCAAGGTGCGTCGGTCCGATCGACCGCGCGTCGCGCTCGTTGGATGCCGCGCAGGCGGTCGTGGTTCCCGCGACCCATGGCGCGATGCGGTCCTCGTCCGACGCGGCGATGCGATGCCTGCCCGTCGATCGCGCGCGATCGCCGCGAGGCTCGACCGCGCCCTGCGCCAAAGCCGCGATGGAACGTTCCCGATGGTGCTACGCTCAACAACCAGTCGTCGAGGGCGCTGGAAGCGCCGGACCACTCAGGAACGATCCGGCCCGTCGGTGCGAAGGTGGCACCCAGGAGACCGCTGGGCAAGAACGGCTCACTCCGCCGCGCGACCTGCATGCGAACGTCGATCGTCCAATCCCTGCTCGCGTGGCTCTGCCTGATCAGCGTCGGGCTGAGCGGCACGGCCCTGCGCGCGGGATTCGTCATCTGCTCGGACGGACACGGTGGATCGCGGCTGGAGTGGGGCTGTGCGCAGACCGACAGCGGGGAATGCACCACGTCCTGCGACGAGTGCCACGATCAAGCGCCGGCATCTGATTCGCACGACCTGCATGTCCCGACGAATCAGGACCCGACACATCCCTGCGACGACCGACCGCTCGTCTCGGAGCATGTTGGCGCGCAGCGCGAATCGAGACTCCTCGAGGTTCCCGTGCTGGCCGTGGCGGCGGCGCTCGAGCTGCCCGCGCTGGCCTGCACCGCGCCGTGCGTCGAAGGTCTTCCGCGACATGTGCCGCCCGATGCCAGCCCGCCGGACACGGTCGAGCGGCTTCGATCGGTGATCCTCGTCGTCTAGCTCGTGAAGAACGCGCCCGGCCCGCCGCGCGACTCGCGTCGACGCGGAAAGGGGATCCGCGCGCTGCGTGCTGTCGGCGTGCGCCTCGCATCGGCGAGGCGGCGCACGACGGCGTCCTTCCCGAGCCACGCCAGACCAAGGAATCGAATGACGATCCGCGCACGTCCGAGCGTGCGGAGATGCAGCCCCGTCCTGGGCGCCTCCGCGCTTGCCGTTCTTGTCCAATTCGGTTGTCAACCGCCGCGACTCGATCCAACGGCCGAGGAATCGATCGCGCGGGCGCTCGCGACGAGCGAGCCCGTCGTGTTCCGGGTCGAGGGCGGTCCGCTCGACGAGCCGACGGCGGGCGATCGACTCTCGATGGCCGACGCGGTGAAGGGATCGATCGCGACCTCGCCCGCGCTTCAGGCCGCGCTGGCGCGCGTCCGCATCGCGATGGCCGACGCCGAACAGGCCCGGCTTCTCCCGAACCCGGTGCTGAACCTCGTGCTGCGATGGGGAGCGGGAGCGCCGCAGGTCGAGGTGTCGCTCGCGCAGGACCTCGTCGCGGCGATGAAGATCCCGAATCGCGCCAGCGCCGCGGACAACCGGCTGCGGCAATCCGCCGCGGATGCGGTCACCGAGGCGCTCGACGTCGTGAGCGAGGTCCAGGAGACCTATGCGGCGGCGCAGGCGAGCGATGCATTGATTCCCGTGCTCGAGCGACAGGCGGAGCTTCTCGTGAAGATCGCCGGCATCGCGCGCCATCGGCTCGATGCCGGCGAGGGAGTGAGGAGCGACGTCACCACGCTCGACTCGCAGCGCGTCGGACTCGAGGTCGCGCTCGCCGACGCGCGACTCCAGTCGCGCGAGCAGCGGCTGCGGCTGGCGCGACTGGTCGGGGAACCGTCCGGCGCCGCCGCATGGGCGCTCGATCCGTGGACGCCGCCCACGGTCGACCGCGCCGGCGAGGCGGAGTGGGTCGACGCGGCGCTTGCTCGACGGCCGGAAGTGCAGGCCATCGCGTGGGAGCTCGCGGCGCTCGGCGACGACGAGGCGCTGACGCGGTTCCTGCCGTGGGACGGCGCCGGACTCGGCATCGACGCGCAGAAGGATCCCGATTGGGCGGTGGGACCGTCGATCGCCACGCCGGTTCCCATCTTCGACATGGGCCAGGCGGCGAAGGCCCGCGTCGCGGCGCAGCAGGCGGAGGCTCGCCACCGGCTCACCCGCGCGAAGCGCGAGGTGGTCGAGTCGGTGCGCTCCGCCCACGTCGCGCTGCGCGCCCACCTCGCGAACCTGGCACGCGTGCGGCAGGAGTTCATCCCCCTTGAGGAACAGCGCCGACGCGAGGCGGAGGATGCCTACCGGGCCGGCCAGACGGACGTCACGCCGCTCTTCCTCGCCGAACAGGGCGTGAGCGTCGCCCAGGCCAAGGCGATCGAGGTCGAGCGCGAGACGACGCTCGCCCGCATCAGGCTCGAGCGGGCCGTCGGAGGCCCCGGCGCCGCGCCCGCGCTGGCGCGCGGCGCGCCGGATGCGCCCCGCGCAGCCGATGCGCCGATCGCACGCGCCGCGCCCGACCCGCGCAGCGCGCTGCATGCAACGGCCACGCTCCTCCGTCCTTCCACCGCGAGCGCACGTCCATGAGCGGCACCGCATCGATCCATCCCGCACGGCACCTTCCGGAGCAACGAATGTACCAATCAGCACCGAACCGCCTTCCACGTCGGCGTCTCGCCGATCCGCGCCTGGTCTCCGTGCCCGCGGCGATCCTCTTCGCCACCGCCCTTGCGCTCGTGACCATCGCCGGCTGCAAGAAGGACGTCCACGGCGAGGGTGACGGCCACGGCCACGATCACGATCACGATCATGCATCGGAACGCACGCCGCCGCATGGGGACGATCACGATCACGACCACGACCACGATCACGGCCACGATGCGGAGCACGCCGACGAAGTGCATCTCACGGCCGAGGCGGTGGAGCGCCATGGCGTGACGGTCGAGGCGGCGCAGGCGCAGGTCCTGAGAGCGACCTTCGTCGCACCGGCGCGCGTCGCGTTCAACACCGAGGCGATGGCCCATGTCGGCTCGCCCCTGCGCGGCCGCGTCATCGAGCTCAAGGTGCGGCTTGGCGACGTGGTGCGGCGAGGCGACGCCCTCGTCGTGATCGAGAGCCCCGAGCTCGGCGAGGCCCAGGCCGAGTACCTCCAGCGGCGCTCGGCGGTGCAGAGCGCGGGGCCCGGAGTCGAGCTGGCCAAGGTCGCATGGGAGCGCGCAAGGGGCCTGCACGAGCAGAGCCAGGGCATCTCGCTCAACGAGGTCCAGCGTCGCGAGGCGGAGCACAGGGCCGCCGTCGCGGGGCTGAAGGCGGCCGAAGCGGCGGCGATCGGCGCTGAGAACCGTCTTCACCTGCTCGGCATGAGCCAGCCCGCGATCGAGGCGCTGGCGGCGACGGGGGAGATCGATCCTCGCCACACGATCGTCGCGGCGATCGATGGACAGGTCGTGGAGCGGGAGGTCACCCTCGGCGAGCTCGTGAGCCCCGATCGCGAATCGATCATGGTGCTCGCGGACACGAGCACGCTCTGGGTGCTCGCCGACGTGCCCGAGGCGCGATTGCAGGAGGTGGCGGTCGGCACCGTGGCGCGGGTGACCATCGGAACGGTCGACAGCAGGGGGTTCGATGGAATCGTCGCCTTCGTCGCGCCGTCGGTCGATCCGACCACGCGCACGGCGCAGGTGCGCATCGAGGTGCCGTCCAAGGCGATGGCGCTCAGGCCCGGGATGTTCGCGCAGGTCGAGATCGTCGCGACGGATCCGGTGGCCGGCGTTCCCGCGCCGGCGATCGCGGTTCCGGACGAGGCGGTGCAGGTCGTCGAGGGCGGTCCGGCGGTCTTCGTTCCCGTTCCCGACGAACCGAACACCTTCGCGAAGCGGGCCGTCGTGGTCGGCAGGTCCGTCGGCGGGCTCGTCCCGGTGCACTCGGGTCTCGTCGCGGGCGAGCCCTTCGTTCGCTCGGGCAGCTTCATCCTGAAGGCGGAGCTTGGCAAGGCCGGGGCGGCACACGAGCACTGAGCGCCCGCGCCGGTCGTCCCTTCTGGCACGCTCCCACGGAACCACGAACCATGCTCGAATCCGTCCTTCACTTCTCGATCAAGAACCGCTGGCTGATCGTGCTGCTGACCGCGATGGTCGCGGCGCTGGGCGCGCACTCGCTGGCGCGGCTGCCCATCGACGCCGTCCCGGACATCACGAACAACCAGGTTCAGATCAACGCCTTGGCGCCGTCGCTCTCGCCCATCGAGGTGGAGAAGCGGGTCACGTTCCCCATCGAGAACGCGCTCGCGGGCATCCCCGGTCTCGAGTCGACGCGCTCGCTCTCGCGCAACGGCTTCTCGCAGGTGACGGCGATCTTCGAGGACCACGTGGACATCTACTTCGCGCGCCAGCAGGTCGCGGAGCGGCTCGGCGAGGCGAAGCAGTCGCTTCCGGCCGGCGTCGATCCCACGATGGGCCCGATCGCGACCGGACTCGGCGAGATCTACATGTACACCGTCGAGTACATGCATCCGCACGGAAGGGGCGCCCGCGTCGTGGACGGCGAACCGGGCTGGCAGGGCGACGGTTCCTACCTGACCCCCGAGGGCCGACGGCTCGTCAACGAGCTGGAGCAGGCGTCGTACCTGCGCGAAGTGCAGGACTGGATCATCCGTCCGCAGCTCAAGGGCGTGAAGGATGTCGCGGGCATCGACGCCATCGGCGGGTACGTCAAGGAGTACCACGTCCAGCCCGATCCGATGAAGCTCGTCTCGTACGGACTGACCTTCGCGGACGTCATCGAGGCGATCGAGCGGAACAACGTCGCCGTCGGGGCGGGCTACGTCGAGCACAAGGGCGAGTCCTACCTCGTGCGGGCGACCGGGCGCATCGAGTCGGTCGACGAGTTCCGAGCGGATCGTGGTCGGCGTCCGAAACGGCGTGCCGATCGAGGTGCGGGAGATCGTCGTGCCCGGCGGCGTGGGCGTCGGGCGCGAGCTGCGGACCGGCGCCGCCAGCGAGAACGGCGAGGAGGTCGTGATCGGCACCGCGATCATGCTCATCGGCGCCAACAGCCGCACCGTCGCGGCGGCCGTCGACGCGCGCATGGCCGAGATCCAGCGGAGCCTTCCGGCGGACATCGGGGCGAAGACTGTGCTCAACCGGACGCGGCTCGTCGACGCCACGATCGCGACGGTGGAGAAGAACCTGCTCGAAGGCGCGATCCTCGTCGTCGTCGTGCTCCTGCTGCTGCTTGGCAACGTGCGGGCCGCGCTCATCTGCGCCGCCGCGATCCCGCTCTCGATGCTCATGACGGCCACGGCGATGGTGCAGAGCCGCGTCAGCGGCAACCTGATGTCGCTTGGCGCCATCGACTTCGGCCTCATCGTCGACGGCGCCGTGATCATCGTCGAGAACTGCCTGCGGCGGCTGGGCGAGCGCCAGCACCGCGAGCAGCGCCTGCTGGCGCTGCCGGAACGGCTGCACGAGGTCATGGTCGCCACCAAGGAGATGATCCAGCCGTCGCTCTTCGGCCAGGCGATCATCGTCACGGTGTACGTTCCGATCCTCGCGCTGACCGGCGTCGAGGGGAAGATGTTCCATCCGATGGCGATGACGGTGATCTTCGCGCTCGTCGCCGCGTTCATCCTCTCGATGACCTTCGTGCCGGCGATGGTCGCGATCCTCGTCCGCGGCAAGGTCGCGGAGAAGGACATGTTCCTGATCCGCTGGGCGAAGGCGCTCTACCAGCCGGTCCTGACGTGGGCCGTGCGGTTCCGCTGGGCGGTGGTCGTCGCGGCCATGCTCGCGTTCGCCGCATCCGCGGCGCTCTTCGTCCGGCTCGGGCAGGAGTTCGTCCCCACGCTCGACGAGAAGGACATCGCGATGCACGCGATGCGCATCCCGTCGACGTCGCTCACGCAGTCGCAGCAAATGCAGTTCGATGTCGAGCGGACGATCGCGGCGCTGCCCGAGGTCGCCTTCGTCTACTCCAAGACCGGAACCGCGGAGCTCGCGTCCGACCCGATGCCTCCCAACGTGTCGGACACGTTCATCATCCTGAAGCCGGTGGAGCAGTGGCGGAGCGAGGCCGAGCTCGATGCGATCATCGCCGCGAGGACGAAGGCGATGGAGGGCCGTGGAGAGCACGCGGACCATGGCGACGACCACGGCCGGGAGGAGACCGGGCCCGAGGGACACAAGGGCAAGCTCGTCAAGCTGATCGAGCTCGAGGTCGACGCGGTGCCCGGCAACAACTACGAGTTCACGCAGCCCATCCAGATGCGCTTCAACGAGCTCGTCTCGGGCGTCCGTGGCGACGTCGCGGTGAAGGTCTACGGCGACGATGTCGACTCGATGGAGACGACCGCGCAGGAGATCCTCAAGGCGCTCGCGGCCATCCCGGGCGCCGCGGACGCCAAGACCGAACAGACCGAAGGCCTGCCGGTCATGACCGTGAACATCGACCGTTCGGCGATTGCGCGATACGGCCTCTCGGTCGCCGACGTGCAGGCGGTCGTCTCGGTCGCGATGGGTGGCGCCGAGGCGGGCCAGGTCTTCGAGGGCGATCGTCGCTTCGACCTCGTGGTGCGCCTGCCCGACGCGATCCGCGGAAGGATCGATGCCCTGGAACGGCTGCCGATTCCGCTGCCGCGGGGAACCGAGCACGCGAACCCCGGCGCCGCTCGACGCACGGCCGTCGCCGAGGAGGCGGGCTTCGTTCCGCTTGGCCAGGTCGCGACGATCGAGGTCGCCGAAGGCGCGAATCAGGTGAGCCGGGAGAACGGCAAGCGACGGATCGTCATCCAGTGCAACGTGCGCGGACGCGATCTCGGCTCCTTCGTGCAGGAGGCGCAGGCCAGGGTCGCCGCCCTTCCGATGCGCGCCGGGCAATGGCTCGCCTGGGGCGGGCAGTACGAGAACCTCGTCGCCGCGAAGGCCCGCCTGTCCATCGTCGTCCCGATCTGCTTCCTCCTGATCTTCCTGCTCCTCTTCAGCACGTTCAGGAGCGTCCGGTACGCACTGCTCGTCTTCAGCGCCGTCCCGCTCGGACTGACCGGCGGGATCGTGGCGCTCTGGCTGCGCGACATGCCATTCTCGATCTCGGCGGCGGTCGGCTTCATCGCGCTCTCCGGCGTGGCCGTCCTGAACGGACTGGTGATGGTCTCGTTCATCAACCAGTTGCGGCGCGAGGGCATGGCCCGCGACGCCGCGATCCTCCGCGGCTGCGTGGTGCGCCTTCGTCCGGTCCTGATGACGGCGATGGTCGCCTCGCTTGGATTCCTGCCGATGGCCTTGGCGCGCGGGACGGGCGCCGAGGTGCAGAGGCCGCTCGCGACCGTCGTGATCGGCGGGTTGATCTCGAGCACGCTCCTGACGCTGATCGTGCTTCCGGCGCTCTACAGAATCTTCGCCGGGAGCGATCCGGCGGGTCGAGCCGCCTCGAACGCCCCGTGACGGCGTCGCCGGGAGCGGGCCAACCTGCTGCGCGAACCGTCGATCCCGCCGCAATCCGGCGAACGCCGCCTACTCGCCCAGCCAGAGCTTCTTGAGCAGCAGGCGGAGCGTGTCGTCGGCCTCCGAGCCCTTGATCGCGTCGAGGCCCTCGCGCATGAGCGCCTTGTCCTCCGTCTGGCGACCGATGTAGGCCAGCGCAAGCCCGTAGTCGGGCGCGTCGTCGCTGCCCTTCATGCGCCGGCGCATGTTCTCGATGGCCACGTCGAAGCGCTCCTTCGGTGGCAGCAGCCGCTCGCCGTAGCGGGTGTCGATCATCTCGGGCGACTCGGCGAGGAAGCGGCGGAGGCGGATCGCCGACGAGAGGTAGAGGCCCGCGGCGATCTCGGCGTTGATGACGCCCGCGGTGGCCATCGGATGGCCGGGCATCATGCGAAGGGCGCGCTCGAACGACTGGCTGGCGTCGAAGAAGTCGCCCGCGCCCATCTGCGTCTGGCCGCGTGCGATGAGCTCGTCGATCCGCGAGCGCTGCTCGGTCGAGAGATCCTCGATCTTCACGCCGTGCCGAAGGATCGTCGCCATCTGCTCGATCGTGAGCGGCGACGTTGCGCCTTCGGACTTCGCGCCGGCCGAGTTCGCTCCGGTCGGATTCGCGGCATTCGGCTTGCGTCCGTCGGGCCCCGTCGGGGGCGTGGTTCCGGCGGCGTTCGGATCGACGACGACACCCGGCCGCAGTGGCGAGCCGCCGGGCGCCGTGGTCACGCCGGCGCCGGCGGCCGCCGCGGCCCCGGCCCCGACGTTGCTCGAGTCCGTGCTGGCGCCGGTCACGCCCGTTCCGGCGGCGCCGCCCGTGAGCAGCGCCGTCGACCCGCCCGGCGTGGCGCTCGCGCCGCCGAGCCGCGCGCCGCCCTTCGAGCCGGCGGCGACTCCCGACCGACCCGAGAGCTGGTCGCGAAGCTGCTCGATCTCGCGCTCCAGGCGAGCGCGCACCTGCGCATCGCCGTCGAACTGCATGTTGGGATCCTTCTTGTAGCGCTCGATCAGGTCCTTCACGATCGCGTCGTAGTTCGCGCTTCCGGCGCGGTAGTTGATCCGGCGATCCGCTCGCTCGCCACCGAGCTTCAACGAGCTGGCGCCTCCGTTGCCCGAACGATCCGCGGCCGATTTGCCGCCCGCTGCGCCCGTCCCCGCAGCGCCGCTTCCCGCCTTCGTTCCAGAACCGGTCCCGGAGGTCGATCCGGCGCCGGTTCCAAGGCCGCTTCCGGGCAAGGCCGAGTTCGCGCTGCCTTCGACGGAGAAGTCGAGCCGATCCGGAGAAGTGGCCGGTGCCGCGCTGGTGCCGCCGTCGCCCTGCGAGGCGGGCGGCGGTTCGCCCAGCCGCGGGTAGGCGGCGCCCGGAGCGGAGTCGCCAAGCCGCCCCGCCGCGTCGTCCTCGATGATGCGACGACGGTCGTAGAGGCCCAGCTCAAGCGGGCGCAGTTCGCCCATCGTCGTCGGCTCGTAGCGAAGGCCGGTGACCGACGAGCCGAGCACGGCGAAGGGCCGGCCGGTCGCATCCTGCATCCCGCCCACCACCGAACCGCCCCAGGACTGCTGGATCACGCGCGTGCTCGTTCCGCTGATGGCCGTGCGCTCGATGACGGTGCGAGCATCGATCGGATCGCGCCGGCGCTCCGATCGCGTCGCGCCAGGGATCGGATTGGTCGGTGTCGTGTCGCGGCTGAACGTGATCGGTGCGCTGGCCGTGGCCAGCGAGTACTGGTCGCTTCGCAGCCCACGGAGGATCGCCGCGGGCGACGAGAGCGCCGAATCGGCGCGGAACCCGAAGATCGCGTCGCTTCCGACCGTGCCGCGGAAGGCGAGCGGGCTGGTGTAGCCGACGTCGCCGCGGAACGCCTTGCCCGCGGCCACGTCGCCCGTGACGATGTCGTTGCGGGCCATGAAGTTCTGCACGGCCTGCGGATAGTTGCGACCGCCGCCGCCGGTGGCGAGGTTGCGGTCGTGCCGGTCGCCCGCGCCGAGCGCGTACTGCGCCATCGCTTCGCGCGAGACGATGAACTGGCATGCGGAAACGGCCACGATTCCAGCCACGGCGAGCTTGATCGACATCATCGGTCTCCTCGCGGCGAGACGACCGCCGCAGGTCAAGTCTTGGGCGGGAATGGCGACGGATCAATCGACGGGCGCCGACGCGCATCGCCCGGCGACGATCCAGCTCCGGGTCTGCGGACTCGCACCAAGTGGTCCCCAAGTGGCCGCCATGGCCGACTTGATCCACAGACGGCCGGCGCACTATCCGACCGGGAAGAGTTCCTGCACCTCGTCGAAGTCGATGCCCTCGGCGGCGCGCACGAACCAGGTCACGTGTCCATCGCACCAATAGTGCATCTCGCCCCCGGCGGGCATCATGAGCGAGTAGTGGATGCCGCACTCGAGCGGGCCCGTCCGGCCGAATGGATCGAACGCGAGGTACTGCGTCTCGACCGGCGCGACGAAGATGCTCAGCCACCGGCATCCGTCGCCCCCTTCGCTTGGGCGGCAGTAGAGCAACTGGCCGCCGCGGTCGCAGGCGCCGGGCACGCAGCAGGGGCCGCCGCAGCAGAAGTTGAAGCCGGCGCTCTCGAGGTTGGGAATCGTCACCGGCCGCCGCAGCAGCGAGGCGAGGTTGCGCTCCGCTTCGTCGGGGCTGCGCCACGGCTGATCCTGGGCGCTGCACGTCGCGTGGGTGTTCGAGTACTCGCTCTCGCTCGCCAGCGTGGCGGCCACTTCGGTGACCGGCGTGTCGCCGCCGCGCCCGGTGCGCTCCGCGACCCGGGGGCCGAACATCCCAAAGAGCACCGCGCCGCAGACCAGGAGCAGCGACGCCGCGACGGCGAGCCAGTTGGCGCGCCGCGGACCCTCCCAGAACGATCGCGGCGCCGTTCGCTCGAACGACGGTGCGATCGGCGGCCGGCTTGCGTACTGGCCGAGCGCATCGGCCACCCGCGCGCGAAGCCCGACCGGCGCCGGCGCATCCATGACCCGGCGCAGCGCGCCGCGAAGGTGCTCGCGCGCCGTCAGCGCCGCCTCGACCCGCGCGGTGGCGTCGGCGTCGCCCATCAACCGGGCCTCGAACGCCGCCATCTCGGCCGGAGAAAGCTCGCCGTCGATGTAACGGTGGATGGCCAGAGGATCGATCGGCGAGGCGGGCATGTTCGCGTTACGAGGGGTGCGTGATACGCGTCCCAGTTGGCTCTCGCGGCTTACCCAACCCAATTCCGCCGTGAGACGCCGCTGCGGCGGAGGGGGTCGAACGCACGGAGGTCTACTGGAGTCCGTATGAGCCGGGTCGTGTTTCGATCTGCGGGGATCGGGGTTTGGTCGATGATTGGGTCTTGCCCGACGTGCGATCGGATCTTCGCCGCGCCGTCGCAAAGGGGTCGATCCAACCCTGCTAACCGACGTCGAGGCCTCGTTCTTCCGCCAGTTCCTTCAGATCCTCGACGAGCCCGGCGCGGGCCCGGTGCAGGCGGCTCATGACCGTTCCGATGGGAACCTCCGTGATCTCGGCGATTTCCCGATACTTCAGCCCTTCGACCGCCCACAGCAGCAGGACTTCGCGAAACTCCGGCCTGAGCCGCTCGATCGCGGCCTTCAGCCGCGCGTCGACGCGTTCCCAGTCGAGCGACGCCAGATCCCACAGCGGCCCGCTCTCGACGGAGGGCAGGTCGTCGTCGCCATCGCGAGCGCCCACCCCCTCGATGGCGACCGGCCGGCGCTTCGCGCGGTCCAGCTCGGAGAAGAAGACGTTGTGCAGGATGCGGAACAGCCACGCCCGCATTCCGCCGCCCTGCTCCTCGAAGCGGTCCGCGGCGCGCAGGGCGCGCAGGAACGTCTCCTGCACCAGGTCCGCCGCCTCGCTCTCCCGCCGACAAAGCTGCATCGCCATGCGATACACCGCGTCGAGATGGGTCAGGGCTCGCTGTTCGAAGGTCGAGCGGTCCACGGGAGGTGGATCGTACTGGCGTTCGCCACCGCGCATCGCGCCGCGCGGCTGGAGCGCAGGCAGGTGGCCCCGGCAGGCAGCGTTCGGCCCTTCGCATCGCGACGAGCGAACGGCGGAGCCACGAAGCAGCGCTCGCACAGTGCGCCGAGCACGATTTCGAAGTGGCCCGCCACCGCGCGTTGTATGCTGCGACGAGCGGGCGTTGGTCGAGTGCCGTCCCTGCGGCGACGAGACCGCGTCGGCGCGCGGCAGCCGGGGCGACCCGGAATCAGTCGCGTCCGCGCGGCGCGGAGGATCGCATCGATGAGCAACTCGACGGTCCGAGGCTACTTCGACGCTGCGGGCGGACGTGGTTGGGCGCTTCCGGTGCTGGCCGACGCGGTCCACGCGCTGCGAAGCGACTCGCGCGGCGGGCGGTCCGTCCAAGCCGGGGAAGCGCTCGACGGTCCGGTCGGCCTCGCCGCGATCGCGACGGCCGTGCACCTTCCGGTCTCCGTGGTCCGCGGCGCCGTTGGCTTCTACGGCGACCTGCACGGCGACATCGACGCTCACCGCATCTGCACCGGGACGTCGTGCATCCTGGCGGGCGCGCACGACGTGTTGCGGGTCGCCGCGAGCGCCGGACTTCCGGTCCGGCCGGCGCACTGCCTCGGGCACTGCGACCGGTCCCCGACGGTCGCCCGCGCCGATGGCGTCGCGGTGGTGCGATGCGCCCCCGATCGCGTAGTCGCGGCGCTCACCGCGCCGCCGCCAGCCGATCCGGCGCCGCCCAGGGTCCGGTGCGAGGCGCGTCGCGCCGTGGTGCTCGAGCGACTGCTCGATGGCGCGTGCGCCGACCTCGCCGCGGCGCAGGATCGCGGCGTCTACAAGGGTGCGGCGCAGGCCCTTCGACGGTCGCCGGCCGACGTGCTCGCGCGGATCGAGCGATCGGGCCTGCGCGGCCGAGGTGGCGCCGCCTTCCCGACTGCGCGCAAGTGGGCCACGTGCGCGGCGACCTCGGCGCCGATCCGCTACGTCGTCGCCAACGGCGACGAGGGCGACCCCGGCTCCTTCATCGATCGAGAGCTCATGGAGCGCGATCCGCACGCGATCATCGAGGGGATGCTCATCTGCGCGCATGCCATCGGCGCTGCGGAAGGCGTGATCTTCATCCGATCGGAGGCACCGCGGGCGATCGCATCGGTCCGCCGCGCGGTCCGCGACGCGATGGAGGCCGGCCTGCTCGGCGCCGGCGCGGTTGATCCGGGTGGCCCGCTCCGGATCAGCGTCGTCTCCGGACTCGGAAGCTACGTCTGCGGCGAGGAGACGGCGCTGCTCAACGCCATCGAAGGGGTGCGCGGCGAGGTGCGACTCCGGCCGCCGTATCCCGCGACGGCGGGCCTGCGCGGCATGCCGACGGTCGTCGACAACGTCGAGACGCTCGTGAACGTCGGGTGGCTCCTCCGCGGCGAGCGCGGGGATCTCGCGGGCCCGTTCGCGGGGATGGGCACGCGGGAGAGTCCAGGCACCAAGGCGATCTGCCTGAGCAGCGGCTTCGTCGATCCCGGCGTCGTCGAGGTCGAGTTCGGCACGTCGCTGCGGCGCGTGATCGAGCGGTCCGGTGGTGGTGGCGCGGATGGTCGGGCGATCGAGGCCGTCCTGCTCGGCGGCCCGATGGGCAGCCTGCTGGCGCCCGATCGGTGGGACGTCCCGATCTGCTTCTCGGCGATGGCCGAGCGCGGGATCAAGCTCGGGCACGGCGGCGTCGTCGCGATCCGCGAAGGAACCGATCATCTGGAGCTGCTGCGGCACCTGCTGGGATTCATGCGCCTCGAGTCGTGCGGCAAGTGCGTGCCTTGCCGCGTCGGATCGCGCCGCGCGGAGGAGATCGCCGCGGGGATCGTCGGTGCACCGTCGCGCGCCGAGTCCGCCTCGATCGACGAGCTCATGGAACTCATGTCCAGCGCGAGCCTCTGCGCCTTCGGCCGCGAGACGCCAGGTCCGGTGCGGGCCGTGATGGACCTCCTCGGCGGCGGCCCCTCGACCGCGGAAGCGGGGCCGTCGACGTGAGCCTCGTGCCACTGCACATCGACGGTCGCGCGGCTGAGGTCTCCGAGGGTCGGACGATCCTCGAGGCGGCGCAGGGGATTGGCGTCGAGATCCCGACGCTCTGTTGGGCCAAGGGGCTCTCGCCGGAGGGCGGCTGCCGGCTCTGCCTGGTCGAGGTCGAGGGCGAGCGGCTGCCCGTCGCGTCGTGTCATCAGCCGGTGCGCGCGGGAATGGTGGTGCGCACCGCGACGGCGGCGTTGCACCGCATGCGGACGCGGATCCTCGAGCTCATCGTCTCCGAACATCCGTCCGACGCCTTCGCGGCCGGGACGAGGCTGGCCGCGCTCCTCGGGCGGCACGGCGTGTCGAGCGGCGGCGGGCGCGGGGAGCGCGACGTCGTCGACCGGAGCCATCCCTACATGCGCTTCGACCGCTCGCGGTGCATCCAGTGTCGCCTGTGCCTTCGCGCCTGCGAGGAGATCCAGGGGCAGTTCGTCTTCGGCGTCGAGGGGCGCGGCGGCGAGTCGCGTCTCGTGCACGGCGCGACCGATCGCTTCGCCGAGAGCGGCTGCGTCGCGTGCGGCGCGTGCGTCGACGTCTGCCCCGCCGGCGCGGTGAGCGATCGCGACCGGATCGACGCCACGCCGCCGAGCGCGAGCGTGCGCTCCGTCTGTGGCTTCTGTGGCGTGGGCTGCCGGATCGAGGTCGCCACCGATGGCCATCACGTGACGCGCATCGACGGCGTGCCCGACGCCGCCGTCAACCAGGGGCATCTCTGCGTGAAGGGCCGATACGCGCACGCGTACCAGCGATCGCCCGAGCGACTGACGCGCCCGCTCCTGCGCGTGGGCGGCCGTCTTCAGCCGGTGAGCTGGGACGAGGCGCTCTCGTTTGCGGCCGACCGGCTGCGCGCGATCCACCGGCGCGGCGGCGGAGCGGCGCTCGGCGTGATGACCTCGTCGCGTTCCACGAACGAGGCGGCGTACCTCCTCCAGAAGGTCTTCCGCGTCCTGCTTCGGAGCAACAACGTGGACTGCTGTGCGCGCGTCTGCCACAGCTCGACGGCGCTGGCGCTGCGGATGACCATCGGGACGGGCGCCGCCAGCGCATCGTTCGCCGACATCGAGTCGGCGCGCTGCATCGTGATCGCAGGGGCGAATCCCACCGAGGCGCATCCCGTGGTCGGTGCGCGCCTCAAGCAGGCTGCGCTGCGCGGGATGCCGATCGTCGCGATCGATCCGCGGCGCACCGAGCTCGCCGCGCTGTCGCGGATCCATCTCGCGCTGCGGCCGGGGACGAACGTCGCGCTCTTCAACGCGATCGCGAAGGTGCTGATCGACGAGCGCCTCGTCGATCGTCCCTACATCGACGCGCGCTGCGAGGGATTCGCGGAGCTCGAGGCGCACCTGCGATCGTCGACGCTCGAGGCGCTGGTCGGGGCGTGCGGCGTCGATGTCGCGGAGGCCGTGGGCGCCGCGCGGCTGATCGGCGGCGCCGGGCCGACGCTCTTCGTCTCGGGCCTGGGGCTGTCGGAGCAGTCGCAGGGGACCGCATCGGTGATGACGCTCTGCAATCTCGGCCTGCTAACCGGCAGCATCGGGCGACCCGGCGCGGGCATGCTGCCGCTGCGTGGCCAGAACAACGTGCAGGGCAACGCCGACATGGGCGCGATGCCCGATCAGGTCGCGGGATACCAGCCCCTGGACGATCCGCAGGTCGCGGCGCGGCTCGTGCGCGAATGGTCCGCCGCGCCGCCGCCCGAGCCGGGCCTGACCATCCGCGAGATGATGGACGCGGCCGCGGATGGGCGGCTGCGCGGACTCTGGATCCAGGGCGAGGATCCGGTCCAGAGCGATCCCGACGAGGCCCGCACGATCGCCGCATTGACGAACCTCGATTTGCTCGTCGTGCAGGAGCTCTTCCTCTCGCGCACCGCGGAGCTCGCCCATCTCGTGCTGCCCGCGGCGGGCGCCCTGGAGCAGGACGGAACCTTCACCAACGCCGAGCGGCGGATCCAGCGCGTGCGCGCCGCCGTTGCGCCGCCCGGCGAGGCGAAGCCCGACTGGCTCGTCGCCACGATGCTGGCGCGGCGACTGGGGGCGTCGTGGCGCCACGACGGCCCGGCCGACATCATGGGCGAGATCGCCCGCGTGGCGCCGAGCCTCTTCGGTGGCGTCCGCTTCGATCGGCTGGATGGCGACGGGCTCCAATGGCCCTGCCCCGGGCCGGATCATCCCGGCACGACGACGATGCACGCGAACGGATTCGCGCGCGGCCGCGCGCGGCTGATCTCCGTCGACTTCGAGCCGCCACCCGAGCAGGCCGACGCCGAGCGCCCGTACGTCCTGATCACCGGGCGCGTGCTCGACCACTACAACGTCGGTTCGATGACGCGGCGCACGCCAAGCGCCGAGCTGGCGAGCGAGGACCGCCTGGAGATCCATCCCGAGGATGCGGCGCGCGAGCGCATCGTGGACCGGCAGCGCGTGCGCATCGCCAGCCGCTGGGGCCAGACCGAGGCGCAGGCGCGGCTGTCGCGCCGGGTCGCGCCCGGGACCCTCTTCGTCTCGTTCCACTTCCCGCAGACGCGAACGAACTGCCTGGTGGGTCCGCACGTCGATCCGCTCTCGAAGTGCCCCGACTACAAGGTCACGGCGGTGTCGGTGAAGCCGGCGACGCCGGCGGCGGATCCCGCTTGACCGCCCCGCGCGCATCGGCGGGGACGATCCGTTCCGCGCCGGCGTAGACGTTCATCGAGCCGTCGCGCACGAAGCCGACGAGCGTCTGCCCGATGCGCTCCGCCAGCTCGATGGCGAGCGTGGAAGGCGCCGAGACGGCGGCGACGATCGGCACGCCGGCCGCCTGCGCCTTCTGCACGATCTCGTACGACGCGCGTCCGCTCACCACGAGCACGTGCCGCTCCAGCGGAAGCTCGCCGCGGCGAAGCGCTTCATCCGACGACCTTGTCGACGGCGTTGTGCCGGCCCAGGTCCTCGCGGCAGCAGCGCAGCTCGCCGTCGATTCCGAAGATCGCGGCCGCGTGAACGCCGCCCGTGGCCGCGAAGAGTGGCTGCGCGTCGCGCATGCGGCGAGGCAGGTCGGCGAGGATCTCCGCGGCGATCGTCGGGCCCCGTGCGAATCGGCGCAGCGGCGCGCGGAGGGCTTGCAGCGACGGTGCGCCGCACGCGCGCAACTGGGCGTCGTCAGCGTCCTGCGCCCGGAGGTGGTCGGGCCGCCGGTCGGTGGCGAGCCACGTGCGCCACGTCGGCGTCGTCGGCGAGGGCGTCGATGCCGATGTGCGCGATCTCCTCGGATGCCGCGACGATTCCCTCGCCAAGGAGGAACCCGGCGACGAGGTCGGGGTCGTCGCCGGGCGTCCGCATCGTGATGCACAGCGGCTGGCCGGCGATGCGGATCTCCAGCGGCGCCTCGACCGCGATCCGATCGTCGCGTCGCGTCGCCACGCCGGCGCGAAGGACGAGGACGGCGCGGGCATCCGTGGCGCAACGACGCGTGTCTGCTGCTTCGGTCAACGCAGGATCGTACTCCGTGGCGCGAGGTGGCCGGATCGTCGACGCGCGGCGGCGGCGAGGCGGTCGGCGCGCGCCAACCAGGCGCCACGGCGGATCGGCGCGACGCGCGTGTCGCGGACCGACGCGCGCGAAGCCGCCCGTACAATCGCGGCCCAATGCCTCCCGTCTATGTCACCACGCCGATCTACTACGTCAACGACCGACCGCACATCGGCCACGCCTACACGACCACGGTCTGCGACGTCTACGCGCGCTTCATGCGGGCGATGGGGAACGAGGTCTTCTTCCTCACGGGGACCGACGAACACGGCGCGAAGGTCGAGAAGTCGGCGGCCGAGCGCGGGCTCGACCCGCAGTCGTGGGCGGACCGCAACGCGGCGGAGTTCCAGCGCGTCCTCACGCTCTTCGGGCTCAGCAACGACGACTTCATCCGCACGAGCGAGCCGAGGCATGTGCGACAGGTGCAGCGCTTCGTCGCCGAGCTCAGGCGGCGCGACGCAATCTATCTCGGCAAGTTCGAGGGCTGGTACGACGAGGGGCAGGAGGAGTACCACACCGAGACGAAGGCGAAGGAGCTCGGCTACCGCAGCCCGGTCGGCGGCCGCGCGCTGGTGCGCGCCACCGAGAGCAACTACTTCCTCCGGCTAAGCGCGTTCCAGGAGCCGATCGAGCGGCTCTTCCGCGAGCGGCCCGACTTCGTGCGCCCGGAGGCGCGGCGAAACGAGGTGCTCGGCCGGCTGCGCGACGGACTCCAGGACGTGCCGATCTCGCGCACGAACTTCACGTGGGGCATCCCGATGCCCGGCGACGAGCAGCACGTGATCTACGTCTGGATCGACGCGCTCTTCAACTACATCACGGCGCTGGAGCTGGGCGAGGAGCATCCTGCGCACCCGCAGCGCGCACGCTTCTGGCCGGCGACCTATCACGTGATCGGCAAGGAGATCCTCTGGTTCCACGCGGTCGTGTGGCCGGCGATGCTGATGGCCCTCGACCTTCCCCTGCCCGGCTGCGTCTACGCGCACAGCTTCTGGATCGCCAACGGCCAGAAGATGAGCAAGTCGCTCGGCAACTTCATCGACCTCGAGACGATCCAGGGCTTCCACGCGACCTATGGCCTCGACGCGTGGCGCTACTTCATGGCCACGCGCGGTCCACTCGACGCCACCGACAGCGACTTCAGCGCCGCCGCGTTCCACGAGACGTACACGACCGACCTCGTGAACACCGTCGGCAACTGCGCCAGCCGCGTGACCGCGATGATCGGCCGCTACTTCGATGGCGCGCTGCCGCCCGATGCGCTGGACTCGGCTGGGCGCCCGATCCCGATCGCCGATCACGACTGGGCGGCGCTCGGCGCCGACGCGACGGCGCGCAGCATCGCCGCGATGGAGGAGCTCGACCTCTCCGGATCGATCGGCGCTGCCGTGGCGCTCGTGCGGCGCGTCGACGGGTTCATCAACCAGACGGAGCCGTTCAGGATCGCCAAGGATCCGGCGCGGCGCGCGGAGCTCGGGGCGATCCTGCACCGTTGCGCCGAGGCGGTGCGCATCGCGGCGCTCCTGCTGGAGCCCACCATGCCGACACGCATGGGCGAACTGCTCGCGGCGCTCCGGGCGCCGCACCGAGCGCCGCGCGCGCCACTCGCGGAGGTCGCGCGCTGGGGAGGCCTCGAGGCGGGAACGGCCGTCACCAAGGTGGCGCTCTTCCCGCGCGTCGAGCGTGCGTAAAGGCCGGGGTGCGGGATGCTTGCGAGGCGGCCGCTATTCTCACTCCATGCTTGACCCGCAGCAACGAGCCATCGTCGCGATCTCGCTCTTGGCCGCCTTCGCCGACGGTCGAACCTCGGACGAGGAACGGGAGCGCATCCGGGGCGCATGCGTCGATGCGACGGAGGGAGGCGATGCGACGATGGCCGCCATCTGCCAGGATGTTCTGCTGGGGCGGACCGATCTGGCTGCGGAGGCGCGGAAGATCGCCGATCCTCGGCAGCGCCGCGCGGCGTACGAGGTCGCCGTTGGCGTGTGCAACGCCGACGGCGCGACCAACGCGGAGGAACGGGCGTTCCTCGAGCGGCTCGGCGGTGCGCTTGGAATCGGCCATGACGTTGACGAGACGCTTCGAACGGCGGATCTCATCGCCAGCGCGCCGGTGGACGGGGCCATCCTCGCGGGCGCGGCGGCGGGTGCGTCGCGATCGGTGCCGTCCGGCCCGCAGGTCGACGAACGCGAGCTCGACGAGACGATCGCGGGACATGCGAAGTTCGCCGCCGCGCTGGAGCTGCTTCCGCAGACGCTCGCCACGATGGCGATCGTGCCCGTGCAGCTTCGCCTGGTGCACCGGATCGGCAAGGCGTACGGCTTCGCGCTCGACCGCACGAGCATCATCGAGTTCGCGGGCGCCATCGGCGTCGGGATGACGTCGCAGGTGGTCGAGAAGTACGCGCGGAGGATCGTCGGCGGTCTGCTCGGCAAGGCGCTGGGCGGCATCGTCGGGGGCGTCGGTGCCTCGGTCGGTCGGGCCGCGACGGGAGCCGCGATGACCTACGCGACGACGTATGGACTCGGCCAGGTGGCGAAGCGCTACTACGGCAGCGGACGAACGATCAGCATGGATCAGCTCCGCGGCATGTTCACGCAGTCCGTGGAGCGCGGCCGCGGGCTCTTCGTGCAGGACCAGCACGCGATCGCGGAGCAGGCGAAGACGATCGACGTCAAGTCGGTGCTTCAGTCGCTGGGTGGTTCGTAGGTCGCGGCGGATCGCGCCCGCGCGCGAGAGGATGCCGCTCGAGGCCATCCCCCCGAGACCAGCCCCCGAGACCAGCCCCCGAGATCACGCCCCGTTGACGCGGCATCCCCGCGCGCGGACGAGCGCGGGATGCACGGCGCAGCCTCGACCGCACGCGGATCGAACCGGACCTACTGCCCCAGCGCCCGCAGCAGCACGGTCGCGTACGCGCCGCGCGGCAGGGTGAAGCGGAGGCCGCGCTGGAGGCGCCCGTCGCGCGGATCGGTCTCGTCGGGCTCGGTGGCGGACATCTCGAACGCGGTGGCGTCGACGAGGAGCGATCGCCGGGCGGCGCCGAAGAAGGGGCGATCGAGGCCGGGAATCCGGAGGTCGTCGAGATGGATGTCCTCCTCGGCGAGCGCGGCCTCCGCGGCGCTGCGCCATGGATCGAGCAGCTCGGTTCCGGGCGCAAGGAGCGGAAGCTCGAGCGTCGCGAGATCCGTCGGCACGATCGACGCGGCCGGAAACGCGAGGTCGCCCCACGGGTCGTCCGCCACGATGACCTCGCCGCGCGAGGCGCACGAGTCGACGACGAGCCGGGTCGCGGTCATGTTCCACAAGAGCGACTGGTACGCCTCGACCGCCATGGTCTGCGTGAACGACGGCAACCGCGCGAACGCGCCACGGAAGTCGTCGGGATGCCGCGCCAGATGCTCCACGACGCGCCGCTCGGGACACCTGGGCAGGTCCGGCAGCACCGCGCTCCAGCGACCCCACGCCTTGGAGACGGCGCGGCGGAACTCCTTCACGGCGCGCTGGTCCTTCCGGTGCGGCGAGGCGATGGCCAGCCGGAGCGCCTTCTCGAAGTTGCCGCGCATGAGGTGAGGGGCCAGCAGCTCGCGCCGGCTGTCGGCGCCGCCGAAGCGCTGATCCCCGAAGTAGTTCACGATGCGGAGCGAGCCGGGCGCCGGGGCCAGCAGGCGGGCGGCGCGATCCATGCGCTTGGCCGCGCGGTCGTTGAGGCCGCGCACGACGATCGTGAACCGGTTGCCGGCGATGGCCGACGCGTTGAGCGGCGCATCGAGCCAGCCGAGGCGCTCCATGCGCCATCCGCGATGATCGAGGTTCCTCGGTCCGGCGCCGCGCAGCCCGGCCGAGAGCGGCACCGTCACGTGCTGCGACGTCTCGGCGTGGCGGTCCTTGAGTCCGCCGTAGCCGATCGATCCGGGCGGAACGCGCAGGCGGCGCGCGATCTCGGCGATCGCCTGGGGCGTCGTCACGCCGCTCTTCCTGAGCTGGTAGAGCGCGTGCCCGGTTCCCGCTGGCGGCGTGTCGAGGACCGCGGCGCGGATGGCGTCGTCGAGGAGTTCGTCCACGACGAAGTCGGAGGGCTTGCGCTTGATCGTCCCGGGCGAGGGTAGCGGTGCGCGCGTCGGCGCGCATCGCCCGCGCGGCTGGTCACGTCGCCGGCGTCGATGGTCGGCGCAGCCCGCCGAGCCGAGGGACGTCGCGGCGACCGATCGTCGCGAGCACGAGGAGCCCGGCGACGATCATGGCGATGCTCAGCCACATCGGAAGCGTCGCGCCCGCGATCGTCAGGACGTCCTGGTCCGGCGTGCGGAACTGCTCGGTCGTGAAGCGCAGGGCGCCGTAGGCCATCAGGAACCATGCGGCGACCACGCCCGGCACGCGCGGCTTCCACCAGACGATGACGAGGACCGCCGGCAGGATCGCGCCGTCGGTGATCGCCTGGAAGATCTGCGACGGCCAGTGCGGCGTCAGCAGGGGCGCCAGGTGCTCGATGACGATCGTGCGCCCGCGCTGCGCGTCCTGGAAGATGCTCTGCGCGAGCGGTTGGCGCGGATCGATGTAGTCAACCAACGGCACGAGGCGATTCGCGTCGAAGCCCTTGCTCAGGATCTCCTCGGGATACTTGATGCTCCACCACGGCGGGTCGGCGCGCATCGAGTCCGGCAGCGGCCGCCCCCAGAGCTCGCCGTTGATGAAGTTCGCGACGCGTCCGAGCCCGAGGCCGGCAGGGCAGGTGAACGCGACGATGTCGAGCAGGTGCCACGTGGGCAGGCCGTTGCGCCTGCCGAACCAGATGCACGCCAGGATCACGCCGATGATGCCGCCGTGGCTGCTCATGCCGCCGTGGTGGATCGCGAAGAGCTCCCAGAACGGCGGCGTCGACGTGAAGGTCGTGAGCAGGCTCCGGTCATAGAAGATCGCGTGACCGACTCGCCCGCCGACGAGGACGCCGACGATCATGGCGGTCACGAAGTCGGCGACCTGCGCGGGCTTGAGCAGCACGCGTCCGCTCTTCGCCATCCAGCGCATGACCAGCCAGGCGATGACGAAGCCCGTCAGGTACGCGAGTCCATACCAGCGGATGCCGAAGTCGCCGCTGATGCGGACGACGTACGGATCGATGTGGTGGACGTAGCTTTCGGCGAGGAGCGTCACGCGGGGAGCGTAGTGGGTGTGTCGCGCGACGGACCGCCGGCCCGGTCGCGCTTCGTCGCGCCGCCACCGCGCGGGGCTCATGCGCGCCCCGGTAGATTCTCGCGCCCCAGTTGGCTCTCGCGCCCCGGTTGGCTCTCGCGCCCCACCCAACCCGATTCCGCGTCAGGCGCCGCCGTGGGTGGGGGTCAAACGCGTGAAGGTCCGCTGGAATCCGCATCAGTCGCCGACGCCGAGCCGTTCCGCGTCGGCTTCGACGCCGGCCACGAACGTGTAGAGCTCCGGCGTCATGTCGAGCAGCGTTCCGGCGTCGAAGTTCTGGCCGACGACCTGGAAGTACTGCGCGGTGCTCTCCAGGTACGTCGTCGGCATCGTGCCGGGCGCGCCGTCGAATGGCTGCGGCTGGATCCAGATCTTGCTCTTCTTGCTGAGCAGGAAGATGCGCACGACCTGCGCGCCCGGGTTCGCGCCGGGCTCGACCTGCACGATGAAGTCGGTGCCGACCGTCCCCGCCTGCACGGGCGAGCGGATGACGATCGGAATCCAGCGGATCATCGAGATCGACGCGGCCATCGACGGCGCCGGCGCTGCGCACGCCATCGCGGCCAGGCGGAGCACGAGCGAGCCGGTGAGCGGCGCGGCGCAGGCCGTGGCGGCTGCGCATCCGTTCGCGGGAAGCGACCAGGCGCGCTCGCCGTCGGCGACGACGAGATCCGTCAAGGCGGGCGCATCGCCGTCGAGCGCGACGCTCTCGCCGGCGTCGCGCGCGTCGACGATGGGCGACTCCAGCCGCTTGGCGTGGAAGTAGAGGATGCCGCGCTCGAGGTGGATGTTCCCCTCGGGACGCATGCAGAGCCGCGCGTTGCGCAGGAGCGCGCTGTAGTGGTACCCCATGAGCACCTTCGGCGAGTTGGGCTCGTTGGGATGGACGTCGCACGGAATCTCGTCCGTCGCCACGTCGTGGATCGCCAGCAGGCCGGTCGTCTCCAGCGACTGCTCCCCGTAGACCTCGAGCGTCGCGAGGATCGTTCGCGGTCCCTCGTTGTCGAAGGGTTCGACGTGATCGGTGACGCAGTTCTTCGTGCACCCGGAAGCCGCGATCGTGGCGGCGCCGACAAGCGAGGCGATTCCCTTCATGGCGAGGCTCCAATGCGATGGGCGGGGCGGCAGGTCCGCGATCCGGCGGGTCTCCGCATGTTCGTTGGCGCCCGATCCGGTCAGGCGCCCCGCGCCGCCCACGCGCGGACGAGCATGCGGCCTTCAAGTCCGAGGGCGACTCCGATCACGAGCGACAGGATGACCGCCGTCGGCCGATACGGCAAGTCTCCGCCGAGCCGCCCGAGGGCGTACCAGATGGCCACCAGGGCGATCGTGGCGAGCACGGCGACGAGCGCAGCGCGTCGAACCATCGACGACGAGGTTCCATGGCCCGGCCTTCGCGTCGCCGGTCGACCGCCGCGAGATCGCGATGCAAACGGCCTCGCGAACGGGGCGCCGATCGCGGCGCCGAGCATGCCCGCCGCGCACATGGCGACGAGCAGCGCAAGGTCGCCCGAGTCGGCGGGCGGATGCAGCATCAGCTCGATCGCCGTCGCGTGCCACCAGTACTTGCGCACGGGTCCGGTCGCGTCCGGGTAGTTCTCCTCGCCTGCGCAGTTGTTGGCGATGAGGACGATCTTGCCGCGCACCCACGACTCGAGCGCCGACGGCGGAAGCGCGAGCAGCTCCTCGATGGAGCGGGTCGCGTCGCCCTGGAACAGATCGGCCGGTGGCGGGCTGAAGCCGAGCAGCGCCACGCGATCGCCCGCCTGCACGCCGTCGAGCGGGATCGGAGCGCCGTCGTAGGCCACGATCGGCGCCGTGTCGATGCGCCACAGCGGAACCGTCACTCGGTCGCGCTGGGAGGAGCGGAACGAGAGTGTTGCGCGCTCCGCGTCCAGCTCGGTGGCCGCCGAGAAGCTCCGGTCGAGGAGCGCCGCCACCGCCGCCGCCGAGAGCGACCTGGCGACGGAGCGCCCCGGTCGTTCCGTCGCCGCGGCGAGCACGATCGTGCCGTCGATTCCCGGCATCGGGAAGATGTCGCCGAAGTCCGCGCCGGCCTTCAGCAGGGCCGGCGCAAGCTTCTCCGGCGTCGGGTTCGTGGCGAATCCCTGGATGGCGACGACGACCCGGCAATCGGCCTCGCGCGCGGCGCGGATCGCCGTGGCGAGCCGCTCCGTCTCGGGCACGAAGTCGGGTCGGTTCGGGAAGGCGACGTCGAGCACGACGACCGCGGCCCCGGCGCGCGCGAGCCGCTCGATCACGACGGCGTAGAGCGCCCGCAGCGATGGCTTGTTCGCGCACGAGAGCCCGGTCAGCGCGGTCGCCGACTCGATCGCGGCGAAGTCGGCGTTCTCGGGAATGTGCACGATGCGCACGCCGTCCAGTCCGGCGATCGTCGGCCACGCGCCGTGCAGCACCTGGCGGCCCGACGAGACGAAGCCGGCGTTGGCGACCGGAATCGTGACGATCGCCGCGACGGCGCCGAGCAGGGCCAGCACCGCCGTCGCCTTGGCCCATCCCGGAATGGACTCGCCGATCCGCCGCGCGATGGCCGAGGCGTGGATCGTCCACGGCGCCGTGGCATCGTCAAGCGCCTGTGCGATGTCCGCGGCGTCGGCATAGCGCTGGGCCGGGATCGGCGCGGTGGCGCGGGCGACGATGCGCTCGATCGCCGGCTGCGGCCGAGGAAGCGCCGCGGAGAAGCGCTCCGGCCCCCACGCCAGCGCCGCCGCGGTCTTCTCCTCGCGCGTGGCGGCGTCGGGAAGCGCGACGGCGCCGGGGCCGGCGACGAGCGCCGCCAGGATCTTCCCGAGCGAGTAGACGTCGCTGGTCTGCTCGAGCGCCTCGGGCGCGCCGCGAAGCTGCTCCGGGCTGGCGAACTGGGCCGTGAAGAAGGCGCTTCGCACGTCGTTGGAGAGCAGCACCTTGGCGGCGCCGAGGTCCATCACGCGCGGCGTTCCCGTGTCGTCGACGAGGATGTTCTTCGGCTTGAGATCGAGATGGACGATGCCCGCCTTGTGCAGGTGGGCCACGCCGGCGCAGACGTCGCGGAAGAGCAAGAGCCGCTCGCGCGGGCCGAGGGCGGCGACGTCCGCGTGGTCCAGCAGCGAGCGTCCGTTGGCGATGTACTCCATCGCCAGCGCCGGCACGCGCCGCCCGCCCGGCAGGTGGGCGACGGTTCGACCGATCACCCCGACGACGTTGGGATGCGGGCGCAGGCGCAGCAGGAGCTGGCATTCGTCCTCGAAGCGGCCGATGAAGTCGGCGGCGACGAGTTCGATGCGCGGCACCTTGACCGCCACCAGCCGTCCGCTGGCGTGCTCTCGACACTTCCAGACGCTCGCGCAGCCGCCGTCGCCGAGGCGTGCGACGACCTCGTGGCCGTCGATTCGTGGCGCGTTCAGCAACGATTCGTCGGCGTTGGTTCCATCGGCCATCGGGCGAGTCGGTACCTCGTTCCACGGCGCAGCGGGCGCGGCGGATGCCGCCGCCGCCCCTCGCGGAAGGTGTGACCGGGCGGCCTTCACTGTAGCAGAAGCCACTGGCGCGGCTTCCTGCGCGGCTTCGTGCGACGTTTCAGGCGAGGCCACTGCGAGGCGAGTGCGAGGCCAGTGCGAGGCCAGTGCGAGGCCAGTGCGCGGCTTGTCGCGGCTCACTCCCGCTGCGAGAACTCCACAGCCGGCTTCCGAGGCGCCACCGGTGCTGGCGGGGTGTTTGTGGACGGTCGCCTCCAGCCGGAGGTTGTCATGGCGCCGCGGTCGTCCACGACGACGGTCACGCATCCGCGCTCCGCCGTGACGAGGCGTGTTCGCGAGCCCATGACCGCGGACCAGCGGTCGGGTCGGAGCCGACGGGGTCCGGTCGACTGAAGGATGACGGCTGGATCGAGCGACGAGACGAGCTCGACGGACGATTCGCGCCAGCTTCCATGGTGGGGCAGCTCGACGATGTCCGCGCGCAGCTCCGGGGTTCCGTGCCGCACGGCGGCGATGGCCTCGTCCTCGATGTCTCCGCAGAGCAGCAGCGTCCTTCCTTGGGCCTCGACGCGCACCACCTGCGAGGTGTCGTTGAGGCGACGCGACCACGCGCCATCCTCGGGATGGAGCCAGGTGAACGTCGCGACGCCGTAGCGGCGGATGTCGCCGGCCGCGCCACGCCGAACGTCCACGTGGCGCGCCGCCAGCCCGTCGACCAGGCGCGTGATCGGGCCGCGCGGCTCGCGCGCGGCGACGCGATCGAACGCATGCGTCAGGACGACCTCGTCGATCGCGAACGCATCGGCGAGCTCGAGGACGCCGTCGTAGTGGTCGAGGTTGGGATGGCTCACGATCAGCGCCGCGATGCGACGCACCCCAAGCGCACGCAGCGCAGGAACCAGCGTTCGCTCGCCGACGCCGACGTTCGTGCTGCCCGCGTCGAAGACGACGGCGGTGCGGGCGCTTCGGATCAGCAGGCACGACCCGTCGCCCACGTCGAGCATGTCGACGCGGAGCGGCGGCTGGTGCGACCACGGCCGAAGCGGCCAGAGCGCAGCGCCGCCGAGGACCACGGCAATCGCGCAGCACGCCGCCAGGGCGCGGCCTCGAAGCAGGATCGCGCCGGCGAGCGCCACCGTCGAGGCCAAGGTCCACGCGACGCCGGGCGATGGCAGATGGAACACGGCGCCGGGCACGCCGTCGGCGGCGCGAATCAGGGCCATGAACGCCTGGGTGAGCGGGGCGACCAGCCAGCCCAGCACCATGCCCGCGAGGGGGGCGATCGGGGTCACGAACATCTTGAGGTATCCGACGGTCAGGAGGCCCGCCGCCAGCGGCGTCGCGACCAGCGACAGCGGCGCCGCGAGCGGCGAGACGATGCCGAAGTGATGGAGCGAGAGCGGCGTCGCGATCAGCCAGGCGGCCACGGCGCACGCGACCGCCGACTTGCAGCGCTCGCGCACGACGGCGGCGATCGTCGAGGCGTGGGGGTCCGGCGGACCGAAGAGGCGCCGTCGCAGCGGAGGCGCCAGCCAGACAAGCGCGCCGACCACCGCGAACGAGAGCTGGAAGCCGGCATTCTCGAGCTGTCCCGGACCGGGCAGGAGGAGCACGAGCGCGGCCGCCGAGACGACGCCGGAGATCCTCCAGTGACGGCCGAAGGCGCTGCCGACGCTGGCGACGACGATCATGGCGCCGGCCCGGAGGACGGCAGGTTGCCACTCGATCGCCAGCAGGTAGATCGAGACGGTGGCAACGACCGCCCAGGCGTGCCAGCGAACGGTCGGGCCACCGGCGCGGCTGGAAGGGTCGGCGGCGGGAGCCTTGCCGTGCGGAGCGCCCATGGTGCCCCGGGCGGGCTTGCCGACGGGCCGCCGACCGAATGGACGCAGCAACACGACGGCCGCCGCGGCGAGGACTGCCATGTTGAATCCCGAGATGGCGATGAGGTGGACGGTGCCGGTGCGCTGGAACGCCCCCTCGAGCGGCGCCAGCGCGGCGTCGCGCTCGCCGAGGAACATGGCGCGAAGCAACGCGCGCTGTTCGGCGTCGACGGACGACGGCAGGCCGCGCAGAAGGGCGGTGCTGGCGAGGTCGCGGAGGGTCGCCCGCGCCCGGACGCCCAGGGCGCACGCCAGGTCCACCGCCGACCCGGCCGATCGCTTCCAGCTCGGCGCGCTCACGACCACGACCGAGCTCGCCTCGTCGGCCCAGATCGTCCCGGCGATTCCCTCGGCGCGCGACCACGCCACGCCGTCGAACTCGCCGGGGTTCCGAGGAGGCCGGAAGGGTGACAGGCGGCCGAATACATCGAGACGGTCGCCGGCGCCGAAAGGCGGCGGGCGGGCCGCGACGCTGACCCACGCTCGACCGCGCGCCGCCGCGAAGCGACCGCCCACGGCGACCTGGTCGATCTCCATCTCGAATCGCCACCGAGGCGGGCGCGGATCGAAGTCCGCCATGGAGCCGCGGCGTGGCGCGGGCTGCGCTGCGCCCCGGGCCATTCCGCGCCAGTGGGCCGCGGGCGTCTCGGTGTTCATCCGCGCGAGGCTCTCGGTGCCGACGCGCACCAGTGGCACCATGCTCCACGTCCCGCCAATCGCCGCGGCGGCGGCGGCCAGGATCCACCACGCTGCGCGGCCGCCGCGCCACGCCGCCAGCACCGCGAGCGCCAGCGTGACCAGCGAAAGCACGAGCCAAGCGTCGAGCCGAGCCGTCGGCGAGACCGAGCGACACGAGCAGACGAACGTGCGGAGCGATTCGAGCGCACTCCGTCCGCGCAAAGGGTCCGGTCCGTCGCCGACGCCGCTCGCGCCGGCGCGGGGATGCGGCGAAGCCGTTTCGGAGCCTTCGGAAGGGCGCTCCCCCGGGCGCGTGATGGACGCCCGCGCCGAACGCTCGGACGGTCGATCGCCGAGGATCGGTCGTTCCGCATTGGGCGCGCCCTGGGTCGAAGCCCCGCGCGGGATCGTCTGCGCGGCAAGCGCGCCAGCGAGCGGCGTGCCGCCGAGTGGCGCGTCGCCGACCAGCCCGCAGCCGACCAGCCCCTCGCCGACTAGCCCCTCGCCGACCAGCCCGCCGCCGGTCGGATCACCGTCGGTCCCCTGGTCGTGCGATGGGACGTCGCGATTCGACGCAGCGACGCTCCTCGACTCGTCCGCGGCCGGGACGGAGTTCGGCGAGTCGCCATCGAGCGAGCTGCGCGCCAGCGCCATTCCGGCGACGAGGGCGATCGCCACGATGGGCAGACCGGTGAGCGGCGCGTGGCGGACGGCGCCTGGTCCGCCTTCCGGGTCCTCTGCGTGCGGACGAACGAACGCCGCCGGCACGCGGGAATCCAGGCGACGCGAGGGTCGCCTTGACCGCCCGGGCATCCGTCCGATCGCCCTCCTGATGATGTCCGCCCCCGGAGTCATCGCGACGCATTGTCGCATCGCCTTCACCCATCTCCGGGAAATCAGGAATTGCACCGCAGGATCGGCCCGTCGTGGTGGTATCGCGCCGCATGCGGATCGCGGTCGATTCCGAAGGGTTCGGTCCCCGGAGGGCTGTCTCGAGCGCCGCGCGGCGGCGTCATCGCACGCCCGCGCGCGTGCGAACAACAGCGAAGGTGGGCGCGGCGCCGCGAGGTCACCGAAGCGCGATCGCCGCGCCGAGCGCATCGGCCGCCGCATCGCGAAGGTGGACGGGACGTCACCACCTCGCCGAAGCGGCCCGGGCCGTCCGTGGCGAAGGTCGTTCGGGCTCATTTCTGCGCTGCCTTCGGGGCCGATGGCGCCGCGGCAGGTCTTCGGCGGCACCATGTCGAGCGCTTGCAATATGCCCAGCGCTCGGAGCACGCCACGCGCTCGAAGCACGCCACGCGCTCGAAGCACGCACGCGCTCGAAGCACGCCACGCGCTTGAAACACGCCACGCGCTCGAAACATGCCGAACGGTTGAAGCACGTTGAACGCTCGGCCCCCGCCGGACGCTTGAAACGTGTCGAACACCGCGTATCGCGTGACGCGCGCCGCCGCGTCGGCGGTACAAGCTCGACGATGCTCCCGCCGACCGATCCTCGCAGCCCGCTCGTCGCCGCACTCCATGCCGCCTTCGTCGATGCTCCTTGGGCACTCGCGGCGTGGCTTGGAGGAAGCGACGCCAGCGGGCGGACCGACGCATGGTCCGACGTCGATCTCCTGCTCATCGTCGAGGACGACGCCGTCGAGCGCGCCTTCGACGTTGCCCGCGGGACGCTCGAGGCGATCGCGCCGATGGTCCGGTCCCTGCGCCTGCCCGAACCGACATGGCACGGCCACGCGCAGATGTTCTTCCAGCTCGCGGGCTGGGCCGAGTGGCACATGATCGACCTGGTCGTCCAGCGGCGCAGCGGGCCGGCCGAGCGGTTTCTCGAGCCGGAGCGGCACGGAACGCAGGTGGTCCTCTTCGATCGCGCAGGGTTGGTGCGGCCGCAGCCGATGGACCGCGCCGCCCACGCCGCGCGCGTTGCGGCGCGTCGCGAGCAGATCCTGGCCCGATTCGAACTGCTTCAGCATCTCGTGACGAAGGCGATCCTCCGCGGCGACGTCGTCGAGGCGGCGGACCGCTACATGAGCTTCACCCTTCGTCCGCTCGTCGACCTGCTGCGCATCCAGTCCTGCCCCGATCGCTTCGATTTCGGCATGCGCTACCTCGACCGCGACCTTCCGCCGGCGCTGCGGCGCGAGATCGTCTCGATCGCGCTGCCCGGCGGCCTCGAGGAGTTGGCTGCGGCGCACGAGCGCGCGAAGGCCATGTTCCAGGCCGCCAAGGTCCGCGGGTCGGAGCGCGGGCCGAGCGCGGATCACGACGGATCGCGCGAGGGCGTCGGTGGCGGGTGATGCGCGCTCCGGGCGACTCTCGCGTCCCGTCCTACGGATTCCAGTAGACCTCCATGCGTTCGAACCCGTGCCCACAGCGGCGTCTCACGGCGGAATTGGGTGGGGGTGGGGCGCGAGAATCAACTGGGACGCGTATCAGGCGCCAGCCCGCGAGTCGCTCCGATCAGGGACCAGGCTGCACGGCGCCGACGTCCGCTGGATCTGCGTCAGTGCCAAACGCTCAGCACGCCTCGGAGGTTGCGCCGGTGCTCGGACTGTTCGATCCGCGGACGCCGGCGCCCGATTCAGCGATCGACCGGGCATCGCCGTCGGAGGCGCTGCGTCCGGCGTCACCGTCACGATCACGCTCTTGAACGCCGGCGTCCTCGAGCCGCGCGCATCGCTGCTCCGCGGCACGACGACGTTCGCCTCCGGGCAGTACATCGCGCAGTTGCCGGGACGGATGTCGAGCCGCACACGCACGTTGGCGAGCCGCGCCGACGGCGTTGCGGATGACGACGCGATCGTCGACGCGAAGTTCCAGCCGCGCGATGCCGGGGCGCATGAGGATCACGTCGCGGCGATCGACGCCCCGGTAGATGTCCTCGTCCTCGTAGACCACCGTGTTGAACTGCCCCTCGGAGCGGATCGTCATGAGGACGGCGCTCGCCAGCGCGCCGCAGGAGGCTCGTGCGGTGCGACGGCCGCGAAGCGCCCGGCCGTTGGGCGTCGCGAAGGTCGGAGCAGTTGAACGCGGCTGGGAATTGAACTGGCGTCATTGCAGGTGGTCGATCTCGCTGATGGGCTCGTATCCGGGGATCACGCGGGCGATGGCGGCTCGGATCTCCGCGTGCGATCGGAAGCGACCCCAGTCGCCGATCGAACCTGCGGCGGCGGTCGTCCGGGAGCAAGAGGTCGGTCCGCGGTCGTGCGATCGCCGTCGTTCGTGCTGCCTGCACGCCCGGGCGTCGCGCCGGCGGCGACGCCGTCGGCGTTGCGACGCGTCTGCCGATCGAGACGATCAGGTCGGTCTCGCCGCGAGGGCCGCCGCTCGACGCCGGCGCGACGGGCCACCGTCGCTGAGCCGCACGTAGTTGAACATCGACTCCTGCGTCGTCGCTCGGGGTTCGTCGCGGGCGAGCACGGGAAGCACGATCGTCTCGGCGTTCCGCGTCCCCACGCGTGACCGGTGTTGAGCGTGGTGCTGAGGTAGACGACCGGGTGCTCGGGTGCATGACCCGGCTGCACGCGTGGCGAAGGCGGCGTCGGGCGTCGCCCCGAAAAGGTTCCCGCCGAGGCAGATCGCGACCTTGAACCGGCCGGCCGCGCGCTCCTCGAGGCACGCGAGCGTGTCGACGCCGACGCGCGGGCGGCGTCACGCCGAACTCCTCGGCTGCTCTTCGGAGCACGGTGTCGCGGAGCCGGCGCGACGCCCATCGATCCGACGCCCTGCACGTTCGAATGGCCGCGCAGGCGAAGAGTCCGGCGCCGCCCACCACGTTGTAGCGCATGGCGCCGCCAGGTTGGCGATCGCTCGACGTTCTCCACGCCGTGGAGGATTCCCATGTCCACGCGATCGCGGCGCCGCCGAGTTGTGGCGTCGGCGACGCGCCGATGTCGGCGTGCCGCGACGCCGCTCGATCGCTCGATCTCCGCCCACTCCGCGGCGACGAGCGAAGGCCCACGTCGGGCCAGCCGTCGGTGTGGTCGTCGATGGCGACGATCGACCGCGCGCCGCGGGCGAGCACGTGCTTGGCGATCCCCGTCAGCAGCAGGATGTCGCCGCCGATGTGCGGCTGGAGGTACTCGTCGGCGATGGTGGAGCCGAAGAGGAGCGACCGCGGATCGCTCGGCACGCGGAACTCGACCAGTCCGGTTTCGCGGATTGGACGATCACCACGACGCCGCGCCGCGGCGCTTGAGGTTCACGATCGGCGGCTGAAGCCGCGGATGGTTCGACGCGGGCGCCGCCGATCACGAAGAGCAGGTCGGCGTGCTCGACGTCGTCGAGCGTCACGGTTGCGGTGCTCGAGCCGGTGCAGGCGCTCGCGCCGCCACGCCGCTCGCCCGGTGGCAGTAGTAGGAGCAGCGCCGCTGTTGACGTGGTTCGTGCCGTAGACGCGGGCGAAGAGCTCGTGCAAGAACGCGGCCTCGGTTCGAGCTTCGGCCGTCGCGCAGGTAGAGGAAGCACTGCTCGGGCCATCGATCGTGCGCGGAGCTTCGTCGGCGACGCGATCGAGGGCGTGGTCCCAGCCGGTGCGCCGGTAGTTCAGGTCGAGCGGACCCGCGACCAGCGGCTCGACGAGCCGGCCCGCGTGCTCGAGGTCGCGGGGCGAGAAGCCGCGCAGGGCGTCGAGCCGCGAAGTCGTCGAAGAAGTGCTCGCGCACGCGGCCCTGCATGTCCGCGGCCATCGCCCTGGATCGACTTCTTGCACACCTCCGGGAAGTGGCCGGCCTCGTTGACCATTCCGGCCGAGCTCGGCCCCCATGCCCACGCGCGCACGTCTTGCAGGCGTTCCTCGAGCGCAGCGCTGCCCGCCACATCGCCAATAGCAGGCGCTCACCGCGCGCCCTGCGGAGCGCTGTACCAGATCGCCGGCCGCGCCGCCGGCGGAACGAAGCGCTGCATAGTGCATCGCGCTTGATGCGGATCAGCGCGCCCGTGTCGATCCTCGGCCCCACCTTAACCCAGTTCCGCCGTGAAACGCCGCTGCGGGCGAGGGGGTCGAACGTTGGCGTCGACTGGACCCATCAGTCCCACGCGGCGAGCAGGATGCCTGTGTCGGGCGCCGTCGACGACGCTGTTCCTGCTGACCGGCCGCCGACGGGCCGGGCGCCCCATGCGGCAAGCAGGACGCCGAGGTCGGCGCGTCGACGATGCCGTCGCCGTTGAGGTCCGGCGTCGGCATCGCGGGATGCCGAGATCGAGTTCCGCGAAGCGCGCATGTGGGCGCGCCGTCGAGATCGCGTCGCCGTGACCAGCAGCGACGCCATCGGCGTCGACCGCCCGTGGCCCCGAGCACCACCACGCGCGCTCCGTCCCGGGGCAGGCACCGGAGTCGTCGCGGGCATCAGCGAGATGCTCCAGCGCGGCGACATCCGTTCGGGCCGAGCGTGAACGACGTGGCGAGCGGGCCGGTGTTGGTCACCGTGATCGGTAGCGCTCGCCGGTACGCCGGCGATGCCCGCCAAGGGCATGGGCGACGAGCACGGCGCGGCCGGCGTCGCGCGTCGTGACGGTCTCGCTCGCCGGCGGTTCTCGCCGTGCCCCACACCCGAGGCCCACGGCGACTGATCGCCCTTCAGGTGAAGCAGGAAGAACTCGGTGAGCAGCCGTCGCGTGATGGCCAGTTGCGCCGCACGGGTGATCGAGCCGCTGTCGCAGAAGAGGAAGTCGGCGTCGGTGAAGCCACAGTGGAATCCCCCCTGGATCACCTGAAGCTGCTTCGGCGCGTCGGCGTTCGCGTACATGAGGGCGCTGCTCGTCGCCGTCGCGACGATTCCATCCTGGCTGCCCGCGATCAGTCGGCTCGGAACCTCGACATCGAGCATCGCCGCGATCGCCGACGGGTTCGTGTCGGCGGCGGCGAGGGGCGCGACGGCGTCGATGCGCGGATCGTCCTTCGTGGCGAGGATCGCGCAGCCGCCACCCATGCTGTGGCCGCTCGCACCGAAGCGGGTCGTCTCCACGGCGCCCAGGTACGGCGACGCGGGATCGACGTTCTGCGCCTCCAGCCAGTCGAGGCAGGAGCGCATGTCGTTCGCGAAGCTGGCGTGGCTGGGAAAGAGCGATCCTTCGCTCTGGCTCGCGATCACGAGGAAGCCGTACGACGCCAGGTGCTTCATCGTCGACGCGTACTGCGACACCGGCTGCACGAAGCCGTGTCCGAAGGTGATGCCCGGATACGGCGCTCCGCTGGCGTCGAACGGCGCGTTGTTCGCGGCGCTCGTCGCGGGGTAGTACAGCGTGGCGTTGAAGGTGGTGCCGTTCGGCCGCGGGACCGTCACGGTCCTCGTCCCGGCGAGGAACGGACCGGGCTGCGACAGGTCGGCGAGCGCCGACGACACCAGCGCGGCGGCGACGATGGCGGCGACGAACGAGCTGCGCATGGCGAAAGAGTAGGTTCTGAGACTGAAACTGTGCGAAGCGGGCCCCGTTTCGCGGCCGGCGCCCGTCACGCCACGCGCCAGTTCCGGCCGTCGCGGATCACCTCGCGGTAGAGCGTGTCGCGTTCGACCGGCACGTACCCGGCCTCGCGGATGGCGCGCTTCAGGTCGGCCACGCTCGTCTCCTGGTGCGTGCCATCTCCCACCGCCTTGGTGATGTCGTACCAGACCACCGTCCCGTCGACGTCGTCGGCGCCGTTCTGGAGCATCAACTGCGCCATCGGCAGCGTCTGCATGATCCAGAACGACTTCACGTGCGGGAAGTTGTCGAGCATCAGCCGTGCGATCGCGAGGGTGCGCAGGTTCTCCAGGCCCGTCGGCCCCGGCAGCCGCTGGAGCTCGCTCTCGTCGGGGAAGAACGGCAGGGGGATGATCGTCTGGAAGTAGCCGGTCGAGAGGCCGGTTGCGCCGACGCGCGGCAGGCGCTCGCGCGGGTACGCGGATGCGGGGCCGCCAAGGACCACGGCGCCGGCTGGCGCCGACGCGCCGTCCCGCTCGCCGGACGAGGCGCGGTCGACGTCGGGTGCGAGGGCGATGCCCTGCGCCGCCGCCCACGCGCGGAGGGTCCGGTCCTGCTGCTCGCGCAGGAGCATCATGTGGTGGATGCGCTCGGCGCGCTCCTCGATGTGTCCGTAGAGGATCGTCGCGTTCGTGTTCAGTCCCAGCTCGTGGGCGACGCGATGGACGTCGAGCCACTCGTCCGAGCGGATCTTGCCCTTGTACGCCTCGTCGTGCACGCGATCGTCGAAGACCTCGGCGCCGCCACCGGGCAGCGAACCGAGTCCCGCGTCCTTCAGGTCGGCGAGCACCGCGCGGATGCCCTCGACGCGATCCTTCCATCGCCTGCTGATCCGTGCCAGGTGGACGATCTCGACCGCCGTGAACGCCTTGAGATGAAGCTGCGGCGCCGCTTCGCGGATCGTGCGCAGCATGTCGGTGTAGTGGGAGAAGGGCAGCGTCGGGTGCAGTCCGCCGACGATGTGCATCTCGGTCGCGCCCGCCTCGGCCGCCGCGATCGCCTCGCGCCGCACGTCGTCGAGCGAGTGCTCGTAGGCGCCGTCGTCGCCCTTCTTGCGGTAGAACGCGCAGAACTTGCACGAGAGCGCGCAGATGTTCGAGTAGTTGAGGTGCCGGTTGACGTTGTAGTACGCCCGGTCGCCGTGCATCCGCGTGCGGACGAGGTCGGCGAGCGCGCAGACGGCGTGGAGGTCGCGCGTCTCGAAGAGCGTCAGGCCGTCCTCGCGCGAAAGCCGCTCGCCCCGTTCGACCTTGGCGATGATCGGCGCGAGCCGCGCGTCCGTCGCCCACCGCACGGTGCGCGGCGCCGCGCCCGTGGACGGGGGGCCGGCACGGGGCAGGGATCGCGACGGGGCGCCCGGAGCGGCGCCTCCGCCGGCGACGGTGCGAAGGGGGGTGGAGGAGACGGACGACATCGTGCTCATGTCGCGGGTTTCAGGAATAATTGAAACGAGTGTAGCAGTCTGCCTATCCCGCGACCCGTCCACGTTCGCCGCGCGCGTCGGCGTCGATCTTGCCGCGGCGCGCCACGAGCGTCACGGCGAGCTCGATGGCGGCCCGCATCGACCCCTCGCTCGCCTTGTTCTGTCCGGCGATGTCGAAGGCGGTTCCGTGATCGGGACTCGTGCGCACGATCGGCAGCCCCACGGTCACGTTCACGGCCTTGTCCCAGCCGAGCAGCTTCACGGGGATGAGGCCCTGGTCGTGGTACATCGCCACCACCAGGTCGTAGCGGCCGGCGGCGGCGCCGATGAAGACCGTGTCGCCGGGGAGCGGGCCGTGCACGTCGATCCCGCCGCGCCGGGCGACCTCGATCGCCGGAGCGATGAGCCGTTCCTCCTCGTCGCCGAAGAGGCCATGCTCGCCGGCGTGCGGGTTCAGGCCGGCGACGGCGATCCGCGGCCGCGCGATGCCGAGCTCGCGGCAGAACTCATGGCCGAGGTCGATCGGGTCGAAGACGCGCCCGATGGTGAGCACGTTGCGGATGTCCATGAGCGGCATGTGCGCGGTGGCGAGCGCGACCTTGAGCCGCGGCGACACGAACATCATGGCATGGCGCTTCGCCTTCGTTCGATGCGCGAGAAGCTCGGTGTGCCCCGGCCACCGGAATCCCGCGAGCGACCACGACTCCTTGCTGATCGGCCCCGTCACGACCGCGTCGACGCGCCGCGGATCGCCCGGTTGGCGCAGGGCGTCGGTGATCGCCTCCTCGACGCACGTCTTCGAGATCGCTCCGCCCGAGCGCGACGAGCGCGGCGCCGAGGCGATCTCGAGCTCGATCTCGTGGAAGTCGAGCACGACGCAGTCGTTGAAGATCGCCTCGTGGGCGCGCTCCGACCGCGCCGCCACGCGGAACCAGAACGGCTCGATTCCGAGCCGCTCGGCGGTCCACGCCAGCACGTCGTTTTGCCCGTAGATCACGAACCTCGCCGCGCCGCGCAGGGCGCGGTCCGCCAGCGCCTTCACGACCACCTCGGGGCCGATCCCGAGCGGATCGCCCATGGTGATGGCAATGGTGGGTCGGGACGAGGGCGTCACGGATGAGCGTAGGGAAGCGACGGCGCGGGTCGGCGCCTTGGGCGCGCCCGCCGGGGCGCCGCACCGCGTCGCGGCGCTGCGGCGCCGCACCCGCCGTCACGCCTCCGGGTCGCCGAGCATCGAGGTCGCCGGCGTGCGGTTCCCAAGCGGCTTCTTGCTGCCGGAGAGCCCCTGGCGCAGCATCCCCTTCGTCGCGATGCGCTCCCACGCGCTCGCCGCGTTCGCCTCGGAGTGCTCGACGGTGATCGATCGGCGGCCCCACGCGCGGGCCACCGTCGACGTCGTGCCCGATCCGCAGAAGGGATCGAGCACCAGATCGCCGGCGTTGGAGCAGGCGAGGACGATCCGCTCGAGGTACACCTCGGGAAGCTGGTTGTGGTGCTGGTGGCGCCGCTCCGCGTTGTTGCCCTGCACGCGCCCCCAGTACGGGCCGTACCAGACGTCCATCGGCACGCGCATGCCCTTGTGCTCGTCCTTGGCCATGGTGCGCGCATCCTTGTAGATCGTCGCGCGATCGCTCGGCTCCATGACCGCGGCGGGATTCCACCGGCGGTTGTCCGCGTCCTTCGCGAAGTAGAGCGCGTGCACCTTGCTCATGATGAACGAGCTCTCGCGGTTCTGGCCGAACCGGAAATGCCAGATGCACCAGTTGATCATCGTCAGGCCGCGGCGCTTGAGGTGGAGCACGACCTCGGCGGCGGTGTCGTCGGGAATGTTGACCCAGATCGAGCCGTGCGGCGCCAGGCACCCGATGCACCCGTCGAGCCAGTCGAAGGTGAACCGCTCATACGCATCGCGCGGCATGCCGTCCTTCCAGCTCTCGTAGGGCACGTCCCAGTTGAAGGGCGGATCGGCGAAGACCAGGTCGACCGTGCCTCGGTCGGGCAGGCCCGCCAGGACATCGCGGCAATCCCCGACGTAGAGGCGCGTGTCGGGATCGGCAGCGCGGAAGCGAGGCGCGAGTTCCTTCGCCGGCACCGACGGCACGTGCGCCGCCGCCCGGTCGCCGAAGAGGCGGATGTCCGCCGCCGCGACGTCGCGCGCCGCCCTTCGCTGGATCAGCGTCGCACCCTTGGGCATCGCGTAGCCGCCGGGACGATCGAACTCGAGGTTCTTTGGCTCAGCCATGGTTGCGACTGTCCTTGGGACCGATCAACTCATTCACGCCGCGATGCGGTGCGGGCGAGCATACCGCGCCAGCGCGCCTCGAAGGCCCGGTGCTCCGTCTTCTCCGAACTCCATGGAGTGTCCACCCGGGACTACTTGGCCAACCGGCAGATGATGCGCCACAGGTCATGATGCGAGATCCGACGCTCATCCGAGCGAGCTCGGTTGAACGCCTCTCCGATCTGGTCGAACTCGCGCGTGTATGGCAGGCGATCACGGAGCGCAAGACGGCCGATCTTGCCGACAACAAGCTCGGCCAACCGCGCTTCCTGTGCACTGTCGAGCTTGATCGCATCAGACCAACCACGACCGAGACGGGGGAGGACAGCACGTTTCCGCAGGGTGAGCAGCCGGTCGAACAACGATCGTTTGGTTGCGGCGAACGACTCGCCCGGCAACTCGGCCTGCACGGCGTTGAAGAGCCGATCGAACTCGTCGGTGTACGGGAGATCGTCCAGCGTGCGTCCCGTCTGCTGGTACAGTGCCGCGAGCTTCTGATCAGGCTCCGGAATCACCGGGGATCCCCACAAGTCGAAGTTGACCGGGATTGCCGTCATCTGAGAACCCTTCGAGCAGCGGCCTTCGCGGCACCGCCGACATCGGCATACATCGTACGCTCATTGATTCCCATGAGATCGAGGTCGGCCAAGCTGCGCGCCGTCTCCGCCGACAAGAGTCGCACCCGATGGAGGGCGCAGCGCAACACCTCGTCCAGGCGCTGGGACTGGTCCTCAACTCTGACGAACACTGCCTGCTGCGCGATGCCGCGCGGGTTCAAGCGCACCAGGCGCCGCTCGACGAGGAACTCGAGAGGCGCGTCATCGGGGAGCATGCTGCGGTCCAGCGCCAGAACCTCGACGGACTCGGCACCACGGTGAGGGTCGGCGAACGCGAAGAAGGCCGCAATGTAAGGGGATCGCGTCCAGTCCAGCAGGGACGACGGCATGCCATGGTGACGCGCGAGGCATTCCTGCGCAACCTCGCCTTCGGGCAACGACGGCTTCGACGGAAGAGCTTCGCACTCGTGGACGAACTCCTCGATGAGAGCGCGCAGCCTTCGCGACCGCTCGTCCAGCGACACAAATGGCACACCACGGTCGAGCGATGGCTTCAAGAGCCAGTTGCTGTCGCCGTGTCCGCGGAAGATGAATCGTTCACGCTGTTCCTGCGGCACGTCCGCGAAGCGGCCCGCCCACTGCTTGTAGGCTGGCCAGTCAAGCGTCTGAGCGGCAGTCCACGAAGTGTCAGCCACACGCATCCTCCCGAACGACTTCCGGACTCCCGGGCCGAGGGTAGGCCTTCGGTGGGCGAATGACGCCTCTCCTCGTCACGCCGTCCCGAAGATCCGATCCCCCGCGTCGCCCAGCCCCGGCACGATGTAGAAGCGATCGTTGAGCTGGCGATCGAGCGACGCCGTGTGCACCACGACGTCCGGATGCGCATCGAGCATCCGCCGCACGCCCTCCGGTGCAGCCACGAGGCAGATGAACTGGATCCGCGTGCAGCCCGCCTCGCGCAGCCGCGAGACGGCGTGGCAGGCGCTGCCGCCGGTCGCGAGCATCGGATCGACGACGATGACCGGACCGGCGGCGATGTCGGGCGGGAACTTCGCGTAGTAGTCGACCGGCTCCGCGGACGACTCGTCGCGGTAGATGCCGATGAAGCCGACGCGCGCCTCGGGGATCAGCGAGAGGATTCCGTCGGTCATGCCGATGCCCGCGCGAAGGATCGGCGCGAGCGTGATCGGATGGACCAGTTCGATGCCCGACGCCTCCTCGAGGGGCGTCCGGACCTCGACGGTCCGCACATCGAACGTCCGGCTCACCTCGAAGGTCATCAGCGCCGCGATCTGGTTGAGCAGTCGGCGGAATTCCTCCGGCGGCGTGGCGCGGTCGCGCGCCCGCGTGAGCTTCGACTGGATCAGCGGGTGCGTGAAGACCCGCAGGTTGGGCAGATCGGGATGACGGATCGGCACGAGGGGATGGTACTTGGGAATCGGGAGGCCGCGCCGCGGACGCGCTCCGGCGGCTCGTGCGGAGTCCAGTGGACCTCCATGCGTTCGAGCCCTTGCCCACAGCGGCGCCTCGCGCGGAGTCGGGTTGGGTGGGGCGCGAGAATCGGCTGGGACGCGGCTCAGGCCAACCGGCCGTCGATCGCCATCGTCGGCGCTCCACGCGTCGTTGCCGTCGCCATCTCCCGCACCACGCGCACCGCCTCGTCGATGTCGTCGGTGCCCACGTCCAGGTGCGTGACCGCGCGAACGCGCCGCGGGCCCATGGGGATCATCCTCACGCCACGTTCCTCGAGCGAGGCGCAGAACGCCACGGCCGTCGCGGGGAGCGCGCCGGCGGAAGCGGTGCGGCTCGGATCGAGCTCGAAGAAGACCATGTTGGTCTGCACGCTCCGCGGATCGAGCACGAGCCCGGGCAGCCCGACCAGCCCGCGCGCCAGGCGCTGCGCGTTGGCGTGATCCGTCGCCAGGCGCTCCACGTGATGATCGAGCGCGTGGATCGCCGCCGCGGCGATGATGCCGCTCTGGCGCATCGCGCCGCCGAACATCTTCTTGAAGCGACGCACGCGGGCGATCGTCTCGGCGGCCCCCGCGACCGCGCTTCCCGCGGGTGCGCCGAGCCCCTTGGAGAAGCAGACGGAGACGGTGTCGACGCGGCTCGCGTAATCGACCGGACGACACATCAGCGCCACGCACGCGTTGAAGAGGCGCGCCCCGTCGAGATGGATCCGGAGTCCATGCGTCCGCGCCTCCGAGCAGACGTCGGCGAACCGATCCAGCGGCCACACGGTGCCGCCGCCGCGGTTGTGCGTGTTCTCCACCACCAGCAGGCGCGAACGGGGGTAGTGGTTGTCGCCTGGCCGGATGGCGGATGCGACGTCGTCGGCGCCGAAGAGCCCGGCGGGACCCTCGAGCGCACAGACCTGGACGCCGCTCAGCGCCGCGACCGCCGCGGTCTCATAATGGATGATGTGGCTGTCGCGATGGGCGATCGCCTCGTCGCCCGGTTCGGTCTGGGCCCTGATCGCGGTCTGGTTCGCCATCGTGCCGCTGGGCACGAAGCACGCCGCGGGCTTGCCGAGGAGCGCGGCGACCTTCTGCTCGAGCGCGATGACCGTCGGATCGTCGCCGAGCACGTCGTCGCCGACCTCGGCCGACATCATGGCCTCGAGCATGGCGCGGGTCGGTCGGGTGACGGTGTCGGAGCGGAGGTCGATCATCGGCGATGGAGCGCGCGGTGCGTCGCGCGGTTGCCGAAGGGTACTCGCCCCTTCGCGGCCCACCTACGATCGCGGGAACTTGTGGGGGTCTTGCCGTCACCAGGAGAGATCCCATGCAAGCACCTCGACCATCGCCGCCTGGCGGCGATCGGACGAAGGAAACGCCCGAATCGACGAACGCGGACGCCTCGGAGCCGCACGCTTCGACCCCGTCCGCGACGCGCGTCGTCGACGCCTTGGCGACCATCCGTGCCGGCGTCGCGCGTGCCCTGCGCGACGATCCGATGCTGCGCCAGGCCGTAGGTGCGTTGGGCGCCTGGTTGACGTCCCTCGCCGACGGCGCCGGTCGCGAGCGCGACGCGCATGCTTCGCCGCGGGTCGGCGGAACGGCGAACGGACATGGTTCGGGCGAGCATGGTTCGGGTGAGCATGGTTCCGGCGAGCACGGTCCGGGCGAGGTGGAAGGTCGCGCGCCGGCGGCATCGGCGCCGCGCCGATCGGACGAGGGACAGAACGCAGGGAACGCCAACGGCGCCGCGAGCGCCGGCACGAGCGCCGCCGCGGCGAACGGCACCACGCAGGAGCGCACCGCGGCGCCCGGCGGGCACGGCGCCTCGCGCCCGGCGGCGACGGCCAGCGGACTGCTTCCGCTTCGGCTGGGCGGCGTCCGCGCGGAGGTGACGGTCAGCGGTTCCTCGCGCGAGCTCATCTCGGCGCAGCGCGCCGCCGACGACGAGTTGCGCCGTGCCGCCGAGGCCGCGGCCGCGGAACACGCGGCGCTCTTCCGGGACGAGCTGCCCGAACTGTCGCTCGTCGCCGCGCGCTGCGCGCTCAAGGCCCGCGCATGCCGCTGGTCGATCGAGCGGCGCCGCCTGCTCGCCGACCCGCGAACGGTCTTCCTCGATCGGATCAAGCCGACCGATCAGGCGATCGTGACCGAGGCGAGGGCGCTGCCCAATTGCTTCGCGTGGTCGCTTCATCCGTACGCGAAGCTGCCCGAAGACGATCGACTCGAGGCCATCGCCGCGACCTACGAGAACATCGCGGGTGCGGCCCGGGCGATCATCGCCATCGACGAATCGGCCGAGGGCGATCGCGATGCGTTTCGCGAGGACGCGTTCCAACTGCTGGCCGAGGCGCAGTCGGCGCTTCGCTGGGGGCTTGCCGACATCGGCGAGGAGATCGACCGCGACCAGGACGAGTCGTTCCGATGGCTGCGGCGCAAGACCGAGACGGATCGCGTCTTCGTCCGACGGCACATGCGCCTGGACGATCCGGCGGACTATCGAGCCTGGAAGGGACTCGCCGAGCGCATCGCCGCCTTCGAGGAGCGCCGGCGCGGGCACGTGGACGGCGCGAAGGCGCGGCGGAAGGCCCTCTCCAAGATCCGCTACATCTGCAAGCATCTTCCGGACTGGAGCGAGGAGGAGCGCGCCGGACACTGGCGAACGCTCGCCGGCGCCCTCGACGCGATGGTGGCCGCCGGCGAATCGCCCTCCGATCGCGAGCTGCGCGAGCTCCTGCTTCCGGTGATCGACGAGATGCCCGACGACATCGACGGCGGCGCCGGATTCCATCGCGTGATGCACGCCCTCGACGAGTACATCGCCCAGCACGGCTCCGCCGCGCGCGAGGCGCGCCCCCGCGAGCGGGCGCCGACGGTCGAGGTGCGCCGCGTCGCCGACCTGCTGCGCGGCACGACGGTGCTCATGATCGGCGGGGAACGGCGGCGCGACGCGCAGGTTGCGCTCACCAACGCGTTCGACCTGGCGGAGCTGCGCTGGATCGGCACCGTCGACCATCGCAGCATCGCCCCGTTCGAGACCGAGGTCGCCCGGCCGGAGGTGGCGCTGGTGATCATCCCGATCCGCTGGTCGAACCACTCCTTCGAGGGCATCGACGACTTCTGCCGCAAGTACCGCAAGCCGTTCGTGCGGCTGCCCGGCGGCTACAACCCCAACCAGGTCGCCGTGCAGGTGCTGCGGCAGGTGGGGGCGGCGCTCGAGGCGCGGATGGCCGAGGCGTGACGTCGACGACCGGAGCGCGCCCGCGCCCCGCGCTCACGCGTCGGCTTGCCGATCGAGCGCCGTGCGCAGGACGGCGTCGAGCATCGGCGGGGTCAGCCGGCCGGTGAAGGTGTTCTGCTGGCTCACGTGATAGCAGCCGAGCAGCACGATCGTGCCGCTCCGATCGCCGCCGGCGACGTCGAGCCGCACGCACGCCGCGTGGGCGAAACGAGGGCGGGGTCGCGGAATGCGGACGCCGAGGCCGTCGGTCGCCGCAAGCGCGGCGAGCGAAGCGTTCCAGCCGATGCCACCGAGCGCCACGATCGTCCGCGGGCGAAGCGCGACGATCTCGTCGACCAGCCATCCACGGCAGTTCGCCAGTTGCGCCGGCGTGGGCCGGTTCGCGGGTGGAGCGCAGCGGCAGGCGGCCGCGATGTAGACGCCGTGGAGCGAGAGCCCGTCGTCGCGGCTCGTCGACATGGGCTGACTGGCGAGTCCCGCGCGATGCAGCGCCGCGTACAGGAAGTCGCCGGAGCGGTCGCCCGTGAACATGCGACCGGTCCGGTTCGCGCCGTGCGCGGCCGGCGCGAGACCGACGATCATGATCGAGGCCGACGGGTCGCCGAAGCCCGGCACCGGCCGGGCCCAGTACGACCAGTCGCGATACGACGACCGCCTGGTCCGGCCGACCTCCGCGCAGTAATCGCGCAGTTCCGGACAGCGCCGACAGTTCGGAATGCGCTCCGCGAGGACCTTCAGCGACACGCTTCGGCGCCTCACAAGTTCACCACCGCGCAACCGCCGAAGAAAGCGGCGGCCATCGCCACCGGGTACGCCACCAGCCAAAGAAGCATGAAGACGACGAGCGCCACGCGGCGGCGGCGCCAGCTCCGGCGCCGCCGAAGCCGACGAAGGCGCCGCACCGCGAGCACGATGCCCCACACAAGCCCGCCGCCCACGACGCCCCAGAGGGCGATCGGCCCGATCACCGCGACGAGGACGCTGCCGGTGGCCGAGCCGTTGCCGCGGCTCATCCGTTCAATCACGCCGTTGGCCGCGCCCAGCAGCAGCATCGCGACGAAGGGGAGGAGCAGCAGGAGCACCAGCTTGGCCACGCCGGGCGGTGGCTTCGACGCAATCGTCGCCGCCAGCGTGTACGCAGCGCCACACTCCGGACACGTGCCGTCGTGCGGCAGGCCTTCCAGCGAATACGCGCACGACGGGCAGGCGCGACCCTCGATCGTGGTGGGCGGATGCGCTTCGCCAGCGGTCGGGCCGGATGGCGCGCCGGTCGGCGCGGAGGCCGCCGAGCCAGCGTCGGGGGCCGGGGCGCTGGCGGGAGAGACCTCGCGAGCACCGTTCGGTGCCGCGCTGCGGATGGGTTCGTCGCTCATGCGGCGATCTCCGATGCGTGTGAATCCGACGTGCTCGCGGCGTCGCCCGTCGCCGAGGGCGGCGGTGCGGGGAGGGCGGCGTGCATGTCGTGCATGGCGTTCATGGCCCGGCGGCGCTGCCCGTAGCGCACCGCGCCGAAGACCATCATGCCGATCGCGACGAGCTGGTAGCCCGTCAGCGCGCCGAGCGCGTCGCGATGAAGCGGCGGCACGTCGCGCAGGAACTCATGCATGAACCGGAAGGCGCCATAGGCGATCAGGTAGACATGGAAGCGGTTTCCGGTGCACCAGCCGAAGCGCCGCGCCGCAAGGACCCAGCCGAGAAACAGCACGTTGAACGCCAGCTCGGCCTGGGCGGCGGGCCAGCGCGCCACGCCGTGCGCATCGTCGACGAGCAGCCACGAGACCGATGGGCTCCATTGGCCCACCCAGTGAAGCCGGTCGCACGCCACGCCTGCGCAGCAACCCTGGAGCACGCAGCCAACGCGGCCGATGGCGATGCCCAGCGGCGCAACGATCGCGAAGAAATCGCCCGTCGCCCCGCGCACGCCCAGCAATCGCTTCATGAGCTCCACGGTCGCGTACCCGCCGAGCAGGGCGCCGGTCACGCTCCGTCCCGTCGCCAGCGCAATCCAGTCGGTTCGATGCGGCCATCCCTCGGCGAGCAGGAAGGCGAGCTTCGCGCCGATGAGTCCGCCCGCGAGGCCCGCGAAGTAGATCATCGCGAGCTCGCCGCGGCGCACCCGGTTCGCCGCCGCGGCGCCGCCCGTCGATCCGGCCACCGGATCGCGCTCCACCAGGCGCGACCACGCCACGGCGCTCGCGACGATCGCGAACAGGCCGAGCGCGACGTACCAGCTTGGTGAAGGTGTCATCGGGCGCGCCTCTCCGCTCAGCGTCCGCGGTCGAGGTAGTGGCGGCAGAACGAGTCCAGCGATCCATCGCGCCGGATGACGTGCGTGCAGCAGCGGTCGATGCGGTCCTGGTCGAATGTCCAGGCGTCCATGAACGGCTTGATGAAGACGCGAAACGGCCGATCGGGGCCGATCTCCAGCGCCTTGAGGACCTCGCCGAGCGGCTCCGTCTCGCAGCCGCAGCGAAGCAGGTCGTCGATCCTGTAGTCGAGCCGGTTGGCGAGGAAGCCCTGCATCGCCGGCAGGTCGACGAGGCGGTTGAGGCCGACCGTGCGCCGCGACGGACCGTCGAGCCGCAGCAGGTACGCGATCGTGTGGCAGTTGGGATCGCCGCAGGGAAGCGGCGTGAAATCCTCGTCGGCAGCGAGATCGGGCGCCTGGGCGACCACGGCGCGGATCACGTCGGCGACCGCGATCGGCGTGGGCGTCGGTTCGAACACGGGAAGCGCCACGGCCGGGCCGTCGCGCCGGCCCGGGGCTGGATCGGGCAGGCGTCCGCTGGCGAAGACCGGCTGGAACGTGATGCCGCGCACGTGCGGTCGTTCGACGCCGAAGCGCAGGGCATCGCCGAGGTGGTCGATCGTCGTCGGCGTCACCACCATGGCCAGCGTCGTCGGCACGCCGAGCGCGCCCGCCTCGTCGACGGCGCGGCGGCGCGTCTCGCGCAGGTCGGCGCCGCGCAGTTCGCGCTGGCCCGCTTCCTGCGGCCCGTCGAACTGAAGGTAGAGCTCGAAGCGCCCGCGCTGGCGCCGCAAGGCGCCGAGGCGCTCGCGGAACGCCGCATCGGTGGCGATCCGCACGCCGTTGGTGTTGATCAGCACGTAGCCGATGCGCCGCTGGTCGAGCGCCCACTCGAGGATCTCGAAGAAGCGCGGGTGGATCGAGGGCTCGCCGCCGCTGAGCTGGAGGATGTCGATGGTCCCCTTGCGGTCGAGCACCCCGCCGATGCGCGCGATCACCTCCTCGACCGTGGCGGCGGCGACCTCGTCGCCGATGCCGAAGGGCGACGACGCGTAGCAGGTCGGACAGGTGAGATTGCAGGAATCGACGATCTCGATCAGCGCCACGCACGATGGCAGCAGGTCCATCGGGTTCGGGGCGACGCCGTCGACGATGGGAGCCGCGTCCGCAGGCGGCTCCGGCGCGCCGCGCCCGGGCGCGTCGCTTGCTCGGACGATCGGCGCCTCGCATCCGCACGCTCCGCCGCCGCAGCCCCCGTCGCGCCGCCCGACCGAGACGTGATAGCGTCGCGCGTCGTCGGTGAGGCGCACCTCGAAGCGGCCGTGATCCGGACAGGACTTCGCCATCCAGACCTCTGTTCCGCGCCGGATCACGTCGGCGGGAATCTCGCGGTGGCAGCGCGGGCAGCGGCTTGTCGTCGACTTGAGCGCTTCCGGCCGCGAGGCGATGAGCCCGGAGAGATCCATGCGCGGCATCGTATCGGCGGCACGGCCCGCGCCATCTCCCGTACACTGCGGGCGTGACGATCGTCCCGCTTCCGGTGTTTGAACAGGACGCGGATCCAGCGCGGCGGACGGCGCTCTCCGACGAGGAGATCTACGCGCGGCTGAGTCCGCCTGCCACGATCGTCGTGCGCTTCGGCTCGATGCGGATGATCGGCGAATTCCCCTACGAGGGCGACGCGAAGCCCGGTTGCGGGACGAAGCTCGTGGCGCGGACGGTCCGCGGCACCGAGATCGCCGAGATGCTGACGACGACGTGCGGCAACAGCGGCTGCTCCAAGACGGTCTCGCGGCAGGAGATGCTCGAGTTCATCGAGAACTCCGGCGGCAAGGAGTATCCGTTCCACGAGCACGGGCGCGTGCTGCGCGTGGCGACGATCGAGGACCTCAACGCGTGGTCGCGGATCCAGGCCACCAAGCCCGACCTGCTGCGCCAGGCGAGGGCGCTGTGCGCTCCGTTCGAGCTGCCCATGAAGGTCGTGGAGGTCGAACCGATCTTCGGCGGCGAGATGGTGACGGTCTTCTATCTCTCCGAGGAGCGCATCGACTTCCGCGACCTGGTGAAGGACCTGGCGGCGCACTTCAGGTCCCGCATCGAGATGCGCCAGGTCGGCGCGCGCGACGAAGCTCGCCTCGTCGCCGACTACGAGCGATGCGGACAGCACTGCTGTTGCAGGAACTTCCTCAAGGTGCTCAAGCCGGTCTCGATGCGCTCCGCGAAGACGCAGAAGGCCACGCTCGATCCGCTCAAGATCTCCGGGCGCTGCGGTCGGCTCATGTGCTGCCTTCGCTACGAGGACGAGACGTACGAGGATCTCAGGAAGCGGCTCCCCAAGGTCAAGGGTCGCGTCGGCACGAGCGAGGGACCGGGGATCGTCGTCGACACGAAGGTCCTCGTGCAGCTCGTGCTGGTGCGCCTCGAGCACGATGGCCGCGAGGTTGCCGTGCCCGTCGAGGAGCCGATGGATCCCGACCGCTGCCCGGTCCCGACGGCGCCGCGGCCGCGCGACGACGAAGGCGATCCGTTCCGCGGAATGCGCGAGGACGCCGTGCGGCGCAAGACGGCACGGCGCGACGCGGCGCCGGGAGCACAAGCCGATCGGGCGGGCGCCGCGTCGCAGCGCGCTTCGCCGCCGCCGCGCGAGGCGCGTCCCGCGAGGCGATCGCGCGCGGAGCAGCAGGACGCCTTCCGCGCCGCATCGAAGTCGCTCGAGGGTTCGTCCGGGCCGCTGGACAGGCCGGAGGACGGAGCCGACGCGAGCGTCGCGCGGGATGCCGGCCCCACCGACGCGCCCGGTGCGACGTCGCCGCCATCCACCGGCGACCAGGCCGGCGCGCCGGCCGAGGCCCGGGGACCGCGCCGGCGCCGCCGTCGTCGTCGGCGTTCAGGCCCCGGCGATGGAGGCGCGCCGCCGGCGTGACTCGGGCTGCAAGCCGGCGATGCGGCCGCTTCGTCCTGTCGCGGCGTCCGTACCATCCCGCCAATGTCCTCACCATCCGAGCCATCGCACGCCGAGCCTGCACCGCCGTCGGGCTGGTCGATCGAGTCGATCCAGTCGCTGATCGTGGCCTTCGTGCTGGCGATGTCGTTCCGCTCGTACGTGCTCGAGGGCTTCACCATCCCGACTGGCTCGATGGCGCCGACGCTGATGGGTGCGCACCTGCGCCTTCGGTCGCCCTTCACCGGGTACGAGTATCCCGTCGACGCCGGCGCGGTCGTCGACATGCTCGCCCGCGACCACGGCAATCCGGGACGCCAGATCCCGCTGCGCGATCCGATGCTCTCGCCGTCGATGGAGGATGGCGAGCAGACCCTTGGACAGCTCGCCGCGCAGATCCGTTCCGGCGACCGCGTCCTCGTGCTCAAGACGCTCTATCCGTTCGCGACGCCGAAGCGCTTCGACGTCGTCGTCTTCAAGAACCCCGTCGATCCCATCGGCGACACGCAGAACTACATCAAGCGGCTCGTCGGACTTCCCGACGAGATGCTGCTGCTTCTCGACGGCGACGTCTTCACGGGATCGCCCGACGCCCCCGGGGCGAGCGCCCTTCACATCCAGCGAAAGCCCGAGTACATCCAGCGCGCCGTGTGGCAGAAGGTCTTCGACCAGGACTACCAGCCCATCGACCTCGCCAGGTTCGAGGCGGCGGCGCGCCGAAAGTGGCCGGGCATTCCGTGGAGCACGCCGGGGTGGAACACGGAAGACCCGCGGGCGTGGCGATGGTCCAGCGCCTCGATGGCGGGGCTGGAGTGGGAGTCGTCGCGGCGGGGCATCAACGACTGGGCCCCGTACAACATGCTCCGCGAGGTGCAGGCGGGCGGACCCTTCGCGCCGCCGATCCCGGTGAGCGACATCCGCGTCGCGGCGGCGGTGCAGGCCGACGACTGGAGCCGCTTCAGGACCGAGCTTCGCATGATCAGCCGCGGAAACGAGTTCTCGTGGACGATCGCCGAAGGGCGCGCCACCGTCGCCATGACGCGCGTGGGCGAGGAGGCGCCGTCGCGCCGCGAGTCCGCGCCGATCGCCATCGCCTCGACGCCGGGCGGACGTGCGCACGAGATCGAGTTCTGGCAGGTCGACCAGTCGATGTCCATCTTCGTCGACGGCGAGCGCGTCGCCCACCTCGACTACGACTGGAGCGCCCAGGAGCGTCTCGCGATGGCGTTCAACGGGCTCTCCGTCGAGGACTACGCGAGGAACCCGATGTCGCGCCAGCCGACGCCGCCGAAGGTCGACTGGAGCTTCGAGGGAACGCCGCTCACGCTGCGGCGCGTCCGGCTCGATCGCGACATCTACTACCGGCCCGGCGTGCTCAATCCGGCCGACCAGGCCGCAAGCAACGGTCCGCCGATCCGCGGTCTGGCGTTCGCGACCGATCCGACGAGTCCCGCGGTGCTCGGCTCGAACCAGTTCCTGATGTGTGGCGACAACAGCGCCGCCAGCCGCGATGGACGGGTCTGGGGGCGTCCGCATCCGATCGTGAAGGCGCAGATCGGCGAGGAGACGCCCTTCGTCGTGCCGCGCAATCTGCTGCTGGGCAAGGCGTGCGCCGTCTACTTCCCTTCGCCCGTGCCGATGTATATCGGTGGACGCAACCTCGTGCCGGACTTCGGACGGCTGCGCTTCATCCGGTAGAGCGACGTCGAGCGCTCCGTTGCGGCATCGCCGCATGCTCGCCCTCGCGCGACGGGTTCCCGCGCCGGGCCGAACGCCGCCGCGAACGGACCCCGCTCGAGGCGAGCGCGCCGGTGGCGGACGTCGCGCGGCGCGCCGGCCGATCGCCTGATGCGGCGCGCTACAGTCGCCCGTGACGTTCCTGGCTCCGTGGGCCCTCGGCGCAGCGCTCGCGGCGGGCGTGCCGGCGCTGATCGTCCTCTACATGCTGAAGCTGCGGCGACGGCCTGAACCGATCGCCAGCACGCTGCTGTGGCGCAAGAGCGTCGAGGATCTCGTCGCCAACGCGCCGTTCCAGCGCTTGCGCTGGTCCGCGCTGCTCGTGCTCCAGTTGCTGGCCATCGCCGCGATCGCCGCGGGGCTTGGCCGCCCCGCGTCGCGCGACGCGGACGCCGTGCGCGGACGCGTCATCGTGCTCATCGATCGCAGCGCGTCGATGAACGCGACCGTGCCGTCCCCGCTCGATGCGGCGCGGCGCGGCGCGGATGCGGCCGCGTCGGGCGCGCGGACGCGGCTCGACCTCGCCAGGGAGCGCGTCCATCGGCTGATCGACCGTCTTGGCGCCGACGACGTCGGCTCGCAGATGATGATCGTCGCGTTCGCCCGCGAGCCGCGGCTCCTGAGCGGCTTCGAGCGCAGCCGCGCACGGCTGCGCGACGCGCTCGACTCGATGACGCCGACCGACGAGGAGGCCGACCTCGGCGCCGCGCTGCATCTGGTCGAGGGTTTCGCCCGGCAGGGCGAGGGAAGCGACGGGGGCGGCGCGCCCGACGATCCGCTGCCGGCGGTCGTCGTCGTCAGCGACGGCGGCGTGATGCCTCCCGCGGATGGTCCCGGCTTCGCCGTCGCGGCATCGTCGGTCACGTTCGACGTTATCGAGCCGCGGCTGCGCCCGGGCGTCGGCTCGCCGGCCACCGGCACCGCGAGGACGACGCCCGCTCCGGCGCCGGTCGGCGCATCGACCCCGGGCGCGGGGACGGTGGAGCCCTCGAACCTCCCGGACAATCTCGGCATCGTCGCGCTCGCCGCCGAGCGCAGCTATGGCGATCCGGCGATCGTGACCCTCTTCGCGAGGCTGGCGAACGCCGGATCGGCTCCGGTCGAGACCGTCGTCACCGTGCGCCAGGACGATCGCGCGGTGGTCCGCAGGAACGTCCTCGTTCCCGCGGCCACCGAAGCGGCGCTGGGGGAAGCGACGGTCCTCGAACGGCTTGAATCGCCGGGCCGCGCGGTGCTGGTGGTGAGCCACGCGCATGCGGATCTCCTCTCCGACGACGACGTCGCCGCTGCGCTCCTGCCCGCGCCGCGGGCGCTGCGCATCGCGCTCGTCACCGATGGTTCGCCGAGCGATCCGTTCCTGCGGAGGCTGCTCGTCGACGCGACGACCGACCCCGCCTCCGTGGACTCGACGCCCGGCGCGTCCATTCCGGCGGGCGCGTCCGCCAGCGAACCCGCCGGGCGCGGCGACGTTGGCTCGGGCACCGCGGTCGGCACCCTCGGCGCGGGCGTGGTGCACGAGCTCGCGCTGGACGCGTATCTCGCCTCGCCGCCAGCGGTCGACCTGGTCGTCTTCGATCGCGTCGCGCCACCGAGGCTGCCGGGTGTTCCATCGCTCACCATCGGCCGCGCCGCCGGCCCGCCCCTCGCGCCCGGCGGGCGGGCCCCGCGACGGGCGATGGGATGGGACCGCCAGCATCCACTCCTCCGCCACGTCGACCTCGACGACCTGGTCTACAACGCCGCCGGGTTCCGCCTCTCGGACGAGTGGACGGCGCTCGCCCAGGGCCGCGATGGAGCGATCGTCGCGATCACGTCGCAGCGCGGCGCGCGGCATGCGGCGATCGCCTTTGCGCTGCCCCAGAGCAACCTGCCGGTCCTGCCGACGTTTCCGGTGCTCGTGCAGAACGCGCTCGATCATCTCGCCGCGGCCGGCGCCGGGCAGACGGCACGCATCGTGCGCCCCGGCGATCCGGTCGTGGTCGCGCCGCGGCCCGGAGTCGCCTCGATCGTCGTCGGCGCCAGCGGTCCGTCGCCGGCGGTGACCGTGGCCGTTGCGCCCGACGGCCAGCCGGTGGCGCTGCCGCGTTTCGAGCGCGTCGGCGTGCGCACGCTCTCGAGTGCCGCGCCGCCCGAGGACGTCGTCGCGGTCAGCATGTTGAGCGAGCTCGAGACCGACGTGCGCCGGCGCGAGGCGCCGCTGATCGTCTCGTCGACGCCGGGCGGTGCGCGCACGGCGATCGCGGTCGAGAGCGAGCGCTGGCCGTGGGCGGTGCTCGCGGCGCTGGGCGTCCTCGCGCTGGAGTGGGTCGTGTACACGGCTCGCGCCGGGGGAAGGTTCCTGAGCGCTCCGTGGCGCCCGCCGGGCGCGCACCAGCCCTGATGCGCGGCGCCGGGCGGGACCCGCGCCGCCCGGCGTGCGGATCGCCCCGTGTGGTTATCCTCGTCGGCCCGTCCGCTCGGACGAGGAGTCGTCGACCATGCCTTCCATACTCGCCGCCGCATCGTTGCTTGTCGCCTTCGGAACCATCGCGCAGTCGCCGTCGGAGGCGACCTCGGCCGAGGCGGCGGCGAGCGCGGCCCTCGGCGAGACCGCCGGTGGTGCGGCGAGCGCCGCATCCGCGACGCTCGATCCAGCCGCCGAGGAGAACAGGTCCAACTCGCTCCTGGCGCCGCCGCCGGCGGGGATGAAGGTCGCGTCGATCCTCGCGGGCGGCGGCGGCTACCAGTTCAAGACCGATCTCTCCAACGGCGGCTCGCTCGCGCTCACGCGACTCGCGGCGGGCACGCAGGTGCGCGTCGCATTCACCGATCAGTTCTCGCTCGGCCTGAACTTCGGATTCCGCTACGACGACTACGACTGGGGAGGCGACGTCTTCCCTGCGGTGACGCCACCGTCGGGCGGATCTCTCGCTCCGTGGGGCAGCATCTACACGGTCGGCATCGGCGCGATCATGAACTGGCAATTGGACGAGCGGTGGACGCTCAGCGCCGGCCCGCTCTTCCAGTTCTCGGGCGAGTCGGACGTCGACGCCGGCGACGCATTCAGCGGTGGCGGCATCGTCGGCGCGGCGTACCGCTTCGACGACGACCTCCTTGTCGGCGGTGGTGTCGGCGTGCTCACGCGCATCGAGGACGATCCACTCGTCTTCCCCCAGATCGTGCTCGATTGGCGCATCAACGACCGGTTCCGGCTGACCACCCAGGGCGGCCCGACCGCGGTCGTTCGACAAGGGATCGAGCTCGTCTACACGCCGGCCAAGCCGCTCGAGTTCGCGCTCGGAGGTCGAGCCGAATACCTGCGGTTCCGTCTCGGCGGCCAGGACGTCGCGCCCGATGGCATCGGCGAGGAGCAGAGCTATCCGCTCTGGCTGCGCGCCGGTTGGAGGCCGCTGCCCCAGCTTCGCGTGGACGTCTACGCGGGCGTCACGATCTGGAGCGAGTTCAAGCTCAGCGACAGTTCCGGCGGCGTGCTCGGCAAGGACACGCTCGATCCGGCGCCATTCGTCGCCGCGTACGTGAGCTGGACGTTCTGACGACGCGCGCCCGACTTTGGCGCGGTCGTCGATTCCACTGCGGAGGCGATCACTTCGTGGCGTCGGTCGCGGGCGCCGTCGTCGATTCCTCGACGGCCGCGACCACGACCGCCGGAAGCGGGCGCACGAACCATGAATCGCCTCGGCTGCGCTCGAGCAGGCCGATGACCGCGCCGTCGCTGCGCGCCGCGACGACGGCGCCATCCAGCGCTTCATCGAGCGGAACGCCCGGATCGACGCGCCAGCCCGTCTCCTCGACGCGCAGCCGACCCGGTGCGAGTGCCACGGGGCGGGCCAGCCCCGTCATGATCGCGCAGTCCTCAGGACCCGCCGGCGAGCGCAGGCGTTCGGTCCCCGCGGCGGAGCCGGGGATGTCGAGCAGGAGCACGAAGGCGTTGCCGGCGATGGAGCCGGGCGGCCACGCCGCCGCATCGCCATCGATGGCCAGGGCGATCGATCCGTCGTGCGCGCCCTTAGGCGCCGCGACGACCCACGCAGGCGCGAGCAAGCCGCGGCGCGTCGGCAGCGCCCAGCCGGCGCGCGACTTGTCGCGCGCGAAGATCGACCCTTCCGTCCACGAGAGCGCGACGGTCACCGTTCGCGGTTCCGGCACGCCCGGCGGAAGCAGGGCGCTGCCGATCACGACCTGTGGCCGCCAGCGCAGCCACTGCTCCTCGGCGCGCTCGTCCGCGCGGAAGCGGGCGCCGTCGACCGCCGCTGCGCCGGCGTCGGGGGGCGTGGCCAGCGCGAGTCCGCCTCGCAGCAGCGTCTCGGGCGAGTCGACCGCCGCGGTCACGCCCTTGAGTCCCACGCCGACCTCGATGCCGCCCGCGTCCCAGAAGCGCGTTCGCTCGCGCACGAGGGCCGCGTACGGCGCATCGATGTGCACGGCGCACTCCACGCTGCACGCGTCGCTGGCGAGATCGACCGACTCGACGACACCCACCTGCACCTGGCGGTAGATCACGGGCGTGCCCGGCGCCAGCGAACCGCGCCGCGACAGCTCGACCACGATGGAAAGGTTGCCCGGGCGACGCTCCGTCACGATGGGCGCCGCATCGAGGCCGACGAAGGTCGTCTGAAGCGCACGTGGGAGTCCGGGATCGGCCGGCGGCAGGACCTCGACATAGCGGGCGCCGACGATGGTGTCGAGGCCGGCGATGCGCCGAAGCCCGATCTCCGGGCGCACGAGCCAGAAGCGGCTTCCCGCCCGCGCCAGCGCGTCGGCCTCGCGGCGCATCGAGAGCGTCACGACGACGGCGTCGGCGCCCGGCGTCAGCGCGACGTCGCGGACCGAGCCGACGACGATCCCGCGATGCTTCACCGGGTCGCCCGGCGCGATGCCGTGACCCTGCTCGAACGAGACGGCGATGCGGATTCCCCGCTCCTGCCACGCGTGCCAGCCCGCATAGGCCGCGACGAGGACGGCCGCGAACGGGACGAGCCAGAGCAGGGCGCCGCGACGAGGTGGGAGGGAGATGGCCGTCGGCAGCGCGTCGGGCGCCACATGCACCCGCGAACCCGTCGAGGTCTCCGCGGCCACGTTCGCGACCGCGCCGGGCGCGCCATCCCGCGCCGTCGTCGGCGCCGCGGCGTGCGCCGGCGCGGGCGCCTCGTGCGGCGCGCCGCCGGGTGGAGTCGGATCGCTCATCGGGTCGCCTCCGCGCCCGGACCGAAGACGATGCGGGGGTCGAAGGACATCGACGCGAAGAGGCTCAGCGCGACGCACGCCACGAAGACGACGGCGCCGACACCGACGTGGATCTGCACGAGATCGCCGAGCTTGACGAGCGCGGCGAGCATGGCCACCAGCAGCACGTCGAGCATTCCCCAGCGGCCGGTGCCTTCGATGAAGCGGTACATCCGTCCCGCGGCGCGGCCCTCGATGCGGCGCGCGCCCACGAGCACCAGCAGGCCGGTCAGCTTGACCAGCGGCACGATCACGGAACAGACGAGCACCAGCAATCCAAGGGCGATCTCCCCGCCGAGCAGCAGATCGACGCCGCCGCCGAGGATCCCGGCCTCGTGCACGTGGCCGAATCGCTCGACGCCCATGACGGGTAGTCCGACGGCGAGCGGATAGAGCACCAGCGCCGCGATGGCGAACGCCCGGACGCGCCGGCGCGCCAGGTCCAGGTCCATCGGTCCGTGAAGCGCCGCGCCGCAGCGGACGCAGGCGAATCGCGCATGGCGAGCCGTCGCGGTGCCAGGCAAGGCCTGTCGCAGGAGGCAGCAGGGGCATGTGGCGATGCACGGCGCCGTCGACGCTGACATGGAGGCAATCGTATCGACCCGCGGCGCGCCGGCCGCGGCCGAGATTGCCCGGCGCGCCGGTGCGCCGCGCGAACGAGGCCCGGCCGGCCCCCGCCTCGTGCTCAGAAGACCGTGTCCTCGTCAGGCGGCGTCGACTCGTTCGGCGCGTCGAGCAGGTCGCGGATGAGCTCGAGCCGATTCACGACCAGCTCCATCGACTCGGGCCGGTCGCGCTCGTCGGGCCTCACGCAGTCGAGGATCTGCTGCGAGAGCAGCTTGTGAATCCGCGGATTCCTCACGTGCGGCGGCACCGGCGCCTCGATCCGCTCGGCGTCGATGGCGCCGGAATAGAGCCCGTCGCGATCGTCCTTCGGCGGCAGCGAGGTCGGGATCACCTCGCCGACCAGGATCCAGTACATCGTCGCGCCGAGGTTGTAGATGTCCGTCCGAGGCGTGATCTCGCCGCGGTGCGCCTGCTCCGGCGCCATGTAGCCGGGCGTGCCCTGGATGCGCTTCTTCACGGTTCCGATCGAGCACGCCTGGCCGAGGTCGATGATCTTCACGACGCCGTCATCGCCCACGAGGATGTTCGTCGGCTTGATGTCGGCGTGGACGTAGCCGCGGCTGTGCATGTGGGCGAGGCCGCGCGCCGTCTGGATGAAGATCTCGACGGCCTGGCGCTGGCTCTTGGGCAGGCGTTGATCGATGCTCGCCGCATCCACGAGCTCCATGAGCAGCGCGATCTCCGTGACCTTGAAGAGCTTGCGGCTCTTGATGAGCTTGTGCGTCGCCCGAATGTTCGGATGGCGCAGCTTGCTTCCGACGTGGTGCTCGGTCTCCACCTGTTCGATGAAGCGCTGGTCCTTCTCCGTGTGCTTGACGACGTGCTTGAGCGCCCAGACCTGCTTGCTCTTCGGATCCTGCACGGCATAGAGCTCCGACGCGGCACCAGTGCCGATCTTGGCGAGGACTCGATAGCCAAACAGCAGGGTTCCCGTGGTCATGCAAGGCGTGCGAGGTGGGCGCGGTTGGAGCCGCCGAAACATGAAAACGGTTCTGGAAAGACCGAGGTTGGCATGATAGACGACTTCCTGCGCATCGGTCGCGGCATGAGGCGCATGACGCACACGAAGTGCATGAGGTGCGCCCGCCGGCTCGGAGCGGGCGTGCGGCCGGGCCCCGCACCCGCGTCCCGGCCCATGGCTCCCGCGCTCCGCCACGGGCCGCAACGGGTCGAACGCGTGGAGGTCCGCTGGAATCCGTGTTCGTCGTGGCACCGACCGCAGGCCCGGGACGTCGGTGGGTCCGGGGGTCGGCGGTGGCGGAGCGTGGTCGGTGCCGGCGTGCGCTGCAACAGGCCGTCGCCTGCGCGTGCACGGGCCGCGTCGGGCGTCACCGTCGCCGGTGCGGCGCCTACCGCCAGAGCTGCGACTCGAACTCGGCGACCGGGAAGAAGCGGCCCGGGCTTGTCGTCGACGCGACGTCGGAATGCAGGTGCACCTCGGTCGCGGGAATTCCCAGCGTCTGCTGGAGGCGCCGCACGAGCGCGACGAGTTCGCGGATCTGTCGGTCGCTGAAGGATCGTCGGTCGCCGTTGCCCACGAGGCAGATTCCGATGGAATGCTCGTTCAGCCAGGCACCCTGCGGACCCGACGCGTGCGCACCCGGCTGCTGGCGGTTCCAGCGCGGCCCGACGAAGATCGTTCCGTCGCCGAGGCCGTGCCCGTTGCCGATGATGAAGTGGTATCCCAGTCCGGCGAAGCCGTAGGAGAGATGCTCGCGCTCGATCGACTCGGCGTCCCCCGCGGGGCTTCCCGAGTGATGGATCACGATGCTCGTCCAGCGGCCGCGATCCAGGGCAGCCTCGCGCGGAGCGATCGGATCGTTCGCCGCGCCGTCCCACGATGCGGCGATCGTCTCGGATGGCGCCGACGCCGCCGCGACAAAGCCGCGCGGTCCGCCATCGCCGCCGCCTCCGCCGAGAAGCAGCAATCCGGTCACCAACGTCATCGCACCGCCGAAGGCGGCCCAGACGACACGGGTGCGACGAGAGGTTCGACGGAGCATCGGAGGCCAGGGTTCGGCGCGGGCGATCGGTGGGTGTCGCGAGATGAACGTTCATTCCCGCCGACGTGGCGCCTTCGCGCGGAGCGCCGCGAGGCGCACCCCGCGGCGGCGACCGCGCAGTCGGAACGATAACAGGTGTATCGGCAGGGATCGGGCCGGTCGAGAAGGATTTGTCGGCCGGAATCCGACTTTTTGCGACCACTTCGGACACCCGGCCGGGCTGGCCGCGAACGGTCAGTCCGGGTTCTGCCCGAGACGGGCCCGCAAGGCGGGCTGCGGCCGACCGAAGACGTCCGGTTCCTCGGTCGGGCGGTACCGGTCGCGCATCTTGTCATGCAGCTCGAAGGGCGTTCGTGGCGTGCCTTCCGGAAAGAGCGGCTTCTGGCAGCCGACGACGCACGTTCCCGTGCCCGCGATGGCGACGATCAGCGCGCCGCGACGAACCATGCTGGACATGACGTGGGGCATGAAGGGAAGGGGAGCCACGCGAGTCAGAGCGAGTCGGCGGGCGACCGCCGCGCGGAGTCAGGATACGGCGCGGCGTCGAGCGAGGCGTCGAATCGAAGCGGGCCCTCGGTCCGCAGCGTCCGACCGGTGAAAGCATCGTCGAGCGCGGCGCGCACCAGCACGGGCGAGCGCGGGTCGATCGTCGCCGAGAGGGGAACGTCGACGCTGTAGTACGAGCCCATGAAGCCGCTGACGAACGCACGCCGCCACGCGGCTGGATCGAGCGCCGCGCTCCCGACCTCGAGCTCGCTGCCGTCGGACTGGCGCTGCACGACCGTGACGACGGCGCGGCCGGCGACCTGCACGGTCCGGTCCTGACCGTCGCGCGGCTCGAGGTAGAGCCGCAGCAGGTCCGGCTTGCCGTCCTTTGACTCGTCCACCAATCCGCTGAAGCGACCGATCCTGAGCGTCGCGGCGAACGGCGCGGCGGCCATCGTCTCGGCATCGATCGTCGCCGCCGCGGGAAGCGCCTGCCGGCGCGCGGCGCCGAGCGCCGACTCGAGTTCGGCGTTGCGCCGCTCGAGCTGCGAGACTTCCTTCTGGAGCTGCTGCACCAGCTCGCGGTTGCGGTCCGCCTCGGTCGGCTTCATCGCGGTGACCGTGCAGCCCGCGGCGCCGGCGGCGAAGGCGATCGAGACGAAGCGGATGCGGCGCACCACGCAGGTTAGGTTCTGTCTCGGCACTGCGCCGTCGACCTTGGATTGTTGCTGGAGGCCCGGGGTCGCGCCGGTAGCATGCGCCGCTTCCAGGCGTCGTGCGCCTGGCCCCTTGCATCGAGCCATGCACCTTGGAGACCGACCCATGCTCACGCGCCGCGCCATGATCCAAGCCACCGCCGCGACCGCCGGTTCGCTTGCCGTCGGATCGCTCCTCGCCGCCGCGCCAGCGCCCCGGCGCACGCCCTCCCGCGGGAAGCTCTCGAAGCTCCAGCTCCTGCACGTGGGCGTTGGCGGAACGATCGCGCCCGCAGATCGCAGCCAGCTCGAGGCCCATCCCGACGTGGTCTTCATCGGTCTCTGCGACGTGGATGCCGATGCCCTCGCCGCGGTGGCGAAGGATCGACCGCAGGCGTTCACCTGCCGCGACTTCCGCGAGGCGTTCGACAAGCACGCGGACAAGTTCGACGCCGTCGTCGTCTGCACGCCCGACCACAACCACGCGCTCATCGACATCACGGCGCTCAAGGCGGGCAAGCATGTCTATGGCCAGAAGCCGCTGGTGCAGCAATTGTCGGAGGTCGTCGCGATCGAGAACGCGATGAAGGCCCGGCCCGATCTGGTGACCCAGGTCGGCAACCAGCGCATGGGTCCGGCCGGGCGACAGCATGCCGTCGACATCCTGCGGCGCGGCCTCCTCGGCAAGGCGATCGAGGCGCACGTCTGGGTGAGCGGTCCGCCGGATCAAGGCGATGGATACTTCTATTACGGTGGATTGAAGGATCCGTCACCACCGCCGGCGAACCTCGACTGGCAACTTTGGCTCGGGGTCGCCAACGACGCCCCGTTCCGCGAAGGGCTCGCGCCGGTGCGCTGGCGCTCGTCGTGGGACTACGGCACCGGCCAGCTCGGCGACTGGTGCACGCACCTGCTCGACGTTCTCTACTTCGCCTACGACCTGCCGTCGCCGATCGCGGTGCTCTCGCAGACGCGCACGCCGAGCGACTTCTATCACGCCCAGCATGTCTCGTCGACACTGACCTATCCCGGCGGCGGCGAGCGCTTCGCGCGCCCCGAGTTCGTCGTGCATTACCGCGACAAGGGCCAGGCGCCGTCGCGAGCCGCGCTGGGACTTCCGCCGGGCCAGTTCCCATCGCTCGGCACGCTCGTCGTCTGCGAAGGCGGCGTGCTGTATGTCCAGCCCGAGGGCGAGATCGAGGTGTGGCGCGATGGCAAGCCCGTCGATTGGAAGACGATCCCCGGGCAGGGCGAGATCGTCGCCCGGAACCACTGGCACTCGTGGGTCGACCGGATTCTTGGCAAGTCCGACGCGTTCGTGCAGACACCCTTCGCGGCCGGCGCGCGCATGGCCGAGGCGGGCTTGCTCTGCGCGAAGGCGGCGCGCTACCCCGGCACCGAGCTCCGCTGGAACAAGGCGACGCTCTCCTTCACGAACCACGACGAGGCGACAAAGTCGATCGTGCGCCGCGCGTATCGGCCGGGGTTCGAGTTGCCGGAGGTTGGGAAGGCGTAGCGGGGGTCGGGGAGGAATCCTGACCACTTTTCCGCGTCTGGTGCGCGTGCCAGTTGATTCTTGCGCCCCACCCAGTTCCGCCGCGAGACGCCGCGATGGGCAAGGGGTCGAACGCATGGAGGTCCACTGGAATCCGTATGAGGAGTAGCCACGTGGTCTACGCCGAAGCCGGCACTCGGGCACCACGCGTCGATCGCATCTTCGGCAACGACACGATGACCATCGTGGAGGTGTCGGTGTGAGCACGCCAGAGGAGCAGCGCTGGGAACTGACGGCCTCGGTGATTCGAGGTCACGCACTCGAGCAGATGTCGATTCGCGGTATCACTGAGGAGCAGGTGCGCCACGTCCTGGTCGATCCTGAAACGGTCATGACCGTGCGTCCCGGCCGGGTGGTGGCGCAGCGTATGATCACGACCGACGCTACCGGCAGGAACGCGGGTGACAACATGGAGTACCTCTTCAGAGTGTTCGTCGACATCGATCGACAGCCGCCGGAAGTCGTCACGGCGTACCGAACGAGCAAGATCCACAAGCACCGGAAGAAGCCATGAGAGTGACTTATGACCAGCGCAGCGACTCGTTGCGCGTGCAGTTCACCGCGGGACCCGTCAGCGAGAGCGACGAAGACAAGCCCGGCGTGATTCTTGACTACGACGCCCAGGGCAACCTGGTTGGACTCGAGATTCTCGATGCGTCCACGCGGATGACCGAAGTCGACAGCGTGCAGTTTAGAGTGGCCGTCTGACCGTGGCGCTGCATCTGTGACCGGCCCCCAAGAAAGGGCCAACCAATGTGTGAGGGACTTCAAAGGCCACACGGCCCTGAGAAAGAAGTCTCTCGACGGCAGGTCAAGGCAAGCGGAGGCGTCACAAGCCTGAGGAGATCGTCGCGAGGCTTCGTCAAGCCGCCCGCACTTCATACGGATTCCAGTAGACCTCCACGCGTCCGACCCCTGCCCACAGCGGCGTCTCACGGCGGAACTGGGTTGGGTGGGGAGCGAGATTCAACTGGGACGCGTATCACGCGAGCTCCCTCGTCGTGCGATCCGGACGCTGGCTCGCGCCCGCCGCGCAGGGCATGACAATCAGGACGGCAAGGACCCGCCGGGCCGGGATCGAGTCGCCCATCACGTCGCCTCCCGCCGCTCGAACATGAGGGCGTTGTAGTCGAGGTCCTCCAACGGCGTGCCGAGCTCGCGCAGCATCGCCATGAGCTGTGCGCGATGATGGACCTCATGCAGCGCCAGTTGCGTGAAGAGGTCGCCGGCCGTCGCGACGATGTGGAACCGTCTGCCCGCCTCGTCGGGAAAGCCCAGCCAGGCGACCGGGCGATTCCAGTCGCGCTCGGCGGCGATCGTCGCGCGGATGCGCGTCGCCTGCTCGCGCCAGGTTCGCTCGATGACATCCAGCGAGGGCGGGTGCTCGTACTGGATCGGCCATTGCTCGTAGGGCGGCACGGTGCGGCCATCGAAGCGCTCGATGTAGTACCACTCCGAGAGCATGATGTGCGCGAGGGTCGCGCCGATGGTCTTGAGGCCGAACGAGCACTCGTGTTGATACTGCGTCGGCGCAAGGGGCCGCACCGCGTCGAGCACGCGCTCGCGCGTCTTCATGAGGTATTCGTAGATCTTGATCGGTTCCATCGCGGAAGCATGTCGGAGCGGCGCGCCGGACGTGGAGTTCTCGCGGTGTGTTGCACACGCCACCAGCGCCGCGCCGTTCTCCTATGGACGGCCGCCCCACGACCCAATCAGGTTAGCAAGGCCCGCTCCGTTCACGATCCCATCCCCGTTCAGGTCCCCGTTTCCGCGCGATCTCGGCAACAGATGCCAATGTTTGGGCATCATACGGACTCCACTGGACCTCCGTGCGCTCGACTCCTTGCCCACCGCGGCGTCTCGCGACGGAATTGGGTTGGGTGGGGCGCGAGAGTCAACTGGGACGCGTGTCAGGCGGCGGGCGAGAGGATCCGGCACCGTCGGCCGCTCCGTCGCCTCGACCGGCGCGTGGCGAGGGCCGTCTGCCTGGCAGGAAGTTCGCCGTCGTCGGCCCGATCTTCGAGCGTGCGACGCGCGTCGCGCGGCAGGGCAGGGTCATGCCGCACGCCGCCCGCTCGTTGGTCGGCTAGGTCAGATCCTTGAAGCGTAACAATGCTGCATCAGCTCCAATGGGCCAGGACGATCCCGAGGTCGGCCGCTCCCACGGCACCGTCGCCGTCCAGGTCCGCCGGGCATCCGGCACACGGTCCCCACACGCCGAGCAGGAGGCCGAGATCGGCGCCGTCAACATCGCCGTCGCCGTCGATGTCGCCTGGCTGCGAAGCCGGAGCGACCACCCACTTCACCGCGTGGAAATATCCATCGGCGGCGTTGGCCTCGCCCACGACCTCGCCTGCGGCGTTGACGCGCCGCGCCCGGCTGATCGTGCCGCCAGGCAGCGTGCCAAGATCGATCGCTTCGCCGTTGCGCCAGAGGACGCCGACATCGATGGGGTATCCCTTGGAACCCGTGGCGATGATGTCGCCGGCATCATTGATGTCGATGGCCGGCGTGTAGGCCGAGACGCCCGGTGGCATCGAGAGTGGATGCACGGCGCCGTCCTTCCAGATCGCGGCGACGTTCGCGTTGAGACCCACGATCTCGCCGTGGTTGTTGATGGCGTAGGCGATCGAAGTCGCGCCGCCGCCGCTCCAGGTGCTGAGATCGGTGAACTGGCCGTCCTTCCACAGGAAGGCGTGCGTGTTCGTGTTGGCGATCGTCGCCACCCCGACGACGTCGCCGGCGTCATTGATGCCGTAGGCCTCCGAGAAGTGCCCGCCGCCCATGAAGCCGAGGTCGGACTGGAGGGATTCCTTCAGCCAGACGGCCGCATGTCCCCAGAAGTCGGGCGGCCCCTGCTGGCCCATCCCCGCGATCTGGCCGGCGGCATTGATCGCGTGCGCCCGCACGAGGTTGGACAATCCGCCGGGGATCGCCTCGAGCGCAAACGGGTTGTTCTGCGCGTCCCAATAGATGCCGTAGTAGATGCCACCGGAATACACAAGTTGCCTCCCCGAGATCTCACCTGCGTCATTGACGTCGTCGGGCACGGATGCTGCGGATGGGCTGAGCCCGGGAATGGTGGAGATCTGCCCGTTCACCCATTGCACGGTCTTCAACTGGAAGCTTGCGTCATAGGCCATGCCGACGATCTTGCCGGTGTCGTTGATCGCGTAGGCCGACGCGTAGATGCCACCGGGGAGAAGTCCGAGGTCGGTGATCGTGACCTTCCAGGATCCGCTGTCGGCGTCGCCGCGCGGCGCCGCGGACGCCATGGGAACGACGGTCTGGAGTGCACAGATGGCGAGGCAACCAAGGAGGAGGCGGGCGGACGCGTCCGTACCGCGCCGATGCAGAGTCCCCGCGGCTCGGGATGAATCTGGCCAATCGTCTCCGCGCACACGGGAGCTGCGGCTCGGCCGCGTTGCCGACAGAAGCGAGTCAATCATGATGGCTGTTCCTCTCGTGACCCGCAGGGGGCCATTGTGAATCCCACGTTGTGACACTGCCGCGCCTGGCGCATCGACAGGGTTGGAGCTGCTGCACCCCACGCGTCCCGGACTCCCAATTCCTGATTCCTGATTCCTCATTCCCTTCACGACACACCCGCACGATCGACCCGATCGATCCACGACGACCGTCGCGCGATCACAGATCAACCCCAATTGGCCATCAGGACGCCCAGGTCGGCGCCATCGACGACGCCGTCGCCATTGAGATCCGCCGGGCACGCGGCGCATGCTCCCCACGCGCCGAGCAGCATTCCAAGATCAGCGCCGTCGACATCGCCGTCGCCGTCGACATCGCCCACGTGTTCCGCGCTGGCCTGCACGCAGGCGGAGAACTCGGATGTGCTGCCGGTCGACAGCAGCGTTGCGGTGGCCGTCACGAACGCGCCGGCACCTGCCGCGACGGGCAGCAAGGCGTCGAACGTCGTGCTGCCAGCGGCGTTGGTCGTGACCTCCACCGCACCGAGGAACGTCCGGCCTTCGCCGAAGCCCGACGGATCGCAGGCGGCGCTGGCGAAGAACTCGAGGCTGAACGACTTGCCGGGGAGCGAGTCGAGCGTGCCCGCGACGCTCGTGGTCGCCAAGCCGCTGCCGGCGCTGAGCATCACCGGGTAGTTCTGGAGCCCGTTGCCGCCGGTGTCGGCATCGAGCGGGTCGTTCGGCGTCACACCGGTCTGCAATCCGTTGGTGATGAGGTCGATGCCCAGCGCCCCGTTGTCGTGGATCGAATTGCCCGTGATGCGGACTCCCGAAAACGTGTTGGCCACGGTGACGCCGGAGCCAAGATGCCCGGCGATCTCGTTGCCCTCTCCCGCGGACGTTCCGCCGATGGTGACACCCTGCACCGGCCCGAGGTAGTAGTTGGTCGTGGAGATGCCCGTGACGCTGCCCAGCACCGGCTCGTCGTTGGCGTTCAGTCCGATCACGTTGCCGACGATCGAGACGCCGCTTCCAGTTCCGTAGACATCGATGGCGCTGCCGACCAGCCAGCCCACGCAGTGCGGTCCCGTGCCGTGGCCGAGGATCCCCGCGATCCGGTTGTTGCGGATGATCGTGTCATGGTTCTCGCCTTCGAGACCGACTCCGACCGTCGAGGCGAGGCTGCCTTGCGCGAGCCCGTCGGGCGTGGTGCCGATCCAGTTGTTCTCGACGATCGTGCCGATCGAATCGAAGATCTGCACCGTTGTTCCGCCGGGGCAGCCCTCGCTCCATGTTCCATAGCCGGTGATGTAGTTGCGTTCGGCGAGCGTCGGTCCGCCAATGCGGTTGTTCGTCGCCGGCTGGCCGCCGCCGACCCAACCGAGCACGCGCACGCGGGTCGTCCTGTTCCCGACGACCACGTTGTTGCTCGTGCGGTCGATCTTGATCGTGCCCGCCGTGTTGCCCTCGCCGGGATTCGTTCCGCCGATCAGCGTGAACGGCGAGTCGTACACCTCGATGCCGCTTTCGGTGTTGCCCTGGACCACGTTGGCCGAGCCGCCACTGACCGAGATGCTCGAGTGATCGAGGCCGCGGATCACGCCGCCCACGTTGTCGATGAGATACGTCCCGCTCCAGATCACGACTTCGCATCCGCCGTCGGGGTTCGTCTCGCCGGTGAAGGCCGTCTGCGTCGTGCCGTCGATGATCGCGGTCTGGAAGACACGGAATCCCAGGAACGGCTTCAGCACTGCGCGTCCGGGATAGAGCCATTGATAGTCCCATTCGCCTTGCGGAACGTGGAAGCCGATGGTCTGCACGCCGGGCGTGTTGTCCGAGGCCAGCCCCGCTTCGGCGAGCGAGATCTTGCCATCCGGACCGGGCAGGTCCGCGACCTGCTGCGCGCCGCCGAAGTCGATCACGTCGTTGGCCGTGTCGACGAAGATGGTCTGTGCGCCGACGGTGCTGGTGACCAGCAGCGCCAGCGATGCCGCGACCGACGAGATGGTTCCACATGCTTTCATCGTGAGGATCCCTTCGAAGATGGAGGAGTGTGATGCGCGTCCCAGTTGATCCTCGCGCCGCACCCAACCCAATTCCGCCGTGAGACGCCGCTGAGGGCAAGAGGTCGAACGCACGGAGTTCCACTGGAACCCGTGTCACTTCAGCAGAGGTGCGGTCGCCCGGCGGTGATACAGCCGCTTGTGTCGATTCGACTCGGCGGGGTCGGCGCGGTCGCCGCGATGCAACGGCGCAATGGTGGGCGTGCGGGTTCGTCCGGAGGCGCCGCGACCGCAGTGCCCGCGTCGGCGACACGGCGAAGGATGGTCGCGCGAAGCGACCTGCGGCAGCCACCTGTTTCCCCGCGACCAGCCAGCGCGCGGGGAATCACCTCATCCGCCCGTCCCCTGCACGACAAAGGCCCCGAATTGACGTCGATCTCATCGACGTACGAGCCGAGGATGAATCCATCCGCCATGATCTGGACCGTGCAGTCTCCCTTGATTGGATTGGGCGACTGCGCGAGGTAGACGGAGTTGATCAAATTGCGCAGCGCCTCGGTTATTCGGCACAGCTACCTATTTCGTCACGGGCGTCAAGATCGCTCCACTCGTGCCCGTCGACGCCTATCGACGCGCGATCGAACGATTCGATTCGGAGCAGACGAGATTTCGGGCGGCGCTGCACAAGGCGGTCGGTTCGGACGTCCGGCGATACCTTGGATTGTCGGAGGTCGACAGCGCGCTTCAGGTGATCCGACGTGCGCGCGGCGCGGCCGAAGCGGTCGAGGAGACCCTGTTCAACGATCTTGCCGCAGCGCTCCCCGACGAGTCGCGCACCGCGGCCGAACGCCTCCGCGACTGGCGACGGACGCAGCGCGCGGTGCCCCGACACGCTTCGGGGCCGGCGATGTTCCAGTTGTACGACGTCGGCGACGTGGTGCGGCACTCCGGCCTTTCGAGCGCGGCGAGCGAGGGAGCGCGGCGCACCGCGCTGACACGGCTCATGCGCGACGTCGACATCGCCCGTGGCGGCGGCCATCCGTACGACCTCACTGCGGCGATCGGCGACGAGAACGTGCCGCCCGCGATGCGCGCTGCAATCGATTCGGCGCTCTTCGAGGAGTGGCCCCAAGCCGTGGCCCTCGCTCGACAGGTGCGCGACACGCAGATCGACGTCCTGTACGGCGACGCCATCTCGCGCTCGCAGCAGGCGGCGGAACATAGCAGCCCGTGGCGAAAGTGCTGCGTCGCCGAAACCAAGTCCGCTTCCGCAGGGCAAGGAGCCGTCGCGCCGCTGTGTTCCAAGGAATCTACCGCAAGCGACGGCGACGCAGCCATGCGGGAATGGGCACGGTTGCAGGCAGCATGACTTTCGCCACGGGCTGATTAGGGTGGTGAGACGGCGGTGGCCTCGTCAGTAGGCCCCCCAGTTGCCCAGGAGCAGTCCCAGGTCGGCTCCGTTGACGGTGCCGTCGTGATTGATGTCGCCGGGACACGCCGCGCCTTGCTGGAGCGTGACGGCGAGGGAGACGGACTTGGTCGCCGCGGGAGTGGTGTCGACGGCCACGTTCACGCTGATCGTGAGGAAGTAGTCGCCGTTGCTCAAGTTGACCGTCTGGTCCCAGGTTTTCGTGGTGTTGTGGGTCACGTTGACGCCCGGGCCAGTCAGCTTGATCTCGCCGCTGGCGTTGGCGCCGGTTTCGGTGAGGGCGCCGAAGAACTGAAACGGCACGGTGCCCCCGACGCCGGTCACGTGCAGCGAGAGCGTCGAGAACTCGTTTCCCTTGGCGTAGCCGGCGCCCGCCGGCTTCATCACGGTGTATGTCTCGGTGACGGTGAAGCCGGTCGTGTTCGCGCCGGGGTTCGTGCCGAACCAGTCGGAGCTGTGAACGAGGTGACCGACGCGGCCGCTGTCCTGGACGGTCTGATCCCAGTTGATCGGGTCGTACATTTCGCTCGGATCGACGTTGAAGCTGAACTCCGTGGGATCGTCCGCGCCGCCGTCCCATGCGACGATTGAGCTTGCCCCGGTCGCGCGGACAGTTTGATCATGCCGCCTCCGCGGCCGGCGGAATTGAAACCTGTGAGCCGACTGCAGCCGACGACTGCAGCCGACTGGACACACCTCTCCGGCTTCTCCGGCCCGCGGGGGTCTACCGGCGAATGTGTGTGTCCACATCTGCGCGCGCGACGTGGTTCGCGCGCGGGTGCGTGGGTCGGGCACGCGGAGCGCGCCCGACGTGATGATCTGCGTTTCTGGCCGTCCGACTCATGGCGAGCAAGCACCCCACGCGGCCAGCAGCAAGCCGAGATCCGATCCGTCCACCACGCCGTCGCCATTGATGTCGGCGGCGCAGCCGGGGCACGGACCCCATGACGACAGAAGAATGCCCAGGTCCGCGCCGTTGACCATGCCATCGGGCGCGCCTCCGGGCGGAGCGAGGTCGGCGGGGCATTCCGGCGCGGGGAGGATCTCGAGGCGCACGCGCCGGTCCGCCGCCAGCTTCAGAGGGAACTGCGTGAAGTCGCCGGATGCCATGATCCAGTAGGAGAGCCCGGAGATCGTCGCCGTCGAAGAGTTGGCGTCGACGTTGGAGAAGGACGCCAGCACGGTCCCTCCCGGCTTGAGTCCGCTCAGCACGAAACCGTCCATGCCCGCTGTGCCCCACTGGCTCGTGGTGCGGACGGTGTTTCCGTCGATGACGTAGGTGTCGTTGACGTCGGTCGCCGTGGGATCGTCCTGCACGAGGAATGCCGGCGGCCCACTGGCGGCGCCAAACATAAATTGCATTTCGGCGCGGCCGCCGCTGCCACTGGAAGTGCGATCATGTGCCACCACCAGGCAGAGCCCTTCGGTCGTGCTGGCGACGAGCATCGACGAACGGTCGTTCACCAGCGGGACGCCGGGAAGGATGAGCGCCCCGCCGTAGTTGTAGAGCTGCGCGGCACTGCCGGGAGCTTCATAGGCAACGGCGTAGCCCAGCACGTTGGCGTCGAAGTTGCCCGCGCCGGGCGTGGTCTCCTGGCTCACGCGTACCACGGGTTTACATTCGTCGAGCAGGCACGGCCGCGCGACCCGCACGTGATCCATCGCCCAGTCGCACGCCGCCGGCACGTCCACTCGGACCGAGGTGATCGCTGGCGCCACCAGCGCAAACTCGGTACTCACGCCGTTGCCCGTGGAGGTGCTCGGCGACGACCGGGTCATCGACGCCACGATGGTGTCGCCGTTGAACGCGTCGCACGTGATCGACTCGTTTCCGTCGATGTCGATGATCGAGAACCGCACGGACGTTGTCGGCGGATCGACGGTCAGCCGCACGTCGGCCCCGGCGGCGACATTGCCGCCGGCGGGAGGATCGGTCAGCGCCGACGTTCCCGCGGTGACCGGGCCGTCCGCGGTGAGCCCGCTGAACCCGACGACCGGTGCGCCGGCGGTCATCGCGACGGGGGCCTGCCCCGGCTGACCGTCGAGGGAGAACGTCAGTCCGGAATCGGCGTACGTCGTGCTGATCGGCGATCCCTCGGCGAGGCCCTCGAAGCCGAACACGTCCAACTGTCGCGGCTGGTCGAAGCTCCACGACATCGTGGAGAAGTCGGCGTAGAGCCAATACAGGAACGCGACGTCCGAGGTGGCGCCGTCGAAGCCGGCGTTCGATACCTCGGTTTCCGCAACATAAGTCAGCTCGATCTTGTAGGGTCGACCGGCGCTGAGCGTGCACGCCGGAATGACCAGGGACGTCGTGCCGGGAGAGAAGAAGCCCATGACGTACCGCGGGTCACCGGTGTTGTCGTAGATGCGCCACTGGATGTACCCCGAGGCCGCGCCGGGAGGAAGCGACCACGTGCTGATGTTCATGACGAACGGAGCGAACGGGTTCATGCCCTGGAGCCGCGTGAACGTGTCGCCGGTGAGCGACGGCAGGGCTGTCGGATACAGGTCGCCCGGCACGTTCACGGATCCTTGCCCGGCAAGCACGTCATCGTTGTACCCGTAAATCGTGTAGTCGCCGTTGCCCGCGAACGCGTCGAGCCCGGCCTTGGACGTGAAGGTGGCGCTTTTGGTGTAATCCGTCGCGTTCGACGGCGGCACGAGCTGGTCCGGAGTCGTGCCGGGCAGGTCGGCCAACACCTCGTCGAAGAAACTCGGCGTGTCGCAGAACACCTCCGCCGCCCAGTACCAATAGGTCGCCGCCGCCGGCGCCGCAGTCGACGTCTGCGTGTACACGCCCGCCTTCGTGAGCCGGTAGTAATACACGCCGGCGATGCACGGCCGGACCCACGAGGCGATTGCAATCGTCGCGACCGCCAGCAACACGCGCTTGGACACACTCTGCATTGAACTCCTCCGTTGTGCCGAATCGCCCTCTTGACGGACCGCGACGCTCATGGATGATCGTACCGCGTCCTCGCTCCGCAGCGCTGCCGGCGGCAGGTCGCGATTGTGTATCACTTCAGCGGACGTGCGGTCGCCAGGCGGCGATACAGCCGCTCGTGTCGATTCGTCTCGGCGGGGTCGGGCGCCCTCGCCGCGGTGCAATGGCGCAATGGGGAGCGTGCGGGCTCGTCCAGAGGCGCCGCGACCGCAGTACCCGCGCTGGCGATACGACGAACGAAGGTCACGCGAAGCAACCTGCGGCAATCACCTGTTTCGCCGCAACCAAGCGGCACGCCGTGAATCACCTCACCCACCCGTCCCCTGCACGATGAACGCCCCCGAGTTGACGTCGATCTCATCGACGTACGAGCCGAGGATGAATCCATCTGCCGTGATCTGGACCGTGCAGTCTCCCTTGATTGGATTGGGCGACTGCGCGAGGTAGACGGAGTTGATCAGATTGCACAGCGCCTCGGCGCAGGTGAGGGCATCGCGCCTCTGCTGGAGCTTCGCTTGCGGAATGTGCAAGGCGACGGCCGCGAAGGGATCGTTGGCACCGCTGGGCTCGTGCCGGGCGTGAATCCAGATGTCGAAGGCCGTGTTCGCGGCGCAGTCTCCGTTCACGGCGACGACCAGGCCGGACTCGCTGATCGAACCAAAGAACGTTCCGTCGATCGGCGCCGCCGGCGCGTCGAAGTGAAACTCGACCGACGACGCCACGGGACCGCTCTCCCAGGTCCAGACCCAGACGGGATCGGTGGAGTACTCGAAGCCGGCCGGGAGTCGATCCACCGGCACGGGATTCCCGCAGCCCAGCGCGATCACGAAGGTGGCGCTCGTCGTGCCCGCGGGGTACGGGCCGATGCGAGCGGTGAGCGAATCGGGGCTCAGCCCGGTCACTTCGAACGGCACCACGACACCGTCAGCGCTTTTCGCGATGAGCGAGTAGTCGAGCAGGTCGGGATCCGGAAAGGTGCCGGCGAGGGTGATCTCCGCGCCCACCGTTCCAGAGGATGGGCTGACGCCGCTGATGCCCAGACAGGCGACGGGCGGTACGTCGCCCCACGCGGCCAACAGCAGCCCCAGATCGGCGGCGTCCACGACGCCGTCGCCATTGAGATCGGCCGCGGTGTGCTTGGCCGCGGGGCCCCACTGCGCCAACAGGAGTCCGAGGTCGGCGCCGTCCACGGCGCCCGACGCGTCAAGGTCCTCCTGGATGCAGGCCGCGGCCGGCTCGACAGGGCCGACAAAGGCGAGCAGGCACGTGACGAACGGGGCGGCGCAGATCGTCGCGGGGCGGGCAGCGTGGGAACGGGGCATGGTGACTCCCTTGGGATCGTCCGACCAACATAGCAACGGAACAAGGAGGGGCAACCGCCATCGTCGTCGTCCGGACCGGTCGGACCTCCGCTGCAATGCGTGCAGGCGGCGCTGCGGGCACGTCATGCTGTTCCCTGGGCGGAACCTCATGCGCGTCCCAGTTGACTCTCGCGCCCCACCCAGCCCAGTTCCGCCGCGAGGCGCCGCTGTGGGCAAGGGGCCGAATGCGTGGAGTTCGACTGGAATCCGTATCAGGTGGCCCGCCGCCAATGAGTATCTCTTCCGAGAGGACCGCACGCCATGACCGCTCGCCATCACATCGTCAACACGCTTGCCGTGTTCATTGCCGGAGTTGCCGCCGTCGCCCCCGCTGCGCAGGCCGCCGTGATCGTCGATTCCCAGCCGGTCGCCAGCGGGACCATGCGAGAGTCGCACTTGTGGATCGACCCGGGCCCGGACGGAAACGACTCCGACCTTGACACGGTTTGCTGGACCGACTTCACGATCGCCGCCCCGAAGACGATCGACCATCTCGAGTGGTGGGGGACGGGCGTCAGCGAGATTGGCTTCCGGATCGAAGTCTGGCCGCAGGACCCCAACACGATCGCGTACCAGCCGCTCGGCGCCTTCTACTACGGTGGCGCGAACCCACCGCCGGTGCCGACGGTGATGTTCGAGACCAACGCGATCGCAACCAGCCCCGGGCCGGGCGGCCTGACCCACTACGTGCTGGAGATCGCCCAGCCGTTCACGCTCGCTGCGAACACAACCGTCAATCCGCGGTGGTTCATCGGTGTCGTCGGGCTGAGCGGACAGTACTCCGCGGCATGGAAGTGGGCCCGTGGCATCGGTGGCAGCAACAAGACCTTCCGTTGGCTGCACGGCAGCGGCGGGCCGGTCTTCCAGTCCCTTGGCGAAGGTCGTGCCCTGCTGGTCTCGGACACGTCGTCGCCGTGCCCGGGCGACCTTGACGGCAACGGGCTGGCCGACGGCGCCGATCTTGGATTGATGCTCGGCCAGTGGGGGTCGGCCGGAAGCGCCGACCTCGACGGAAACGGAGCGGTCGACGGCGCCGACCTCGGCATGCTGCTCGGCGCCTGGGGCGCGTGTCCCTGACCGATGGCGGGTCTTCGTTCACTGGTCGATCCGTCGCCCACGGTGTGTGTCCCAGCCGACGCCGTGGTGGTGTTGCTTCGGCGACCCCGCCGGCGCGACACATGGCGCACTCGGCGGATGAGACATTCAGCGCCGGATCGAGATCGCCCAACTGCAATACGGATTCCAGTCGACCTCCATGCGTTCGACCCCCTGCCCACAGCGGTGTCTCACGGCGGAATCGGGTTGGGTGGGGCGCGAGAATCAACTGGGACACGTAGAAGCCGCGCACGTCGAAGTCCACGCTCGTGCCAACCGGCTCACGGGGACGCCGCGTCCCTGCCGCGGTCCATCAAACCGGACGTGCGGGACTCCCGCAGCCAAGCGCGATCACGAAGGTGGCGCTCGTCGCGCCCGCGGCGTACGAACCGTCGATCAACATCGCAACGGACCAACGAACTCCGACTTTGAACAAGGCGCTTCTCGCGACCCGTCGGCCATCGGAAGTCGGCGGAAGTCCTGGTCAGTTCGTCTCGGCAACTGGCCTGAACGCGCGCCCGGATCGCGATCCAGATCTCACTCGCGCCAGCGCACCGCAAGCAGCGTCTGGTCGTCGGCCGGCGGTCCGGCGCCGGAGAATGCATCCACGGCCTCCCTGATCGCCTGCACGGCCGCGTCGGTGGAGGCCGGCTGCGGCAACTCGCCGAGCAACTGGTCGAGGCGCTCGACACCGAAGAACTCTCCAGTCGGCGATCGCGCCTCGGTGATGCCGTCGCTGTAGAACAGAAGAAGATCGCCGGGCTCGAGGGCGATGATCTCCTCGGCGTGGGGAGTACGGTCCTCGAGAATCCCCAACGGGAGCAAGTTGGCGCCCGCGATGGGCGTTACAGCCCTGTCCGCCGCGCGCAGGAGACGCGGGGACGGGTGTCCGGCGCAGGAGTAGGCGAGCCGGCCCGTGTGCACGTCCAGCACGCCGGAGAACGCGGTGATGAACATTCCGCGGCTGGGAAGGCCGATCGCGCAGAAGCGCTCGTCCGCATGATCCAGCAGCGCCGCGGGGTTGGTGTGGCGCGTTCGATCCACCTCGTCGTGCACGACGGTGCGCAGGATCGCCATCAGCACGGCCGCGGCGGCGCCGTGCCCGCTGACATCCGCAATCAGGACGCCGAAGGCGCCGTTCGCGAGCGTGCCCGCGTCGTAGTAGTCGCCGCCGCAGTGATGCGCGGTCCGGTAGAAGGAGGCGACGTCGACGCTGGGCGTGGGCGGAGCGGGAGGCGGAAGGAGCCAGCGCTGGACACTCGCTGCCGCGGCGAGTTCCGCGTCGAGCGCGCGGCACGTCGTCTCGAGCTGCTTCGCGAGGGAGTAGGCGCGGTCCGCGCGCTCGAGCAACGCCGCCATGATTGCCAGCCCGCACAGATCCGGTGCCCCGCACTCCTGATCGGATGGCCCGAGCAGAACGACCATTCCGACAGCATCTCCCCGGTCGTACATTGGAAAGGCGACAAGCGAACGGCAGCCTTCGAGGAGGGCCTGCGAGGGCGCCGTGCCGTGGGAGACGATCGGCGTCATCCTGGAAAAGCGGCCCGCATAAAGCAGCTCGGCCAGAAGTCCTCCCGCGTGGACGAGTTCCGGATCGTCCGCGGCCGCCCCGGGGGCTTGATCATCGCATCCGGCGGTGAGGACGACCCTGAACAGCGGGTATTGAAGCCCCTCCCGGCTGAGCACGATCGCCCGCTGCACGTTGAAGTCTCGCCGCGCGGAGTCCAGGATGAGGCGCAGCAGCTTCTTCGGGTCCGAGATGCCGCTCATCTGCCGCAGGAGCGCGGTCGTGGACTCAATGTCCCGCATGGATCAGCTTCCGATCGGATTGCGATTCCGGAGGCGGGACGGACCCTGGCGCCGCGACGGCCTGTGGCGCGGGCTCGACCTCCCAACGCACGAGGTGCAGGTCCTCCACGAACACGACATAGAGCACGGGAACAAGGACCAACGTGACGAGCGTGGCGACGAGCATCCCGGCGATCTGCACATAGCACATCGGCTCCCAGAGCGGACCGCCCTCCATGGCGAGCGGGATCAGGCCGCCGACGCACGCGAGCACCGTCACGAGCACGGGTCGCAAGCGGGCGAGACCGGCATCGACAACGGCCCGCCGCAGCGGCTCGCCCTTGTGACGCATCTCGTCGATGAAGTCGAAGAGCACGATGATGTGCGAGATGATGAGCCCGGCCAGCGACGCCACACCCAGGAATGCCATGAAGCCGAACGAGGATCGGAAGATCAGCAGCCCGAGCAAGCCACCGACGATCCCGAACGGAACCGCGGCGAAGATCAGCAGCGGCTGGGTCGCGGAGTTGAACTGGAGCACCAGGGCCAGGTAGATCGCGATGAACGAGACGATGAGCGCCAAGGTGAGGGACTTGAAGCCCTTGTCCTGCTCGAACTTCTCGCCGCCGAACTCCCAGCGGTAGCCAGGCGGGAAGGCCGCTGCATCGACCGCCGGGGCGCCATGCGGGGACTCCGAAGGCAGCGCGCGCCGGATCTGATCGACAATCTGGCTGGGCAGCACGCCGGCGACGGTGTCGCAGCGGACGGTGATGCACCGCTCGTGGTCGCGCCGGCGGATCTTGGGTGTCACCACCTGCGGCTCGAAGCCTGCGAGTTGCTGGAGCGGCATGCGGACGCCGCTGCCGGTGCTCACGGCCTGGAGGCTGAACAGGTCGTCCAGGCGCGTGCGCTCCGAAGGCCTGAGTCGCAACATGATGTCGATGAGCTTGTCGCGCTCGCGGATCTGCCCGACGGAGTAGCCGGAGAGCCCGGCGTCCACCGCGGTGGCGACATCCTGGTGCGTCAGGCCGCTCATGGCGGTGCGGTCGGCGTCGATCTTCAGGGTCATCTGGAAGACCGGGTCTCCCCAGTCATCGTGAATGTCGAGCGTCCCGGGGATGGACCGAAGCCGCGCCTTCACGTCGGAAGCGATTTGCCGGAGTGCGGCGGCTTCCGGGCCGTAGATCCGAAGTTGTATGGGAACTCCGATGGGCGGGCCGGTCTCGAGCTGCTGGCAGCGGACCCGCGCCCTCGCGATGCGGAGAGGCAGCTCCTCCTTGAGGCGGGCCGCGATCGCCGCGGTCTCCTCTTTGGAGGTGGTGTGCACCAGGATCTGCGCATAGTTGTCGGCCCGCTGCTCCGGTTCGATGGAGAGCCAGAAGCGCGGCCCGCCTGCGCCGACGAAGGTGGTGTAGCTGCGGATGTGCTCGCCCTCGAGCGCTTCGACTTCGCGAATCGTCTCCATCGCGACGTCGCGGGTCTCGCGGATCGGCGAGCCCTCCGGCAGATCGAGGTTGATCGTGAACACATCGTGCAGGTCCTTGGGAAAGAACGAGGTGCCGATGGACCGACAGAGCAGCGCCGCCCCGGCGAGCAGGACCAGCGCCGCGATGGTGGTGCGGTACCTGTGGGCGATGCACCGTTCGACGAACGCCTTGTACAGGCGTGGGAACCCCTTGGCCGGCTGCCCGTGCGAACCCTCGAAGCCCTTCTGCCCCCTGAGCATGTAGAAGCCCATCAACGGCGCGAACGTCCACGCGACCAGCATGGCCGCGAGCAGCGAGAAGGAGACGACGATCGGAAGCGAGTAGATGAAGTCGCCGGTCTTGCCCCTGACCAGCAGCAGCGGCAGGAAGGCGACGATGTTGGTCAGCGTCGCATAGAAGACGGCCCGGGACAGGCGCTTGGGCCCGAGCCACGCGGCCATCGCCCTGGGTTGACCGTGGGCGAGCTCCCGGTTGATCGCGTCGGCCGCGACGACGGGAGCATCCACCAGCAATCCCAGCGCGATGATGAGCGCCGCGATGGAGACTTGCTGAAGGTCGATCCTGAGAAGCTGCGAGAACCCGAGCGTCATCGCCACGGTGATCGGAATGCAGATGGCGACCAGGAGGGCGCTGCGCCACTCCATGAACACGAGCGACACGAGGACCACGATGACAACGGCCTCGAGCAGGTTGCGATTGAACGAGGAGATCTTGTGCCGCACCTCCTCCGGCTCGTTGCTGGTGCGTTCCACGCGAAGGTCAGGGGGCAGGCGGAGCTTGACGTGCTCCAGCGCCGCGGTGACGTCGCGGTCGTACTCGGCGATGTGCGTGCCCTTGACCTGGCGGACGGACAGCGTGATGGCGCGTCCGGTCTGGAGCCCGAGGTCGGGCGGTGCGGAAGCGTCGCCATCGGCGTGCGAGTCGCCCCAGAGCGCGCCGTCGGGTCCGACCTTGACGGTGCGATAGTTGAGGACATCCGCGGGGTCCACATAGCCGCGGGTCACCTCCACCAGATCCCGCAGGTAGAGCGGGTATCCGTCCCGGGAGAGGGTCAGCACGGTGCCGTCGAGCTCCGCCGCCGTGGTGTACTCGCCGGTGGGCCTCACCACGACGCGCTGATCGGGCAGTTCGACGATGCCCCCGGGCATGTTGATGTTCCGGGCGCGGACGCGGTCCACGATGGTCTGCGGAGCGATGCCGAACTGGTTCAGGCGCTGCCCCGAATACGAAAGCCATATCCGTTCATCCTGGGCGCCGACCATGTCGATCTGGGCGACGAAGGGCGATTGCTTCAGCCGGTCGCGGACCTGGTCGGCGAAGTCCCGCAGCTCGCGATAGGAGTACTTGTCCTGCGCGTTGAGGCGCAGCTCGTTCTCCAGGCCGGCGAGATCGTGTATCCAGAAGGGGCGCCAGATGTCCGGCTGGTACAGGTCAGGGCCGCCCGCCTCGCGCTCCCACTGCGCGGTGATGGCGCGCAGATCGGCCTCCGTCTTGCCCGGGTTCAACGTGATGTCCAGCATGCCGGCGCTGGGCGCCTCGACCAGGGCGACCTGCGACGCCACGCCCGAGTCCGTGAGCCGCTCCGCAAGCGTGCGGCCGAGACGGAGCACGTGCGAGCGTGCCACCGTGCTCGGGTAGACGAGCACACCGGTCCACCGGTCCGCCGCGTGCTGCGGGGGAAGCTGGGCCCGATGGGATTCAAGCGCTTCGCGGATGCTCTTGGCTCGCAGGCCGATCTCGAGGTCAGTGACCGGCGGCGAGCTGATCGTCAACATCACCGCAACCGAGTCGCCGAAGTCCTTGTTCAGCAGCGACTGCGTCGGGCGGCCGGCGGACTGCGGCAGGTCCTTGATCTCGCCGAGCTTGCCGCGAATGTCCTGCCACACCAGTTCGGCGTGCCGCTCCGTCTCGAAGAGCTCGACGTAGACGATCGACATGCCCGGTCGGCTGATGGACTTGACATGCTCGACGGCCGGATTCTCCGAGATCCTTCGTTCGATCTTGCGCGTGACCTCCTGCTCGACCTTCTCGGCCTCGGCGCCGGGGTACGGCGTCACGATGACGCCCGTGACGACCGGGATGATCGGGTCCTGCCGCTGCGGCATCGCGGTGTAGGCGTAGATGCCCCAGACGAGGACGGAGACCATGGCCGTCCATGCGATGGGGCGCTTGATCACGAAGAACTGGGAGATGTTCATCACTTCGCCTCCGGAAGCGCCGCCGCCGGATCGGTACTTTCAGGCAGCACACGGACGGCGATCCCGTCGGCCAGGCGTTCGCTGGTCGTCACCGCGATTCTCGAGCCGGGTCCGACGTCGCTCCCCTGCGCGAGGACCTCGACCTTGTTGTTGAAGATGCCCCCGAGCGACACGGTGCGTGCCCGCACGATGTCGCGCCCATGGTCGGACACGACCTCGTACACGGCCAGTGCGTCGCGGGGGCCGGCCTGGTGGATGGCGGTCATCGGAAGCAGGATCGCATTGCGGTCGAGGCTGGCTCCGACCACCACCGAGACGATCATCCCCGGCCGGAGCAGAGGACGACCTGTCTCCGCCTCGGGATTGGTCAGCGTCAGTTGCGTCAAGAAGGTGCGCGTGACGGAGTCGGCTTCCGGGGCGATCTTGGTCACCGTCGCGCCGAAGCTGCGCCCCTCGAACGCTTCGGCCGTGACGACCAGTTCCTGTCCGAGACGGATGCGCTCCGCGTGGGAGGATTCGATCGCGGGCGCCCCGATCATCGTGTCCGGCACTCCGAAGTTCACATGCACCGTCGAGATGTCGATCAGCCGGAACGCGATCTCGTGCGCCGCCTTGCGCTCGCCGGGCTCGATGTCCTTCTCGGCGACCGTGGCGTGGTCGAAGGGCACGACAAGCAGGCGGTTCTCGTAGTCGTCGATCGCCTGGTCGAGCTGGACGCGGGCGTCGGCCAATGCGTGCTCCGCCGTCTCGAGCTCGCCGGCGGCGGCGACGCGCCGCGCCTCGACCTCGTCTCGCGCCACCTTCGAGACCGAGCCAGCCGAGCTGTCGAAGCGCTCGAGGTTCCGGATCGCGATGGCCAGCGTCTCCTTGGCCGTGGCGACTCGCGCTTCGAGCTGGGCCACCCTTGCCTCCGCGCCCATCCTGGCTCGGCGGAGGTCGCCCTCGTCAAGCTCGGCGATGACGGTTCCCTTCGCGAGCACGTCGCCGACCTGGACGTCGCGGTCCGTTCCTGGCGGCCGGTACAGGCTGCGCACCGTCCCGGACAGCTTGAACGCCAGCGACGTGGTCTGAAGCGGCTCGATGGACCCGCTGTATCGACGCGAGAGCGTGATGCGCTCCGGGGCCAGCGTCTTCGCCAGGACCGGGACCGGCTCAGGCACGGGCTGCCGCTTCTGGCATCCGCAGAGCACCGCAAGCGCCAGCATGAACCGCGCCGCGACGATCCGCGCGCCTTCGTCAGGCTGCATCATGGATTCTCCTTCGGAGTCGACGACGTCTCGGACGACGCTTGCGCAGCCGTGGCCGGCTCCGCGATCTCCCAGCCGCCTCCCAGCGCCTTGTAGAGGCGAACGACATTCACCGTGAGCGCGACGCGCCCTTGCACAAGGAGCATGTCCGCACGGCTCGCCTGCCGCTGCGCGTCGAGCACGGTCAGTTGGTCGAGCAATCCGTTGCGATAGTCGCCTTGGGCGATGGTCAAGGCCTCACGGGCACTCGCGGCGAGGAGCTCGAGATCGGCCACGCGGGCGCGGCTGCGGTCCACCGCCACCAAGGCGCTCTCGACCTCGCGGAACGCGGTGAGCACGGTGTCCTCGTACATCGCCTTGGCCGCGTCGACCTCGGCCTCGGACGACTGGATCGTGGCTTGGCGTCTCCCAGCGTCGAACAGCGTCCAGTTGATCGCGGGCCCGGCGAGGTAATACGAGCTCGAGCCGCCGTTGAACAGATCGTCGGCGTGACGGCTGGCGAATCCAGCCGACCCTCCGAGCACCAGTCGCGGAAAGAGCTGCGCGGTCGCCACGCCCACCATCGCCGTGGCGCTGGCGATGCGGCGCTCGGCCGCCTGGATGTCCGGCCGACGCCGCAGGAGATCGGAAGGGACGCCGACCGCGATGCGGTCTGGAACCGCCGGAATGCCGGCGGGTGGCGAGAGCTCATCGCTCAGCGCGGTTGGCGCCAGCGCCAGCAGCGTCGAGAGCACATGCACGTACTCGCGGATCGCCTGCTCGATGGGCGGAATCTCGGCGGCGGTCCCCTCCACCTCGGTCCGTGCGCGCACGACCTCGAGCTCCGACGCGAGCCCGTTGACGTACCGATCCTGGGTCACGGTCAGCGTCTGCTTCTGGCTCTCGAGCGTGGCGCGGGCGACAGCCAACTCGCGCTGCGCCCCGCGCAGTTCCATGTAGGCACGCGCGGTCTCGGCCGCGATCATCAGGACGACACCCCGTCGCCGGGAGTCCGCGCCCTGTTCCTCCGCCGCTGCCGACTCGACCAGGCGGCGGGTCCCTCCCCACAGGTCGACCGTCCACTCGGCGTCGAAGCCCACCTGGAAGAGGGTGCCCGTCAGGTCCGCGCCCGGAAGCTCGATCACCGATTCGCTCGCTCGGAAGGGGAGCACGGACGCCCCCACGCCGATGCGCGGGAAGAGCAGCGACCACGCCACCTGCCTCGACGAGCGGGCCTGTCGCAGGCGGGCCTCCGCGACCTTGAGGTTGTTGTTGGCGGCGACGGCGCGTTGCACGAGCGAGGCCAGCTCGGCGTCGCCGAACCGCTGCCACCACGCGGCCTCGTCAAGCGCCGCGGCATCCAGCCCGGCCGCCGGCGCGCTCGGCAGTTCCTCGTAGGTTCCCGGCATCGCGGTCGCTGGAGGTGTGTAGTTCGGACCGACCATGCAGCCGGCGAGCGGGAGCCACGCGGCGGCAAGCAGGACCGTGAAAACCCGGCAGCCGCGAGGAGACGGAGCGGGAGCTGTCGCGGATCGGTCACCTGGACTCATGTTCAAAGTCGGCATGTGCCACCGTCCGCTGCTCGCGCGCCGCCTGCGGCACGAAGCTGAGCGGCGGCCGTTCGGGCCGGTGGACAAACTGCGGCAATCGTGGCCAGGCCGTTCGTGTCCGCGGTCCTACCGGTTCTGCGACGCGGGCACGTTCGAGCGGTGGTATCGCGATCCCCAAGCGCGGGCGAATCGTCAGCTCCCCGCTGACTCGCCCGGCATCACCTGTTCGGCCTGAAGCCGATCCTGGCATTCGTGCAGCGTCTGCTCGATTTCCGGCCTGCGCGAATCGGACTGCGGCATCAGCTCCAGCGCTCGGCGCAGCGAGCTCTCCGCGTCGCGGAGCTCGTTTCGCTCCAGCAGCGCCCTGCCGAGCGCCAAGTGCTGGTTCGCTCCATCGGGCTTGAGGCGGACGCCCTCACGAAGGTGATGGAGCGCGTCGTCCGCATGGTCTCCCTGCGCCTGGAGCGCCTTGCCCAGGTTCGTGTGCGAGAACGCGTCGTTCGGCGCGAGCTCGACGGCACGCCGCAGATGGGCCAGGGCTCCGTCCCACTCCCGGCGCTTCATGAGGAGGCTGCCGAGGTTGTTGTGGGCTTGATAGAGGGTGGGCAGCAGGCGCAGCGCCTCCTCGTACTGCGCGATGGCCTCCTCCTCGCGCCCCTGGTCGGCGAAGAGCATGGCGAGGTTGTAGTGCGGCTCGGCAAGCGTGGGGTCCAGGTGCGCGGTCTGTTCGTAGTGCTCAACAGCGCCAGCGAGGTCGCCCTTGGCCTTCAGCACGTTCGCAAGGTTGTTGTGGGCCTGGGCGAAATACGGATCGGCTTCAATGGCGCGCCCGTAGCAGTCGATCGCCTGGTCGGTCCTTCCCGTTGTCTTGAGTGCCACACCGAGATTCATGTGAGCCGGGGCGCACTTGGGGTCAAGCCGAATCGCCTGCTCATAGCACGAGATCGCCTCGTCGATCTGGCCCGCCGCCTTGAGCGCGAAGCCGAGGTTGTTGCAGACGATGGCGTGCGGTCTGAGCGCAACGGCCACTCTGTAGTAGCCGACGGCCTCTCCTGGCTTGCCTTGGGCGATGAGGGCGAAACCCAACCGGAAGTTGACTCCGAAGTCGCCGGGATGCCGCCGATCCGCGAGCTTCAGCAAACCGAGGGCTTCGTCGCCCCCGTCAAGGTCCTGAAGTCGTTCGGCGACGGCGACCAGCAGCGGCGGGGACAACACGTCGACCGAGGCGCCACGTGCCGCATCGGCCAGCGCTGAACGATCCGCCCAGGCGTCCGGATCGCGGAGTCGCGCCTGCCAGCCAGACGGTTCCCGATCGACGAGTCGCGCCACATCCAGGCACCAGGCGCGGCGGCGCTCATCCTGCGTCGCGACGGCCCAGTCGTCGAGCGCCGCCACGATCGCTCCGGCCGTCTCCGACTCCCGGATCCGTGCCGCCGCGAGTGGCTGTTCGTCGAGGTCGACGATCAGCCCGGCACCTTGAAGCGCCGCCACGTAGTTCCGATCCGCGGCGCCCTTGTCGGAGACGCCCCCGAGGAGCGGCGCGCGTTCAAGGCGGAGGGCCTCGAGGCGCTCCGCCAGCTCGACGTTTGCGGCGGCGCGATCGACCGCCGCATGAAGCTCTTGAGGAATGTCGCCCGTCCCGGACGCAAGGAGGCCCTGCGCATTGGCCAGCACCGCCTTGCTTTCGGGCCACCTGGAGGTTCGCTGAAGCTCGGCGAGCCACTGGAGGTCCTCCCGCACCGCGCTCGCCACGGCAGCGCGGCGCTGGCCCGCCTGCACCGACCTGACGACCATGGCGACGGAGAGCACGGCGACCAGCGCCACCGCGGCAAGGAGAGCTGCCACAGCGGGCCGCCGACCGATCCACATCCGCGCCTTCTCGATGGCGCTCGCGCGGCGGGCGGCGATGGGCTCTCCGCGCAGGAACCGATTCAAGTCCTCGGCCAGGGCGTGTGCGCTGCAATAGCGTTGCTTGGGATCCTTCTCAAGACACTTGAGGCAGATTGTCTCCAGGTTGCGGGGGACGCGTGGGTTCAGCTTCGATGGATGCACCGGTGGGTCGTGGATCACCTGACGCACGGTGTCGGCCGGGGATTCTCCGAGGAATGGAGGCCGGCCCGTCAGCATCTCGTAGAGAATGGCGCCGAGCGAATAGATATCAGTCGGCGGCCCCATCGCGCTGATGCGTCCTTCCGCCTGGCACGGCGACATGTAGCTCGGCGTGCCGATGGGGGTTCCGGCGAGTGTCAGGTCGATGGTGTCGGCCTCGGGTCGGCGCGCCAATCCGAAGTCCGCGATCTTCGGCCTTCCGTCCGGCGTGAGAAGCACGTTCGAGGGCTTGAGGTCTCGGTGGACGATCCCGCGCTCGTGGGCCGCATGCACCGCGCCGGCGAGCGTCGCGACAAGTTCCGCCGCGTACCGCGCCGGTTGAGGCACTCCGGCCAGCTTCTGCGCCAGGCTGCCTCCGTCGACCAGTTCCATCGTGAAGTAGGACTGGCCGCCGAACTCGCCGATGTCGAACACCTGGACGATGTTGGGATGCTGGAGGCTGGCGACGATCTCGGCTTCGCGCAGGAACCGTTCGAGCTTGTGCGTCTCGGCGTGCGTGCCGTCGTCCAGGACCTTGACCGCCACGATCCGATTGAGCCGCAGGTGCCGGGCGCGGTACACGACACCCATGCCGCCTCGTCCCACCAGCGACATGACTTCGTAGCCGGGAAGTTCCGGAAGCCCGTCGGACGAGCGATGGTCGGCAGCCGGCGGCAGCTTCTCGCCGGGTGTCGGCTGGTCACCGAGCGGGAACCAGGCTTGAAGTTGCTCCTGAACATGTCGGTTCTCGGCGAGTCGCCGTCGAACCTTCTCCAGCAGCTCCGGGCTGTTGCGGCAGACCTCTTCGGGCGTTTCGCCCGAATCCAGCACTTGGTTCACCAGTTCGGTGACGTGCGAGTCCGTGTGCATGGCCGGTCTCGTGCCCGCGCTCTTAAGGGTCGACGCTGTCGTTCGACGCGAGAATTGCACCGGAAGTGGCGTCCCCAACCTCACCGGAAACGGGACCGCACAACTCGTTCGCCAGGTTGCTCACGGCTTCATGAAGCCTGCGCTGGACCGTCTTTGTGGAGACTTCAAGCACGTGGGCGGTCTCGGCGTGGGTGAGCCCTTGGATGTAGACCAAACTGAAGACCTCGCGCCGATCATCCGAGAGACGTTCGATCGCCTCCAGGATTCGGCCGACGCCGACGGTCTCCGTCGACTCTCCGTCTCCCGCCGCCGCGGCCACGTCATCGGTCAGCGGTGAAGCAGGTGGTCGCCTGGCAATCTGGCGGGCGAACTCGTTGAGTTCCCATCGGAGGTGCTGGTTCGCGAGGGCGAAGAATTCGCGCACCGTCGAAGGCCTGACTTGGCGCATGGCCTTGAGGAGCCGCTCGACGAGCAGGCTGAGCATCTCCTCCTCTTGGACGCCGAAGGGCGCTCGCATGAGCCTCGGATACTGCCGGCGCAGCATGTTCGTGCAAAGGCCTTGGAGCCTCGCGGCCGCCCGCGCAAGAAGCGCCCTCAGGATGGGATCGGGATCCTCGTGGCCTGCGAGCGCCACGAGGTATCGCTGGACGGAAGCCGTGGTGCGGTGGTCGTGCATGGCGATCCTGGCCGCAGTACCGCGTGAGAATTGCCCGTGGAAGACGTCCCGCGATCGTACGCCCGACGCCCCGGATCTGTCGGGGACGGTTCCTGTTTCCCGGCGGACCCGCAATACGCCTGCTGAAGCCGCCGCCTTGTCGATCGCGCATCGATGTCCACCGATGCGGGCGCGCTCCGCTCAGTCAATCGCCCGAGCGTCGCATCGAGTCCTGCGGATCGCTCCGCCGGAGTCTTCCTTGGACGCACGCGGGATCCTCCAGAGAGGAACCAAAGGAGCGACAGACATGCGGATCGCGCTGATGTCGTGGGAGTCGTTGCATTCGATCCAGGTGGGAGGCGTGGCGGCCCACGTGTCGGAGCTGGCGAGCGGCCTGCACGCACGGGGCCACGACGTTCACCTGTTCACCCGGCTGGCCGCCGGCCAGCGCGGGTACGAGTGCATCGAAGGCGTCCACTACCATCGCTGCCCATTCGACCCGAACGCGGAGTTCGGAACGTATGTGGACAGGATGTGCGACAGCTTCGTGGCGCGCCTGGCGGAGGCCGAGGCGTTCTACGACCATCCGTTCGATGTCGTCCACGGGCACGACTGGATGTGCGTGCGCGCGCTGACCAAGGCCAAGAACGGCCTTGGTCGGCGCGCCGTCCTGACCCTGCACTCGACGGAGTTCGGTCGCTGCGGCAACACCTTGGCCAACGGCCGGTCGGAGCGGGTGCGAGCCATCGAGTGGGAAGGCGCCTATGTGGCCGATCGGGTGATTTGCGTCTCGGGGGCGCTGCGCGACGAGGCGCGCTGGCTGTACCAGATGCCGCTGAGGAAGGCCACCGTGATCTACAACGGCGTCGACGTGCACCGATTCGACGCCGACACGGACGTGGTCCGGATGCGCAGCGGCATGGAGATCGGCGGCCGCGACCCCGTGGTGCTCTTCGTCGGGCGGATGGCCTGGCAGAAGGGCCCGGACCTTCTCGTCGAGAGCATGCCGGGGCTGGTCCACTACCACCCGCGCTCGAAGTTCGTCTTCGCAGGCGACGGCGACATGCGCGCCCAACTGGAGAGCCGGGTCCACGACATGGGACTGGGACGCGCGGCGCGATTCGTCGGCCACCGAAGCCCAGCCGACCTGGTGGGGCTCTACAAGGCCGCGGATGTCGTCTGCGTTCCCAGCCGCAACGAGCCGTTCGGGATCGTCATCCTGGAGTCGTGGGGCGCCTCCAAGCCGGTCGTGGTGACGCGCAACGGCGGCCCGGCCGAGTTCGTGCGTCACGGCGAGACCGGACTGGTCGTCTCGGACAACCGGGATTCGATCGGCTGGGGCGTCGGAACCGCGCTGCGGGACCTGGACGCGGCGAGAGACATGGGTTGCCGAGGACGGCACACGGCCGAGAGCAGGTTCTCGTGGGACGTCATCGTCGAGCGGACCGAGTCGGAGTACGGGGCGCTCAATTAAGTAAGTCGGTCGAACGGACACTCAAGCACTATTGCTCGACGAACGGGAGCGCACGCATGTCGACGAAATCAACGCAGAATGCAGGCCGTGGCGGCGGCGAGCGGCCCGTTCGACCCGACGAACGCGAGGAGATGGTTCGCTACCGCGCGTACGAGATCTATCTCGCGCGAGTGGCAAGCGGCGCCTCGGGTGATGCGCATTCGGATTGGTTCCAGGCCGCGGGCGACATCGATCGGACCGAGGACCGGAGGATCACCACGACCGACACGCCGATGCCGAAGCGGACATCGTCGGCTCGGCGCCAGGGCGCCCACAGGCATGGTGATTCCCAATGAGCGCCAAGTCGTCATCCGACGTGGAACTCCTTCGCATCGGTGCGGGAGCGCGACCGCGCCTCGGTGGCGAGTCGGGCCGGACGATCTGGCGCGCCGCGATACCGAATCTCCCGGAACGGCCGCGGACGCCTGTGATCGGCCCGTCGATCCGCCGCTCGTATCCGGTCGGGCGCCAGGAGTTCTCGCGTGCGTACCAGGGCCGCGTCCTTGAACTCTCGGTCACGTCGGACATCGCGCCACCCGAAGGCATGGTCCTGTGTCTGGAAACGTCGCTCAACGCGCCGGAGCAGAGCGCCCTCGCGACGTTGCCGTTCGAGCGAATCGACGATCACTCCTTTCGCTGCCGGGTCACGCCCGAGCGCCAGGGACTCTTCTGGTTCCGCGCCCGCGCATCGGCCGACGGGGGCGTCAGTTGGATCCGGGACGCGGCCCCCGACGCCTGGGTCATGGTCGACCCCCCGCAGATCGAGGGGCTGACGCTCTACACGCTGATCCCGACGGTCTCCGGAAGCATCGCCGACTGGACGTCGGACCTCGACCGAATCAGGGACATGGGCTTCAACGCCGTGCACGTGCTTCCGGTGATCCGGCTGGACGATTCGCAGAGCCCCTATGCGGCGAAGGATCTCTTCGACGTCGATCACGCCTATTTGATGGCCGGGGCGCGCGGAGACGGGCTGGAGCAGCTCGAGGAGTTCATCGCGCGGGCCAGGGAGCTTCGGCTGGCGCTGTGCTTCGACCTGGTCCTGAACCACGTTGGCGTTCACAGCACCATGGCACGCCGGGCGCCGGCGTGGATTGTTCCCGACCAGAACAGCCCTGACGGCAACAAGCGCGCGCGCTACTGGGCGGAGGGCGGTTGGCACACGTGGGACGACCTGGTGCTCGTCAACTACGAGCATTCCTCCGACGTCATCAGGGCCGAGGTCTGGGAATACATGACCCAGTATGCGCTCTTCTGGGCACGCTACGCCGAGCAGACCGGGGGCCTCGTGCGATTCGACAACCTGCATTCAAGCCACCCCGAGTTCATCAAGAGCATCGCGCGCAGGCTGCTGCTCGAGTGCCCGTCCCTGGGCACGCTCGCGGAGTACTTCACCGACGACGTGACGCTGCTCAACAACGTGTCGGAGTGGGCGCTCAATCTCGTTCTGGCCACGCCGTGGGGCAACAGGTTCGTGCCGGAGCTGCGCCGGTACCTCCGGTACATCCACCGGCTCTCCGATCGCATTCGGTACTTCATGCCCATCACGTCCCACGACTCGGGCTCGCCGGCTCAGGAGTTCGGGGCCGCCGAATCCACCATCCCCCGCTATGTCGCGTGCGCCCTGCTTGGAACCGGCAGCACGGGAATGCCACAAGGTGTCGAGTGGGGGGTGTCGGAGAAGATTGGCTTCATCGGGGTCCGGCCGCGGGAATCGCCCTCCGCCGAGCCCAGGTTCGCCTGGCTGATCCGGTCCGTGAACCACTTGCTTGCGGCGCATGTGGCGTTCCGGCAGGGCGGGAACTGCGAGTTCGTCGACCATGAGCACGACGCGGTCATCGCCGCGTTCCGGAGCGATCCGGAGCGACCCGGGCGCGGATTCCTGGTTGCGTGCAACTTCGACATCCACCGTTCGCAGCGGCTGAGCTGCGACCTTGCCGGCGAGATGGATCACGCCGGCCGGATCGAGGGCCGCGAGCGGCTGGCCGAACACGACGCGAGCTTCGACAAGCCGGTGGTGCCGCTGGATCTTCCGCCTTGCGGGGCGGTCGTGTGGGAGCTCAGGCCAGCCTGAAAAGGAGCTTCGATGGAACTACTCGTTACTGGTTACTGGTTACTGGTTACTGGAGGGAGCTCAGGCCAGCCTGAGAAGGAGTTTCGATGGAACCGCATCCGACCGTTGCGTATTTCACGATGGAGATCGCCCTCGATCCGCGCATGCCGACCTACAGCGGCGGACTCGGTGTGCTCGCCGGCGACGCGGTGCGGTCGGCCGCAGACCTGCGCGTGCCGATGGTCGCCGTGACCCTGCTCCACAGGCGCGGCTACTTCGTGCAGCGCCTCGACGAGTCGGGGAATCAGACGGAGACGCCGGCGCTGTGGAACGTTGAGGAGTTCCTGCGCGAGCTGCCGGCGCAGGTCACGGTGGCGATTCAAGGCCGGAGCGTCGCCGTGCGCGCGTGGTGCCGGGAAGTCGAGGGCGTCCGCGGCGGGCGTGTACCCGTGCTCTTCCTGGACACCGATCTGCCTGAGAACGCGCCGCAGGATCGGGAACTCACGCACTCGTTGTATGGCGGCGATCGGCGCTACCGCCTCTGCCAGGAGGTGGTCCTCGGGGTGGGCGGTGTGCGGTTGCTGCACGCCCTGGGATACCACGACATCGCTCGCTACCACATGAACGAAGGGCACGCTGCGCTGCTCGCCGCCGAGCTCCTGCGGCAGACCATGTCAATGCAGGGGGAGACCCGGGTCACCGACGATGCGATCGCCGCGGTCCGCCGGAAGTGTGTGTTCACGACGCACACGCCGGTCCCGGCCGGACACGATGTCTTCCCGCTCGACCTCGCCAGGGAGGTCATGGGGCGGCATGACGCACTGGAGGTCAGCGGTCTCTTCACGCACGACGGCCTCCTGAACATGACCTATGCGGCGCTCAACCTGAGCCATTACGTCAACGGTGTGGCCAAGCGACACGGCGAGGTGTCGCGGGAGATGTTCGGCTCCGAGTCCGTCGACTCGGTCACCAATGGCGTTCACCTGGCCACCTGGGCTGCGCCGGCATTCCGCGAGCTCTTCGATCGCTACATCGAAGGCTGGAAGTCCGACAACGCCAGCCTGCGCTTCGCCGTGCACATCCCGGCGGATGGGATCCGCGCCGCGCACGAGCGATGCAAGCGCGAGCTCCTTGATCGCGTGAAGACCCAGTCCGGCGTGGCGCTGGACGCCGACACGCTGACCATTGGTTACGGCCGACGCGCCACCGCCTACAAGCGACCAACGCTGCTCATGGACGATCCCGCGCGGCTGCGCCAGATCGCCGAGCGCGTCGGGAAGCTCCAGGTCGTGTATGCGGGCAAGGCGCACCCGAACGACGATGCGGGCAAGGAGCTCGTCCGCGATGTGTTCCGATCCATCGGCGCGCTCCGAGGTGCCGTCCAGGCGGCCTACCTGCCGAATTACGACATGGAGCTGGGCCGGTTGATGACGGCCGGCTGCGATCTGTGGTTGAACACACCAGAGCCGCCGATGGAGGCGTCGGGCACCAGCGGGATGAAGGCAGCCGTGAACGGCGTTCCGTCCCTGAGCATGCTCGATGGATGGTGGGTGGAGGGATGCATCGAGGGCGTGACCGGCTGGTCGATCGGGGAGGCCGGGGGCGAACACGACCGGAAGCGCGACGCCGAGGCGCTCTACGCCAAGCTGGAGCGGACGATCGTCCCCATGTACTACGGCGACCCGGCCAGCTATGTCCGCGTGATGAAGGGGGCGATCGTGCTGAATGCCTCCTTCTTCAACACCGAGCGGATGATGCACCAGTACATCACCAAGGCCTATTTCTCGTGAATGCCATGACGTGGAGAGCACGGGATTGAATCAATTTGAGTCCGTTGGATGGACGCGTCCGCGTTGATGCTTCGCCGATGGCCGCTGCCGAATCAATCCTCGTCCTGAACGCCGGCTCGTCGAGCCTGAAGTTCTCGGTCTTCGTCGCGGGCGAGGGCCTGGAGCCGGTCGCGCGGGGTCAGGTCTCGGGGCTGGCGGAGGCGCCCGTTCTCCGCGCGGTGGATCGCGAGGGTCGGGTCCTTGTCGAGGAGTCGTGCGGGCAGGCTGGCCTCGGCCACGCCGCGGCCATGGACGTTCTGCTGTCGTGGTGCCAACGGAAGAACGTGCTGGGCCGCCAACTGGTCGCGGCGGGGCATCGAGTGGTCCACGGCGGCGAGAAGCTCGTCAGGCCGGTCCGCATCGACGCCCAGGTGCTCGCGGCGGTCGAGGCGCTCACGTCGCTGGCGCCGCTGCACCAGGCGCATTGCATCGCCGCGATCCGGGCTCTGGCCGCCGCGGCGCCGGACCTGCCCCAGGTGTCCTGCTTCGACACCTCGTTCCATCGCACCCAGCCAGCCCTCGCGCAGGCGTTTGCGATCCCGCGCGAGTATCTGAAGCAGGGCGTGCGGCGCTACGGGTTCCACGGGTTGTCCTACGAGTACGTCGCGCTGACATTCCCCAGCGTCGACTCCAAGGCGGCCACCGGACGGACCATCGTTGCGCACCTGGGCAGCGGCGCCAGCCTCTGCGCCATGCGGTGCTGCAAGAGCATTGCAACCACGATGGGCTTTTCCGCTGCCGATGGACTGGTCATGGGCACCCAGTGCGGCTCGATCGACCCGGGTGTTCTCCTCTACCTCCAGCGATACGCCCAGCTCGATCTGCCCGAACTGGAACGGCTGCTCTACGAGCGGTCCGGACTCCTTGGCTTCTCCGGCATCTCCGCGGACATGCGCACGCTCCTGAACAGCGACGACCCCCGCGCCGGCCAGGCGATCGATCTCTTCGTCTACCGCGCCGCGCGCGAGATCGGTGCGATGGCGGCCGTGCTGGGCGGGTTGGATGCGATCGTGTTCACTGGCGGAATCGGGGAAGGCGCCTCCTCCGTCCGATCGGCGATCTGCCGGGCCTGCCGGTGGCTCGGAGTCGATCTCGACGAAGCGGCAAACGCTCTTGGCGGTCCTCGGATCACAACGCCGGCGAGCCGGGTCGCCGCGTGGGTCGTGCCAACGAACGAGGAGCTGATGATCGCGCGGCACACCATCCGTGTGCTTGGGCTCAACGGCTGGATGAACGGCATGGACGGCATGGCCAGGCCGGATCGCGAGAGGGCGAAATGAACTGGCCGCTCGATCTTCGCCAGGCGAACCCAACGGCGCACGCCCTCGCGCTCATCTCCATCGTCTGCGCGGCTGGATTGCTGCTGGGCAACGTGAAGGTGAGAGGAATCGGCCTGGGCACGGCGGGTGTGCTGTTCGCGGGCATCGTCGCGGGTGCGACCAGCCGGCCGATCGAGGGGCACACGCTCGCGTTCGTGAAGGAGTTCGGCCTGGTCGTCTTCGTCTTCGGCATCGGGCTTCAGCTCGGGCCCGGCTTCCTCGCGTCGTTGCGCGGAACGGGCGTGCGACTGAACCTCTTGGCTGCGCTCATCGTCGTCCTGGGCGCCGTGATTGCGGCGGGCCTGGGTCGCGTGCTCGGGCTCGATCCGGCTTCGGTTCCGGGCGTCTTCTCGGGAGCGACCACGAACACGCCATCGCTCGGAGCCGCGCAACAGACGCTTTCCAGGCTGCCGGGAATCTCCGAGGATCGGGCTGCGCTGCCCACGCTCGCGTACGCCGTGACGTATCCCACCGCCATCATGGGGATGATCGCGGCGATCCTCCTGCTCAAGGGCGTGTTCCGTCTCGATCCGCGGGGCGACGCCGAGCGGATCGCGGCGACGCAGCACCGTCTTGTCGAGCCGCTCGAGCGGCGGACGCTCGTCGTGGCCAACGCCGAATTCGAAGGTGTCCCTGCCGGCTCGGTCGGCGATCGCGCGGGTGCGGGCATCGTCGTCTCGCGCATCCGGCCCTCGGCCGAGGCCAAGGTGCGGGTGGCGACCCCTGAGCACATCCTGCAACGGGGCGATCTCCTGCTGGCGGTCGGTACTGCAAGGGATCTCGATCGCTGCGAAGTGCTTCTCGGGGGCGCCAGCGACGAGGACCTGATGGAGTCCCCTGGCCGCATCACGCATCGGCGCGTCCTGGTGACGAGCAAGGCGGTGCTGGGGAAGACCGTCGGCGAGGTCGGTTTGCAGCACTTGCACGGTGTCGTGGTGACGCGCGTCACACGAGCGGATCTCGAGATGACGGCCGTGCCCGACCTGCGCCTTCAGTTCGGCGATGTCGTGCACGTTGTCGGCGAGCCGGAGGGCGTGCGCAAGTCGGCCGAGATCCTCGGCGATTCCCTCAAGGCCCTGAACCAGACCCATTTCGTTCCGTTGTTCGCCGGCGTCGTTCTGGCGATTGCCCTGGGCACGCTGCCCATTCCGGTTCCGGGCATGCCGCAGCCGCTCACGCTGGGCCTCGCGGCCGGTGCCCTCATCGTGTCGATGCTGATCGGTCGCCTGGGCCGCGTCGGGCCGCTGGCCCCGCACATGCCGCTCAACGCCAACCTGACCCTGCGCGAACTCGGGATCGCGCTCTTCTTCGCCAGCGTCGGGCTCACGGCCGGTCCGGCATTCTTCCAGGTGGTGCTGAGCGAACGCGGCCTGCTGTGGATGGCAACCGGACTCTGCGTGACGATCGTGCCGCTCGTCGCGGTCGGCGCCGCGGCGATCGCAATCGGCAAGTTGGACTTCGTCACGCTCTCGGGACTGCTCGCGGGCAGCATGACCGATCCCCCGGCGCTCGCCTTCGCAACCAACATGTGCGACTCCGACGCACCAATGACGTCATATGCGGCGGTCTATCCCCTGACGACGCTGCTGCGAATCCTCGCGGCTCAGATCCTGGCGATCAGCCTGTGCGGGTGAGGCGATCCATGTGCGCAATGCCGAGCAACCGCTTGATCGTGCAGCCCATGCATGGCGCGCTGCGGGCGACTCCGCGCCACGGCGACGCGACGCCGTGGCGTCCCCGCGCGACGCGGGCGGCGGTGGCGCTCTTGGTCGCGGTGGCTTCCGGCTGCGCCATCCCGACGTCCCGCCGCCCGGTCCCCGAGCCGCTGATCGACTCGGTGCACGTCGTCGACCTGCCGGGCGATGTGCGCTCGTGGGGCGACCGGCAGACCGAGACCTTCCGGCAGGGTCTCGCCGCCTCCGTCCAGCAGGCGGAGCTGACCTATGGCGTCGAAACACCGGTCAGCGTGCTGGCGATCAGCGGAGGCGGTTCCGACGGCGCCTTCGCCGCGGGCCTGTTGTGCGGGTGGACGGAGCACGGGACTCGACCGGTGTTCCGCGTCGTGTCGGGCGTGAGTGTCGGCGCCATCGTCGCGCCCTTCGCCTTCCTGGGCAGCGGCTACGACGACCGGCTTCGGGAGATGGCCACCTGTGCGACGAAGGAGCACGTGTTCCGCATGAAGTTGCCGACCGAGATCCTCACCGGCGACTCCGTGGCGGACAACGCCCCGCTGGCCCGCTTCCTGAGCCGCTATATCGACGGCGACCTTCTCCAGGCGGTCGCGATCGAGCACGCCAAGGGTCGGCGCCTGTACGTCGCGACCACCAACATCGATGCCGGCCGCCCGGTCATCTGGGACATGGGCGCGATCGCCGCCAGCGGCTCGCCCCGAGCGCTGCGCGTCTTTCGCGAGGTCATCCTGGCGTCGGCCGCGGTTCCCGTGTTCTACCCGCCGAGCTACATCGAGGTGGAGTGCGACGGCCAGACGTACGACGAGATGCACGTCGACGGCGGCGTGACGGGCCAGATCCTCCTGTACGGGCAGGCGCTGTCGACGCGGGAAGTCGTCCCGGATGGGACACGGCCGCACACCACGTACTACATCATCCGCAACGGCAGGTTCGCCAGCGACTACGAGCCCGTCAAGCCCAGCATCGAGGGCGTCGCGTCGCGATCGGTCACCCGGGCGATTCAGGCGCACGGCGTCGGAGACCTCTGGCAGGCGTACGCGACCTGCTGGCGGGATGCCATGGATTTCCGTCTGGCTGCGATCCCCGACGACATGCGTCTGCGCACCGGCGACATGTTCAACGCAAAGACCGTGGCCGAGCTCTTCGAGCGGGGCCGCTCGCTCGCCCACGACGGGTACCCCTGGGCGACCATGCCTCCGGGAGTGCGCCGATTCGACCCGCCCCCGCTGGCGCAACCGCACGACGCCGATTCAGAAAGGGAACCTCATGCCCCAGACAGGCAATGACAGCGATCCGCCGCGCCTGAAGCGCAAGCATTATGAGAAGGAGCTCCGAAAGCTCCAGGCCCGGTTGTGCCTGCTCCAGGATTGGGTCAAGCGCAAGGGCAGTCGCATCGTCATCGTCTTCGAGGGCCGCGATGCCGCTGGAAAGGGCGGCATGATCAAGGCGATCACCGAGCGGGTCAGCCCCCGCATCGTTCGCGTCGTGGCCCTGCCGGCACCGTCCGACCGCGAGAAGTCTCAGATGTACATGCAGCGGTACATCCCGCACCTGCCGGCCGCCGGCGAGATCGTGATCTTCGACCGCAGTTGGTACAACCGAGCCGGGGTCGAACACGTGATGGGCTTCTGCACCAAGGAGCAGCACAAGCGGTTCCTCGAGCTGTGCCCGGTTGTCGAGCAGTTCATCACCGAGGCCGACGGCGGGATCCAGCTCATCAAGATCTGGCTGGAGGTGAGCGATCGGGAGCAGAAGCGGCGCTTCGAGGCGCGCATCGACGACCCGCTGCGCCAGTGGAAGCTCAGCCCGATCGACCTGCCGTCGCGCAGCAAGTGGTTCGACTACTCCCGCGCCCGCGACGTGATGCTCGAGGCGACGGACACCAGGGCGGCGCCGTGGTACATCCTGCGGTCCGACGACAAGAGGCGCGCCCGCCTGAACTGCATTCGGCACATCCTGGACACCATCCCACACAAGGAGGTGCCGCGCGAGAAGGTCAAGCTGCCTGCGCGCGAGATGGGCAAGGCCTACGACGACCAATCGCCGCTCGGGAAACGGAGGTTCGTCCGTGAGTTCTACTGATCGACTCGATCTCGGTCCGTTCGCACGGAGCGATGCGCGCCTCCGCGCTGCCAACGTCGCGATGGCTGGCCATCCGCTGCCGCGGGCGCTCGCCGCCGCGGTGCGCACGCTCTTGGAATGCGGCACACCGTGAACCGCGCGACGCTCGTGGAGCTGGGGACGGAACCGGACGGGCCGGCAGGGTCGTTCCTGTCTTGGCGCCGCGGATACGGACTCGGCGTCCTGCGCGCCGACCTGTTCGCGGGCCTGACGCTGGCCGCGTACATGCTGCCGGCCGCGATCGGCGATGCGTCGCTGGCGAACCTCGCGCCGGAGGCGGGGCTGCACGCATGCATCTTCGCCGGCCTGGTCTTCCCGTGGCTGTGCAGCTCGCGCCGCACCGCGGTCACGGTCACGTCCTCGATCTCGCTTCTGATCGGCACGACGCTGGGCGCGCTGGCCCGGGGGGATGCGCACCGCTTCGCGGCGCTGGCCGCATGCTCGGCGCTCTGCGTTGCAGCACTCTCGGCGGTCGCCTGGCTTATTAATGCCGGATCGCTTGTCAGCTTCATGTCCGAGACGGTGCTCGTCGGCTTCAAGGCCGGCGTCGCGGCGACCCTTGCAAGCTTGCAGATCCCGAAGCTGCTCGGGATCGGCGCGGTGCACGGGGGCGTCCTGGAGAACATCCGGCACCTGGCCGTCCACGCACGGGAAGCCAACCTGGCATCGCTCGCCATCGGACTCGCCGCGCTGGGGGTCCTCGCGCTTGGGAGGATCTTCCTGCGAAACCAGCCCGTCGCGCTGTTGGTGGTCGTCGGCGGAATCGTCGCGGCGGGATGGGCTGGACTTGAAGCGCGGGGGGTGAAGCTCCTCGGCGATGTTCCGCCCGGGTTGCCACGGATCGGCCTGCCCGACGTGAGCTGGCACGACGTCAACGAGCTGCTGCCGCTGGCGATGGCGTGCCTCCTGCTGGGGGCCGTCGAGACCGCGGCGATCGGACGCATGCTCGCCGCCAAGCACGGTGGACGGCTGGATGCCAACCGGGAGCTGCTTGCGCTTGCGGGCGCGAATCTCGCCGCGGGGCTCGGTAGGGGCTTTCCCGTCGGCGGAGGCGTGTCGCAGTCGCTCGTCAACGAGGGCGCCGGCGCGAAGACGCCCGCATCCGGGTTCGTGGCTGCGGCCATCCTCGCGACGGTGGCGCTCTTCTGCACCGGACTGCTGCGCGACCTGCCCGAGCCGGTGCTCGCGGCGATCGTCCTCATGGCCGTCGTCGGCCTGGTGGACGTGCCCATGTTCGTCCGGCTGTGGCGGCTCGACCGGTCCGAGTTGCTGATCGCCGCCGCGGCGCTGTTGGGCGTGCTCGCCGCCGGGCTGCTGCACGGGGTTCTGATCGGCGCGGTCATCTCCATGCTCCTCCTGATCCGGCGAGCATCGCGCCCGCATGTCGCGCTGCTGGGCCGCATCCCAGGTACCAGCCGGTTCTCCGACATGGAACGCCACCGGCGCAACGAGCCGGTGCGCGGCGTCAGCATCCTCCGGCCGGAGACGGGGATTGTCTTCTTCAATGCGGATTTCGTCCGCGACAGCGTGCTCGGCCGCGTGCGGGCGACGGGGACTCCCGTCCACACCGTCATCTGCGACCTGTCCGCCACGCCGCTCATGGACCTCGCCGGCGCCGAGATGATGAGGCGGCTCGAGGAGGAGCTGCGGGCGCGGGGCGTGCGCTTGCACATCGTCGAGGCGCGGGCGACCGTGCGCGAGCGCCTGCGGGCCGAGGGATTGGAGGAACGAACGGGCCGCCTGGACCGGTTCACGACCGTTGCCGACGCTGTCGATGCGGCGCTGGCGAGGCGGCAGGAAGGTCCCGGGTGCGGAGGTCGGCCGTGAGCCCGCGCCAACCCAGCACGACCTTCCGCTCGGTCCAGAGTTCGGCACCCGGGCTGGGCGGAGCGCAAGGACTCGTGAAGTCGAGCCCGCGCCGACGAGCAACCACACCAACGTGATGCAGGAGGTCGATCATGCAAACACTCAACTTGGCGCAGCGCATCAAGTCGGAATTCGACGCCAGGGCGCAGCAAGTCGCCCAGGCGGAGGAGGCCCGGGCCAAGGAGGCCCGCGTTCGCGAGCAGCGGATGACGAAGTTCAACGAGGTCTGCGTGGAGCTCCACGCCCTCATCCAACCCCGTATCGACACCTTCGCCAAGGCCTTCGGCGAGCAGGTGAGGATCGTGCCGACCATAACGCCTGCGGAGCGCTCGGTGACAGTCGCGTTCCTGACGGACCTGGCCGACGTCACCCTCACCGTGAGGATGTTCCCAGACCGGGACATCACCGGGCTCGTCCTGGAGTACGACCTTCTGATCATCCCGATCTACTTCGATTACGAGCGCCATGCGCGCTTGGAGATGCCCTTGGACAAGATCGACGGAGACGCGATCGCAGGCTGGCTCGACGACCGAATCGTCTCGTGCGTCAAGTCGTATCTTGCAATGCAGGACAACGAGCATTACCGCCGGTGCCGACGGTGATGATGCCGTGGTGGTGTTGCTTCGGCGACCCCGCCGGCGCGCTTGTGGTGCAGCCGTCTCGGCTGCCGGGCAGGCCAGCGGCCTGCACCATAACGCGCGAGGATCGACTGGCTTCCGTACAAGACATTCAGCGCCGGATCGAGATCGCCAAGCTGCACGCCGCGCGCATCGAAGTCCACGCTCGTGCCAACCGGCTCATGGGGACGCCGCACCACTGCCGCGGTTCATCAGGATCGACCCGCGCCCAAATTCTGCGGACAACCCGACGACGTCCAGGCGACCATCCCCGTCGAGATCTCCCGTCGCAGCTTCCGATGGCCGATCGAGTCCGAAGTACTCCGCTGGTGCAAGGCCGCCAGCGCCGTCGCCGCGGAGGACGACGAGGCTGCTGACATCCACCTCGGTCGCCACCACGTCGAGATCGCCGTCGGTGTCGATGTCGGCGACGCGCACGCTGCGCGGATGCCACGCGACCGGCCGTTCGGCCTGCACGACGAACGTTCCATCACCGGCGTTGAGCCAGGTGCGCACCATCGCCGGCGCCTGAAATGCGCTGGGCACGTCATGGACGACGACCGCGTCGAGATCGCCATCGCCGTCGAGGTCCGGCGAGAGGACGCAGTCATCCGCCCGCAGCATCGACGAGGCCGTCAGGGCGGCGCTTGCGGCGAAGGTTGTGATCGTTCCGAGGCTGCTTCGTCGCATGACTCAGCGTACGCGGCGCGATGTCTCGACGATCGTCCTCAAGGCCTTGGCGAAGGATCCGGCAAGACGCTATCAGACGGCTGCGGCCCTGCGGGACGACATCGACCACTATCTCGCGGGCAAGCCGATCGACGCGCGACGCGACAGCACTTGGTATGTCATCCGCAAGACCGCCGGCCGGCACAAGCCGCTGCTCGCTGGCAGCGTGCTGGTCGCCCTCGCGATCGTCGCTGGCGCCGGTGTCGCCGGCTACGGACTTCTGCGAGCACGCGAAGCGCGCGGGTATGAGACGGTCGAGCGCGTCCGCGCTCAAGGCGAGGCTCGCGCGGCGCGTTCGGCTGGCCGCTTCATCCAGCAGATGTTCATGCCAGGCGATGCGGGTCTCGACGATGCCGCCCTTGGCCGCTACGTGCGAGCCAGCACCATTCGGATCCTGTCCAGTCTCCGACTCGGGGCGCTCTCCGACGACCTCGACGCGGAGGCGGCGGCCCGCTCCGTCTTCGCCTCCGAAATGACGCGTGATCTCCGTGCCTCGGCCGAGGTCCTGATCCGCATGTCCATCGCGTCGCAGTGCAGGCAACATGGCGACAATCACCCGCAGCTCGCCGAGGCGTTTCATGAGCTTGCCGAGAGCCTGCATCAGCGCGGCGGCAGGCAGATCGAGGCCGAGCGTTTCGTGCGCAGGGCGATCGAGATGCGGCGCGAGCTCTTCCGCGACGGCGATCCAGCGCTCGCCGCCAGCGAGCACCTTCTCGCCCGCATCCTGCTGGCGCGAGGTGACGCTGCGGGCGCAGCGACTGCATGCGAGGAGGCGGTTGGGGCCCTTCGAGTGACAGGCACGCCGAGCAAGCCTGAACTCGCGGCGGCCCTGGCCACACGAAGCGACATCCGGCGCACGCTGGGTCAAGCGGCCGGGGCCGAGGCAGACGCGCTCGAATCGCTTGTTCTCGGCTTGGAGGCCTTGATCGATGACGACGACCACTTCGTGATCGCGTGTCTTCTGCGCAACGCCGACCTGCTTCGCGCGGAGGGAGATCGCCCGGCCGACCCGGTTCTCGCCGCGGCGCTGCGGGCGTCGACGAGAGCCGATGTCGCCGCTGCGCTCGCCCTCGCCGCAGACGGTCTGCGGCGTCGAGGCACGACCGCCGCGGATTGCCTTGCGTACACCGCTGGCTTGGAGACGATCCTCTCCCTGCGAGCGTCCTTCTTCGGCAGCGATCATCCCAGCGTCGTCCGCACGGCGGCGTGGATCGCCGCGAACCAACTCTCGGCGTTGGATTTCGCCGCGGCCGAGGCCTCCCTGCTCCGTCTCATCCCGCTCCTGGAAGCCCGGCTGGGCCGGGAGAGCATCGTCATCATCCCGACGCGCGAGTTGCTCTTCGAGTGTCTCATGATGCGGGAGAACCACGAACGCGCGGCCGCGGTCCGGCGCCACATGATCGAAGTATGGAACGCCCAGCCGGCGCTGGCACGCGACGACCTGTGGATTGCCAACGAGCACCGTTGGCTCGCGCTGGCGCTCGCGCTGGGCGGCGCCTTCAGCGAAGCGGAAGCCGAGTATCGCGAGTGCATCGACGGCCTCGCCCGAGCCGGTCTACCAGACCACTATCTTGGCGACATCTGCACGGGCGCACTGGGGTGGATCGCCCTGCACCTGGGACGGCCGGAAGAGGCCGAATCTCTCACGCGCGCCGCACTCGATCGCTACTCCGCGAGGACCGGAGTTCCCGCCGACCAACTGCTCCTCCTTCAGCGTCATCGCGCCCATGTCCTGATCGCCCGCGGCGCGTTGGACGAAGCAGCGCCGCTCATCGACGCAGCGGTGGCGGCCTTGACCACCCCTGTGGGCTATGACGTCTCGCTCATCTCATGCACGCTGCTCGACGCCATCGAGCTGGCCCGGCTGAAGGGCGACCAGGCGACGGTCGAACGCTTGTCGTCGGAGCTCGCCGAGGCACGTCGGAGGGTCGGAGTGTTTCCCGGCGGATAGATGATGACCGCCGACGGCGACGAGATCGTCATCGCGGACGGTGGGCGATCAAGGAGAATGTCGCGGTGCCTGCGCTCGCGTGCTGGGCGGTACTCGTGCTCGCCTGTGCCGCCTTCGCGGTACAGGTCGTGGAACTGGGAGAGATCGAGCCGGTCGATCGTGTTGGAGATGGACCACACGACGTGCCCCGCGGGCCGGCAGTCGCGCACCGATTGGCAACGAGGGGCACCGACGGACAGCCACCCGTTCCACACCTCACCCCGTCCATGCCCCCAGCACGATTCCCAGGTCCGCGCCGTCGACGATCCCGTCGCAGTTGAGATCGCTTGGAATCCCCGGCCCGGCCGCGCCCCATGCGGCGACCAGCAGGCCGAGGTCGGCGCCGTTCACCACGCCGTCGCCGTTGATGTCGCCGAGCAGCGACGCTCGCGTCGCGAGCCTCACCGTGTCAAAGCCGGTGTTGACGAGCGCTCCGAGGACCGACGTGAAGTTCACCCGACCGATCGGAACGATGGACGTCACGCCGACGAAGCCGGCGGTGTCGATGGGCACGACGAACATCCCGATCTGCGCGCCGTCGACATCGAAGACGCGGATCGTCGCGGTGCCGAAGGCGTTGGAGGCGGCGTCGAACGCGAACGCCGTGGGCGATGCGAGGGGAACGATGTCGATGTCCTCGTCGCCGTTGGCGACCAGCCAGTTGCCGGTGCCGAATGGAGAGCCGAAGTCGGCGACGAAGATGTTGGGAAACGGCTCGCCCGCATGGCCGGTGAAGGAGACGTCGTTGACGGTCCACGTGCCCCCAAGCGGCTGGTCGACCGGCCAGAGCGGCTCGTTGAAGGTTACGGCCACGACGTCTTCGACCGTCTCACCCTGCCATGCGTCGAACGAGGTGTACCAGGTGACATAGGCGCATGCGGGTGGCGCGAGCACTGCGGCGATCGCGATGGCCATCCTGTTCAGGCGTTGCATGGGCGATCGTATGGAGGGAGCCGCCACGCGCCGCCTCGTCGCCCGGCGTCGAGGTCTCCTTCTACTCCACCGGCCTCGAGCAGATGCCGGCGGACGACACGAACGACCTGATCACGTTCATGACCATGCGCGAGACAGGGGACCAGAACGTCAACGGCTTCCTCGCGGCCCTGCGGAATGCATGGCGCAATTCTCGCTGGCGCAATTCTCGCCGCGAATCCGCATCGGGCAATTCTCGCGCGGCTCGAGTCATCCGGGCTTGTGTTCCCAGGCGCCGCAAGGACAATGGCCCTGCGGCCTGACGGTCCGGGGAAGGTGCACGGAACATCCGTCCACCACGTCTGTTGGTGGGCAGTTCCGCACCCTTTCGGGAGACCTCGTGCATCCATTTTCCTTGTTGTCCGTCGCCTCAGCGGCGTCGCTGCTCGTCGCGGCGCCGACATTCGCCGACAGCGCCTTGGCCTGCGGAGACCCCGCCTCGGGAGACTGCTTCGAGTTGCACGGCCCGTTCTGCGACAATGCCGCGTGCTGCAGCGCCGTCTGCGCCTTGGACGCCAGTTGCTGCACGATTGCGTGGGACTTCTCGTGCGTGGAACTGGCGCAACTGTGCCCGACCTATGTCGAAGCCGGACCATTGATCAACCCGAGCACCGGCCATCGCCACTTTCTCGCTTCGGCGGCCACGTGGTCCCAGGCGCAGGCCTTGGCCCAGACATTCCTCGGCAATCTGGCCACGGTCAACAACGGGACCGAGAACGAATGGCTGCGGACGTACTTCGCCAGCTCGTTCCTCGATGGTTACCCGAAGCAGTGCTGGATCGGGCTCAACGACAGCGCTCAGGAGGGCAACTTCGTCTGGGTGAGCGGCCAACCCGTCACCTTCCTGAACTGGTTTCCTGGCCAGCCCGACGATTCCGGTCGCGGCGAGGACCGGACCGGGATGCTTGTCAACGGCGAGTGGAACGATTTCACCAGCGTGTGGCTTGCGTATGGCATTGGCGAGGCGCAGACACCGAACTGCCCCGGCGCGGGCTCGTGCTTCGGTCCGCACGCCAGCAAGGGATGCGACATCGAGGCGTGCTGCAACATGGTCTGCCTGTACGACGTCTCCTGCTGCGCAAGCTCGTGGGACGTCAACTGCGCCATCGAGGCCGTCTCGTGGTGCGATCCGGCGGTGATCTCCGGCCCGATCGTCAACCCGGCGACGCGGCATCGCTACTACCTGCTCGAGGAGGCCTTCTGGTCCGAGGCCGAACGCGTGGCCCTCGGGCTCAACGGACATCTGGTCACCGTCAACAGCGCCGCGGAGAACGAGTGGATTCGGCTCAATTTGATCGCGCCCACCAACACCACGAGCGCCTTCATCGGCTTCAACGACCAGGCCAAGGAGGGCATGTTCACCTGGGTGTCGACGCAGCCGAACGGCTTCACCAACTGGGAGGCCGGTGAGCCGAACAATCTTCCGAACCCACCGACCGGCGAGGACTTCGGCGAGATCCGCGACAACGGCAAGTGGAACGATCTCCCGTTGTCCGCCGTCCGCCGCGCCCTGGTCGAGGTCGGTTGCATCGGTGACCTCAACGGCAACAACCAAGTCGACGGAGCGGACCTCGGCGTCTTGCTGGGCGCATGGGGCAAGTGCGGAGGCTGCGCCGCCGACATCAATCTCGACGGCATGGTCGACGGCAGCGACCTGGGCCTGCTCCTCGGGGCGTGGGGCGTCTGCCCGACCAGCAGTTGTTGCTCGGGCTACGGAGGCGTTGGCTGCGACCAGCCCGGATGTCAATTGTGCGTGTGCGGGATCGACCCCCTGTGCTGCAACGTGCAATGGGACGAGTCGTGCGCGAGCGAGGCCGCGAACCCGAACCAGTGCAACGTCGCGTGCCAGTGCAGCGGGGCGGGATGAAGTAATACGGATTCCAGCAGACCTCCATGCATTCGACCCCCTGCCCACAGCGGTGTCTCACGGCGGAATTGGATTGGGTGGCGTGCGAGAGTCAACTGGGACGCGTATGACGCCAGCAAGAGGATCCACGTTTCACTTCGAGATCGACGTTGAGGACGGGCTGGTGCGTCGATTGGTCGGCTTCATCCGCTTCATTCGACGCATCCGGGCCGATCGCGCCTCGCGCGACGCCGCCCACAGCGTGCTGATCGGCGCCGCGAACAACCGGTCTCCGATGGTGAACGACGACGGTCCGGTGTGCAGCACGATTCCGGCGACGAAGCGCTTCCCGAGTCGATCGCGCAGCCACGCCAGGTGCCTGGCCGCATGGGCGTCCGGCGCGGCGTCGGCCTTCACCTCGAAGGCGATGATCGATCCGGCCCCGAACTCGGCGATGATGTCGACTTCCTGCCGCCCCTGCTCGGTCCGAAGGTGATACAGCCGCGGGCGCGTCTCGGAGACGACCGATTCGGCGCGGAGGTGCATCGTCACGAAGGTCTCGAGCACCCTGCCGAGCAGGTCGCCTTCGCGCATGACCGCCGCCCGATCGACGCCCAGTGCGCCAACGAGCAGGCCCGGGTCCACCAGATGACGCTTCGGCGACTGCACGAGCCGCTTCAGCCGGTTGGTCGACCATGATGGAAGCGGGTCCACCACGAGCAACTCCTCGAGCAGCCGTTCGTAGGCGACACCCGTGCGACGGTCGACTCCTGCCGCTTCGAGCAGCGTGCGATCCGTGACCACGCCGGCCGTGTTGAGCGCATACGCCTCGAAGAAGCGGCGCAGGCGCGCGGGATCGCGCCCACCCTCGACCGCAACGGCGTCATGCGTGAGGATCTGCTCGACGTAGCTCTCCAGCCACCGGCGGCGCGCGTCGGACGTCGGTGCGGTTGCGGCGTCGGGAAAGCCGCTCGCCAGCGCGAGATCGAGGTACTGCGGAAGGCTCGGTGCCGGCGTCGCGGGCTCGAGCGGTGCTCCGGCGACGACGCGGTCGACGAGCGGGCGAACATCGAGCGTCCTTCGCTCGGCGACCGTCAGCGGACCCATGCGCAGCCGGACGATTCGCCCTGTCGCCGGCCACATCTGCGGTTCGAGCTCGCTGCGCACCGACCCGGTGACGAGGAAACGCCCCCGCCTTGGCGATCGATCGACGGCCCGCTTGATGGCGCCCATCACCTCGGGAACGACCTGCCACTCGTCGATCAGAACGGGTTCGGCGAGCTCTCCCAGCGCCGCATCGGGATCGGCTCGGAAGGCGACCGCTTCGGCGGGCCGATCGAGGTGAACGACCGATGCGGCGTGACGCATCGCGGTGGTGGTCTTGCCGGAGGCCCGTGGTCCGATGAGCACGATCGCCGGCAACTGAGTCAGGAGCCGCGCGAGCGTTTCGTCGACCAGCCGAGGGAGATAGTCGGGCATGGTTCGATGATACCGTTTTCACGCACTATCGACTACCGTTTGTACGCATCACTTGATACCGCTTATACGCACGTATGCATCCCGCTCTCCCTCCCGAGTCGCCGGGAGGCCGGCTCCGCCCCGGATGGCCAAAGCCGCCATCCTCCCACGCGAGCCGCCGCGCCTCCTCCGCCGCCCGTCGGTCCGCGATGAGCGAGCGATGGCCCCTTCGGCCCGTCTCGCACGGTTCGAGGCGCATGGCCATGATCGTCTTGATCGTCTGGCGATGATGGTCGCGTCGTCTCCTTCCAGTCCGGCGATGCGCCACCGCTGACCGTGAACGGACCTGTGCGCGCCCGCGGAGCGGCGACCGCGCCGGAGCCGCGCTCAGCCGGTCCACGCGGCGAGCAGCACGCCGAGATCGCCGCCATCGACGGCGCCGCTTCCGTCAAGGTCCGCATTCGCGTCGGCGCCGCCCCAGGCCGCGAGCAGCAGGCCAAGATCGGCACCGTCGACGCGGCCGTCTCCGTCGAGGTCGCCGATCACGATGGGCGTGAGCCGGATGAGCTGGGCGACGAGATCGGGGAACCTCTTGCCGCCCACCAGCATCTGCCGCGCGTTGTTGATCGTCGAGACGCCCGTGATGATCCACGTCCCCTCGGATGGATCGATCAGGCTCGCGATGTCCGTGTAGCCCCCGTCGATGAACACGACGCCGAGTCCTCCGTTGTAGACAAACGTCAGCGCATCGCCCTGGTCGTTGAGGGAGACCGCGGACGTGGTGGTCGCGCATCCGCCGAGGAAGTCCCATCCGGCGCCGGGCAGGTGCATGATCGGGAACGTGCTGCAACCCGAGAATCCCGCGATGTAGCCGCAGAATCCGTCGTTGTTGTTGAGGTCGCCGGTCTGGACGCCTTGCCAGTTGCCCGGTGGCAGCGGGATCGTCGTCGTGGCCATCGTGTCCAGGTCGATGAGCGTGTTGCTTCGCAGCGCGATCCGCTGGTTGTTCACGTCGGCGACCAGGCCGAAGCCGGGAAGTTCAATTGGTCCGCCGTTCGGATCGAAGAGCACGCCGCTGGGATAGAGCCCCAGCCCGATGCCGCCCGAGCCTCCGACGATGTCGCCGAGGTTGTTGACTCCCGTCGCCGTGCTGTAGTCGTGGCCGGGAAGCGCGCCGAGGAGCACGAACTCGTATCCCTCCGGTGTCGGGTACCACGCCGCGGCGTGCGATCCGATGCTCGCGATCGTGCCAGAGGCGACCGCGCCCGCGACGACGCCGAGGTCGTTGATGGCGTAACCGTCCGAGCTCTGCCAGGGCGCGGGCAGGGGAAGCAGCGCGACATCGCCATCCAACGATGCAACGAACGCACGGCCGACGCTCCCCGCCAGCAGCTTCCGGCCGGTGACGTCGCCATGCTCGTTCATGCCGAATCCCTGAAGGTCCGGTCCGAGGATGTCGACGCGATAGGTCGGCAGTTGCGCGGAGGCGGAGGCGCCGAGGGCGGCGATGAAGACAAGCGCGCCGGCGACCGAACGCCGGGCAATGGACGTGCTGCGATGCAACGGCATGAGAAAGCTCCTGGCTGCGTGGCCGAGGCGACGGTGGGGGACCTTCGTTTGGAGCGACGACGACGTTGCTCCGAACGAGGAGAGGCGGAGGAGCGACTCGCTGATACGTGGCGGCTCTCTTCATGTGTTCCATGTCCAGAGCAGCGGGTCGAGAGATGCGCCGTCGATCGTTCCGTCGCCGGTGAAGTCGGCGAACGGGCCCGCGCGTACCCAGTCCCCAGTCCCCAGTCGCACAAGTCGGGCTCTCCGGCCCGACAACGCACACTTCTCGACAGCCTCTTGCCGCCCACCGGTTGTCGCCCCGAATGTGGGACAATAGTTGCGCCAATGAACGCCATGAACTCCGCCGCGCTTCCAACAACCACCACGCCCGATCTCGCATCGCGGCTTGCCCTGCTGGGCGATCCGCGCGACTCGTGGCTCTGGCA
>JAXMAF010000011.1:0-201302 GCA_046350555.1 Phycisphaerales bacterium
CGGGAACCGTGCAGCGTGCGTGATTCGGTCCACACGGCGCGTGGTTGCGCCGAAGCCGGCTGTGGCTGCGCGCTCGTCGGCCGCGCTCGCGACGGGGCGCGCTGCGGTGGCGACGCACGCGTGGGCCGTCGAGCGCGAGCCCATGAACGGTTCGACGGTTCGACGGTTCGACGGTCCGACGGTCCGGCGCGCCGCCCGACCCGAAACCCTTCGAATTCCGAGGAGTCGAACGTGCACAGCGTCCGTGTCGAAGAAGCCGCCGCCAGGACGAGCAGCAGGCCCACGCTGTCGATGATCGCGCTCTCCGTTGCGATCGCGGTCATCACGGCCCGCCAGCCGTCGATGGCCCACGGGGCGATCACCGCTGGTCGGCTGGTGCCATCGTCGACGGCGCTCGTGGCCGTTGGGCAATCCTCGGCCGCGCCGGCGAACGATCCGAGGTACCGCGCGGGGTTGGGGCTGCTCAACCGTGGGATGCATGCAGAGGCGGCGGTCGAGCTGCGCTCCTACCTCGACACCGCCGCGGGCGCACCGGAGGAGGCGACCGCTCGCTATTCGCTGGCGATCTGCCTGGTTCGGCTCGGCAGGCCGGCCGACGCGGCGAAGGAGCTGGATCAGGTCCTGGCCGCGCCTCGGTTCGAGTTCACCCCGGACGCGCTCCTGCTTCGCGCCCAGTGCGCCATGGAGCCGGATGCGAGCGGACCGTCCGGTCTCGGCGACGGCGCGGCCGATCGACCGACCCGTGGCAAGGAGCTCGATCTCGCCGCGTCGCTCCTTGAGCGGTTGATGCGCGAGCATCCCGATTTTGCCCAGCTCGATCGGGCGGCGCTCCTGCGCGGCGAGGCGCTTCTCCGCGCGGGACGCCATCACGACGCGGTCGTCGCCCTGCGCGACGCGGCCGCGCGTCAACCGCACGGCGCGGCGCAGGATCGAGCCGACATTCTCTGCGCAATCGCCGAGATCGCCAACCACGAGGACGCGGCGGCCGCCGACCGCCTGGCGTCGCTGCGCAGCCGCTTGCCGCAGGGACGGACGTCGCGACAGGCGACGCTGATGGAAGCGGAATGCCTGCACCGACTGCGGCGATTCGAGCCGTGCGTCGCGCTCTGCGACGGGTATCTGGACTCCATCGCCGAGCCGGGCGCGACGCCCGACGCGGTCGACTCCGCGGCCGCGGCGGTCGTCGTTCGACTGCGCTGGGCGTCCTGCGACGAGCTCGGCGCCAGCGCGTTTGCCGCCGGGGACTACCCCGCCGCCGAGGGCTGGTATTCGAGGATCGCGTCGTCGACCGGTGGCGGCTCCTCCTCGGCGGGCCGCGACTCGTCGAGCGCACGTTCGTCGCCGGTCGCCGCGCCCGACGGTCCCGATGCCGGCGTACGCGCCGACGCGCTCCTGCGGCTGGCCATCAGCGTCCAGCGACAGGGGCGGCCCGCCGAGGCGCTCCCGCTCTTCGACGAGCTGCTGCGAGGCGCGCCGTCGGAGACGACCGCCGACCACGCGCGGTTCGAGCGAGGACAGGTGCTGCTGGCGATGAAACGACTCGACGAGGCGCGGGTGGCGTTCGAGTCGGTCGTCGCCGATGCGGTCGCGCCAACCGCTCGCGCGAACGGCGCGGACGCCGCTCCAGGACGAGGTCCGAACGAGCCCGTTCGGCGCGAGTCGCCGTGCGAGCTTCCGGCGCTGCGACTGCTTGCGGCGATCGCTTCCACGCAGGGACGGTCGGCGGACGCCGCCGCGCTCCTTGGGCGCATCGCCGCCCATCCGGACGCTGGCGACGCGGGCGCCGAGGCCTTGATCGACCAGGGCGCCATCCTCCTGTCGATGGGCGATCACGCCGGTGCGGAGGCCGCGCTCCATCGGTTTTCTTCGCGGCACCCGGATCACCCCCGCGCGCTCGAGGCGCAAGCGCGATGCGCTGTCGCGATCGCCCGGCAGGGACGCACGGACGACGCCATCAAGGCGTTCGAGTTGCTCGAGTCCGACAGGCGAGGCGACGAGTCCTCGCCTGCGCCGAGCCCCGCCGATCCCGTCGCGGGTGCCGATGCGACGCGGACCTTTGATGCCATCGGTCGAGACGTCTCCCTGGATCCGCGGCTCGATCAGCCGTTGGCCGCGGTGGTCGCATATGAGCATGCGATGGTGCTCATGGCGAGCGACCGTCCGAGCGATGCCGCGGCGCGGCTTCGTGCGCTTCTGGCCGATTCGGTTCCGCCACTGATTCGCGCGCGCGCCGGCGTCGAGCTGGCGCGGCTCGCCGTGGAGCGAGGCGATCACCGCGAGGCGATCGCGCGGCTCGACGACGTGGCGGCGGCGTGCGGCGTCGAGGGTGACGCGGCGCCCGGAGATCGCGCCGGATCCGGGATCGCCGATGTGGTCGAACTCGCGACCTACTTGCGCGGTGTCTGCCAGCTCAGGCTTGGCGATCCCTCCGTCGCGGCCGAGACGCTCGGCGCGTTCCTCTCGCGGACCGCGGCGTCCACGCCGCAGGAACGTGGTCGGCATGGAACCGCTGAGCAGGCCGCGGCGCTTCGATCGTCCGCGGCGCTGCTTCGCAGCGAAGCGCTGCTCGCGTGCCATCGCCCGATCGATGCGGCGCGCGAGCTGCGCGCCCTGATAGACGGCGGGCCGCCTCCCGAGATCGTCGGGCCGGCGCTTCTTCGTCTTGGTGACGCATGTGCGGCCGCGGAAGAGTGGGCGCAGAGCGATGAGGCGTTCACGCGATTCCAGTCGGCGACGGCGGCGGACGGGTCGCCAGCGCTCGCCGACGCCCCAGCCGGCGCCGACGCCGGGGAACCGCGTGGGAGGTTCTGGCACCTCGCTCGCTTCGGACAGGGTTGGGCCCGCGAACAGCAGGGGCGCTACGACAGCGCCATCGAGGCGTATCGCGACGTGGTGGCGCGCCATCGGGGGCCGATGGCGGCCCGTGCTCAGTTCCAGGTCGGCGAGTGTCTCTTCGCGGCGCGACGACTGGACGATGCCGTGCGCGAGCTGGTGAAGGTCGACGTGCTCTTCGCGGTCCCGCAATGGAGCGCCGCGGCGCTCTTCGAGGCGGGTCGATGCCTCGTCGAACTCAATCGCCCGGGCGACGCGCGGTCCCAGTTCGACGCCGTGATCGAGCGATTCCCCGAAACGGAATGGGCGACGCTCGCCCGCGAACGGCGCGACGAGCTCGTGCCCGCGTCGCTGCCCGGACGCACCGCGTCGGCGAGAACCGCGTCTGGCCCAGCTTCATCGGTGGCTCCAACGGGGGCTCCGTCGGGCGCTCCCGTGGGCGCTCAACCAAGGTCTGCGCCCGAGTGAGGGCGCGCATGGCCGGCGTTCCCGGTCGTCTTGGCCCGATTGGCCCGAGATTCGAACACGCTCAAGGAGAAATCGATCCATGCACGCCATCCATCTCATGCAGCAGACGCAGGACGTCCACGCCGCGGTCGCGACCGTCCGCGCCGATCCACTGGCGCTTCTCGCCCTTGCGCTCCCGCCAGGCGGGGCCGCGCGGATCGAAGCGCCGGCAGGCGAGTCGACGATCGCGACGGTGTGGGAGCTGACGCTGAAGGGCGGCGTGGTGATGATCCCCATCGCGATCTGCTCGCTCCTCGCGCTGGCGCTCGCGGTGGAACGGCTCGTCTGCCTGCGCCGATCGAAGGTCATCCCGAGCGGGTTCGTCGAGAGCGTGCGAGCGATGCTCGCCGACGGTCCGGAGCGGGCCCTTGCGTATTGCCGCGCCAGTCCAAGCCCCATGGCGCGGATCTTCGAGGCCGCCTTGCGACGTTGGGATCGTCCGATCGAGCACGTCGAGAAGCACGTCGCCGAGGCGGGGTTGCGCGAGACGGCGATCCTGCGCAGGCACCTGCGAGGCCTGTCGGTGATCGCCGCGGTCAGCCCGCTGCTGGGATTGCTCGGCACGATCTTCGGCATGATCAAGGCGTTCCGCACGGTCGCCGGCAGCCCCGACGCGCTGGGGCGCACCGAGCTTCTCGCCGGCGGCATCTACGAGGCGATGGTCACGACGGCCGCGGGACTGATCGTCGCGATTCCCACGCTGCTGCTCTACCACTCCCTCGCCGGACGGATCGACCGGCTCGTCCTCGAGATGGATGCGGCGTGCCTCGAGCTCGTCGAGCGTCACGGCGAGGCGTCGGCGGATCGAACGGATTCCCGATCCACCGTCGTGCGCGGTGCGTCGGCGCGCGGCGAGCAGCGCGACGCCGCAAGCGCCGAGGTCGCCGGCGCGCTGGCGTGACGCGAGCGGGCGGGCAGGATCGGAGAGCGGGTTCGGAGCGAGGGGATCGGAGGGTGGGAATCGGGATTCGAGCATCGGAAATCGGGACGCAACATGCTTCTTCGCAACAGCGCCATCACGTCGGAGCCGGCCCTCGATCTCACGCCCGTGATCGACATGGTCTTCCTCCTGCTCATCTTCTTCCTCGCCGCGACGACGTTCCAGCAGGTCGAGCGCGAGCTGAACATCGCCCTGCCGCAGACGCGTGCCGCTGGACCGGTCTCGGCGGCGCTGCGGGAGATCGTCATCAACATCGATGCCGACGGTCAGATCGTCGTCGGTGGCCAGGCGATGGCGGAGCAGGAACTCGCCGCGCTGCTTGGATCGCGCATCGCGATCAACCGCGATCAGAAGGTGATCGTCCGGGGCGATCGATCGACCGTCTACGCCAACGTGGCGCGGGTGCTCGACGTGTGCAAGGGCGCGGGCGTCGCGGAGCCGTTCCTGGAGACGACGTCGCTGCGGTGACGCCGAGCGCCCCGATGCCGGCGGTTCGTCATGGTCCTGCGGCGTGACGGAGCGCGCCGCCGGGCGCAGGCTCAACTTCGAATCGGACCAGAGGCCATGAGACGGACTCCAGCGAACCTCCCGGCGTTCGACTCCTTGCCCACGGAGGCATCTCGGGGCGGGAGCGGGCTCGGCGCGCCTCGAGCGTCGACTGGGACGCGCACGAGACGGTCGTCCGGCGCGGTGGTTGCAGTCGGCGCGATCGCGGCGACCGTTGGCGCTGCCGTGGCGCTTGGCGCCGCCGCGATCGTGGCGCTGCGCCTGGCGGATCGATCCACCGGCGTCTGGACCGACGATGCGTCGATTCGCGTCCCGGCCGAGGAGCGTTCGCCAAGGCAGGTGCTCTGGGCGCCCGCGCGGCCCGTCGCCGGCGCCGTCAACAGCGACGTCGACGAGTACGAGCCGCGCCTCCGCGCCGACGGCGCCCTGATGGTCTTCGTGCGTCGGCGTCCGGGGTCGAACGCCGACCTGTTCAGCTCGAGCTGGACTTCCTCGGGCTGGAGCGATCCGGCACCGATCGAGGCGATCAACACCGATGCGGACGAACTTGGCCCCGAGCTCTCCGCCGACGGCCAGTCGCTCTACTTCTACTCGGACCGCGACGGCGGCTTCGGTGGCTTCGACCTGTGGGTGGCCCGCGCGTCGGAAGGCGGATGGTCGACGCCGGTCAATCTCGGAGCCGCCGTGAATGGTCCCGGGAACGAGTATGGCCCGGCGCTCGCTCCGGACGGGACGACGCTCTACTTCTCGTCGAACCGTCCTCGCCCGGACGAGTCCGATGTCTCCGGCGCGGACGGTCCAGCGCCCGCGCGACCGTGGGACGCGACGCTCCGCGAGCGACGTTCGCGGCACGACTACGACCTCTACTCGTCGACGTTTCGCGATGGCGAAGCGCTGCCCGCGCAGCCGCTTTCCGGGGTCAACAGCGCCGACGACGACGGGGCGCCGGCGATGAGTCCCGCGGGCGACTTCCTCTACTTCACCTCCGATCGACCCGGCGGGTCGGGAGGCTTCGACCTCTATCGCGTGCGCCTCAACCGCGGCGCGCCCGGGACCGTCGAGCATCTCGACGAAGCGATCAACAGCGCCGCCAACGAGCTCGATCCCGCGCTCAGTGCCGATGGATTCCGCCTCTTCTTCAGCTCGGCGCGCGGGTCGGCGGAGTACGACATCTGGTGCAGCGTCTCGCGCGAGGTGCGCTTCGACCGGCCGGACCGGCCTTCCCTGGCCTCGGTCCTGCGCGACGTGTGGCGCGACGGCTGGCCGTGGATCGTCGCGCTGGCGGCGCTGCTGGCCCTTCTCGCCCTCCTGTGGCCGCTGCTGCGGGATCCGCGCTGGCGCGAGCGCTTCGGTCGGCTGAGTCTGCTCGCCAAGTGCCTGTTCGTCTCGATCATCGCGCACATCGTGATCGCGATGCTCCTGACCATCTGGCAGGTCGGTGCGGGGATCGGCGAGGCGCTGCGCGCTTCGCAGGGCACGCGGGTCGTGCTGGCCACCGACGGAGGACCCGGCGACGCCATGGCGCGGCTCGCCGAACAGGTGCGCGCCGACGTCGCGTCGGCCGCCATGATCGACATGATCGACATGATCGCCGAGATCCCGCCCGCATCGACGCCGCCGCCGGCGATCGACCTGCCGGCGCCGACCATCGATCGGGCGAAGTACGAGATGGCGCCGCAGATCGCGCCGTTGGCCCGGACCGTCGCGACGAGCGAGGCGGCGCCGCCACTCGATCGATCGATGGCGTTGTTCGAGGCGATGTCGGACCTGACGGAAGGCCCGGACTCGAGCGCCGGGCGGGTGCCCGCGGCGCCGCGCCGCGACGACGTCGACGCCGAGGCGCGCGAGGTGCAAGAGGCGCGGCTCGAATCGCGACCGTTCGTTCCGGCGGCATCGATCTCGAGGCCGGCGATGGCAATGCCGGCCCTCGTCGACCAGCCGCGTTTCGAGCCGGAACTTCCACGGCGGAACGATCCGATCGAGCCCACCGCGGCCGACGCCCCCGCGACGGCGGACGCCAGTCGTTCGACGATCGCTGTGTCGTGGTTGGTCGCGCTCGGCGAGGCGCCGGCCGCCCCGTCGGCGGTCCCCGCCGTGCCGCGGTCATCGACGTCGACGCCGAGTGGCGACGATGCCACCGAGGCCGATCCGGCGGCGATCGCGCTGCGCGCCGCGGAGCGGATGACGTCGCGGGCGACGGCACGCGGCACCCGCGCGCCACAGGATGCGACCGATCCGATTCCATCCACCATCGACGGCGCGTCGCCGATGCCGTCGGGAGCGACGGGGCGCATCGATCTCCCGCTCGACCGGCGTGCCGAGTCGCCGCCCGCGACCGACGCCGCGCGCGACGGCACGTCGATTGGCGCCATCGCATCGATGGTTTGGAGTGCAGCCGAGGCATCGGCGTCCGTTCGACTGCCGGAGGTCCCGCCGGATCGACCCGTGCCTGACGCCGAGGCATCGCCTCGCGCCGAGCCACCGGTTCCCGCCGAGACGTTCGAGCAACGGGATCCTGGTGTCCGCGCGCAGGTGCTCCAGGGCACGGGCGGCGACGACGAGACCGAGCGGGCGGTCGGCTTGGCGCTCGAGTGGTTCGCATCGCATCAATCGCGCGATGGTCGATGGAGCGCGCGTCACTTCGACGACGGCGATGGCGGCGACTGTGGCGGTGCCGCCGAACTCGACATGGACGTCGCCACGACGTCGCTGGCCCTGCTCTGCTTTCTCAGCGCCGGTCACACGCATGCGACCGACGGTCCGTATCGCGACGTGGTCGCTCGCGCGCTGGCCTGGATCGTCGCGAGGCAGGCGCCGGACGGCGACCTTCGACGTGGCTCGAGCGCCCGCGGCGGGGCGTCGATGCCCGGTGGCGATGCGTCGGCAGATGGGCCCGCGGAGACGATGTACGGACAGACCATCGCCACGGTGGCGCTCTGCGAGGCGTACGCGATGACCCGCGATGCGGGCGTGGCCGGGCCGGCGCGCCGCGCCGTCGCGTTCGTGGTCGAGGCGGCGAACGCGTCGCGCCGAGGTCGGGCGAGCGCCGACGACACGAGCGTCCTCGGCTGGCAGATCATGGCGGTCGAGAGCGCCCGCCGGGCCGGGATCGAGGTCTCGCGCGAGCCGATGGCCGCGGCGCGCCGCTGGCTCGACGACGTGGCGTCCGCGGGCGCGCCGGGCCGCTACGCGTATCGCCGCGGAGAACCGCCGAGCGTCGCGATGACCGCGGAGTCCATGTTCGTCCTGCAACTGCTCGATCAGTTCGACGCCCGCGCGCCGGACGCCGCGCGGATGCAGGCATCGGCGCAGTTCATCCTCGACACGCCCCCGAGCTGGCGCGACGGCGCGCCCACGCATCACTGGTACTACGCCACGCTGGCGCTCTTCCAGCATGGCGGCGAGGCGTGGGCGCAGTGGAACGACGCGCTCAAGCCCGAGCTGGTCGGGCACCAGCGCCGCGACGGCCACGCGACCGGGAGCTGGGATCCCAGGGACCAGTGGTCGAAGCTCGGTGGACGCATCTACCAGACGGCGGTCTGCACGCTGAGCCTCGAGGTCTACTACCGGTACCGCGCGGGAGGAGCGCCTTCATCGGCGGCTTTGCCTTCGCGCTAGTGCGTCAACCGGGGATGAATCTGCGGGTGCGTCGCGAGGGGAAGCCGCTGCGCGGCGGAATTCGGAGTCGGGGACCCCGCTCGACGCACACATCTCCGCTGCCGCGCCGACCCAAGACGCCAGCGCGGCAGCGGCAGCGAACGTCGTGCAACGTGGTCCCCGACTCCGCCGCCGAAGGCGGCTTCCTGATTCCCCTCGCGACGCACCCGCGGAATCGACCAAGTTGACGCACTAGCGCGCGATCTCGCTCGGGAAGATCCGTTTCCAATCGTCCTTCATGCTCACGACGATCCAGCCCCGCTTCGCCGCCTCGGCCATGAGATCGTCGGAGAAGGTGCCGATCGGCGATCCGGCGCCGTAGGCGTACTCGCGCACCGCGTCATCGTGATGGACAAGCATCAGGAGCGCCCAGGCGCTTCGTCCCTGCGACCACTCGAGCATCTGCCGATCACCCGTGGAGTTTCCGAACGCCGCGACGGGGCGACGACCGATCATGAGGTTGATCGCCTCCGGCTTGCCCGCCTTGTCGTCGACGAAGAGGATCTCGGGCAGCTTCACGATCTCGGGCGTTCCGTCGGCGCCCATCCGGTACTCGGTCCGTCCGGCCGACCCGACGACCTGCTCGGGCGGCACGCCGTAGATGCGATCGGCGAAGGTGCGGACGAAGTCCTGGCCGCCGCCGGTCACGATGTACGTCTTGAAGTCGTTCGCCCGCAGGTAGCGGAGCAGCTCGAGCATCGGTTCGTAGACGAGCTCGGTGTAGGGCCGGCCATAGCGCGGGTGCTTCGCCGTCGACAGCCACTCGCCCGCCAAGGCCTGGTACTGCGCGACCGTCATGCCGGCATGGGTCGCGGCCAGGATCTTGCCGAGATCGGCCGACGTGAACCTGGCCATCGCGGCGCGGTCGTCGGCGAGGATCGCGCGGAACGGCTCCTCGGTTGCCCACTCCGGATGCTGCGGCGCCAGCGCGCGGACGCGATCGAAGGCGAAGAGCACCTGCGCGTACATCGGCTGCTCCACCCAGAGCGTTCCGTCGTTGTCGAACGTGGCGATTCGTTCGGCGGGCTCGATGTAGCTGGGATTGGTCGGATCGGTCGCGGCGCGCACGAACTCGACGATCGCGTTCTTCGCCGCGCCGTCGTTCCAGCTTGCCAAGGGCGAGGTGGTCGCGGCGGCGGTCGCCTCGGCGAGCGGGGTGTGCGGTGTCGCGGCGGATGTCGCCGTCGTCGAGTGACACGCGGCGAGCGCCGCGACGCAGAGCGCGCCGACGCCGCCAATGAAGGACCGCGACGAGGCGATGGCCCGAAACGCTGTGGTGACGCGTGGCATCCGCGGATGCTACCGCAGGGCCGTCTCCGGCTGTTCCGAGGCCGGTGAACCGGCTTTCGTGGGCTCGCCCGGCACGCCGAGAATCGCGACTGGAAGGACTCGAACCTTCAACCCCCGGCTTCGTAGGCCGGTGCTCTATCCAGTTGAGCTACAGTCGCACGCGAGGTGGAGAGTATACGGCGAGGTGCATGCGGGCTCCACCGTGGCGTCGCCGCCCGGATCATCCGGCCGGGGATGCAGCGGGACATTCATCCCGGGCGCCGCCTCGTACACTCCGCCGTGCCCGCCTACGCCGCCGCGTGCCAGACCAATTTCCCGTCTCCGCGCGACCGTTCGGAGATCGCCGAGCGCGTGACGCGCATGTGCGAGATCGCCGAGCAGACGATCGTCGGCTACGAGCCCTTCTTCGACGTCCGGTTGCTCGCCTTTCCCGAGTTCGCGCACGCCGCGCCGATCCACGAGAGCGTCTCGAAGCTGCGCGAGACGCTCGCGGTGCGCCTCCCCAACGAGCACACCCAGCGCTACGAGCGGTTCTGCGCGAAGCATGGCTGCTTCATCCAGACCGGCACGTTCCTCGAGGTCGACGACGCGTGGCCCGACGTGGTCTTCAACACGACGGTGCTGGTCGGTCCCTCGGGCGTGCTCGCGACCTACCGCAAGGTGAACCCGTGGATCCCGTGGGAGATCCACGCGAGCCCGCACGATCTTCTCGAGCGCGGCTACGACCGCGATCCGTTTCCGGTGATCGAGACGGAGATCGGCCGCATCGGCTGCGCGATCTGCTACGACTGGCTCTTTCCCGAGACGATCCGGCAGCTGGCGTTCAACGGCGCCGAGATCCTCGTGCGCGTCTCGGCGTACATGGACCCGTGGGGCGCGACGCCGCCGATGGATTGGTGGACGTTGTTCAACCGCGCCCGCGCGGTCGAGAACACCGCGTTCGTCGTCGCCGCCAATCAAGGTGCGTCGCTGCGGAACTATCCGCCCTTCTCGTGGCCGGGCGGCAGCATGATCGTCGACTACGACGGCCGCGTGCTGGCCCAGGCCGACGCCGGTCCGGGCGAGAAGGTGGTGGTGGCGCCGATCGACATCGACGCACTGCGCCGCGAGCGCGCCCGGCGCAGCGGACACGACATGCGGGCGCACCTGCGCACCGAGGTGCACACGTATGCGCGCGGCGGCGTGCTCGCGCCGGCCCACGCGGCGGAGCATCCGCTCACCGACGCATCGATCCGCCTGCGCATCGCGAACTCCAAGCGGAGGATCGATGGTGGATGATCGGACCAGCCGATTCGCGGGCACCGCAGCGACGAGCGCACGCGAGCGCTCCTTCGGCTCCGTCTCGCGGCCTCTCCCACGTTGCGGGAGAGGGACTTGGAGGTGTCGCGTCGTGCCCCGCGCGATGGCGATCGCGGCCCTGTCGTGGTGCGGCATCCTGGCGCTGGCCTGTGTCGCGGCGTGCTCGAGGTCGCCACGCCCTCCGGCGAAGCCCGCAAGCCCGACTCCGCCGCAGGCCGTGGCGGGGACGACACCCGCGGCGCCCGCCGGCCGCCGCAGCGAGCTCGTCGCCCTGAACAACCGCGGCGTCGGCCTCATGGGCTCCTTCAGGTTCGAGGATGCGCAGCAGGCGTTCGCCGAGGCCGTCGCAGGCGATGGGCGGTGGAACGACGCCCGCATCAACGAGGCCATCGCGACCTTGAACCAGTCGGTCGAAGGCAAGCAGGACGAGGCCCTTGCGACACTCGCCGTCGTCCTCGCGGGCGATCCCGGCAATCTCCGCGCCCGTTACTGCTCGGGGCTCTGCCTGCTCTTCCTCGGCCGCGCCGACGAGGCGCTTGGCCACGTCGCGTTCGTCGCGGACGCCGACGCGCTCGATCCTTACGCGGCCTACTACCACGGCCAGTGCCTCGATCTGGCCGGCGATGCCGGGGCGGCGCTGGCGGAGTACCGGCGAGCCGCCGAGCTCGATCCATATCTGCGCAGCGCATTCCTCGGCATCCATCGATCCCTTCAGCGGCTCGGCCGCGACGCCGAGGCGGCCCCGTACCTCGAGACGTTCCAGAAGCTCGCCGACAATCCGCGCGGCCGGCTCGCCGAGTTCAAGTACACGCGCATGGGGCGCAAGGCGATGGCGATGGTGGGGTCGCCGGATCCGGCGGCGCCACCGCCGCCCCGTCCCGCGCCCGCGCGGCTGGTTTCGCTCCCGTCGCGCGAGATGGCGACGCTGCCGTCGGGCGGCTCGCTGGAGCGCTCGCCGAGCCGCAGCCCAGCGTGACGACGTGCGACATCGACGGCGACGGATCGCTCGGCGTCCTCGTCGCGCCGGGTGTCGTGACGGGAAGCGGTCCGGCGCGCTGCGCAGTCTTCCTGCGGCAGCAGGATGGATCGATGCGGTTCGTCGCCGATCACCCGCTCTCGAAGTTCGCCGACGTGCGGGCGGCGCTCTGGGGCGATGTCGACAACGACGGGCTCGTGGACGTGGTGCTCTGCTCGCCGGCGGGCACGCGCTTGATCATGCAGGGCCGCGGCGACGACGGACGTCCGGTGTGGCGCGATGCGACCACCACCGCCGGATTGCAGGGCATGCCCAGCGCCGACGGCGCGTTGGCCGATCTCGATCACGATGGCGACCTCGACCTCCTGCTGGTCGGCGGCGGCCACGGCGGGCGCGAGGCGTCCATGCTCATGAACCTCGACGGCAGGCGCTTCCGCGATATCACCGCGGAGGCGATTCCCGCCACGATCCAGTCCGCGCGCCAGGTGGTGCTGGGCGACTTCGATGGCGATCGCGACGTGGACATCTTCATTCGATGCGCCGCGCCGCCGCACGCCCTGCTCCGCAACGATCGGCTCTGGGCGTGGAAGCCGTGGAACGGCGCGGAGCAGATCGTCGACGCCCCGGTGATGGACGCGGTGGCGGGGGACGTCGACGAGACGGGTCGAATCGACCTTGTGCTCGCGCGCGACGCCTCGATCGGCTCCGTTCGCGTCGCGACCTTCCCGCAGCGGCAGGAGGGGGGTCGGATCATCGTTGCGCCTCGACCGGACCTTGGCTCGGGAGACGGATCGGGATGGATGGCCCTTGCGGATCTCGAAGGCGATGGCCGCCTGCGCCTGTGCTCGCGGGCCAAGGGCCAGACGGCCGGTCTTCCGCCGGGCAGCAGGCTGGTCGGTTGGACGTTCGCCAACTTCGACGTCCGGCGTGGATCCTCTATGGTGGTCTTGGCCGAGCGGGGCGAGCAGTCGCAGTTGCTGGTCGAGACGCCGCCGTCGCCTGAACGCTTCGACTTCGCGGGAATCGTCCTTCGCGGTCGCACCGATCCCGGCCAGTCGATGCGCTCCAACGCCAGCGGCATCGGCGCCTTGGTGAACGCCCGCGTCGCCGATCGATGGATCACGCGCAGCTCGCTCTCGATGTCGAGCACTCCCGGCCAGTCGCTCCAACCCATCGTCGTCGGCCTGGCCGGCGCCAACCAGATCGACTTCGTCGACATCGACTGGTCCGACGGCGTCTTCCAGAGCGAGCTCGCGGTTCCCGCCGGCGGACCGACGACGATCGTCGAGACGCAGCGGCAGATCTCGTCGTGTCCGTTGATCTTCGCGTGGAACGGTTCGCGCTTCGAGTTCGTGAGCGACTTCCTGGGTGTCGGCGGCATCGGCTACCTCGTGAAGCCCGGCGAGTACGCCCCTCCGCGGCCGTGGGAGAACTTCCTGTTGCCCGAAGGCGCGCTCGCACCGCGGCGCGACGACGATGGCCCGCGCTTCGTCCTCAAGCTCAACGAGCCGATGGAGGAGGCGGTCTACCTCGATCGCGTCGGTCTCGTCGCGTACGACCTGCCTCCCGGATGGTCGATGACGCTCGATGAGCGCATGGGGCTCGCGGGACCGGAGCCGTCCGGCGAGACGCGCTGGTTCCGCGCGTCGATGCCGCCGGTGCGGGCGTTCGCCGCGCACGGCGACGGCGCGCCGATCGACGCGACCAGCGCCCTCCGCGCCGCGGACGGCGACGCTGTGCCGGTCGGCGAGCTCGACACGCGCTTCATCGGACGGCTGCGCGACGAGCTGGTCGTCACGCTCGAGTTCGCCGAGCCGATCGATGGGCATGCCGGGGGCGTTCCGCGCACGCCGACGCTCGTCGCCTCCGGCTGGATCGAGTATCCCTACTGCCAGACGAACTTCGCGGCGGCGCAGGCCGGCGCGTCGTACGACGCGCCGACGATCGAGGCGCGGGCGATCGACGGGACGTGGTCCGTCGTGCTCGCCAACTTCGGCTATCCCGCGGGCATGCCGCGCGAGATGAGCGTGCCGTTGCCGGCGCTGCCGCGGGGATGCACGGCGCTGCGCATCCGGACGAACCAGGAGATCCACTGGGATTCGCTCGCCGTCGCATTCGTCGAGGCAACGCCGGCCGAATCGGCCGCGCACCAGCTCCGGCTGGTCTCCGCATCGCTGGAGTCCAACGGCTATCCACGCCGCACCGAGGGCCCGCATCGGCGACCGATCTATCACGACGACCAGCGCACGCCGATGGCCGACATGCGCGTGCAGCCGGGGTACTACACGCGGCTCGGCCAGGTCGATGTGCTCGTGTCGCGGCAGGACGGCGCGTCGGCGATCTTCGGACCTGGCGAGGAGATCGTGCTCCGCTTCGAGGCGACGCTGCCGGCGCTGCCCGACGGCTGGACGCGCCGCTACGTCCTGGAAACGCGCGGGTGGTGCAAGGACATGGACCTCTTCACGCGCGACGGCGACACGCTTGGGCCGATTCCGGGCGAGCGCGATCCAGCCGCTGAGGCGATGCATCGGCGATTCAACGATCGATTCGACGGCGGACGGTGACTCGCCGGTCGGGAACCGACGGACGATCGTGTGGGCCATTCCCTGCGCGAGCCGGAGAACGAGGAAGCCTGCGAGCCGTACGATCCCTAGGACGACCAGATGAGCGTGACCGTCACTTCGCAGCCCCCCGCTCCCGCCTCGGCGCCGCGAAGGAAATACGTTCCCGCCGTCGGACCGAGGCTCAAGCGGCTCCTTGCCGTCGTCTTCGGGCTCTTCGCGCTCCTGTGCGTCAACTCCGTCTACCTGGCGGCCATCACGCTGCTGGAGTGGAACTCGGGGACGACCTACCAGAACTGGTTCTACCTCTGGATGTTCGCCATCCACCTGGCGCTCGGCCTGGCGATCGTCCTGCCGGTCGTGATCTTCGGCCTGGTTCACATGGGCAACTCGCGGCATCGGCCCAACCGCCGCGCGATCGCCATGGGGTATGCGCTCTTCGGGGTCGCGCTCGTCGTGCTCGCGACCGGGCTGGTGCTGATGCGCGTCGACATTGGCGGCGTCACGCTTGTGCTCAAGAACCCGGCCTGGCGCAATCCCGTCTACTGGGCGCACGTCGTCGCGCCGATCGGGGCGATCTGGCTCTTCGTGCTTCACCGTCTCGCCGGCCGGCGGATCAAGTGGAAGGTCGGCGCGGCGTGGGGGGGTGTCGCCCTCGCCGCGGCGGCCCTCGGCGTGGTGGCGCACCGACACGATCCGCGCACTTGGAACGCCCGCGGTCCCGCCGACGGCGAGCAGTACTTCTTCCCGTCGCTCGCCCGCACCTCGACGGGCGACTTCGTGCCGGCGGAGGCGCTCATGATGAACGACTACTGCATGAAGTGCCATCCCGACGTCCACGCGCAGTGGGCGAACTCGGTTCATGCGGTCTCGTCGTTCAACAACCCTCCCTACGCGTTCAGCGTGCGCGAGACACGGCGCGTCGCCTTCGAGCGGGAGGGATCCGTGCACGATGCGCGCTGGTGCGCCGGCTGCCACGATCCGGTGCCGTTCCTCTCCGGCGCCTTCGAGGACCGACGCTTCGACGACCCCGACTACGACGTGAGCAAGGATCCGCTCGGATCGGCGAGCATCTCCTGCGTGGCGTGCCACTCGATCACGCATGTCGACGGGACGATCGGCAACGCCGCGTACACGATCGAACAGGCGATGCACTACCCGCTGACGTTCAGCACGTCGGCGCTTGGAAGATGGGTCAACGAGCAGCTCATCAAGGCCAAGCCGGCGTTTCACAAGAAGACCTTCCTCAAGCCGCTGCACAAGACGCCGGAGTTCTGCGCAGCCTGCCACAAGGTGCACCTGCCGCCGGAGCTCAACGACTACAAGTGGCTGCGCGGCCAGAACAGCTATGACTCGTACCACCTCAGCGCCGCGAGCGGTCACGGGATCCTGAGCTGGTACTACCCGGCCAAGGTCGAGTACAACTGCAACGGCTGCCACATGCAGCCCGTTGAGAGCAACGACTTCGCGGCCAAGCCCTACGGGGAGAAGGGCGAGCTCGCGGTGCGCTCGCATCAGTTCCCGTCGGCGAACACGGCGCTGCCGGTGCTCGTCGATTCCCCCGACCGCATGCAGGACGCCGCGGCGATCATCGCGGCGCACGAGAAGTTCAACGAGGACGTGAACCGGATCGACCTCTTCGGCATCCGCGAGGGCGGAGCGATCGACGGGACGCTTCACGCGCCCCTGCGCCCGGTGCTTCCCGCGCTGGAGCCGGGCAAGCCGTACCTGATCGAGGCGGTCGTCCGGACCGTCAGGATGGGCCATGAGCTCACCCAGGGCACGGCGGACAGCAACGAGCTCTGGCTCGACGCGACGGTGACCAGCGGAGATCGCGTGATCGGCCGGATCGGCGGCAGGGACGACGAGGGCCGGGTCGATCCGTGGTCGCCGTTCCTCAACATCTACATGCTCGACCGCGAGGGCAACCGGATCGATCGGCGCAACCCGCAGGACATCTTCGTCCCGCTCTACAACAACCAGGTCCCGCCCGGCGCGGGCGACGTGACCCACCTGGCGATCACGATCCCGCCCGACGCGGTGGATCCGATCACGATCGACGTCGCGCTCCGCTACCGCAAGTTCGACGCGACGTACATGCAATACGTGTACGGCAAGGAGTATGTCAACACGCTGCCCGTCATGACGCTGGCCCACGATCGCCTGACCCTTCCGCTGGCGGGCGCGACGGCCACGGCGGCGCCGACCGCGCTCGCCGAGCAGAAGTCGCCGATCGACCTGTGGCAGCGCTGGAACGACTACGGCATCGGCCTCTTTCGCAAGGGCGACCGCGGATCCAACAAGGGGCAGCTCCGGCAGGCCGACGAGGCGTTCGCCGAGGTCGAGGCCCTGGGGCGCGGCGAAGGGCCGCTCAACCGGGCGCGGGTCTACATCAAGGAGGGCCGGCTCGACGAGGCGGTGGCGGCGCTCGATCGCGCGGCGCACGCCGTGCCGTCGGCGCCGCCCTGGTCGATCGCGTACTTCACGGGCGTCGTGAATCGCGAGAACGGCTACCTCGACGAGGCGATCGCGAGCTTCATGCGCGTGCTCGACGCGCCGTGGCCGCTGGCGCGGGAGCGCGGGTTCGACTTCACCCAGGACTATCGCCTGCTCACCGAGATCGGCCAGACCGTCTACGAGCGGGCCCGGCTCGAGCGCGGCGACGAGGCGAAGGCGACCCGCGAGCGGCTCCTGCGCGAGGCGATCCAATGGTGCGACCACGCCCTCCGCTACGACCGCGAGTACGCGCCGGCGCACTACGTGCTCGCGCAGGTGTACGAGCAGCTCGGCGACGCCGACCGCGCCGCGGAGCATCTGGCGCTGCACGACAAGTACCGCGTCGACGACAATGCCCGCGACCGGGCGGTGGCCCTCGCACGCCGGCGCGATCCGGCCGCGAACCACGCGGCCGAGGCGGTCGTGATCTACGACCTGCAGCGTCCCGGCGCGTTCGGGCTGCCGAGGGGCGCCGGGTTGGCGCCATCCGCGCGAAGGTGATCGATGAGCGAAGCGACCAGGCCAGATCCCATGCTCGACGACGAGCTCGTTCCCGCCGACGACCGGGTGATCGGCCGCGCGCTGGCATGGTCGGGTGCGATCCTCGTCGCGCTCGCCGCGGCGGGCGGGGTCGCGTGGTGGCTCGCCCACCGCGCACCGCCGCGGAAGCCGGTTGTCGCGGCGCCCAACGTTGCGCCGGTCGTGCCGACGCCGATGGCGCCCGAGACGCTGCCGCAGGTTCCGTTCACCAACATCACGGAATCGGCCGGGATCCGCTTCGTCTACGAGAATGGCGCCCGCGGAGACAAACTGCTTCCCGAGACGATGGGCGGCGGCGTGGCGTTCCTCGATGTCGACAACGACGGTGATCAGGACCTCTTCTTCGTCAACGGAACGGCGTGGTCGTGGGATGTCGAGAAGGGCGCGGCGCCGACCTCGTGCGCGCTCTCTCTCAACGACGGGCACGGTCGCTTCACGGACGCGACGGCGGGCAGCGGGCTCGAGGAGCCGATGCACGGCATGGGCTGCGCCGCGGGCGACTACGACGGCGACGGGCTGGTCGATCTCTTCGTCACGGGCGTCGGGCCGACGCGACTCTACCGGAACCTGGGCGGGGGACGATTCCGGGATGTCGCCGCCGACGCCGGCGTCCAGGGCGATCCGCGCGCGTGGTCGACCGGCGCGGCGTTCGTCGACCTCGACCGCGATGGCGACCTCGATCTCTTCGTGACGCACTACGTGCGGTGGTCGCGCGAGATCGACTTCGAGGTGGACTACAGGCTCACCGGCATCGGCCGGGCGTACGGACCGCCCGACAACTTCGAAGGGGCGGATTCCACGCTCTATCGCAACAACGGCGACGGCACCTTCACCGACGTGACCGAGGATGCCGGCATCCGCGTGCGCAACCCCGCCACCGGCGTGCCGGTCGGCAAGGGACTCGCCGTCTCGCCGTGCGACTTCGACGGCGATGGCTGGATCGATCTCGTGGTGGCGAACGACAAGACGCAGAACTTCGCGTTCCGGAATCTCGGCGGCGAGATCCTCGCGACGATCGACGCCGGGCCGCGCGTCGCGCCGCTGCGCTTCCAGGAGATGGGCGTCGTCGCCGGTCTCGCCTTCGACCGCAACGGCGCCGCGACCGGTGCAATGGGCATCGACGCGGCGCAGTTCCTCGACAACGGCCTCCTGGCGATCGCCATCGGCAACTTCGCCAACGAGATGACCTCGTTCTACGTCTCGCGTGGCGGGCCGATGGAACGGCTGCCATACAGCGACGACGCGGTCAACGAGGGCATCGGCGCGCCGTCGCGCCTCTCGCTCAAGTTCGGCGTGCTCTTCCTCGACAGCGACCTCGACGGCCGCCTCGACCTGCTCCAGGCCAATGGCCACATCGAGGATCAGATCAGCGTCACGCAGCCGAGCCAGAAGTACGCTCAGCCGGCGCAGCTCTTCTGGAACCGCGGCGTCCCGGCTGCCGTCGATGGCGCATCGCCCAGGCGGCGGGCGTGCTACGTCGAGCTTCCGAAGTCCAATCTCGGCGACCTTCCCACGCCGATCGTCGGCCGCGGCGTCGCCTGCGCCGACATCGACGGCGACGGCGATCTCGACGTGATCCTGACGCAGCCGAAGGGTCCGCCGCTGCTGCTGCGCAACGACCAGCGCAGCGGCCACCACTGGCTGCGCGTCTCGCTGCGAGGCAAGGGATGGAACCGCAACGCCATCGGCGCGGTGGTGGTGGCCCTGGCGGGGGGCGAGGTCGTCCAGGACCGGCGCGTGATGCCGACGCGCGGCTACCTGTCGCAGGTCGAGCTGCCCGTCACGTTGGGCCTCGGCGCCTCGACGAAGCTCGACGAGCTCCGGATTCGCTGGCCCGACGGGAAGGAGACGAGGCACGCGGTGGAGGGCATCGACCGGACGATCGAGGTGGCGGAGCCGTAGGTCCGCGGGTCGACCAAGGTGCACGAGGCCGTCCGACATCGGTTCGGCGGTGCTCGCGGATTCCGGACCGCCGATCGGTCGCGCACCGCGCAACGAAAGCCCCGGTCGGCGATCGCCGACCGGGGCCATTGGGGATTCGTCACGTTGCGCGAACGCTCGCGCCTGGCTACGGGCACATGCCCCACGCGCCGAGGAGGACGCCGAGATCGGCGCCGTCCACGGTGCCGTCGCCGTTGAGGTCGGCCGACGCGCTTGGACCGCCCCACGCGCCGAGCAGCACGCCGAGGTCCGCGCCGTCGACGGCGCCGCTGGCGTCGAAGTCTCCGGGGCAGGTCGGCGGGCAGAGCACGGTCTCGATCTGGAAGTTGTCGATGCCCGCCTCGGTGGTCGAGTTGTTCGGCACATCCTTCGTCGAGAAGCGCACGCGCACCGTCGAGGTCGGCGTGACGAAGTCGCTCACGCGGAAGAAGTGCGCCTGCCACGCGCCGCTCGTCGTCGCGATGTTCTCCACCAGCGCCCACGTGTCGCCGTTGTCGTTGCTCACCTCCACGGCGAGCACGTCGGCCTGCGCGGTGCCCACGTCGTCGCAGAAGAACCACGCCGCGAACGAGATGAGCGCATCCTCGCCGGTGAGGTTGAACGGCGGCGAGGTCAGGTACGTCGGGCCGCCGTCGACGTCGTAGGCGCTTGCCGCCGCGCCGACGGGTCCGTTCTGCGTCACCCAGCACTTGACGCCGTCGCCGCTGGTCGCGTCGTTCTCGGGCGCCGCGACCTGGCCGGCGACCGCGGTGCCGTTGGGATCGACGACCGTCCACGTTCCGCCGGTGACGGACGGATCGTTGGTGGCGACCCATCCGGCCGAGCCATTCTCGAACTCCTCGCGCAGCGTGATCTCGGTGCCCAGCGCCGCGAGCGAGGTGTAGCTCACGGTCGGCGCTCCCGGTGGATCGGCAAAGCTGCCGTTGCCCGGGGAGAGCTGCGCGGTGACCCACCACGCGACGCTCTGCGTGCACGCGAGCGCCGGCAGCGTCGCCTCGTACTGGTCTCCGCCGAGCGGAACCAGCGGCGCGACCTGCGCGGGTCCGCCCGGGGGAACGAAGTGAAGCGCCGGGGTGCCGGCGACGATCGCGGCGCCGCCGATTCCCGAGAGCTGCACGGCGAAGGTGTGGGGCGCGTCGGGCGTGATGTACGCGGGAAGGCCGTCGGGATAGCTCGCCAGGAGTCCGATCGGCGGCACGTTCATCCAGACGCTGATGCCGCTGCAACGGCCGATGATCAGGTCCTTCCAGCCGTCGCCGTCGAGGTCGAAGACCGCGACGTCGTGCGTGCCCTTGAGCTGGTCGGCGGGGATTCCGCACGTCCCCTGGTCCTGGATGGTCACGCTCGGCAGGTTGCCGAGGTTGCGGTACAGGTGCATGCGCCGATCGCATCCACCGATGTCCACGTCGACGTCGCAGATGACGACGTCGGCGAAGCCATCGTTGTTGAGGTCGACGATCCGGCTGTTGTTGGCGAAGCCATCGTCGCCGCCGGACTGGAACGAGAAGGTCTTGCTCTCGAAGTTCGCCATGCCATCGGCGCCGTTGCCGGTGTTGAGGAGGTACCGGTCGGAACCGTCGTCGCCGACGACGAAGTCGATCTTGCCGTCGTTGTTGAGGTCGCCCGCGGACATGCCGTAGTGCGCGCCGGAACTCGCCGTCTCGTGCTTGTCGAAGAAGCCGACCTGCGACGGCTTGTTGTAGGTCGTCTTGAACGGACCGTTCTCCGTCTTGGCGATGTCGTTCACGCCGTCGCCGTTGATGTCGAGGATGACCCCGGCCGTCCCGAAGCCCGACGTGATCATCGCCGGAGTCATCCGGGTCAGCGTCTGATCGCTGAAGAAGCCCGTTCCGTCGTTGATCAGCAGCCGGTCCTCCTGGTCGCTGAGGTAGTCCACGATGTAGATGTCGGGGAACCCGTCGCCGGTCACGTCGCCCGTGGCGATGCCGCATCCGTTGGGGGCCTGCGGCATCGTCGGAATCCGGGCCTGCTCGTACTTGAAGCCCTTCCAGTTGCCGTTGCCGTCGTTGCCCTGGTTCATGTAGATCCGCGGATGCGAGATCGTCTTCGGCAGGTCCTGGTTGAGTGCTGGACAGGTGACGAAGTCGAGCCACCCGTCGTTGTTGAAGTCGCCCAGCGCCACGTCGCGATCGTTGGTGATGTCGAGGAAGCCCTGGCCGCCATCGTCGGCGAGCGTGGCGAACTCGATGGTCCGGTCGACGAGCGTTCCGTTCTCGTTCCGGAAGAAGACGTTGCGCTTTCCGGTGGGTGTCGTGAATGGCTGCTTGCGCACGACGATGAGGTCGATGTCGCCGTCATTGTCCACGTCGCCATAGGCGAAGTCCTTCTCCTCGGGATCGGCGGAGCCAAGTCCCGGCGCCGCGACCAGCCGCGTTCCCGTCTGGTTGGCGAAGGTCGCCCAGCCGTCGGCGATCGCGATGGCGGAAGGCAGAGCCGCGGCCGTGATGGCCGCGAGCAACGATGCATGTCGCATGCTTCACTCCCTAGAGCCTCGACGGCAGGCGGTGTGAACGGCGCGCCGAAGACCGGGCGTTCGCGCATCGGGGCCGTCGCCTCCGAGTGGGTGCAGTGTCGGTCGTTTCGGGCTCGGGGTCAACGATTTGCTTCCGCGTTCGGCATCCGATGGCGCGCGTCGCCGCGCGGAGACCCCGGCAGGTCCAACGAAAAGCCCCGGTCGGCGGATGCCGACCGGGGCCGTGACGTGCTTGGATGGCTCACAACGCGTTCGTTGCCGCGACCCCCTCGCGTCGTTGGCGACGCAAGGGAGATCGGGTCACGGGAGGCAGACGCCCCACGCGCCGAGCATGATGCCGAGGTCGCTGCCGTCCACCGTGCCGTCGCCGTTCAGGTCGCCGGTCGCGGTGCCCCAGTTGCCCAGCATGATGCCGAGGTCGCCGCCGTCCACAACGCCGTCGGCGTTGAGGTCGGCCGGGCACGGCGTCGCGGTGTTGCAGACAACCGCCTGGATGACGAGGTCGTCAAGACCGGCCTCGGTCGTCGAGTTGTTGGGGTTGTCCGAGGTCGTGAAGCGCAACCTCATCGTGCCGGTCGGCGCGACGAAGTTGCTCACGAGGAACGAATGCGTCACCCAGACGCCGGCATTGGTGTTGACGCTCTCGACCGGGACCCACGTCGCGCCGTCGTCGTTGGAGATCTCGATGACGAACGCATCGGCGCCGACGACGCCGGCGTCGTCGCAGTAGAACCAGCGAGCGTACGAGATCAGGCCGTCCTGTTCGCCGGCGAGCGAGAAGCTCGGCGACACGAGCTGCGTAGGACCGCCATCGACGTCGGACGAGCCGGCGGCACCGCCGGCGACGCCGTTCTGGGTGACCCAGCACTTCGCGCCGAGCGGAGTCGCGTCGGCGCTCGGCGCCGCAGGCGCGCCGCTCACGACGGTTCCGTTGGGAACCGCGACTTCCCACGCGCCACCGGTCAGCGCCGTGTTGGTCACCGTCCAGCCCGTGACCACGCCTTCGAACGAATCGGAGCTGACGAGGCTCACGCCGTCGAGCGAGATCGCGCTGTAGAAGCCGACCGGCGCGTTCGACGGATCGGTGTAGACCGGTCCGTTGCTGAGGTCGCCGCTGAAGTAGTAGTCGACGGTGCTGCCGCACGGAGCGCCGGCGAGCGACGCCGTGTAGCTGCCGCCGCCGTTGTCGGTCATGACCGCGGTCTGGTAGGCGCCGCCATCGACGGACCAGTGGATCAGGGCCGTGCCGGCGACGATCGAGCCGCCGCCGACGATGGAGGTCTGCACCTGGATCGACGTCTCCTGGTCGGGCACCAGCGTCGCGGGCAGGCCGCCCGGATAGCTGAAGCTGATGGAGAGCGGCGGCTGGTTCATCCAGACCTCGATGCCGGCGCAGCGGCCGATCACCAGGTCGAGCCAACCGTCGCCGTTGATGTCGATCGGCGCCACGTCGAAGGTCGAGTTGAGCGACGCGTTCGGAATGACCGTGCCCACCTCGTCGAGCGTGTTCGTGCTCAGGCCGACGGTGGCGAACGTGTTGCGGTAGATGTGCATGCGCCGGCCGCTGCTCGGGCAGAAGGGCGGCAGGTCGGCGTCGACGTCGCAGATCATGACGTCGGTGTAGCCGTCGTTGTCGAGGTCGGCGCAGTGGATCGTGTTGCCGAACTCGCTCAGCGAGTCGTTGATCGTGTACGCCGTGAAGTCGGCGTAGCCGTCGGCGCCGTTGCCGGTGTTGATCAGGAACTTGTCCTTGCTGTCGTCGGCGACGATCAGGTCCATCTTGCCGTCGTTGTTGATGTCGCAGGCGTCGACCTGGTAGGGCGCGCCGCCGGTGGCCTGATCGGGGCCGTTGAAGCTCGTTCCCGGGCCGTTCTTGCCGTAGATCGTCGCGACGTTCTGGCCGGTGGTGAGCGTGCTCACGCGAACGATGTCCTTGAGACCGTCGCCGTTGAGGTCGGTGATCACGACCGAGTTGCCGAACGCCGAGGCGAGCTGCGTCGACGTCATCCGGGTGTTCATCGTGTCGGTGAAGAAGCCGGGATTCGAGGCGCCCTGGTTCACCAGGAACTTGTTCTGGTAGTCCTTGGCGGCGTTCTCGGCCGGGCTGAGCTGGCACTCGTCCGGATCGTTGGTGTCGCCGTCGCCGTTGAGGTCGATGCAGACGGTGCCCGAGGTCTCCGGCGTGTCGTAGTCTGTGAAGAAGAGGTCGACGTAGCCGTCGCCCGTCAGGTCGGCGACGGCCATGTCGCAGAAGCGCGGGTTCGCGGCGGAGCCGTTGGCGGCGGTGAGGACCGGGATGCGGGCATCCTCGAACCGCAGGCCCTGCCACTGGCCGCTGCCGTTGTTGCCCAGGTTGATGTAGACGCGCGGCTGGCCGAGGACCGCATCGACCTGATCCGACATGGTCGTCGCGGTGATGACGTCGAGCCAGCCGTCGTTGTTGACGTCGGCGACCTCGACATCGCGGTCGTTGGTCTTGGCGAGGAAGCCGGCGTCGCCCGCGACGTCGGAGGCGCTTGCGTACTCGGTCGTTCGATCGACGAGGACGCCGCCTTCGTTCATGAGCAGGAGGTTGCGCATGCCGCCCTGGATCGAACCGGGGAACTTGCGGACCACCACGAGGTCGACGTCGCCGTCGTTGTCAAGGTCGCCCCACGCGAAATCCTTCTCGAGGTTGTCGTTCACCACGAGGCTCGGCGCAGCGACGAGGCGGGTCGCTGTTTGGTTGGAGAAGTTGACCCACTGCGCCAGAGCGCTCGGGGCCAGGAGGGTGCAGATGCCGGCGCTGGCCAGCGAGATCAGACATGCCCGTCTCATTCAGGTCTCTCCTTGTGAGGGGGGAGGAAGAGGGAGGGAGGCCGGCGGGGCACCGGCCTCCCCCAGAGAAGACTCAATTGGCTTGCTTTGCGATGAAGCGAGCTTCCTCGGTCCGCGACGGTCTCCGGAGCCGTTGGTTCCGGCGACCGCGTTCGCGGGTCGGGAAGCGTCAGTTGCACGAACCCCATGCGCCGAGCAGGAGGCCCAGGTCGGCGCCGTCGATCATGCCATTGTTGTCGAGGTCGCCGAGACCGCCGCCGCCCCAGCCGCCGAGGAGGAGGCCGAGGTCGGCCCCATCGACGCTGCCGTTGCGGTCGAGATCGGCCGGGCACTGCTGGCAGACGTCGGGGATGCCGTCGTTGTTCGCGTCCGCGGCGCCGAGAAGGATCGCGAGCAGGTCGCTCGTGCCGTCGTTGTCGCAGTCGCCGTTGACACCCGAGTACTGGGTGAGGAAGACGTCGAAGTCCGCGAGGTCGACGTCGCCATCCTGATCGACATCATGGATGGCGCACGGCGAATCGGGGCTGATTCCGGTCGCGCCGAAGCACGCCTTGAAGTCGAAGAAGTCGTAGATGTCGACGACGTCGTTGCCATCGGAGTCGAACTCGCGTCGACCGAGCGAGTTGAGGAACGAGACGACCTTCGCCTTGTCCGACGCGCTGAGGGCGAAGAACGCGGCGCCGGCGGGCTGCGCCTCGCTGCCGACCACGTTGTGCCACCAGATCGCCCCGCCGGGACCGGCCACGCGGTCCGTGAAGGTGCCGCCCGAGGCGCGGCCGTCATGCAGCATCGGGTCGCGCGTGCGAAGGTTCCACAGCGCGGGCGTGCGCATCTCCAGCTCCGTCGCGTCGCCGTCGACGATGCCATCGCCGAGCAGGCCCATGTCGTGGAGCAGGAAGTCCGTGTACGGGCGGATCGGCTTGTCGCGGATCGCATCCTCGAGCGACGGATCGTTCGAGGTCTGCCACTGCGCGATGTGGCACTTCGTGCAGCCGATCGACGCGAAGATCGCCTCGCCGCTCATGCCCGACTTCGGGGTCTGCGGAGGCGGCGCGAGGAAGCGCTGGAAGTCCGTCACGCGATCGATGAACTCGAAGCCCTGCGCATCGGGGTGGTCCTCCGGATCGGCGACGGTGTCGCAGATCAGAAGGAGATCGGTGTTGCCGTTGGGGGCATTCTCCGTCTGGACGAAGCGGTTGGTCAGGCCCATCTCGTTGCGCGAGGCGTCGGCCGAGAAGGTGAGCACCGTGGCGACCTGCGCCTTCCAGCCGAATCGACCGACGTGAAGGGTGCCGGGATCCTCGAAGGGTTCGACCAGCCGCGCCTTGCCGCTGATGCCGTCGCCATTGAGGTCGTCGGGATCGGCGTTCGCCAGGATGGCCGCGTCGGGAATGGCTTCGACGAGACCGAACGCCATCGACGAGTTCGTCACGCGAAGCGTGGTGACGTTCGCCTCGGGCGGAACGGTCTCGACGCACTCGCTGCTGATCGCGGCGACCTGGAGGAGCGATCCGCCGAGTTCCGCGAGCGGATCGAAGAAGCCCTTGTCGGCGAAGCCGAACCGCGTCACGGTGATGGAGCCCCAACCACCGAGCGGGTTCGTGTGGCAGCTCATGCAGCCGGCCTTGTTGAAGATCGGTCCGAGGCCTTCCGGTTGCTCCAGCGCGGTGGAGTATCGCGTCTTGCCCGTGTTGAAGCGGGCAAGCTGATCGGCCGTGAGTCCCGGCAGCGGATCGCCCGCGCGGGGTTGCGCGGAGATGCCCGCGCTGGCAACGGTGGCGAGGCCCGCGATCGAGGCTGCGACCGTACAGCCCATGACGGCAATGCCGCGCACAGTACTTCGACCCTTCGAATTCACGTCTGTCTCCTGCGTGTGGGGGGTGAACATTCGGCACGAGCTGCAACTCGGGCCGTGAGATCCTGCAAGCGGGCCAAGGTCTTCGGGACGACGGCGGAACGACGCGTTCAACCGTTCACCCGACGACGAAGCGCTCCTTTTTTCCTTCACAACGACTTCCTTCACATCGACTTCCTTCACATCGACAGCGCTTCGATCCCGCACAACGGCAAACACTTGGACATCCACGGACGAACCAACAGTCACGACATCGGTGAACATCACGAAAGACAAGGACACCCCTCCATCGATTGCCACTCTGCATGGATGGCTCGACGGAATGGACCTTGCCGGCAACGCGACCACCGCCTGTTGCGAGGCGGCGTGACGTGCAAACCAACGATGAGGATACCGCCCCGCGCCCGTCACGCCAGAGACTTTTTGCAAAGGTTGACGAAGACCTTCGCCCTTCGATCCGAAGCAACGGCTTGGGCCTCGGCACCGTCCCGAACCGCAGCCGGTTGTGTCGCGTACCCTGAGTCCTTCGGTCCATCCAGCGGCGTCGCGGGTCGGTCCCGGGAAGGGGCGCGGGGCCGGTCGTGTTCGGCCGAGGATCCGGTCGCGGCACCCGGCTGGTCCGGGCCGAGGAGGGCCGTTGGCACGGGCGGTGGCCACCCGTTGGCCATGTTGGCCATGTTGACCATCGCGGCCATCTCGGCCCAGTCGGCCCGCGCCGGCCACGTCGGCCACGGCGAGGTCGAGAAGACGCTCCACCCATGGAATCCGTACCCAACACCGTTCCTCCCGCCCTTGGTCCCGCCCTTGGACCCCTTCGGGGCCCGAGGCGAACGCTCGTCGCGGTCGGTCTCGCGTGGGCCGGCCTTGCGTCATGTGGCGACGCGCCCCCGGAGCGCGGCGCCGCGCCAAGGGGCGGAGCCACGGTCGCCAAGGAGATGAACGCCGGGTCGCCGACCGCGTCCGAGAACGCGGTCGAGGCGAATGGCTCAAGGGCGAACGGCTCGAATGCGACGCCCGGGCCGAACGGTCCGGCCCTTCCGATCCCAGCCGCCGAAGAGCGTCCCGCGGCGTTCGCGGCCGTGCCTCGTCCGCCGGCCAGGGAGATGCCCTTCGTTCCGGCCGACACGCGCATCGGCGTCGCCAAGGCGATGCTCAAGGGCAATCACTTCGCGGATGCCGAACGGGCGCTCGGGGTCCTGCTCCAGGAGAAGCCGGACGTCGCGCAGGCCGAGATGCTGCTCGGCGTGGCCATCCAGAAGCAGAAGCGCTACGCCGAGGCGAAGGGGCACTTCATGCGTGTCATGGCCATGCGCCAGTCCTTCCCCGAGATCGATCATCTCTTCCACTTCCTCGGCTGGTGCGAGTACTACACGGGCGACATGGAATCGGCACGCCGCGCCTTCGAGGAACACCTGCGGCGCGTGCCGAACGAGCCCGATTCCACGTTTGGACTGGCGCTCGTCGCCATCGAGGAGGATCGCACCGACGACGCGGAGAAACTGCTGCGCCGCGCAATCGAGATCCAGTCGAAGGACCCTCGGGCCAAGCGGGATCTGGCCAAGGCGCATGCGCGCCTGGGCGACCTCTACACGCGCCTCGATCGCGCCGAGGACGCCGAGAACGAGCTGCGCGAGGCGGTCCGGCTCTATCCAAACCACTATGAAGCGTGGGCGAAGCTCGCACGCGTGCTCGATGGCGAGGGCAAGTCCGAGCAGGCCGAGCGGGCGCGCCACGAGGAGCAGGCCGCGATGCAACGAGTCGGCCGGGCGCGGGGCGAGGGCGCAGCGAGCCCCGGCGAGAGCCCGGGAGGCGAGACCGCACCGGGCGACGATGGGCCGGCGGCGCCCGGCGATGGCGCGCCTTCCAACGAGCCGTGAGGGATGTGATCGCTCGAGTGGTTGAGCGAGTCGAGTCACCAGCCAACGCGCGCGCTTCCGCGCGACGAAGGGCGCCAAGGATCGTTCCCATGTCCGCGATGACGATCGGAACCGCGTGTGCCTGCGTCGCCTTGAGCTTCGGCGCGTCGCCGATCGGCGCGAGCGCGGATGGATCGAGCGCCGGTGGCTCGAGCGCGGCTGGCTCGAGCGCGAGGGCTTCCACCGCGACCGGTGCGTCCCCGGCCACGGCCGCGGCGCGGCCGATCCACTTCACCGACGTCACCGAGCAGAGCGGGCTTCACGCGGTCATGACCTCCGGCAAGCTGCCTTCGACCCAGATCCTCGAGGTCAAGGGAGGCGGCCTGGCGCTCGTCGATTTCGACAACGACGGCGATCTCGACGTCTTCATGCCCAACGGCGCGACGCTCGACGATCCCGAGCACGGGCCGGGCGCGCGGGTCTTCGAGAACCTTGGCGGCATGCGCTTCCGCGACGTGACGGCGACGTCGGGACTTTCGCTGACGCGCTGGGCGTTCGGTGTCGCCGCGGGCGACATCGACGGCGACGGGCGCGACGATCTCTACGTCTGCTGCTTCGGGCCCGACGTGCTGCTGCGCAACGTCACGGAGCCCGGTGGTCCGATCCGTTTCGAGGACGTCACCGCCTCCTCGGGAATCAAGGACGACGCGTGGAGCACCGGCGCGGCCTTCGGCGACCTCGACGGCGACGGCGATCTCGACCTCTTCGTCTCGACCTATCTCGACTTCGATCCGCGACATCCGCCCGGACCGACGATCTTCAACTCGATCCCGGTCATGGCGGGTCCGGTCGGGCTCCCGCCGGCCGCCGACATCCTGTACGAGAACATCGGCGGCGGCCGATTCCGCGACGTCAGCGAGGCGAGCGGGATTCGCGGCGCGAAGCCGTCGTACGGACTGAACGTGGCGATCCTCGACTTGACGGGCGACGGGCGCCCGGACATCTACGTGGGCAACGACTCGAAGCCGAAGAACCTCTTCCGGAACATCGGCGAACCGCACCACGCCGGCGCGACGACGTCCGAGGCCGCCACGACGGCGCTGCGCTTCGAGGACATCGGCATGAAGAGCGGCGTGGCCACGAACATCGAAGGGACAGAGCAGGCGACGATGGGAATCGCCATCGCCGACGTCGACGGGAACGGCTTTCCCGACATCTTCACGACCAACTTCTCGAGCGACACCAACACGCTCATGCTCAACCGCGACGGCCGCACGTTCGACGATCGGACGCAGCAGTACGGCCTCGGTGCTGTGAGCCGGCCCTACCTCGGATGGGCGTGTGGCTTCTTCGACTTCGACCTCGATGGTGACGAGGACCTGCTGATCTTCAACGGACACGTCTACCCGCAGGCGACGAAGCGGACGATGGACAGCGACTACGAGCAGACGCCGCTGCTCTTCGATCGTCGTGGCAAGCGCTTCGAGCGCGTGCTGCCCGCGACGGCCGGGGCGTGGCTTGGCGAGCCGCACCGCGACCGCACCGCGGTCTTCGGCGATCTCGACGGCGACGGCGACATCGACGTGATCGTCGGCGAGCTCTGCGGTCCGCTGCGCGTCCTGCGCAACGACGCCATCGGCGCCGCGACGGGGCAGGCCCGATCGACCGATGCGCCGAACAAGTCCGCCGATTCGCCGGCGCCGAGCGAGGCCGCCACGCGGGCGTGGCTCATCGTCGAGCTGCGCGACACGAAGGCGCCGGGCAATCGACACGCGGTGGGCGCGGTGGTCACGTGTCGGTCGGCGGACTCGACGCAGCGGCGATTCATCTACGGCGGCGGACCGTTCCAGTCGACGATCGTGCCCGTGGCGCATTTCGGGATTCCCGCCGGTGCAGCGGGCGCTGCGACATCGTCCGGAGCCGCGCCTTCGGCTTCGACCGTGCCGAGCCAGGTCGCGGTCGAGGTGCGTTGGCCCGACGGCGAGGTCACCACCAAGACCCTCGACACCGGTCGACGGCACGTCATCGAGCGCTAGCGGCGGAGAACGATGATCCCTCGCGGTCTCGGCGGCGCTGCAGCGAATTGGCCACGCGCCCGTATAGTTGACCGATGACCGATTCGTCCCGTCCTTCACGCCACCTGCCTCGCGCGATGATGGTCGCGGTGGCCGTCGCGCTTGGCGGCGCTGCCGACGCGGTCGCGGAACGGATCGATGGGGGTGCTGCCGGACGCGGACACGCGTCGTTCTCCGCGCGCAACGACGGCGTCCCGAAGGCGCCGGGCAGGCCGGCGGAGCCAGCGAAGTCGAACGATGCGCCGAAGCCGGCCGACACGTCGAAGCCGGGCGACGCCGCGAAGCCCGGCGGTGCTTCGAAGCCAGCGGAGGCCGGCAAGCCAGCGGATCAAGCCAAACCCGCGGATGTCGGCACGCCAGCCGACCCGACCAAGCCCGCCGGGCGATCCGACCCGGCGCTCTCCGCGCCGTCGGTGCCGCCGGCGCTGACCGTGCCGCAGGCGACGCCGGTGCACGTCGCGCCGGCGGATCCAAAGGCGAGGCCCGACCAGCCGCCGCGCGGGGCGGTGGCGCCGATTCCCTCGACCGGCGCCGTGCCGCCGATGTACGACCCGTCGAGCACGTCGGACGCGCGTGCGATGGCCCTTCGCGCCGATGCCCGCGGATATCGCCGGCAGATCGCGTCGATTGCGCATCGTTGCTTCGGCAGCAAGCGCTCGGACCGGGCCCGCGCCGAAGGCATCGCCGAGCTCCGCGAGTTCACCGATCCGGCGGCGTTCCGCGTGATGGTGGACGTCCTGGCGCGCGAGGGTGCCGATGTGCAGCTTGCGCTCTACGAGCATCTGGCCAGCCAGGGCGCGGACGGCCAGTCGGCGCTCGCCTACGCCGCGATTCGTCAGGGCGATTCGCGGCTCCGCGACGACGCCATCTCGCGCCTTGTCCGTCCACCGAGCGACGACGTGCTGCGCGAGATCGACTTCGGGCTGCGCAGCGACACGCACGCCGTGGCGAACGCCGCGGGCTTCGTGGCCGGACAGCTCAACGCACTCGGGGCCATCCCGCTGCTCATCTTCACCCAGGCCACCGAGGATCGCGTGGGGCAGGCCGGCGACCTGGCGTGGATCGCCATCGGCACGCAGATCTCATACGTCGCGAACGTCGTTCCCGTCGTTGGCGGCAGTGCCGGCGCATTTCAGCCGGTCCTCGGCGTGGTGAACCAGGGCACGCTGCTGCGCGTCATGGATGCCGTCGCGGTCACGTACCGCATCGACGTCCACAACTCGCTGGTGGCCATGACCAGCGCCGACTGGGGGCAGTCGACCGCGGGGCTCGGCTACAACATGAAGGAATGGTGGACCTGGTTCAACGAGACCTACGTCCCGTTCAAGCGCGAGCAGTCGCTTGCGGCCGAACTGGCCAAGAGCGACCCCGGATCGCCGTAACCACACGTCGCGCCGCCGCGGTCATGGCATCGACCGCGAGAAGACATCCGTGCGATCGAGTTTCCGCTTGGCCGCTTCCGCGAGCTCGCGCGTCGGGTATTCGCCGATCATCACGCAGAAGAGCGTTCCGTTGCCCTCGGCGACGGGCACCACGCGGGCGGGCCCGAGCCCCTTCGCGACGGTCGCGCTGCTGAGCGTCTTGGCGCTGCGCTCGGCGTTGGCGCGATCGCGGAAACAGCCCCCTTGCAGCGTCCATCCGGCGGATGAAGCCGTCCGGCTCGGGGACGCGGGCGCGCCGGACGCGGACGCAGCGCCGGCGGGCGCGCGCGAGCCCGCGCTCGACGGCGGCGATCCAGCGACCGGCGCCGCGGAACCAAGCTGGCGGAGGGCCGCGCTCGCCTCGGCGCGAGCCTTCGCCGCGTCCTCGCCCTCGAGGCGCTTCGCGGCCTCGTCGTAGTCGCTCGCCGCGTCGCGGTAGCGGCGCTGCTTGAACTTGATGCCACCGAGCTGCGCATAGGCGCGTCCCGCGACGTCCGGATCGTCGGACGCCGCGGCGATCGCCAGCCGCTGCTCCGCGATGGGCAGGTCGTTGAGCTTCGAGGCGCTCATCCCGGCGACATACGCGGCCTCGGCGCGAAGCGAGGCATCCTTCGAACCGGTGCCGCCTTCCACCGATGCGCGCGCCTCGTCCGCGGCGGCCAGCGACTTGTCGTACTGCCCTTGGTCGTAGAGCGAGCGGGCGTCGGCGAGCTGCTTCGACGGACTGGTGGCGCACCCGGCCGCGGCAAGCATCGCCGCGGCGATGCACGCCGTCGCGACCGGCCAGCGCCGCGCGGCGGTGCGGACCCGCGTCACGGCGAGGGCCGTCGCCGATCGGCGGGGCGTTGGCAGGTGCGCATCGCCGCGCGCCGGCGACGGAAGCACGGGAATCGCCGCACGTGGAGCCCACCATCGGCGCGATGGCCGGCTCGGCGATGTCGGATCGGCGTCGACGCGATCGAGCGAAGTGGTGGCACGCATGGAAGGCCGGTATCGTACCGGCCACGAAAAACGCCGGGGCGCGGGCGCACGGTTCTGCCGTGTGCCCGACGTGGCCGCGGCGCGATCCAGCCGCGCGGCCGCCGAGGGGCCGCCGAGGATTCAGGCCGCAGCGCGCGGCGAGCTCCGCGGCGCCCGCGCCGACCACGCATGAAGCTGCTTCGACGCATTCTCCACACCACGTTCCGGCGTCCATGGCGCGAGGCCATCGTCGACGATCAGCGCACGTGGAGGGCGATCCACGTCTACATCGGCGCGCTGCACCTGGCGAGGGCGATGGAGCGCCTCTCGTCCGCGCCGCGCATCGGCGTGATGGTGCCGACAAGCGGCCTCTTCCCGATGGCGACGCTCGCGGCGTGGCTGCTGGGCCGCACCGTCGTGCCGCTGAACTACCTCCTGGGGGCCGACGAGCTCGCCTATGTCGTCGACGACGCGGAGCTCGACGCGGTCGTGACGGTGAAGCCGATGCTCGAGTTCGCCGGCGGACTTCCGGCGCGAGCGCGGCCGCTCCTGCTCGAGGAGCTTGCGACGAAGGGCGTGCCGCCGATGCGCCGTGCGGCGCGCGTCGCGGAGGACGCGATCGCGGTGATCCTCTACACCTCCGGCACCAGTGGACGGCCGAAGGGCGTGATGCTCACCGGCGCCAACCTGCTCGCCAACATCGAGCAGTGCGTCGAATGGGCGCAGTTCACGCGACGCGACGTGGTCCTCGGCGTCCTTCCACAGTTCCACAGCTTCGGACTGACGGTGCTGACGCTGCTGCCGATGACCGTCGGATGCAAGGCCATCTACACCGCCCGCTTCGCCCCGCGGCGCATGCTCGAACTCATGCGCCGCCACCGGCCGACCGCGATGATCGCGATCCCGACGATGTACAACGCGCTCCGGCTCGCCCGGAGCGCCGAGCCGGCGGACTTCTCGTCGCTGCGCTACGCCGTCTCGGGCGGCGAGCCGCTGCCCGACGCCGTCTTCGAGGGATTCCTTGAGCGCTTCGGCGTCACGATCAACGAGGGATACGGCCTCACCGAGACGTCGCCGGTCACGCACTGGTGTCGCCCGCACGAACAGCGGCGCAAGTCCGTGGGCCGCGCCCTCCCCCGCGTCGAGACGCGCATCGTCGGACACGACGGCCGTCCGCTCGGCGTCGGCGCCGAGGGCGAGGTGCGGCTTCGCGGACCGAACGTCATGGCGGGCTACTTCAAGCTGCCCGAGCTCACTGCGAGCGTCTTCGACGAGGAGGGGTTCTTCCGGACCGGCGACATCGGTCGCGTCGATGCGGAGGGGCACCTGTACATCACCGGGCGCCTCAAGGAGATGCTCATCATCGGCGGCGAGAACGTCTTCCCGCGCGAGATCGAGGAGATCCTCAACCAGCATCCCTCGGTGAAGGACTCGGCGGTCATCGGCATTCCGGACGAGAGCCGCGGCGAGGTCCCGCTCGCCTTCGTGGAGCTCAAGGAAGGCGCGACCTTCGACGAGCCGTCGCTCCGCGCCCACTGCCGGGCCAAGCTCGCCGGCTACAAGGTGCCGAAGGAGATCAGGAAGGTCGACGCCTTGCCGCGGAGCCCGACGGGGAAGATCGTGCGCCGTCAGTTGCGCGGCTGACCGCGGCTGCGCCAACGGGCCGCCGGCCGTCTCGGCGCGTCGCCGCTTGACAGCTCTCGATGCCCTTGAAGAAGCGCGTGTCGATCCGCGCCATGGTGCTTCGTCATCCACTCCAGGCGCCAAGCAGCAGTCCGAGGTCGGCGCCATCGACGACGCCGTCGCCGTTGAGGTCGCCTGGGATCATCCGGCCCCTCGATCCCCAGCGGGCAAGCAGCAGCCCCAGGTCGCCGCCGTCGACGGCGCCATCGCGGTTGAGATCGCCGAAGGGCATGGTGAGCGGGCGCAGTGTCGTGTCGCCGCGCCCCGCGCGTGCGTCGGCGCGCGGCGTGGCGCCGGGAACGGACACGAGCAGCACGTCGCCGGCGCCGGCGTCGGGGACGACCAGCTCGGCGCTGTCGGAGCCGTTGGGCACGAGCGCAGCCTCGCGGGCGAAGACGAGCGTGCCCGACTGCACACCGTCGTTGCGCAGGGTGACGACGGAGTTGGGGAAGCCGAATCCGTCGACCGGGGCCACGACCACCACGAGATCGAGATCTCCGTCCTGATCCGGATTGCTCAGCGCAATCGAGACCGGCGCCTGGTCCATGGCGATCGGTGCCGCCGGCAGCAGGAGCCCGCCGCCGTTGCGCACGACCGCGACCGTCTGTGTCGCGGCGCTGGACGCGACGAGATCGACGCGACCGTCGCCATCGATGTCGCCGTCGATGAGCGTGGTGATGCCGGCGGGCATCTGAAGGACCTGGCTCGGCGCCCTTCCAAGCGTGCCCGACGAGTCGGCGAGGTAGACCTGGAGCAATCCAGGATCGGCGATGCCGACCACCAGGTCGACCTGCGACCCGAGCGCGTCGGTGATGGGGTTGTAGTCCACATCGACCGGGTCGACCGTCGCCGGCGGCGCCCCGGTCTGGATCGCCGAGAAGATCGACGCACCGCTCAAGGTGATCGTCCAGAAGGTCACCAGCGATGTCGATGCGCTGCCGACGACCAGCGGCCCGGCGCCGGCGATGGGTGCCCCGTACGAGCCGGGCGGCGCAATCGCGAGCGCGTCGGGCGTGTCGGGGGCGGTCGGGATGGGTGGTGCCGCCACGAGCACGCCCGTGCCATCGTTGAAGAATGGCAGGAGAAACGCGAGGCGCGGATCGCCAAACAGCGGCGGAACATTTCCGACGACGACATCGATGTCGCCGTCCCCATCGAGATCTCCCACCGCGAGCGCCGATGGCTGGGGCCCGACGGGATAGCCGACCGCCGGGTCCGAAACGATGGACACGCCCGCAGGTCCGTTCATCGTCTGGATGTTGGCGACGATCAGGAGCTCGCCATCTGCATCGACGCGCGACAACAGGAGCACCAGGTCGGGACGTCGATCGGCGTCGAGCTGGGCAAGTTTCGCCGCGATCGGCTTGCCTTCCTCGAGCGCCTTGGCGAGTCCGTCATCCAGCGGAATGTTCCCCGCGCTCGCGTCGACGATCACATCGATGGCGGCGCCGGGACCGAGGTCCGTGAACGAGATGCCGAGCGACTTGCCTGGAATGCTCGGCGCGACCGCCACGGCGAACGTGCTGTCGAGCGGATCGGACGATCCCGACTCGACGACGCGGAACGTCGACCCAAGCGGCGGGTCGAACTCGCCGGCACGGTCGTCGGCGAGGTTCACCGCGAGCGTGCCTGCGAGCAGCGCCGCACCGTCGATCTCGAGCCGATCATGTTGCGCGACCGGTGTCGGGCCGGCGAGATCGACCGCCACGGTGCCGCCAAGCCCGGTGCCGAAAGGGAATGTTGCTTGATTGACGAAGTCGGCGCCGATGGCAATCTGCCCGACGCCGCGCGGAACGACGTCGCCGGGGGCGAACGTGCCGCCGTTGACCACCGCGCAGTTCAGGATGCCGTTGCCCTCGACCAGCGACCCGACGCTCACGCGAAGAAGACCGGCGGCATCGAAGTCGATGATGCCGTCATCGAGCAGGAGCAGCGCATGGTTCACCGAGACCAACGCCGATCCTGGCCCGGTCACGGTGGCTTGGACGATCCCAAGCAGGTCGAGCACGGTGTCCAGGGCGTCATCCCCGCCGCCGCAGCAGATGACGATCGGCTGCGGCGTTCCAACCTCGACCGATGTCGGCATGAAGCAACTGCCGCCGATCAGGTACAGGGCGGCCGGGCCACCGCAGCCGCCGATGCGAAGCGCCGCGCCCGATGGAAACCAGAACGGGTTTCCCGAGAGCACGATCGAGGCGCCGACGATCGTCGTCTCGCCGCCGCGAACGAAGATCGCATCCGGCGTCAACGGATTCGTCGATCCGGGATCGATGAAGAACGGGCCACCGTCGAAGATCGCGGTGATGCCATCGGGCACCACTGCGGGCGACCAGCAGATGGCATTGGACCAGTCGCCGTCGCCGCAGATCCACGTCGCGTGCGGAAACGATGGTCGGCCCATGCACTCGTCGGGCGGTCGACCCACGTCACCGCCGCGCGCGGTCGCCCCAAGGACGACGGTCGTGGCTGCCACGACACACGATCGGGTCACGTTCATGGAGACCTCCGAAGCCGGCATGGCGGAAGAGGGAGACAACGCGCGTCGGACACGCGACGGCATCGCCGATCTGGCCAACAATGAGGGGAGTGCGGGCGGTTCCGGACGTCTGTCAGCGCAGCATCGCGTGCGCCGCATGGGCAGCTCGCCCCGTCCGGCGATCGCGCCGCCGGTTGGGAGGACACCATGGGAACACATGTGACGCGTCCTGGCACTGGAGCCCCAGACCGCGAAGCAACCCAGCGGATCGACGCCCTGCTGCGCGAGATCAACGACGGGCGCGACGGCGCGTTCGCGGAACTTGTCGATGCAGTCTATCAGGACCTTCGGCGCGTGGCGGCGCATCGGTTGGCCCGGGCATTCGATCGCCCGCTTGCCGGGCTGACCATGACGCCCACCGTCTTAGTTGCCGACGCGATCATGGAAGTGCGTCGACAACGCGTCGAGTGGCAGAACACGGCGCACTTCTTCGCCATCGCGGCGCGGCTGATGCTGAGGCTCATCCAGCACTATCGGCGCGATCGACGGGCGCTGCGGCGCGGCGGCGGCGACCGAGGCCGACCGCTTCCGCCGGACGCGGCCGCCGGCGCCGGCGGACCTGTGCTCGACGACGACGCAATCGTCGAAGCGATGGAGCGCCTGCATCGAGAGCACCCCAGGGCCGCCGAGGTTGTAACGCTTCACGCCGTGTGCCATCATCCACTACCGGACGTGGCGCTCTTCATGGACGTGTCGCTGGCAACAGCGGAGCGCGATTGGCGCTTCGCCCGCGCATGGCTTGCAACTCGCCTGGGACGAGATCGATGAGCTCGCGCCGGCTTGATGCGAATTCCAGGAGACCTCCGTGGCGTTCGACCCCCATGGCCCACGGCGGCGACTCACGGCGGAACTGGGTTGGGGTGGGGCGCGGGGGTTGACTGGGACGTGGACGAGGAGGGACGCCGCACCGATGAACAGCGAATCGTCCGGCGACCGTCGATCGTCATCGGCGGGAGATGAGGACGGCGGCCGATCGAGCGCCTCGTCGATCGAGTCGGCGGCCCAGGTACGGCGCATCTTCGACGTCGTGATGGATCTGCCGACGGCGCAGCGTGGGCGCGCCGTCGAGGCGCTGACCGAGGGGCGCCCGACGCAGCGCGACGAGCTCCTTCGCCTGCTCGAGCAGGATCGCCGCGTCCGACTGGAGGAGGCGACGCGCGCCGGGCCGTGGCCCTCGGCCTCCGGTGATCCAGCCGACGGCGCCGCTGCCTCGTCGTCCCAGGACGCGATGCTGCTCGCGGCGCCGGCGCCGCACTCGATCGGCGGCTACCGGATCCTCGAGGAGATCGGCCGCGGCGGCTTCGGCGTGGTCTACCGCGCCTCGACCACCACCGGCGTGCGACAGGTCGTGGCGCTCAAGCTGCTCCGGACGACCGTCGACTCGCCAAACGCCATACGTCGCTTCCGGCGCGAGGCGGAGATCCTCCGGCGGCTCCATCATCCCAACATCGCCGGCTTCTTCGATGCCGGCGTCGCCGATGGTCGTCCTTACGTCGTGATGGAGCACGTCGAGGGGATCGACATTGTCGAGCACTGCGACCGGAACCGGCTCTCGATCGACGATCGGCTGGCGCTCTTCGGCTCGGTTTGCGAGGCCGTGAAGCACGCCCATGAGCAGCTCGTCGTCCATCGCGATCTCAAGCCCGCGAACATCCTGGTGGCTTCGGACGGTGCGCCGAAGCTGGTCGACTTCGGCATCGCGACGTTCATCCTGGACGAGCTCCAAGCCGACACCAAGCTGGTCACGGTGGGTGCCGAGCGGGCCATGACGCCCGACTACGCGAGCCCCGAGCAGCTTCGGGGAAGCCATCTCAACGCCGTCACGATCGACGTCTACGCGCTGGGTGTGATCCTCTACGAGCTCCTGAGCGGCCACCGTCCGCATCGCTTCGATCATCGGGCCGCCCTTGAGCAGTTCGCCGAGTCGATCGAGCACGAGACCCCGGTGGCCCCGAGCGACAGGATCACGACGACGGAGGAGGTGCTGGAGGCCGCGCCACGGGCCGACTCCGCGACGACCCGGCGCAGGATCACGCCGGAGCATGTGGCCGAGGTGCGCAGCACGCGCATCGAGCGGCTGCGCCGTCGGCTGGCCGGCGACCTGGATCTCATCGTGCTCAAGGCGATCCGTGCGGAGCCGCTGCGACGGTATCCGTCGGTGGAGGCGCTGATGGACGACATCCGTCGCCATCGGGCAGGCGAGCCGGTGCGGGCGGCGCCGGACAGCGTGGTCTATCGGGCGAGGAAGTTCGTGAGACGACATCGCGTTGGACTGGCCTCGCTGGCGGCCGTGGCCGTGGCGACGACGGTGGCGATGATCCTCGCCCTCCAGTCGCTGCGGGCGCAGGCGAAGGTCGCTCGGGCGGAGGCCGAGCGCGCCACCGTCGAGGCGCGGGCCGATCGTGCGGAGGCCGACGTGGCGAGCGCGCGGGCGGACGCGGCGAGCGCGCGGGCTGACGCGGCGAGTGCGCTGGCGGATGCGGCGGTCGCCGACGCACGGGCCGAGGCGAAGCGGAGAGAGGAGCTCGAGCGCCTCACCAGCCTGCTTGTCGCCGAGGCAGCCACCTCCGGAGGCACGGTGAAGGCGCGACTGGCGATGACGCGGGTCATCGAGCGATTTCTCGACTGGATGGTCGCCCAAGAGGACGTTCCGACCGGCCTGCGCGTCGACCACGCGCGATCCGGCTCGGCCTTGCTGGAGGTCGTCGCGCACACGTTCGACGCGATGGGAAGCGCCGACCCGGAGCAGATCGCTTCGATCATCGCGCGCAGCGAGGAGTTCGTGACGCGATGGGGCGATCTTGGCTCGCAAGGCGCCGCGTCGGCGTCCGAGGCCCTGACGGCGCAGTCGCTGATGCGCAACAACCTTGCCCGGCTGCACCGCAGCCTCGCGTTCAACGGTCCGTCGAAGGAGGAGTCTGGACGGGCGGCGCTGGACCAGGCCAAGCAGGCGGTGGCGCTGGCGCGCGAGGCGATCGCGGCGGCGGCGATGGATGGCGTCGATGCCGAGTCGTCGCGCGAAGCCCACGCGGCGCTCCTGGAGGCGCTGGCCACGCAATCGGATATTGCCTATCGGTTCGCCCATCGCGCCATCGCCATGGATCAGGCTTGGACGACCTATGAGACGGCCATCGTCGCCTTGATCGACCAGCTCGATCGCGCGGAGAGCACGTCGATCGTCGATGTTGGCGATCAAGCCACGGTCGATCTGGCGGCCGCGGCGGCGCGGGCCGCGGCGCGCGTGGGCAAGCGGTACGAGGACTTGCAGTATCCTCAACTGGCCAAGATGCACTACGTCGAGGCGCTGCGCCTCGGCGACGTGGTCGTCGCGGCCGCGTCCACGATCGCACCAGCGATCGCCCGCCGGGCGGCGGTGGCGCACAAGGACCAGCTGCTGTGGGCCTCTCGCATCGAACGCGAACTCGGTGAGCGGGACGCATCGAGTCGTCACCTCGACGAGTTCGAGCTGGCGATCACGGCCCTGCGATCGCCGGACCCCGACGTGGAGAAGGACCTGGGCGATGGAGCGACGCTGCACGAGTGGCGGGCTCAAGCCGCATGGGACGCCGCCGACCTCGCCACGGCCGCAGCCGAGTACCAGCAGGCGGAGGAGGCTGTGGGCGCCGCGATCCAAGTGGCATCCTCGGGCAATTCGCAGCTCCTCGCGCGGCGTGCCACGTTCGCGACCTCGGTGGCGCAGGCGCTGGACCAGGCCGGGCGCTGCGACGAGTGCGTCGCGGCGGCGAAGACGGCGTGGGAACGCTGGGCGCAGTTGCGGAATGCGACGAAGGACCAGCGGGACCTGATGAACTGGTTGGGGCAGTGGGTGAAGTGATCGGTGCCGTCGGCTCGCATCCACCGTCTCGTTGCCGGCGGACCGACGCCGAAGGAGCGGAAGAACCGACGCGCCTTTGAGGGGATTGCGTTGGGACCGGACGTCTTCAGCACCACGGTGCCGCTTGCCTGAACTGCCGAGACGGCGGCACCCGATGCGATTCGAACCCCTTCAAAGGAAAGGATGCCCAATGTCCACATCACCGAAGTATGCGATCATCGCCCTTTTGGCTCCGTTCGTCGGGCTGGCTTTGGGGTGCGAGGGTGACAAGCCCGGAAGCGTGACGCAGGGGAATGCCTTCGTCAATGGTGCCGTTGTCGTCAATGTGTCGCCCGCAGCGCCACCGCAGCCGGCCAAGCCCAAGCCGCCCGAAACCGGTGGAACATCGGGTGCCACCGGCAGTGGTGAGATGAAGCCGTGCGCAATGTTCACTCCGGAGGGGATGCCGGACTGCCACTACCAGGTCTGGTGCATCGGCGACACGCCCAAGTGGGCATCGAAGGACGAGGCGTGGTACTCCATCAACAAGGTGACCAAGATGGGTGCGGCCGGAGGCGGATCGACGAAGTCGGTGCCCCCGAGCGGCACGAAGACACGACTCATTGGTGAAGGCCAGAAGCAAGGCGTCGCTTCCGGCCCGCCGAGTGGAGGTTCTGGATCCAATGAGGAGCTGGGGATCATGATGGATTTCGACGGTGTTCGATATCGCTTCGCGCATTCTGTGAAGCTGAAGGCAAAGCTCCCTCTCTCCAAGACCGCTGAAGAGCTCGCGGTGGAGTACGGAGTCGATGACTTCCAACCCGGCGCCGTGGTCAATGCGAAACTGCCATTCATCCTCAACGCCGACGCGTTGGTGGCCGCCCTCAAGGTCGGCGCGCCCGGCCGGGCACCAGTGACAGTTGCGATGCCAGTGACAAGCAAGATGCTGCTTCCAAGCCCGCTTGAGTTCGGGATCTCAAATGCCGAGACGAGTGTGGTCTTCAGCATGCAGCCGGGCGGGATCACATTTGGTTTCCAGCTCATGGAGGCGCCGGCCACGAACATCTTCGCCTATCTCGCGGAGATTGGCTTTGTGTCACTGGTCGGGGCTACCAATGACGGCAACGAGTCGTTTGACATCGTTCTCGATGGCGAGACCGGGTGGCCGACATCTTGGTCAACGGACAGCAGTTCACCGTCCCGTTTGGCTGAGGGCTCACTGATACGGTCTCAGGTTGATCGTCGCGCGGCTGGTCATGATGGCGGCGCAGCCGTCCCCGATGGAGGGCAGGCCAAGGCCTGCCCTCCATCGCGCGCGGACCGACTCGACTTCGTGGCACCTGCAGCGCCTGGCTTCAACAATCCCCCCACGCCCCCAGCAGCAGTCCCAGGTCGGCGCCGTCGACGATTCCGTTTCCGTCGATGTCGCCGAGGCTCGAGAAGCTCCAGTTGCCAAGGAGGAGTCCGAGGTCGGCGCCGTCGACCTTGCCGTCGCCGTTGAGGTCCTCCGGGCAGGGCGGCGGGCATTCGGGGCCGAATCCGCACGAGACGCTGAGCGTGCCGCTGCCGATGGCGGTGTCGAAGCCGCCGACGCGGAAGCGGTACGTCTCGCCGCAGATCGCCTGGAAGATCGCCTTGCTCGTGTCCACCTGGAGACATCCGCTGCCGTCGTCGTTGCAGGTGACAAGCTGGAGGGCGTCGCATGGTCCCGTGTAGACGGCGATCCGCGAGTCGTAGTCGACCGCGTCGCACGTCTCGACCGTCACCAGCGCATCGCACGTCGCGTCGTAGCAGAACCAGACGTCCTGCCCGAACTGAAGCCCGAATCCCTCGTTGCAGGTTCCAGGAAGATTCGGTCCGTCGGTCGTCGCACCGATCGTCGAGAACGCCCAATCCCCGTTGGTGATCGGCGTGCAGTTGGCGCAGGCATCGTTCGCCGGCGGTCCGCCGCCGCAGAGCGTGATCGCTTCCGAGGCGCAGGTGATGTCCCACGCCGATTCGCAGCACGGCGGAAGCATTCCGCAGATGGTGTCGCAGCATGCCGGCGTGTCGCAGCCGGGATTCGGATGGCTGGCGAAGCAGCTTCCGGCATTCGGTCCGCACACCGGCCCGCAATCCTGCTTGCATGTCGCCTTGACCCAGTAGAGGCCGTTCACCGGGCAATCCACCTCCTGGCCGCCGGGAGTCGGGAATTCGCCCGAGGTCACCACGATCCGGTAGGCGCCCGCCGGAACGCAGGCGTCGGCGAAGCCGCTGACGCACTTGACCGACGACGCGACGATCGGCGAGCTGGCGAGCGCGCCGCACGGCGCGGGGATGACCGCGGCGAATCCCTTGAACGCCGCGCGGAGCTCGATGAAGAGGTGCACCATGCCATCGCCGTCTGGATCGGCGAGGTTGATCGAGAAGACGTCGACATCGGGCGGCCCGCCCTGTTCGTTGATGCGCCCGCAGATCGTCTGTCCGCACTGGAGCGGTTCGGGCGCGGCGCCCGCCGTCGGGAAGATGCACGGGTCGTTGGAGGGCACGCCGCAGACCTCGTCCTCGAAGAGCGCCAACGGCGGGCAATCCAGCGTGCAGTTGGCGCCGCAGGCGTTCTCCGCGATGTAGACGCAGAGGAAGTCCCAGCTGCTCGAGCAGCAGGTCGGATCGATGATGCAGACCGCCTCGCAGCAGGGGCCGTCGGCGCACGCGCCGTTGGGGTGCGTCGCGAAGCAGTCGCCCGCGAGCGGGTCGCCGCACGTTCCGCCCACCGTGGCGCACTGGAAGCTCGCCAGCACGGCGCAGTTCGTGTCCCACGCCTCGAGGCAGCAGTACTGGTCGAACTGGCAGACGAGCTCGCAGCAGGTCATGTCCGAGCACGCCGGATTGGCGTGCGTCGAGAAGCAGTCGCCGCTCGCCAGCGCGCCGCACAGTCCCGGACAGTTCTCGCTGGCCAGCTCGACGCAGAAGACGTCCCACTGCGTGTCGCAGCAATCGGGATCGACGAAGCAGACGAAGCCGCAGCACTCGGGATCGCTGCACCCGGGCGTGCCGTGCGGAATCAGGCAGTTGCCGGGCGCGCTGACGCACTGGCCCGAGGCGGCGCGTCCCATGGCGAGGGTTGTGGCGAACGACAGGGCGAGCGCGAGAAGCGCGGTGGCTGGCTTGTGCATCGGTGGGGAAGGTGGGGAGGCGAACGGCGGGCGAGGATGGGGCCGGAACGAGGGGGGAATTGGGACGTGGATGAACCGATCGCGGTTCTGGGCGATCCGCGAATGATCCCAAGATCGGCGACGGTCTGCCCGAAGCGCTCCGAGCGCGAGCGTCGGAAGGTTTCGTCCGTTCCGCGAAGATCGCGTTTCGGGACGTTGCGGATCAGTGGGGCGGGCCGACAACGGCCGGCCAGGCGCCGTTCGCCGCGGCGCACGACGTCGGCGCCGCACGGGGCCAGCGCCGCGCCGGGCCAGCGCAAGGGGGTCAGCGCCGCTTCGGGTCAGCGCCGCACAGAGTCAGCGCCGCATCGGGCCAGCGCGCAAGGGGTCAGCGCCGCATCGGGCCGGCACCGCTCCGGCGGTCGTCCACTCGCGAGGCGTGCCGTGAAATGCGATCGCCGGGATCTGGTCGCGGCGGTACGATCGCGGGCCGTTCATTCCCGCTCCTGTTCCTGTTCCGCCGCACTGGCCGCGAAGTCGAATCCGTCCATCGAGTCACCATCCCATGCCCACCCTCCGAGTCGGCGACAACGCCCCGAAGTTCACCCTCCCACCCAAGCCGCGCGAGGAGGTCAACGTCGGCGATCTCTTCGGCAAGGAGCCGGTGATCCTGCTCTTCTTCCCGCTGGCGTTCAGCTCGGTGTGCACCGCGGAGATGTGCCACATGCGCGACTCCTGGTCGCAATGGCAGGGACTCGGCGCGAAGGTCTTCGGCATCTCCGTCGACAGCCCGTTCACCACCGACAAGTTCCGCGCGCTCGAGAACATCCCCTTCCCGATCCTCTCGGACTTCAACAAGACCGTCTCGGCGAGCTACGGCGCGCTGCACGACGACCTCTTCGGCATGAAGGGCGTGAGCAAGCGCAGCGCCTTCGTGATCGGCCGCGACGGGAAGATCAGGTACGCGTGGGTGAGCGACGATCCGTCGAAGCAGGTGCCGTTCGAGGAAGTCGCGGCGGCGGCGAAGGCCGCGTGAGGCGTTCACGCGTGCGCAGGGTGTCGGAAGCGTGGGACGCATCGGCTCGGCTGCGCCGGGGCGGCGTCGCGGGCGAGTGACGATGCGAAGCGCGACGCCGCCCCGCCTTGCCGAGCGGGAGGATGGATCGGGCTTCGCCCTTGCGACTGCGGACGGTCCTGACCGGTCGCGCACCACGCATCCGAGCCGCGTGCGGAAGCACGCGAGAGCGGCGCGGGGTCACGACCGTCATCGGCATCGTCGCCGCCATCGACTGAACGACGCCCTCTCGAGTTTGCGCTCGCGGCCCCGCGATGTCTGGTCCAGCGAATGTGACCACCTACGCGCACCGCGGAGATCTCCGCCTCGCACGTGTGGTCGCGCGATACACTCCCACGTCCTCGCGGGTGTAACTCAGTTGGTAGAGTGACAGCCTTCCAAGCTGTATGTCGCCGGTTCGAACCCGGTCACCCGCTTTCGAAGACCCCGGCATTCGCCGGGGTCGTTCTCCAGCGTGTGAGCGTGCTCGCGGAGCTCGCCCGCGAGTCGGCTGCGCCGCCTCCCGTGCATCGCGCCTTCGGCGTCGAACCCAGTCACCCGCCTCGCTTCACGAGAGACGGCCGCTGCGCGGGCGTCTCTCGTCGCGCTCCGCGGGTGTGCGTGCGGCTGCGCCGCCCGCATCGTCACGCTGCGCGTGCCGCACCGGTTCGCGCCTTCGACGTCGAACCCGGTCACCCGCTTTCAGGAAGTTCGGCCGGACGAGCGAGATGCACGGCACCGCGCGAGTGCGGTTGCGGCTCAACCACTCCGTGTTTCACCGTGGCTTCAACGGAGAATCCGAGGTGCCGCCCCGATGTCGCGGCGCAGAACCTCGCAAGGTTTGTCGGAACGTCGATTCGCGGACGCTCACGACAAACCGCACTCCGGCGAGGGCGTGCTCGTCGTCGAGAGGACACGGGAGGAGCCCACCCTGCCAGGCGTGGTCGCTGGGTTCATGGGGGCGGTTGATCGCCTTGGCGCACCTCCAGTGCGTGCATCCAACCGCCACCTCCAGCCCCGCCGCGTCGCGCGGCAGGATCGCCAGGTGGGCGTGGTTGATCCTCAGGCAGCACACCATGATGTCGACACCGTGTAGCCGTGGCTGCTCGCCGAGCGTGCGAAGGTGGAACCGGCGGTCGTCGTCGGTGAAGAAGATGTCCTGGCGGATGTTGCCGAGCTGCGTGATGTGCCGGGCGAAGCCCGGGACGACGACGCGGACGGTGCGGGGAAAGGGGCGGAGATGTCGACATGTCGGATAATAGGTGGCTGTCCCTTGTTGCTCACGAGAAGTACGGCGAGTGCCGCGGCACGGCGCGCTCAAGCGCATCGGTGACGAGTGGCTGATCGTCCAGTACGAGCTGACCATGTCCATCCCGAACGACCTGTTGGAGTCGGTGGCGAAGGAAATCAGGCGCGCCGCCAGGTGAGTCGCCCGAGCCGTGATGGGCACGGCATAGACTCGCGCCGCAGAAGCAACTCCTCGGAGGGTTTCATCATGTCGCTCACGATCCCGTCATCGCCACGCATCCTGCTGACTGCGCTTGCGGATGGCACGGCGCACCCGCAAGGCATCATGCGCCACGTGATGTCCATGTTCGCGCGCGCAGCGGATCGCCGCGCGGCGAGCCGCCGTTCGCCTCTTGCGCCGGCGGTTGGCGCACTCGCGCTCGGTCTGTGCGCCGCGGCCACGGCGGGGATCCAAGTCTCGTATACGACGATCCTGTCGTTGGATGAATCGGTGACCGGCGTGCGCGGCAAGTCCCCCACGGAGGTGCTCCTGACCGGCAGCTATCAGAACGACAGCGCGATCACCGGACTGCTCTACAGCGGACCACTCGAGCGCACCGATCCAAACGGCTACTACTACCTGTCGCCGCGCTTTCCAGGGCAGATGGTGACGTCGTCGCTCTTCTACGGGCCTGACACCTCGCTGTTCAATCCAGGCCTCGGCGAAGGGAACATCCGTGTCGTCGGCAGCTACCAGCACATGTTGTCCCTGGCTCGAAACCACGGTCTCGTCTACCAGGGCGCCTTGGACAACTCGGGCACGTGGACGCAGATCGACATGCCAGATGCGATCGCCGGCGGGCCCGTCTGGAACACGATCCCGCACAGCACGATGGGCGACCTGGTGGTTGGCGGCTACGACCTGCTGGGTCAGGTTGGTTCCCTGGGCGCCTTCATCCATGACCTCGTGACCCACACGTGGACCGTGATCGATTTCGGCGCCGATACCAGCCTGACCACGGCGTACGGGATCTGGCAAAACGGCATCGGCAGTTCGTCCTACACGATCACCGGTGGAACCTCGGTCCGCGGGTTCCCATATGGGTTTCTCATCGACTACGACGCCTCGACCAAGACGCTGGGCAGTCCGCAGTACTACCTCTATCCCGGCGGGACGGCGACCCACTTCGAGGGGATCACGGAATCGCCGGGCGGCTACAACCTGGTCGCGCAAACATCGTCTGGCGCTGCATTCGTGTCGGTGATGCGCGAGCCTTCGGGCGCCTTCGGCCCCGCGGCGTGGACCCTTGTGTGCGTTCCCGGCGCCACGATCACCACAGGCAACAGCGTCTATCAGAACAGCGCCATGGGCATCTCTTTCGGCGACGGCACTCCTGGGGTCCATTCATATGTCGCGACCGTCAGCATCGGATGCGTGGGCGACATCAACCGCGACGGCATCGTGGACGGCGCGGATCTCGGCGTGCTCCTGGGGAACTGGGGGTCCACCACCTGCGCGGCGGACTCGACCGCGTCGGACTTGAATCAGGACGGCGTCGTCAACGGGGCCGACCTCGGCATCCTGGTCTCGAGCTGGGGTCCGTGCCCGGGCATGTCGCCGTAGTGCGCCGTCCAAGGTGAGCCTGCGGATCGAAGGTGGGAGTCGGCGATCAGAGATCAGAGAGAGGCATTCCTGATCGCTGATCTCTGATCGCTGTCCATCACCTTGTATCCGCAGATTCGACCTGGTCGCACGCTCAGTACTGGCACGCGCCCCATGCCGCAAGCACCACGCCGAGATCGGCGCCATCGACGACACCGTCGAAGGTGACGTCGGCGGCGCAGCCGACGCAGGGTCCCCACGCGGCGAGCAGCACGCCAAGGTCGGCGCCGTCGACCAACCCGTCGCCGGTGATGTCGGCCGGGCACGGCACGATCTCGTCGAGCGTCAATGCCACCGAGCTCGGCGAGACGTTGACGTCCCACAGGTACACCGTTCCAGGCACGAACGAGACCGGCTGGTAGTCGAAGCCGCCGGACACCGTCCCGGGCGCGGCGAGGATCTCGAACTCGTCGCCCACCTGCGGCTCGAAGAATCCGCCACCGAGGTCGATCACGTCGACCACGAGCTGGCCATCGAGCAGCGCCTCGCCGTCGGAGACGGTCATGAAGTCGTGGTCGACTCCGGGCAGGTGGCCGCCAATGTCGACGTGCCATGCGCCGGTCGGGCCCTGCTCGAAGCGGTCCACGGTGGCCTTGCCAACGACCAGGCCGAGACGCAGGATGCCGTCGTTGACGAGGCCGGCGTCGCCGATCGAGGTCGCGTTCCCCAGCGTCAGGTCGCCACCGACCGCCACCTCGATGGCGCCCGATCCGGTGATCGCGGCACCGGGATAGATCAGCGACGTGCCCGCGAGACGCAGGGCCGACGAGCCTGTGGCGAAGGCGAGCGAACCGGCGTTCGTGATCGTAACGTCGGCCGTCGACTGCACGCGCCCCGAGACGTTCAGGTCGCCCGAGACGCGCATCTCGTCGCCGGCGAGCCGCGTGATCAGGATTGCGCCGACGCCGCCCAGGGTCATCGTGTCATTCATCGTCCAGAACGTGCTCGGCGGATCGAGGTTGACGGTGAGCTTGCCGAGGAAGGTGCCGGTGATGTCGATCTCGGCGTCACTGGTGCTGGCCGTGCCGGTGTCGATGTATGTCGCGTTGATCGTCAGGGCGTTGCCGATGGACCAGGCCATGTCGGCGGCGCCGTCGAAGTCGAAGCGCGTCGCGTGGATGGTCGTCGGCCCCGTGACCGAGGCGTTGCCGAGCTGCCGGGCGTTGCCCAGGAAGACCACGTCGCCGTTCCAGGTGGTGGGACCCCAGAACGCCACGGTGCCGTCGTCGTGGAGGGCGTCGAAGGTCACGAACGTGCCGCCCGTGACCGTCGTCGGCCCGTTGAAGTCCATGTCGCCGCCGTCTCCGAGCACGTGCGTGCCGCCCTTCACCGTCGCGGCGGCGTTGAACTCGGCGCGGCCGTCGACGCCGATGTCGGTGGTCATCGAGGACTCGAGGATCACCGGGGCGTCGAACTGGACCAGGCGCTCCGTGCCATGGAGGTCGAGGTATCCCTTCATCGTGAACGTCCCGCCGCCGATCGTCGCCGGACCGGGATAGTCGGAGTTCTTGAAGACGCGAAGCGTTGATGAGGCTCCCATCGACCAGCCATCGTCGAGATCCATGGTCAACGAGGCCTGTCCGGTCACCCAGACGTCCTCGTTGAGCTCGTCGCTCAGCGAGGTTCCATGGATGGTCAGCGACGAGAACTCGCTGCCATCGGTCATGTAGCTGGTGAGGTTGATGGTGTGATCGCCGGCCACGTTGCCATCGAGGTCGATGAGGCCCGTGCCGAGCTGCGAGATGGTCAGGCCGCTGCCATGAGGCTGGATGTTCCCGTTGAGGGTCATCGCGACCGGACCGTCGCCGAGAAGCTCGACGACACCGTCGCCATACAGCAGGCACCCGTCGCCGATCGAGAAGAGTCCGTTCACGCGCATCGTCGCGCCGTGCTCGATCTCGATCCAGGCCTCATCGGTCACCGTCAGGTCGTCGGTCACAAAGTCCAGCGCAAAGGGGCTCTGGTCGACGCGGATCCTGGAGGGGTAGCTGAAGATGCCGTCCTGGTTGTGGCCGGAGACGAGCGTGTCTCCGGAGACCAGCAGCCGGACGCCGTCTCCGTCGAGCATCATGCCATCGGTGACGCTCAGCGATGCGATCGATGCGTTGACATCGAGGTTCACCCAATCGTTCTTGGCGGCGACGGTGTTGCCGATGAAGACCGAATCGGCCGCGCCGGGAACGCCCAGCGGCGACCAGTTGCCGGCAAGGCTCCAGTCGCCATCGCCGACGTTCCAGTTCTTGACGGCGGCTGGCGAGAGGCTGGTGACCAGCATGGCGCCCGCCATGGCGACGGCGCACCGGCGCAGGCCGTGGTTGACATGGCGACCGTGACGAGGCGACAGCTTGATGCGATCGATCGAGCGCTGCATTGGACGGTTCCTTCGCGTGGGTGTGGTCGAGCCCGGTGCGCCCCATGGAACGGTCCACGAGGTTCGGCGAATGGCGGGGGGTGCGAAGACGCGCCGGCCGACCACCAGGGTCCCGCGGCCGGGCGTCGGATTCTCTCAGCGATCGCGAGAAATTCCAAGGCGAATCGGTGCCCGGCACCAATGGCACGATGTCGCCTTGCGGCGTCGGCGCCGCGTCGCACAACCAGCGCGGCCCGGATCATCGACCTCACGCTCGGCGGCTACTTCAGGCGGCTGCGCGACGAGCGCGAACGCTTCGTGCGAACCGGCCGCGGGGCGCTTCCCGGCAAGCGCCGCGCGCAGGACGGCGCCGCCCAGCCATCCATCCAGGAGCTGCTCGACGACCCCAGCCGCATCGACGAGCTGTTCGGCTCGACGGTCCACCGTCTCTCGATGCTCGGCACCGCGGTCGGCTCGACCGCGGCGCGGATGGCCGAGGCGGTGTGACGCAAGCTCGTCGGACGCGACCGCGTCGGACTGGCCTTCGAGCGGGTGAGGCCCCCCAAGGCGCCCAATGACCGGCCGCCAGACATCGTCTGGTAGAATCGAGACAATGGTCGTCCGTCGAAACAGGCGTGGCCACGATGTTCCGGTCATGCTCGCCCTAAGTGTCAGCGAATCACTCTTGATGTAAAAGAGGTAGCAATGTATCGATACGCCTGGATTACCGCCTGCTCTATTTCAGCCATAATTGCATGCTGGACCACTGCATATGATAGTCGGTTGCACAGCAACTCTACGCCACGTCCAAGATCCACGACAATCGACGAGTCCATTGATCGCGATGACGAGCGCGTGACGGCACTTTGCAAATATGTTGCTGACGGTATGGCGGCAATCGCTTCTGCCGATATATTATTTGATACCCAGTATCGGTTTGGGTGTATCCGGAGTAGATGGACCACGATGGAGTTTAACGCGATTGTCGGTCCGGCTTCGGCTATCGCCCCGACACTTCAAGTCGCCGCCATAAACTCATCGCAGGCAAGCGCCTATGCTATTGTCGCGCTGCGAGAATCGCCTTCCGAGACCGTGCGGCAGCTTGGTCGAGACTGGGCTGAGCGAAGGTACGCCAGCACTAACATGACGATCGGGCGAATTGATGAAAGGATTGCACGAACGCTTGGTGATGGGGATGTGGAGAGCTGGGATGTTGTTAAAGCTCGCAGTCAACCTCCCGCTGGCGCCTATGTCCAGCAGTGGCGGATTCGCGATGGACTCGACATTGGCAAGCTTATTATCGACAATCATGTAGGTAGCAGTCAGGCAGTGTCGATGTTCATGCTGTGGAATGGCATCTGCGTTGATCCGAACGCCTTGGTGCAAATGTGGCGGGAAGGTGATGTTCAATTACGCGTGTTCATGCTTTCGTTAATACCAAATGATAATCAGACGGAGTCTTGGGGCCTGGACGGACTGAGCCCGATAGCAGCTGATATTGCTTCAATTGTGGCGGACGAGGCCACGCCCTTGCGTATTGTGTCGAACGGCTTTGTCGTTCTCAGGCACACGAACAGTCGCGACGGCCTGGATGCCGCTGTTCGGGTGCTGGGCGATAAGGGGTCGTGGGATGATCCATTAGATGGTCGATGTGACCAGGCAATGTTGTACTATTTGTCGCAGCGTCCATTGGCCGCCGTCGCTCCCGTACGATGGCGCGAGGAAGTCGGACGGTGTGCAATGCGAGCGGCGCGAGTGCAGGATGGCGGAGCTGCGGGAGCTGTAGAGGTCGCTCGGTTGCTTGGCGATGAGTCAGACTGGCGTACGGTGCAAATACTATGTCGTGTGATCGGGGAGTCGTCGCGCCAGCTGACGGCCGTTGATCGTCAACCGCTATTGCTCGCAATTGCGCTTGCGGCCAATGCTAGAATAGCACGGTTTGAAAATGGCGGCATTTACACGGATCGTGTTGCCGCGGAGCAGCTATTGTGGCTCATGTCTGGCGTATCGGGTGAGTGCTGGCCAAATTCGCAATTGAACGACGAAGCTATCACCGTTGGCACGCTGCGGACGGTGCTGCTGCAGTGGAAGTGGCGGATTGGTGGTATTGCCGCTGACAAGTGATGTGGTGTCACGTTGGGCGCACCGCTAGTCAGATTGGTGGGGCATCGATGCCGTTTATATTAAGTGGGCCTTTCAGAATGGAGATCGGCATGCTCGCATGCCGATCTCCATTCTGAAAAGCACCCTCACATCACCCTCCACCACGGCACCGCGAGCACATCCGGCGTCAGCCACTCGATCGTCTTGCCGGTGTGCAGGAGCAGGCCGGCGCGGGCGTGCTTGCCGTACTCGGCGCGGAACGTGCGCAGGTGTGCGGCGTCGGCGAGGCGTGGGCGCGACATGGCCTTGACTTCGATCGGCAGCACGCGATCGCCGGATTCGATGACGAAGTCGACCTCCTCGCCGATGGTCGTCCGCCAGTAGAGGATCTCCGCGCGCTCCAGCCGCGCATCGCGCCACGCGAGCAGGTCGCCGAGAACGAGGTTCTCGAGGTGGGCGCCGCCGGGCTCGTCGTCTCCCGCGAGATGCAGCGCCACGCCGGTGTCGCCCCAGTAGAGCTTCGGCGACTTGATGAGGCGCTTGGTGCGGTTCACCGAGTACGGGGCGAGCCGCACGAGCAGATACGAGATCTCGAGGAGGTTCAAATAGCGGTGCACGGTCGGCTGCGGCAAGGCCGCGTCGCGGCCCAGCTCGGTCTGGTTGACGATCTGGCCGAGCCGGTGACATGCGGCGCGCATCAACCGACGAAAGTCGGGAAGCCCGGAGATCGCGGAGAGATCCTGGAGGTCTCGCTCAAGGTACGTGCGCACGTAGCCGTCGAACCAGACCGTCCGCTCCCTGGCGTTCGCCAGGTGCACTGCCGGTGTGGGGAAGCCGCCGCGCCGCGCGAGCGTGCGCCAGTCCGCGGGCTCGTCGGGCTCTCCCGACACCAGGTCGAGCCACCGTTCGTCCCTGGTCCCAAGCAGATCCTCCCAGATGCCGCAGCGCCCGAGACCCCGCTGCTCGCGGCGGGTCATCGGCCACAGGGTGAGATAGCTTGCCCGGCCGGCGAGCGACTCGGACACCTGTCGCATCAGCAGCAGGTTCGCGGAACCGGTGAGCAGGAACTGGCCCGGCCGGCGCCGTCGATCGATGGCGCGCTTCACGGCACGCAGCACCTCCGGCTCGCGCTGCACCTCGTCGAGCGTCACCGGCTGGGCGCCGCCCAGCAGCGATTCGGGGTCCCGGCGCGCTGCATCCATCACGTCGAGGTCGTCGAGCGAGAGGAAGCGACGGCCGCCCGGCGCGAGCTGCTGCACGAGCGTGCTCATGCCGGTCTGGCGGGCGCCGGTGACGACCACCGCAGGCATGACGCGCAGGCGCCCGGCGAGGCTGGCCGAGACCAGCCGGGGGTGCGTAGCCATATCCATGGTGTGAATGATATCCATTCACGTCGTGGATAGATGGTCCGAAGGTGTCGGGTACCTTCGCTCCACGGGAACCCTTGCTCCAGCGAAGATACCCGACACCTTCGTTCACCCCGCGGGTGACTGCGTCGGACTGCATCGGCGGCCCACAGAGGGCCGCCTGCTTCGTCCTCCGCGCCCCGCTCGTCCTCGCCCCGCCGAAGGCGACGCGGGAGTTCCAAGACAGTCTCTTACCCCCACGCCGCCAGCATCACGCCGAGGTCCGCGCCGTCCACCATGCCGTCGCAGTTCAGGTCGGCCGGACTGTTCGCGTTGCCCCACTCGGAGAGCATCACGCCGAGGTCGGCGCCGTTCACGCTGCCGTCGCCGTTGAGGTCCGCGTCTGTCGTCTCGCGCACCACGTACACGGCGTTGGCGCTGGTCACGGCGAGCAGCGCGCCGTCGGGCGAGAACGCGAGTCGGCCGTGAAGGTAGCTGGTGACGTCGAGACCGCTCAGGAACGGCGTCAGCGCGCCGGCGCCGTCGCGGCGCTGCACGAAGAACGTGCGCGCATTGCCGATGAACGCGCCGAGGTCGCCGAGGTAGAGGTCGGTGCCGAATGCGCCGCTCGCGCCCTGGGCGATCGACGTCGGATTGAAGAAGACGCCGGCGGTGCCGATGAAGACCGTCGGCGCCCCGGCGGGCGGCACGGTCCAGAACGCGCCATCGTCGCTGACGCCGTTGGCGACGCCGCCATGAAGGATCGTCGCGGAGCCGAATTCGCCGCCGCTGACGGCCGCGAGCCCGGTCAGGCTCGCATCGTTGTTGACGGTCACGGTGAACGCCCCGCCGACGGGACTGAAGCGAAACACGCGCCCCGGCGTGCAGCCGCATCCACCGAGGTCGGTGAGGTAGAGATGCGTCGGATATCCGTTGAGCGGGCTGAACAGCAGGTCGACCGGGTCGATGAACTGCGCCGCGGGAATCGTGGCAAACGGGTTCACCGCGCCGGCGGAAGAGATCTTCACGATCGTGTCCGGCCCGTCGAGGGCCACGTACAGGAAGTCGCCGAACATCGGGATGGTGGCGAACGCGAGGCCGGTCGGGCTGGCCAGCCCGGACACGAACGTGCTCACGGTGCCGTCGGCGGCGATGCGCACGATCGAGTCGGCGGTCGACGCGTAGAGATCGTCGCCCCACGCGCGCCCGGCCCCCACGCGATGCCGCACGTCGATCGCCGCCAGCGGCCTGATGCAGAAGCCGGAGGCGACGACCGGGATGTCCGGATCGAGTTCTCCGGCGAAGGTGCGGTCCGATGCAAGCGTGGCGGGCTGCGGCGAGCAGGGCGACAGTCGAGAACGGCGATGGGCATGACGTCTTCATGCACACCAGTGTGCGAGTCGCTGGCGACCGATGCAAGCGCTGCGCTGGTCCACCGGCGGCCGCCCGACGACGCCGCGGGCCATGATCCCGACATCTCCGTTCCCTCACGGGATCCGGGAGCTTGCCAACTACCATCACCCATAGTACTATGTGTCATCGTAGTTGGAGACACCGATGCCCATCAAGCCGTTCGACCAACTTGGCGAACTCCAGCGAACGGTGCTGGAGGTCATTTGGGACGAGGGGGAGGCGACCGTCCAGGACGTCGTCGACCTTCTGGCCGCGACGCGTCCTTTGGCGTACACGACGATCCTGACCACGCTCCAGAATCTCGAGAAGGCCGGCTGGGTGCGCCACAGCGCCCGCGGTCGCGCCTTTGTCTACCGGCCGACGCGCTCTCGCGACCGGGCAGGCGCCACGTCGCTGCGGAGCTTCATCGATCGTGTCTTCGCGGGCGACGCGAGCCTGCTCTTCCAGGCACTGATCGACGACCGGCGGCTTGACGATGCCGAGCTGAAGCGCCTTCGTGCCATGATCGACGCGAAGCGGCGCGGCGGAGCGACCCCAGACACATCCGGCGATCGACCTCGTTCGGGAGGATTGGCATGACAGGCTTCACGACCATCGCATGGGTGCTCGAGTCGACCCTCGCACTCGCGGTCGGATTGGCGCTCGCATCGCGCGCCGGCTGGAGCGCCAGCGCCCGCCATGCCGCGCTGGCGATGGCCATCGTCACGGCACTGCTGCTGCCGGCGGTGTCGGTGGTCGCCGGGCGCTCCGGCTGGGGCGTGCTGGCGCCGATGCCGAGCCTTGTGGCAGCGGACCAGTTGGCCGTCGGCGCACCTGATACGGATTCCAGCAGGCCTCCATGCGTCCGACCCCTTGCCCACAGCGGCGTCTCACGGCGGGACTGGGTTGGGTGGGGCGCGAGAATCAACGGGGACGCGCCTGGGCCGCGGATGGCGCAACCCGTGAGCGAGGATCACCGCCCATCGATCAGCGGCGCCTCGGTCGACACCGATGGTCTTCGCCCAGCCGCAACATCGGCTGCTGGATGGACCGCTGGATCGTCTTGGACGGTTGCGGCGGCTGGACGATCGGGGCATGGATCGCGCTTTCAGTCGCCACCTTCATTCGTCTCAACATCGGCATCGCACGCGGCATCGCCATCCGCCGCACCACCCGCCCGGCCGACGACGGCCCATTGCATGTCATGCTCCGGCGCGCGGTCGCGGAACACGGCGTGCGACGAAGGGTCGAATTGCGTGTCAGCGACGCCGTCGAGTGCCCCGCCGTCTGGTGCTGGTTGCGCCCGTGCGTCATCCTTCCTCAATCCATCGACCGTCCACACGTCGATTGGCGCGCCGTCTCGCACACGAGGTCGCGCATCTGGCGCGGCGCGATCATCTGACCGCCATGGCGGCGGAACTTCTCGTCTGCATGCTGCCATGGCATCCGTTGTCGTGGATCGCGCGACGCTGGCTCGCCGAGCTCGCCGAGGAGGCGTGCGACGACTGGGCGATGGGCAGCGCGCGCGACGCGACGGAGTACGCGGCGTCGTTGCTCTCGTTCCGCCCGGCTCATCGCGGCGCCATGCTGGCGATCGTGTCGGGCAGCAGCGTCTCGGCGCGCGTTCGACGAATCCTCCACGATCTCGCCGGCGACACGCGAATCGGCCGCCGGCTCGCCGTCGGCGGTCCCGTCATCGCCGCGCTGGCGCTGGCGATCGCCGCGGTTGCAAGGCCGGGTGACGCGGTGTCGCCCAGCGCTCCCGTTCGCGCAGTCGACAACACACCGCGAGTCCACGCGCGTGTGCGCACACCGGATGGCCTCCAATCGTCGTTCGAGGTCGCCTTGGTCGACTCGAGCCGCCGGCTGCCGGACGGCACGACGACCGACCTTTCCGACGGCCAGCGCGAGCACGTGGCGTTGCGCTTGCGCGGCTGGGACGAGCAGGTCATTCGGGCGAGGATCGCCCGGTGCAACCGCACGCTGCGCGTCAACGTGACCGACGGTTTCGGCGAAGCTGCGGTCGGACGGTTCGTGACGATTCGCTACCTGCTCGATCCGCTCGGCTTCGAGACGAAGTCGCTCCAAGGGCCGGAACAGGTCGTGCCGGATTCTGGCATGGTCGAGTTCACCGGCGTGCCGACATCGGATGTCGCCGAGGTCCTGCTCGAGGTGAACGGCACCGTGGACCTGGTGTCGTTCGATCCAGCGTCGCCGGCGATCGTCGAGCACACGTTGTCGCTCGCCCCGACGATCGGCCGTCGCGCCCCCGATGTCACGCTGACGGGCGCCGCGGATGGCCACCCGTTCCGTCTCTCGTCGCTTCGAGGACGCGTCGTGCTGCTCGAGTTCTGGGCGACGTGGTGTGGCCCGTGCCAGCCGGCAATGACCCGCACCAACGAGATGGCCGGCCGTCGTAGCGACCGGGGCGATCGCGTGGCGGTCGTCGGCGTCTCGACCGATGACGCCCTGGACAAGGTCGCAGGCCATGTCAAGAAGCGCAACTGGAACGCCTCCCTCCAGACCTGGGGCGGACCGCATGTCAACGGCGGCTCGCCCGTCTCGCGGGCGTTCGGCATCCGCGGCATTCCCCACGCGTTCCTGATCGACGGCGGCGGAACGCTGCGCTGGGCGGGACATCCGGACGATGTCGATCTCGAGAAGGAGATCGATCGATTGGTGCGCGAGGCGCGGTGAGCTCTCCGGCGGCGTCGCCTTGGAGTCGGTTGTCGTTGTCAAGTGGCTTGGTGTTGCCCGACGCACGCTTGTGCGATCGCGGTCCGTCCGTTCACTGCCCCAGCGAGGCTCGCCATGCACTCGAACGCCGCCCCGGTTCTCGCGTCCTTGTTCACGCTCATCGTCGCGGTTGCGCCGCCGGTGCCTTCATCCTCGCCTGCCGATGAGAGCCCGTTCAAGCTGCCCTGGACCACCGAACAGCTCATCGACCTCAGGGCCAAGGCCGGCATCGGCCAGACACCGTTGAACGCGTTCGCGAGATGGGCCTCCCCTGGGCTTGATCGGAAGGAGTTCGACGCGCTTCTCGACGAAGTCGGCGTTCCACCGACCGACGCCGATCGGCGCGAGCTCGTGACGCTCTGGGAAGGACACCGGGCCCGCATGATTGCCTTGCATTTGTCAACGGCGCGGGCGTTGTGGGAAACGGCGGAACGCATGGGACCGGAGTGGGAGCGCGAGCCGTGGTCGAAGGCCCTGATGGCGCTCAGCGCATCGCAAGGGCGGCGAATGGCCGACGCCGAGCTTGCATCGATCGATGATGTGCGAGGACTCCTGATCGATGTCGCTGGCCGGATTCCGCCCGATCGCGCGGAGCCAGCCCAGTTCGTCTTCGCCCGCACCGTTGACGAGCTGTTGCGCGAAGATGACCTCGTGGTGACCTATCGCGCCGGCGGAGCGCAAGCCGATCTCTGGCGGTTGGTGCGGCAGGCGAGCCGGGATCTCACGGACGGACAGCAATCGCAGATCCGTCCGATCCTGCGACGGCTGTACGCCGCGACCGACGAGGCGCGGCGAAGCCTGGTGCAAGAAGGCAACCGCACGCAACGTATTGGCTACTACATCAAGGCTCCCGACGAGCGGCGTCTTCGCGAGGTGCGTGCCGAGCTCCGGTCGCCGAAATCACAGCAGTTGCTGGAACTCATCCGCGACGCGGTCCAACGAGCGGTCGACGAGATGGAGGTGGTCATCGGCCCCGAGGCATCGGCGCGGCTGCGGGCGCTTCTCGACGCCGCGTCGTCCTCGCCTCCCGGCACGCCCGAAGCCGCCTTCCCCGATCCAGCGCAGGGCGAATTGAAGTGCCAGCTCCTCTCCATCGACGCGCCGCCCCTGCCGGAGGAACGCGCCGAGTTGCTGAAGGCCTTGCTGGAAACAAGCTGTGTCGGATTGTCGCGCATCAATGCCGAGCTGCGGTCGAACGAGTGGACCCAGGGAATGCTCAACGCCACTTGGGCCGACGAGCCGCAGCAGCGCGACGACTTGCTCAATCGGCGTCGCGCCCTGCTCTCGGAGCGCCGTCGTGCGAACGACGAATTCCGGGAACTGCTCGGCGCCGCCCTCGACGCATCGATGCTCCGCGACCTGGAGCGACGGCTGAACTGACTTCGAGAAGCGCATGAAGGGGGCGGAGGCTCATGCGATCACGATCTTGCCGGCGTCCGAAGGTGTCAGGTACCTTCGCTCCATGGGACAGCCCTGCTCCGGGGAAGGTACCCGACACCTTCGTTCGCCCCGTCCCGCCCAAATAGGAAAGGCGCCGCGTGCGTGGGCGCATTGTGCGCATCGTGCGCACGAGGCGCGTCGGGCCGAAGCCCGACCTACGGCGACGCTCCCCACGAACTGAGCAGGATCCCCAGGTCGCCGCCGTTCACGAGCCCGTCGCAGTCGAGATCGCCGCTGCCGGCGCCGCCCCATTGGCTGAGCATGATGCCGAGGTCGGCGCCATCGACGAGGAGATCGTCGTTGAGATCCGAGTCCGCGAAGAGGAGCGTGACGGTCGTCGGCGCGGTGGCGACGGACCAGATCGGGAACGTGGAGACGGGCGGCAGGTCCTGCGCCGCGAACATGCCGCCGATCGAGCCGGCGGTCATGATCACGAACGCGTCGCACGGCGCCGGGACGTAACCGCCGATCTGCACCGCTCGCACGAGGCCGTCAAGCGTCGCCGCGCCGCCGACAGTGCTCTTGCCATTGACGAAGCCGGCCATTCCGTCGGAGCCAAAGTCGATGGAATAGGTTCCGGTTGGGCCGAAGGTCAGGTTCGCCGCAGCGGCCAGCACGCTGGTCTGGTCGATGTCCAGCGTGCCGTCGACCGCGAGAGGCAGCGGAACCGCCTGGGTGCGGTCGCTCTCGAGGCGCAGGGCGCCGATGGGTGAGATCGTGGTCAGTCCGGCGAGCAGGTTGGCGCCCGTGAATGACTCGAGGATCTGCGCCGTCGGTCCGTCCAAGGTCACGTCCGCGGCGATGGTCGCCAACGCGGTCGTCGGCAGCCGCAGCGTGCCCTTGACGCGCCACTGGCCGCCGGTGAGTGTCGTGCCGGCAAGGTTCGATGAACTGCCGGCGGCATCGAACTCGCCGAGATGAACATCGAGCAGGCCGTTGTTCTCGAGCTGCACGATGTTCAACGTCACCGTGCCGGCGCCGACCTTGGTGGCCGCGCCGTTGACGCGGAGGACGTTGGTGCCGCCGTTGGCGTTCACCGAGATCGCCCCGGACCCGCCGATGTTGAACACGTCGGGCGCCGCCGTGTCGATCTGGAGGACGCCGTCGGCGAAGAAGGCCATGCCCGCGCCCGACCACGTTCCGGCGCCGTCGACCTCCAGCGTCGTGTACAGGAATCGGGTGTTGCTGGCGGTCATGTTCAGCGAGCCTGTCTTCGCCACGCGGATCGATCCGTCGGTCGATGTCGTTCCGTTGCCGATGGCGCCGCCGGACCAGGTGAGGGTTCCGGCGACGACGAGGGACTTGTCGGAGGTCGCCGCCAGGAATCCACCGGAGACGGTCGCAGTGTCGGCGAAGGAGTCGGCGCCGCACGTGAGCGAGCCGCTGGATACCACGATGGCGCCGGCGTCGACGCCGCCGGCGATCGTCACTGTGCCGCCGGCGGCGGTGACCGTGCCGGCGGTGACGATCGCGTTTGGATAGGTGGTTGTGCCGGAGGAGAACTGGATGTCGAGGTCGCCGACGATGTCGCTGGAACCAGTGAAGGTGTGGTTGCCTCCCAGTGTCAACTTCGTCCCTGCGACGCCAATGAAGTCGCCGGAGCTCGATCCACCGCCTTGGAATCCAATTGAGCCCAGATGGAGGTCCACGAGGCCGTTGTTCTGGAGCTGGACGCCGTTCCCGATCGTGACCGACGAGGTGCCGGCCCTCGTGAGCGTGCCGTTGACGCGGAGGACGTTGGTGCCGCCGTTGTTGCTCGCCAGGATCACTCCGGGCCCGCCGACATTGAACACGTCCGGCGGGACGGTGTCGATCTGGAGGACGCCGTCGTGGAAGAAGAGGTTCCCCATCGCCGACCACGTTCCGGCGCCGTCGACCTCCAGGGTCGTGTTCAGGAAGCGGGTGGTGTTCAAGGTCATGATCAGCGAGCCGGTCTCCGCCACGCGGATCGATCCGTCGGTCGATGTCGTCGCGTCGCCGATGGTGCCGCCCGACCAGACGAGCGTTCCTTCGACGACAAGGGATGTGGCGGGCGCCATCACCAAGCTTGCCGCCGCGCCGAAGACCGTCGCCATGTTGGCGAAGGAGTCGGCCCCGAGGGTGAGCGAGCCGCTGGACACGACGAAGGTGCCGGCGTCGACGCCGCCGACGGCGTTGAACGTGCCGTTGGCCGTGAGCGTCGCCGACGCGGCGAAGGTCGACGCGCCATCAACCTGCAACTGGCCAGTTGGGGCGATCGTGAGCGCCTCCGCGCAGGACAACGAAGCGATGGCGGGGACGCTCGAGGTCACCGTGACCGTCACCGTCGCCGCTGCGTCGACGTCGATGTCGACGATGTCTCCCGGCTGCGGCACGCCCGGTGGACTCCAGTTGGCGCCGACGTTCCAGTCGCCGCTGCCGGCGTTCCAGCTCTTGTTGACGGCGAAGGCGCTCGCGGCGCCGGCGGCCGCTCCCATCACGACCACGATTCGAGCAATTCTCATGGCGTACCTCCCGATGATGGAAGGCCATCTTGACGCGCCCGGGGCGGCCATCGCAAGCGTCTTCCCCGGCGCCAGATGCGCTCCCTCAGCGGCATGTTGGCGACGCCAAGGATGCAACGGGAGTCCGAAGGTGTCGGGTACCTTCGCTCCATGCGGTTCAGGCTGCCCTCCGCATCGGCTCGAAGCGAGCATTGCTTGACCGTGCGCCATCGCCCGACGACGCTACGCGCCATGACTTGTCTGTCCTGCCTGTCCTGCACGATCCGCACGAGCCGCCTCTTCCGCACGTCGACAACGCTCGCGTGCACGCTCGTCGGCCTCGCCCTCGTCGCGTGCACCACGCGCACCGCGGAGTTTCCCGGTCGGTCGCCGGAGGTCGTCTGGACGGCGATGAAGGTCGTCGCCGCCGAGCCGCGCTACGACGACTGGATCGTCTTCGAGAACGACTACTACGCCGACGAGGCGACGCGTTGCATCGATGTCTACCGCCACCTGCGCCGCGACGTGAACGACGGCGGCGGAACGCCGACGCGAGAGGACCAGACGTACAAGCTGCGGATGTGCCTGGGCGCGACGGGCGAGGGTGTTCCCGAGGTGACGTTCGCAAGCCGCGCCTTCGCCATGCCGGCGGACGCGTGGAGCGAGGCCGACCGCTACTTCGCGGAGGTGCGATCGGTCCTCGATGCGGCGGGCACGGGTCCGGCGGCTCGCCCCGCAGAGTCGACCCCGACGCGATAAGCTGCGTGCTCCTCGCCGACCGGCGCGACGTGCGATTCGTCCCGCCGGCGCGGCCGGGCCTGCCGCGTCGGCTGCGCGTCGTCGCACACGTTCACACGGAGTCCTTCATGCCCTCGTCCATCTCGATGACCTCTTCCGGCCTGCGCGTTCCCGACGAACCGATCATCCCGTTCATCGAGGGCGACGGCACCGGCCCCGACATCTGGCGGGCCTCGGTGCGCGTCTTCGACGCAGCGGTGCAGAAGGCGTACAAGGGCAAGCGCAGGATCCACTGGCAGGAGGTACTCGCCGGCGAGAAGGCGTTCAACAAGACGGGCAACTGGCTGCCCGATGCGACGCTGGACGCGTTCCGCACGCACCTCGTCGGCATCAAGGGTCCGCTCACCACGCCGGTCGGCGGCGGCATCCGTTCGCTGAACGTGGCGCTGCGGCAGATGCTCGATCTCTATGTGTGCCTGCGCCCGGTGCGCTACTTCAAGGGCGTTCCATCGCCGGTGAAGAAGCCCGAGGATGTCGACACGGTGATCTTCCGCGAGAACACCGAGGACATCTACGCCGGCATCGAGTACGCCGCGGGTTCGCCCGAGGCGCAGAAGGTGCTCGACTTCCTGGCGAAGGAGTTCCCCAAGGACTTCGCGAAGATCCGCTTCGGCTCGGCGCAGGCGTCGACGGCGTGGCAGAAGACGCTGGAGGGAATCGGCGCGCCGGCGCGCACCGTCGGCATCAACGTCGGTGTCGGCATCAAGCCCGCGAGCGAACTCGGCACCGAACGGCTGGTGCACAGCGCCATCAGCTACGCCCTGCGCGAGAAGCGGCGCAGCGTGACCTTCGTCCACAAGGGCAACATCATGAAGTACACCGAGGGGGCGTTCCGCGACTGGGGGTACGCGGTGGCCACGAAGTACTTCCGCGACCAGGTCATCACCGAGCGCGAGTCGTGGATCCTCGGCAACCGCGAGGCGAACGCGTCGCTCTCGAGCGAGGCCAACGCCAGGATGATCGATCCGGGCTACGACATGATGACGCCCGACCAGCGGACGAAGCTCGTCGGCGAGGTCGAGACGGCGCTCAAGCTGTGGCCGACGCATGGCGAGGGCAAGTGGAAGAAGAAGCTCCTCGTGAAGGACTCGATCGCCGACATCACCCTTCAGCAGGTGCTCACGCGCCCGCGCGACTTCGACGTGATCGCGACGATGAACCTCAACGGCGACTACCTCTCGGACGCCCTGGCGGCGCAGGTCGGCGGCATCGGCATCGCCCCCGGCGCCAACATCAATTATGTCACCGGCCACGCCATCTTCGAGGCGACGCACGGAACGGCGCCGAAGTACGCCAACCTGGACAAGGTGAACCCGGGCAGCGTGATCCTCTCGGGCGAGATGATGTTCCGCTTCATGAAGTGGGACGAGGCCGCCGATCTGGTCATCAAGGGCATCGACGGCGCCATCGGGGCGAAGACGGTGACGTACGACTTCGAGCGCATGATGCCCGGGTCGAAGCTGCTCAAGTGCTCGGAATTCGCCGACGCGATCATCGAGCACATGGAGGCGCAGAAGCCGGTGACGGTGTAGGGCTGGGCTTCGTCGAACCGAATCATGTCGCAGTCACCCCGTTTCGTCGCCACGACCATCCTGGCGATCGCCTGGGCGGCGCTTCCAGCGCTGCTTGGCTTCATGCTGCTTGCGAACATCGCCCCCGCGAGCGACTGGCTTCGTTCGCACGAGGCGATGGGTCTCGCCGCGTATGTCGCGATCTTCGCGTTCACCAGCGGCTTCGGCCTCCTGCCGACCTATGCGCAGGCGGTCCTTGGCGGCTGGGTCTTCGGCATGGCGATTGGCGTTCCGGCGGCGCTCGGCGGGTTTCTCGGTGGTTCCTTGATTGGCTACGCGATCACCAAGCTCATCGGCGGCGATGCGCTTCGTGAACGCATCGATGCCCATCCAAGGGCCGGCGTGATCCGCAAGGCGTTCGTCGATCGCGGCTTCGCGAAGGCGCTTGGCATCGTGGCGCTGCTGCGGCTTCCGCCGAATTCGCCCTTTGCACTGACCAACCTCGCGATGGCCGGCAGCGGGGTGCGCCTGCCCGAGTACACGCTCGGCACGATTCTCGGCATGCTGCCGCGCACCGCACTGATGGTGGGGCTCGGCGCCGTCGGCGCGGCGAGTGGCGCGAACGACATCCGGACGCTGGTCAAGGCACGCGGGCCATGGCAGCTCATCGCGGGCATCGTGATCACGATCGTCGTGCTGCTGGCGCTCGCGAAGATCGCCAAACGAGCGCTGCGGACGATCGACGGTGGCGCCGCATCCGAGCCGCGCGAGCCAGCACCCGTTCCGGAATCAATCGCGTCCATGGCAAGCCGCGACACGTCGGTTGATTGACAGTCAGGCAACCCGAGCGCGGCGTCGCGTCGTCGTGAAGTCGACGCGCATTCCGATGCGCCCGAGCATCTCGACAAGGGAGTCGACGCTGAACCGGTCGATCTTCCCGCGCATGAGGTCGCTCACGCGCGGCTGGCTCACTCCGAGGAGCTTTGCGGCGGCAGCCTGAGTCAAACGCCGCGTCTTGATCACTTCGCCGAGCCGGATGAGCAGATCGGATCGGACACGGAGGTTCTCGGCCTCGCCCGGCGCGAAGCCCAGGTCAAGGAACACGTTGCCGGTCGAAGCTCGAATCCGCTTGGACATAGGGGCCTCCTATCGGGAACCGCGGGCCTTGATCGCCTCGGCGAGCCGTCGGCGCCCGAGCTCGATGTCGGCCTGTCGGGTCTTCTGGGTTCGCTTCTCGAACGCATGCAGCACGCATACGCGTCCCAGTTGATTCTCGCGCCCCACTCAATCCAACTCCACCGTGAGTCGCCGCTGCGGGCAAGGGGTCGAACGCATGGAGGTCTACTGGAATCCTTAATAGACGGCGTCCTCGAACCTGGCGACGAAGAAGACCCGATGCTCGAGGTCGGTGTGCACGCGAATCTCCTGCACTCCCCGGCCGACACTCGGCATGGGTTTCCAGTCGTCCGGCATTAGTCCCTGCTGGACCCGGCGCAACTGGTGGCCCGCCTCGCTCCTGGCGTCGTCGGGAAACTCTCGGAGGTCGCCCAAGGTCGAACCGACCCACCGAACGGGCTTGTCCGCCATGGCTCAGTATATCCGTACGCGTATGTCTGGTCCACGGTTGCCCAACGTCGCGTTGCAGCCAACGCGCCGCCGCGTTCGCGCGCGGTGCGGTGTGATGGTGTTTGGCACATCGACCTCGCGATCCGCCGCCGATTCACCTTCTTCCGCCGCGCCCGCCACCACCGCCGTAGCCTCCGCGCTCGCCTCCGCCATAGCCACCGCGATCACCTCCGCTGTAGCCACCGCCGCGACTTCCCCAACCCTGCGATCCGCCGCCGGAGTAGCCGGCGCTGCGAGCGTTGGCGTCGCGGTCGAGCTGGGCGTTCGTGTTTCCGCCGTACGAGTTGTCGGCGCCCGGGCGATACTCGGAGCCGCCCGTCGGTGGCCTTGCGGGCTGGCTGGAGCTGGAGCTTCCGCCGGCCTTCTGCCACTGTCCGTCGGGGGACTTGGAATACACGTTGCCGTCGTGTCCGGCGTACATGTCGCCGCTGCTGGTGCTGGCGACCGTGCTGTTGCCGGCGTGCGTGGCCTCGGCCCACTGGCCCGACGAGTCCGTGGCCGCTCCATGCGTCACGCCCGCGCTGTTGGTCGTGTGCGCGGCGGACGCCCACTGGCTGCCCTGGGAGGCGGTGCTGACACCCCAACTGCCGTATCCACTCGTTCCCGACGCGTGCGATCCATAGCTGTCGCTCCAGGGGTTGTACGCCTGGTGCACGCTGGACGAGCCATAGGGCGTCGACGCGTATCCAGCCCGAGAATACGTTCCGGTGGCGGGGTTGTACGCAGCGCCCCAGGCGCCGTCGCCATGGGGTCCGTAGTACGCACCACCCGCGCCGTAGCAGCCCCACCCCGGGTGGTAGTACGCGCCGCAGCCGTACGAGCCGTAGCAGGGGCTGTAGCAGTTCCAGCCGTTGTTCGAGTCGAGCAGCGCGCCGGTGAGCACGCCGGCGCCGAACATAAGCGCACCCGTCGCCGCGACATATTCGCCGCTGTACCCAGCGGTATAGCCGACGGTCACGGTCGACGGCGTGGAGCCATACACCTGCACGTAGGTGATGTTGTAGATCGGGCAGCTTGGCGGAATGGTGTAGATCTGCTGCGGCACGGACGTGCACACGCTCCACGGTCCGGTGGCCGACGGAGCGTTGAACCAGACGCCCTGGTTGCAGCAGTAATACTGTCCGGAAACGAGGACGACGTCGTTCGCCGAGTTCGTCGCGTATTGCATCGACGTGCCCTCGATGGGCGCGAACTTCGGCGGACCGGCGTAACTGACATCGAGCTTCGCATCGGCGATGTTGATCGTCGACTTGTGCGGCACCTGCGCCAGCAGGACGGCATCGCTCGCCTGCTGCGTGTTGGGCACGGACGCCAGCACGTAGCCGATCGGGCTGTCCGGCGGGATCTCGGCGAACTCCGCCGGCAAGGTGTCGGAAGCGGCGGACCACGGTCCCGTCAGGCTCTCGGCGCGGAACCAGCGGCCGGCGGCGAGGAAGTAGATCTTGTTGTCGGGCAGGCTGAAGAAGAGCGGCGTCACCGGATTGCTCGTGTACATCAGGCGCGTGCCGGGAATCGGCGTGTAGTCGGGCGGGCCCTGCGTCACGATGAGTTCCGCCGGCGTCGTGCTCGTGAAGACCTTCGGCACGACGGCGAAGGGCTGGCCCGGGACGTTCTTGACGATCTCGTCCCAGCCCTGGCTCGGCAGGTTCGAGAACGACGCCGGAAGCTGCGCCGCGGCGGTCCATGGTCCCTTGAGCGGATCGGGCGCCGTCAGCCATGATTGTCCGACGAGCAGGAAGTACTGCGCCGAGGCGTTGTCAAGGAGCACCGGCCAGTTGGTGTTGACCGCGAACATGAGGGGCGCCCCGGTCACCGGCTTGAACTGCGGCTGGCCGGCATAGATCACCATGATCGCCGGCACGTCGCTGTGGAAGATCGGCGGCGGCTGCATGTTCACGGCGACGGTCGGCGGCTTGGTGGTGTCGTGCATAGAAGCGAGCACGCTGGCCAGCGGAACCTCGATCGACGAGCGGTTCGGCAGCAGTTCCAGCACCATCGCCTGGAGCGGCGCGGCCTGCGCCGGCGCGAGGTCGGGGAAGGTCACCGCCGGCTGGAGGTTGGTGAACACGACGGTGCTCTGCTCCGAGTTCACGGCGGTGTCGGCCTGTGCCGCCACGACCCCATAGGTCGGCTGGCTCGCGCCCGACGGCGTGACCGCGACGGCGGAGCGGAACTTGATCTGTTCGTGGTTGGTCCACGAGTCGACCTGCGGCTGGTACACGACCACCGTGCTGCCGGCTTTGGTGAAGGTGCGCGGCCACCGGCTGCCGTTCTGTGCCCCGGTCGCGGCGCCACCCTGCCCACCCGGCCCACCTTGCGCGCCCTGCATGGTCGCCGATGGCCCCGACGGGCTTTCGCCGCCGAACTGGCTCATGGCAAGGCGTGGCGCGACGAGGAGGACGAGAAGTGCTGCGATCCGTTGAAGGGTGGCGATGTGGTGGTTCATGGAGGACTCCGATTGCGGTGGGGGCCGTCGCTCATCGGACGGACGGAACCGCCGGGAGAGGTTCGTAGCGTACCCGCTTGAAGAAGAACAAGGTGTCAGACCCCAACGGTCCGGGCCTGCGCATCGCGCGATGCTGGCTCGCCCCCCGTCACACCGCGTACCGCAGGATCGCCGCGAGGCTTCCGCCGCCTGGGACGTCGGCGCGCCGGACGCCCAGCACCCGGGCGCCCGAGAGCCACGCGCGGCGCGCGATCTCGTCCACCACCCCGTAGTTGCTGGCGCTCGCCTCCTTGCTGAAGGTCACGCGACCGTCGGTCTCGTCGACCGTTCCGGGGATGATCTCGTCGATGTCCGCCAGCAGGGTGGCGATGGCGCCCATCGTCGCGGCGCGGGCCGCCTGGGCGATGTCGGTCGTCGTGCGATGCTGTCCGGATCGAACGGCGAATTGATCGTGGAGTTCCTTGAGATCGGCGCGATGCAGTTCGTCCAGCACGCCGCGCGCCGCCTGGGCCAGCTCGGCGTCGCTGAGCTTCTCCGGATTGCCCGCGATGACCTGGTCGACCAGGTGCGGATACGTGTTGACCGAGCGGAAGATCGCATCGAGCGGTGGTGCGCCGGCGATGATCAGCGGCGTCTCGCGCCCGCCGAGCAGGTCGCGCAGCGCCTGGTCGATCTGGCGCGCGTACTGGCGCATCCTGACCTTCTGTCCTTCGGAGCCTTGGATCCGGCCGCTCGGTGCCCGACCGAGGATCGACGGTTGTCCCACGGCGCTGGCAACGTCCTTCGGCATGCCGTCGACCTTGACGGCATAGGCGGGCATGTCGCCGGAAACCTCCACGAGCCGCACCGAGCCCTGGGCCAGCGCAAGCACGAACGCCGACTGCGGAAAGGTCACGGTTCGCAGCAGCGGCTTGATGTGGAAGCGGTCCGAGACCTCGACCATCGACACCAGCGCGTTGGGAAGCCGATACGTGACGGTGCGCTCGGGCGTCGCGAAGATGGCGAGGGAGTTCGCCTGGAAGCGCCAGAATTCGTCGTGATCCACGAGATCGTCGAGCGACTCCTCGATCTCCGAGACGTGCCCCTTGTCCGTGCCCCTCGCCCGCAACTGGTCGACGGCGGCGCGCGCAAGGTTCTTGAGCTCGATGCGGTCGGCCTGCGCCTCCTTCGTGACCGGCGTGGTCTTCAGGTACAGGGAGACGCAGGAGGGATCGCGAACGGCAAGCAGGCGATCGATGTCGGAACGGGTCGGGATGTCGAGGTGGAGCATGGGGGCGGCAGCGTACTTGGCGCGGCGGGACGGGGCAATGAATTTCGGTGCGCAAACACACCCGTCTCGGCGCCATCCACGACGCCATCATCCCGTCCACGCTCCGAGCATGATGCCCAGGTCGCCGCCGCCGACCAGCCCGTCGCCGTCCAGGTCGGCGTCGGGGTTGTTCGAACCCCAGGCGCCGAGCAGGAGACCGAGGTCGCCGCCGTCCACGTCGCCGTCGCAGTCGAGGTCGGCGAGGTCGCATGTCGGCGCCGCGGGCTGCGACTCGTATGCCCCGCGATCGATGATCGGGGCCGTTCCGGCGCCGCCATCGGGAACCGCGGGGTCGTCGTAGAAGCGCAGATTGCCGGCGACATCCGTGGTCAGGGCCACGTTCCATGCGGGGTTGCTTCCCGAATCGATCGCGGGCGAGCCGGCGGAGACGCGCAGGTCGTCGTCGGGCGTGCCGACCATGTTGTCGGGACCGTCGGCATCGACAATCAGCGGATCGGCGCCGCTGTTTCCCGCGCCCGCGAAGCCGCCCTGCACGATCGAGTAGGCCACGACGATCGGGTTGGTGCCCGAATCGAGGATCGGCGCCCCCGCGTTGCCCCACAGCACGCAGTTCTGGACGTTGCACGAGACGTTCGAGAGCTTCGCGATCGCGCTTCCGAAGCTGGGTCCTCCGGCCGCATTGCCCACCATCGTGCAATTGAGGATCTGGGCCGATCCAAGCTGGATCATCACGGCGCCTCCCAGGCCAATGGGCGGCTTGACCGAGTTGCCGGAGAAGACGCAATTGACGATGGAGGGGTTGGCGCCCGTGCCGACGATGGCGATGGCGCCGCCGTAGCTCGGACCGTTGTTGCCGAAGAAGCGGCAGTTCCACACGGTCGCCACCGATGGTCCCGAGAGACTGATCGCGCCAGCGTACGAGGTGGCCGTGTTCTTGATGAACGTGCAGCCGTTGATGGTGGGCAAACTCGATCCGGCGCTATAGACCCCTCCGCCGGAGGGCGCCGTGTTCGCCTCGAACGTGCACTTCTCGATTGTCATGGCGACACCGGCGCCGTTGAGTTGGATCCCGCCGCCGCCGCTGTTGCCGACCGACGATGTCGCGGCATTGGCGACGAAGGTGCAGTCGACGACCGTGGGGTTCGCGCTGTCCGCGGCGGCGATCGCTCCACCGGCGCCCGCCGTGTTGGCCTCGAACGTGCAGTGGCGCACCGTCGGCCCGGTCGTCATGCCCGCGCCATGGATGAAGATCGCGCCGCCGCTGAGCGTGCCGGCGGCAGGCTTCCCATGTCGGATCGTGAACCCCTCGACGATCGCCGCGGCCGTCTCGCCCGACTGGAACTCGAACCCCCGCGCGGCAAGCTCGCAGTCGATGATGCACGCGGCGGGACCATTGGCCGAGTGCAGGAAGAGGTTCTTGCCGCCGAAGTCAAGCGCGCGGTTGTCCGCGCCGGTGTAGACGCCGTCGGCGACCACGATCTCGTCCCCGCTCACGGCCGCGGCGATCGCCGCCTTGAGCGTGGGCTGGCCCGCGGGGACCTGGATGACGGAGGCGTGGGCGGGCGATGAGATGATGGACATAAGGGACGTCATGGACGTCATGGCGCCGAGGCATGTTGCACGGATGGGCGTTCGCATGGGTCTTCTCCTTGTCGGGGTCGATGTGACGCGGCCGACATGCTGGAGTGAAAGACGGACGCCGCCGGCCTCCCTCTGCACGCCGAATCGTGGCGCGTCTCGTTCAGGAGCACGTGGCCACGACGAAGGGATTCTGGGCGGCGGCTGTGCCGCCGTGGATTCCGGGTTCCGATTCCTCAGTCGACCCGGGTGTCGCAACCCCGATTTCTCCGCTGCGCAGCGGCAGCCACTGATCGCAGTGTCGTTCTTGGCCGCGATCGCTGTCGGATGCCACACGAGATCGGGGACTGGGCGCGGAAACCGATGGCTGTCCCCCGGGCCTGAGTGCCTTGCCGCCGCCGACACGCCTCGCAGCGCGGGAAGTCAAATTTTTTTCCACTATCTGAACGAGATTCCGCCCTTCGGCTCGGAGACCCTCGGAGCGCTTGACGGCTCGTCAGATGGCGATTCCCGTCCGAAGCGCTCGTAGTGTCGCTGGCGGCACGTCTGGCCCGGCGACAGCCCGTTGCCCTCTCCTTGCCGCGTCGGCGGGGAACAGGGAGGGGCGATGACTCCATGAATTCCTTCCGGAGCACCTCCATGCACACCATCTCTCCCGCAGCCATCCTCGCCGCATTGGTCACTGCCTCGCTCGCCCAAGGCTACACATGCCCTCCCGGCGGGCCGGCGAACGACTGCGCCGTGAACGCCACGCCAATATCGCCCGGGGAATCTCTTGCCTTTGATACGTCGACCGCGAACACCGACGGTCCACCGAACTTCCAGTGCTCCTACGGAAAGGACGTCTGGTACGTGGTCCAGGCGCCGGTGGACGGCGAGCTGACGATCGTGGTCGCGACACCGACCTTCGACTCCGTCGTGGCGATCTACTACCTCGGGAAGAGTCCCGTCTTCGACCCGTCGTCCCTGTTTCTGCTCTTCACCGGGTGCGTCGACGCCCAGGGTCCGGGCGGCGAGACGGCCGTCTTTCCCGGCGTCGGGGGGGTGTACTATCTGGTGCAGGTGGCTGGGTTCAAGAGCGGGGGGGCCGCCCAGTCGGGTCCGGGCACGATCACTGCCACGTTCCTCGGGCTGCCGGGCTGCGGCGACGCCGGTGCCGGTAGCTGCTTCGCGGCGCATTCTGGTCCCAGCTGCGACGACGTCGCATGCTGCGACACAGCCTGCGCGTTCGACGCCTTCTGTTGCGAGGTGGCGTGGGACGGAGGATGCGTCGAGCTGGCGTTGGCGTACTGCAAGCCAGTGCAACCATCCAGGCCGTATTTCATGGGGCTCGGACAGCTACCTGGGAGTACCTCGGGTTCCGTCGCGGGCGCTGTGTCTTCCAATGGTCAAGTCGTGGTCGGTGGCTCTGGTGTGGCTGGCGACCAAGCGTTTCGGTGGACGCTGGGCGAGGGGATCAGCGGCATCGGATTCCTCAAGGGAGGCACGACAAGCTGGGCGGAAGGTGTGTCTGCGGGCGGCACGTTCGTCATTGGCTCGAGCACGAACTCATCGGGCATCATCGAGGCATTTCGATGGAGCGCAGATGACGGAATGGTCGGTCTTGGCGCGCTTCCCGGTGGTCAATTCAGTTCTGCAAGCGCCATCAGCGCGAATGGCAACGTCGTTGTCGGACAGAGCGGCAATGGCATCGGCCTCCAAGCCTTCCTATGGACCCAGAGCTCTGGAATGGTCGGGTTGGGCGTCCTGCCCGGTGCACCGCCGAGCGCGACTTCTGAAGCGCTCGCGCTGACATCAGACGGTGCGATTGTGGTTGGTCAGGCGCAGAATTCCGCCGGTGATCCTGTCGCGTTCATCTGGACGCTTGATACAGGCATGCAGCCGCTGACGAGTCTGCCCGGTGGTACGGAAACGGCCGTTTCGTGCGATGTTCTTGTTCGCTCCGCCACCAACTCGGCCGGCCCCCCGATCATTGTCGGCGGAAGCTCCTCCGCCGAATCTGGTTTGGAGCTGGAGGCGACCCTGTGGGACTCCACCGGCACCCCTGTGGGGCTGGGGGACTTGGCGGATGGCGCATTCTCGAGCATCGCCTATTCAGTGTCGGGCGATGGCTCAGTAGTCGTGGGGCAGGGCACCACGCAGCTCGGCGAGGAAGCCTTCATCTGGGATGCGATTCACGGGATGAGGAACCTGGGCGCAGTGTTGAGCAACCAGTACAAACTCGATCTTTCGGGATGGCACCTGATTAGGGCGATCTCGATTTCCCAAGACGGCCTGACCATTGCCGGACTCGCACTCAACCCGAGGGGAGAACCGGAAGGTTGGGTCGCCTACCTCGGCACGTCAGCGTGCCCACCCGACCTCACCGGGGACGGCGCGGTCGACGGAGCTGACCTCGGGCTGCTTCTGGGCAACTGGGGCGGGGTGGGCACAGGCGACATCAACGGAGACGGCACCGTCGATGGCGCCGATCTTGGAGTGCTCCTCGGGTCGTGGGGGCCGTGCCCGTAATACCAGTCACAGTTGATCCTCGCGCGTCGAGCGGTGCAGTCGCTACTCAGAGCCGCGAGCGCAAGCGAGCGGGCCCACGCGCGAGGATCAACTGGAGGCCGTATTGAGAAGAAGGCCTCGGATCGAACATTTGTTCAACAGCAAGGGACAGCCACCGGTAATTGTCTTCCCCATGGCGCAGGGCTCCACGTCAGCAGCGCCGATGGCTCCACGCCTACGTCATGGAATGGGCGACGCTCGACATAGGCAGCACGCCAACAGCCGATGCGAAGGGACATCCCCCATCACCGAGGTGCGATCGCTGTCGGATGCTTGCACGAGATCGGGGACTGGGTGCGGAAATAGGTGGCTGTCCCCCGGACTTGTGTCGGTCCGTTTCGCGTCATGGCGGAGCGAGGGAGTGTTGCCGTCGCCATTTGCGGGGAGTGGCGGACAGTTGTGGCCACGATCGCCACGCTCCTCTTCCGATCACCCGCTCCACGCGGCGAGCAGCAGGCCCAGATCGGCCCCATCGGTGGCGCCGTCGCCATCGAGGTCGCCGCCGGGCCCGCCCCATGCCGAGAGCAGCAGGCCGAGATCGGCGGCGTCGACCATTCGGTCCTCGTTGAGATCGGCCGGATTCACATCCGCCTGCCGTTCGAAGGCGCCCAGGTCGACCAGCGGCGCGCGGCCGATGCCGGTGTCCGGCGCCGAGGGCACGTCGACGAAGCGAGGATTGCCGTCGAGATCGACGACCAGATCTCGCGGCACCGCGCCGTTGTCGCCGGCGTCGATGACCGGCGAACCCGACGCGGGACGCGGATCGATGACGACATAGGCCGCTCCCGCCTCGACGGGTAGGTTCGGGTGCGTGCCCGGCCGAACATCGGTTGAGAAGTTGCCCGGCACGCGCAGCGTCGTCTCGTCGTTGGCGACGATCCACAGCCGGCGCGCCTGCGACGTCTTCGGGTTGAACGTGCGGCCGACCAGCGCGCCGGGCACGAGGGATGCCGTGGCATCGGTGTAGACGGTGGTGTTGGTCGCCGCGTCGTAGGTCGGCGCCGCCGTCCACGTGCCGCTGGCCAGGATCGAGAAGAGCGGATCGGCGTCGATGTTGTTCGAGCCGGTGCCGGCCCAACCGCCCACCACGTCGCTCGAGTTGATGGTGATTCCAACAGTGCTTCCGTCGATCTGGTCTGGAAGCGGAGCGCCCGCCGACGAGACGCTGCCTTCGAGGATCGAGTTGACGATCGCCATCTTGCCACCCACGGCGCCCTTCACGTTGCCGGTGAAGGTGCAGCTCGAGATGAAATCGGCAGAGTTGTATGCGGCGTAGACGCCGCTGCCGGCGCCGGCGTTTCCGCTGAAGAGGCAGTTGACGATGGTCGACGGCGTGCCCGACTCGATCCGGATGCCGCCGTAGTCGTTGCCGGCGAAGACACACCGCTCGATGTGGGCGGAGGTGCCCTCGATCGCCACGCCGCCGCCAAAGCCCATGTTCCCGATGAACACGCATTCGCGGATCGTGGGCTGCGCCGAATTGCTCACATAGATGCCGCCGCCGTAGAACCCGGCGTTGTTGTTGGCGAAGACGCACCGCTCGATGATCGGCGCCGCGCCGACGCCGGTCACGGAGATGGCACCGCCGCCGAAGGCGATGGCGTACGCCTCGGTGATGATGCAGTCGCGGATCGTGGGCGAGCCTTTGTTCACGAAGACACCGCCACCTTGGTAGTTGTCGAGGCCGCGGCGGATCGTGAACCCTTCGATGACCGTCGCCGCCCCGACACCAGGGCTGGTGATGAAGCCGGACTTCAAGTACCCGCCGTCGACGACGCAGGACGCCGCGCCGTTGGCGCTTCGAACCGTGATCGCCTTGGCGACGGTGATAAGGGTGTTGCCCGCGCCGGTGTACAACCCGTCGGCGACGACCACCTCGTCGCCGACGACCGCCGCATCGACAGCCGCCTGGATCGTTGGATACTGCGAAGGCACCTCGAGCGTCGCCGCCAGACACGTCGCGCATGGCGCGACGACCACGGCCACGAGCGCCGGCACGCAGGCACGAACAGATTGCATCGGTCGCATGGAACCTCCCCTTTTGATGGGGCGTTGAGCCGACTCCCCAGCGCGTCCACTGTACCTGTCCCGCTTTCGTGGGCAAGAGCAATGTGAGGTCGCCACGCTCGCCGATGCGGCCAGTTGATCGCCTTGATCACCGCTCGCGCCGCCGCGCGCCCGCGCCACGCGATGCGATCGCAAGGCAGGGTTGCGTACACTGTCCCCATCGTCGCCGACCGGCGACCCGATGCGCCACGTGGACCGCCTCGCCCGAGCATGTGCCGGGTGCACTTCTGCGGAGTCCGCCAACACGCGCGTCGGAACAGAGGAGTTGTGTCATGTCCATCAAGACAGTGGTTCGATCGCGCGCTCTCGGCGCGGCGGCGTTCGCGAGCTCAATGCTCATCGGCGGCGTCGCCCTCGGCCAGTCGTTTCCCTGTGTGTGGGACGCGGCGCCCGGCGTTCCGGGTTTCGAGAATCTCTATGGCGACGCCTGGGTCATGTCGTCGGTCATCCACGACGACGGCGCCGGACCGGCCCTCTACGCCGCAGGGGCGTTCACATCGGTGGGGGGGCGCGCGACGGGCGGCATCGCGCGATGGGATGGGGCCGCATGGCAGCCCGTGGGTGGTGGCGTGAGCGGATACGTCGCGACCCTCGTGGAGTACGACGACGGCAGCGGCACGAAGCTCGTCGCCGGAGGTGCATTCGAGCCAGTGGGGCTGCCGGGTGTGCAACGAGTCGCCGCGTGGGACGGCACGCGGTGGTCGGCGCTGGGTGACGGTCTCATCGCGCTGGGGAGCGAGGGCGCGGGACCGCAATGGGTGCGATCGCTGGCCGTCTTCGACGACGGCGCCGGACCGAAGCTCTACGCCGGAACGAACTTCGATATTTGGAACGTGCCCGGTGCCAAGCGAATGGCCCGCTACGACGGTGCGCAGTGGCACGCCGTGCCGGGCGATCCGACTCCCTCGGGTCTTCCGTTCAGCACGGCGGAAGTGACTGCGCTCGCCTCATTCGACGACGGCAGTGGCCCGGCGCTCTATGCCGGCGGCAACGACCTCGGCGACGCCTTGGCGCTTGCTCGATTCGATGGCGCGTCCTGGACTTCGCTCGGCCCCACGTCGGGACGGGTGGACGCCCTGGTTGTGCACGATGATGGCAGCGGTGCCGCGCTCTATGTCGGGGGACTCTTCTCGCAGGTCGCGGGCGTGCCGATCAAGAATCTCGCTCGACTGGATGGATCGTCGCGCTCGTCAGGCGGCTCATGGAGCGCCCTGCCCGGCGTCGTCCTTGGTCAAGGCGACGAGATCGCCTGCTTCGCGCCGCATGCGATCGACGGCGTGCCGCAACTGGTCATGGGCAGGCGCGACCACGATGCGACCGACATCACCGGACGGCTTCTCGCGTGGGATGGCGTGTCGCTGCACGCGCTGCTGGGCTCGATGACCGCCGACGCCATGGCCTTTCCGTACCTGCCGTGGTCCATCACGACGCTGGCGTCCTTGCCGAATCCGACTGGCACGACGCTCTTCGTCGCGGGACAGTTCACCGAGGTCGACGGCATCGACGTGAAGCACGCGGCGTTCTGGAATGCGTCTCCAATCGGCGATCTCGACTGCGATGGTCTGGTGGGCGCGGCCGACCTCGGACTCCTGCTCGCCGCGTGGGCGACCGACGCCGCCGCGGCGGACCTGGATGGCAGCGGAACGGTGGATGGCGCTGATCTCGGGGCGCTGCTTGGAAACTGGGGTTGATGCGAGTCGGACTTGATCCTCGCGCGTCGGGCGACGCAATCCTCATCAGAGCCGCGAGCACAAGCGAGCGGGCCCACGCGCGAGGATCAACTGGACCCGGTATGAGGGGACCGCGAGTCTGATTGCGCTGTATACTCAATGTATAGCCAGCGCTCGAGCGGCACGAAAGGAAGACCATGCAGACGAAGATCCAGCGATGGGGCAACAGCATTGGGGTGCGAATCCCGCGATCCCTGGCCGCGGAGGCAGGCGTCGAAGCGGGCTCCGAGGTCGAGCTGTCGGTCCGCGACGGAGACATCGTTGTCAAGCCGGCGAGCCGCGCGCGCTACGGGCTGGACGAATTGCTCGGGAAGGTCACTGCAAGGAACCTGCACGCCGAGATCGACTCGGGCCGTCGTCGCGGGAGGGAAGTGTGGTGACCGCTGTGGCGTACACACCCGCGCGGGGCGATGTCGTGTGGCTTCAGTTCAGCCCGCAGGCCGGAAGCGAACAGGCCGGCCGTCGTCCGGCGCTGGTGCTCTCGCCGAGATCGTACAACCGCAAGGTGGGACTCGCGCTGGTCTGTCCGATCACGTCGCGCGTCAAGGGCTATCCGTTCGAGGTTGAGCTTCCCCGGGGGCTCGAGGTGCAAGGTGCGATCCTGTGCGATCAGATCAAGAGCCTCGACTGGCGGGCGAGGGGCGCCGCGCGGATCGGATCGATTTCAGACCGCATCATGGGCGAGGTGACGGCGCGGATACTGGCCCTGGTCGATCCGGAGGAATGATGCGGATTCCAAGAACGACGCTGGATGGCCACCGGTTGTCGTCTTCCCCATGTGGCGGAGCTAGTGTCCCGAGTCAGAAATTCGCGGCATATGTTCGGCGCTGATTTCGCCTGGCGGCGTCGTCGAGACTCCGCCTATCGCTGCGGATAGGCCGTTCGTCTCGACTCCTTGCCAGACAAAATCATGTCGCGCCCATATGACGCGAATTTCTGACTCGGCACACTAGCCGACTGCGACCACTCGGCGAACGCGCCACCACTGGCGAAGCCAAGGGCCTCGATCGCCTCGTCGAAGGAGAGGGGCCCGTCTTCCTGCTCCGACGTCAGGCTGGGGCTGGTCGGGCACTCGACCTCGGGAAGACGGATGGTGCACGGAACGGGATCCACGATGCTCGACCAATCCGCCAGCAGCGCGCTGACATCCTCGCCATCCACGGTGCCGTCGCCGGTGAGATCCTCGGAGCATCCCGAACAGGACCATGCAGCCAGGAGCAGGCCAAGATCCGCCGATGTGACGAGATAGTCGCCGTTGAAGTCCGTCGGGCATGTGAGCAGGAAGGCGTGCCCGCTGCCCGACCCCGGCACCGAGCCATACGCCACGATGTGGCCGAGTGTGTTGACATTCGGACTGCTTGCGTCGCTCCAATAGGTCGCCTGCGGTCGGCAATTCTCACCGAAGGGAAGTTCGCTGAAGCCGAAGGTGAAGTCGCCGAACCCGGGAAGCCGAAGCTCATCCGCGCTTCCGACGATACCGAGGTCGACCATGCGGTACGGCTTGCAGCCCTCGGGGTAGCAGGGCGTGCCATCGCCCAACAACACGTCGGGGCAGCACGAGAGCACGACGCACGCCGGAAGATGTCTCACTGTGAAAGTCCTCATCGACACCGACGTGCTGCTCAACGCCCGCGCGTCCACGACGCGAGCAGCAACCCCAGATCGGCGCCGTCCACGTCGCCATCGCCGTCGAGATCGCTGAGGCCGCCGCGACCGCCCCATGCGCCGAGCAGGATCGCCACGTCGGCGCCCGAGATGACGCCATCGCAGTCGAGGTCGCCCGAGGGAGACGGATCTCCGACGGCGAGCAGCACGGAGTCCCTGGTGTACTCGATGGTGACGGGACGACACGGGCCGTCGAATTCGATCGACTGGAACGCACCGGCGACCATGCTCGTCGGAGCGCGGCCGTCGACCTTCACCAGCTCGACGACACTCGGAGGGCTGTCGGGTGCGATCGACAACAGGAGCGTTCCGCCGAGGATCGCCGCTTCCGACACCAACAACTGTCCACCTGCGCCGTTCGAATCGATGGTCGCTTGGACGATCGATCGATCGCCGAGCGCAATCGACCCGCCGATGGTCAGGGCATGTCCGGCGCCAGGGAGCTCGACGGTCGCACCGTCCGCCACGACTGCGCCCGTGACCTCGCCCGTCCCGCGCAGGCGTCCGCCGGTCAGCGAGAGCATGTTGCCCATTCCGGCGAGCTTGAGAAGACCGTCGATCTCCATCACGCCGGCCTCCTGCACGAGCGAGCCCGTTCGAGTCATTGACCCGATGGCGGCGCCGTCGCGACGGATGCGCATCGTCCCGCGATTGACCAGCGCGCCGCTGTTGGTCACCGACGCATCCGGCGCGATGTCCAGCACGCCGTCGTTGACGAGACCGCCGATCGCCGCGAGGGCCACTGTCGACGGACCGCCTTCGAACTGGATCGCGCCGTTGTTGTCGATGGAGAGGTTGAGCGATGCGATCTCGCCGCGACCGTGCAGCAGGGTGGTCGGCGAGATCGCCAGGCTCGAGTTGGCCGCGAGACCGAGGACGTTGGCGCCGGCCGCAGGTCCGAGGGTGATCGTGCCGCCGTTCACGGTCACCGCGCCGTCGCAGCGCAGCGTGGCGTTTCCGGGTCCAGGGGTGAGTCGGATCTCTCCGCCAAGTTCGATGGCGCCGCGCAGCCGAAGCTCGCGCAGGCTGGTCACCTCGACGAGGCCGTTCACGGTGGCGGAGTCGATCGTCGCCGGTCCGCCTTCGAGCTGGAACTTCCCCGAGCCTTCCGCGACGAGCGTTCCACCCGCGATGGTCACGTCGCCGAGCCGAACGAGCGAGGCGTCGTCGGCCAGGATGGCGCCGTTGGTGTTGTCGAAGAGGCCCTTCTGGATGCGCAGCGTGGCGCCGTTCGTGGCGCGCAGAAGACCATCGTTGCTGCTCGGGATCACGTCGCCGATCCAGGTCAGGCGGAGCGTGACGAGCGGATCGTCGGCCACGATCGTGCCGTGGTTGAACAAGGCCGAGCTGTTCAGCTCGATCCGACCGGCGCCGGCGATGGTGTGCGTCGCGGCGTGGTCGAGGCTTCCGGTCTGTCCCGCGGACTGGCCCTTCTCGACGGTCGACGTGGAGATGGCGGCGACCCCCGAGTGCAGGCGGACCGTGCCGGCGCCGGTGATCGCCGCGGCCACGGTGTCGCCCGGCACCCGCAGTCGGCTCTGGAGACCGACGTCGATCGACCCATCGTGCTCGAGCGTCCCGAACACGTCGATGATCTTGCTCACCGGGATCGTCGCATTCCCGTGCACCACGGCGTCGTGAAGCTGGCACTGGGTGTTGAGCGCCAGCGAACCCCCCTCGACCTCGAACGTCGGGTTGAAGAGCTTGACCAGGCCCGCGGTCATCGGATCGATCGCAATGATCCCTCCCTCGGTCGCCTCGAACACGCCGGTCGCGCAGGCGCACGAGCCGTTCAGGAGCCGGAGCGTGCCCCCCTTGGCGCGGATGACTCCCCCGAGCACGTTGCCCGTCGCCTTGAGGGAGAGATTCAGCGGAACGGAGCTCGTCGCTTCGATCAGCCCTTCGTTCTCGAGGATGACCGACACCGTGCCGCCGCCGCGCAGCGCCTGCTCCGCCGCGATCTTGAAGACCGCGTCGTCGAAATACCCCGCGATCAGGTTGTCAGCGGTGGTCATCTTGATGACGCCCGGACCAACAAAGGTGGTGACGCCGACGAGGCGCAGCCGACCTGGATCCTCACCGCTGCCCGACGGCGCGAGGACGATCTCGTCGGGATTGACGATCGTGCCGCCCAGGAATCCGTCGTCGAGTGCCGTGATCGTTCCGCCGAAGGTCACATTGGTGAGCGCCGAGGCCGGCCCTGTCATCAGCAGGTAGACCGTGCCGCCCGGGTCGGCGCGAACCACGCCGCCGGCAATACCGCTCGGATAGACGATCCCACCCGCTTCGGCGACGATGAGCCCCTGGGTGTTGTCGAAGTTGCTCACGTTGAGCGTCCCGCCGCTCCTCGCTCGCATCGTGCCGGTGTTCACGCCTGGCGCGGAGGAGGGGACCATGAGCGCGCCGACGGCGAGATCGGCGTCGACAAGACCGTGGTTGATCACGGTGAGGTTCTGCACCTCTCCCGACCCGCGCAGCACGTGGCTCGGGGGAAGCTCGATGATCGGATTCGGCGCGCCGCCGGGAGCACTGCCCTGTTTCTGGAGGCGGTGGCCGGGGGCGTTGAGGTGAATCTCGCCGTTGCCGGCGAAGAGGACGTAGGGCACCGTGGCATTGATGCCAAACGACGAGACGCCACTCGGATACAGCAGCGCGATCACGCCGTCGTTGACGAACGCGGACGTGAAGAGGATCAGGGTCCCTGTGAAGGTGCTGCCGATCTGAAGCGTGTCCTGCGGACCCACGGTCAGCGCGTTCACCGACGCGGTGAAGCCGTTGAGCTGCACCGTGAACGGCGCCTCGGGTGGGCCGTCGATCGTGACGTAGTACTTGTTGCTGGCGTTGTTGTTGGGAATGCCAGAGGGCGTCCAGTTCGCGGCAGTCGTCCACGACTGGCCATTCGAGCCGTCGAAGACCGACGCCACGTCGGCTGCCATCGCCACCGCGACCATCGCCCCCTGCACCATCGTCATCGCCCAGATCGCTCGCATTGCTTCCTCCCTCCACGGGTCGCACATGCTCGTCACGCGTCGAGTGGCGCACTTCCTTGACGAGCCGGGAGCGCAGCGACCCGTCGCACCGCCTGCCCTCCGTGCCCACGTTATACCCGTCCCATTTGACTCTCGCGCCCCACCCAGTCCAATTCCGCCGTGAGACGCCGCTGTGGGCGATCGGGGTCGAACGCATGGAGGTCTGCTGGAATCCGTATTGGGATCACAGCGTCCGCACGTCGCGTCGCGTCCAGATCGTGAGCCCCAGCAGCCAGCACGCCGAGCCCACCGCCAACAGCACGGCGATGTTGCCGGTCGGCGCGATGCCGGTGCGCAGGATGTTCTCCGGGCGGTAGTACCGCAGGACGCCGAGCACCGAAAGCCGCTCGGCCGCGGGCCAGAAGGCGGCGAGGAAGTTGAGCAGCATCGAGCCCAGCACCAGCGCGAGCACGGCGCCGATGGCGCGTCCGCGACGGTTGGCCCGCGCCGATGCGCAGAGCGCGATGGCGCCGACCGCGATGTACAGCGCGTAGAAGTTCAGCAGCACGAGGCCGATGCGCGCGCGCTCGACCGAATGCCCGCCGGCGACGCGTTCCGCGAGGAGAAACGCGGACCACGCGACGAGCATCAGGCACGCGCCGCCGACGAGCCAGACCACGGTCTCGGCGATGTACAGGCCGCTGCGCGAGACGGGCAGGCCGAGAAGGACGTCGATCGTTCCGCGATCGATCTCGCCCGCGGGAACGCGCGTGCAGAGCCAGATCTCGAATCCCCAGACCGTCGCGAGGACGACCGGATGGACCCAGATGATCGAGTGCAGCACCCGCGCGGTGATCTCGTCGCCGAGATCGGTGCCGAGCAACACGCCGAGCATCGTGCGCGCAATCGGAAGCTGCGCCGCCGCCTGACCGACGATCTCCTGGATCCGCGGCAGCACGGACCGCAGCAGGAAGACGATGGCGAAAAGGCCGGCGCCGAAGCCGACCAGGCCGGGCCAGGTCTCGCGGGCGCTCTTGCGGACGAGGCCCCGCAGCATGTGTGTCATGTTCATCATCTTCATCATGAACGCGCCCCTTCCGGCTTCGCGTTGGCGTAATGCTCGCGGAAGATGACCTCCAGGTCCGGCGGCGCGATGATGAGATCCCGGATCGCCCTTCCGCGCAGCCACTCGAGCAGCGGCGCGGCGTCTCCGCTGAGTTGGCCGATCCAGCGCGTCTCGCGCCGTTCGATCACGCGCAGGAACGGCGGAGGAACGAGGGATTCGGCCGGCGCCGCGAACTCGATCGTGACCTCGCGCGGGCATCGCTGTCGAAGCGTCTCGAGCGGTTCATGGACGACGATCCGCCCCTCGCGCACGATCGCCACGCGGTCGCACGTCTGCTCGACCTCGCGCAGCGAATGGCTCGAGAAGAAGACCGTGTTTCCGCGCGCCGCGTGATCGCGGAGCATTCCGGCGAGCACCTCCTGCATGATCGGATCGAGTCCCGACGCCGGTTCGTCCAGCACCAGCAGTCGCGGCCGATGGGCCATCGCAAGCACGAGCCCCAGCTTCTGTCGCATCCCGCGGGACATCTCGCGCACACGAACGCGCTGATCGAGATCGAACCGCTCGGCGAGCTCGGCGCCGGCGCGGGCGAGGTCCATGCCGCGCAGCGCACTCGCCATCCGGAGGGCGGAGCGCCCGTTCAGCCAGGGATAGAGCCGCAGGTCGCCCGGCAGGTAGCCGACGCCGCGCTTGATCCGGTCGCTCGCGCGCCAGCAGTCGAGGTCGAAGACCATCGCGCTGCCGGCGCTTGGCCGCATGAATCCCAGAAGCAGGCGGATCAACGTGGTCTTCCCGGCGCCGTTGGGCCCAAGGAAGCCGAAGCGCGCGCCCGCGGGAACGACGAGATCGACGTCTTGGACACCGATTCGGCTGCCATAGCGCTTCGAGAGCCCGCGCGTGACGATGGCGTTCATGGCGTCGGCTTCGCGGATTCGCGAGGATGCGGTCCGCCCCAAGTCGTCACCACCACCTTGGCGCTGAACACGCTGCGTGGATCGCCGCGCTCCTCAAGCGTGCGCTCGTGCGTCGCGCGGGTGCGCGGCGCGGTGGGCGTCGCAACAACGGCGGTCGAGGGCAGGCGAGGAAGCACGGCGTGGCCGCGATACGCGATCCCGATCAGCGCGCTCCGTCGACGCCGTGAACCGTCGGCGTCGACGGGGCCCCGACACGCCCCTTGTGCGGAACCGATCGCGCCACTCGCCGAACGCCGACGCAGATTTCCGCCACTTCGTGCGTGTGTTCCTCGCGCCGTTCGTGCTCCTGTTCTAGCAGCCCGTGGCGAAGGTGCTTCGATGGCGAGGGCGAGCAGGATTTCGCAGATCCATGATCAAGTTGGGAGCCGCCGCGCAGCCGTATTCCAGGGAATCTACGGCAAGCGGCGGCGACGCAGAGATGCGGAATCCTGCTCGGCCGCAGCCCGAATGACTTTCGCCACGGGCTGCCAGACGCGTGGCATGTCGCCATGCGCGAACAGGAGCAATGAACATGAACCGTCTCGATCTTCGATCCAGCGTGACCGGCGACCGGTCGTCCTCGCACGCCCTCCACGCGCGTCGGTCGCGCCACGGCCGCGCTCGCTCGCACGCGCTCGGCGCAGCCGCGTGTGCGGCGATGCTCGCCGGCACCGCGATGTCCGTCCCGCCCCTCGTCAGCGTGATCAAGTGGGGTGGCGCCGACGGCAACTGGGACGACGCCACGAAGTGGATGGGTGGCGCCATCCCCAAGGTCAACGACATCGCCCGGCTCGACACGAGCGTCTGCACGCTCAAGGCCGGCGTCGATGCGACGTGCACGCTGCTCCAGGTGGGTTCCGAGGCGAACGCCGGCAAGTTCGTCATCGCCGGCGGCACGCTCTCGATGAACGCCGGCGGCTCGATGAAGGTGGGCGCGAAGGGCGAGACCGGGCGGGTCGAGATGTCCGGCGGGCAGGTCGATCCCCTGAAGCTGTACATCGGCTCGGACGGAGACGGCAAGTTCACCCAGTCCGGCGGCAGCGTCGGCACGGCCGAGAAGCCGCTCGGAACGGTGACGATCGGCGCAGGCCCGGGTGGCAAGGGCAACTACGGGCTCTCTGCCGGCAAGCTCTTCACGAAGCTCCTCTCCATCGGCGACGAGGGAGTCGGCGTCTTCGAACTCTCTGGAACTGGTGAGCTCACCACGAAACCCCCTCTCGCCGGCGGAATCTCGATCGGCTCGAAGAAGTGGAGCGACGGACTTCTCAAGGTGACCGGTGGAAAGATGAAGACGGAGGGTTCGTTCTCCATCGGCGCCGAAGGCGTGGGCGCATTACTCGTGACCGCCGGCGACGATCACGAGATCAAGGGTGACGTGAAGCTCGGCATCGACGGCGGCGTCGGCCAGGTCGTCATTACGGGCGGGAAGGTGGCCGTCACCGGCGACATGAACATCAGCGTCACTGACGCGAAGAAGAAGTCGCTGCTGGGGGTCAAGGGCAATGGCAATGCCGACGGCCCGATCCGGCTCAAGGTGACCGGAGTCCTGAAGACGGCGACCGACGGCAATGCGGTCATCGACCTCCAGGACAAGGCCCGCGTGCAGTGCATGAAGAACCTCGTTCCGCTGGCGCTCATCGAAGGCAACGGGAAGATCGAACCGATTGGCGCTCCGCTGCTCGGTGGAGAGCCCTTCTTCTCCGGCGGCAAGGACTGCACGCTGGCGCCGGGCCACCGCGTCGACGACGACCTCTACGGCGTGCTCGAGATCGGCGGCGACACCGAACTCGACCACGGCTTCCTGGTGATCGATCTCGGCGGCGACGAGCCGGGTGTGTCGCACGACCAGCTTCGATTCGACGGAGCGTTGGTCCTCGACGGCACCGTCCTCAACGTGATCGCGCGACCAGAGCTCGACACGGCGTCGCTTCCCGTCGGCGCCTTCTTCAGGATCATCGAGGCGGACATGATCATCGGCGACTTCGGCGCAATTCAGATTCCGCCGACGGGAAACCCCGACACGCAGTTCGCGCTCGTTCCGACGCCATTGAACGACGCGCTGGACCTGGTCGTCGTTCCCGCGGACGCCGACTGATGCGGATGCCCGCAGACCTTCATGTGTTGGACCGATTGCCCCAGCGGCGTCTCATACGGATTCCAGCAGACCTCCATGCGTCCGACCCCTTGCCCGCAGTGGCGTCTCACGGCGGAATTGGGTCGGGTGGGGCGCGAGAGTCAGCTTGGACGCGTGTTACGCCAGCGCCATTGACGCACCGGACGTACTGAGGACAGAATGGTGGTGACCGAGGAGCACACCGGTGGGCGGACTCTCGATCGAACGTGTCGTCGCCGGAGCGTCCATTGTTCTCGCAGCGGTGGGGGTGGTCGCGCTGATTCTGACCGTCGTGGGCGAGCGTGTGCTCGCCGCACCGCGCTGTCGTGGCTGTGGCTACGACTTGCGCACGTTCGGTCAACCGCCGCCTCGTTGCCCGGAGTGCGGCGCCGACCTGTCCGCAGCCGGCCAGGTGCGCTGGCACACGCGCCGCCGCAGGCGCAAGCTCGCGTTCGTCGCCGTCTTGCTGTTCGCGGGGTCGGCGATCGTGCTCTTGGCCGGGAGGGCTGTCGCGGCACGGCGTGCCTTGACGGCTGGAGACCCCGCAGCGCTGGCCAATGCGTCCAACGGGGCGCTCATCGATCTGTTCGGCCCCGGCGCCATGCCATGTGACGCATGGCTGGACGAGGTCAAGCGGCGCTTCATGGCGGATCGATTCGACGACAAGGAGACTGCGCTGCTGGTCGATCGGTTCGTCAGGGCGATGACGTCTCGGCCCGATCAGGACCGTCAGCCGCGCTTGGCCACGATGAACATCCGCGCCATGAGCAAGCACGTCATTGCCGCGGCCGCCGCCTCGAGACGCATCACCGACGGCGACCGAATCCGCCTTGCGCAGGCATCGACCGACGCGCCACAGGTCTCGCTGCTCACGTCACGCACGAAACAGGGCTCTCCGGTTCCCTATCGACTTGCCCCGCCAGCGCTGAGCGACTTCGGCATTGCCCAGCGAATCGCGGCGATCCGCGTCGATGGCCATGCCGTCGACATCGGCCCGCCGACCGAACCGCGGCAGGCGATCGATCCGACAGAGCTCGGCGATGCCAGATACGAGAAGATCCTTCAAGCTGTCGAGCAGCAACAGCGGCAACGAATGCAGTCGCCCCAAGCCTGTCCCTACAGCATCACCCGGGCGCTGGCGCCCGGCGCGCTCTCGCCGGGAGCGCACGTCGTCGAGTTCGATGTCGAACGCGTCTTCATCGACGGAAAGGCGCCGCCCGATTACGACGAGCATCCTCGATGGCAATCGACGTTCGAGGCGCTCGACTCGCTTCCCGATCCCCCCGGCACCGAGGATCGCCGCCTGGCCCGCGATGTGGTGACCCTGTCGCGTGAGATTGTCGAGGTCGGCGAGAACGACACGCTGCGGGCGTCGATTGTCGATCCAGCGCGGCGCGAGGCTGTCGTCTCCGGCATTCGGTTGAGCGCTGCCGAGGTCTTGCCGTCGCGGTCCGGATCCGGCCTTGCCGTGCGCATCCACATCGACGTGGCACCGTCGATCGGCAATTGCCCGATCGTCATGATCCCCACGGTGAGGTTCGGAGCGCACGAAGTGCATGGATCGACCCTTGTCCTGCGGTGGGTGTCGCCCGAGGGATCGATCGTCGCCGATGTCGACCAGAGGATCGTCCTCAGGCTCGCAGAGCTCGACCCAAGCATCCGCTCCATCGACGTGATCCTGACGCCCGACCTGCACACGCCGCTGGGCGATGCAAGCGTCGACGGCGCCTGGGGCGAACCGATCGAAATCAAGGACGTGCCGCTGGTTCGCAAGGACCTGTGATCGGGATTCCGATGGACCTCCATGCGTTCGACCCCGATCGCCCACGGCGGTATCTCACCGCGGAATTGGGTTGGTTGGGACGCGAGAGTCAACCGGGACGCGCACGAGGCGTGGCATTCAGACGCACCTCGAAGCAATCCTCCGCTTCCAGATCATCACAGCCGGCACCCGTGTACTCCGCCACGTACACGCGTACACGTAGATGAAGCCATCGAGGATCATCGGGATCATCGGGTTCTCCACCGGGTCGCGCTGCTTGGGTGCGTCTCTCCACGGGTCCCGCCAATGAACCCTCCGTACAGCTTGATGCCGGGACGGATGTGGGGCCAGACGAAGCTGGCCATGCGCTTCACGTCCGCCGATCCGTGCGGCGAATCCGCGCCGCGGGCGGCGAAGGCCATCGACCACACGACCACGACAGGGGGGTGGCCCAGATGTCCCCGGTGGCTGACCCTACTTTTAGGTCGCTCGGCGTTACTCAGACGGTGATCGTCGCCCACGGCGCAAGGGCGGACAAGCGTGGCCAATGCGACCCCCCCGAATCCCAACTCCCCCTCGCGACGCATCCGCAGCTTCGCCTGCAATGACACACGAGTGTCCCCACCGAATCGCGTACTGTTCGCCACGTTCCGGCACCCATCGACCCACGACATCCCAACCCGCGGAGCAGCATCGATGTTCCTTCGACACCGCAGCGCTTGCCTGTTCGCCGTGTTTGCGGTCGCCGCGCTCTGCCGCGTCGGCATTGCCCAGGTGTACGGCCAGAAGCTGCCGGAACCGTTCCGCTTCGCGTCGTTGGTCGCCGATCTCGACGCCGCGGGTGTCCAGGTTCCGCCGATGGCGCTTGTCGAGTCCTATCGGCGCGCCCTCGAGCGCTTCACGCAGGAACAGGTCGATCATCGCGCAGCGCTTCGGAAGGCGGTTGGCTCGGATGTCCGCGTCTCCATCGGTCTCTCCGATGTCGACAGCGCCCTCCAGGCGATTCGGCGCGCGCGGGGCGCCGCCACGGCGGTCGAGGACGCGCTCTTCAACGACATCGCCCAGGCCGTCCCGGAAGCGTCGCGCCCGGCCGTCGAGCAGGTCCGCGGCTGGCGCAGCACGCAGCGCGCCGTGCCGCGCTCCTTCCCTGCACCGGCGATGTACCAGCTCGCCGACATCGGCGACATCGTGCGGCGAAGCGGGCTGTCGCGCGACGACCTGACGAAGGCGCTGGAGCTCTTGGCGACGAGCGAGGGTGATCGTCGCGCGGCGTTTGTGCGCATCCAGAAGGCGGACGACGACGGCATGCGGGCCGGCGCCAAGGTGGTCGACGAGGCGGGCATGGCGGGGAAGTCGACGGATCTCAACCGAATGGGCCGGATGACGCCGGAGGAACAGTCGTTCACGAGCCGACACGGTCGCGCCAGCCAGGTCGACGGCCCCGCGATCGCCGACGCGATCGAGGCCCAGCTCAAGGCGTATCGAGCCCTCGCCGAGGCGCTGCCGCGCCGCCAGCGGCGACTTCTCTTCGATGCGCTTTCGCCAGGGCTCATTGGCGACCAGGCGGGCGGCGGGAACATCGGGCTGCCCAGGAACATGCGACAACCCTCCGATGTCGCCAGGATGGTGCTGGCGTCCAAGGAGCTCTCGTCGGCGCAACGCGAGGCGGCGCGCCCGATCGTGACGAAGTGGCTCGACGAGGATGACGCGATGGTGCTCGAGGCGCTGGCGGCATCGCTCGGCATGCTGCGGGCGCCCGTTGACCCGCGCAATTCAGTCTTTGGCAGCATCCTCAAGCTCCAGGAGCGCCGCGGCGAGCTTGCCCGGACGCGCCTCGCCGAGCTGGCCAAGACCGCAGGCGCGACGTGGCTCACCGACCCGTCGCTGCCGACGCCGGCGATGGACGAGGCGGGCATGGCGGAAGAGGACTTCGCCGCCGTCGGAATCGGCAAGCCGCGCGCCGCCTGGCTTCCAGAGGCCAATTCCGTCTCGGCAAGCCGCGTCGACCTGCTTCCGGCGCCCTTCGATCAGAAGACGATCGACGCGATCGTCGCATTGCTCGCCGACAGCGACGACGAGCGAGCCAACATCGGGACCATCCTGCGCAACCACGCGGCCACGTTCGAGGCGACCGTTCGTTCGACGATCGAGACGGCGCAGGCGCTGGTGCGCGCGCTCGCGCCGCAGGCCGGGACGCGTCGCGACGACGACGAGATCCAGTCCGCGGCGACGACACTGCGCGAGCTGCGCCGGCAGGCGTTCACGGCGTCCGACGCGATCGACGAAGCGCTCGCCACCGAGCTCGTCGCGGCGCTCGGCGAGCGATCCGAGCCGGCGGTGCGGCGCGTGATCATGGCACGGCGGCTTGATGACTCCGTCAGCCAGCTCGCGCGCCCGCTCAATCAGGTCAACCTCGACATCTACCGCGGAGGGGGCGCCCCATGCAATGTCGCCGAGGTCGTCGCCGACAAGCGGGTGCGCGCCGGTGTGCGCGGCGCGGTCGAGTTGGCGCTGGTCGGCGAATGGCCGAAGGCCGCGGCGGTCGTGCGCCCGATCCGCGACACGCTGATCGACGCCGCGTACGGCCAGGCGCTCATGAACACGCAGCGCGCCGCCCGCGAAGTCAACGAGGGCGGCGACGGTGGCGACACCTCCGCAAGTTCGCCGAACCAGGAACGGCGCGCCGATGCGCTGGTCGCGGCGCTCGAACACTGGCAGCCGATCGAAGATGCCTTGGCAGCCGCGGCGATCGCCGCAGCGACCGCGGCGGGCGACCAAGAGGGCGCCCTGCGCGAAGCGATCGACCGCGCGAAGTTCGCCCGCGCGTACGGCGAGGTCGAACGGATCGATCCGCCGATCGGGGCGCTGCTGGCGACCGACGCATTCGAAGGGCGCGACGCCCTCCTGAACGAGCTCGAGTCGTGCCGCGCGACGCTTGCCGCGATGTCGAAGCACCGGGCCGACCTCTTCCGCGAGCGCGTCAAGCTCTCGGGCGTGCCGGCGGCGGACCGTCAGTTCGTGCTCATGGACCGCGGCTGGGAGGAACTGGGCTACATGCTCCCGCAGTGGCAGGTCTACGACGCCGCGACATGGCTGATCCAACAGATGACGCCGAAGGACGTGATGGCGGCATCGCCCGAACTGCGCGTGCTGCGGCGGTGGTGATGGCGTGTCAGCGTCGCACACGTGTCCCTGGCTCGATTGTTTGTCGAGGACGGGGCCGGCCATGCGCTTCACGTCCGCCGATCCGTGCGGCGAATCCGTGCCGGGGGCGGCGAAGGGCATCGACCACATGACCGCGAGGGGGGTGTGGCCCGGATGTCCGTGGTGGCTGACCCTCGTTGTCCCCTGTTCGGTTGCGGGCTGTCGCTTGCCGTGGAAGAGGGGAATGCCCCGGCGTGGGGCCGGGGCATTCGTGAACCGAGCGTTTCAGGCGTCGCCTTCCTTCCCCATTCCTCCGACTCGCTTCCCTCCTCCGACGACGCGCTGCCGCACGGGACGTTCGTGCACCTGAGCGGTGGACGGGGGCGAATTCTCGCCAGCAAGGGGCGCCCGCGAATCAGGCGACCACCCGAATTCAGCGGCGATCGGTGCCGCACCGGTGTCGATGCACCGCTTGCCGACGCATCCGGTGCCTTGGGCGCCGGTCCCCGGCAAGTCGCGCTTCTGCTCCGGAACGCGACTGAGCTTTCTCCGCGCAGGTTGTCACGGCTTCAACGCGCCGCCACACTCGCCGCACACCGGGGCCGTGCCGACGGAGCAAACGCGTCACCGCCAGCGACCGCCACCCGAGCGCCGAAAAGTCCCACTTTTCTCTTCTATTCAATCGAGATTTCGACTTCCGGCTCGGAGTCCCTGCGGGCACGGCGGCTCGATCGGCGCGCCGTGGCCCACCCATCACGCGCGTTCCGAGCGGCAGGCGTGTCGCCGCGCGACGCGACCACAAGACTGGAGAGGACTGACATGAAGCGATTTCGATGCTCGATGATCGCCGCTTTGGCGACGGGCGCATGCGTGACGATGGCCACCCAATGTTTGGGGGCGGGCTCGATCGTGGCGTGGGGGCGCAACGACTTCGGCGAGGGTGACGTCCCGGCACCGAACTCCGGCTTCGTGGCCGTGTCGGCCGGCGTGTTTCACAGCGTCGGTCTGAAGTCCGACGGCTCGATTGTGGCGTTCGGAGACAACTCCTTCGGCCAGATCGACGTCCCGGCGCCGAACATGGGCTTCGTGGCCATTTCAGCGGGCTACTACCACAACCTGGGCCTGAAGTCCGACGGCTCGGTGGTGGCGTGGGGAGACGACTCCCACGGCCAGCTGAGCGTCCCCGCGCCGAACACGGGCTTCGTGGCGGTTTCGACCGGCTGGGGTCACAGTCTGGGCCTCAAGTCCGACGGCTCAATCGTCGGGTGGGGATGGAACGCCGAGGGCCAGCTGAACATCCCCGCGCCGAACACGGGCTTCGTTGCCGTCGCCGGTGGCAGTGAACACAGCATCGGCCTGAAGTCCGACGGCTCGATCGTTGCGTGGGGATACAACAACCACGGCCAGTGCAACGTTCCGACCCCGAACACGGGCTTCGTCGCCATTGCCAGCGGCGCCAGTCACGGTCTGGGCCTGAAGTCCGACGGCTCGATCGTGGCGTGGGGACTTAACACCTTTGGCCAGTGCGATGTCCCGCCGCCGAACTCGGGCTTCGTGGCCGTCGCCGCAGGTGACTCTCACAGCTTTGGCCTGAAATCCGACGGCTCCATAGTTGTTTGGGGATGGAACGGATTCGGCCAGATCGACGTGCCGGTGCCGAATGCGGGCTTCGTCGCCATGGCCGGCGGCCATTACCACAGCCTTGGCATCATGTCCCCCATCTCTTGCGCCGAGCTGCACACCTCCGAGCTCCTCTGCCAGTCAGGCAATGCCTACTCGTGGACGTTCACCTTCACCAACAACTCGGGAACCGACGCGTCGCTCCTGATCCTGCCCGATCCGGCGATGACGCCGCATGTCTTCTTCCTGAACCCTCCCGTCACCGCCGGCGCCACCTCGGCGCCGATCACCGTGACCGTCGCCGGGCCTGCGCCCGGCGCCGAGCTCTGCTTCGACTTCGTTCTCGCCGACATCGCCGGCAACGAGTGCTGCCATCTCCAGCCGTGCATCACGCTGCCCGAGTGCGTCTGCTCGCAGATGTCCAACGTCCAGGTCACCGCGACGCCGACACAGGGTGTCTTCCAGATGAGCTTCACGTTCACGAACCTGTCGGACACGACGTCCGGCCATCTCGTGCTCGCTTCGGCGACCGGCACGCTCTCGCCGGCGCTGGTGGACATTCCACCGACACCGACCTATGGGACGCAGTCGATTGGCCCGATCACCGTGACGACGACGGTGCCGCCCGGCTCGGACTTCTGCTTTGTTCTGGGCAACCACGCGCCGAATTGGATCGAGTGCTGCTTCATCGAGCCGTGCGTGACGGTGCCCGACGCGCCACCGGTCCTGAACCCCGCCGACCTCGACGGCGACGGCAAGGTCGACGCCGCGGACCTCGGCCTGCTGCTGAGCAACTGGGGTGGTTCCGGCGCCGGCGACCTTGACGGCGACGGCGTCGTCGGGGCGGCCGACCTGGGCTTGCTGCTGAGCGCGTGGAGCTGACTGTCAGAGGCACGGCAGCGTCGGAACGGACGCCGCGACTCAGGGTCGCGGCGTCCTTTGCTTGCCCGCGTGCAGAATGGGCGACTCCAGTCGCGCTTGGCCTGACACGAACCCTCACTGATTCTCGTGCGCGTTCGGCGCATGTTCGGTTGCGCCCTGCGCCTGGATCGTCGATGCTGCGTCCACCTACGCAAGGAGGCGCTTCATGCACATCAAGCAACGACGCGACGGGGACGTGAAGGAACTTCGCCGCATGGCGCGTCGGGAGCGCGGCGCCGAGCAGCGCGACCGGCTGCTGGCGACGGCCCACGCCATCGAGGGCATGCCGACGAAGGACATCCAGCGGGCGCTGCAGCGCAGCCGCGGCTTCGTCCAGCGATGGGCCTACGCATACCGCGACGGCGGCATCGAGGCGCTGCACGCCATGCCACGCGGCGGCAGCGAGCCAAGGCTGGCCGAGGAGCGGCTTCCGCGCCTGCGCGAGCGGCTCGAAGCCGGGGCGCTGCCCTTCGACGGCGTCGTCGCGCTCCGCGGCCGCAACGTGCAGGAGATCCTGGCCAGCGAGTTCGACGTGAAGGTCTCGATGTCGACGGTCTACCGCACGCTGGAGCGCGCCGGATTCTCGTACCTAGCCCGGATTATTCATGATGTGTCTCGCCTTCGTGCTCGAAGCGGCGGTTGCGCAAGGAGTTCTGTGCGATCTCGCCCGGACGCCCTGGCGCGCAGAGTGCACCGGCGCGGCAAGCCCGGCTGCCAAGGGCCTGGTCGCGACGACGGCGGATCCACTGCGATCCGTCGAGGAGCGACCAGGCCGTTGGCGGTCGGGATCGCCCGCCGGGCGAGACATGTCATGAATGATCCGGGCCAGCGGCCTGCTATCCACCGCCGACCAGCGTCACGACCTCCACCACGTCGCCGTCGTCGAGCGACCGCGCGCCGTGGTCGCGCCGGGGCACCACGCGGCGGTTCACCTCGACCGCATAGGCGCCGCGACGAAGTTCGCAGCGTCGGACGAGCTCCTCCACGGAGCACCCTTCCGGAACCTGGACCGGCGCGCCATTGACGGTGACGGTGATCACGACGAACGATACGCCCATGGTGCGCCCACTCCTGTCGCTCGCGGTCCTCGTGGTGCTTCCCGCGTGTTCCGACCCCGCCTACGACACGTCGACGCCGCAGCGGACCGTCGAAGCCGCCCGGAAGATGCTCGAGGACGGACGGCCCGACCTGCTTCCGACGCTCATCCACCTGAAGCCGCGCGACATCCGCTACGACGATGGCGTGACCGAGGCGAGCGCCATCAACGACGTCCAGCGCAAGACCGGCGAGATGCTCGGACAACTGTGGCGCGTCGCGCGCAAGCTGCGCGACCGCTACCCCGACGAGGTGAAGAAGGATCTCGCCGTGGCCCAGGGAGCCGTCGGCCGGCTCGGGGGCGGCGACCGGTTCGGGCCGATGGTGCGCCGGCTGCTCACCGATCCAGAGGGGTTGATCGAGGATCAGAGCTCGCGCATCGAGGTCGAGGATCTCGAGGATGGCACGGCCGCGGTCTCGATCGATGGAGAGCCGGCATTCGGCGGAGCGCTCTCGATGGTGGAGACCTCGGATGGCTGGCGCTTCACGATCCCGGTCGACCTGGCGCGGGGCAGCGGGTACTGGCCGGACACGCGGCAGGAGTGGGCGGTGATCGCGTCGATGATGCTCGGGATCGAGAACTCGCTCAAGGACTTCGAGGGCGAGCTGGACCATGACAAGTTCCCGACGCTCCGCCAGGCGAGCGAGCGCGCCGGGCGTGTCGTCGGCGAGTCGGTTGTGGTGCAGTCGGTCATCTACGCATACATGAAGCGCAAGCCCGCCGCGCCGGCCGCGGGCGGCGCGTGATCCGCGGCATGTGTCGCACCCGCCGCTGCCACCTTGACAGCGCCAGCTTGACAGGCCGTTCGACCATTCCGGCTCCATGGATCGGGAGGGTTGCGGTGCGGTCGGGCGACGGTGCCGCGGGCGGCACGGCGATCCAGCCGCCCGACGCCCTTCAACCGCAGTCGGGGCCCCGGGCTTCGCGGCTCTGGGATCGCGCGGATCGCATCGGCGGGGCCGCAGGACGCGGCCGGCGGCCCGCCCGGGCAGCGGCCGGTTGGCACGGATTTCGCAAGTCGTCTCCCGGTCCGACCCATGGACCACAAGGAGACCACACCCATGCTTCGTTCCATTCGTCAGCCGTTCGCCTTCTCGTTCGATCCGCTCCGCGAGTTCGTCGATGTCGTCACCCGCGACGTGAGTCCGGTCGCGGCGCGCGAGTGTTGCGCCGGCGACGCCGCCTCGTGCGGAACGGGTGCCCGCGCCGTTGCCGAGGTGGGATTCCCGATGGACATCTCCGAGTCGAACGGCACCCTCGTGGTCCGCGCGAACCTGCCCGGCTTCCGCAAGGAGGACGTGAGCGTGCATCTCAAGAACGGCGTCCTCACGATCGAAGCGAGCCGCGCCGAGGAATTCGAGACGCACTCGCCCTCGGCGGCTGGCACCGTGGCCGGCGTCGGCGACGCGGGCCGGACCGCCACCGGCGCCCGGAAGGCCGACTCGGCCGAGAAGCCCGGGGAGCAGTTCTATCGGCGCGAGCGCTACGAAGGCGCCGTCGTGCGGCGACTCAGGCTTCCCGTCCGCTTCGCCGAGACCGAGCCCACGGCCGAGCTGGTCAACGGCGTGCTCACGCTCAGGTTCCCCGAGAGCCCGGCCGCGAAGCCGAGGCAGGTGATTGTGCGCTGAGGTCGGGCGCGACGGAGACCATTCAACGGCGGGAGGAATCGGGCGTTCGGAACTGGGAGTCGGGGACTCCGTCCGACGATGGAGAGGAACGCACGGCGCCGGCGGCGGATTGACGCCGTCGGCGCTTCGTTGCGCGAACGGGGCCTCCGCGCATCGGTCGCGTCGACCCTCGGCAGGTCACCGGAAGAAGATCAGCGTGATCAGCACGAAGAGCGGCACCAGCACCGCTCCGCTGTACGCCATGTACCCGAAGAAGCTCGGCATCTTCACATCGGCGGCGTCGGCGATCGACTTGACCATGAAGTTCGGCCCGTTGCCGATGTAGGTGTTGGCGCCCATGAAGACCGCGCCGACGCTGATCGCCTGGAGCATCCCCGGATCGACCTCGCGGCCCGCGAGCAGATGGATGTTCCCTGCGGCGCCCCGGGTGGTGCTGACCACGGCGGTCTCGAGGAAGACCTGGTACGTCGGGGCGTTGTCGAGGAAGCTCGACAGGATGCCGGTCATCCAGAAGTACGTCGCGGGATGTTCGATGCCCAGCGACGCGCCGTGGAACGCCAGCACCTGCAATGGCACCTGCATGGCGACGAAGATCCCGATGAAGAGCGCCGCGACCTCGGCGATGGCGTGGTAGTTGAACTCGTTGCGCGTGCGCGCCTCGCGCGGCGTGGTCGCGAGCGAGAGGGCGGTGAAGCCGAGCATGAGCAGCTCGCGCAGGTACGGGAAGGGCCGCCATCCCGTTCCGAGGAAGGGCTTGTCGGGACTGACGAGCGCGACCGCCAGCAGCACGCCGAGCAGCCAGAGGAAGTTGATCGATCCGTCGATGCGCTCCGGCAGGACGCGCTCGTTGTCGCGCCGGATGTCGGCGAGCGACTCGCGTCGATACATGATCGTGTCCCAGACGAGGTAGACCGCCAGCAGCACCGACGACGCCAGGAGCCATTCGCCCCAGAGGCCGAGCGTCCAGAGGAACGGCACGCCCTGGAGGTATCCGAGGAAGAGCGGTGGATCGCCCACCGGGAGGAGCGACCCGCCGACGTTGCTCACCAGGAAGATGAAGAAGACGACGGTGTGCACCTTGTGCCGCCGTTCGCGGTTGGTCTGAAGCAGCGGGCGGATGAGCAGCATGCTCGCGCCGGTCGTGCCGAGCACGCTCGCGAGGAGCGTGCCGATCAGCAGGATCGCGCCGTTGGTCGCCGGCGTCGCCGGCATGTTGCCATGGATGGCGATGCCGCCCGTGATCACGTAGAGCGACAGCAGCAGGACGATGAACGGTCCGTACTCGTCGACGAGCGCGTGCTTGACCGCCGTCGCCGCGGGATCGAGGCCCTGGGTGAGCAGCATGAAGACGCACGTCGTCGCGCCATGCGCGAGCGCGACGAAGAGCCTGTTGAGGTTGCTGTGCCACCAGTGCGCGCACGCGGGAACCAACGGCAGGATGGCGATCGCCAGCAGCAGCGCCGCGAAGGGCGCGATGCCGACGGGCCACAGCGGCGGCGCGTGGTCGACGCTGGCGTGGTGGGCGCCGGTCAGTCCGATGGTCATGAGCGCCGCGAGTCCCAGAAGCATCGCCACGGAGAGCGAGGCGACGACGCGCGGAGCGCGCCGCGGCGGCGCTTCGCCATGCGGTGAATCGCCAGGGTGGGTCATGCGGCGAAGGATACAAGCCGGAGGCCGGGAGCCGGCGAAACTGGCGTCGGGCGATCCGGGGGGCGCGCCGTCGAATCGCGTGCCTTCGCATCGCGCCTCCGGGAAGGGGCTGGTACGATCGACGGCGATGGGATCGATCTCCGCTCCGCCCCGACGTCAACGCCAGCCGTCGGGCCACTCCAAACACATGACCCGCATCCGCTCGCTCGTTGCGCCGCTCTGCCTGGTCGCCGCTGCATCGATCGCGATGGCCGACGAGCGCGCGACGCCGTCGGCGCCGCCCGTGGCGAGCCCCGCGAACCGACCTTCGACTCAGCGCGAGACACCCTTTCGGTTCGGGTCGTTCATGCGGACGCTCGGCCCGGCTGGCGAGGGCGGCGCAGGGGCGCTCGTCTCGCCGATGGATGCGGCGGTGACGCGCGACAACACGATTCTCGTCGTCGACCGGGACAACCATCGGATCGTCCTCTTCCGCGCCGACGATCCATCGGGACGGGCGATCGGCAGCTTCGGTCGCTTCGGCGGCGGCGAGGGCGAGTTCCGTTTTCCCGAGGCGATCGCCATCGGCCGCGACGGACTCGTCTTCGTCGCAGACACCGGCAACCACCGTGTGCAGGTCTTCGACTCCAAGGGCGGGTTCGTGCGGCAGTGGGGCACGCGGGGCAGCAAGCGCGGCCAGTTCAACCGTCCGGTGGACATCGCGGTCGACAGCGTCTGGGTCTACGTCGCCGACAGCGGCAACGACCGCGTGCAGGTCTTCGAGCGCGACGGGCGCTTCGTGACCATCCTCGGCGGGCCGGCGACCGGCGCCGGCGACCTTCGTCGCCCGAGCGGCGTCGCGGTCGACGAGGGCAACACCGTCGTCATCGCCGACACCGACAACAACCGCATCGTCGTCTTCGACAAGGCCGGCCGGTTCCTCCGGCAGTGGGGGGATTTCGGCCCGTTCGCGGGGCTGCTCGACCAGCCGTCGGGGCTGGCGACGCGGGGCGGCGAGATCTTCGTCTGCGACACGCGCAACCATCGCATCGAGATCTTCGATGTGATGGGGGCGCTGCTGCGCGAGTGGGGCGCGCACGCCCGCGTCCCGCACGAGGGCGAGGGGCGGCTGCACTATCCGCGCCACCTGGCGATCGCGCCAGACGGCGCCTTCGCGGTGGTCTGCGAGCCGTTCGAGGATCGCTGCCAGGTCTTCGCGGCGCTCAGGCCCGGCGAGACCGAGGCCGTGCGCGTGCCGGCCCCGCCGGACGAGCAGACGCACTTCGGGAAGCGACTGGGCATTGGCGGCGACCTGCTCGTGATTCCCGAGCCCGAGCGGCACGACGCGTACGTCTTCGACCTGCGCGGCGAGACGCCGATCCTCATCACCCGCTTCGGCGAGCGCGGCAGCCGCTTCGGACAGTTCCAGCGCATGACCGGCGCGACGGTCGACGCCACGACGAAGCGGGTGCGCATCGCCGACGAGGCGCTGGGCCGCATCTCCACCTTCCAGCTCGATTGGGACCCCGCCGCGGCCCCGCGCTACGTGCCGCTCATGAGCCGGTTCGTGAAGAGCCTCGCCACGAGCATCGAGCCCGCGCCGTTCGCCCGCGCCGAGTGGCCGATGCAGCCCGATGGAATGCAGCGCGACGCGCGCGGCCGGACGCATGTGGTCGATCCGCGCAACCGCATGGTCTTCGTCTACGACGCCGAGATGAGCCCGCTCATGAGCTACGGCGGCGCCGCGGCCGGCGCGGGCGAGCTGCTCGAACCGACGGATGCCGCGGTCGGCGCCGCCGGCGATGTCTTCTTCGTCGCCGACGCGGGCCGTCGCCAGGTCGTCATGTTCGATCCGCGCGGACAGCCGATCGGGGCCTTTCCCGGCAGTTCGGCGAGCTTCGCGCTCGCCCGTCCCTTCGGGATCGCGGCGGGGCGCGACGGCTACGTCTACGTGACCGACGAGGCGTCCAACCGCGTCCTGAAATTCACGGAGGATGGCAAGTTCGTGATCGCCTGGGGCACGAAGGGTTCGCGCGACGGCGAGTTCTGGAAGCCCGCGGGAATCGAACAGCGGGCCGACGGCCGGTTGATCGTGCTCGATCCGGGCAACCACCGCGCGCAGACCTTCGGTCCCGACGGAACCTGGCTCGGCACGTTCGGCAGCGGCAAGGCCAGCACGCCCGCGAAGCCGTTCGCGGCCGACCCCAAGCCCGCGGTGAAGGAGGATTGAACCGATGCGATCGCAACCAGTGTCGCGCGGATCCTCGCGCATGCGTGCGCAGCCGTCTTGGCGCCCGGTGGCGGCGTGGGGCGCGGCCCGTCGGTGCGCTCGCCTCGTGCCAGCCGTCCAAGCCGACCCCGTCGACGACGGAGGCGCCACCCGCGGTCGCGCCCGTCGGCGCCGTGGCGAGCGCGGCGCCGGGCTCGGCGGCCGACGAGCCGATCGCCGCGCCTCGACGGGTCGTCAGCAACGACGGCAGCTACATCGTGCTCTTCACCACCAAGCCCGATCCGATCCCGGCCAACGAGCCCTTCGACATCGTCGTGCGCATCTACGACGCGCGGAGGAGCCAGCAGATCGTGACCGACGCCGATCTGGTCGTGGACGCCGCGATGCCCGAACATCGCCACGGCATGAACGTCGTGCCCCGCGTCCGCAAGCACAACGACGGTTCGTACAGCGCGTCGGGAATGCTCTTCCACATGCCGGGCCGGTGGGAGATCTACTTCGACATCACGCGCAAGGGAGAGACCGAGCGGGCCCAGGCGGAGGTCGTCCTCGAGTGATCCGCCGGACCGCGCGGGGACCGGCGCCGCGCCGATGATGCCGATGACCCCGATCGTCCTGCTTCCCGGCTGGCTGCCGCTGGTCCTCGCGACGGTGGCGTTGTCGGCGCCGCCGAGCAACCAACCGACCAGCCCGCCGACCAGCCCGCCGACCTTCACGCCGACCGAGATCGCCCGGCTGGCGAAGCTCTCGCCGCCTCCGCCGCTGCCTCGTGACGAGACGAACCGCGTCGCCGACGACGAGCGGGCGGCGCGCCTCGGTCACCGGCTCTTCTTCGATGCGCGGATCTCGCCCGACGGGGGATTCTCGTGCGCCTCCTGCCACGATCCGGCGAAGGCGTTCGCCGATGCGCTTCCCGTCGCCGCCGGTCGGGCTCCGGGCACACGGAGCGTGCCGACGCTGCTCAACGCGGCGCATCAGCGATGGCTTCACTGGGATGGCGGTGCAGACACGTCCTGGGCGCAGGCGTTGCGGCCGATGGAACACCCCGACGAAATGGCCGGCGATCGCGTCTCCATCGCCCGGCTGGTGCGTGACGATCCCTCGCTTCGCGCCGGCTACGAGGCCGTCTTCGGTCCGCTTCCATCGATCGCCTGGGATCGGCTGCCGCCGCGGGCGCGACCCTGGCCGACGCACGCCGGAAGGCGTCCCGCGGTGGACGCCCTCGACTCGGCGTGGACGGGCCTCGTCGACCCGGAGCGTCACGCCATCGACGTCGTCTTCTCCAACATCGGCAAGGCCATCGGCGCGTACGAGCGCAAGCTCGTGACCGGCCCGGCGCCCTTCGATCGCTTCGTCGAGGCGCTGAAGGCGGGCGACCCAGGAGAAGGTTCAGCGGGATCGACTTCGTCGTCGCCTGCCCCGTCGGCGTCGTCACCGGTCCAGGGGCCGACATCGTGGCTCTCGCCCTCGGCGCAGCGCGGCGCGCGGCTCTTCGTCGGCGCCGCCAACTGCCGATCGTGTCACACCGGTCCGTTGCTTTCCGACGGCGAGTTCCATTCGCTCGGCGTTCCACCGCGGCACGACGCGCGACACGACGACCGACGCGACGACCGGCGCGACGACGACGCCACGCGGCCCGACGCGCCTCGCGCCCAGCCGGACGGAGCGTCGCCCGTCGCCACCGCGCTGCCCGATTCGGGTCGATTCGGTGGCGCGGAGCTGGTCGCCGCGGATCGCTTCAACGCGGCCGGCGAGTTCAGCGACGACCGTGCCGGCCCGCGCGCGGAGCGCATCCGCACGCTCGCCCGCGCGCCCGAGACCTGGGGCCAGTTTCGGACCCCGTCGCTGCGGAACGTTGCGCTCACCGCGCCTTACATGCACGCCGGGCAGCTTGCGACGCTGCGCGACGTCCTTCGCTTCTACTCGACGCTCGATGGACAGGTCGTCGCCGGCCATCACCGCGAGACGATCGTCGCGCCGCTGCACCTCACCGACGAGGAGATCGACGACCTCGTCGCGTTCCTCGAGTCGCTCACCGGAACACCGCCGCCCGACGAGTGGACGCGCCGGCCATAGGGCGCGCGACCGGACGACCGGACCGCGGCGCCGAAGGATTCTTCCATTGCCCATCCTCGACCTGTACACTCGCAGCTTCGCCGCAATGGCCGTCAATCGCCCGCACCTCCGATCGTCGATCCCCGACGGGGAGTTCGTCCTCCGATGCATGCTTCACGACCCGCCATCCTGCTCGCCGCGACCGCGGCGGCCGCCTCCACCACGCTCCTGTTCGCCCACGTCGACGACGCGAAGGTCTTCGACCGCATCCCGCCCTTCATCGGACCGGCCTACCGCGCCGCCGAGGGCGGACTGGCCGATGCGGCGGGACAGTTCACCTCGAGCAACGTGACGCTCCTGAGCTGGTTGCCGCTGAGCGAGTGGTCGGGTGCGACCAACGCCAACGTCGTCGAGCACTACGTCTCGCCGAGCGGGCGCGAGTACGCGCTGCTCGGGCTCAACGTCGGGACGGCGTTCGTCGAGGTGACCAACCCCAGCAGCGCCCAGAAGATCGCGCTGCTGAGCGGCCCGAACTCGCTCTGGCGCGACCTGCGCGTGTACGGGCACCACGCGTACGCGGCGAGCGAAGGCGGGGGGGGCATCCAGGTCTTCGATCTCTCGCAGATCGACAGCGGCGTGGTGACGCTGGTGAACACGGTGACGACCGGCGGCAACGCGGCGACGCACACGATCTTCGTCGACCAGGCGAGCGGCTTCCTCTATCGATGCGGCGGCGCCGGCAACGGGCTGCGCATCTACTCGCTCGCCGATCCGTCCACGCCGACCTTCGTCGGCCAGTGGCAGGACAAGTACGTGCACGAGGTGACCGTCGTCCCCTACGACAGCGGTCCCTACGCCGGCAAGCAGATCGCCTTCTGCTGCGGCGGACTCAACAACGGCTACCTCAACTCCGGCCTCTCCATCCTCGACGTCACGAACAAGTCGTCCATCCAGGTGCTGTCGACGCTCCTCTATCCCAACGCCGTCTACTCGCACCAGTGCTGGCTGACGCCGGATCACAAGTACGCGTATCTCGACGACGAGCTGGACGAGTCCAACCTCGGGATTCCCGGAACGACGCACATCATCGACATCCAGAACCTCTCGAGCCCGGCGCAGGTCGCGACATACAGCAACGGCAACACCGCCATCGACCACAATCTCTATGTCAAGGGGACGATGGCGTTCATGAGCAACTACCGCAGCGGCCTGCGCCTCGTCGACGTGAGCAATCCGCTGGCGCCCGTGGAAACGGGCTTCTTCGACACCTTCCCCGGCAGCGACTCGGCCAACTTCAACGGGCTCTGGGACAACGATCCCTACCTTCCCAGCGGAACGGTGCTCGGCAGCGACATCGAGCGCGGCCTCTTCGTCTGGTACGTCGGCCCGGCCCCGCTCAACTTCTCGTTCCCCGACGGCCTGCCGGCGCTGCTCGACCCGGCTGGGCAGGAGCTGACGGTCCAGATCGGCGGCATCAACACCCTGACGGTCGTTCCCGGCAGCGTCTTCCTGAAGGTGCAGACGGCGCAGGGCGTGCTCACGGTGCCGGCGACCGAATCCTCGCCCGGCGTCTGGGTCGCGACGTCGCCGGCGCTCGTGTGCACCGAGTCGGTCAGCTACTCCTTCACCGCAAAGGCGAGCAACGGCATCGTGCTCAGCGCGCCCACGCCGGGCGCGGTCGCCGTGGCGGCTGTCGGCGCCGCGGTCGCCTTCGCCGACAACATGGAGAGCGACATCGGCTGGACGAGCGGAGCGCCCGGCGACACCGCCACGTTCGGCCAGTGGGTGCGCGTCGATCCGATCGGCACGACCGCGCAGCCCGAGGACGACAATCCCGCCGGTGTCGGCACCCTCTGCTGGGTGACCGGCCAAGGCACGCCGGGCGGTCAGGCGGGCGAGGCGGATGTCGACTTCGGCATCACGACACTCACCTCGCCGATCTTCGACGCCACCGGTGACGGCGAGGCGATCGTCGAGTATGCCCGCTGGTACTCGAACAACCTGGGCAACAACCCCGCGCAGGACTCGATGCCGATCTCCATTTCCAACGACGGCGGCGCGACGTGGACGCTGCTCGAGACGGTGACCGACAGCCGCGGTCTGGGTTCGTGGCGAGTTTCCTCGTCGCCGATTTCGTTCAACCGGACGGCGAACATGCGGCTTCGTGGCCGGCGACCTCGGCGGCGCGTCGCTGGTCGAGGCGGGCGTCGACGATGTGCGGCTGGTTCGCTACGCATGCGAGCCGCGCCGGCGATCCCGGGCGACCTCAACGGCGACGGCGTCGTCGACGGTGCGGATCTCGATCTCCTCCTCGGCGCGTGGGCGCTGCCGGGGGTCCGTCCGACCTCAACGGCGACGGCACGGTGGATGCATGCGGACCTCGGCCTGCTGCTGGGCAACTGGGGTAGCCGGTGGCGCGGGCATCGGCCAGATCCGGGTCGGCGCGTGGTGGACGTGCGCGCCGTGCGTCGCCGGCTATCGCGAACCATCGCTGCCGCGGTCGTGGCTGACCTGCACCAGTCCCTGGAGCGTTCGCCGCGCAAGCGCCGCGGTCGATCGCCTCGGCGGCGAGCGCGATCCCTCGGCGAGTTTCCGTGGCGATGCCGCCGGCGACAAGCTGCGCGCCGGCGTTGAGCAGGGTCATGTCGCGATGCGGACCCGGCTCGCGTCCTCGAGCACGCGCACCGTGCTCACCGCGTGGTCGAGATCGCGTGCGGCGAGTTCATTCGGCGAGGCGCTGCGAAGGCCGAGCCGCGGGTCGATCTCGAACTCGCGGACGATCCCCTGCGCGGCCTCGGCCGAGAAGGTCGCTGTTCGATGGAGAGCTCGTCGAGTCCGTCGCCGCCATGGACGACGATGGCATGCACGGCGCCGAGCCGCGCCAGGGCGTCGGCGACCGGGCGGACGAAGCGGCGCTCGTAGACCACCATGAGCTGCCGCCGCGCGCCCGCGGGGTTCGTGAGCGGGCCGAGGAGGTTGAAGATCGTAGGGAAGCCGAGGGCCCGTCGAACCGGCATGACGTGCATCGCCGCCGGGTGGTGATGGATCGCGAAGCAGAAGCAGACGCCGACGTCGTCGAGGGCGCGGGCCTGCGCCGCGCGGTCGGAATCGATGTTCACGCCCAGCGCCGCGAGCACTTCGGCCGATCCGCGTCCGGTGCGGGAGCGATTGCCGTGCTTGGCCACCGCGAGGCCGCGAGTCCGTCCGGCGGCGGCGGCGACGATCGCGGCCACGGTGCCGACGTTGAACGTCTTCGGCGCGCCACCGGTCCCGGCGGTGTCGAGCAGGCGCTCGGGCGGAGTCGTGGCGACGACCCGATCGACGTGTGCGCGCATCACGCCCGCGGCGCCGACGAGCTCGTCCACCGTGGGCGATCGCGTGGCCAGCAGCGCGAGCAGCGCGCCCACCTCCGCGTGGTGCGCCGACCCGGTCATGATCGCCTCGAACGCCGCGGACGCCTCGGCGGTCGAGAGGGTCTCGCCGCCGATGAGGCGCTGAAGGTGACGGGTCAGGTCGCCCGGATGCGATGGGCGCAGGAACTCGGGGGGGCCGATGGCGCTCATGGCTGCGGTTCAACGTCCTTCGACGGCGTCCATCTTCGCGGCATGGTGCGCAGCGCCGTTGACCGCGCTCGCGGATGGCGCGTGGCCGCCGACGGCCTCGTGCGGCGGCCGCTCGCGGATCAGCGCCTGCACGCATGGAACGTCCTTGAACGTGCACCAGGTCGCGGAGCTCTCGGCATGGACGGTGGATCCGTCGCGACGAAGGAGGACCTGCTCCATGCGCGGCGCGTTGGTGCGATCCCGGAGAATGCTGTCGATTCGCTCGCGAATCGCCTCTCGGCGATGCTCCGGCACGATGCTCATCACCGACTCCCCGACCATCGCGTCGGCCACGGGATAGCCGAAGATGCGCCGCGGCTGGATTCGCGAAGAGGATGGTCGTCCCGTCGTGGACGAGAATCCCGTCGGGGGCGAGTTCGACGAGCTTGCGATGCTGCCGCTCGCTGTCGCGCAGCGAGTCCTCGATGCGGCGCTCGACGGTGATGTCCTCGAGATCGACGAAAGGCCCACGATCCGCCCATCGACGGTGATCGGCGAGAAGCCGCGACGACCACGCCCTCCGGCCGTCGGGCGTCAACGAGTCGAGGGTCATCGGCTGCGGCTCGCCGGACTCGAGGACGCGCCGCATCGCGGCCAGCGCGCCGCCTCGCGCGACTCCGGGCGATGTACTCCTCGACCGGCGTGCCGATCACCTTGGCGGGATCCATGCCGGGAGTCCTGCGGTTGCAGAAGACGAGCCGGAGGTCCTGGTCGACGATGCAGATGTGGTCGTTGGGCGCTCTCCAGCGTCGAGCCGCCAACGCTGCTCGCTCGACTCGAGGGCAAGAGTCCGCCGCGCACCGCGCCTCGAGTTCGGCGTTGATCCGGTCGAGCCGGTCGAGCCGCGGCCTGCTCGGCGTCGATGTCGCGGGTCACCACCAGCATCTCCATCGGCGTCATCGGGTTCATGGTGCGCGGACGACGGACTCGACCCACAGGAGCGTGCCGTCGCGCCGCCGGGCGCGCCATCGCACGCGCTGCGGCACGCCGGGATTGGCCAGCGACTCCCTGTGTGTCTTGCCGACGCGCTCGATGTCCTCGGTGTGGATGAGCTCGTAGCCCGAATGGCCGACCAATTCCTCCGGTCGCCAGCCGAAGACCGCCTCGGACGAGGGCGACGCGTAGAGCCGCGTGCCCGTCGCCGAGAAGCGGCCGATCACGTCGCCGGAGTTCTCGGCGAGCATGCGGTAGCGGAGCTCGCTCTCGCGCAACCGATGATCGGTGGCGCGGCGCTCCAGTTCCGATGCGGCGCGTCCGCCGAAGAGCCGGACGATGAACTCGGGCGAGCGCGACGAGTCGATCGCCTCGTCGTGCATCAGGATCACGCCGCCCAGCAGGCCACCGTCGCCGTCGCGCAGCGGCATCGCGAGCACGCTCCGCGCGCCGACCCGCTGGACGAGCGGATCGTGGCGAAGCACGGTCGAGGCGTCGTCCGCGATGAACCGTTCGTCACGCGGTCCGAGTCCCGCCAGCGCGCTGTCGAAGAGACGCAGCTCCACCCGCGGGAACAGCTCGCCGTCCAGGGACCAGGCGACCGATCGGAGCATCTCGGCCGTGTCCGCCGTCGGGGTCGAAGGTGCGGTCGGCATGGTCTCGACGATTGCGACCAGGCGCACTCCGAGCGCCCGGCCCAGCGAGACCGCCAGCGCCTCGAGGAACGCCTCGCCGGTCACGTCGGCCGTCGCGCTCATGACCTGCTCAAGCGCTCCGCGCGAGCGGGCGTGCGCGGCGATCGTCTCGCGCAGCGCCTGGACGACCTCGGGATCGCGCCGGCCGGCGCCCTCGGAATCGCCGCGCGAGGCGGCGAGCATGGCCAGCCGAGTGAGCCGCTGCTGCCCGCGCCAGCCGATCTTGCGGCCGATGTTGCGGATGTGCGTCTCGATCGTGCACTTGCCGCGCACCACGCGATCGGCGATCTCCTGTGCCGCAAGTCCCTCGCCCAGCAGGCGCAGGACCTCGCGCTCGGAGGTGGTGAGCAGTTCCAGCCGCGAGAGAGCTTCCGATTCTGGCACCGGGCGCTGGGCGGCGCTCATGTCGGGATGGTAGAGCCTGTCGCTTGCGCGCGCTCCGCCTCGAGTCGATCGAGCAACCAGCGCGCGAAGCGATGCTTGGCGACGATGCCGGGATCCTCCGGCCGAAGGATGCGCCCATCGTCGAAGAGGAGCGTGCCTTCGATTCCCGGCGCGTCCATCGTCTCCAACGGGTTGGCGACGATCGCCCGGATCTTCTTGCGTTGCAGCTTCTCCTGCGCCGAGGCGAGGAGTCGCTCGCGCGGTTCGAGCGCGAATCCCACCGCGAGTTGGTCGGGCCGGGTGATGGTGGCGAGTTCGGCGAGCAGGTCGGGCGTCGGTTCCAGCCGCAGCACGAACTCGCCGTCGCCGCGGCGCTGCTTGGAGCGGAGCATCGCCGGGTCGTCCAGCTTCGGCCGGTGATCGGCGACGGCCGCGGCCATCACCAGGATGTCATGGCTCGGACAGTGACGATGAAGCAGCGCCCGGAGATCCTCCGTCGATTCGAATCGAAGCATCGTGAGCGGCGCGGCCTTGGCGCCACCCCGCGCGTGTCGCGTCGAGCGGGGCCGGGAAGGCGCCGGCCCATCGGCGACCTCGGTGTCGACGGGTACCTCCGCGGCTCCGGGTCCCAGCAGGAGGCAGGTGGGCCATCCGCGCGCTGCGCCCTCGGACGCGATGGCGATGCCCATGCGGCCGGAGGAGCGGTTGGAGAGGAAACGCACCGCGTCGATCGGTTCCCGGGTCGGTCCGGCGGTCACGAGGAGGCGGGTCGGCATGGCTTGGATCGGCCTCGAAGCGGCTTCGACGCGCGTGGATCTCCCCCGATGGCAACCTCGGTCCGCGATCCCGCGAATGGCCATTCGTGCGAGGAGCGCGGCGCGCAGCCAGTTGCGGTGGAGCGCCCGTCCGCCCATACTACGGAACTCGGTTGGCGATCCGCTCGATTGCGCGACGATGTGCCGGCGCGGCGCATTCCCGCAATCGCCTTCCTGTCTCGACCCCACGGAAGCCCCGGCTGGAGCAGCGATTGGCACGCAAACCGCGACTGAAGCTTGGCGAGATCCTCGTGCAGTCGGGGGTCGTGAAGGAGCCGCAGGTGCAGCAGGCCCTCGGGGTGGGCCGCGGCACCGGCAAGCGCCTCGGCGAGGCGCTCGTCGAGGCCGGTTTCGCCAAGGAGGACGACATCGCCAAGGCCCTCGCGAGCCAGTACGACCGCGAGTACGTCAACCTCGATCGGCCCGAGTCCATCGGTCGCGTCGACCTGTCGCTGATTCCCGACGACATCGTGAAGAAGCACCTCGTGCTTCCCCTCGGCCGTTCGAACGGGCGCGTCAAGCTCCTGATCCACGATCCGATGGACCTCGAGCTGCTCGACCTGCTCCGCTTTCGTCTCAACAGCGAGATCGACACGGCGATCGCCAGCCGCGGACAGATCAAGTCGTTCCTCGAGGGCCAGGGCAAGTCGGGTGGCGGGAAGATGTTCTCCGAGGACTCGCTCGTCACCGACTCGGTCGACGTCACGGTCGATCGCTCGGTCGACAGCTCGGTGGACGCCTCGATCGACGTCGAGGCCGCACAGGATGCGCCGATCGTCCGGCTGGTCAATCGAATGATCGTCGAAGCGGTCGAGAGCCGCGCGAGCGACATCCACGTCGAGCCGATGAACGATCGCGTCATCCTGCGCTACCGCATCGACGGCGAGTGCCACGTGCGCGACAACCTTCCCAAGCGCATGCAGTCGGCGCTGCTGGCCCGACTGAAGCTCATGGCGGGGGTGAACATCGCCGAGCGCCGCGTCCCGCAGGACGGCCGCATCAAACTGCCGGTCAAGGGCGTGCAGATCGACTTCCGCGTGAGCGCGTGCCCCGCCTATCACGGCGAGTCGATCGTCCTCCGCATCCTGCGGCCGGACTCCGTCCGCATCGGCCTCATGAACCTCGGCTTCGAGGCCGACAGCTTCGCGGTCTTCAATCGAATCATCCGGCGCCCCAACGGCATCTTCCTCGTCACCGGACCGACCGGTTCGGGCAAGACGACGACGCTCTACTCGGCGCTGGACGTGCTCAACCGGCCCGATCGCAAGATCATCACCGCCGAGGATCCCGTCGAGTACAACTTCAACGGCATCAACCAGGTGCAGGTGCGCGAGTCGATCGGACTGACGTTCTCGGCGATCCTCAAGTCGATGCTGCGCCAGGCGCCCAACATCATCCTGGTGGGCGAGATCCGAGACCGTGAAGTGGCCGACATCGCCATCCAGGCCGCGCTCACCGGACACCTGGTCTTCTCGACGCTGCACACCAACGACGCGCCCTCGGCGATCACCCGTCTCGTCGACATGGGCGTCAAGCCGTTCCTTGTCGCCAGCTCGATCCAGGCGATCCTCGCCCAGCGACTGGTGCGCATCCTGTGCGACAAGTGCAAGCAGCCGGATCCCGCGCCGGATCCGAAATTCCTGGCGCTGACCGGAATCCAGCAGAGCGAGCTCGCCACCGCCACGATCTACAAGCCGGGGCGCTGTGCGAACTGCAACAGCACCGGCTTCCGCGGACGCAAGGCGATCTTCGAGATGATGATCATGAACAGCGAGATCCGCGAGCTGGCCTTCACCCGCGCCAGCGTCGGGCGCATCCGCGCCGCCGCGCTGCGCAACGGCATGCGGGACCTGATCGGCGACGGAAGGCTGAAGGTCCTCAAGGGCGTGACGACGCCCGCCGAGGTCGCGAAGCACGCCCAGGTCGAAGGTTTCTCCGGAGCGAGCGAGTGATCCGCGCCGCGTCGCCCTCGTCGGCGCACGGCGGACCGCCCACCGACGCCGACATCGCGCATCGTGCTCCGCCACACGTGGTCGGACAGCGTCCCCGACTCCTGATTCCCAATTCCTGATTCCCGACTCCCGCTCCCGACTCCCGCTCCCGACTCCCACTCCCCGCCACCTCGCACGAGCCGCTTCCCGACCACCACCCCTCACCCGTTGCGCACCCAATGTCCACCGTACAAATCGATCGTCTGCTCGAGACCGTGATTCGCCAGGGGGCGTCCGACCTGCACCTGAGCATCCAGCGTCCGCCGACGCTGCGACTGCACGGCAAGCTGCGGTCGCTCGCCACGAAGGTGCTCGATCCGGACGACATGGTGTCGCTCATGAAGTCGGTCACGCCCGAGCGGGCGCAGCAGGAGCTCCAGGAGGAGGGATCGTGCGACTTCGGCTTCGCCTACGGCGACGAGGCACGCTTCCGCGTGGCCGTCTTCCGGCAGCGCGGGGCGATCTCGATGGTGCTGCGACTGATTCCGAACAAGCTGCTCACCTTCGAGGAGATCGGACTTCCGCCGATCTGCAAGGAGCTGATCCGCCGGCCGCGCGGCCTCTTCATCGTGACCGGTCCGACGGGTTCCGGAAAGACGACATCGCTGGCGACGATGATCGACTACGTCAACATCAACCTCGACCGCCACATCATCACGGTCGAGGATCCGATCGAGTACTACCACTGGCACAAGAAGTCGGTGGTGAACCAGCGCGAGGTCGGCGTCGACGTGCCGAGCTTCTCCGAGGCGCTCCGTCGAGCGCTGCGTGCCGACCCCGACGTGATCCTCGTCGGCGAAATGCGAGACCTCGAGACGATCGAGGCCGCCATCCGCGCCGCCGAAACGGGCCACCTGGTCTTCGCGACGCTGCACACGACCGGCGCCGCGGGCACGATCAACCGAATCATCGACGCCTTCCCGGTCAACCAGCAGGCCCAGGTTCGCGTCCAGCTCTCGACGTCGCTCATCGCCGTGCTCAGCCAGGTGCTCCTGGCCCGCGTCGACCGGCCCGGGCGCGTCGCCAGCTACGAGTTCCTGGTCGTCACGCCCGCCATCGCCAACCTCATCCGCGAGAACAAGACCTTCCGCATCGACTCCGCGATCCAGACGGGCCGCAAGTTCGGCATGCAATTGCTGGACGACCACCTCTGGTCGCTCTACGCGCAGGGGATCATTTCGGCGGAGGAGATGATCGACAAGAGCAAGGATCCTGGCGACCTGACCGAAAAGGTCCACCGGGCCGGCGGCTCGGTCGGCCGGACCGAGCTCGACGAGAAGTCCGACGCGGAGTGACGGGCGAGGCAGGGGGCCGCAAGGGTCGGCCGCGTCCGGAGACCGGCGCCACCCCGCCGTTCGGCCACGCATCCGAACCGACGCGAAGCCGGTCCCTCACAACTGGCCGAGACGCGATGAAATCGTATTCCGTTTCCCGCTTGTCGCATCAAATCAATCCGCCAAGCATCCTTCCATAACGCATGGAACCGCAGTAACTTGTGCATCGTACCGAACCTTGGCCGAATGCGCCCCGAGGTTCGACCGTTCTTGGGCGACCCGTTGTCGTCCGATGGCTTGACGATGCATCCTGTCTCCTGAAGCCCTCCTGAGTCTGGCGATCGCTCCGCCCCGCGCGGCAAACGGGCGTGGGAGCCAACCGCTTGCCTTGGGCAAGGTCACGAGGTTGAGCCACATGCCACCGCTGGATCCAAGCGAACTCAAGGGTCGTCGTCTCGGCCGCGTGCTCACCAAGCTCGGCAAGTGCAGCCGCGAGCAGGTGCACGAGGCGCTCGGCCTCCAGCGGACCCGCAAGGAGCCGATTGGCAAGCTGCTCATCGGACTGGGCTATGTCACCGAGGCCGACGTCATGGAGGCGTTGGCCGGGCAGGCCGGAATGGCGATGGTCCAGTTGAAGGATCGCCCGATCGCGGACGCCACGATCCAGGCGCTTCCGCCGGAGACGGCAACGACGTACCAGGTGGTCCCGATCGAGTTCGACCCGAAGTCGCGCTCGCTCACCATCGCGATGAAGAGCCCGGACAACTTCCGCGCGGTCGACGACCTGAAGCTCCTGATGGGCTTCAAGGTCTCCGCGGTGGTGGCGCCGTCCGACCAGATCGACGAGGTCATCCGCGCGAAGTACTCGAGCAAGGGCAGCTCGATGCAGACCCTCTACGCCGAGGCGGGCGAGTCCTCGACACTCGCCGCACTCGCCGGGCGCGGCGACTCGATCGACCTCGAATCGCTCAAGGACGCGGCCAGCGACAACAAGGTCGTGCAACTGCTGAACCTCGTCCTGCTCCAGGCGATCCGGGACAAGGCGTCGGACATCCACTTCGAGCCGTTCGAGACCGAGTTCAAGATGCGCTACCGCATCGACGGCGTGCTCTACGAGATGATCCCGCCGCCGAAGCACCTGGCGATGCCCATCGTCAGCCGCATCAAGGTCATGGCGAACCTGGACATCGCCGAGCGCCGACTGCCGCAGGACGGCCGCATCGAGCTGACCGTCGCCGACTCGCCCATCGATCTCCGCGTCGCCGTGCTCCCGACGATGTTCGGCGAGTCGGTGGTGCTCCGCGTGCTCGACCGGTCCAACGTGCAGCTTTCGCTCGACCGGATCGGCCTGCGCGAAGACGAGCTCCTCACCGTGCGCACGCTGACCGGCAAGCCCAACGGCATCGTCGTCGTGACCGGCCCGACCGGCTCGGGCAAGACGACGACGCTCTACGCCTGCCTGAACGAGCTCAACACGCCGGACATGAAGATCCTCACCGCCGAGGATCCGGTGGAGTACGACATCGACGGCCTCGTGCAGTGCCAGGTGAACGTCGAGCAGGAACTCACCTTCGCCCGCCTGCTCCGCTCCTTCCTTCGTCAGGATCCCGACATCATCCTGATCGGCGAGATCCGCGACCTCGAGACGGCGCAGATCGCCATCCAGGCGTCCCTGACCGGCCACCTCGTCTTCTCGACCCTCCACACCAACGACGCGCCGTCGTCGATCCTGCGTCTGCTCGACCTCGGCGTCGAGGCGTTCCTCCTGACCGCCACCATCGAGGCGATCGTCGCCCAGCGGCTCGTGCGGCGCATCTGCGTGAAGTGCAAGGAGCAGTACGTGCCCACCGAGGAGCAGCTCATGGAGTTGAACCTCAAGCCGGCGGACGTGCAGAACCAGACGTTCTTCCGGGGGCGCGGCTGCGATGGCTGCAATCGCAGCGGCTATCGCGGACGCATGGCGATCTTCGAGATCATGCTGATGGACGACGACATCCGCGAGCTGGTCATCCAGCAGGCGTCGACCAACGTGCTCCGGGCCGAGGCCCGCCGGCGCGGCATGCGCACGCTGCGCGAGAGCGGCCTGATGGCGATCTACGAGGGACAGACGACGATCGACGAAGTCGTGCGCGAAACGATCGTCGAGGAGTGATGCGCTTGCGAGGAGCCGAGCAATCAGGAGTCGGGGATCAGGAGTCGGGGATCAGGAGTCGGGAATTAGGAGTCAGGAGTCGGGGACCCAAGTGGTGCTTGAGAGAGCGTCCTCCATCTCGACCCTGTCCAGCTCGCAAGGTACCTGGTCCGAATCGCGCACACAGCCCCGAATGCCACCGGCGTCCCCGACTCCAAATTCCTAGTTCCCGACTCCCGACTCCCAACGCCCGACGCCCAACTCCCGACTCCAACTCGCCTCTTCGTACCTTCCCCCACACCCCAGCCCCAATCGCCCAATGGCCACCTACGCCTACGAAGCCCTCAACTCAGCCGGCAAGCCCCAGAAAGGCACCATCGAAGCCGCATCGAGCGAGGAAGCGATCCAGCGCATCAAGTCGCAGGGCTATTTCCCCACGTCGGTGCGCGAACAGAAGGTCAAGGGCGACGGCGACGCCGGAAAGGCCGGCAAGGTTCGCGGGTCGAAGAAGAAGGGGAAGGGGCTCAGCCTCTCGTTCGGCCGCGTGAGCCTCAAGAAGCTCACCACGTTCACGCGCCAGCTCTCGACGCTCCAGGACGCAGGCCTGCCGCTGCTTCGGTCGCTCCAGATCCTCGAGGCGCAGCAGCGCCCCGGACAGCTCAAGGGAATCCTGTCGGGCGTCTGCGAGGACGTCGAGTCGGGTTCGACGCTGGCCGACGCCTTCTCGAAGCAGCCCAAGGCGTTCGACCGTCTCTACTGCAAGATGGTCAACGCCGGCGAGATCGGCGGCGTGCTCGACGTCATCCTCCAGCGCCTGGCCGACTTCATGGAGAAGGGCCAGCGCCTGCGCCGGCGCATCAAGGGCGCGCTCATCTACCCGGTGGCGGTCATCATCATCGCGACGCTGATCGTGACCGGCATCATGTATTTCGTGATCCCGAAGTTCCAGGAGATCTTCAACGACTTCGACGTCACGCTGCCGAAGCTCACCGTCTTCCTCATCGGCGCGAGCAAGTGGGTCGCCGGCGGCCAGCCGGGACAGAAGATCCCCGGCGCCATCTGGGTCCTCGCGTCGCCGGTCCTGCTCTTCCTCTTCCTGAAGCTCATACGCAAGACCGGGCCGGGCCGGGCGTTCACCGACATCGTCCGCGTGAAGACGCCCGGAATCGGAACGCTGGTGCGCAAGACCTCGATCGCCCGCTTCACGCGCACGCTCGGCACGCTCATCTCCGCCGGCGTGCCGATCCTCGAGGCGATCCTGATCACGCGCGACACGTCGGGCAACTACGTCTACGAGAAGGCCCTGACGAAGGTCCACGACTCGATCCGCGAGGGCGAGACGTTCGCCGGCCCGCTCCGCGAGGCGAAGGTGTGCGACGCGATCGTCGTCAACATGATCGACGTCGGCGAGGAGACGGGCGATCTCGACGTGATGCTCATGAAGATCGCCGACAACTACGACGAGGAGGTCGATGTCGCGGTGCAGGGACTGCTCTCGCTGCTCGAGCCGGCGATGGTCGTCGTCCTCGGATGCATCGTCGGCGGCATCGTGCTGGCGCTCTTCCTTCCGCTCGTCTCGATGATCGAGTCGGTCTCGTCCGCGAAGGTGTGAGTGGATCCAGGGCCCGAACGGAGCTCGCCGCCAATCCAGGCGTCACATGCGAAACCGTGCCAACAACCTCCGTCGCGCGTTCACCATCGTCGAGATGCTCGTGGTGGTGGCGATCATCGTCGTGCTCCTGAGCATCCTGCTCGTGGCCGTTTCGCTGGCGCGCGGGGCGGCGCAGCGGGCCAGCACGAGCTTCACCATGTCGTCGATCGCCAAGGGGCTCGCGCAGTTCAAGACCGACCTCGGCTACCTGCCACCGGTGCTCGGCCCGCGCACGCCGTTTCCGCAGTCGAACATCGTCGTCGGTTCCGAGCGCGACGCGGTCTCGCCGCCCGACCCGACGTCGGGCCAGTACGGACAGGAACTCCAGAACTGGTTCAGCGAGACGACGCTGGCGGAGTACCTGCTGGGCGCGGGGGACCGCACGCAGGACGGCTATGGCCTCGTGGGAAACTATCAGCAGGCGCTCTCGCAGTTCGGCGGCAGTCCGGGCGTGAAGGAGCTTCCGCCGCTGGGCATCCGCAGTCCCGGCGCCGACGGCGTCTGGGGCGCGTGGACCAACCCGCGCTCGGGATTCCCTGCGGGCGGGCAGCTCGTGAGCCGCAACCTCACGGGCTACACGCCGTCGCCACCGCTGCCGCAGCCGGCCCTCCAGGCCAACAACGATTCGATCAACGGCAAGGTCTACGGACCGTACCTCGACCTCAAGGAGAGCCGCGTCGTGGGGCGGCTCGCGACGAACGGCGACGTCGCCTTCCCCGGCGATGCGGCGTACGACGAGAGTCGTCCGGCGGTCATCACCGACTACTGGGGCCGCCCGATCCGCTACTACCGGCGGCTGCACGTGCCGCGCGATCCGAAGACGCCCGACCTCCGCGGAAACCTGGGCGACGTCTTCGTGCTGCGGCCGTGGACGCTCAAGGGCGGCGCCGAGGCGGACGGTCTCGCCGACGCGACCGGCGACACCACCACGTCGCGTCCGCTCCAGACGGCCGCGTTCGCGCTCTTCTCGCCCGGCAACGACCGCAGCTTCGACCTGACGCGCCGCGTCGACGCGGACAAGACGCTCAACAAGGACAACATCACGGAGGCCGGACAATGAACGCTGCGCTTCCGAACGTCGCCCGCGCGCCCGCGCATCGCCCGGCGCTCCTCCGGGCGCGGATGTCGGCGCGCACGCCTCGCCGCGCCCGTCGCGCATTCAGCCTGATCGAGCTGGTGATCGTGATCGGCATCATCGTGCTTCTCGCCGGCCTGGTGCTCGCGGTCGGCACCGGCCTCCTGACCCAGTCCGACGAGCGGCAGACCCGCGCGGCGATGCAACTGGTCGACGCGGCCATCGAGGAGTGGCAGCTCGCCTCCGGCCGGCAGTTCAGCTATGGCAAGAACGGCGTGCCGGCCGGCGCGACGTACGACTTCCAGGACACGCTCGCGGACAACGCGACGATGGTCGAATTGCTCCGCGCCGTCGGCGGCCCCGAGCAGTGCCGGGCGACGCTCGGTCGCGTCGACCAGAACCTGCTTCGCTCGACGCCCGGCGCCGGCGGACCGAATGCCGCGCCCGACCGCGAGTTCGTCGACGCGTGGGGCGCCCGCGTGATCGCGGTCTTCCCCGGACGCGCGTGGCTGCCCGCCGACGGCAACGCGAACAAGGACGCGGACGGCACGTTCCGCACCGCGCAGGAGAAGCGCCTCGGCGTCTGCCGCAACAGGAAGATCCTGCTCGTCTCGGTCGGCCCCGACGGGCAGGCCGGCGATCTCTCCGGCAGCGACGACGCGAAGAAGCTCGCGGCCGACAACGTCTATTCGTACGAGGGAGACAAGCCATGAGCGCGACGACGCCACGGTGGGCGCACGGCCGCGCGTTCACGCTGATCGAGCTGCTCGTGGTCATGGGCATCCTGCTGCTGCTCTCGGTGCTCACCACCGTCGCGGTGGGGGGCATCGCCCGCGACGCGCGCCTCGCCGCCGCGCAGAACACCGTCGTGACGGTGCTCGGCAACGCGCGGGCGATCGCGATCCAGGACAACAAGATGGTGCTCGTCACCTTCCGCGTGACCTGGGATCCGACCAAGCCGACGATCGACCAGCGCACCGAGGCCGTCGTCGCCGAGTGGACCGGGCGCACCGACTTCATCCCGCTCAACCAGGGCGGTCCGCTGCTCAAGGACATGTTCCGGCCCGTTCCGGGGCAGCCGCCGCGACAGCTTGCCGCGGGCATCAAGGTCGCCGGACCGCGGACCGACTTCGACCAGGACAACGTCTGGATCACCCAGCCGGAGTTTCGCAACAAGGAGACCGACCGCGCCTTCGGCGTCCTCTTCGGTCCCGACGGCACGGTCATCTCGCGGAACCCGCAGGCTCCCGCGACGCTCGCGCACTACGCGTGGCTCGATGCGAACGGCAACGGCAACCAGGACACCGGCAACACCGGATCGCCGGCCTTCTTCGCGTACGACGAGCTGGTCGACGAGCCGAACATCAACTTCGTGCAGTTCCTCGTCGTCTTCGACGATCGCGACGCCCGCGAGCGGTACGACGTGGCAACGTGGAACGGCGTGACCGGCGGGCCGAACGCGGAGAACGTCCGGCGCGCCAACCTCAGCGAGTACATCAGCGCGCTGAGCGATCGGATCCACTTCAACCGCTACAGCGGGGTGGTGCAGCGATGACCCGGCGACGCAACAGCACGGCTTTCGTCCGGATGGGCGGCGTCGGCGCTCCACGCCAAGTCGGCCGGATGGGTCCAATGGGCCCGACGGGCCGAGTCGACTCCACGGCGCATCGCGAGCGGCTCGCCGCGCCGCGGGCCTTCACGCTCGTCGAGCTCCTGCTGGCGATCTTCATCCTCGGCATCGGGATCATCTCGGTCGCCGCGATCTTCCCCGCGGGCATCGCCCAGCAGCGCCAGAGCGTCGACGACACCGTCGGTGCGCAGGTCGCGGAGAGCGCGATGTCGGTGCTGCGCAACAAGCTCAAGCCGGAGATGTTCGGCGTGGGCGGCGGCTTCGTGATTCCCGGCGACTTCGGCTGGAGCCGGCCGGCGTTCTTCCTCGACGCCAGCCCGCCGACCCTTCCCGATGGATCGAAGCCGCCGACGGGCTCGATCGCGATCTTCAAGGGCAACTCGGGCTGGGGCGGCGCGACCGATTCCGAGGTGCCGTGGAACCCCGGCGCGACGTACTTCGACGTGGTGAGCAACTCGATCGCCACCTTCGGCAACGCGCCGCCGCCCATCGTGATCACGCAGCGCGAACGGTACTACCCGATGTCGTCGGCGTACTCCACCGCGACCGCCGCGGTGCGCCCGCAGTACGTCTGGGATGTCATGTTCCGCCGCTTCCAGGGGCGCATCTACGCGGCCATCTTCGTCTACCGCGCGGGCCGTCCGGGTGGAGAACAGATCGCCTACACGGTCGCCAAGAGCCCCTCCAATCCGAACCAGCCGCCGCTGCCGATCTGGGTCGATCTGCTCAACACGTCGCCGTTCAAGGCGATCACCATCGGCGGCCTCGACGGCAACGCCAACACCCCCCTCGACAACGCCCAGGTCCCCGGCACCGCGGCCGGCATGCAGTTCGACATCTCCGACGACGCCTTCGCGTGGCAGCTTCCCGGCCAGTGGCTGCTCGACCAGAACGTCAACGTGCATCGCGTGCTCGCGGGGCGGCGCAACATCGGCGAAGGACCCGTGACGCTCATTCGTCCCGTGCCGGCCCTGCCGGACATCGCGGCGTTTCCGTATCCCACGGGCTTCGGGCCGGGCACGGTCACCTCGATCTTCTACATCCCCGCCAAGGACCCGTCGGGCGCGACCCTCACGCCGGTCTTCGTGACGGTGAAGGAGCTCTGATGCGACAGCACGGAACGAGGATGCACGCCGCCCTCGGCGGCGCCGCCAGGCGCCGGGCGTTCACGCTGACCGAACTGCTCGTGACGGTGGTGATCCTGATCGTGATCATCCTCGCGACCAGCAAGATCTTCGCCACGGCGAGCAAGGTGACCTCGCTCGGCCAGGCCAACGCCGACCTGCTCCAGACCGCGACGGCGCTGGAGCGACAGGTCCGTCGCGACATCGAGCGCCTGACGCACGACGGCTTCCTCGTGATCCGCTCCTACGCGGTGCCGAACAACGTGCGCCAGATCCAGTTTCCCGGCGCCTCGCCGCCGGCGCCGTTGCTCAATCCGCTGCTGGCGCCGAACGCGATCGTGCGCAGCGACCAGCTCCTCTTCTTCGCCAACGGCGTGGAGAGCACGCAGCAGTTCGTCGGCTCCGCGGCGCTCTTCGACGACGCCGGCAACGTCATCACCGAGGTGCGCAGCCAGCAGGGGAGCGCCTATCGCGTGCTCTACGCGCACGGCGTGCAGTTCGGCGACCAGATGCCGGTGCGACTCGATCCGGGCGCCTTCAGCGACGGCAGCGCCGTCGTGCCATGGTCGTGGGACGATCCCAACGACGGGCCCGACCTCGAGACGCAGGAGTTCTACAAGTACGGCACCGGCAACCTGCTCCAGTACAACACGCCGCCGACGGCCACGCCGCAGCGCGTGATCGGTTCGCAGCCCGAGGCGCGGCAGTGGACCCTCGCCCGCCAGCCGGTCCTCCTCGGCGACGACGGCGGCTCGCTTTGGTACTACCGGGTCGGCGACGCCTTCGCGCCGAGCCCCGTGCCGCAGAACGGCAAGCCCGGCGACGCGCCCAACAGCGCCCCGGGACTCTGGCCCAACACGCCGGGAACGCCGTTCAACACGCTCATTCCAAGCTCGCGCGTCGACGTCGCTGCGACGAACCTCGCCGATGTGCGATCGATCGTCACCAACAGCGGCGCCAACACCTGGCTCCAGCAGCGGCAGCGCATGGTCGACGCGCTCACCTTCCCGCGCGCCGAACGGGAGAGTCCGTCGATGCTGCGCGCCGACCAGATGCTCGTCTCGCCCGGGATCGCCGCGGGCTGCTCGTCGTTCACGGTCGAATGGACGTACGCCTCCGGCGTCGGGACGGCGTTCAAGTCCGATGGAACGCTCGTGCCCGGCGTGCGCGTCGCGACCGGCGCGGAGCAGCCGTGGTTCGGAATGCCCGACGCGTCGCGCGGCGTCTACCAGCTCTCGCAGGCCGGCTCGATCAGCGGATGGGACTGGGGCAAGGTCGCCGGCGGCACGATCTTCCCCGCGAACATCGAGGCCTCCGGAACGCTCAATCCCGGCGCGGTCCAGTACTACGTCGCGACCTTCGGCTACAACCAGAGCCAGCCGCTCGACGCCAACGACGCGCCCAACGTGAACCTCGCGTATACGCCATGGCCGACGGCGCTGCGCTTCACCGTCACCCTCCACGACCCCCGCAACGTCCTCGAGCAGGGACGCGTCTTCCAGTTCGTCGTCGCCCTTCCGCAGCGATGACGCGCCGCGCGTCGTCTCGCGTCGCGACGCGCCGCGGTCCCGCCTGAACACGACACCAGCCATCGCGAGCAGACCGACACGACTCGTCGCGCGGAGCACACCCAACGAGACGCTCTCGCCGCGAAGGAACACACCCATGGCCGCCACCCGCTCCTCGCTCTCCGTCCATCGACGCGGCAACACGCTCGTGCTGGTCACCGCGCTGCTCGTGCTGCTGGTGATCGTCGCCACGGCGTACCTCAGCCGCACGCGCGGCGAGCGGGGGCTCGCCGTCGCCACCCAGCAGGCGCAGCTCCGCGACGACCGCTCGCGCGTCGTCGGCGACGCTCTCGCCGGCGAGATCGCCGAGTCGCTCTTCGTCCGTCCCGTGCCGAAGGTCGGCGCTGGATCGGTCCCTCCGCTGCGCATCCTCAGCGGCGTGGTCACGCAGCCGGCGGCCGGCTCGAACCTTCCGCGACTGCCGATTCCGGCGAGCGCGGTGCGCCACGGCGCCGACTTCGCGCCGGGGAATCCGACGGCGGGCACCTACGACTACAACCACCCGCCATTCAACACGATCCCGTGGACCAACTGGCCCGACTTCCCGCCATACCCGCGCGGCGTGGCCAACCCGTCGGGCTTCACCGGCCTGCATGACGGCAATCCGGCGGGGAACCCGGGCTACGGCGACAATCGCTGGCTGCGCAGCCTCGAACCGCTGCGCGCCGTCGCGCTCTCCGGCGTGCCGACGCCCCTTCCCGGGCCGGACGGCGTGCCGTTCACCGACGATGACATTCCCACGTACACGCACTGGCAGCACCTGACCAACCTCGCGCGACCCGAGAACGGCTATCGGCTCTGCTACAACATCGCCGCCGTCGACCAGTCGCTCATCACCGACCTGACTTGGCCCGTCGAACAGTGGCTGCCCCAGATCGTGCCGACGAGCGACCCCGCCGGGGCCGTCGTCGGCGCGCTCGCCGGACAGATCAGTCCGGCGTCGGCGACGTACCTCTACACGAACCTGGCGCCGGCGCCCGCCGGCGGCGTGGTGCAGTTCAACCCCGGCTTCTCGCAGCGCTGGGAGGCGTGGCTTGGCAACAACGGCGCCAACCACGCCGACAACTTCGCGACGCAGTCGCTCATCCCGCCGAACTTCTACCTGCTGAACGACCTCAACGGCAACGGCATCCCCAACGAGCCCGGCGAGCGTCCCGAGAACGCGTTCGACGGTCCGGGGAGCGCGGGCTTCCCCTTCGGCTGCGGCCGCTGGGACGTCGAGCGGGTGATGACCGACACCGACGGGGACGGCTACACCGACGCCTTCTGGTTCCTCGCCCCGCCCGCCTCCGAGCGCGGCCTGCGCCAGCTCGTGGCGGTGAGCGTGGTCGACAACGGCGGCCTGCTCAACGTGAACACCGCGTCGCGCTTCACGCTCGCCAACGTCTCGCCGCCGAACAACATCACGGACACCCGGCGCAAGACGATCGGGGCGACGCCCGCCGATGTCGCGCTCGTCGGCCAGAACGTTCTCACCAACCCGCTCTTTCCGTACGGCAACTGGAACGCCGGATACTTCGACACGGTGCTCAACCACGCGTTCGACGGCACCGGCGGCTTCAACTACTTCACGACCGACCAGCTCTACGTGCAGTTCCAGCCGGAGATGTTCGAGACGTGGACCACCGGCGCCCCGCCGCGGGCCCGCAACTTCCTGAGCGAGATCGGCGTCAAGGGCAACGGCGCGTTTCCCCTCTCGCTCACGTCGCAGGACGAGCGCAGCCGCTACTTCCGCTCGATGGGCACGCAACTGGATGCGCCGGCCGACAACCTTCGTCCCTTCACCTTCGCCGACGAGCTCGAGCTGCGCATGTATCGCGGCCGCAACAACGCATCGATCCTCTCGCGGCTGGAGCGAGCGGTCGATCGGCGCGTCGGCGACCTCTACGGCGGCACGCCGACCGGCGCCGGCAACCAGCGCATCTTCCTCCGGTCCGACGACTTCCGCGAGGAGACCAACGGCTTCTTCAACATCCTCTCGCCTCCGGCGCTGGTGAAGGACAACCGCTCGAAGCTCACGACGTGGAACGCGACGCGCAACGACCTCATGCCGCCGTGGCTCTGGCCGTCGCCGCATCCGGACGCGACCCAGCTCCAGTACGTGCGCAACCCCGGGACCGGAATCTACGTCTTCTCGTGGGTCCAGCCGCCCGCGCTCGGAACGCCCGAGTACGCCACCTGGGTGCAGAACTGGAACGGCCGCATCCGCAAGGTCGACCTGCGCGACACGCCGAACCTCAAGGCCGGCGCGAGCGCCAACGACCAGCTCGATCCGAAGCTCTCCAACGCCTACATCTCGACGCGCACCGCCGTGCTGCGCGACGCCATCGAGCGGGCGTTCGCGGAGGTCGCACCGGATCCGCAGGGCCCGGCGTCGTTCATCGGACACACCTACGTCGGCAACTTCTCCGGCGGGCTCGGCGGCAACCTCGACAACTTCCGACGGCTCCGCAAGCTCTGCGACAGCTTCGCGAACAACATCATCGCGGCCGCGGATCGCGACGACATGCCGATCACCGTCGATCGGCTCTATCCGCCGGCGGGCGACCCCGATCCGTATCCGGATGTGACCGACGACAGCCAGGCGTCCGGCGGACCCAAGGGTCGGGCGCGCCGCTATCCGGGTTTCGAGCGGCAGCCATTCCTGGTCGAGTCCTTCGTCGCCCACGTCTATCCGGTCTTCACCGTTCCGCCGGGCTACAAGAACTCGGGCGACCGAACGGTCTTCTCGGCCGCTCCCGGCCAGACCGCGGACCAGAGCACGACGATCTTCGCGGTGACCATCGCCAATCCCTTCGACACGCCGCTTCCGCTGCGCGACGATCCCGCGACGCCGCAGAACGAGCTGCTCACGACGCCGACGTTTGAGCTGGAGATCTTCGGCAAGCAGGTCCCCCTGAAGGATCTCTATCTCGCGAACAACCAGCTTGCGTACCTGCCGTCGTGCCAGTTGCCGCCGCCGCCGTATCTCTGGAGCGGGCTCACCGACCTCCAGAAGCAGGCGTACCTGCCGCGCACGTTGACGCTCTACGCGATCGCCAGCGACTTCGGCGGCATCGCGGACTGGAAGCAGCGCTGGCTCGACTTCCTCGACCTGCCCCAGAGCGGCGGAACCGACGGCAACGTGCTGCCGACGGCGATCGCCGTGGATCTCAACAACCCGGCCGTCCCCTCGCTCGCCTTCGGCATCGACAGCCGCGCCAAGTTCGACGACTTCGCCACCAATCCGATCCGCATCGTGCGCATCGAGGTCGGCGCCGACGGCGCGAAGCGCCGCATCGTCGTGGACCGGATCGATCTCGAGGAGGGCCTCGTCGCCAACGCGTTCCGCGACTCCGTGCAGGAGATGAAGACCGAGGCGCCGCTGCCTCCGATCCCGCCGCCTCCGCCCGATCCGCTCGTCAACTATCCGATCAATCCCGGCTGGAACATCGACGGCGGCGGCGCCGCCGGCGTGGCCGGAACGCACTGGGTCCAGTGGCGTCGCGTCGCCCGCGCGTTCGGCTATGGACGCGCCGCCGACCGCGCCGCGCCGCAGTTCATCTCCGCGGACAAGCGCATCACCAAGCCGGAGGGGTTCGGCACGCCCATCGGTGGCGCCGTCGTCGACACGTTCTTCAACAACGGCAACCTCTTCCGCGCCGACTCGTCGCCCGACCTGCCGTGGTTCACGCACAAGGCGAAGTACTTCGAGTCGGCGATCGCGAACCAGTCCAACGACCTCGTCCGCAAGCCGACCACGTTCAACCTGCGCTACGGCGAGAGCTCGTTCCTCGACCGCGACAACGACGGCAATCCGACCGGCTTCGACCTCGACGACTGGTACCCCGACACCGGCATGTACTGGAACGAGCACTCGATCCAGATGCTCCTGCGCAACCGCGACTTCGACCGGATCGGCGAGCTCTCGCAGGTGTGGCTCTGGGGACCGGAGCTCGATGTCACCAACAAGGCGATCCCGATCACGGTCGCGACGTTCTCGGAGATCGTCTCCGGCGACCATCCCGACTATCCGCCGTCGCTGATCAAGCCGACCAGCGCGCTCGTCAACCGGCTCTGGCTCGGCCCGACCGACATCGCCGGCCAAGGCAACGACGTGCTCGACAAGCGCTTCTACGACGGCGGCGCAACGCCGACGCTCGACGCCGCGGCGCGGCTCTTCGACGCCTTCGTCTGCGACGACGGCGGCCTCTATCCGGACATCGACGGCAACGGGCTCGTCTCGGCGGCCGAGCTCGAGGCGTCGCGCTATCGCCTGGCCAACGGATACTCGGGCAAGCCGGTGCAGGGCCTGATCAACGTGAACAGCGCCACGCCGGAGGTGATGCGCGCCATGCCGCACATGTACCGGCTCGCGCACGAGGTCAACACGCCCGACGACAACCCGCGCGTCCGGCTTCCCGAGGCGATCGTGGCCTATCGCGACAAGAGCGGACCGAAGGAGGGCGCCACGAACACGTTCGAGCCCGGTTACGGCGACCGCGGCGAAAGCGGGGGATTCGACGAGAAGATCCGCCCCGAACGAGGCATCGCGTCGATCGGCGAGATCGAGTACATGTCGCTCCAGCCAACCAGCGCGTCGCTCTCGCCGCTCGCGCGCCGCTCGTGGTCGAGCGGCTTCGCCGGCGATCAGCCCTTCCCCAACGCGGCGCAGTCCGCGCGCGTGAGCACCGACACGCTCGATCGCTACGACATCGTGAACAACGCGATGGCGCCCGACTACATCGTCGGCGACGTCGAGGAACAGCGCCTGCTCTTCACCGGCATCTCGAACCTGGTGACGACGCGCAGCGACACGTTCACGGTCTACTTCAAGGTCCGGACGTTCCGTCAGGATCCGGTCTCGGGCCTCTGGGACGCGACCAAGCGGGAGAACATCGTCGACGAGAGCCGCTACATGATGGTCGTCGATCGCAGCGAGGTGAACCGCCCGACGGATCGGCCGAAGATCCTGCTGTTCGAGAAGCTGCAGGACTAGTCGCCGGCCGGGCGCGGCGCGGCCTGGGGCGCCGCCTCGTGGCGCCGTCCGGCGAACCGCGCCCGTCCGACGGGCCGGACAACGAAACGAACGAGCGGATCGTCGACCGCTCCCCGCACATCCAGATCACGCCCCCGTCACGCTTATCCGCTGCGGGGGCGTGATCGTTTTTTGTCGTGGGATCCGAGGAACAACCATGGCGCGCTGGAGCGATACCCGCTATTGTCCGGCTCGCCATCCAGTCATGTCCGGGGCCGACCACCGGAACTGACGGCGCGACGCGGTTCGGTCTGGTCCGATCAGCGCTTCCACTTCGCATGAAACGGGTCGGGAACGTGGTGCAATCGCTCATGAAGCTCTATGTCGGCAATCTTTCGTTCAACACCTCCGAGGACGAGCTGCGCGCTGCGTTCGAGGCCTTCGGGGCTGTTCGTTCCGCGTCGCTGGTCATGGATCGCATGACCGGTCGCCCGCGCGGCTTCGCGTTCGTCGAGATGGACGACGACGCGCATGCCAAGGCGGCCATTGAAGGTCTCCACGGCAAGAACCTCGGCGGCCGCGATCTGACGGTCAACGAGGCTCGCCCGCCGGAGCGTGGCGGCGGCGGCAGCCGCGGCGGCTACGGTGGCGGCGGTGGTGGCGGCTACGGCGGTGGTGGTGGCGGCGGCTATGGCGGTGGTGGAGGTGGCGGCGGCCGCGGCGGCTACGGCGGCGGCGGTGGTGGCTACGGCGGTGGTGGCGGTCGCGGTGGTTCGCGTGGCGGCGGCGGCCGCGGCGGAGATCGCCGTGGCGGCGGCAAGCGCGAGAGCTGGTAGGAATTGGCGGCCATGCGGCGTCGCGGCAAGCGGTGGGGTTGACGGCTCGGCGCGATGATGCGCACGCCCATACCCGACCTGCCAAGTCCCGCAATACCAGCATCCCGCGATACCAGCATCCGGCGATATCAGGCCCCGCAATCACGATCCCGGTCGAACAGCAACCCATGCTGCCCGACCGGGTCTTTCGCTGCGCGCCTGGTCGAGGTGCGATGGACTGCGGTTCGAGTTGTTGCGTGGGCGCCGCATCGACGCGATGCCCGAGCGCCGCCACTCACCGCCTGTGCTTCACCCTCCGCCGCACGGCCCCCAACTGCTCAGAAGGAGGCCGAGGTCGCTGCCATCGATGATCCCGTCGCAGTTGAAGTCGATCTCGGGATCGTTGCCGCCAATGACACTCAGAAGATCGCCGAGGTCCGCGCCGTTGACCAGCCCGTCGTCGTTGAAGTCGCCCGGGCAGCAGATGGCGTACGCCTCGTTGGCGCAGCCGGCGTCCCACGCGACCGTGCAGCACGCCGCGTCCACCTGGCAGACGAGGTCGCAGCACTTCGCGTTGTTGCAGCCGGTCGACCCGTGCGGACCGAAGCAGCACCCGACGCCGGGACAGGGAGGCGGAGGGGGAACGCACTCGCACGCCGGGATCCGCTCGGCGGCGTTCACGCACGGCTGGTCCCACTGCGCGGAGCAGCAGAGCGCATCGATCGCACAGACCGCGTCGCAGCACGTCGCGTCGTCGCAGAAGGGATTCGCATGGACCGCGCAGCAGTCGCCGCTGCCGGCATCGCCGCAGGCGGGCGGCGGCACGCAGCCACATGCGGGCACGCCAGAGGCGGTGGTCACGCACGCGCGTCCCATTGCGACTGGCAGCAGAAGGGATCGACGGCGCAGGCCGCGTCGCAGCACGTGGCGTCGTCGCAGAAGGGATTCGCGTGGACGGCGCAGCAGTCGCCGGTACCGGCGTCGCCGCACGCCGGCGGCAGGACGCAGCCGCATGGCGGGAGCGTGAAGGCGAGATCGGCGCACGACGCGTCCCAGCCGACGTCGCAGCAGGTGACATCGATGGCGCAGACGGCCGAGCAGCAGTCCAACTGATCGCATCCGGTGCCGACGTGCGCCGAGCAACAGTCGCCCGACGCGGCGTTTCCGCAGCCGGCGCAGGTGGCCAGCGCCTCGTTGGCGCAGGCGGCATCCCATCCACTCTGGCAGCAATGCGGATCGATGCCGCAGACGAGCGTGCAGCACGCCGCGTTGTCGCAGCCGGTATTCGCATGGGCGGCATAGCACGAACCCGCCGCGGGGCATGGCAGCGGCGGCTCGCATCCGCACGCGGGCAGGTCGATGGCCTCGGCGACGCAACCGCGATCCCACTGCGATTCGCAGCAGAAGGTGTCGATCGAACAGACCGCCGCGCAGCACGCGCCGTCGGCGCATCCGGTCGTGGCGTGCGCCGTGCAGCAGTCGCCTGCGGCCGGTTCACCGCATCCACCACAGCTCGCGAACGCCGCCGCGACGCAGTCGGCGTCCCACTGCGTCTGGCAACACGAGGCATCGCCGTCGCAGACGATCGTGCAACATGCGGCGTCGTCGCATCCAGCGGATCCATGCGCGATGAAGCACGACCCGGTCGACGGACACGGCATCGCCTCGCCCCCGGTGATCTCGAGCGTCCAGCCGGCGAACGAACCGATGTCGCCCGCGGCGTCGTCGGTGATGGTGAGCCGCCACGTTCCCGCCGCGTTCGTTCCGCCGAAGACGCCCAGCATCGAGATCGGAAAGCCGGTCCCGGCCGCGGTCGCGAAGTAGTCGTCCGGAGGGATCACGTAGCTCGTGCCGCCCGCGGCCGCGGCCGTCCAGATGTTCAGCGTGAACGGATCGGCGAATCGGTAGACGCCGCCGTAGTTGCTGCTGTCGCCGAAGGTGTTCGGCGGAGGGTTGAGCGGCAGCCCGATCCGGGTCACGAGCGCCAGCGTGGCGCCGGTGTCGAGGTGGGTCAGCGTGATCGTGATGTCGCCGCACCAGGTATGCACCAGATCATCCACCGTGACCTGGATCGCCTGCACGCTGATGGCATCGGGCACCACGACATCGGAGGTGACGACCCCCGGTGGGCCGCTCAGGCTCGCGGCATCGGGGATGGGACCGCCCGGTCCCGAGAATGTCGCCCCCGGCGCAGATCGGTGGACGAGTCCGAGGACGAGCACGGCTCCGACGAACACGAGCGGGCGGCAATGCATGGGGAAGGTCTCCAGCGAGAACCGGACAGGGAGCAGACGTTCCAGTCGATGCTCGCGCATCCGTCCGACGCAGTCCCGCCTCGAACAACGATTGCGGTCCATTGCGGCCGAACGCATTCAGGTCGACTGGACTCCGTGAAGGTTGGGTGAGCGGGCGTCGGGTGGCGACCCGCCCGACGCAACGCGCTTGTAGCCGACGGCCGACGAAGTCACAAGAGGGGGAAGGGTCAAGCCAAGCCGATGAACGGCGTCCGATGCTCTTCAGGGCCAGACAACGGGTCGCTCGGGCACCGAGCAAGCCGTTATCGGGCCGGATGATGATCATCTCGATCGACGTCCGCCTGCGCGGCGATCGATCCTCCACGGCCGCCGACTCCCCGCCGCCCGGCTCCCGATCCGGGAGCGGACGGCGGGGAGCCGTGCCCTCGTCACGTCCCCGCACGGACCCCACTTGCTGAGGAGCAGACCGAGGTCGCTGCCATCGATCACTCCGTCGCAGTTGAAGTCGCCGGCGAGGTCGGACCACCAAACAGCCCGAGGAAGAAGAGGCCGAGGTCGCCGCCGTCGATCACTCCATCGTGATTGAGGTCGGTGGGGCAGCAGACCTGGCTCGCCAGCGAGGCGCACGTGGCATCCCACGCGGTTGCGCAGCAGAAGCCATCCACCGCGCACACCGCATCGCAGCACGACTGAATCGCACAACCGACTCCGCCGTGGGCCGCGAAGCAACAACCGCTTCCGGGGCACGCCGGCGGCGCGCATCCGCAGGCGGGAAGGACCGCCGCGACCTGCGCGCACGATGCATCCCACTGGACGGTGCAGCAGAGCCGGTCGAGATCGCACACCGCGGCGCAGCACGCCGCCTGATCGCAGAACGGCCCGTCGTGCTCGGAGCAGCAACTGCCGTTGGCGGCGTCGCCGCACGACGGCGGCGCTGCAACCGCGGAGCGGAAGCGACGCCGCCTCCTCGACGCACAGCGCATCAATGCGCGGTGCAGCAGGTCAGTCGATGTCGCAAACGGCAGCCCGCGCCCTCGGCGCTCACGCAGAACGGACCATCGTGAATGGCGCGCTTGATCGCCGGCGCTTGCTCGCGCTGCAACCGCAGTCGCCGGCGTCGATCGATGCCGGATCGTTCGGGCAGCCGTCGTTGCAGTCCGGGCGTTCCGTCGCCATCGCGCTGTCGCGGTCGGCGACGCCACGCTCTGAGCACCCGGGAGACCTTCGCGGGATCGGTCGGACATCCGTCGTCGCAGTCGAGCGTTCCGTCGCCATCGCTGTCGCGATCAGCGACGCACGGCACCACCAGGCACCCACATCGATCTTCGCCGGATCGTTCGGACACCCGTCGTTGCAGTCGGTTGTCCCGTCGCCATCGCGCTGTCGATGTCGAGAACGCCTGGCCCGCACGTTCCCGGCGCATCTTGTCGGGATCGTTCCGGACATCCGTCTTTGCAGTGGGGCGTTCCATCGCGGTCGCTGTCGGTGTCGGGAACGCCACAGCCGCACGTTCACGGCTCGATCTTCTTCGGATCGTTCGGGCAGCCGTCGTTGCAGTTGGGAACGCCATCCCCATCCGTGTCCGTGTCGGCGACGCCACTGACCACCTGCCTTGGCGCGTCTTGTTAAGGATCGTTGGGGACAGCCGTCGTTGCGGTCAGCGTTCGTCGCCGTCCGTATCGGTGTCCGGGCACGCCACAACCACAGGTTCCGGGCTCGACCTTGTTCGGATCCTTCGGGCAGTTGTCCTCGCGGATTGGGAACGCCGTCGCCATCGCTGTCTACATCGGCGGCACGGCCATGGGTCCCCGGCGCGATCTTGTTGGGATCGTTCGGACAGCGTCGTTGCGGTCGAGGTTCATCACGGTCGCTGTCGATGTCCAGGAACGCCGCGACCACGTTTCCCGTCGATCTTGCTGGATCAGTTCGGACAGCCGTCGTTGCGGTCGATTTCGTCGCGGTCGCTGTCGGTGTCCGGCGCGCCACAGCCGCACGTTCCCAGTTCGATCTTCTTCGGATCGTGTGGGCAGCCATCGTTGCAGTCCGGCTTTCCGTCGCCGTCCGTGTCGGTGTCCGGGCATACCAGCCACAGGTTCCGGGCTCGACCTTGTTCGGATCCTTCGGGCAGTTGTCACCGCCAGTTGGGAACGCCATCGCCATCGCTGTCGACATCGGCGACGCCGCAGCCGCAGGCCCCGGCGCAATCTTGTCGGGATCGTTCGGACAGCTGTCGTTGCAGTCGGAGTTCCGTCACGGTCAGTGTCCATGTCGGCAACGCTCCCTGGCCGCAAGGTGCCGGCGATCTTGTTGGGATCGTTCGGACAGCCGTCGTTGCGGTCGGGAGTTCCGTCGCGGTCGCTGTCCGTGTCGGCTACGCCACGGCCGCACGTGCGGAGCACCACGATCTTGTTGGGATCGTTCGGGCAGCCATCGTTGCAGTCGGGAGTTCCGTCGCGGTCGCTGTCGGTGTCGGTCACGCCACAGCCGCACGTGCCGAGGCCGCGATCTTGTTGGGATCGTTCGGACAGCCGTCGTTGCAATCGGGAGTTCCATCGCGGTCGCTGTCGATCGGGAACGCCACAGCCGCACGTTCCCGGCTCGATCTTCTTCGGATCGTTGGAGCGGCCGTCACTGCGGTCGGGAGTTCCGTCACGGTCGCTGTCGGTGTCGACTGCCCGCCACAGCCGCACGTGCCGGGCACGTCTTGTTGGGATCGTTCGGACAGCCGTCGTTGCGGTCCAGGGAATTCCGTCGCGGTCGCTGTCGGTGTCCGGCACCTGGCGCACGTTCCCGGTTCGATCTTCTTCGGATCAGTGGGCAGCCATCGTTGCAGTCCCGGCTTTCGTCGCCGTCGATGTCCGGTGTCGAGCACGCCGCAGCCACAGGTTCCGGGCTCGACCTTGTTCGGATCCTTCGGGCAGTTGTCCTCGCAGTTGGGAACGCCGTATCGCTGTCGACATCGGCGACACCACGTCCCCGTCCCCGGCGCGATCTTGTTGGGATCGTTCGGACAGCCGTCGTTGCAGTCGGAGTTCCATCGCGGTCGCTGTCGATGTCGGGCGCCACAGCCGCGTTGCGGCTCGATCTTCTCGGATCGTTCGGGCAGCCGTCATTGCAGTCGGAGTTCCATCACGGTCGCTGTCGGTGTCGGCTACGCCGCAGCCGCACGTGCAGGCGCGATCTTCTTGGGATCGTTCGGGCAGCCGTCATTGCAGTCGGGAGTTCCGTCGCGGTCGCTGTCGGTGTCCGGCACGCCCTGGCTGCGTTCCGGCTCGATCTTTCTTCGGATCGTTCGGACAGCCGTCGTTGCGGTCAGGAGTTCCATCGCGGTCGCTGTCGGCGTCGCGGAACGCCGCAGCCGCATGTTCCCGGCTCGATCTTCTTCCGGATCGTGTAGACGTATCGATGCAGTCCGGCGTTCCGTCGCCGTCCGTGTCGGTGTCGGGCGCGCCGCGAGCGCGTTCGGCTCGATCTTCGTCGGATCGTTCGGACAGCCGTCATGCAGTCGAGGAGTTCCATCGCGGTCGCTGTCCGTGTCGGCTACGCCGCAGCCGCGTGCGGGCGATCTTGTTGGGATCGTTCGGGCAGCCATCGTTGCCGTTCGATTTCCGTCGCGGTCGCTGTCGGTGTCCGGCACGCCGCAACCGCACATGCCAGGCGCGCGATCTTGTTGGGATCGTTCGAGGGACCGTCGTTGCAGTCGGGAGTTCCATCGCCGGTCGCTGTCGATGTCGGGAACGCCCGCAGCCGCACGTGCCGGGCGCGATCTTGTTGGGATCGTTGGGCAGCCGTCGTACGGTCAGGGTTCCGTCACGGTCGCTGTCGGTGTCGGCGACGCCGCAGCGCAGTTCTGGCTCGACCTTGTTCAGGATCCTTCAGACGGCTGTCCTCGCAGTTGGGCACGCCGTCGCCATCGCTGTCGACATCGGCGACGCCGCGGCCGCAGGCCCCGGCTTGCGATCTTGCATTGCGGGATCGTTCGGACAGCCGTCGTTGCAGTCGGGCGTTCCGTCACGGTCGCTGTCGGCGTCGGGAACGCCACAGCCGCCACGTGCAGGGCCGTCTTGTTGGGATCGGTCGGACAGCCCGTCGTTGATCAGGAGTTCCGTCGGTCGCTGTCGGCGTCCAGAACGCCCGCAGCCACGCGTTCGGCTCGATCTTCTTCGGATCGTTCGGGCAGCCGTCACCACGGTCGGGAGTTCCGTCACGGTCGCTGTCGGTGTCGGCCGCCGCGGCCGCGTGCAGGCCGCGATCTTGTTGGGATCGTTCGGGCAGCCATCGTTGCAGTCGGGAGTTCCGTCACGGTCGCTGTCGGTGTCCGGCACGCCACAGCCGCACGTTCCCGGCTCGATCTTGTTGGGATCGTTCGGACAGCCGTCGTTGCGGTCGGAATTCCGTCGCGGTCGCTGTCGGTGTCCGGCACGCCACAGCCGCACGTTCCCGGTTCGATCTTCTTCGGATCGTGTGGGCAGCCATCGTTGCAGTCCGGCTTTCCGTCGCCGTCCGTGTCGGTGTCGGGCACGCCGCAGCCACAGGTTCCGGGCTCGACCTTGTTCGGATCCTTCGGGCAATTGTCCTCGCAGTTGGGAACGCCGTCGCCATCGCTGTCGACATCGGCGACGCCGCAGCCGCAGGCCCCAGGCGCAATCTTGTCGGGATCGTTCGGACAGCCATCGTTGCAGTCGGGAGTTCCGTCGCGGTCGCTGTCAGTGTCGGTCACGCCACAGCCGCACGTGCCAGGCGCGATCTTGTTGGGATCGTTCGGACAGCCGTCGTTGCAGTCGGGAGTTCCGTCACGGTCGCTGTCGGCGTCGGGAACGCCGCAGCCGCACGTTCCCGGCTCGATCTTCTTCGGATCGTTCGGGCAGCCGTCACTGCAGTCGGGAGTTCCGTCACGGTCGCTGTCGGTGTCGGCTACGCCGCGGCCGCACGTGCGGGCGATCTTGTTGGGATCGTTCGGACAGCCGTCGTTGCGGTCGAGGCGTTCCGTCACGGTCGCTGTCCGTGTAGAACGCCACAGCCGCACGTTCCCGGCTCGATCTTCTTCGGGTCGTGTGGGCAGCCGTCATTGCGGTCAGGAGTTCCGTCGCAGTCGCTGTCGGTGTCCGCCAGCTACGCCGCAACCGCACGTGCCAAGCGCGGGCATCTTGACCGGATCGTTCGAGCAGCCATCGTTGCAGTCGGGAGTTCCGTCACGGTCGCTGTCGGTGTCCGGCACGCCACGGCGCACGTGCGGGGCGCGATCTTGTTGGGATCGTTCGGACAGCCGTCGTTGCGGTCGGGAGTTCCGTCACGGTCGCTGTCGGCGTCGGGAACGCCGCAGCCGCACGTTCCCGGCTCGATCTTCTTCGGATCGTTCGGGCAGCCGTCACTGCAGTCGGGAGTTCCGTCACGGTCGCTGTCGGTGTCGGCGCCACAGCCGCACGTGCCAGGCAACGCGTCTTGTTGGGATCGTTCAGGCGGCTTCATCGTTGCAGTCGGGAGTTCCATCGCGGTCGCTGTCAGTGTCGAGAACGCCACAGCCGCACGTGCGAGCGCGATCTTGTTGGGATCGTTTGGGCAGCCGTCATTGCAGTCGGGAGTTCCGTCACGGTCGCTGTCGGTGTCGGCGACGCCGCAGCCACAGGTTCTGGCTCGACCTTGTTCGGATCCTTCAGGGCAGTTGTCCTCGCAGTTGGGCACGCCGTCGCCATCGCTGTCGACATCGGCGACGCCGCAGCCGCAGGCCCCAGGCGCAATCTTGTTGGGATCGTTCGGGCAGCCGTCATTGCAGTCGGGAGTTCCATCGCGGTCGCTGTCGGTGTCGGGAACGCCGCAGCCACACATGCCAGGCGCGATCTTGTTGGGATCGTTGGGGCAGCCATCGCTGAGATCGGGTGTGCCGTCGCCGTCGGTGTCCAAGTCGAAGGGAACGCCCGCGATCTCCAAGGTCCATCCGGTGAACGAACCCTTGTCCCCGGCGACGGCGTCGCTGATCGTCAATCGCCACGTTCCGGCGGAGTCCGTTCCGCCAAAGACGCCGAGGATGCTCACCGGATACCCGGTCACCGGTGCAGTCGCGACATAGCCGCCGGGTGGGATGATGTAGGTCGTTCCACCGGCCGCCGCCGCGGTCCAGATGTTTGCCGTGAACGTGTCGGCGAACCCGTAGTTGCCGTTGTAGTTGCTGCTGTCCCCGAAATCGATCGGTCCGGGATTGGCTGGAAGCCCGATGCGGCTCACCAGCGTGCAGGTTGCGCCGGTGTTCACATGGGTCAGTGTGATGATCACGTCGCCGCACCAGGTGTGCACGAGTCCGTTGACGGTGACGGTCAGTCCCTGGATCGCCAGGGAGTCGGAGACGGTCACATCGGATGCGATCACGCCAGGAGGTCCGGTGAGGGAAGCGCCGTCTGGGATTGGCCCGCCCGTGCCCGAGTAGGTCGCGGCGTACGACGAGGCGGCGAGACAACCGCTGGCCAGGATGGCCGCGGCGCCGATGCAGAACCGAAGGGTCATTGCGAAGGTCTCCTGCGTGAACAGGAAGAGGGCGTCCTTCGCCGACTGCGAGCGCGACGCATCGAACGATGCGCGCGGCAGTGCGGTGTCCCGTCAGCGGCTCCACGCAAGCAGCCGACGGAACTTCCGCGAGGCCGCTTGAGGCGCGTGCGCAAGTTGAATCGCCTACCCCCACCCCCACCCCGATCGGACCGAGTCGACCAACCCTCCCACACACCACCGCGGTCCCCGACGTGAAAGGTCTTGTAGCGGATGCGAGATGGCAGCACAAGATGGAAATGCCGCGGTTGGCGCAATTCTCCATCTTCGCGGCGGCATCTCGCGCTTCCGTCGTGTGGCCTGCGCGCGGCGATGCGGCTCCGGAGCGCGAAGCAGCGGATCCTCGCGTGGTTTCCAGTCGACGGCCCGGAACAAAGAAACCGCCCAAGCCAAGGCACAGGCGGTTGAGAAAAAAGCGATGGAGCGTCGGTCGAGTCGACCGATTTGCATCAGGCGCGACGGCGTCGGCCGCCAGTCAGTCCGGCAAGACCGAGCAGCGGCAAGGCGCTTTCGGCGCTCGAGGACGGGGGACTTCACGAAGGAGAGGTTCCACGATCCGAGCGTTCGGTGTCGCCGCCTGCCAAATCGACGATCGAAACGCATGTGCCCATGGCGTTCGTGCTGCCGAACTGCGAGAGCAGCGTGACCTTGGCGGTCAGGGAGCCGAGGCGAAGTAGTTGCCCGGCGAGACGACGAAGTCCGTTCCGCCACCGGCCGCGGTCCAGAGGTTGCCGACGTACGAGTCGTTGAAGCTGTACGTGCCACCAAGGTTGCTGCTGTCGCCGAATCCAGTCGTCGCATCGGTCTTGCCGACGCGATTGAAGGTTCGTCGCTTGCCGTCGGTGACGTGCGTGAGCGTGACGACGAGGTCGCCGATCGGTGTAGGTCAGGCCAACAAGGTCGACCGTGATGTCGCCGACGAAGAAGTCGTCGTTGACCGTGATCATGGACGTGAACCCGGCCGGGTTGCTGTCCGGGATCGTTCTGCCCGCGCCCGGTGAAGGTGGTGGCGGCTCGCCGCTGAACGTCCACGGCGATGGCGAGGCCACCGAGGACAAATGTGTTGCGGTTCATGCTCTCGATTCTCCTCGCAGGGTTGCTGCCCTGATCCGAAGCCCCACGGGCGAGACAGGACGGTGCGAATGGTGCGGGGCGTCTCAGACCTCCGCGGACGGACCTGCCGACGCAGCGTGATCCAGGCCAGCGCGCACCGATTCATGCGTGGTTCGCGTTCCATTGTCGAGCGCGAAACGGGGCAGCTTCGCGGAGCGCGAATGCGTGCCGGACCCCTTCCTCCCACGGCGCTGTCCGATGGCCTGCCTCGGTCGACCACCGTGCGTCCAAGGAAAAACGTACTTCCGAAAGCCGAACTTCGCAAACGAAGAATTGGGCCGAAGCAAGGATTTCAGGGCTAGCCCACCGTCCGTCCCGGCGGGCGGCGGCCTGGATCTTGAGAAAGGACCTACGGCTTCGGCGGCGCTTGATCGAGTCCGCCGAACCGACGGCGCCGGCCGGCGAAGTCGCTCAAGGCCAGATGAAGATCGGTCACGGAGAAGTCCGGCCAGAGGACGTCGGTGACGTGAATCTCGGCGTAGCTGATCTGCCAGAGCAGGTAGTTGGAGAGTCGAAGCTCGCCTGCGGTGCGGATGAGCAGGTCCGGATCGGGAAGCCCCGCGGTGTAGAGGTTCCGATCGATGACCGCCTCGTCGATGGCGTCCGGCCGAAGCGTGCCGGCGGCGACGGCTCGGGCGATCGCCCGCATGGCATCGACCAGCTCGGCGCGGGCGCCGTAGTTGAGCGCCAGCACCATCGTCGTCTTCGAGCCGTGCCGCGTGGCGGTCTCGGTCTCGCTCAGCTCGCGCCGGACGCTCTCGGGAAGGCCGTCCAGCCGGCCAATGGCGCGGAATCGGACGCCGTTGGCCATGAGCTCCTCGCGTTGGGCGACGAGGTGCTCGCGGCAGAGCTCCATCAGGCCGTTGACCTCCTCCGCCGGACGCTTCCAGTTCTCCGACGAGAAGCTGTACAGCGTGATCGCCTCGATCTCCAGGCGCGCCGCCTCGGCCACGATCTCGCGAACGGTGCGCACGCCGGCGCGATGGCCGAGCACCCGCGGCAGACCCTGCCGGGCGGCCCAGCGTCCATTGCCATCCATGATGATCGCCACGTGGCGCGGCAGCCGCTCGCGCGGAAGCGAGAACGATTCCGCGGCTTGGGGGGCGTGAATGGCGGCGGTCGTCACGGAACAGATGGTACTCGCGGCGACGCGCGGCGGTTCGCGGCGCGCCGGCGATTCAGCCCACGCCGATCGTCTGGCGGCGCTCCGGTCCGACGCTCACGATCTCGACGGGCGCGCCGACCACGGCCTCGATCCGGGCGAGATACGCCTGCGCCGCTTCCGGAAGCCGTCGGCGATCGGACGCGTCGACGATCTCGTCGGACCATCCGCGCATGGTCTCGTAGATCGGCTGGACGCCGCCCAATCGCTCGGCGTCGGGGATGAATCGATCGGTGACGGTTCCGTCCGGGAGGCGGTAGCGCGTGCAGAGCCTCAGCTCGTCGAATCCGCTGAGCACATCGAGGAGCATGCACGCCAGTCCGGTGACGCCGCAGATCATCGCGGAGTAGCGCACCGCCACCAGGTCGAGCCATCCACATCGGCGCGGCCGTCCGGTCGTCGTGCCATACTCCCGCCCGCGCTCGCGGATGCGGTGGCCGATCTCGTTCTCCTGCTCGGTGGGGAAGGGGCCCGCACCCACGCGCGTCGAGTACGCCTTCATGATGCCCAGCACGCGGCCGATTCGGTTGCCGGGCACTCCGGTGCCGGCTGGAATGCCCAGCGTCGAGCAGTTGCTGCTGGTCACGTAGGGATACGTTCCATGATCGATGTCGAGCAGGCAGGCGTTCGCGCCCTCGAAGAGGATGCGGCGCCCGTCGCGGAGGCAGTCGTGGAGCAGGTACGCGGTGTCGGCGACGTGCGGTGCCAGGCGCGCCCCGAGGCGCGCGAAGCGCTCGGAGAGCTCGATGGGATCGAGTGGCGACGTGTCGACCCCGAGCGCCGCAAGCTCGGCGGTCCGGATGCGGCAGATCACATCGAGGCGCCGTCGGAGCCGCGGGGGATCGAGGAGCTCGCCGACGCGGATCGCGGTCGATCGATGGACCTTGTCGGCGTACGCCGGGCCGATGCCGCGCTTCGTCGTCCCGATGGAGAGGTCCGCGTCCCCCGCCCGGGCGCGCACGCTGAGCATGCGCTCGAGCGCGGCGTCGTGCTCCTTGTGATAGGGCATGACCACATGGGCGCGATCCGAGACGGTCAGGTTGTCGCCGACGACGACGCCGCGGCGGCGCAAGCCGTCGATCTCCTCGAGAAGCTTCTCCGGATCCACGACGACGCCGTTGCCGATGACGCAGCGCTTGTCCGGATAGAGGATCCCGCTGGGGATCAGGTGGAGGGCGTAGCGCTCTCCGTCGACCACCACGGAATGGCCGGCGTTGGCGCCACCGTTGTAGCGCACGACGACATCATGCTCGGCGGTGAGCAGATCGACGATCTTGCCCTTGCCTTCGTCGCCCCATTGGAGTCCGACGACGGCCGTGTTGATTGGAACCGTGGGTGGCATGGAGCGGCTGGAGAGGGAAGGGGAGAGGGTAGCACTCGAGCACGTCTGGTTCACGGGTCGCGATGTCCGGATGGCCGGATGATCGCGACGTATGCTCGTCCTCGCATGACGCCGATCGGGCTCACGGTTCTTGGAGGCGACCCGATGCCGGCGGCGGGCGCGGCGACGCCTCGTCCGGCCGGGGTCGGCGATGACGAGCGTTGCGCCGGTGGACCGCGCGACTCGGCGGGTGCGCAACGAACCGTCGCCGATCTGCCGGCGATCGTCCATGGCGTCGAGGGTGTCGACGGGGCGTACATCCATGTGCCGTTCTGCTTTCACAAGTGTCACTACTGCGACTTCTACTCGTTCGTCGATCGGGACGATCGGCAGGCGTCGTATGTGGCCCGCCTGATCGACGAGATCGCGTCGGCCGCCTCGCGCTGGACGCGGCCGGTCGAGACGATCTTCGTCGGAGGCGGCACCCCGACGCTGCTGGCGGCCGGGCTCTGGCGCGAGCTGCTCGGTGCCATGCGGCGCCACCTGCCGCTGGCCGCAGGTGGCGAGTTCACGGTCGAGGCCAACCCGGAGACGGTGACGCGCGAGCTCGCCGACGTGCTCGTCGCCGGCGGCGTGAATCGCGCGAGCATCGGTGCGCAGTCGTTCGACCCGCACCAGCTCAGGACGCTGGAGCGGTGGCACGATCCATCGTCGGTGCGGCGTGCCGTCGAGACCTTCCGGGCCGCAGGAATCGACGACATCAGCATCGACCTGATCTTCGGCATCCCCGGCGAGACGCTCGAGAAGTGGTCGCACGATCTCGACCAGGCGCTCTCGCTGCACACGGATCACCTCTCGTGCTACGGCCTCACCTACGAGCCGAACACGGCGATGACCTCGCGTCTTCGGGCCGGCGAGTTCATTCCATGCGACGACGAGCTCGAGGCGGCGATGCTCGAGATGACCATCGACCGGCTCGCCGCGGCGGGCTTCGAACAGTACGAGATCAGCAACTGGGCGCGGCGTCGGGCGCCGTCTTCGGCCCGGTCCGACCCGGCCCGCGCGGCGCGCACCCATCGGTGCCGACACAACCTGGGCTATTGGCGCAACCGCGACTGGTGGGCCTTCGGCCCCTCCGCCAGCGCTCACGTCCAGGGGGTGCGCTGGAGGAACGTCCCGCGGCTCGGCGACTGGCTGGCGACGACGCCGTGGTCGCCCGTGATCGACGTCGAGTCGGTCGACGCGCGGACGCGCAGCGGCGAGCTCCTGATGCTCGGACTGCGCCTGATCGACGGGCTCGAGGCGCGCGTGGTGGACGAGCTCCTCGCGACCGGCGCCGACGCAGTCGAGCGGCGCGCCGCCTTCACTCGGCACGTCGACTTGGGCCTGCTCGTTCGTCGCGGTGGAAACTGGGCGTTGACGCGGCGTGGGCTGCTGCTGGCCAACGAGGTCCTGGTCGACCTGGTCTGATCGCGCGGCGCAGCCACTTGACGAGTCCGCCGCGACGCACGAGACTCGCGTCGACCACGGGAGGTTCGACGCCATGTCGCGGGGAACAACATTCGCATCGCTGGGATCGACCGCCGTCGCCGTGCTCGCGCTTGCCGGCTGCGACGCCACGGCGTCGGTGCGAGACCAGTCCGAGGAGGTCGCCAAGAACTGGTCGTTCCTGATCCGCGCCAGTCAGGTGATGCCGGTCTATCCGCTCACCGAAGATCTCCAGCCGGGCGATGTCTTCCTGGTCGAGGTGCCGTCGCAGGACGAGGTCGCGACGTGGGACGAACAGGGCTACCTGCCCCTCTCGAACCACCTGGCGCGGCTTCGCGATCTCACGGGCTTCTACAAGGACTTCTATCAGTCGGGCTACTGGCAGGGCACCTATGCCGCGGTGCCGCATCCCCGGCCGACGCCGGCCGCGGCCGCGGCGGCGGCGGCCGAAGGCCCACCGTCGACGCGTCGCTTCGCCGCCGCCGAGGCGCCGCTGGCTGCGTTTCCGACCTACTCCTTCGACGTCTCGCGCAGCGGCGGACTCTCGCTGGCGCTGCCCGTGCAGGGCATCCCCATCGCGCTGGGCCTCGCCGGCGCCGAGCGCGCCCAGGCGTCGGTGACGCTCAGCGACGCCATCGCCTACGGGCTCGCGACCAACGAGCTCTTCGAAGCGCTGAACGGTTGGTCGCGCAGGCCCGAGGTCCGCGCCATGCTCTGGTTGTTGCACGACCAGGCCGCGGCGCGGCCCGACGAGCGGCAGCGGATGCTCTTCCTGCGCGTGATCAACCGCGTCTACTTCGTCGGCGGTGTCAACGTCGCGCTCAACACCACCGAGGCGTTCGGCGGCGACGTGCGCGGCGGGAGCGCCGCGGCGGGTGGAGCGGGCGGCGCGGCCAATCCCGCGGCGCGGCTGGCGATGCCCGACCTCTCCGAGCGTGACGCCGTGGCGAACTATCGGGACAACCTCAAGGTGCTCTCGGACGCCGTCTCGTCGACGCTGCCCGGCGGCGACATCCGCTTCGGGTACCTCGCGGACAACTTCGTGTCGCTCAACGAGACGTTCCCGCGGCCATCGGCCATCGGCTTCATCGGCTTCGACGTCCTGATCCTCGAGGGTGGTCTCCTTGGCGTGCTGATCGCGACCTGCACGCCGCATGGACGATCCATCCGCGGTGCAGCCGTTGCCCACGACGATGGGGACGCTCAGCCAGACGAATGGAACCACACCCTTCGGATGAACGAGCCCGCATCGGTTGGCCGCCGCGCTGCCGACGCGGCGGACCAAAGCCGGGGTCCGTCGCGGCCGCGAAGAGCGTCGCCGCAGCTCGCGTCGCGGCCGCGGATGGCCGCGTTCAACGAGTGGATGGCCGCCAACCCTCGGCCTCGCCGAGCGATCTCGTCGACCACTTCATCGTCGCCGCCGACTCGATCGTCAGTGAAGGCGGCGGCGACGCCCGGCGTCACCGCGAGGTCGCCGCGTCGCTGGACACCACGCTGTCGAAGTGATGGCGCGGGAGCATCAGCGCAGCGAACGTTCCTCCTCCAGCCAGGAAGCGACACCGTCATGCCCACCGAAGACGTCACCGACAACAGCCCTGCACAGCTTGGAGCCACGATCAAGCTCTGGCTTCAGCGATGGTCGCCCGTCACCGTGTCGCGCACCGGCGGACGGGTGATCCTTGCGGCTGGCGACAGCGGCCTCGAATCGGCCTCCCGACGGGCGCTCGCAGCGCTTCCAGCGCCTCGCCGACGCGCAAGGCCGCGTCCAAGCGGAAGAAGCCCGCGTCGGGCAAGGCCGTTGGACGCGCAAGGCGTCGGCGTCGCAAGCGGCCGGTTCCGCGGCGGCGCAGCCGGCGCGTCCTGACGCCGCTGCACCGCGCGCCTCGCCACCCGCCGAGTTCCTCGCGCCGAGGCCGGCGCCGTGGATTCCAGCGCCCTCGCTTCGAATAGTTCGCTGCCATGCCCAACGACCCAGCGAGCCGCCGCGTCTTCCGGGTCGTCCCACCCGCGGGGGCGAACCGGGCGTTGGTGGCTCCTCGGCTCGCTCATGTTGGTGATCGTCATCGCCGTCACGCTCCGTGGGGTGTGCGACGTCGCCGCGCTGGGACCGCGCTTCGACGAGCAGTGGATCCGCGTTCCCATCGACGGCATCCTGCGCGATGGCTGGTCGGTGCGCACCGCGATCGATTTCGAGGAGACGAAAGGGCCCGGGATGATCTGGCCGTACGCGGCGCTCGGCGCGATCGTGGGCGGCACGCTCGCCGACCTGCGGTGGATCACGGTGGCGTGCTTCGTCGCCGGCGTCGTTCCGCTGCTGCTGCTCGCGCGCCGCGCGGGGGTCGTCGGAGCGGGACTGGTCGCGGTCGCGGCGCTCTACTGCCTCCTGCCGCAGCAACTCGTCCTCGGTCAGCTCGTGATGAGCGAGCCGCTCTTCGTCACGACCACGCTCTTCAGCTGCTCGCCTTCGTCTGGGGCTTCCTCGCGCGGAGCCGCGGATGGACCGGCGCGACGGCGTCGGTCGACGGGGCGCGCGACGATGGCCGGTCTCGGCGTGGTCGACGGCCGCGGCGCACATCCCGTCGCGGGCCTGATCCTCTATGGGAGTGCTCCTCTCGGCGCGCTGCACAACTGCGTGCGCATGCGGTCGCCTTCGCCGCGGCATGCTGCATCGTGCGATGCAAGGCGACGGCCGCGCGCCTCGGCCGTGGTGGCTGGCGACGGCGCTCGCCGGATTGAGCCGCGTGCTGCTCAGCGTGCGCTGGGGCGGCCTCGGCGAGCCTGGATACCGCGACATGCACCATCTCGGCGGCGCGACGCCGCTGGTGCAATGGAATGCCGTACCTCCTCGCGCGCTCGTGCCGTGGACCGCGGTGCTCCTCTGGCCGGCGTGGCGTGATCCTCTCGAGCCGGTTGTCGGCGTCGGGCTGATCGGCCGGCGCATCGCCAACGATCCCGACGTGCTGCGCGCGATGGTGGATCGCCGCCGGCGCGGGGCTCCTCGGCGCGATCCGGCGCGCTGGCGCCACCGGCGCTGGCATCGGCGTGCCGCCACCCGCGGCATGGGCGAGCGTGTGCCCGAGGGACTCGTCCGCTACCTCGATCTGCGGCGAGCGCGGGCCTGCCGCAGGGCGCGTCGATCGTGGTGCAGCGTCGATCGTGCTCTGCGCGCTGCTGCTCAGCGCCGCATCGCTCAAGCGCTCGGCGCGCTCTCGGCGAAGCCGTCGCGCCGATGCATCGCCCGAGACCGACGAACGGCTCCTCGGCCGGCTCACCTTCTGACGCTCGCCTCGGGATCGGCCTGTACTCGACCACGCAGGCGTTCTCGGCACCCTGACCGCTACATCCTGCCATGGGCGGGCGCTGATGCCCATCCTCTGGTGGCGGTGGCTGCCCTGCTGGCTGCTGGCGTTGTTCGCCAGCGCTGCTGGCGATGGCGGGCGCAGCAGGTGCGGGGCTGGCTGACGTGAGCGTGCGATGTCGCGCTACTGCCGCACGAGCGGCCGATAGGCGACGCGATGCGGCTGGTCCGCGGCCGTTCCCAGCGGCGATGTCGGGATCCTCCTCGTAGGCCGACCAGTTGCTGTTGAACCAGACCACCTGTGAGTCGCCCTCGAACGCGAGGATGCGCGTCGCGACGCGATCGAGGAACCACCGATCGTGGCTGATCACGACGGGCGTGCAGCCGGCGAACCTGCATCGAGCGCGTCCTCGAGGGCGAAGTGTTGACGTCGATGTCGTTCGTCGGCTCGTCGAGCAGGAGGACGTTCGCACCGCTCCGCAGCATGCGGGCCAGGTGCACGCGGTTGCGCTCGCCTCCGGAGAGCGTGTCGACGAGCTTCTGCTGATCCTGCCCGGTGAAGCCGAAGCGGGCGACGAAGGCGCGGAGTTCATCTTCGCGCGCCGAGCATGATCTCCTCGTCCCCGTCGGAGATCGCCTCCCAGATGCTCTTGCCCGCCGGAAGCGTGTCGCGTCCCTGCTCGACGTAGCCGATCTTCACGGTCTCGCCGACGCGCAGCGTTCCCGCATCACGTTCCCGGTCTCGGTGATGAGCTTGAAGAGCGTCGTCTTGCCCGCGCCGTTGGGACCCACGACACCGACGATCGCGCCTGGCGGGAGCGAGAAGTCGACGTGCTCGAAGAGGAGCCGGTCGCCGTAGCCCTTGGCCAGGTCTCGTCCTTCGCCTCGATGACGAGGTTCCCGGGGCCGGGTGGCCCCGCGGCAGGTAGATCTCCACCGCGGCTGCTGCCGCGATCCATCCTCGTTGAGCAGCTTCTCGTACGAGCGCTGATGCGCGCCTTGCTCTTCGCCCGGCGCCCCTTGGGATTCTGGCGGATCCAGTCGAGCTCGCGCTGGAGGGTGCGCTGGCGCAGCGACTCCTGCTTCTCCTCGACGGCCAGGCCGCGCGCCTTCTTCTGTTCGAGCCACGACGAGTGAAGCGCCTTCCACGGAATCCCCGCCGCGATCGAGCCGAGGATCCAGCCGGCGACGTTGTCGAGGAAGTACCGGTCGTGGGTGACGGCGATGACCGTTCCCGGGAAGCGCTGGAGGTGCTGCTCGAGCCACGCGACGCTCTCCGCGTCGAGGTGGTTGGTGGGCTCGTCGAGCAGCAGGACGTCGGGCTTGCTCAGCAGGAGGCGACAGAGCGCCACGCGCCGCTTCTCGCCGCCCGAGCACGTCGGAAGCGGCTGGTCCATCGGCGGGCAGCGCAGCGCATCGGCCGCCATCTCGAGCTGCGACTCGAGCTCCCATGCGCCGACGGCGTCGAGCTTCTCCTCGATGACCCCGTCGCGCGAGGAGCTGATCCATCTCGTCCGCGTCGAGCGGCTCGGCGAAGCCGCTCGCTGACGCGATCGAACTCGGCGAGCAGGTCCAGCGTCGGCTGCACGCCCTCGCGCAGCACGTCGCGCACGGTGCGCGTCTCGTTCCGCAGCGGTTCCTGCTCGAGGTAGATGGCGTAGTTCTGGGCCGCCCCGGATCGTCCCCTCGAAGTCCTTGTCGACACCCGCCATGATCCTCAGCAGCGGTTTTGCCCGAACCGTTGAGCCCGAGGACGCCGATCTCGCGCCGTAGTAGTAGCCCAGCGTGATGTCCTTCAGGACCCGCTTGCGCTCGTGGATATTGACGCGGCATCGTGTAGATGATGGCGGTGGTTTCTGTGGGGGCGGCCATTGGGGGCGAGTGTAGGGTCGGGCGCAAGGGTGGTTGCCTCTGGCGTCAGCGTTGCTGGATCGCAGCCGCTGCGCGGCGCGAGAGGCCGCCCTACAACTGCGGTCATGCCGCGCAGCGCGTCGCGCTGTCCTCGCTTCCGGTCAACGCCCATGTTGGCCGCGATCGTCGAGCACGTGCGCAGCGGGAGGCCGCTCGTGCTCTCAGCGCCGACCGCGGTGGCAAGACGACGCAGGTGCCGCAGATCCTCTGCCGCGGCCGCCGAGGTCGGCATCGGAGATGGACGGATCGTCGGCCAACCGTGCCGGCTCGCGACGCGCATGGTCGCCCGCCGCGTCGCCGCGGAGCTGCTGCGCACCTGTCGGCGGGCTGGTCGGCTTCCAGACACGCCATGATTCGGCGGTCTCGGCGCCGACGCGTGTGGTCTTCATGACGAGGGGCTCTTCCTCCGCCGGATGATCGCGTCGCCGGAGCCGACGGCGGCCTCGTGCGTGGTGCTGGACGAGTTTCACGAGCGGAGCGTCGATGCGGACCTGATCCTCGCCTTGCTCGTTCGGCTACGCGCGAATCGAAGCGCGGCGCGACCTTCGGCTCGTCGTCATGTCGGCGACGCTCGATGTCGAAGGGTTTCCGCGATTCCTCGAGGTCGCGCCGATCCGCATCGAGGGGCGGGCGTTCCCCGTCGATGTGCGCTTCATGGCGAGCGCAAGCGCTGCCTGCGCGGATCTTGCGGCGGAACAGGCGACGCAGCGCTCGACGATCCTCGCTGCGACGACGGCGACGCGCTCGTCTTCATGCCCGGCGCACGAGATCGGCAGGACGGCTCGACGCGATCCGACGGCGGCTTCCGTTCGCGCCTCGATGTCGAGCTTCGGGGTTGCATGGCTTCGCTGCCGCCGAGCAGGACGCTGCCGTGGGCGCCGGGCGCGCGGCGGCGGGTGATCGTCTCGACGAACGTCGCCGAGACGTCGCTCACGATTCCCGGGATCCGCGTCGTGATCGACGCCGGGTTGGCCCGCATCCATCGACACGACGCACCTCGCGCGGCATCAACACGCTGCGGGTCGAGCCGATCAGCCGGGCGAGCGCCGAGCAGCGAGCCGGTCGCGCCGGCCGCACCGCGCCGGGCGCGTGCGTGCGCCTCTGGACGCAGTCCGATCACGCCCAGCGCCGCGAGCGCGATCTTCCCGAGATCCTGCGCCTGGAGCTCTCCGAGCCGATGCTTCACGTGCTGGCGCTCGGTGTCGGCGATCCGGCGGCGCTGCGCTGGCTGGATGCGCCGGCGCCCGAGGCGATCTCCGCGGCGCGGGCGGCGCTGCGTCGGCTCGGCGCGGTCGACGAGCCGGGGCGGCTCGTGGCCATGGGCCGCGCCATGGCCGAGTTTCCCCTGCATCCGCGGCTCTCGCGGTTCCTGATCGACGCTGCCGGACGGGCGCCGCCTGGCCGCGCGGTCGTCTGGGCGCGCTGGCCGGCGAGCGCGACATCATGGAGCCTGCCGCGGCGAAGGCTCCGCAGATGGTCGCATGGTCGCCGCGGCGAGCCGCCGTCGGACCTGGCGCGCGAGGGGCGCTGGTGGAGGCGGGCGTACGCGACTTCGACGCGGGTTGGTGCCGCACGAACGGCGTCTCGCCGATCGCGGCGCGAGGCGTGGCGGACGGTCGAGCAGTTGCAAGGAGACGAAGCGCGCCGTCGACGGATGCCGCTGGACGAGGGTGGACGCGCGACCTGCTCGCGGGCGTTCTTTCCCAGCTTCGGCGACCACATCGCCGTCAAGCTCGATGCCAACCGTCCCGCTGCGCGATGTCGGGGCGTCGGCGCGTGGTCCTGGCCGAGGAGAGCGTGGTCCGCAGCCCGGTCCGATCAGGCGCTCGAGCCGCGCGAGATCCGCGAGGCGGCAAGCGCGGACGCCGCGATCGGCGTCGCCGCGCCGCTCGACGAGGCGATCGTCGCCGAGGCGTTCCCGAACGGGATCGCGATCGTCGCCGAGGATGCATGGAGCGACGGCGCCGGGCGACCGGCCGCGTCGAGCGGCGCGTGCTTCGCCTGCCGCACGGGGGGGTGGACGACCTGGAGCTCTCGCGCACGGAGCACGTGGGCGCCCGCGCGAGCGACCGCGCGTCGGCCGCCGAGGAGATCGTCGAGCGCATCATGCGCGGCGAGCTGCGCCTCGCCCGCTGGGACGAAGGCGTCGAGCAGTGGATCGCCCGCGTGCTCCTGCTCGCCCGGCTCTTTCCGGAGCGCCGGATGATCGCCTACGACGACGACGATCGCCGCGTGATCCTGCATGAGATCGTCGGTCGCGCGAGCCGCTTCGGCGAGGTGCAGGAGAAGCCGTGTCTCGAGGCGGTCCAGGGGGCGCTCTCGTGGGAGGATCGGCAGTTCGTCCAGAAGCACGCGCCGGAGACGTTGGGGCTGCCGAGCGGAAAGCGCCTGCGCATCGAGTATGGCGCGGAAGGTCCGCCGATCGGGCGGGCGAGGATCCAGGATCTCTACGACCTCGCCGAGACGCCGCGCATCGCCGCCGGACGGCAGGTCGTGCTCCTGGAGATCCTCGGCCCGAACCAGCGCCCGGTGCAGCGCACGACCGACCTGGCGGGCTTCTGGCGGACGCTCTATCCGGAACTCAGGAAGGAACTCAGGCGCCGATATCCGCGCCACGAGTGGCGGTGATGCGCGTCCCGGTCGATTCTCGCGCCCCGCTCAACTCAATGCCGTCGTGGGTCGCCGCTGTCGGCAAGGGGTCGAACGCATGGAGGTCTGCTGGAATCCGGATGACCTCTGGTGCGTCAGCGACCGGGAGGCGGCGCCGCGCCCGCAGGCGGGCTGGTCGGCGCCTCGGGTTCCTTCACGCAGCGAAAGCCGAGGTGGTTGCTGCTCGTGCTGATCTCGCCCTTGCCGCGCGTGCCGATCATGTAGCGCGTGCAGTACTGGTCGGTGCAGAGGAACGAGCCGCCGCGATGGACGCGCTTCTTCTCGCCGGGTTCCGCAGGATCGAACGACGCGCTCGGTCCGCGCGGGTTGCGCAGGACGGCGCCGTGCGATTCCATGACCTGTCGCGCGTACGTGTCGGGCCGATACCAGTCGCTGCACCACTCCCAGACGTTGCCGGCGACGTCGAAGAGTCCGTAGTCGTTGGGTGGAAACTGCGCCACCGGGGCGATGCCGACGAAGCCGTCCTCGCCGGAATCCTTCACCGGGAACTCGCCTTCGTAGATGTTCGCCATCCACTTGCCGCCGGGCTTGAGCTCGTCGCCCCACGCGTACTTCTGGCCGGTGCGTCCGCCGCGGGCCGCGAACTCCCACTCCGCCTCGGTCGGCAGCCGCTTGCCCGCCCACTTCGCGTACGCCGCGGCATCCTCGTAGGCGATGTGCACCACCGGGTACTTCTCGCGGCCCTTGATGTCGCTCTCCGGTCCGAGCGGATGGCGCCAGTTCGCGCCCTTCTGGTAGCGCCACCAGCGGTAGACGCTGTCGAGCGGGACCGGGTCGGGGGTCGGCGTGAAGACGGTCGAACCCGCGACGAGGTTCTCCGGCGGCGCGTCGGGAAACTCTTCCTTGGTGGGCACGCGCTCGGCGACGGTCACGTAGTGCGTCGCCTCGACGAACCGGGCGAACTGCTCGTTCGTCACCTCGGTCGTGTCCATCCAGAAGCCATCGACATAGACGCGATGGATGGGGCGCGCGTCGGGCATCGATTCGTGGCCGCCGCAGATGCAGCCGCGCGGGTCCTCGCAGCCCATCGAGAATTCGCCGCCGGGAATCCAGACCATGCCTTCGGGCGCCGCGCCGGAAGGCGCGGGCGTCGGGTTGACGACGGTCGGAAGAAACGGAGTGGCGGGAGTTGCCTCGGGCGCCGGCGCGCGATCGCCTGGCGCCGGCGTGGTGCGCTCCGGTGCGACCTGCGCGGTCGCTTCGCGTCCGACGGAGACCGATGCAACGAGGAGCAACGTGGCCGCGGCGGCGATGGAGCGCGCGACGCCGAGCGGCGCTGGCCCGAGAGGGGTCGTGTGAGCGGTCATGGGAAGTCCGTGATGGTACGGACCGTACGATCGCGATGTGCGCACGGACGAGCTCGACTACCACCTGCCACCCGAGTGCATCGCCACCCGACCGGCCGAGCCGCGGGATTCGGCCCGCATGCTCGTGGTGCGGCGCGACGAGCGGAGGATCGAGCATCGCGTCGTGCGCGACCTGCCCGAGGTGCTGGCGCCGGGCGACACGCTGGTCTTCAACACGACGGCGGTGATGCCCGCGCGGCTCGTAGCGCGACGTGCGACCGGCGGGATGGTGGAGGGGCTCGCGCTCGGCCCGCGCGGGGCGCTCCGTGGGGCGAGTTCGACGGCGAGCCGTGCGCGTGCTCCTGCGCGGCAGTGCGAGGCCGCGCGCGGGCGAGACGCTGACGCTCCTGAACGCCCACGACGCCGTCACCGGCGATCGTCTCGTGCTCGACGCCCGCGACGGCGAGGCGTGGATCGTCCGGTTCGAGCCAAGCGAGTCGGGCGATCCGCCGCGCTTGGCCGCCGGTCCAAGCCCCGATCCACGAGCTGTCCCAAGAGCCGATCCGACGGCGAGTTCGACGTCAAGGTCGACGCGGACGCCCGATGGCAACGGATCGGCGCCGACCCTTTCGAGTATGTCGAGCATGTCGAGCATGTCGAGCGTGTCGAACATGTCGAGCATGTCGAGCATGTCGATCCTGCCGACCATGCCGCCGGAGCGCATCATCGACCGCAACGGCCGCACGCCGCTGCCGCCGTACATCCTGCATGCGAGGAGAGAGCGCCACGACCTTCCGGCGCACGGCGACGACGACGATCGCGCCTGGTACGAGACGGTCTACGCGGATGCCCGGCGCCGCGGCTCGATCGCCGCGCCCACGGCGGGGCTCCACTTCACCGCCGAGCTGCTCGATCGACTGCGCCAGCGAGGCATCGGGCGAATCGACGTCCTCCTCCATGTCGGCGCCGGCACCTTCAAGCCCATCGACGCCGAGACGCTGGAGGCGCACACCATGCATCGCGAGTGGTACGAGGTCTCCGCCGAAGCCCTCGAGGCGATCCGCGCGGCGCGGAGCGCCGGGCACGAACGGGCGCACGCGCCGCCGGATGCGCGCGCGGCGGGCATGGCTTCGACGGGTGCGCGCGACGGCTCTCCCGGCAGGATCGTGGCGGTGGGCACCACGACGTGCCGGACGCTGGAGTCGCTGCCATCGCCCCTGCCCGATCCGGCCGCGGGTGCGGTTGCGGGGGAGACGGGGATCCTGATCGCGCCGGGCCATCGCTTTCGCCATGTGGACGCGCTCATGACGAACTTCCACCTGCCGCGATCGACCCTCCTCGCGCTCGTGGCCGCGCTGGTCGGCCTCGAGTGGCTGAAGGAGATCTATGCCGAGGCGATCCGCTCCGGCTATCGCTTCTACTCCTATGGCGACGCGATGCTCGTGCTGTAGCGGCGGGGGCGTGCGCCATCGGTCGCGCATCGCGTTCGCGCGTCGCGTGCTCTACGCGTCCCAGTCGATTCTGGCGTCCCACCCAACCCACTTCCGCCGTGAGGCGCCGCTGTGGGCAAATGGGGTCGAACGCATGGAGGTCTGCTGGAATCCATATTACCGTGCCAACCATGTCGTCCTCCGTCACCTGCACGCGCCTCGCCCCGTTCGGCCAGACGATCTTCACTTCGATCTCGCTGCTGGCCCAGCGGCACGGCGCGGTCAATCTCGGTCAGGGGTTTCCCGACTTCGACGGCCCCGACTTCGTGAAGGACGCGGCGATCGCTGCGATCCGCGACGGCCACGGCCAGTACGCGCGGATGTTCGGCGTGCCTGCGCTCAACGAGGCGATAGCGGCGCGCTTCGCGCTCGACAGCGGGTTGGCCTTCGATCCCAGCGCCGAGGTGACCGTCACGAGCGGATGCACCGAGGCGATCGCCGCGGCGCTGCTGGGGATCCTCGAACCGGGCGACGAGGTGATCCTCTTCGAACCCTTCTACGACAGCTACCGCGCGTGCGTGGCGATGGCGGGCGCGACACCGCGCTTCGTGCGGCTGCGCCCGCCGGACTTCCGCTGGCGCGGCGAGGCGCTCGAGGCCGCCGTGACGCCGCGAACACGGGCCATCCTCATCAACACGCCGCACAATCCGACGGGGCGGGTGCTCGACATGGAGGAACTCGCCGCCGTCGCCGACCTGGCGCGGCGCCACGACCTGATCGTGCTCAGCGACGAGGTGTATGAACGGCTCGTCTTCGACGGCTCGCATCGATCGATCGCGACGCTGCCGGGCATGCGCGAGCGCACGATCACGATGTCGTCGCTCGGGAAGACCTTCTCGCTCACCGGCTGGAAGATCGGCTGGGCGATCGCGCCGCCACCGTTGACGGCCGCCGTGCGCGCCGCCCATCAGTTCCTCACCTTCGCCACGGCGACGCCGCTCCAGCACGCGGCCGCGGTGGCGTTGCGCAGCGGACCGGAGTTCTACGACGCGCTGGTGGCGGAGTACCGGACCCGTCTCGCGATCCTGATCGAGGGGCTCGAGCGCGCCGGGCTTCGCGTCTTCGCGCCGCAGGGCGCGTATTTCGTCGTGGCCGACTGCGCCCCGCTGGGCTTCGACGACGACACCGCCTTCTGTCGGCACCTGATCGAGCGGGTCGGCGTCGCCGCGATCCCCGTCTCGGCGTTCCTCGCCGGCTCGACGGCGGGGGATGGGGCCGGACCCGCCGACGACGACCGCACGCTCGTGCGCTTCGCCTTCTGCAAGCGCGAGCAGACGCTGCGCGAGGCCGTCAGGCGGCTGGGGGCGATGGGGCGGGCGGGCGGTTGAGTGGCGGCAACGAGCCTGGCGCTCGGTCGGCTTGCCCGTCATCCGGCTTCGTGCTACGCTCCGCGATTCGCGATCCTGAATCCCGATCCGGACCCCGACCCATGCCCTACGCGATCATCGAAGACAGTGGAACGCAGATCAAGGTGAGCCCCGGCGACGTGCTGGAGATCGATCTCCGTCCCGGCACCGACGGCAACCGCAAGGGGGCGTCGCTCTCGTTCGATCGCGTGCTGGTCGTCGGCGAGCTCGGCGAGGAGAAGGCGGCCGGCGGCGCCAAGCCAGCACGGATCGGCACGCCGTACATCGCCGGCGCCACGGTGACCGCCGAGGTGATCGAGCCGTTCCTCGGCGAGAAGGTCGTCGGCAACAAGTACGCGCGGCGCAAGGGATATCGCCGCAAGCTCGGTCACCGACAGGCCTACCTCAAGGTGAAGATCGCCGCGATCGCCGGCTGATCGGACTCCTCGCGAACGATCCGGGTCTCGCCGAACGCATTGGTGACGCGCTGGCTCACGGCCTGGCGGATGCGCATGGCCTGCTCGGGACTCTTGACCGCGACGACGTCGGCGTCGAACTGCGCCGGCGAGAGCCGGTCGTGGAATCCCTGCGTCGAATCGATCAACGACATGGATGCGTCGACGAGCGTGAAGCGAGTCCGCTGCTTGTCCAGCGAGCCATGGATGTGCAGCATGCCGGCGCCGCCGTACACGCCGACCTCGCCATCGACCAGCACGATGTAGCGGACCGAGGCGTTCGTCGAGTCGTCCTCGAGCGGCGTGTATCCGGCGCGCGGCTTCCAGAAGAGCTCCATGTGAACGACCTGCGCGGTCGCCGCGGTGCCGTCGATGAGCTTCTCCACGGGGACATCGCTGAGGTAGATCGCCGTGGCCGCGGGGCCGATGGAGAAGGCGGCCGCGACGAAGTCCCCGCGGAGGGTCGCGGTCTCGCGCCCCGCGGCGCGCAGCTCCACCTGGCCCTCGCCGGTCGTCGAGGCGCACCCGCCAGCGAGTGGAAGCGCGAGCGCAGTCAGCCAGATCGCCGTTGCGGCTGCCGGGCGTAGGCCCCTCCTCGTCGGAATGCGCATCCGGCTCATGATTCGCCCGGACGGTCGCCGGGGCGAATGCCCTCGGTGGAGCTCTCGTCGGTCTCTCCTTCGGCGAGGCGAGCCCCGGCAGGGACGGTCGCGGAAGCGCCCGAGGCGACGCTGCGAACGCGCGGCGCGAGTCCCGCAACTTCGACACCGAGCGCTCGCAGTGAATCGCGTTCCACGATCGCCCGGACGGTGGCCCGCGGAACCGAGGGAAGCTGCGTGCCGTGTCCGAGCGCGTTGAGCGAGTAGAGGTTCTCGATCGCCCGCGCTGGCGTCTCGTGCGGGAAACCGGAGCCGAAGAGGAGCTTCTCCATGACGCCGAGCGAGAACGCCGTGAGCATCGCGTTGTAGAGCTGCCACGGTCGTGAGGCGACACCCGAGACCTCCGCCCAGACGTTCTCGTGCTTGCCGACGAGCACCAACGTCTCGTCGACCCACGGGTAGCCGAGTTCGCCGATCACGATCGGCACCGTCGGGAAGCTGCGCGCCACCTCGTCCCACGCGGAAGGCCGGCCGAACTCGAGGATGCCCGACGGCGAGAGGGGCACGCCGCGCGAGACGAAGACCGGCAACCCGCGCTCCGAACAACGCTCGTAGAGCCGCATCGCCTGCGAGTGGGTCGGATGGAAGCCAGCGGCCATCGGACTGACCGAGATGCCGATCATCCCGAGCGCCGCCGCCGCGTCGACCTGTCCGCGCGGATCGCCCGCCATCGGGTCGACGCCGGCCACCCCGAGTCGCCGGTCCGGCGCGGCTCGCACCACCTCGGCGATCAGCTCGCTCGGAATGTGCGCGTCGAGGCGCTGCGCCCGGAACCCGTGCACCACCGCCACGTCGACGCATTCGGTCGCCGCGTTCAGCGCCGCGGCCGAGGCGTCAAGGCGGATCCACCGGTCCGATTGCCGCAGTCGAAGAAGGCGGGAGATCTCCGCCCCGAACTGATCCGGGGCGTTCCAGACGCGAGTATGAAGGTCGGTGATCAAGTGCGATGGAGAGTCGGGTGCGATCGGCGGCAGGCGTGCCGGGATTCGTGGATGGTAGGGGCCGCCTCGTCGAACGCGGCGTGGGTCGGGTGCCCTCGGAGGCGTCGACTCACTTCGCCGGAGCCTTCGTGCCCGGTGGCGGCAGGTACGGCCTCGCCCGCTGGGCGAACGATTCGCGGCCCATCGTGAGCTTCGGGCTTCCCAGGGTCCCGGGATACTCCTTGTTGAGCAGTGCCTTCAGCCGCACCAGCCGTGTCTCGGGATAGGGGTGCGTGGAGAGGAACTCGGCCTCGCGCTCGCCCTGCATCGCGGCTTGGAGGACGGTCATCACGTCGATGAGTCCCTGAGGGTCGTACCCCGCCTTGATCATGTAGCGCACGCCGAGTGCATCGGCCTCCGATTCCTCGTCGCGACCCCACTTGAGAAGGAAGCCCTCGCCCACGCCGCCGACGACGACCTGCGTCGCCTGCGAGAGCGTCCCCGCGGCGCTGCCGCCGACCGCGCCGACGACCGCGCTCCCGATCGTGGCCGCCCAGTTGACGCCCTGCGCCTCCGCCATGCGCTGCTCGGCATGCTCCGCCGCGACGTGTCCGATCTCGTGTCCAAGCACGCCGGCGAGCTCCGCCTCGCTGTCGAACTCCTGCATCAGCGAGCGGCTCATGAAGACCTTGCCGCCGGGGAGCGAGAAGGCGTTGATGACGTCGGAGTCAAGGACGATGAACTCCCATGGAAGGTTGCGCTTCTCGGGATCCTCGACCTGGTTCACGAGCTTCATGCCGACTTCCGCGACGTACTCGTTGAGCTGCGGCGACTTCATCTGGCCGCCGTAGTCCTTGATGAGCTGCGGCTTCGCCTCTTCGCCGGTCTTGATCTCCTCGTCGCGGTTCATCGCGTTGAACTGGTACTTGCCGGTCGCCGCGTTGGTGGCGCAGCCGACGGAGGCGGCGAGTCCGAGCGACGAGGCGAAGGCCACGAGATTCCTCATCCAACCCATGGAGCGCTCCGAAATCACATACGATCCTTCGCACGAGGCGACGCCGCACCTCGGTGTGCGCAGACCGACTCTTCGATGTCCCGGCAATCTTCCAATCTTCCCGCGTGGACCGCAACCGACCTTGCGGGAGATCCGCACGTCGCCCCCGACAAGGGCGATCGGGTGCGCCGGATGTTCGAGTCGATCGCGCCGACCTACGACCTGAACAACCGGCTCCATTCCTTCGGACAGGATCAACGCTGGCGGCGGCGCGCCGTGGCCCTGGCCGGCCTGCGGCCCGGCGATCGGGTGCTCGACGTGGCGTGTGGCACCGGCGACCTGACCGAGGCGTTCGCGGCGGCGAGCGACGCGTCCGGCGGCGGGGGAGAGGTCGTCGGCGTCGACTTCACGCCCGCGATGCTCGAGCGGGCGCGGAAACGGTCGGAGCGGCTGCCGGAGCATCGCCGTCCGCGATACGAGTTGGCCGACGCCATGGCGCTGCCCTTCGCGGACCAGTCGTTCAATGTGGTCTCGATCGCCTTCGGGATCCGCAACGTCTCGGCGCCGCCGCGGGCGCTGGCGGAGTTCCGGCGCGTTCTTCGGCCGGCCGGCCGGCTCGTGGTGCTGGAGTTCGGTCGCCCGCGGAACCCGGTCGTTCGAGTGGCGAACGATGTCTATTGCCGGACGATCATGCCTTGGACGGCGGGTCTCGTGGCGCGCGATCGCGTTGGCGCGTATCGCTACCTGCCGCGCTCGGTGGCGACGTTTCCGGACCGCGAGGCGTTCGCCGCGATGGTTGGCGCGGCCGGGTTCAAGGATGTCCGGCAGGTCGACCTGACCTTCGGCGTCTGCGCCGTGACGGTGGGCATGGTGGACGACCGAGTCTGACGGCGCCCTCGCAACCACTGGTTCCGCCCCGCAACCTTCTTCGAACGACCGGTACCATGTGATGGGTAACCGATGCTCAAGACGATCGAACGGCGGTTGATCCGCAAGGCGCAGACCGGCGACGGCGCGGCGATCGAGTCGCTCATCCGCGGTCACCAGGATGCGCTCTATGCGTTCATGCTCCGGATGTCGGGGCGTCCCGACGTCGCGGAAGACATGGTTCAGGAAGCGTTCGTTCGCGTGATCCGCAACCTGGACCGCTTCGACACCCGCTTCAGGTTCAGCACGTGGCTCTTCACGATCGCGCGGCGGCTCTACGTGAACCACATGCAGAAGCTGCGCCCGTCCCCGGACAGTGACGTGGTGGATGGCATGGGCGACCGTGGCGAATCGCCCGGCGGCGCCACCGCGAGGCATGAGTCGCTCGTCAACCTCAGGACCGTGATCGACGAGGCGCTCCAGGTCCTCACGCCGCTTCAACGGGAGATCGTCCTGCTCTTCCACCAGCAGACGTGGTCGATCACCGACATCGCGGCGCACCTGACGATGCCCGAAGGCACCGTGAAGAGCCACCTGCATCGCGCCCGGCGCCGCATGCAACGGTCCATCTCCGCCAGCCCCGTCGCGCGGGCCCACGCCGCGGAGGTGCTGTCGTGAGCAGGCGACGCGGCACCATCGACCGCGGCGCCATGGATCCAAGGGCCGGCGACGCCGGCGCCAGCCGCGATCCGGGCGCACGCCGCCGCGACGACGAGGCTGTCTTCGCACGCTTCCTCGATCGGGCGCTTCGGTCCGACGGCGCGCGGACGCGGGAGCGCGGCGCGACCAGGGACTTCACCGCAACCATCATGCGCACGCTCGGCTACCGACCGAGCCGCAGCGCCGCCTCGGCGCAGCGCGCCGGATCGTCCGTCGATCGAAGCGTCGCTTGCTCGCCCAGCGCCGCCATCCGGCGCGCCGCGGCGGTGCGCCCGAGCGGGGCAATGCGAGAACGGGTCGTTCGGACGACGACGCGCGTCGCCACCTGTCTTGTGCTCGGATCCGCGATCGGCATCGGGCTCGTGGCCCACAACTCGATGCCTCAGGCCGTTCAGCCGGCGGCGACGACGCTCCCCAATGCCGTCAAGGACGGCCTGGAACGAGAAGGGCGGCGTCTCGACGGCTTCCTGCGCGAGCTTCGTCGGAGCGGACCTTCGGCGTTCGTTCCCTCGGTGCTCGTTCCGGTGCGCCAGGAATCGGTCGTCTCGCCATCGTCCAAGCCATCGATCCCAAGCGCGCCCGGCCGCGGAGACCGCGACAACACGCCGCCTCGAGACGCTGACCCAGCAGGCCCCGAGCCGTCGAGCGGCGCCGCGACCGCGCCGTTCCGCTGGGTCTAATACGGATTCCAGTAGACCTCCATGCGTTCGACCCCATTTGCCCACAGCGGCGTCTGACGGCGGAATTGGGTAGGGTGGGGCGCGAGAGTCAACTGGGACGCGTATGAGACGGGATGTCGGGCCGCCGCCGATCGCCTCGTGGGCGCGCAGCGCTCGTGCGCTCCACGACCCATCGACGTCGTATCGTTCGTCCTTCGTTCCGCTCCCCGTGCTCACGTCCCCCGTCACCCATCTCGCCACGCTGCTCATCGGCGCCGTCTGCTGGACATCCGGCGTGGCGCCGGTCGAGGGTGGCGGCACCGACGCCTTCGCCAAGGCATGCATCGTCCCGCCCGACGTGAAGCTCTTCCTGCGCGCTTCCGACGCCACGGCGCTACGACGTGCCGTCGCTTCGCGCCCAATCGGCGCGGCGCTGCGCGCTTCGCTGGTCGATTCCGAACTTCGAGCCGCGTGGAGCTCCCTGGCGGAGGACCTTGGCCGCGACGAGGGTGAACTCCTCGACGAGCTCTTCGGCCGCGACGTGGTGCTCGCCCTTCGCGACGCACCGGATGGTCGCGGTCTCCAGTGGGCCATCGCCAGCGCCGTCGACGCCGATGACATGGCGCGGTTGCTGACCCCGGCCAAGGGCGCCGCTTCGCGTGCGCTCGCGGACGCGAGCCGTGGTGCGACCTCGAATGGGAAGGGACGGTCGAGCGCCACCGGCCGCGGGCTGGGCGTGCGGGCGCTCGGCGGCGGATGGCGCGAGTTCGTACGCCAACAGGTCGTTGCGACCTTCCAGGACGGCATGCTCGTGGTCGGGCCGAGCGGCGATCCCCGCCTCGCCGAGGAGATCGCCACCCTGGCTGTCGCCGACGGCGGGCCGCGTCTCAGCAACGACACGGTGCTCGCCGAGGCCCGCGCGCTTGGAGGGCTCGGGCCGCGCGTCGAGCTCTTCGTCCGATCGTCGCCATCGGACCCGACCGCATGGTCGGCGGCGGTCTGTGAGATGCGCGGCCGCACCTTGGAACTGCGGCACATCTCCGCGATCGCTCCCGGCGATGAACGCGGCGCACGCCTGCGATGGCCGTTCGCGAACTCCGCCATGGACGTCGCGGCCGGCGTCGGAACCTTCGGCGGTTCAGGGACGCCGGGCGCGGCGGACAGCTCGGAGACCGCCGGCACGGTCTCGGCGCGGATTGTCACGCACTCGCACGATTTGCTCGACCGCCTGCGCGAGGAGGCGGTGGTCGCCTTCGTCGAGCCCTTGGACGATGGCGAGGACGCTCCCGCGGCGATGCTGGCCATGGCGCCCGACCTCTTCGGCGCGCATCGCGACGACCTGCGCCTGCTGCGCAAGCTCGCCGACGGGCCGACGATGGTCGTGGTGGCGGCGCCGATGGTTCGTCCATGCGACTCGCCGGAGGGTCGGGCCGACGGCGGGAGCCATGGTGGGGGCCGAGGGCTGGAGCAGGGTCCGGCCGCCAGGGCCGGACAGACGACGCCTGTGGCGCTCGTGACCGAGATCCGGAATCCCCTTGAGGCGGCGAACATCCAGGACGATGCCCTGCAACGACGCATCGCCGCCCACGACGACGAGACCGCTCGACCGAAGGCGCACGATGCGCCGTGGGCGCGCCTGCGGATGCCCGGCAGCTTTCCCGAGTCGAAGGTCGCCGACGCGGCGCCGAAGGCGCGCGACGGCCAATCGGATTCCCAGGCCACTGCGGAGACGGCGCCGCTGTTCATGCAGATTCTCTCGACCGAGGGCGGGCGCTGGAAGATCGTGTGCAACGACGCGGCCCTGCTCGGGCGCGTGGTCGGCGAGCTGCGCGACGGTCGCGTCGCGGCGGGAACGCCGTCTGGACCGATCGTGCGCGGCGCCGGCGTGATCGATGGTCGCCGGCTTGCCGCCGAGCTGCGCACCGCGGTGCCGATGGTGCCCGCCAAGCTTGGCGCCGGTTTCGGCGTTCCGTTCGGCAGCGGTCAACTGGTCGACTGGGCGTCGTGTCTCGAGACCCTTCGCTGGGTCCTCACGCAGCCCGCATCGAGTCGTCTCGAGCTCCGGGCGAGCGCCGAACTCGCCGACACGACGCCGGACGGTCGGTGACGCGATTCATCGACTTCAACCACGACGCGACCTCCTTGGCGAGGCGGCTCCTCGGGACGACGCTGGTGCGGGTCGCCGACGAGGGACGCTGCGCCGGCGTGATCGTCGAGACCGAGGCGTACCTTGGCGTCGTCGACCGCGCCGCGCACACCTTCGGCGGACGACGCACGGCGCGCAACGCCTCGATGTGGCTCGAAGGCGGCCACGCGTACGTCTACTTCACCTACGGAATGCACTGGTGCTTCAACGTCGTCGCCGGGCCGGCCGACGAACCGATCGCGGTGCTGGTGCGCGCCCTGCGGCCGTGCGAAGGCGTCGCGACCATGCGTGCGCGGCGCGGCGTCGAGCGGGAGTCGTTGCTCTGCGCCGGTCCCGCGCGGCTGGCGCAGGCGCTCGCCATCGACCGCACGCTGGACGGCGAGGATCTGCGCCGCAGCGAACGGCTCTTCATCGAGTCGGCGGCGCCGGCCGCATCGCGCGAGATCGTCGCGTCGCGACGGATCGGCGTCGACTACGCGGGAGCATGGGCGGCCCGCCGGCTTCGGTTCAGCCTGCGGAGCGAGCGGCGCTGGTGGTCGGCGCCGGCGTGAGACGACGACCTGGCGGCGCGCTCAGGGTGCGGCGGCCCCCGATTCGTGGCCTGCCGGGGAGTTGACCGATATCCTGTCTCCCGAGTGTGTCGACCGGAACGGGAAGCGCCCGCATTCCCGTCGCGATCCGCCAGAGCGCTTCACGTCCCATGTCCTCCACGCCAGCCAAGCCGAAGGTCGATTGGAAGAAGGTCGTCGCGTCGGCGGGCCCGTATCCGCTGGTGGCATTCGAGTTCATCCGCGAGGGACTTGGCTACACGTCGCAGCGCATCCACGGTCACCTTCCGCCGGCCGAGCGGGATGACGATCCTGATCGGCGCCGGCACGTGAACGGCCAGCAGCTCTGCCTGGGGCTTCGCGACTATGCCATCCAGCAGTACGGCCTGTTGGCCCCGACCGTGCTTGCACAGTGGCACATCCGACGGACCGAGGATTTCGGTCGGATGGTCTATGCGATGATCGAATGCGGCCTCATGAGCCGCAACGACGAAGACTCGTTCGAGGACTTCCGCGCGGTCTACGACTTCGACGAGGCGTTCAGCCGCGACGCGCTGCTTGCCGGAATCGGTGCGGCGACGTCGGCGTCCGTCTGATGCGGATTCCAGTTGGCGGTCGGTGTCGGCGCCACCGGGGGGTGCAGGGCGGCGGTGTGCATCGCAGCAGGCGTGCATTGCAGCAGGCGTGCATCGCAGCAGGCACGCCTGGCAGCCGAGACGGCTGCATCACAAGCCCGACCCGCGAGGCGCCGAGGCGAGGCGTGCGGTCGCGCGGTACCTTGCAGGCATGCCGTCGAACGCCTCGCCGCCGCCTGCGCCGCTTCCGCCCTCGTCGTGGGCTCGACTTCACCTGTGGGAGATCCAGTTCGTCCGCGATGGGCTCGTCGTCGCGGCCGCGATCGGCATCGTGTGGATGGGCTACGCCATGCGCTCGGTGACCACGCCGCTGCTCGTGGCGCTGGGGTTGGCGTATCTCTTCGAGCCCGTCGTCGCCTGGGCGACGGTGCGGTGGCGGCTCTCTCGTGCCACGGTCGTCATCGCCCTGCTCTGCGCGCTCGGCGGGGGCGTCCTGCTCTCGCTCTCGCTGATCACGCCGCTGGCGATCCGGCAGACCGTTTCGCTGGTGGGCGACGTGCGCAACGGCAAGCTCACGCGGGCGTTGGAGCGGGTTGAGAGACAGGTGCCGGAGGCGATGCGCCAGCCGCTTCACGGATTCCTCGAATCGATCGGGCTCGTTGGCGTCAAGGGCCTTGAGCAGATCGATCCGGCGGCGCTGCCCACCGTCGAGCAAGTGCCGCCCAAGACCTCCGCCGCTCCGGCCACGACGACCGAGCCCGAAAGCGCGCCCAGGACCGGGACCAAGACGGCGGAGGAGCCGGCGACGGAATCGACGGCCGGCGCGCCGCATGCCGGCGAGCGGATTTCGCTGGGCGCTGGCGCCAGCGACTCGCCCATCGCGACGGCCCTGCGCGCGGAGCTCGAGGAGGAACGGATCCGGCGCATCGTGCGCGAAGAGATGGACCGCGCCAGCGCGCCGGCGAGCCCCTCCTCGTTCAACGCCACCCGGATCCTGGGCCTGATCCGCAGTGGCCTCGACACCGCCGGCTCGGTGCTCAGCGCGCTGGTGGGGATCGGCCTGCTTGCGTTCCTCATCCCGTTCTACTTCTTCTTCTTCAGCGTCTCCTATCCGACCGTGATGGGCTTCTTCGACTCGCTCATCCCTTCACGGGGCCGCGACCGCACGCTCGATCTGTTGAGGCAGATGGACGGCGCCGTGGCCGGCTTCGTGCGCGGCCGGCTGGTCATCAGCGCCGTGGTGACGACCATGCTCGCGCTGGGGTGGCTGGTCTGCGGCGTGCCCTACTCGATCGTGCTCGCGGTCGTCGTGGGCATCTTCAACCTCGTGCCGTATCTCGCCGGCATCGGTTGGCCGATCGCGGTGGGGCTGCTCGCCGTGGAGCAGATGGGGCTTCCTCCCGACCAGCGCATGAGCTGGTTCTGGATCGTCGCCGGACCGTCGATCGTCTTCATCGTCGCGCAGGCGTTCGATGGATACGTGCTCACGCCGCTGATCGCCGGCAAGGCGACCGATCTCGATCCGGTGACGATCCTGGTCGCCGTCCTCGCCGGCGGCGCGGTCGCCGGCATCTACGGCATGCTGCTGGCGATCCCGGTCGTCGCGTGTGGCAAGATCCTGATCCGCGAGGTGCTGCTGCCGCGCGTCAAGAGGTGGCTCGAGGGACGGGCGAGCGATCCGTTGCCGATGTGATGCATCGGACGGCGCGCGGGATGCAGCGAACGGTGGCGGCGCGCCGGCCGCAACAGCCCGCGCCCGCGGACTACCGCCGCTTCCTGGACTTGAACCGCTCCTTCACGCTGCGCGTGGCCGTCGATCCCTTGCCGCCCATCCCCGGCATGCCCGAGACTCCGGGCATCATGCCCGGGTCCATCGCCTGAAGCTCCTTCATGGCCTTGAATTTCCCCAGCGCGCCCATTCCCGCCATCTGCTGCGTCACGCGCTGCATCAGCTCGAACTGCTTGGTGAGCTTGGTGACCTCCATCGGCTGCGTCCCGCTTCCGGCGGCGATGCGCCGCGCCCGGCTCTTGTTGATGACGCCGATGTCGTCGCGCTCCCTCGGCGTCATGCTGTGCACGATGCCTTCGAGTCGATCGAGCTGCTTCTCGTCGACCTGGACGTCCTTGAGCATCGACCCGACGCCTGGAAGCAGGCCGAGGAGCTGCTTCATCGGGCCCATGCGGCGGATGCTCCGCAACTGCCCGAGGAAGTCGTCCATCGTGAGCTTGCCCTTGGCCATCTTCTCGGCCATCGCCTCCGCTTCCTGCTCGCTGACCTCCGCCTGCGCCTTCTCGACGAGCGAGACGACGTCGCCCATCCCGAGGATGCGCCCCGCCATGCGCTCGGCGTGGAACTCTTCCAGCGCATCGAACCGCTCGCCGACGCCGAGGAATTTGATGGGAGCGCCGGTCACGCGCCGCACCGAGAGCGCCGCGCCGCCGCGCGTGTCGGAGTCGGCCTTGGTCAGGATCACGCCGTCGACGGCGAGCCGTTCATGGAACGCCTTCGCGGAGTTCACCGCGTCCTGGCCGGTCATCGCGTCGACGACGAGCAGGATCTGATGCGGCTCGAGCGCCCGGTCGATCGCCTGGAGCTCGGTCATGAGCTCGTTGTTCACGTGAAGCCGGCCGGCCGTGTCGAGGATCAGCACCTGCCACCCGCCGCTCCGTGCCTCGCGCAAGGCGCGCTGGCAGACGCCGACCGCGACGCCGACCGCCTTGCCGTACTCGGCGCACCTGTCCGGTTCGGCGTAGAAGCCGACGCGGCCCGGGCCCGTCGCCTCCGTCTGCACACCCTCGATCACCTGCCGCAACTGCTCGACCGCCGCAGGACGCTGCAAGTCGGCGGCGCAGACCAGCGCGCCGACGCCTCGCTTCTTGAGGTACGCCGCGAGCTTGCCGCAGGTGGTGGTCTTGCCCGAGCCCTGAAGCCCGCACAGCATGATGACCGTCGGCGGCGGCTCGACGAGCATCACGCCCGGTGTCGAGCCTTCCGGCGGCGACATGAGCGCGACCAGCTTCTCGTGCACGATCCCGATCATCTCCTGGCCCGGCTTCAGCGACTTGGTGACGTCGCGGCCAAGCGCGTCGCGCAGCACCTCGTCGGTGAACGCGCGCACGACCTCCTGGTTGACGTCCGCCTCGAGCAGCGCCGTGCGCACGTCCTCCATCGCCTCGCGCACGTTGGATTCGGTGATCGTGCCGCGGCCCGAGAGCTTGCGGAAGACGTCGGAGAAGCGGTCGGTGAGCGCGGAGAACATGGGGGGGTGGTCCGGAGTGGTCCGAGGGGTTGGGACGATATGGGGGCCGTCGGACTTCTGTCGCGTGCTTGGCACGCGGGCGCCGCTGCGCGGCGGAGGGAATCGCGGCAGAGCCGCGATGCTGTTTCGGCCCGGCTGCGCCGCCGCCGCGGGGGGTTGGGCGCACGCCGTGTTTCAGTGAGCGGCGGCTTGCCGGGCGGGAGCCTGCGCGTGCCCGCTCCCTTCTCTCGTGCGGCGGGAGAAGGTGCCGCCGTGATCAAGTTGGGCGGCGGGTGAGGCAGGTGCCGCGAAGCGATCAGCATCCGCGCCGACGACTCGCCAGTTGTCGGCGACATGGTGCGCAGCCGAGTATTTTCCTTGACTTAGGCCGTGACCGGCGGCAAAGTACCTTCGACTCGTCTCGCCGATCTCTTCCACGGAGGTGTTCAATGCTGCGACGACTGCTTCGGATTGGGGGGCCCCCGCGGCGTCTGCTCGCCGCTGACGCGATGGGCGATCCGCCTCGATATCGGGTCATCGATCTGGGTGCGCTGGCGCCGCGGACGGCGACGTACTCGCCGACGACGAAGGCGTTCGGCCTGAACAACCGCGGTGAAGTGGTCGGGGAGACCACGATCGCACCGCCCAACTCGCCACAGCCTGTTCTGCCTCTTCACGCGTTCGTGTGGCTCCCGGTCGCACACTACGGCCTGAACCCGGGCATGACCGACCTGAGCGTGCTTTCCGGCTTCGGCATGCAGAGCGAAGCGCAGGAGATCAACACACCTGCTGGCTCAGCAGGCCCTGTGATCGTCGGAAGGCAGGCGTTCGACTTCATTGGCATCTCCGAGACTCGCCCCTTCGTCTGGAACCTCGCTGCACCGGCTGAATACGTGATGTTGCCAACCGTGTGCAGCCAAGGACCGGTGGGCGAGGTGTGTGGGCTCAACGGAGTCGGATATGGCGTCAACGATGCGAGCCCCGCCGTCGTGGTGGGCGCGGTTGAAACCGGGCTGTTCTGTTCCGGCGGCACCTTTGGCAGGCCGCGCTTGAGCGCATTCCGCTGGACCGTCGGCACGAATCCCGCGGTGCTGACGCTGCTGTCGCCCCTTGGTGGCACCTTGGCCGACGACACCAGCGCGGCGAACGCCATCAACACCCTCGCCACTCCAGACATCGTCGGCTATTCCGACGCCTGCTCGGAGGCGAACGCGTGTGCCGCTCAGCGCGATGCCGTGCGCTGGACGTCGACGCCACTTGCCGCGGCGTTCGTGAAGCTGCCAAGCGGCAACGAGACGATCGCGACGGGCGCGAACAACGCCGGATCGGCGTGCGGGTTCGGAAGAATTGACGGAACGAGCCTGTCGGATTGCCTGCAGCGCGCTCTCATGTGGAGCACGCCGAGTGCGGCGCCATTCGATCTGCATACGCTCGGGGTTCCGCCGTTGGACGGGATTGAAGCATCGACAGCCAACGCAATTTCCAACGTCGAGCCGTCCTCGAGCATGCGACGTGTCGTGGGACAGAACGTTACTTCCGGCGCGGCGATCATGTGGGAGTCCGTCAACGGCGTCGACTGGTGCTATGTCAATCTCAATGACGACATCGGGGGCTGCTCAAGCACCGGCTGGACGTTGACCGTCGCAAATGATGTAAACGATATCGGCTATGTTGTTGGCACGGGCACACGAAACGGACCACCGAACCGCGGCTTCATTCTCGCTTGTCCGTTCGACGTCGACCTCAATGGCTTCGTCGATGGCGGTGACCTGGGTCTGGTGCTCTCCGATTGGGGTGTCTGCCCAAGTTATCCCCGTCATTGTCTAGCCGATGTCAATTGCAGCGGCACGGTCGATGGTGCCGACCTTGGCATCGTCCTGAGCGCGTGGACGGGATCTACACCCTGTCTCGCCGCTTTGTCGTGTGGAATCGGCGAGGTCGCCGGCGCAGCTGCCGCGCTTGCAGGTCAGCTCGAATTGCCGGCCGATCCGCAGCAAGCGCTCATGCTACTCGGTTTCGAATCTCCCGAGAGCTTCGGCATATGGGCAGACTCGGCTACTGCCACGCAGAGAGCAAACGTGCTGCAGGCGTTGGAGGCGTTCCTCCTCGACGGCGAGTAGCACAAGCGACAAACGAGCATTCGAGGAGCGCGATGCGGCATCTGTTCCAGATGAAGACCTTCTGTCACGGTACTGTCATAGCCATCGTTGCAGTCGTCCAACCCACCGCGCGCGGCGGATTCGTGCTGTTCGACAACTTCGCTGGCTGGACCGGCGGCGTCGGAACGAATACCACGATCGGATTCACAGGGCTTCCATCCGGGACGTTCTTGGACACCCAATACCAGGACCTTGGAGTCACGTTCACCGAGGGCAACGACGTCGTCAACTGCTGCAGCTTTGTAGTCTACCCGCTTGACGGCGCCGGGTTGAATGGCAACACCGACACGATCACAATGCTCTTCGACACGCCCCAGACTTGGCTCGGCGTTTCGTATCCCGGCGGTCTACAGATCGACCTCTATTCCGGAAACGCGCTCGTCTACAGCTCTGGCCAGCAACTCTGTTGCGGCAACGGGTATGGCTTCTTCGGAGGGGTGGTCGGGACCGAGACGTTTGATCGCGTTGTGTTGTCCGACTGGCAGGACGGCTACGTCTTCATCGACAGCGTCTTCTTCGGCAGCTCAGTTCCAACACCTGCGACACTCCTGCCACTTCTGTGGGTGACGATGATCGGGCGGCGTCGACGCGTGTGATCGGTCGAAGACTCGGCCCGGTGAGCTCTCGGAGCGCCGTGCGCGTCGCATGGTCGTGCCGCTGGCGCGGCGAGGCCATGGCACAGCCGTGCGTTCACCGGCGCGCCAGCCATCGGCGCAGCCGCTGCGCATCCCACGTGTTCACGCACGCGTCCTTGGGGCAGCCGCCGCGCCGCGCGGTCATGATGCCGTAGCGCAGCATGTCGAAGTTGCTCGCCGCGTGGACGTCGCAGTCGATGGCGATGAACGCGCCATGCTCGATCGCGACGCGCACGTGCGTGTCGCGCAGGTCCAGGCGCCAGTCGTTGCTGTTGATCTCGAGGGCGGTGCCGTGCTTGGCCGCTTCCTTGGCGATGGCGGCGATGTCGGGGGAGAGGCCTTCGCGGTCGTTGATCAGGCGGCCGGTGGGGTGGCCGAGGATGTTGACCAGTGGATGGCGCACGGCCTTGAGCAGTCGCGCGGTGGCCTTCTCCGGCTCCTGGCGCAGCGAAGCGTGGGGCGAGGCGACGACCACGTCGAGCTTCCGCAGGAGCTCGTCGTCGTAGTCGAGCGTGCCGTCGGCGAGGATGTCCACCTCGCTGCCGGCGAGGATGTGGATGCCGCCGATGCGCTTCTCGGCGGCACGGATCTCGGCGATGTGCTTGAGGAGTCGTTCGGGCGACAAGCCGTTGGCTTGTACGCTCGATTTCGAATGGTCGGTGACGGCGATCGTGTGGAAGCCGCGCCGCTTGGCCTCGCCGGCGAGCTGGTCGATCGTGAGGCCGCCGTCGCTGGCGATCGTGTGGGCGTGGAGCTCGGAGCGGATGTCGTCGATCGCCACGAGGGCCGCGAAGTCGTCGGCGCCGCGCGCGAGCTCGCCGCGATCCTCGCGCTGTTCGGGCGGAATCCACGGACGTCCGAGCTTGGCGTAGATCTGCGCTTCGGTCCTGGCGGCGATCGGCTTGGCGCCGCGTTCCTGGGGCGGGGCCTTGTCGTCCTCCGCGCTCGCCTTGAAGAGTCCGTACTCGTTGAGCCGCCAGCCCTTGGCGATCGCCAGCTCGCGCAGCCGGACGTTGTGCTCCTTGCTGCCGGTGAAGTAGAGGAGCGCCGCGCCGAAGCACGAGGAGTCGACGATGCGCAGGTCGGCCTGGACGCCGCGCGAGAGCCGCACCGAGCACTTCGTCTCGCCGTCGACCAGGATCTTCTCGACGCCCGGCATCGAGACAAACGCCTTGGCGATGGCCGATCCGTTCGTGCCGCACGCCAGGATGTCGATGTCGCCGATCGTCTCCTTGCCCCGGCGCAGGGAGCCCGCGAATTCGACATGCTCGATCCCCTTGACCGCGCGGAGCGTGGCGACGATCGACTCGGCGATCGGCATCGCCTCGCCAAGGCGGATCCGACCGCCCGACTTCTCCATGAAGGCGAGGGCGTCCTGGATGTTGGCCAGCGTCTTGCCGCCCATGCGCGGCAGCCCCGCGAGCGAACCGTCGGCGAGCTTGGCACGCAGCGTCGCGAGGTCGATGACGCCGCCGTGCTCCCACAGGAGCTTGATGGTCTTGGGCCCGAGTCCCGGCACGTTCATCACCTCGAGCAGGCCGCGCGGGATCGTGGACCAGAGCTCATCATGCTCGGCGACGCGGCCCGTCTCGACGAACTCGCGGATCTTCTTCGCGGAGCCCTCGCCGATGCCGTCGATTCCCTGGAGCTCCTCGGCGCTCATCGCCGCCGCGTCGCCCGGAAGGTCCTCGAGGATGCGGGCGACCTTCTCGTGCGCCCGAACGCGAAACGGGTTCGCGCCGGTGAGCTCCAGCCCCGCGGCGAGCTCGGTGAAGAGGCGTGCGAGATCGGCGTTGGAGGGCATGCGCCGGAGGGTAGCGAGGGCATGCGTTCCGCGGACTGTCGCCACCGCGCGCCGCGAGGTGGCGCCGTTGCGCGACCGTTGCGCTGACCGCACGAGGCCACCCCCGCGTGTGCCGCGCCCGCAACCCACTGACGCCCGTCGTCGGACAGCGTCCCCGACTCCGATCTCCCATTTCCTGCTTCCCGGCTCCTGCCTCCCGACGCCTCTCTCCCGACCCACCCGCAGACCCGCGCCATCCGACTCCGACCTCCACATTCCCCGTCCGTACGATCGCGCATGCCAGCGTCGACCGCCATCTCGCTCACCTCGCCGACGACCGTCGTCGCCGGGGTCACGCCGCGGATCGCTCAACGGCTCTCGGCAATCGGGATTCGGTGTGTCGCGGACCTGGTTCGTCATCTTCCGCTGCGCCACGAGCACGAGCACGCCGAGGCGACGATCGCCGAGGCCGGTCGGGCGGTCGGGCCGCGGCACCACGCCGAGGCGAACGTCGCGGTGCGCGGTCAGATCGTCGCGGCGCGGGTGGTGCGCGGGCGCACGGTGCGCGTCGAGGCGACGCTCACCGATGGCACGGCGACGATGAAGCTGACGTGGTTCAATGCCCCGTGGGTCAAGAACCACATTCATCCTGGCGCGGCGGTCATCGTCGAGGGAACGGCGAAGCGCCACGGCGACTGGCTCGAGATGGTGAACCCGCGGATGCGTCCCGCCGAGGCGCCGGCGGCGACGGAGGGCGCCGGGGCCGGGGCCGGGCCGCGGCGCGACGAACGCCATCGCCCCGTCTATCCCGCGAGCGAAGCGCTCTCGAGCGAGTCGATCGAGCGCGTCGTGACCGCGGCCCTGCCGCTGGCACTGCCACTCATCGAGGACCACCTGTCCGCCGCGTTCCGCGAGCGCCGCGGACTGCCTGCCCTCGCCGACGCCTATCGGATGATCCACGCCCCACGGTCGCCCGACGAGGCGCTCGCGGCGCGGCGGCGACTCGCCTACGACGACCTGCTCATGCTCCAGCTCGGCGTCATGATGCGCCGCCGCGAGCTGCGCGAGAACATGCGCGCCCCGGTCCTGCGCTCCTCGCCGGCGATCGACGCGGCGATCCTGCGACGCATTCCGTTCACCCTCACGCCCGACCAGCGCTCCGTGGTCGACGAGATCGCCGCCGACTGCGGCCGCGAGACGCCGATGAACCGCCTGCTCCAGGGCGACGTCGGATCGGGCAAGACCGTGGTGGCGCTCTATGCGATGCTCCTCGCCGTCGCCGCCAGGCACCAGGCGGCGATCATGGCGCCGACCGAGCTCCTCGCCGAGCAGCACCACGCCAGCATCGGCCGCCTGCTGGAGGGATCGCAGGTGCGCCTGGCGCTCGTGACGGCGGACCAATCGAAGCGCGAGCGCGAGACGCTGCTCGCGCAGCTCGCGGATGGCACGATCGATCTCGTGGTCGGCACGCACGCCGTGCTCACCGAGCGGGTACGCTTCGCGTCCTTGGCGCTCGCGGTGATCGACGAACAGCATCGCTTCGGGGTGCACCAGCGGGCGACGCTGCGGACCAAGGGGCCGGTGGCGGGGGCGAGGCGACCACGCCGCCCGGCGAGAAACCGCTCGTCCCGCATCTGCTCGTCATGACCGCCACGCCGATTCCGCGAACGCTCTCGCTCACGCTCTTCGGCGATCTCGATGTCTCCACGATCCGCCGTCCGCCGCCGGGACGTTCGCCGATCACCACGCCGTGGTCCCGCCCGACAAGCGCGACGAGGTGTACGCCTACGTCGCCGGTCGATTGCGCCGCGGCGAGCAGGCCTATGTGGTCGTGCCCGCCGTCGAGGAGGGCGACCCGGGACTGGCCGACGTCGGGACGCACCTGGAGTGGTTGTCGCCGGGCCCTTCGCGGGACTGCGTCTTGCCGCCATCCACGGTCGCCTGCCGCGCGCGGAGCGGGAGGCGATCATGGATCGCTTCCGCGCCGGCGAGATCGATGCGCTCGTCGCGACGATCGTGATCGAGGTCGGCGTCGACGTGCCCAATGCATCGGTGATGGTGGTCGAGCACGCCGAGCGCTTCGGCCTCGCCCAGCTTCATCAGCTTCGCGGACGCGTCGGGCGAGGCGCGCCGGAGCGCGTGCATCCTCGTCGCCCAGCCGACGACGCCCGACGGCGAGGCCCGCCTCGCGGCGATCGCCGAGACGACCGACGGCTTCCGCATCGCCGAGCGGGACTTCGAGATCCGCGGCCCGGGCGAGCTCTTCGGCTCGCGCCAGTCGGGCGTCGCGCCCTTCGCCGCCGCCGAGCTTCCGCGGGACTTCGCGCTGCTCAACCTCGCCCGCCGCGACGCCGAGGAATGGATTGCCCGAAGCCCGACGCTGAGCGCTCCGGACGAGTCGCTGCTGCGCCGCCGCCTGATGAAGACGCATGGCGAGGCGCTGGGAATCGGCGACGTGGGGTAGGCCCGGCGCCGGAGGGCGCAGCCGCGCAGCGGAAGGCCGGTCCGCCCATCGCACGGCTCATTCGGCCAACGGAGCGTCGGGCTCCGGGGCGTGCGCCTCGCCGCGCACCCTCCCATGCCACAGCCAGTGCGCCGCCGACCTGACGTCGTCGAGGATCACGAGGATGCAGGGCAGCACCACGAGCGTCAGCACCGTGCTGCTCAGCAGGCCGAACGAGATCGAGATCGCCATCGGAATGAGGAACTTCGCCTGGAAGCTGCGCTCGAACATGAGCGGCGCGAGGCCCACGAACGTGGTCACGCTGGTGAGCACGATGGCCCGCAGCCGTTGCCGCCCGGTCTCGAGCAGCGCCTCCAGCGCCGAGGCGCCGGCCGTCCGCTTCTCGTTGAAGAACTCGACGAAGACGAGCGAGTTGTTCACGACGACGCCCGAGAGCGCGACGAATCCGATCAGCGACAGGAAGTCGAGCTGGTAGCCCATGAGGAGGTGTCCCCAGACGGCGCCGATGACCGCGAAGGGGATGGCGATCATCACCGCGAAGGGCTGCGTGTAGCTGGCGAAGAGCCACGCGAGGATCACGTAGATCATCAGCATCGCGGCGCCGAAGGCCGTCGGCAGCGACTCGAACGCGTCGCGCAGGTCCTGGGCGCGGCCGGCCGTGCGCACCGTCACGCCCGCGTGGTCGAGCTCGATCTCGGCGAGCCGGGGCGCGATCGCGGCGGTCACCTCCTCGGGATTGACGCCGTAGTCGCAGTCGGCGAAGACGGAGATCGTGCGCATGCGGTCCACCCGGCGGATCGTGGAGAAGCTCGATCCATCGCGGAGTTCGGCGATCTCCGCGAGCGGAACGCGGCGACCGTCGCGGGCGATCACCCAGAGCCGTTCGATGGCGTCGATCCGGCGCCGCGCCCCCTCGTCGAGCCGGACGCGGACGTCGATGTCCTCGCGGTCGGCGCTGAAGACATGGGCGTCGATCCCGAAGAGCGCGCCGCGGATCTGGCGCGCCACATCGGCCACCGTGAAGCCCATCGCCGCACCGGCGGGCCGCAGCGCGACCTGGAGTTCGCGGCTGGCGTCGAGGTCGTCGTCGGCGATGTCGCGGACGCCCTTGACGGTGCCGAGCAGGCGCTTCACGCGATCGACCGCGGAGAGCATCTTCTCGCGATCGACGCCACGGACCTCGACGGTGATGTCGGTGCCGCTCGGCCCGCCGTTGATCTCGAGAAAGCGCAGCTCCTCCGCCTCGGGAACGGGGCCGAGGGCGTCGCGGATGGACGAGACGACCCGCGCGCTCTCGCGCGAGCGGCTCTCGACCGGGGTCAGCTCGAAGAAGACCTGGGCGACGTTCGTGGCCGGCGCATCGGTGAGGGCCGTCTCGAGATCGGCCTTCTCTCCCACGATGGCGCTGATCGACTGCATCTCCGGCTGGGAGAGGGCGGCCCGCTCGATCCGCCGGACCATCGCCTCGGTCGCCTCCAGCGGCGTGCCGACGGGCATGCGCAGGTCGAGCACGACCGTCTCGCTGTCGGTCTTCGGGAGGAACGTGAATGGCAGCCGCCCGCCCGCGACCATCCCCAGCGAGACGATCAGCGTGGCCAGCGCCACGCACGTCGCGAGGTATCGATGGGGCAGGGCGGCGCGCATCAACCAGACGTAGCCGTCGATGACGCGCTGCGTGACGGCCCGGTCGCGCCACGCGCCGAACCGCTCGAGGGCCATGCCGATGCGCCCCGGTTCGGCCCGGTCGCGCTTCTCGAGCGCGTGGGCCATGTGGCTGGGCAGCACCATCATCGTCTCGACCACGCTCACGAGCAGCGAGCAGAGCACGACCATGGGCAGCGCGCCAAGCAGGTCGCCGACCGGTCCGCGCACGAAGGTGAGCGGCAGGAACGCGACGATCGTGGTGAGCACGGTGCCCATGATGGGCCAGAAGACCTGCTCGGCGCCGTTGATCGCCGCCGAGACGGGGCTTTCGCCGCGCTCGTGCCGCGAGACGATGTTCTCGCTCACCACGATGGCGTCGTCCTCGAGCATGCCCAGCGTGATGAGCAGGCCGAACATCGTCAGGAGGTTCAGCGTCACGCCCAGCAGCACCATGCAGAGCAGGGTGCCGCAGAGCGCCGTGAAGAGGCCGTTGACCACCCAGGCGCCGGTCCGCAGGTTCAGGACGGCGGCGACGGAGATGAAGATGAGCACCGCGCCCTGGATCGCGTTGTCGGTGAGCAGGCCGAGCCGTCCCTCGATGAGCCGCGCCAGGTCGGAGTGCAGCGTCAGCGTGCCGGGCAGCGCCTCGGGATTGCGCACTCCCAGCTCGTACGCGGCGACGCGCTGCGGCTTCCACCAGCGATCGAAGCGCCCGCCGGGGTAGGGCAGGCCGTTGCGCCCGGCGCCGTAGCCGCGCACCATCTCGGCGATGTCGATGGCGTCCTGGTCGCCCGTCTTGAAGACGGTGATCGAGACGGCGGGCTGGCCGTTGAAGCGGCGCTCCACCTGCTCGTCCACGAAGGCGTCGCGCACGGTGGCGATGTCGTCCAGCCGAAGTGACTCTCCGTCGGGGCTCGCCTTGACGACGATGTCGCGGATCGCCTCGGCGCGCTCGTCGACGCCGAGCGTGCGCACGTTGATCACGCCGGTGCCGGTGCGCACGCTGCCGCCGGGCACGTCGCGCATCCACGCGCTCACCGCGTCGGCGACCTGCGGGAGCGAGATGCCGTGCTCGAGCAGCGCCGACTCGTCCACGTCGATGCGGATCTCGTAGTCCCGCGCCCCCGAGAGCGTCATCGTGCCCATTCCCGGGAGCGTGCGAAGCTCGTCCGCCATCTGGCGGATCGAACGCTTCATCGCCTCCTCGCCGGCGTCGCCATGGAGCGTCGCCACGATCACGGGAAGATTCGGCTCGAGCTTCCGGACGCGGATCCGCTCGGCGTCCTCGGGAAGGTCCTGGAGGGCGTCGACGGCGTTCTGAACCTCGTCGATGCCGTCGCGGAGGCGGACTCCATCGCGGAAGCGGACGATCACCACGCCTATGCCCTCGCCGATGGTCGTCTCGACCTTGTCGACCTCCTTGAGCTCCGCGACGACATCCTCGACCTTCCGCGCCATCGACTCCTCGATCTCCTCGGGCGTGGCGCCGGGATACGGCAGGACGATGCGGGCGCGATCGCTCTCGGTGCGCGGGAAGAACTCGCGCTGCATCCGCGCGCCACAGAAGATCCCCGCCACGATCATCGCCAGCATGAGCAGCCGCGTCGGGACGGGCTTGTGGACGCCGAAGCGCGTCAGCGGAGGGATCACCGGACGATCTCCGCGCGGGCCGCGTCGCCGGATGGCGGCGCGTGGGGCGCGCCGCCTCCAACCGGGGAACCAACGGTGGCGCCAGCCCCCTCCGAGTGCGCCGTGGCATCGAGCGAGGGAGCAGCGGCCGCGGGAAGGACCGCGGCCGCCTTGACGCCGGCCTCGAGCGAGCGCGAGCCGTCGAGCACCACGAGGTCTCCGTCGGGAAGCGGTGCGCGCAGCGCAATCCACGACGTGTCGGGAAGTCCCAGCGGTGGGAAGTCCCCCTCCACCGGGAAGTCCGGGACGATCTCGCGCCGGGCGATCCGTTCGTCCGCGACCACGAAGACGCGGTCGCTGCGCACCGCGCGCCGCGGAAGCAGCATGCGCACGACCGGCCGTTCGCTGGTCACGACGCCCTGCACGAAGCGGCCCGGGGCGAGCGCATCGGGGAGCGCGGGATCCTGCGTCAGTTCCGCGAAGACGGTCATCGTTCGCGTCGAGGCGTCGTCCTCCGGCGCGATGCGCGAGACGATCGCCGACCAGCGTCGCCCGTGGCGGGCGGCGCCGCCGCTGGACGAGGGGCCGTCGTCCAGGAGGAGGACCTCGTCGCCGGTCGCGAGCTCGGGGCGGGCGCTCGCCGGCAGCAGCAGAGGCACCTCGATCCGCGCGAGGTTGACGACGCGGGCGACGGCTTCTCCCGGCCGGAGACTCTCGCCTTCCTTGACGTGCATCGACTGGATGACGCCATCGAGCGGGCTCGCGATGCGGCAGCGCTCGATCGACTGCTGGGCGAGCCGCTTGGCGGCCAGTTGTCCCTCGCGCTGCGCGAGCAGCCCGGCGCGGCGCGAGGGAAGCTTGTCGAACTCCTCGCGGGCGGCGATCGCGGCGCGCTCGGCGTCGAGGACGCGGGCCAGCGCCTGGTCCATCTCGCGCTCCTTGGCGGCGCCATCGAGACGAGCCTGCGTCACGCGATCCGCGTCGGCGCGCAGCAGGCGCGTCTGCTCGTCGGCGATGCGCACACGCTCCTCCCAGGCCCGCTGCTCCACGTCGAGCCGGGCGAGCTGGGCGTCGATCTCCGCCAGCGTCGTCGTGGCGACCTCGAACTGGCGCTGAAAGTCGCTGTCGTCCAGCAGCGCCAGCACGTCTCCCTTCGCGACGGCGGCGCCGGCGACGACCCGGCGCGGAATGGCGACCACGGTGCTCGCGACGCGCGCCGGCACCTCGGCGCGCTCGATGGCGCCGGCGGTTCCGAACCCGTTCCACTGACGGCGCACCGCCATGAGGCGGGGAGCGAAGACAAGGACGCGCTGCGCCGAATCGCCCGTCGTCTCGGACTTCAGCACCGGCCTCGTGGCGACCAGCGCCGCGTAGACGCCAACGGCGCCGAGCAGGAGCACCGCGCACACGACGACACGGGTCGCGACGGAGACCGCTGCCCCAAGCCGGCTTCGCGATTCGATGGCCGCATGCGATGTCGCCCGGGCGTCCCGCGTCGGCCCGCCCGTCGTCGACGACACGACGTCGCGTCGATGGTCGGTGGCGGCGGGGGAGGAATCGGACATGAGGTGTGTGACTCGGCGCCGCGCGGGTGGGTCGGTTTGGACGGTTCGTTCGGCTGGTTCGTCCTGTTCGCGGCTTCGTCGCGGCGCCGTCGCTGGATGAGCGTGTGTCGACGCGTCCCGCGCAGGCGGTGCCGCCGCGCGACGGTCCGCCCCGAAGCAAAAACGGCTGGCTTCGTCGCCAGCCGTCGCCTTGCTGTGAAGTGGGCCGTACTGGACTTGAACCAGTGACCTCTTGCGTGTCATGCAAGCGCGCTAGCCAACTGCGCCAACGGCCCGAGATCGGGAGCCGATGGTAGCCGTCGTCGCCACGGCGTTCAACGGCATGATCCCGCTGCGCGCTAGCATCGCCACCGATGCGAGCAGGCCTCGCGAGCGCCGTCGTGGCATTGTTCGTGGCGTCGTTGTGCCTCCGCGGCGCCGCGCCGAGCGACCTCTGGGACCAGTCGCAGCCGCGCACGATCGCGTACACGGTGGACATGCTCGTGCATGGCGGCGAGGCGTGGCTGTTGCCGCGCGACGGCGAGGGGCTCGAGGCGACCAAGCCGCCCCTGTACAACTGGATGGCGGCGCCGTTCGTGGCGCTCCTCGGGCGCGACAGCGAGCTGGGGCATCGGTTGCCGAGCGTGCTCTCGGCGATCGCGCTTTCTCTATTCGTCGTGCTCGCCGGTTCCGAATTGGGCGACGGTTCGACCGGGCGCGGCGCAGCGGCGCGGCGCGGGCGTCGTTCGATCGTCACGGTCCCGGGATTGCTCGCGGCCGCGATGCTCATCGCCTCGCCGGCGATCTTCAAGATCGACTATCTGGCACGCCCGGACATGCTGCTGGTGCTGTGGCTCTTCCTCGCGTGGTGGGCGGCGACCACGCTCGTTGCGCTTCCGGCGACGCCCGCGCCGCCGATGGCGACGCGCTGGCGGATCGTCTTCTGGGGCAGCGTGGCCGCCGCGGGACTCACCAAGGGACCGCCGGCGGCGCTTCCGCTGCTGCACGCCTTGATCCTGGCGCGGATCGCCGGCGGCGAGCTCGGGACGTGGCGCGGGCTCGGTCGGCGCCTCGGCATGCGTTGGGCGATCCCCGCACTGCTCGTGGCCGTGGCGTGGCCGATCGCGGTCTACCTCCTCGATCCCGATCATGCGCTGAACCGGCTCTGGCAACAGGAGCTCGTCGGGCGCATCACCGGCTTCGGGCCGGAGGGTGGACAGCGCGGGCCGAGGGCGATCCTGCTCGGCCTGCCGAAGATGCCCTGGTACTTCATCGGACGGTTCGCGCCGTGGTCCGGTGCGACGATCGCGGCGATCGTGGGGCTCTGCCTGACATCGCTCGCGCCGCGCGGCGCCGCGGGCGCGGTCACGTCCGGCGGCACGACGGGCGATCGGCGCCACGACCCCGGCGCGTCGACGCGTGCCATGCTCGTCTCGGCCGCGATCTGGACCGGTCTGGTGATCGTCGCCTTCTCGCTCTCCAGCGGCAAGCGGGCCGACTACCTCGCCCCGGCGCTGCCGACGGCGGCACTCCTCGCGTCGTGGTGGCTCTGCGACGCCGTCGGCGCGCGGCGCGTCGTGCGACCGGTGATCGGGCTGGCCGTCCTGACGATCGCGGCGTCGTTCCTCGTGCACGTGCTCCTTCCGCCGCTGCCGCATCGCACGCTGCGCTCGATCGACGAACTCGTCGCCCGGAGCCGCGCCGCGCTGCGCGCAGCGCGCGCGCCGTCGCGCCCGGTCGCCAGCGCACACCCGAGCCTCGAATCGGAGATGGACGAGGAATCGGAGCCGGACTCGATCGCCGGGCCGCGGGTCGTCGTGGCTCGCTCATTGTCGGACGAGGCGCGCTCGCAGGCGAGCGCGAGCCGACGAGCCGCGACGTTTCGGCCTCCGAGATCGTCCTGCTGCGGACGCCCGCCGAGCAGATCTCGGTCATCGCCACGACCGGTCGACCGTGCGATTCGGGCGTGGAGAACGTGCAGCGGCTGCTCGAGTCGGACTTCACCGGGACGCTCCTCTTCACCGAGGAGTGGATCCCGCGAGCCCTGCGCGCCCGGCTCGCGCGGCTCGAGCGCCGCGGCGAGGCGATCGAGCTGTGGCGCCTCGAGATGCCATGGAAGCCCGAGGATCCACCGGCGCACCGCACCGTCGTGGCCATGTCCATCCACGCCACGGGCAGTCACGCGCGCGGCCGCTGCATCCGCGGGGCGCCAACCGCCGAAGCGACGGCGGCCGCGCGCTGAGCAGTCGACGCCTGCGCCGAGTTCGACCGAACCCGAGAGCCGTTGTCGCGAACCGTGAAGTCGTCACCATCCACGATCGTCTGGTTCCGACAGGACCTGCGGCTCGATGACAATCCAGCGCTCGTCGAGGCGGCGGCGCGCGGCGCGGTCGTGCCGGTCTTCATCCTGTCGCCGCAGGAGGAAGGCGCCTGGCCGCCCGGAGGCGCGTCGCGCTGGTGGCTGCATCGATCGCTGGAGTCGCTCGCGGGCGCCCTGCGCGAGCGCGGATCGCGCCTGATCGTGCGCCGCGGGTCGAGCCTTGAGTCGCTTCGCGAGATCGTCGCGGCGACGGGCGCGAGCGCTGTCTTCTGGAACCGTCGGTACGAACCGGAGTCGATCGAGCGCGACGCGCGGGTCAAGGCGGCGCTCCGAGGCGACGGTCTGGAGGCGGAGAGCTTCAACGCCGCGTTGCGTGCGGCGAGCCGTGGCTCGTGCGGAGCGGAACAGGCGGTCCGTATCGCGTCTTCACGCCCTTCTGGCGTGCTGCGCAATCGGCGACCCGATCGAACCCGTGGAGACGCCAGTGCTTCGCGCGCCCGGCCTCGTGGCCGTCGTCGCTCGAGGTGGAGAACTCGATCTGCTTCCTCGGTCGATTGGACGAAGGGGATGAGCGCGTGCTGGACGCCAGGCGAGGCCGGCGCGCGACGGCGGCTCGATCGGTTTCTCGACGAGGCGATCGATGGCTACGCCGAAGGCCGCGACCGGCCGGGCGGCGGAACTGACTCTCGCGCCTCTCGCCACACCTGCACTGGGGCGAGATCGGACCGCGCGCGTCTGGCACGAGACGCGCCCGGCGCGCCCGGGGCGGCTCGGCGTCGATGCGGGCGAGCCGCGGAGAAGTTCCTGGCCGAGGTCGGCTGGCGGGAGTTCGCCCATCACCTGCTCTATCACTTCCCGAAGACGGTCGATCATCCGCTGCGACCGGAGTTCGAGCAGCTTCCCGTGGCGCCGCGACGACGCGGGCCTGCGCGCCTGGCAGCGCGGACGCACGGGCTATCCACTCGTGGACGCGGGGATGCGCGGCTCTGGTCGACGGGATGGATGCACAACCGTGCGCATGGTCGCGGCTTCGTTTCTCGTGAAGCACCTCGTGCTGCCGTGGCAGTCGGGCGCGGCGTGGTTCTGGGAGACGCTGGTCGACGCCGACCTGGCGAACAACACGCTCGGCTGGCAGTGGACCGCCGGCTGCGGCGCCGACGCGGCGCGTACTTCCGGATCTTCAATCCCGTGGCCCAGGGCGAGCGGTTCGATGCGGATGGGCGCGTACGTGCGGCGATGGGTTCCCGAGCAGCGCGACTGCCCGACGAGTTCATCCACCAGCCGTGGGAGTGCCCATGCCGAAAGTGCTGCCGCCGGCGTGGCCTTGGGCGAGAGCTACCCGCGCCCGATCGTGGACCATCGCGAGGCGCGCGACCGCGCGCTCGCCGCGCTGGGCGACGATCGCTCTGCTCACGCCGCGGTGAGCCGCCGCTTCCGCGGTACTCGCGCGCGGCCAGGGCCGCGACCGCGACGATCACGCCGATGATGGCGAGCATCAGCGTCGCCCCGGCGCGTCCTTCGGCGAACGTGAAGGCGATCAGGCCGAGCGGTCCGACGACGTACCCGACGCCGATGAGCCCTTCATGCGTTCCGGCCGCCTCGACCTCCGCGTGTCCGACGGACATGGCGTAGTAGAGCGCCGCGTAGTAGATGGTTCCCGGCCGGGCGCCGAACGCGACGAGCCCGATCAGCAAGATTGGCACGCCGCGGGCGAGCGCGACGTCGGCGAAGCCGACGGCCAGGAGCGCGCCGCCGAGCAGCAGCGTGCCCCATCGACCGTGCCAGAAGCCGGTGCGCCACATGAGTCCCAGCGCCGCGATGCGCGCGATCATCCACGTCGAGGTGATCGGCGTCTCCCATCGCGCCTCGACCTCGAGACCGGCGAGCAGGTACGGCATGAGCGGCGAGAGCGCACCGACGAGCACGTAGCTCGTGGGAAGGAGCACGCGGGCGCAGCGCAGCAGGAATGGATAGACGGGCGTGATCGAGGATTCCGCCGTCTCCGCGTCGTGGCGCCCCGGCCGTGGTGGCAGGGCGGCGAGCACGGCGATGTTGATCAGGTTCGCGGGCGCCAGCGCCGCCACGGCCAGCCGCGCGAGATCCCGCTCGACCAGCGGCGCCATCAGGATGAGCGCCACGGGAACCGTCGTCGTCCACGCGACGTTCCACCACCCGAGCGCCGATCGCATGCGCGGACCGTGGCGGCCGGCCGTGAGATAGCTCTCCACGAGCGGCCAGAGGATGGCCGAACCGACGCTGTTGAGGCCGGCCGCCAGCCACAGGAGCCAGGGCGCGTCGGGCACGACGAGCGCCCCGCTCGCCAGCGCCTGGAGCGCGAAGAGCGCGGCGAGCAGGCCGCGCGGCGAGACGCGCGCCTCGACGGCGCGGGCGAGGCGGCTCGCGCCGAACGCAGCCAGCGTGTAGAGCACGCCGAGCTGAAGAGCAGCAGCAGGAAGCTCTGCCGCTGGGTGTAGCCGTAGTCGTGCTTGGCGATGAAGCCGATGCCGTTCCAAGGACGCCCGTTCCCAGCGACGCGAGGATCGTGATCGCGAGCACCGCCGCGAGCGGCGCAGGACGGTCGTGGTGGCGGGTCACGGGCGAGGCATGGTAACGGGCCATCGTTGATGCAATCGCGACGTCCCGTCCGCGTAGCTCAACTGGATAGAGCGTCGCCCTCCGAAGGCGAAGGTTGCAGGTTCAAGTCCTGCCGCGGACGTTGCAGGAAACCCGCTGAATGCCGATGTTTGGCATTACCCGGCACGTCGCCGGCGCGAGCCAGTCGATGGAATCGTGGGTAGTCGACTACCACGGCATCGGAGCTACGCCATGCAGACGCGCCCAATGACCAATCCGAAGTACCGACGACACGCAGCCAGCGGGCAGGCCCGCGTCACCATCGCGGGGCGCGACTACTACCTCGGTCGCTTCGACTCGCCGGAAAGCCACGCCCGCTACCACGGGCTGATCGCCGAATGGCTCGCGTCCCGCAAGGCACCCGCGACCGTCGACCGCCGCATCGCCGACGCGACGACGCCTCGCGTGGCGACGATCCTGCACGCGTTCCACGAATGGGGAGCCAAGCGGTACGAGCGGTCGCGCGAGTTCGAGAAGTACGCCCCCGTCATCAAGGCGCTCCGCCTCGGCTGGGGCGAGCTTCCCGTCGACCAGTTCGGACCGCGGCAGTTGAAGCGGTACCGCGACCAGCTCGTTGCGCGTGGTGACGCGCGCGGCTACGTCAACCAGTCGGTGCGCCGCGCCGCAGCGATCTTCCGCTGGGCCGTGTCCGAGGAACTTGCCCCGCCATCGGTCGCCGTTGCGCTTGCCACCGTGCGTGGGCTTCGGGTGGGCGAGTCGGCTGCACCCGAGACGCCCCCGGTTCGTCCCGTCCCGCTGGAAGTCGTCGAGGCGACGCTGCGGCATCTTCCGCCGACGACCGCCGCAGTGGTGCGCGTGATGCTGCTGACCGGCGCGCGACCATCCGAAATCTGCGCCATGCGGCCGTGCGACATCGACCGCAGCGGGCGCGTGTGGCTGTACACGCCGAAGGCGCACAAGCTCCAATGGCACGGCAAGGGCCGAGTGATTCCGCTGATCGCCGCGGCGCAGGACGTGGTGCGGCCGTTCCTCGTGCGTCCGGCGGAGTCGTTCTGCTTCTCGCCGAGCGAGGCAGTCAAGGCGCATCGCCAGAGGCGGAGCGCGGAGCGCAAGACACCCGAAGGGCGGGGAAACGGGGTCGGCTCCAACCGCAAGGCGAATCCGCGCAAGCAGGCCGGAACGATCTACACCGCCGACTCCCTGCGCCGCGCGGTCGAGTACGCATGCCTGCGGGCGTTCCCTGCGCCGCCCGACATCGTCGACGTGGACGCTTGGCGACGCGACAAGCCGGACGAGGCGAGGGCGTGGGACAAGTCGAAGCGATGGAATCCGTACAGGCTGCGGCACCTGTGCGCCACGCTGACCCGGCGCGTGTCGGGGCTGGACGCGGCGCGCGTCACGCTCGGTCACTCGACCGCCGCCATCACCGCGACCATCTATGCCGAGGCGACCGCCGAGGCCGCCGCCGAGCACCTTGAGGCGACGTGGAAGCGATACAAGATCGCGTGACGACCGACGACCATCCAAGGGACCATCAATGACCAACGCAACATCCAACATCGAAGTGCAGGAAGTTCGCATCGGAAACGTCGTCGACCTTCCGCCCGTGGCGCTGCGCCGCGAGACGGCCGCGCGGTTCGTCGGCATCAGCGCCGGAACGCTGGACCGCTGGCGCGCCGCAGGCCGCTTCCCGAAACCCATCGTCGAGGAACTCGACCGCAACGGCACGCCGCGCATGACGCTGTGGCTCGCCGAGCATCTTCGGGCGTGGGCGCTCGCCGGGATGCCTTCGGGGTGGGGGCCGGAATCGATGCGCGACGGCGTGGCTGGGCGAGGCGCAACGAAGGGCAAGGGCGCGGCGAGCGTCCGCCGCTGACGAATCTACGATCGCACGAGCGGGCCGCTGGTTGATCCCCAGCGGAACGGTCCGGGCCGGAGCGCCGCAGTACCTCGCAGCACTTCGCCCGGATCGGCCCGCCTCACATGAGGTACAGGCGATGCCACGGAACAACGGCAAGACGGCGAAGGCGACGCGAGTCACGGCAGCCGCGCGGAATGCGGCGGGGGATGCGGCGCGCAAGCGTCCGCGCGGGGATGCCAGCGACAGGCCGTCCGAATTGCATGAGCTTGTCAGACACAACGGGATCGAATGGTGGTCCCCGCGTTCAATCCTGGCAACCCCGTCGGCGATAGCGTCGCTGAGGACGAAGCTCGGAGACAAGTACCGAGCTTCCGTCTCGCTCAATCTCGACCCGGAGATCGCGAGCCGACTCGCGGACTTCGAACGGACGAGGAATCTATCGCTGCACAACTGGCTGGGCACATACGAGGTCATCTTGCACGTCGCGGCGGGCAAGCTTGAGCGTCTTGCACGGCTTGACCTGTCGCTATTCGACGGGGTCGCCGCGCAATCGCTCGTGACCAACGATGCGGCCCGCATTTCAGCGCCTTGGGGCGTGTGCATCGCGGCCTACACCGTCCGACTGGTGAACGAGCGGCCTTCGTGCATCGCCGAGATCACCCGAATCACTCGCGACCTGTACGCGTGGCCAACATCCCAGCAATGGCCCGACGACCCGGCGACGCTCCCTCCGTTCCGCGCGGTGCGCGAGCTGCAAACGATTGCATGGGCTCATTGGCCGGGCGACACGCCGGTAGGCAGCATCGCGACCGATGCCACCAACAGGGTGATGCCGTGGCGATGGGAGTGGGCTGGCAACCCAACTTCAGCCAGTGCCGAAGCGACCGACCGCGCGGCGCGGCGAGATGCCCGTGCGCTGGAATGGGCTCCGAGCATCAACGGACTCGCGATCTTGAAGTCGCTTGCAAAGGCCAGGACTTGCCTTGTGTTTGAAGTGTTGCGAACGAAGGTCGGGATCAGCAGGGCGGCGCTCACGGCCCTGCTGGAAGAGTTGGGGCAGTATCGCCTCGTACTTCATCGTGGCGACCGAGGCGGCTATGCGATCTCAGAGGCCGGAAAGGCGGCCATTGTGAAACATGACGCGGCCTAGGACTTAGGCAGGACTTGCGCGGTACGTGCGCGGGACCTACTGCGGCGCGGCGGCGGCACACTGCACTCCGCCATGACCGCACGCAACACACCGACCGCATCGACCGCCCGCACCGTTGCCGCAGGACTCCCGGACGACCTTCGCACGGCGATGACGCCTGCGCAGGTCGCTGCCGATCTCAGCGATCGCACAGGACGGCGACTCTCGCCGTCCACCATCGTGCGGTGGGCGCTCCACGGCTGCCGTGGAGTGCGCCTCGGCTACCACCGCATCGGACGGTGCATCCTCGTGACCCCCGCGGAGGTCGACGAGTTCCTCGCCGGGCTGGCGGAGCGCGATGTCGCGATGGCGGCCACGGCACTGGAGCGAGAGGTTGCGCGCGATCGCCCGCGATCCGAGCGAGCACGTGGCCGCATCGCAGCGCGCGCCCTGGCTCGCGCCGGATGCTGAATCGTCTCATTCGCAATCTGGAATGGCGCGGCCGGGCCGCCAAGCACGCCGCGCCGCCGAGGAACATTCGCATGGTATCCCATGGACGGGACTGGATTGACGACGCAGACCGCCGCGCCCGCGAGTGGCCGCGCGAGGCGGCGAAGCTGCGGCGCATCGCCGCCGAGAACGCTGCCATCGAGACGCGCGACCTCCTGCGCCGCATCGACGCGCGGCTGGGTCGCGCAGAGGACATGCGCGACGCCGGGCTGGCCGGAGGCAGCCGATGAGCGCCGCACCTGCTCCGAGCCCCGCCCGCGACCCGCGCCACCGCGCGATGCTGGCGACGTTCGCGATGCTGAACCTGCGTCGCTTCCGTCTAGACGCCGCGATCCTGAACATCGCCGACGAGGTCGCGCGCATCGGGGCCGCCATCGTCGCCGCGTGCGACGAGCCCGATGCACGCAAGCGCGCCGACCTGTTGCTTGTGGCGGCGAAGTGCGTCGCGCGGGCGCAGGACGTGGTCGACGCCGCGCTCCTGACGGACGACGGGCAGGCGACGACGGGCGATGTTGCCGCGATCCGGCGCGGCATCGCGCGGCTTGAGGACGGGCTCGCGGCGGCGGTGGCGGGGGGAAGGCCATGATCGCGCTCGCTCCGGCGCGGGCACGCGAGGGACTCGAATGGAGTTTCCTGCGCGAATGGATCGGCCCGCGCCCGAACGTCGAGATCACGGCCGAGGATTTCTCCGTTCCAGAGGTGCGGGCCATCTTCGCCGCCGCCCTCGACGACCGCGATGCGCCGGACCTGCATCTCTATCAGGATGCGGCGGCGGCGCTGGGCGTGACGCTCGACGAGCTGGTCGTGAAGGCCTCCGAGTTCAGTATCGCGACGCCGCTCCTGTCGCCAATGCCTCTCGTCGACATCCAGCGCATGGCACGCCGGCTGCGGGCCGAGGCGGAGCGGGAGCGAGCCGAGCGCGGACTCTGCGATGCGATGGATGGCTTTGGCGCGCACGGCGACCCGCAACGCGTCGCCGACGCGGCGCAGCGCCTGGTGAAGGCGCAAGCCGGCGGGGATGTCGCCGCCGTCGTGCCGTCGCTGGCCGATGGCTGGCGCGACCCCGCCGAGGCGCCGCAGGTGCGGCTCCGCACCGGCGTCGGCTTCTTCGACGAGGCGATGGGTGGCGGGCTGCTCCCTGGAAGCGTGACCGCGTTCTGCGCGGCGCCGAAGCTTGGAAAGTCCGCGTTCACGTTGCAGGTTGCGTTGCGCTTCGCCGCGACGAATCCGGGCGACGCCGCGCTGCTTTGGAGCGGCGAGATGTCGCGGGGCGTCGTGCAACGTCGAGCGCTCTCGCACCTCGCCCAGCTCCCGCCCCTGATCCTTGAGCGACCCGATGCCGAGCTCACCGCGGCGCAGCGTGAGGACAAGGCGAGGGGCGTCGCCCGGTTCCTCTCGCTCGCTCCACGCGTCCGCATCGTCACGGGCGGCCAGACCGCCGGCGGTATCGCACGCGTCGCCGAAGCCGTCGGGGCTCGGCTGGTCGTCGTCGACTACCTGCAGCTCCTGACGTCGGACGCCGGCGAGACGCGGCGCGAGCAGGTCGAGGCGACGTCGCGCGCCCTGTGCTCGTGGGCGGCGCACTCAGGCGTTGCCGTGCTCGCGGTCGCGTCGACCACGAAGGAATTCAGCAGGGCGGGCGCGGTCCCCGACATCGCAGGCGTCTTCCGCGAGGCGGGGGCCGTCGGCTTCGACGTCGACTGCGCCTACTTCGGGTCGGAGGATGCCGAGGTCACGCGGGCGATGGGCGACCCGTCTCGCGTCGCGATCCATTGGCGATGCCTCGGCAACCGGCACGACGAGCCGCGCGACATGGCGGTCGTGCTCCACCGATCAACGCAGTCGTTCCGTGCGCTCGACCAGAGGCGGACGAATGGCTGAGCGCGCCGACACGTTCGACGACTTGGATGGGGTCGTCGTGCCCCCAACGCCGCAACGTGGGGCGCGGCACGCGGAGCGTCCGACCCCGCAGGCTGCCGCGTCGCGGCCGTCTGGACAGGCGTCGGCATGGTGGCGGATGTTCTCCGGCGTCGTCGACTCCATCGCCACGTTGAGGCTGAGGCCGATCGACTTCGTCGTGTGGGCCGTCGTGTTCCGGCACAGCGCCAACGGCGAGGCGAGAATCGGCATCGACCAGATTGCGCGAGAGACGGGCCTTTGCGAGAAGGCCGTGCGGATGGCGATGGGTCGACTCCGGGGAGCCGGTCTGGTCGCCGTGAAGGTTCGTGGCAGGAAGAACCAAGGCACGTCGACCTACTCGCTTCGGCTCCTCTCAACCGGTACCGGCGTACCGCTTGATAACCAAGTCTCAACCGGCACCAGCGTACCGCTTGACCAATTCTCAACCGGTACCGGCGTACCGGTACTAACCGGTACCGGCGTACCGGTATCTCATGAGAATGAGAGAGGCGGTCGGATCGCTGACGCGACCGCCGCCAAGACAGGGACGTTGAACGGGACGCACGGACGGTGCCTCGCGGAGGTGTCGCCGTGACGAGCCACCGACCCCGCCTGCTGCTCGTGCTCCGGCCGCGCCCCGACTGCCGCCACCCGTGGCCGGCGATCCGTGTCGCCATCAAGCGGCTGTTGCGATCGCTGCGGCTGGAACTCTTGGACATCCGCGAACAGCCGGCCGCGCGTGCGGCTGGCGACGCGACACCGAATCAAATGGAATCGAAGTCATGAGCAACCCCGAGTACCGACACCCCGCGTTCAACCCTCCCGACCGCTTCACCATCGGCACCATCGCGAAGCGGCTTGGCCATCCCGAGGCCGATGTCGTCGCCGCGATCGCCAGCGCTGGCGTCAATCCCGCTTGCCGGGGAATCGTGAGGGATGGGCCGTCCGTGGACTACTACCGACTCGACGAGGTTCGCGCGGCGCTCGCGTGGAACCAGCGGGCGCATGCGGCGCGGCTGTACGGATGAGGGGTACCCCGGGGGGTGGGAGGGGGTATCCAAAGGTACTTCCAGCATGGGTGGGGGGGGAATGCGGCAAGGCGAATCGCGTATTTCTCACACATAGTGCAGACTACACCCATGTAGGTACCGCGCACCGCCGACGACACCCGTGCCACCGACCGCGAACAACTTCCGACTCAACCAGCGCGAGCTTTCGCAGTGTCTCGGCGTCTGCGTGCAAGGGCTTCAGCAAAGCTGGCTCAAGTTCATCCCCCCCGACGCAATCGACACGAGCGACAGCCGCCGGAGGTACCGACCCGCCGCCGTCGTCGCGATCTGGCGGGAGCGCCTTCGACGCGAGAAGTCGAAGCTGGAGGCGACCCACGGCGACGGCTGGCCGGCGCGGCTCCTGCGCGCCAAGGCGCTCCGCGCCGAAGCCGAACTTGCGGCGTTGCAAGGCAGGCTGCTGGACACCGACGCCGTGCACGAGGCCATGGCCATCGTCGTCTCCGAGCTTCGCAACGCCGGCGACCGGTTCCGCGCCGAGTTCGGCGACGCCGCCGCCGACCTGCTCGGCGAGATCATCGACCGCATCGACCGGGCATTGGCCGTGCACGAGTCGAAGCATGGAAGAGCCGCCAAGCTCGCGCTGCCGCAAGAGGACGCCACGCCATGAACGTCTGGCCGCGCGGCGACTCGGCGATCCTGCTCGACGGCCATAACCGCCACGCGATCGCGGAGGAATTCGGACTGTCGTATGACACGACGGAACTTAACTTCCAGAGCCGAGACGAGGCGACGCTTTGGATCATCGACAACCAGTTGGGTCGGCGCAACCTGCCGGACTATCCGAGAACGGTGCTCATTCTGGCAAGGGAGCCGGTGCTGGCGCGGATGGCCAAGGCGCGGCAGGCGCATGGCAAGACCGCGCCAGGCCGAACGCTTCCGCAGAATTCTTCGGAAGCGATTGAGGTTCGCGAGCAACTCGCCGCCGCTGCTGGCGTCGGCTCCGACACCGTCCGCAAGGTGAAGGCGATCAAGGCCGCCGCTGAGAGCGGTAAGGTGGACGCGGCGACCGAGGCCAAGCTGAACGCCGGCGAGCGGTCGATCCACAGCGTCTACACCGCGCTCCGCAACGACGATAAGCGCGATACGAGCAAGCGCGCCGCGGAGGCCGCCCGCTCCGCTGGGATGCCGGGAGGCGAGCACGGCATCGTGCTGTGTGACTTCCGCGAGCTCGCCAGGTCGTTGCCGGATGGGTCGGTTGACCTGATCTTCACGGACCCGGGGATTACACACCCAGTGTCGCAAGCACGCACCACGCAAGCCACGCCGCCGCCCACCGCGTCCACCGCCATCCGACCCACCTCCGCGACCCCCGACGCCTCCGACGCGCCCAGCGGCGTCGTAGGCCGCCACAAGCGAAGCGGCAACCCGACGACTCAGACCCCCGCGTGACCCAATGACCACCACCACCGCGCCACGGAAGGCCGCCAAGGTGCACCGCGAACCGCCCCCCGCGCAGCCGGCGGAACTGCGAGGACTGCCGCTGCTGCTCGTCCAGGCGCTTGCGGCCGCGACCCAGCCGCTTCATGCCATCGAGGCCGCCAGCATCGTGGCGACGTTGATCCACGGGGACCGGTTCCGCGCCCAGTCGATGCGGCCGACCGTCTCTCGCTGCCTGCAACGGCTGGAGGCGGACGGCTGGTGCAGTCGACTCACTCCGCGCGGCGGATTCGCGGCCACCGACCGCGCCCGCGCAGCGACATCGGCGCGGAATTCTCAGGCGTGAACTTAGTGAACACTAAATGGGCGAATCCTCGTCGATAATGACTTCGCTTCGACGCCGACCCGTCGCCGCGATGAAAATCGCCGCGGCGGTTTCAAGCCAAGGAACCATGATGCTTCTCAAGCGACGACCGACCAAGAACGAACCCGGCGAACCCGAGACGGTTTCGGCACCAGCGCCGGTACTGACTCCCGAGGAAATCGCCATCAAGGCGCAGCGCGACCTCCGCATCGCGCTCGGCTCCGCCATCTGGGCCGGCAGCCGACCCGGCGCAAGCGAGCGGTTCGCCAAGCTCGCCGGCACCGCGTGCCGCTGGCTCGGGATGGACGACGGCCAGCTCCGCAACCTCAGGTCGCGCGCCTCGCAGTGGCGCGGCTGGCTCAAGTGGTGCGAGCGCGGCCCGGCGATGAGCGAGAAGGTCCGGACCATCGAAGCCGAGTTTCAGGCCGAAATGCAGCGCGCCGAGGCGCTTCGCCGCAAGGCGAACGAGATCGTCGAGAACGCGCGGCGCAAGGCTGAGTCGGACGGGCACGCCGAGGCGAAGTCCATTGCAAACGCCGCCGAGGAGTACGCCCGCGCGATCGGCGAATGTCTTCGTCAACATCCCGAACTCACCGCATCGTGGCCAATCCCCGCAGCCGGAAGCACGCCGCTCGACTTCGACGGGATGCGCGGCGCGTTCGGCATCGCCGACGTTCCCGTGACCGACGAGGATGAGGCGACGATCGCCGGCACGATCACCCAGGCGATGGGACTCGCATGAGCGCCGCCGCATGTCAACCAACCGCCCCCGGCTGCGCATCGTCCGCATCCGCAGCGCCGTCGGCCCGCCGTGCCCGCGCTGCGAGTGCCCGCAAACGGACATCGTCGGCCGCCACGAAGCATGGGGACGACCAGTCGCCGACTGCGTCTGTTCGCATTGTGAAGCGGCGTTCTGCGCTCCCGACCCCGACCCCGACCCCGACCACGCGCCCGACTCCGAATCAGGCTGTCAACGGCCAACACTCTGAACTTGCGATCACCAGTCATCACGAAGCCGCGCATCTCGTCGTCGGCGCGCGGCTCGGCGTGCCATGCGGCTCAATCAGCGTCGACGAAGACGGCGACTCGCGAGGGAGGGTCTACGTGTTTTCGTATCCGCTGGACGCGGTCAGCGCGCGCGAGAACATGACCATGCTCGCCGCCGGCAAGGCCGCCGAACGAAGGTTGACCGGCGACGCCTCTCGCGAGCTGGCCAACAGCGACTTTCATAGCGCCGTCAAGCTCGCGTGGCGCGTGGTGGGCTTGGAAGGCGACGCCGAGCGAGTGAAGTCGCTGTTGGACGAAGCCGAGCGGGTCGCCGAGCTTCTCGTCGCGCAGCACTGGGCCGACATCGCTGAAATGGCCAGGCACGTTCAGGTCGTGCAGGCCATCGTCGAGCGACATCGTGCAAACCACAAGGCCGAGCGCCAACGCGCCCGAAAATCGCCTTCACCGAACACAAACCTCCAACCGGAGAAATTGCAATGACTGCCACGATCGACAAGCCTCGCCGCACAGCGGCACTCGACCCGACGCCAGCCACCAATCAACAGACCGGCGCGACGCTGTTCGCCGGGTGCTTCGCGGTCATCCTGCGAGATACCACCGGCGGCCCGAGCGCCGCCATGGCCGTGCTACAAGATTTCGCCACGCTCGACGCGCCGCGGCAGGACGTTCACGCGGTGGCGTTCACCGACGCCGGCGGATTCGGCCGACCCGCGAACGACACGAAGCCGCTCGTCGCCGCGCTGGCGGGGCCGCTCGATCACGACGGGCTTCTCGCGGCGCTCGTCGAGTTCACCGGCGCAACCGCCGCCGGGCTGTTCACGCTCGGTCGTCGCACGCCACGCAGCAGCGTGGACGCCATCGTCGGGCGGATGCGACAGCACGGCATCGCGGGCCTGCTGGACCTGCTGCACATCGGACCCGCGACAACGCACTTCACCACGTCGGTTGTGCTGCACCGCCAGACGTGGAGGCCGGGACCGAGCTACTCCGGCGCGAACGACGCGACGGCAATCGAGCTGCCCGGACTAGTCGCATCGCCCGTCGTCATCACCGCGAATCCAAACGACTGACATGCTCCGTGCGCCCCCGCCGTGCCGCCGCCGGCGGGGGTCGCCTTTCCCACTCGACAGACCGCAGAGAGGAACCGACATGGCAACCACCAAGACCGGAGTGGACATCGTCCTGAGCCTCACCGACGAGGCGAGCGCGAAGCTGCAATCGACGGTCGCGCGCATCCGCTCCGTCGCGTCGCGCTCCGTCGCGTCGCGCTCCGACGGCGCGTCCATCGACTCGCTCGGCGACATCACGAACACCGGCGCGCGTGGTGGCGGCGTGCTTCAATCGCTGACCTCAATCAGCGCCGGATCGCCGCAGATTCCAACCGGCCTCGTGAAGGGCATCGGCGCCGTCGCGATCATCCACGCGGTCGATTCGCTGATGAACGAGACGCTGAAGGCGATCGCGGAGCGCAAGACCGGCGCGGAGGTCGGTCTCGCCATCGGCCAGAACGTCGCCGACACGCTGCGGAAGCTCCCGATCTTGGGACCGCTGGGCGAGTTCATCCCCAAGGGCTTGGGATGGCTCTCCGGCGGCGGATTCTCGACGTTCGAGGAGCGACAGAAGGCGCTGGAGCCCGAACGCGAGGAAGCGCTGCGGCTGTCCCGCGAGGCCGACCTCCGCGCCGAGCGCAAGGCGCAGGGCGAGCGCTTCCGCGAGCAACAGGAGGCCGTCGCCGCCGAGCGCGCCGCCGAGCTCCAGCGCATCACGGAGAGCCGTGCGAACGAGCGGGAGTTCGACGAGCAGCGCATGGAGGACCAGCAGGCGCTCGACGAACAGCAGGCGGAGAACGAGCGGGATCTGTTCTTCGACGAGATTTCCTACCGGACGCGACGAGAGAACGAGGCCGCGCAGCAGGACGCGGCGAGGCGGGCGGCGGAGGGCGCGCTCGAGCGGGCGCAGTTGTTGCGTGAATCGGCCGGACGTCTCTCCCCGACGGTCGAATCGAGGTTCGGCCGCGCGCGTGCGGCGATCTTCCAGGGCACGGAGGCCGGACGTGCCGACGCGGCGCTCCAGACGGCGAAGAACACGGCGGACATGCGCGCCCTGTTGCAACGGATCGCGGAGCAGCTTCCGCAGACGGTCGAGCTGGTGAACTAGCCGCATCGCCCGCCGCCAACTCGACGCCGAGAGCGCCAACGCCTTAGCGGCGAGCGTCATCTGATGCGACTGGCCGGCGGGGGCAGGTGACGCCGGCGGCAGCCGTGGCGGCGGGGAAGCGCAAGCGGCGGGGTGTCGAAGTGTCGGAGAGCGTGACCGACCACGCCGACCTACATGAGCAACAAGCCCTAGTCGACGCGCCCGACGAGCGAGGCGTCGTTGTTGCGCACGCTGCCGACTCGCGACGACACGCGGTGGGCGTCTAGGACGCCGTCTGCGGCGGGGGCCAGCATCGCTTGCAGCGATGCCGTCGTCGTCGCCGGATCGAGCCACGAGGCGAGGTGCTCCCCTTCAAGCACACACGGCATGCGGTCGTGAAGCCGGGCCATGAACGCGTTCGGCGCACACGTGGCAATGGTGAACGAGTCCACCGGCGCGCCGCCTTTCGTCCAACGTTCCCAGAGACCGGCGAGCAGGAGCGGCTGACCGTCGGCGCGGAAGATGTTCCAAGGTTGCTTCGCCTTCGCCCCGTCGATCGCCTGCCATTCGTAGAACGACGACACCGGCACGACGCAGCGCCGCGACCTGAACGCCGAGCGGAACATCGGCGAGGTGGCGATCGTCTCGCTCCGCGCGTTGAACGCGCGAATACCGGCCTTCGCGTCATCGGCCCATGGCGGGATCAATCCCCACCGGGCCATCGTTCCTTCCCGCACGCCGTCGTCGCCGAGCCGGATGATCGGCGCGGCTTGCGTCGGCGCAACGTTGTAGCTCGGCGGGAGCTCCGCACGTTCGATGTCGCGGTCCACGTCCCGCTCCGCCGCGATGCGGTGGATGTCGTAGAGGTCGTGGAGCTGACGCCACGTAAAGAGGTGGGTGAAGCGGCCGCACACTGCCCGCAAGGGTAGAGTCGCGACATGCTGCCCGACCCGCTGGCGGTCATCACCATTCCCGAGCGCAACGCGACGCGGGCGAGGTGGCTCGAGATTCGATGGTCGCGAGCCGACCGCCACGAGTACCGCCTGATCGGGGGACCGCTTGACGGGCTGACGGCGCGCACGCAGTACGAACCGAAGCCATCGCACAGCATGGCGTACGTGTGCTGCTCGCCGGGTCCGCTCACGGTCGCCAACTACCGCTGCATCGACGATCCGGCAGTCTGGCAGTTCATCGGTTTCAGTCGGCCGGGAGAGCGCCCCGTAGACCCGTTGCCGCCGAAGACCGGCGCGCCGTGCCAACGTTCCGTCGTTCGCCGTTGAGCCGGACTGGCCGGTCAGGTCCCGCCGCCGCGATGCGCAGATTCCTCGCGGCCGGCCCTTGCATCCGGGCAACCGCGCTGTAGTCTGAGCGTGTCGAGACGCCTGAGAACTCCCGACGACATTCGAACGTCCCCGTCCTGCGAGGTTGCATCACCTCTCAGGCGTCTGCACCTTGCGGGCGGGGGCTTGCGCGGAGCTCTCGCGGGGAGGCCGCGCACGTCGTCACCTGCCCGCAGTTGGAGAGATATCCAATGGCTGCCAAGACATCGGGAACGGCTGTCGCATGCGCGGAGGACGCCGGGAAGGCCATCGACTTCGCCAAGGTCGCCGCGCGATGGCCGCGCGGGCGCGAGACCGTCCGCTACATGCTCGTCGACGCGAAGGGCGTCGCGGCCAACGGCGTCGAGGACAGGTTGGACGATGGCAAACCCCCGCAGGTCTTCGTGTCGTTCCGCGACGCCGCGTTTTCGCTCGCGACGCACCAGGGCGGGACGCCGATCGCGGGCATCGCGCGCGTGCGCATCGTCGTCGAGTCGTTCACGCCGTTTACCGATTGATGCCGCGACGACGCGGGCCGCGCCGCGCCCGTGGGGCGCTCGCCGACGCCGCTGCGAAGGGACGGATGGCCGACGTCGTGCGCCGCCTCTTCGGGGGCGGCTTTCTTGCGCCCGCCAGAACGAAAACCGCCGCCGTGAGGCAGCGGTGGGGAGTCGGTCGAGTTGCACGAGGGCGTCAGGTGCCTTCGTGGCCGCCGGGTGTGCTGACGCCCTGATCGCCACCCGGCTTCTCCGGGGCATACGTGCCGTGGTAGCCACCGGGCGTGTTGCTCTGACCCGGCACACCTCCGACAAGCGACCAGAGCGTGAAGAGCACGGACGCGACAGCCGCGGGAATGAACGGGACGATGGGCATGGCAGAATCTCCGTTGAAGGCGAACGCGTCAAGGGTACTCGTCGACTTCACGGGATGCGCTGCATGGCCGGGCAGAATGAGACGGCTGGCCAGTCGGTGCTCACGAACCGGCTGGCCGGGCGTCGCCGCTGGGCGGCTTCTGCGCGGTGAGGACCCCGCTACTCCCTCGCCGCCCCGTCCCACTCCCCGAGCAGGACGCCCATGTCGGCGCCGTTCACGATGCCGTCGTGGTTGAGGTCGGCGACACTCGACAGGTCCGAGGGGATGAAGCCCAGTGACTCCACGCAAAGCGAAGGCGGGGTCACTTCCGCCGGCGTGCACATGTAGGGCCAGTGGTAATCGATGGCGGGTTGGCCCGGCCCGATCGGCGGTTTGACCAGATAGGCCGCGGCGTCAACGGACCCGTCGGACCAGACGCGGAAGAGTGTGCCGACGAGGGCTGCGCTCGTGCCAAAGCCGACCGTCTGGGTGGTGCCTGGGGCCGCCGCCACCTGCACGATGAACGGCTTCCCAGGCGCCTGCGCCGGCTGCGCCGCTGCCCGCGTCGAGAACGCCGCGACCATCGCCGCACCGAAGGCGCCGGACACGAGGCCGACCGCCGCCACCGTCATCGTCTGCTTGTTCATTCGGAGGTCTCCCAGTCGCGCCTCAAGTCGGCCGCGATGCCAAGCCAACCGCGCGGCCGACTTGGAACCGACAACCCCCGCCCGCATCAAGCGATGCGCGACAAGTACCCACAGACTACCCAAGAGATACCGTCTGCGAACGTCTGAGGAACCGCAACCGGTGCGTTGATTGCATCGGTTGGCGACGTGTGGTAGCGTCTGGCAACGACTGACGCTCGCGCAGAGCGGGAAAAAGCGACTCCGAAGGCGAAGGTTGCAGGTTCAAGTCCCGCCGCGGACGTTGCAGGAAACCCGCTGAATGCCGATGTTCTTGGCGTTCGATGACCTCGCCGAGCCCAGCAGTTCATCCGCGACCGCTATCACGCCACCGACAAGCGCTCGCGGCGCGCCGGCGACGTTCCTCTGGTTCAGCGAGGAGGTGGGCGAGCCGCTCGCCGCTCGACGGCCTGCCGCGGCGACGCGGACCGCCGCAACCTCGATGAGGAGTTCGCCGACGTGCTCGCGCCGGCTCGCCACGCTGGCCAACATCACCGGCGCGTGGACCACCGAGGCGAGCGGCCGCGGGTACCTCGACGATGGCGGGCCGAAGGGAACGAAGTAGACGTGGATCCCTCCTCGGCGATCGTCCGCCCGCGCGTCGAACTCGCCATCGCGGCCGCGCGGAGCGCAGGTCGCGGGGCGCTCATGCCCTTCGTGACAGCCGGCTTCCCGTCGATGGCGGCGACCGAATCGGCGCTCGTCGCGATCGACGAGGCGGGCGCCGACGCGATCGAGATCGGGATTCCCTTCTCCGACCCGATCGCCGACGGCCCGATCATCGCCGAGTCGATGCACGCCGCGATCGCCGGCGGCGCGACGCCCGCTGGCGTCTTCGACGTGGTCGCGCGGGTGCGTTCGCGGGTCCGGGCGGCGCTGCTGGCCATGGTCTCCTTCTCGATCGTGCAGCGCATGGGCGTGGACCGCTTCGTCGACGACGCGGCGGCGTGTGGCCTCGACGGGCCTGCCGATCTCGACCTCGACGACGCCGGATCGCTCGCCGCGAGCCGCGCGGCGAAGGGCTCGTTCACGCTGCTCGTCTCGCCCACCTGCCACCGGCGCACGCGCGGATCGTCGCCACCTGCTCCGGGTTCGTGTACGTGCTGGGCGCGCGTGCGGCATCACCGGCGAGCCGCGGCGAGCCAAGCCGGCGGATCTCGTGGACCGCATCGCGCTCGTCCGCTCGTTCACGCCGTTGCCGCTGGCGGTCGGCTTCGGCGTCTCGACGGCCGAGCACGTCCGCACGATCGTCGGGATCGCCGACGCGGCCATCGTCGGCTCGGCGCTCGTGCGCCGGATGGGCGAGACGCAGGGCGACCCGGCCGCGGCCGCCGCGGAATTCGTCCGAGAGCTGAAACGGGGAACGGCGCCGCGGCGAGCGTCGGCCGATGCGGGGCGAGGCCGCGAGTCGTGAGCGGCGCACCGGTCGTTGCGCGGGGGACGTGCCACGTCTGCTTCGCCGCGGATCTCGGCTTCGCCATCGATCTCGAGCAGGCCGCGAGGCTGATCCCCGTGGACACCGCGCGGCCCAGCATCCGCGAGCGCCGCACCCCGAGCCATCTCGGGATCGAGCCATCGCCGTTGCAGGTGTCGGTCACGGCGCCGAGCGTGCGCATCGAACCCGCCGCGATCGTCGGCGCTGGGGGCGTCGGCGGCGCCGCGGCGGTCGAGCCCGTCGAGACGCTGCCCACCGCCGAGTTCACCCTCTTCGACTTCGGCGGCGCACTCGTGACGTATCGGCTTCCGCTCTCGGGACCGCTCGACGCCCTCGTCCCCCTGAGCGAGGCGCTCTACGAACACGCTGGGCTCGCGGCGCTGGCGCGGCGGCAGCTCGGGGAACTCGCGGCGCAGATCGGCGCGGCGATCGATCGACCCGAGGCGTCGCAGGTGCTCGAGGACTACGCCATCTTCCATGTCGCGGCGTTCACCGAACCGCTCGCGCCCTCGACGCTGCTGCGCGAGCACGCGGCGACCCTGGCGGCCATCCTGCGCGGCGAGTCGAAGCCGCTCTCCGCGCAGGAGATCGCCGAGGCGATCGCCCAGTCGGGTTCCTATCGGCCGCACGACCTGCTCATCGTCGACTGGAACGCCGCGTTCGCGGTGGACGACGACTTCGACGCGATCCGCACGGTCCTCGGCTTCGCCAACGTCGAGCTGGTCGAGCTGCGCGTCGTCGATGGCGTGCTCGACGGGCTCGTGAACCGGGCTTACGAGACGCTGGCGTCGCGCACCTGGCGGGACCAGGTCGGCATGGGCCGCGCCCGCCACGAGCTGCGCCGCATCGCCCGGCTCGAGATGGACGTCGCGCTCGTCTTCGAGCAGGTCAACAACGCCCTCAAGCTCTTCGGCGACGAATACCTGGCGCGCGTCTACCGCCTCGCGTCGCGCCGGCTGCATCTCGCGGAGTGGGACGCCAGCGTGCTCCGCAAGCTCGAGACGATCGAGCGGATCTACGACAAGGTGAGCGACGAGCAGACCAACCGACGGATGGAGCTGCTGGAGTGGATCATCATCGCGCTGATCGCGTGGGAGGTCGTCTGGGCGTTCATGCGATAGCAGCCCGTGGCGGAAGTCATTCGGGCTGCTTGCGAGAGCGCGGCCGCGCGACGCATGGCGGTATCCTCCGCCGATGCCCGACCTTCGCCGAGGCTCCGAAGGAGCGTCCTCCGAATCGCCGAGGGAAGCCGCCACGGCGGTGGCCCGGCTGCTCTGGGCGGAGGGGCATGTCGCGTACTTCGCCGGTGGCTGCGTGCGCGACCGGCTGCGCGGCGAGGCGCCCAAGGACTACGACATCGCGACCGCGGCGACGCCGGCGGAGATCAAGGCGATCTTCCCTCGCGCCATCGGGATCGGCGAGGCGTTTGGCGTGATGCTCGTGCGCCGGAGCCGACATTCCATCGAGGTCGCCACGTTTCGCAGCGACAGCGACTACCACGATGGGCGCCGTCCGTCGGCGGTGCGGTTCGGAGCGCCCGAGGACGATGCTCGCCGGCGCGACTTCACGATCAACGGACTCTTCGAGGATCCTCGGACGGGCGAGATCATCGACTTCGTCGGCGGTCGCGAGGACCTGCGGCGCGGGCTGGTTCGAGCGATCGGCGATCCCGCGGACCGGCTGAGCGAGGATCGGCTGCGCAGCCTCCGCGCCGTGCGCTTCGCCGCCAGGTTCGGCTATGCGATCGAACCATCGACCCGCGCCGCGATCGCGTTGGCGAACGACCTGCGCGGCGTGAGCCGCGAGCGCGTCGGGCACGAGTTGCGCCGCATGCTCTCCGATGGTGGTCGCGCCGAGGCGGTGGTGATGATCGAATCGCTCTCGATGGATGCGGCGGTCCTCCAGGAGGCCCATCAGGAGAGCGCCCTGCGGCGGATCCGAGGCCTGCCGCCCGAGGCGAGCTTCGAGACGGCGCTCGGCGCGTGGCTGCTCGATCGCGGCGAGTCGGCCGCGTCCACCGGGGGCTCGCCGGGCGCCGATGTGGATCGCCTGCGCCGCTGGCGCCGCGCCCTGGTGCTCTCGAACGCCGAAGCCGAGCTCGTGGCGCAGGTCATCGGCGTCGAGGCGCGGCTTCGGGCGCCAGGACGCGCCGCGGCGACGGTCGGCGAGCACTCGGCGACGAAACGTGCATCGACACCTTCGACGGTGGTCGATCCGCGCGGACGTCTGGCGCCGAGCGGATCGTGGGACGAGCTCGGCATCGCGGCGAGGAAGCGGCTCGCGGCGGCCCCAGGGTTCGCCGAGGCGTTGGCTCTGCTGGCGACCGTCGATGCTCCGCGCGCCGCGACGCTCGAGGCAACGGTCCAGGTCCTCGCGGCGAGCGGCCTCAGCCCGGTGCCATTGATCGATGGCGACGACCTCTCCCGCGACCTCGGGTTGCGCCCCGGCCCGCGCTTTCGAAGCCTGCTCGACGCCATCTACGACGCCCAGTTGGAAGGGCGAATCGCCACGCGCGCCGACGCGATGAGGCTGGCCGCCGAACTCGCGAAGGTGCCGGTCCGGAGCTCGGGAACCGATGATCGGCCCCCGCGTCCAAAGTAGGCCGGCGGCGCGAAGGGGGAGCTATCCTCTCGCACTCGCCGGTGCGTCGCAGACGGGGCCGGAAGCTCCGCGGAGACGTCCGAGTTCGGCGCGTTCGCGGGTCGACGCGAACCGCCGGTGGTCGGACGGCGTCCAGTCTGGTCGTGGCCCGACGCGTTTCAGGACATCGTCTCGTCGAGCGTGTCCAACGCATGAGTCCTTCTCGAGGTGCCTTCATGCCGCAGTCCCTGAACGTCCGTCCCCGCATCCGCGCCAGTCGCCTCGCCCGCGTGGCGTCGATCACGCTGGCGCCCGTGTTGGCGTGCCTTGCGATCGCTGGCTTCGCCATCGCCGACGACAAGCCGGGCTCGCCGGCCGCGCCGGCTGGAAAGGCCCCGGCCGCAGCGCCGGCGGCAGCTTCGGCCGCGGCGGCACCGAAGGCCGGGTCGCCCGACGACGGCGTGCCCGACATCTATTTCGTTCCGATCAAGGGACAGATGGGCACCGACGTGCACATCAACGTCTACAAGGACGTCGTCAAGGACATCAAGGCGAAGAAGCCCGACCTCGTCGTCTTCGTCATGAATTGCGCCGACGAGAACAACAACTACTACCTGCCCGACGACGATCCGGTCGAGCGGAGCAAGCTCATGCTCACGGAGTTCCGCGACATCGCGGAGATGCTCCACAACGAGCTGCGCGACATCCCGCAGGCGATGTGGATCGACGACTCGCTCGGGTTCAGCTCGCTGCTCGCGATGGCGTGGCCGGACATCTACATGACCAGCACGGCGCGGCTCGGCGGACTGGGCCGCGTCATGGAGCCCATCGCCCGCTGGAAGGATCCCGACGTCCGGCCGAAGATGCTCGCGGCCGTGACCGGCATCTGCAAGGGATTCTTCGAGCTCGGCGGATGGCCGCAGGAGCTTGGCGAGGCGATGATGCGGCCGGAGAAGTTCCTCAGCGTCTCGTTCGAGGGACGCACCCTCAAGTGGGCGAACGACACGGCCGGCGGCTGGGTCATCGACGGCAACGACAAGGCGGCGGCCCGCTTCTCGGCACAGCTCGCCGAGGACATCGGCCTGTGCAAGGGGATCGCCGACAGCAAGGACGATCTGGCGTTCCTGATGGGCTATCGCGAGTGGCGCGAGGTTCCCGGCGGGGAGAAGATCGTCGATGACTACATCGAAGGATGGCGCCGATCGCTCAAGCAGGCGACGGAGTGGGCGACCGAATACCAGGACGCCATGAAGTACGCGAGCGGCACCGATGCCGTGAAGTACCTCGGCCAGGCGAAGTCGGCGCTTCAGAAGATCCTCGGCGCGATGAACCAGTATCCAGCGGTCGAGATCCGTTGGCGCGACGTCCGTGGCGAGACCAAGCTGACGATCCAGACGTACATCGACCGCATTTCCGAGATGATTCGGTAGATCAAGGCCGGCAACAAGGCTGGCAGCGCGGGCGGTGGTGCGGGTGGAGGTCCCGGTCTCGGCGGCAGCGGCGGGGGAGGCCGGCGGGGCCGGCCGGGCGGCGGCTGATTGCGCGAGCTCGTTCCACGGACTTGCTCCGTGAACTCGTTTCGCGAACTGGACGGGCCTCACGTACGAACCA
>JAXMAF010000012.1:0-195251 GCA_046350555.1 Phycisphaerales bacterium
ACGCCAACGGCGTCACCCCCGACAACGCCGGCGCTGGGCTGAACAACCTGGGATCCCCGCGGATCGAGCGGTGCGTCTTCGTGGACAACTCCAACTCGAGCGCCGCTGGCGCCACCATCTTCAACCATGGCACCGGCACGCCGGTCGTCGCCAACTGCGTCGTCCTGGCCAGCAGCGGCGGGCCGAGCGTCGACAACCAGGGCGGTGCCGTCACGTTCGTGAACTGCACCATCGCGAACAACAACAACACAGGCCTGAGGTTCCTCAACTGCACCGGCGCCTCGAGCGTCAGCAACTGCGTGCTGTGGGCGAATGCCGGGCAGAGCCAGATCCCGCAGAACAACCAGATCGCCCTCACGAACTCGGTCGTCTCGGTGAGCCATACGTGCATCGAGGGCCTCCAGGCGCCCTTCGTCGGCAGCGGGAACATCGGCAGCGACCCGATCTTCCTCGATCCGCTCGGCCTGGACGGCGTCATGCGCACCGCCGACGACAACCTCCGCCTGCGCGGCGACTCGCCGTGCATCGATGCGGCGAGCTCGTCGCTCCTGCTCCTGGACGCCGGCGACGTCAATGACAACGGAAGCACGATCGAGACGGACCCGCTGGACCTGGATGGCGCGCTCCGTCGCCAGGACGATCCGCTCACCACCAACACCGGCGCTGGTTTCAGCCCGCATCCGGACATGGGCGCGTACGAGTACACGCGCGGCCGGCTGATCCTCGTCGACATCAACGCGACCGGCGCGAAGACGGGCGTCGACTGGACCAACGCGTACACCGATCTCCAGGCCGCGATCACCGAGATCAGCGACCCGAAGTTCTTCGAGCCGGGCGAGATCTGGGTGGCCGACGGCACGTACCTTCCGGCCGCCGCGCCCAGCGCGGCCGCGACGTTCGGTCTGGTCCACCAGGTCGGGATCTACGGCGGCTTCGCCGGCGGCGAGCGCACCAAGGCGGCGCGCAATCCGCTGGCGCACCCGGCGATCCTCTCCGGCGACTTCGCGGGAGGCGCCGCCAGCGACGCGGCCCATGTGGTCACGGCGCTGGCCAGCTTCATCGACTCGACGGCCGTGCTCGACGGCTTCGTCATCTCCGGGGGCGTGGCCGCCAACGGCACCGGCGGCGACGTCGGCAAGGGTGGCGGACTGCTCGCGAAGAACGGTGCCGCGCCGACGATCCGCAACTGCCGGTTCCTCGGCAACTCGGGCTCGCTCGGACGCGCCGTGCTGGCCGACTCCGGCGCGTCGCCCACCCTGGTGAACTGCGAGTTCTCCGGCAACACCGGCATCAACGCCACGGTCTCGGCGCAGAACGCCACGCTCACCATGATCAACTGCACGGTGTCGAAGCAGACGTCGGCATCCAGCGCCGCGTCTGGCGTCGGCGCCCAGGGGGGGGCGACGCTGCTCATCACCAACTGCGGCCTCTACGGCAACACCGGTCTCGGAACGAACAAGCAGGCCAACCAGATCATCAGCTCCGGCGCCGGCAACGTGATCACGATCAACTTCTCCGCCGTCGAAGGACTCGACGGAACGCTCGGCGGGAGCGGCAACCTCAACGTGACGGCGAACCCGGGCGTGGCCGATCCCGATGGCGCCGACAACGTGGCCGGGACGCTCGACGACGACTACACGATCCTGCCCTGCTCGATCCTGATCGACCAGGGAAGCGCGTTGGCCCTTCCCGCCGACGTGAACGATCTCGACGAGGACGGCAACACGACCGAGACGATCCCGATCGACCTCGCCGCGGCGCAGCGCCGCATCGACGCGCCGCAGACCGATTCCGGCGCCGGGCTCGCGCCGCTGCCGGACATCGGCGCCCGCGAGTTCGTTCCCGCCCCGCTGCCCAGCCCGGACATCAACGGGGACGGCATCGTGGACGGCGCCGACCTCGGCGCGCTCCTCGCCGCCTGGGCCACGAGCCAGCCGAGCGCCGACCTGAACGGCGACTGCTTCGTGGACGGCGCGGACCTTGGAATCATGCTCGCGGCCTGGGGGGCGTGAGACGCGTCCCCGTTGACTCTCGCGCACCACCCAACCCCAGTCCGCCGTGAGGCGTCGCTGTGGGCAAGGGATCGAACGCAGGGAGGTCGACTGGAATCCGCATCAGCCGGGCGTTGGACGCGGCGGCGGAGAATTGTGGTGCAGCCGTCCCGGCTGCAAAGCGATCAACGAGCTTGGTCAGAGGAACATCGCGAACATTGGACACGCATCGCGATGTCCGGTGCCGTCCGGAGCCAGGCCGGACGGCACCGTCGTTTTGGGACTGTGGCGCGGCCGTTCCGACTGCGAGTCCACGCTCATACGCGTCCCAGTCGACTCTCGCGCCCCACCCAACCCGACTCCGCCGTGAGACGTCGCTGTGGGCAATCGGGGTCGAACGCATGGAGGTCGACTGGAATCCGTATCAGATCGGCCGCGGACCGGGGCTGGACGCGCGCCTTCCCCCGCGTTCCACCGATGACCCGTGGGCCGGAACCGCTCGTCTCGCGGTTCGAGGATGCCTCGCGAGCGTGCGCGCGCGTGGCGCAAAATAGGGAAATGTGCTCATAGCCCCCCGGGGTGGACATCGCCAGCATGGTGAACGTCCCGCGTGTTCCCGGCGGCAGGCTCGCTGCCGCACGCGGCGACGACGAGGAGACTCGCCATGAGGTGGTGTCGACATTCGATGGTTGCCGCGATGCTCACGGCTGCATGCTTGTCCATGCCTTCTCAGGCGCGGGCAGGTGGCCCGATCGTGGCATGGGGAGAAAACAGTGACGGTCAGTGCAACGTGCCGGCACCGAACGCGGACTTCATTGCCGCTGCGGGAGGCGGCTTTCACAGCTTGGGCTTGAAGTCCGACGGCTCGATCGTGGCGTGGGGAAGGAACGACTTCGGCCAGTGCAACGTCCCGGCACCGAACACCGAATTCGTGGCCATCGCGGCAGGCCTGAATCACAGTCTGGGTCTGAAGTCCGACGGCTCGATCGTTGCATGGGGGTCGAACGATCAAGGCCAGTGCAATCTCCCGTTGCCCAACACGGGCTTCGTTGCCGTGGCGGCTGGCTGGTACCACAGCATGGCCCTGACAACCGGCGGCTCGATCGCAACGTGGGGATGGTGCCTTGCCGGTCAGTGCAATGTTTCGCCACCGAATGTGGGCTTTGTGGCGATCGCGGCGGGCGGACAGCACAATCTGGGTGTGAGGTCCGACGGATCGGTCGCGGCGTGGGGCTCGAACCTCTTCCATCAGTGCACTGTTCCGCCGCCGAATACGGGCTTCATAGCCGTCGCCGGGGGCGGCAGCCACAGTCTCGGTCTGAAGTCCGACGGCTCGATTGTGGCTTGGGGAGAGGCGGACCCGCCACCGTTGCCGAACGCGGATTTCGTGGCGGTCGCCGCGGGCTTCGACCACAGCTTGGGTTTGAAATCCGACGGTTCGATCGTGGCGTGGGGCGCCATGGCTCCGCCGCCTGCACCGAACGCGGGCTTCGCGGCGTGCGCCGCCGGCTTTGAGCACAGCCTCGGGGTCAAGGCTCCCGCGGAGCCATCGAGCCTCACGCTCGAATGCACCTCCTGCGACGACGACTCCAATCCCGAATCCACCGGCTTCCAAGTGTCGATGGGACTCTGGGCTCGGCATCTCGACGACCCCGTCAACGGCTATCAAGCCTTCCTCAACTACGACACAACCCGCCTCGGCTTCCGTCCGGACCTGAGTTCCTACAGCAACGCGGTCTTCGATACCCACTTCACGCCGATCGGCTCGGCGGAAGGCCCGAGCGGACTCCTCAAGCTTGACGGCACCACGTTCCAGCCGGGCGGTCCGGAGAGCACGACGGCGGACACGCTGCTCGCCACGCTGGTCTTCGATGTCTCGCTGGAGTGCGGAACCGCCGAGACCACGTTGGCGTTCGTGCCGTACCTCATTTTCGTCAGCGAGCTGAGCTTCGACGGCGCGGCGTTGTCAACAGCGCTGGTCGATCTCACGACCACCATCGTCGGCGACACCACGCCGCCGGTGATCACGTGTCCGCCAAGCGTCACCGTGCCGGCCGCCGCGGGAGGGTGCACCGCGATCGTGGCGCCAGGAACCGCGACCGCGATCGACAACCTCGATCCCTCGCCCACGATCGTCTGCACGCGCAGCGACATGCTGGCGCTCGGCGCCCCGTTTCCATCCGGCGTCACGACCGTGACGTGCACCGCGACCGACGACTGCGGGAACTCGTCGATGTGCGCGTACACGATCACGGTGCAGCCGTTCAACGAGGTCCAGGTGACGGTCGACCTGCCGGGATCGAGCCCGGCGACCCGCTGCATCCTGTTCCTCGCCCACGACGGCTGCACCACGGCCGCCGCCAACAACGGCACGTTGACGTTCATCGATCACGACAGCAACCCGCTCACGCCGGTGCGCGCCACGGGCACCATCCTTGTGCCCTGTGGAGCATGGACGACGCTCTGCGCGAAGGACGAACAGCACACCAAGTGGGCCGTTCCTCCGTCGCCGCTGATCGTCAGCGGCACGCACTACGTCGCGACCGGCGTGCTCACGTTGAAGCCGGGCGACAACGACAACGACGGCGACGTCGACATCAACGACGCCACGTGGCTCATCGGCACGTTCGGCGACCTCGCCAGTCCCGGCTGCGACGGAACGCCGCGCGATGGCGACTTCAGCAACGACGGCGCCATCGGCACGGAGGACTACTCCATCATCAGCGGCGAATGGCTGACGTTCTCGTCGTGTCCGGCGTGTCCGAGCCCCCTGCACGGCCCGGCCCCGAAGACGCTCGATCGTCGAACATCGATCGCCACGGCCGAGCTGGCGCCGCACCTCAGGCGAGCCGACCTCGACCACAACGGCGTCTTCGACTGGCGCGACGTGGCCGTCTTCGAGCAGATGCATGGCCTGGGGCCCGAGCTCTCGAGGCGGCTGCAGAAGACAGCGCCGTGACCTCATACGCGTCCCAGTTGACTCTCGCGCCCCACCCAACCCCATTGCGCCGTGAGAGATGGTTGTGGGCAAGGGGTTGAACGCATGGAGGCCTACTGGAGGCCGTATCAGCGCGCCGCGCCGCCTCATGAATCGGCCGATTGCGGAGGGAGGACGTTCGTTCCGGGGGCCAAGGGCGCCTCCCTCCGCATCCCTCAGCAGACGCGTGGTTGAACCAATAACCAATAACTAATAACCAGTAACCAGTAACCAGTAACCAGTAACTCGAAATCAGGAAATGTCCTAATAGCCGCCCCTGACGCAGCCCGGCAGGATGAAACAGGTCTCGCGTGTCTTCGGTGACTTGCACGTCACCGCACGACGCGACCCCAAGGAGGTTCGCCATGAGGTGGTACCGAAATGCGATGGTGGCCGCAACGCTCGCGGGCGCGTGTCTGGCAAGCCCGCGGCAGAGTGCGGGGGCCGGTCCGGTCGTGACGTGGGGTGCCAACATCTTCGGCCAGCTTGATGTCCCGCCGCCGAACGTCGACTTCGTCTCCATTTCGGCCAACGGCAGCCAGCACCTCGTTGGTCTCAAGGCCGACGGTTCGATCGTCGCGTGGGGCCGCAACTTCGAGGGTCAATGCAATGTGCCGGCACCCAACACGGACTTCGTGGCTGCGGCCGGAGGAGGACTGCACAGCCTTGGCCTGAAGGCCGACGGCTCGATCGTGGGTTGGGGATTGAACGACTACGGCCAGTGCGACGCGCCAGCACCGAACACTAGCTTCGTGAGCATCGCAGGGGGCGGCGAACACAGCCTTGGGCTGAAGGCCGACGGCTCGATCGTGGCGTGGGGCCGCAACTCCGAGGGCCAGTGCGACTCCCGGGGTCAAACAGCGGCTTCATCGCCGTTTCTGGGGGCTCCTACCACAGCCTTGGCCTGAGGTCCGACGGCTCGATCGTGGCGTGGGGGCACAACGGCTACGGTCAATGCAATGTGCCCGCGCCGAACAAGGGGTTTGTCGCCGTGGGCGCGGGGAACTTGCACAGCCTCGGTCTGAAGTCCGACGGCTCGATCGTGGCCTGGGGCTTGAACTACTTTGGCCAATGCGATGTTCCCTCGCCGAACAGCGGCTTCGTGGCCATTGCCGGGGGCGGTTCGCACAGCCTTGGCCTGAAGTCCGACGGGTCCATCGTGGCCTGGGGCTGGAACGACTACGGCCAATGCAATGTGCCGGTGCCTAACACGGGCTTTGGGGCCGTGACAGGAAGCAATTGGGCCTCTGCTGGCATCAAGGCCGCTCCCCCAGCGGTCCGCAGCCTCGTGCTCGAAAGCCCGGCCTGCCAGGATGATGTCGACCCCGGCTCCCCCGGCTACCAGATGTCGGTCGAGCTCTGGGCGCGCCACCTCTACGGTCCCGTCAACGGCTACCAAGCGTTCCTCGGCTACGAGACGGGACGACTTGCGTTCCGCCCGGACCTGAGCGCCTACAGCGACGCCGTGTTCGACACGCACGTCACGACGATGGCCGCCGCGGAAGGCCCCGCCGGCTTCGTGAAGCTCGACGGCAGCACGTTCCAGCCCGGCGGACCGGCGAGCACGACGGAGGACACGCTGCTTGCGACGCTGGTCTTCGACGTGCTGGTCGAGTGCGACACCACGGCGAGCACACTGGAGTTCGTGCCCTATCTCATCTTCGAGAGCGAGCTGAGCTACAACGGCACGCCGTTGTCGACGACGCTCGTGGATCTTCCGATCATCACGCTTGACGACACGCCGCCGGAGATCGCGTGTCCGCCAGACGCGAACGTCGAGTGCGGACAGCCGACCACGCCGGACTTCACGGGGTGGGCGACTGCGACCGACAACTGTGGCGCGCCGCCGACGATCACCTTCAGCGACGGCATCGGGCCCGGTCCGTGCCCGTCTTGTCCCGTGGAGCCGTGCCCGGCGTGCGCGCCATGTGTGTTGGAATCGACGATCCACCGCACATGGACCGCCACGGACGGCTGTGGCAGATCGTCGAGCTGCGTGCAGACGATCCTTGTGGAAGACACGATGCCGCCGGTCATCGCGTGTCCGCCGGACTTGACTGTCGTACCGGATCCATACATGTGCAGCCAAGGTGCTCCCGCCTTCGCGACGGCAAGCGACAGCTGCGATCCTTCGCCGACCCTGGTCTGCACGCGGAGCGATGGTCTCGACCTGTACGGGCTCTATCCGCCCGGTGTCACGACCGTGTCATGCGTTGCGACCGATGCGTGCGGGAACTCGTCGGAGTGCTCGTACACCGTTACGGTGCTGCCGGTGAACAACGCCCTGGTGACGGTCGACCTTCCCGGTTCGGAGCCGACCACGCGCTGCATCCAGTTCGTCGCGACCAACGGCTGCGACACGGGGACGGCCAACGCCACGCTCACGTTCGTCGATCACGACGCCAATCCGGACACGCCGGTGCGGGCGACAGCGGTGATTCAAATCCCCTGCGGAAGCTGGACGAGCCTCTGCGCGAAGGATGAGCAGCACACCAAATGGTCGGACTCGCCATCGCCGTTGATCGAGGATGCAGTCGCCTGCGGGTTCAAGTACGTGGCGACGAGCGTGCTGAGGCTCGAGCCCGGCGACAACGACAACGACGGCGACGTCGACATCAACGACATCACGTGGCTGATCGCGACCTTCGGCGAGTTCGCGACGCCGGGCTGCGACGGCACGCCGCGGGACGGCGACTTCAGCAACAACGGCGTGATCGGGACGGAGGACTATTCGCTGCTGAGCGGACAGTGGCTGACGTACTCGATGTGCCCGGCGTGTCCGAGCCCCGTTCACGGCCCGGCGCCGAAGACGTTGGATCATCGGACGACGATCGCGACGGCCGAGCTGGCGCCGCACCTGAGGCGAGCCGACCTCGACCACAACGGCGTCTTCGATTGGCGCGACGTGGCCGCCTTCGAGCAGATGCATGGATTGAAGCCGGAGCTCTCGCGGCGGCTGCGGACGGCGTGGTGACGTCCGAGGTCGGGCGGTGCCTGCCGCAACCGCATCGTTTCCCCCCGTCCCGGCGACGGTCGCGACGGGCGATTGCACCCATTTGTTTCATGAACCCCCGGAGACCACCATGCGATCGGCCCTTGCACCATCGACCGCGCTCGTCGTCACTCTTGCACTTGCGCTCGCATCGGCGCCCGCCGCGTCGGCGCACGCGCGGGGCGCGGACATCCTCGGGCAGCCTGGCGCGCAGAGCGTTCCGATCGGAGCGGTCGTCGAGGTGAAGATCGCCCTCTCCGGAAGCGCTGGGCAGGCACAATCGTTCGATTCGCTGGACGTGATCTTCTCGTGGGATCCGTTGGCGCTCGACTTCATCGACGCGTCGCAGGCGGGCGCGGGGTACGCCTTCTTCCTGACTGGATTTCTGCCGAATCCCGACGGCATCAACCTCGACCTGGACGACGGGTTGGCGATGTTCACCGCCCTCGGTCCGCCCGGATCACCGCAGGTGGCGCCGCCGTCGCCCGCGAGCAAGGTGGTCACCACGCTGCGCTTCCAGACGCTCGCGTTGACGCCGGCGACGATCGTGAGCGTCGTTCCATCCTTTGGCGTCTTCTCGACATCGCGCGTGCTGCTGACGGGGCTCAACGTGACCGGGAGCAACAACTCGTTCGCGGTGATCGAGGTCGTCGCGTCGGCATGCCCCGGCACCGAGCCGTGCTTTGCGCCGCATGCCACACCCGGCTGCTCCGACGTCGACTGTTGCAATGCCGTCTGCGACGCCGATCCCTCGTGCTGTGCTGCCGCATGGGACGTCGACTGCGCGGTCTTCGCCGCGGTCTTCTGCGGGGAGTGCGGAAGCCCGACCTCGGGATGTTGCTACTCGCCGCACGACGGCATCGGTTGCAGCGCCGGCAATTGCTGCGCCGCGGTCTGCGCGACCACACCGCCGTGCTGCGAGGTCGCCTGGGACGATGCGTGCGCCGCGTTGGCCGTGGCGACGTGCTGTCCCGCGGACCTTAGTGGCGACGGAGCGGTCGACGGCGCCGATCTCGGTCTCTTGATTGCCGACTGGGGCAGGGGCGGCGCGGCCGACTTCAACTGCGATGGCGTCGTCGATGGCGCCGATCTCGGCCTGCTGCTGGCTGCGTGGGGGCCATGCACGCCAAGCACGCGTCCCAGTTGACTCTTGTGCCCGACCCAACCCAATTTCGCCGTGAGACGCCGGCCCAGTTGGTTCTCGTGCCCCACCCATCCCAATTCCGCCACGAGACGCCGATGTGGGCAAGGGGCCGAACGCATGGAGGTCTCCTGGAATCCGTATGGGATCCTCCTGCTATCGAGCGTGCGAGTCCGTGACGGCGATTGTGGTGACCATTCCGTCGCGACCGATTCGCCGCACGCGAGGGTCGTCGTCGTGGAAGTCGAGCACGAAGATCGTTCCGTCCGGGCCGACCGCCACCCCTGCCGGCGTGTCGAATGTGGCGCTCAGCGCCGAACCGTCGGCATCGCCGCGGCGGCCCGATCCGGCGATGGTCGAGACGGTGCCGTCGGGTGCGATCCGCCGCACGCGCCGATTTCCGGCATCGGCGACGAGGATGGAGTCGTCCACCTCGATCGCGAGGCCACAGGCGCCGAGGAACCTCGCGGACTTCGCGGGACCATCGGCGAATCCTCCTTCGGCGCCGCCCGCGACCGTGGAGACGGTGCCGTCGGGCGCGACGCGGCGCACGCACGTGCCTCCGTCGGTGAGCAACAGGGCGCCGTCCCGCGCCAATCGCATCGCCGCCCCATGCAAGTCGCGGAACCGCGCCGTGGTCGCGGGACCATCGGCGAATCCCCAGTCGCCGCCCGCGACGACCGCCAATCGGCCGTCAGGTCGGCTTCTGAGCAGTTGTGTGTACGCGAACTGCCTGCTGTTGACGAAGTAGATGTTCTCCGCGTCGTCGATCGTGAACGGGTCGCCGCCAGCGCCGAGGAAGCCAACCCCCGACCCGCCGAGGGGCGGATAGGCGAGCGTCGTGGTGGCATCCGGTGCGATCTTCCAGAGATGTCCGTCGCGGTCGCCGGCCGACCAGAGGTTGCCCTTTGTGTCGAGCACCAAATGGTGCGGCGTCGAGAGCTTGCCGCCGTCCGTGCCTTGGACGAACGTCGAGAGGTGCCCATCGGTGTCGATGCGCATGATCCGGCTGGTGACGCCGTGAACGAAGTAGACCTGGCCCCGAGCGTCGACGACGATGCCGGCGCCCGCATGCCCATGGGCGGCGGCGCACGTGCACGCCGACACTGCGACGGCGACGGCAAGGCGAACGTTCATCAAGGCAGTGTACGTGGCGAGAATCGGGGCAATCGCGCCGAGTCGGCGCCGGCTTTGGCAAGTCCGGCTCATATGGATTCCAATGGATAGACCTCCATGCGTTTGACCCCCTGCCCATAGTGGCGCCTCACGGCGGAACTGTGGGTGTGGCGCGGGAGTCGACTGGGACGCGTATCACACGGATTCCAGTAGCCCTTCAGGCGTTCGACTCCTTGCCCACAGCGACCCCTCACGGTGGAACTGGGTTGGGTGTGGGGCGGGAATCGACTGGGACGCCGGCGCCCGAGCGTCATCCGGAGTCCGTGTCCGTCTCATCGGGGATCGTCTCATCGGGGATTGGACCCGTTCGTTTCCGCGGCGCCGACGCGTACCGTGAAGGGCGTCACGAAGTCGGGAGAGCGGTGTCCGACGAATACCCGGACTTGGGCCGTTGCTGGGCGGTTCAAACGGATCTTCACACCGGACGCGGGCCCCCTCATGATGCTCGAGACCTCCGTGTGGTACTCCATGATCGGCGCCGGCTCGACGACGTCGAAGACATGCTCGGAACTGCGATCCCAATTCGCGCTGTCCGCCATGATCATGAGGATCGGGGGTTCATCCGGTTCTCCAATCACCGTGCCATCGATGGTGAGCACGGTTCCCGGTTTCACGATGCTGTCGGAGATCAGCGGGGCTCCGTCCGCTCCGAAGACCCGCACGACGGCCTCCACCGATGGGGGCGCGGGCGGCGTCGGCAGGACCGACATCCTGTTCGCGGCGCGCTGGGCCAACCAGCTCCATGTGACGATTGCGACCACCGTCGTCACGAGCAGTGCGAAGATCACGGCGCCCATCAGTTCTGGCGCGAACCTCGACCAACGCCGGCGAGCGCGGGTGGGCGAGCCGAGCGGATCGGATGCGACGTGATGGGTCGGTGGCCCGGCGACATCCGGTCTCGGTGGGTCTGTCGACATGTGTGCTCCGATCTACTCGGAATCCCAAGTGGTGCGAGGCGGAGTTGATCCTTGCGCGTGGTCCGGTGCCCCGCGCCATCGAGCCGCGATTGGGGGTGACCGGACCAACGCGCGAGGGTCAATTGGAGGTTCCGTGGCGTTCATGGCGTTCATGGACTTCGAGCAAATGGCTCGCGGTGTGCATCCAGGTCATACGCGTCCCAGTTGGTTCCCGCGCCCCACCCAACCCAATTCCGCCGTGAGACGCCGCTGTGGGCAAGGGGTCGAACGCATGGAGGTCGGCTGGAGTCCATATCAGTCTCCGAGTCCAGGCCAGGTTGGGTGTTCCGGATCGTGCCACGGCTGGACCGCGGGTGGCGCCGTGCAACCCGACGCCGGATCCTGCACTGGAACGATCTTCATGGAATATGTTGCGGATCCCCCGATGCCGAATCCTGCGGTTGCGTTGTACGGGAAGTCGACCAACGACGACAGCTTGGTGAAGCCGGAGGCTCCGAAGCCGTTGGACACGTGGCCTGTCGCGCCGCAGGAGACAGCCACGACCAGTGGGCCCGGGGTCGGGCCCGCGGACTGGGCGAACTGCACCACGCCAGAACCCGCCGGCGTCCAGGTCACACCGGGGCCGGTCCCGCCGGCGTGATACTGCTCGCTGCTTCCGAACAAGAATGTGTTGCTGAGCCCGGTTTGGCTGGCATATCCACCGACATTGATCGACGCATCGAGGCTGGCGCTCACCGAGGCAACGGCGTCGAGCCAGCCGGCCACCTTCGCCCGAGGCGCGGCGGTCACGACCGCCGAGCAGGGACACGTGCCGCACGAACCGCTCCGTTCGATGATGAAATTCCCGCTCCACGACGCAATGCACGGCGTGCCGGGCGACCACGGGCTGGTCGAGAGGATCGTGTCGGCGAATTGTTCTTGGCGCTTGGCGAACTGGGATCCGCCCAGATGGGCGACGCCGTTGTGCCACCACGTTCCGTACCACGTCCAGTTGATGGAACTGCCGGAATCGAATGCCACCGCCGCCGGTGGGTTCGAGGGGAGCGGAACGGCCTCCCAGACGCACGGTGCGATCGGCGGGAGGTGCCAGCCGGCGCAGTTGCTTGGATCGAGCGCTTCGCTCGTCCAGCCCAGCCGATCCGCGAGCGCCGCGACGTCCTCGGCCGCCGAGGATGAAGTCGCGAGAGCTCCCGCGCCCTGGAGTTGGTAGGACTCCGCCAGGTCCTCGTTGAAGCCCCAGCCGGAGAGGATCCACATCCAATCCGCCCGACAGCGATTGTCGTCGAGCGCCGCGAGCACGGGGTGGTCGGCGGCGACGTCGGCCGAGAAGACCGTCATGATCACGCATCCCTCGATCGACGACATCGATTGATAGACCGGCTCGCCGTCGACGATCACCTCGCCACCCCATGTCGTGAGCCGCGCCGAGGCGAGCGTGTTGGGATCGACGAGGGTCAGGGCCAGGCCGCCGGGGTCGACCCAGGCGATCGGTCCCGGCGCGCGATGGGCGAGGAGCACGGTGATGGGCGCGACACCGGTGGCGGGATCGACCGGACCGACATCGATGTCGGCGATGGAGCCGATCGCATCGACTCGATCGTGGGTCACGCGCCAGTACGCGATCTCGCGCACCTGCTTGCGACCATGGTCGACCAGCGTGACGGTGGCGCTCGTGAGACCAGGCCCGCTGGAATGCTCCTCGACGCCGATCGCTTGCATGTGGTCCGGATCGTGAACCACCACGCGGGCGAGCAGGTCGTCCTCGAGTCGCAGCGCCGGCGAGCCATCGAGCATGTGGCTGCGCGCGAGAAGCGACAGGTCGGCGTCGGTGCCCAAGGCATGCGTTGCCAAGGCGCCGACCGAGACTGCGAGTGCGCACGAACCGCACACAACATCATGGACGTTGAGAGCCATTGTTCAATCCCCCGAGAGAACAGGTACCGGCGTGTTGCCGCGGCGGCAACGACAAGGGCACATTCCGTTCGCCCCCGGCGGCCGGACCGTCGTTGCGGCCGTTGCGGCCGTCGTGGCCGTCTCGGCATGGCGAGCGTGCGCTGAAGCCATGCGGGGCGTTCGAAAGAGCCTTGGCCACCGCGGCCAGATCCAAGCTGACGACGCGCCACCATACTCGACGCGACGGGCGTTCCGCGGAACTTGGATCTTTTCCTGCGAATGCCGCATGGCGCGCGGATTCACCCGACGCGGATCGCAGACGAGTTTCGCGCGCACTCGATGCCGCGCCGTTCACGGCTGATGCGTGTTCCAGTCGATGCGTGCGCCCCATGCACGAGTTGTTCGTCCCGCTCCGCGATGCCGCCATGGGCTGCCAGGGTCGACCGGGCCTCGTGACAGCGCTCGGCGTGGCTGCATGCCGCCGTGCGCGATCGCGTTTCGGTGGCTCCACACGCTCCACATTCGCTGTCAGCATCCCGTGGCCGACGGATACATGAACTGGCGGGACGCGTTCTTCCGTCAGGTCGTGACCGAATCAAAGTCGATCGATCGCGCGGGCGATCGGCGGCCTGGGTTCTGAGGCAGAACCCCCATGGAGACCAGTCATGCGAATCCGTCGTTGCATCATCGTGGCCGTGGTGTCGGGCTTCGGCGTGCAGTCCATCGGCAACGCCGAGGTGATCAAGTGGACAGGCGCCGGCAAGCGGCCGATCTGGGAGGACAAGCTCAACTGGAATCCCAAGCGCGTGCCGGGTCCCAACGACGATGTCGTCATCCCCGGCGACAAGGGCGAAGTCATCATCGCGCAGGATTACACGCTCGAGAACGGAGTGCCGAAGCCGGCGCCGAAGAAGCTCAAGTCGTTCACGATCGAGAAGAGCACCGCCCTCGAGACCGTCACGAACCTGCGCAGCGCCGAGGTTCACGACGGGATGCCGGCGCCCCTGAAGAACGTCCCCGTCAACATCGTGATCGAGACGTCCGGCGACATCGCTCTGGGGGAACTCGCCCGCGTGCGCGCCGCGTGGGGAAAGCCGATCGCCGCGTTTGGCGTCCCCGGCGCAGGCATTTCGCTCACATCGACCGCGGGCAGCGTCTCCGTGGCCAACTTCGCCTCCGTGGACGCGGGCGACGGTGCCACCGGCGTCACCCCCGACGGCGTGGGCTTCCCGCGCGGTCCGGGCGGGAGCATCGAGGTCAAGGCGAAGAAGGCGGTGTCGGTCGGCGAAGCCTCCGTGTACGGCGGCGCGGTGGTGGGCGGTGGCGGCGTCGGCGCGGCGGCGAGCGGTGGCGTCGTGATCAGCGCCGGGGATGACATCACCATCCGGGGCGTCGTCGCGGCGGGGCTCACGACCGAGGGCGTTGGCGGCTCCGTCGCGATCAACGCCGGCAAGAAGCTCACCGCGACGAAGACGTCGTTTCTCCTGAGCGGCTTCAGCGGCACCCAGGGCGACTTCACGGCCGGAGGACTCGCGCTCGTCAGCGGCGGGCTGCTCACGCTCGAGGGCATGGTGACCGCCAAGCCCGGGCCGCACGGCGGCAACGTCGTCATCTTCTGCAACGACATCGACAACAAGACGACGGTGAACGCCGGCGACTCGACGAAGGCCAACACGGCTGGCGGCGACATTCTCGTCACCGTGAAGGCGGCGAACCCGACGAAGGTCGGCAAGCTCGAGGCGGGCGATGGCAAGCCCAAGGGAACGGTGACGATGAACGGCAAGAAGATCGCGCTTGGCGATCGCATCCGTGCCGGACAGATCCTGGTGAAGGCCGTCGGCGGCGACGGCACGGCGCCGGAGATCGTGCTCGCGCCGGGCGCCGACCTTCAGGCCGAGTCCCTGATCTGCCTGGACGCCGGCGACGGCGTCATCGACCTCGCCGGGATCGCGCCCCACGATGTCGTCCTCGCCGTCACCGATCCGGGTGGATTCGTGAACTTGGTCGGCGAAGTCGAGCTCGCCGGCGCACCAGGCGACCAACAGGCCGCGCTCGATCCGTTGATCGACGGTGCGTTCGGGATCTCCGACGTCGGTTGCACGCCCGAGAGCTGCTTCGCCGACATCGACCTCGATGGCGTGGTCGACGAGTGGGACCTCACGTTCCTGCTCGCCCTGTGGGGCACGTCGGACGATCCGACCAACTCGGGACTCATGGCCGACCTCGACCTCGATGGCGTCGTGGGATCGAGCGACCTGTCGCTCCTGCTGGCGGCGTGGGGGCCATGTTGATCCGGGCGCAGATCATTCGGTCGACTCGGATTCAAAAAGGTGTCGGGATGGATTCTGATGGATCATCCGAACACTCCAGCGCCCCTTGGCTCCGTCGCGAGACCGCTCGGAGTGGCCTTCCGCAAGGAAGAGCGCCGCGTTCGAGGCGCCGGTGGCTCCTCTGTGAGCCATCAAGCCTCGAATGCAAGCTCTGACGCAGCGGAGATGCCGCTTCGGACGGTCGCAGGAGGAGCCAAGGGGCGCTGTCGTGCTCACACCGTTCTGGGTTCCGACGCAGTCCCGTCCTTCGGTCGCGGTTGCCGTGCTGGCCCGCGCCTGCGCCATGCGAGCCACGCCCAAGAGAGAGGGATCGCTCGCCGGGCGGCCCGCTGGCCCGCGCCGCAGACCGGGCAGCCGAGACGGCTGCATCGCGACACGACGCCGCGCTCATCGTTGCGATCCTCGGTGAAGCAGCCCGGAAGGGCTCGGCGCGACGTGTTCTACGGACTCCAGTCGACCTCCATGCGTTCAACCCCTTGCCCACAGCGGCGTCTCACGGCGGAACTGGGTTGGGTGGGGTGCGAGAGTCAACTGGGGCGCGTATTCGAGACAAGCCAAGGCGAGCTCGTGCGCTCGTCGGCGCGAAGTCGGCAGGATCGTTCCCTCTTCAGGCGAAATACACGTTCGTGTTGTTCGGGCCGAGGCGGGAGATTTCTGCGAGGCGACCTGAGACGCGCCTCAGGCCGGGCACAGTTCGCCCGCCTCGGAGACACAGATCGAGTCCCACGCCGTGTCGCAGCAGAAGGAATCGACGGCGCAGACCACGTTGCAGCAGTTGGCATCGTCGCAGAAGGGTCCGCCTGGGGTGAAGCAGTCGTGGCCGGCGTTCCCGCAGGCGAGCGGGACACACGGTTGCGCGCATTCGAGATGAAGCCAATACGCATTGTCTCCACCGCCACACGCGAAGCCGTCGAAGGCGTTCGGCGCTGCGAAGATCCACCAGGTGCCGGCCCCAATGCAGAAGTTCGAGATCGACGCGGTGCCGCAGGAGGAGGTGACGTTGAACGGGTCGACCGACGACGCGAGCGAGCAATCCGGGATGCCGCCGCTGTCGATCACGCCGAACACCATGGCCTGCTGAGATGAGCAGGTGAGGGTGATCACGGTCGGCACGGGGAACGAGACCTGGTACCAGTCGGTGTCGCGCGTTCCACCAAGGGCCCAGGCGCTGCCGCAGATCGTCTCGCCGCACGCGATGACACCGAAGGCGAAGCTCGGGGCGCAGAGGCCTCCGCACAGCGCCGTGGCCTCGTTCGCGCAAAGACCGTCCCATGCGACCTGGCAGCAGAACGCATCGACGGCGCAGACGCTCGCGGTGCAGGCCGGATCGTCGCAGCCCGTTCCACCGTGGGCGAAGCAGCAGTTGCTGCCGCCGCCCGGCGGCGTGTTGCAGCCACCGTTGACATCCTCGCCACATGGCTCGCCCTCGAGCGTCGAGCCGGGAGGACACGCGAATGGACACGGCGGCGCCTGGCAGTTCGGGAACGCCTCGTTCACGCAGGTCGAATCCCAGGCGTTGTTGCAGCAGGAGGGATCGAGGTTGCAGACCATCTCGCAGCAGGCGAGGTCGCTGCACCCGGCGGTTCCGGCCACGAAGCAGTCGTGGTTGCTGGCGAGGCATGTGCAGGTCGCCTCGGGCGGGCACGATCCCCACGCCCCGAGCAGCAATCCAAGGTCGGCGCCGTCGACGACGCCATCGTCATTGAGGTCGCCCATTCCGCCTTCGCCCCACTCGCCCAGCATGAGGCCGAGATCGGCGCCATTCACCGCGTCGTCGCCGTTGAGATCGCCGAGACAGCACGGAGGGAGCGGGCTTACCGCCGACCAGACGAGCGTCGCCGGCGACACGCCCGGGCCGCCAAGATTGCCCGTCGCCCCGAGAAGGGACGTTCGGATGAACACGTAGTGCGAGCGCCCGACGGAGATGTACTCCGACATCTCGTCGACGAGCCGCGAGTCGTACGGCCCGCTGGCGTACGCCCAGACGATCTCGCCCTGGATCGTGCTGTCGAAGGGAGGCACGCTGTCGTCGGGAACGAGCAGCGCATTCGTCACGGTGCCGACGATGAAGTGATTGATGCCGGTGGTGATCCCGAAGCTCGCGTCCGACAGTCGCCACGCCCCCGGGAGCTCGGGCGACGGTCCCGCCAACGTCACGCCCTGGAGATCGACGGCGGCGCCGATGATCGCCTCATCCGGCCCGTTCTGTGTCACGGTGACACCGTCGAGGTACGTTGCAAACGCGATCGGCGTGAAGGCGAACGAGAAGTTGCCGAGGCCGTCGAAGGAGGAGAAGCTGTTGCAGCCTTCGCAGCCACCATCCTTCTTGTCGGTGCCCGACTTGGGAGCCTGCTCCGGCGCCTGCTTCGCCTTGTCCTGCTCCGGCGTCTTCGGAGAGGCGGCGATCGCGATTCCCTCGTACTTGCCGTTGGGCGTGTTGAACTCGTTGCCCTTGGCGGCCGGCTCGCCTTCCGACCACGGCACCATCGACCAGAAGTACCCGCACGGCTTGATGGAGAGGCCGCTGATGGTGAGCGTCGTCTTGTCGGCGCTCAGCTCCGCCGTGCCCAGCGTGCTCTCCGTCTTGGACGAGTCGGTGAACGTGTCGCCGTTGACAAGCTTGAGGATGATCTTGGTGATCGTGCACTTCGTGTCGTTCTTGTGCATGCCCCCGCGAGGCCAGCCGTTGCTGCCCCATTTCTTGAGCTTGTCGCCCTCCTTGCCGATCTCGCCGTTGGTCACATTCCCCTTGCCGATGCAGTTGTTGTCCGTGTTCTCCGAGTCGGGCGTTCCCTTGGGTGGCACCGGGTTCTGGGCCGGCGGGGTGTCGTTGTCCGCCTTCTTGTCGAGCGTGTTCCAGTTGGGCGCCTTGAACACGACCTTGATCGCGTCGGCCGGGGCAGGCGACGCGAGGAGCCCAATGGCGGCGACGGGGACGATGCCTCGCGCGAGACGGATGGAACGGCAACGGGCGTGGTGGTGTTGAATGGTCATGGGTGATCGTCCGTCGTACGCGTCCCAGTTGATGCCCGCGCCCCAACCAACCCAATTCCGCCGTGAGACACCGCTGTGGGCAAAGGGGGTCGAACGCATCGAGCTCCACTGAAATCCACATAAGCCGAGAGGGCGACCACGGGGAGCCCGTCGCTCGAATCGCGCTTCAGCCGGTCCATGAGCCGAGCAGTACGCCGAGGTCGGCGCCATCGACCACGCCGTCATGATTGACGTCGCCGGTGCCTGCATTTCCCCAGTTGGCGAGCAGCAAGCCGAGATCGGCGCCCGAGACGGCGCCGTCGCAGTCGAGATCCGCCGAGTCCGGGCACGGCACCACGGTGAACGCGATCCGTGTCCTGCCGGTCAGCGCGATGAGCGGCGCTGGCGCCGGATAGCCCGGAGGGGCGATACGCGGCGTGGACCATCGCATGGCGCCGCTGGTCACGATCAACGGGCCGACAAGATTCGGCGGCGCCGCCACGCCGTACTCAACGGTGAATCGAGAGAGCCCGGGCAGAAGAAGGCCCTCGGGATCCCACGACGTGCTCGAGGTGTCGAGGAACTCGGCCGGGCCGGGCGAGGATCCGGGACCGTCGGGGGCTCCATAGTCGATCCACGCATCGAGGATGTACGCGGGAAACGGACCAGCGGTCGGCGGCAACCATGTGGTCACGACGGTGGGAAGCACACCAGGGGCGCCATCGACAGGATGGGTGACCTGCGGCGATTCGAAGAAGTTCACCTGCTCGAGCGCATTGGCCGCGAACGTGAACGTCGACACGCTTGGCACCGATCCCATGATCTCGATCGTCCACGTCCCATTCAGGGCGGACTTGATCTCGTCGAACGATCCATAGCTCCATGCGTGGAACCACCGAGCGTCCACCTTCTCGAACGCGAGCGCCGCCGCGGCGCCGCCACCGGTGAAGACGGAGATCGCCGTCGGCAATGTTGGGTCGTCGAGCGCCAGCTCGATCTCGGCGCGGAAGGCAACATTGGGAGCGAACGTGTCGTCCTCGCGCGAGACGATGAGGGATGCCGAGCCGGATGGAGCGGGAAGACCGGCAGCCGCCGGCGCCGACACGGTCATGGACCCCACCGTCGCGAACAGACCGATCCAACCTGTGCCTCGCATGCGTGCCTCCTGGTCTTGTCGTCTCAGGCGAAAACCGCGTCGGCACATTCTCGCCTGTGATGGGGGATTTTGCGCCGCTGTCAGGGACACGGTCCCCAGCGAGCGAGCAGAATCCCCAGGTCCGTCGCGCTAGCCGCAGGCGCCCCACGCTCCGAGGATGATTCCGAGGTCCGCACCATCGACCACGCCATCTCCGTTGATGTCTGACGAGCATCCGGCACACGGCCCCCAAGTGGAGAGCAGGATGCCAATGTCGGCGCCGCCCACGGCACAATCGCCGTCCAGGTCGGCGGCGCACTTCGCCGCAGGGTCGAAGTCGATCGCGAGGATGGATCCCGCGAACGAACCGAACGACTGGCCGGCATTCTTGACGAACGTGAGCGCCAGGACGTCGCCACCGCTCACGACGATGGGCGCCTGGCTGGCGAACGTGATCGCGTTCGAGCGCGTCTTCGTGGGGTCCAGAACGCCGTTCGCCAGCGGCGGCCCGCCGTTGAGCGTGAGGGTGAAGATGTCCGACCGGGACACGATGGTCGACGCATACCACGCTGCGCCGGTGTAGTTGATCGTGCCGTCGCAGGGGGCGGTCCACGTGACCCGCACGTTGGCGCCGGAATCGGGGGTGTAGACGATGACGTCGCCTGCGAGCCAGTCGTCGGCGCCATAGCCCGGCGTTTGGCTGCTGTTCAGGGTGGCGCGGAAGACGATCGCCTCCCACGCGCTGCCCCAGTACCCGTCGGTCGAGGCGGGCGCGGGCGGGCCTGGGAGCGGCGCTGGCGCGTAGCCGAGAAGCGCCGTTCCGCCCTCGTATGCCCATTGGCCGTTGGGATTGCCCGAGTAGCTGAAGTCGCCACTGATGTCGAAGACATGAGCCGACGCAGCGCTCATCGTGACGCCGGCGAGGAGGGTGGCCGTCGTCCATGAGCCGACCGCGTTCGTCCGCGACATCGCCGTGCGTGCCGCGCCAATCTTCAATTGAGGTCGAGATGCCTTGTTCATTGACATGATCTCCTTTGAATCCCCGATTGCGAGGGTCTCTCGGCCGTGGAACAACCCCCGGCCATCCCCTCTCCCCGCCAGCACACGGTTGCTCGAGGAGGGATTCCGCCCACAGGCGAAAACTCCTGTCCCACTTCTCGCCTTTGGGCAGGAAATCGTTGCGGCAACAGTGCCCTTCGATGCACGATGAACTTCGACGTTGGCCATGACGACACCCGAGCATCAACCTGTGTCCAAGCCGTCCCTTGCCACCATCCCTCCCGCCGACCTTGAGCGCATCTACGCCGACCTCCGTCGCCACGCGCAGACGCTGCTCGTGGCCGAGCGCCCGGCGCACACGCTCCAGGCGACGGCGCTGGTGCACGAGGCGATGGTCAAGCTCCTCGGTGAGTTCGGCGACAGGCCGCTCGAGCTTCCGCCGGAGAGCGCGCTGGCCGATCGGCGCAAGGTGCTCTTCTCGATGATCTCGCTGCGGATGCGACAGGTGCTGGTCGAGCATGCGCGCCATCGCAACGCCCTCAAGGGGCCGGGGCAGTGGACACGCTCGCCGTTGCACGAGGCGATGGCGAAGATCGAACACGAGGGCGTCGATCTCATCGCGCTCGATCGCGCGCTCGCCGAGCTTCAGCGCGTCGATGCCGACGCGGCGGCGGTGTTTCAGCATCGATGGTTCGGCGGGTTGTCGATGGAACACGTCGCGAGCATTCTGGAGATCACCCCGGATGAGGCGCAGCGAAGATGGACGCGGGCGAGGAAGGTCATGCGTGGGATCATGCGGGGAAAGGAGGAGGGCACATGAACAACGCTGGAGGTCCGGACGCACCGAATCGAGCCGATGTCGCGCCGAACGATCCGCGCCAATCGCCCCACACCACTTCGTTCCTGCGCGACATCCCGCTTCCGATCGACGAACCCGTGCCCACGCGCGTCGGCGGCTATCGCATCCTGCGCATCCTTGGCTACGGCGGCATGGGCACCGTCTACGAGGCGGAGCAGGAGTCCACGCGGCGCTTCGTGGCGATCAAGCTCATTCATCCGCATCTGGCCACGGCGCGGTATCGGCGGCGATTCGCGGAGGAGATCCGCACGCTCGGCAAGTTCGAGCATCCGGGGATCGCCCGCATCCACGATGCCGGCGCGGCCCCGGACGACTCCGGTGTCATGCGGCTCTACTTCGCGATGGAGCTCGTCGCGGGGCTGCGCGTGGACGAGCACGTGGCGCGTCACGCGCTCGATCCCAGGGCGATCGCGGCCCTCATGGCGACCGTCTGCGACGCCGCGCACCACGCCCATCAGAAGAGCGTCATCCACTGCGATCTCACGCCGGCCAACGTGCTCATCGCCAGCGACGGCTCGCCGAAGATCCTCGACTTCGGCATCGCCAGGATCCTCGGCGACGAGGCGCGCGAGACGACCATCGCCACGCGCGGCAACGATCACGCCTCGATCGTCGGGACGCTCGCGTTCGCGAGCCCCGAACAGGCGGCGGGCAACCGCAACCACCTCGACGTCCTGACCGACGTATATGGACTTGGCGCCGTGCTCTACGCCTTGCTTGCCGGACGGCCGCCGCACGACCTCCGCGCGTGCGGTCTGGCCGAGGCGGCGCGCATCGTGCAGGACGTGCAGCCGATGCGCATCGGCGCGGTGCGTGAGGGCATTCCCGCCGACTTGGAGACGATCGTCGCCAAGGCGATCGCCCACAGCCCACGCGAGCGCTACGACTCGGCGGCGGCGCTCGCGGCCGACCTTCGTCGATTCGTCGATGGTCGTCCGATCCTCGCCCGGCGCGCGCCGTGGCGAGAGGTCTGCGCAAAGTGGGTGCGCCGCAATCGCCTCGTTTCCACGTCGATTGGGATCACCGTCGCGGCGCTCCTCGTGGCGGCCGTCGGCGCGGTGCTCGCAAGCGTCCGGCTCAACGCCTTGGCGCAGCGCGTGCTCGACGAGCAGGGCTTCCGGGACAATGAACGCAGCGCCACGCGCGGCGTCAACCTTCCCTTGGGCGCCCGGTTTCAGTGGTCGGCCATCGTCACGGAACACCTGCTGGCCGACGAGGCGCCGGGCTTTCCCGGCCGGGTGCTGGCCGCCCAGAATTGGAACAAGGCGACCGTCGGAGGCCAGGCCTCGGGCGCACTGCTCGCGCTGGATGCGCGCGGCAACGTCGTGGCATCGCTCGATGGACCTCGTGCCTGGTCGGCATGGGCGCGCCCGGCATTCGACCTCAGCGGGCGATTCGACGAGGCGATCGGCGTGCCGCGCGCGTCGGTGACGCTGGCTGCGTGCGTCGCCAACTGCGATGGCGATCCCGCGCGCGAGCTCGTTCGCGGCCTGCGGATCTCGGACGAGCACCTGCACATGGCCATCCTCGAGATCGATCACGTCGATTCGGTCGTTCACTCGCGCGGCGCACTGGCATCGACCGCGACCCAGCTCTGGAGCCACGGCGACTTTCACGACGTGGTCTGGGACGATTCGCGCCGGCTGCTCTGGACGCTCTCGAATGCAGAGGATCTGGCGTGGTACGTGCCGGAGCTTGCGGCTTGGGACAGCTCGCGCTGTCCAGGCGGGTGCGTCGATCCGAGGATCCTGTTGGCCATCGACGTGGCGGCGCTCGGCCCGCCGCCTGTGCGTCGCGTGCTCCCACCCTTGAGGGGCGATGATGACCATCCGCCCGTTCAGGCGAAATGGGCCTTCACCACCCGGCCACCTCGGGCGGTGCGCGCGGCCAGCGACGGCGATCGCGGGCGCAGCGCCACAACGGCGCCTGGCAGCAATCGAAGCGGGTCGCTCTGCCTGCACATTCAGGCATTCGAGCCGTCCGCCGCCGACGACAATCGCGGGCTGGGACGGCTGCATGTCGTCTTCCGTCACGCGACGGTCGATAAGGACGTGATCGCGTCGGTCGACCTCGACAGCAACGGCACGCCGCATGGCCGGTTCGAGCTCGAGCGGATCCAGGACGAGCAGGCCGATGAGGCGGGGCGGGCCTTGGTGGAACAGTTCGACCCGGCCCAGGAGATCCTTGCGCTCGACCTCGCGGTGCTTCAGGCCGCGAGGTCACAGGCCGAACGATTGCTTGACGAGCATCGCGACACGGACACGGCGTTGGCGGCCGTCGCGGCGCTTCCTGGGCTCTCTTCCGGACAGCGAGACGAGGTCGCGCGTTGCATCCGCGCGATGACCAGCAACTGGCGATGGCTGTGGGCGAGCGCGGCGGAGGTCGTCGAGCGCCGGGAAGCCATCGCCGCGATCGGTGCCCCGGCGGACGTTGACAAGGATGCCCAGGCCGCGGCCGCCACCGCACGTGCGGTGCAGCGCCTGGAGAAGGCCGCACGGCTCCACACGTCCCGTTGTCCGACCCATGGCGACGGCACGTGCGTGTACGACTGGTTCCTCGAGAGCGAGCTGGCGCTCGCGCTCGCCGCGGCGGGGGAGTGGTCGGAGTGCGAGGCGGCGGCGCGACGCGCGATCGCACTGCCGCACCAGCAACTCACGCTCGGCGACAAGGATCCGATCGATCACGCGATCCTCGCGATTGCGTTGAGTGCGCTGCAGCGCGACGCGGAGGCGGACGAGGAACTGGCGATCGCGGAGCGCGACGAAGGTGATCCATCGGCGCCATCGTCGGCGCGGCAGGATGGCAGCGCTCGTCTCGTGGCGCCGCGCCTGCTTGCGCGGGCGAGGGAGCTCCTGGGCGGGGGGTGACGGGGAGTGCCGTCGAGTTCCGGGGGTCGTTGGCGCTTGCGAGGCACGGTTCTGGCACGCACAGGCTTGCTCTGGCATGCACTGGCTTGCATGGCAGCCGGGACGGCTGCACCACACGTCCGCGAACGCACGGATCAACCGGAGGCCGCATGAGCCGCGAGGATGGGCACGGCGCGACGGTGGCGTCGCGTGCGATGCGAGCCGGGCGTGGCTGCGGGAATCGACAGGATTCGCGCTCGCCAGCCGGCGGTTGCTGGAATACGGCGACGGGAACCGGGTTCCTTCGTTTCGCGTACCGATGTACGTGTAGGACACACGCTCGGGCCACGTCATACGGATTCCAGTAGACCTCCATGCGTTCGACCCCGTTGGCCCACAGCGGCGCCTCACGGCGGAATTGGGTTGGGTGGGACGCGAGAGTCAACTGGGGCGCGTATCCCCGAGCACCCGCCAAAGACCGGTCGCGGCGACGTTCATGGCTGGACGTCGAGCAGCGCCGCGTCAGGGAAGGCGCCATCGAGTCAATCCCTTGAATGACGCCGCCTCAAGGAAAGCCATGTCACTCCGCTCCCTCGTCACCAGTCGAACCGCCTCCCTTTCCTCTCGGCGCCTGCGCGTCGCCGCGGGGCCCGCGGCCTTCGCGGCCGCGATCGTGGCGTCGCTCATCGCGGCGCCGGCGGGTGCCGGCTCGTTCTCCTTCTCCTTCTCGTTCGGTGGATGCGCCCCCGTTGCGCCGCCGCCTCCGGTCGTGGTGGTCGCGCCCGCGTGCCATCGGCCCTTCGTTCCGGCCTGCGCGCCGGTGCTCGTCCGTCCGTGCGCACCCGTTGTCGTCGCGCCGTGCGCACCCGTCGTCGTCGTACCCTGCGCGCCGGTCGTCGTCGCCCCGTGCGCACCGGCGGCGCGCGTGTCGTGTGCGCCGGTGGTCGTGCAGTCCTGCGCGCCGGTCGTGGTCGCCGGCGCGGCCGGTCCGTGCCATCCTTGGGGCAACCATGGCTGGCGCCGTCCGTGCGGCTGGTAGGAGCGGTTCGATGCGGATGGCCGCGTCGCAGCCGAAAACACGTGCTCTCCGCCCCGCGGAGACCAACGCGGTCATTGACGCCGCGAGGCGACCAGCGCTCGGAGCAGTTCAAGCGTGTGCTGGATCGCATCCTTGTGTGCGGCGGCCGCCGCCGCATTCGGGACGCCGAAGTGCGCGTAGTGCAGCACGGTGGCTCCGTTGCGTTCCGCAAGGTCGATGACCACGAGCTCGTCGACGACGCTGCCATGCGAGTCGGCGTCCTCGTTGTATCCCACCGGCGCGTCCCAGTGCACCGTGTACACGAGGCGCGTCGGCGGAGCGATCTCCACGTACAGGCCTCGCATGCTCCATTGGCTGCGAGGCCAGCCATGCGCGACGTCGGTGGTGATGGTCACGCGGTAGCGGCCTCCGACGCGAAGATCGGCCTCGGCCTCCGCGTCGCGGCCCATTCCGCCCCAGACCCAGACCTTCAGGTCGTGCGGATCCGTCAGCGCCTTGAAGACACGCGGTGGCGGCGCATCGAGGTCGACCGTCAGGCGAATCGGTGTGTCGGAGTCGGAAGCGCGACCGGGCTCGGACCCGCCGGACGGTTGCGGACTGGGCATCTGTCTCTCCGATGCCGGTGAACGCCTCAGACGCGTCCCGGCTGATTCTCGCGCCCCCGCCAACCCGAGTCCGCCGTGCGACGCCGCTGTGGGCGAACGGGGTCGAACGCATCAAGGTCGACTGGAATCCGTATTAGCCGCATGCGCCCCACGCCCCGAGAAGCACGCCAAGGTCGGCGCCGTCGACGACGCCGTCGCCGGTGAGGTCGCGAGCGGAACCATTCCAGTCGCCGAGAAGCGAGCCGAGGTCGGCGCCGTCGACGCTTCCGTTGCCGTCGAAGTCCGCAGGACACGCCGGCGCGGCGCTGGCGATAGTCAACGTCTGGTTGGCGGCGATGTTGGCGAGCGTGGTCGTGGCGCCGCTGGGCCACTCGACGACGAGCGAGTCGATCGTCGTGGCGGCGCCAAGCCCGAAGTGGGCCGAGAGCTCGCTCGTGCCGAAGGAGCTCGACCCGCCGTCGATCCAGCGCGTCATCGTCAGCGCGCCGGCATGCGCGACCACCTTGGCGCCGAATCCGTTCGGCGCGTTGGCGCCATCGCCGGTCGTGTCGAGGAAGACGCGCAGCCAGTTGGCGTCGGGACCCGTCACGTCGTTGCGGAAGAGGGCGAGCGGCCCGCCGTTGGCGACGATCACCACGTCCTGGTCGCCGTCGTTGTCGTAGTCGAGGTTGAGCAGCGCGCGACCGTTGAGGAAGTGCTCGAAGCCGCAGCGCAGCGCCTCCTCGGTGAAGGTCCCGTCGCCGTTGTTGATCCAGAGGTAGGACTGCTCGCCGAAGAACGGACCGGACGGGGCGCCGTCGCCATTGGTCTCGGCGATGTCCTGCCATCCATCCTGGTTGAAGTCGACGGCGACGGTGCCCCATCCATACCCGCCGTCGGCGCATCCGGCGGTTGCCGCAACCTCGACGAAGCTGTTTCCGCCGAGGCCGCGATAGAGCTTGTTGCCGGTCCAGCCGACCTCCGGGAAGTACGCGGACGTCACGTACCAGTCGAGCTCGCCATCGTTGTCCAGGTCGCCGCGGCACTGGCCCATGCCGTTCTCGTCATCACCGGTGTTGGACGCGTCGGTCAGGTCGGTGAAGGTTCCGTCGCCATTGTTCTTGAAGTAACGGCTGCCGATGAAGTTCGCGCCCTTGAAGTCGCCACTGAGCAGGAGTTCCGGATAGCGGTCGCCGTCGGTGTCCACGAAGGCGACCCCGAGCGTCGCGACCGGTCCGATTCCGGCGAAGAGACCGATCGACGCGGTGACGTCGGTGAACGTTCCATTGCCGTTGTTGCGGAAGAGCTTGTTGCCGATGTTGCTCGGCGCGGAGGTGAGGAAGCCGCCGACGAAGAGATCGAGGTCGCCATCGAGGTCGTAGTCGCCAAATGCGCACGCCCACGAGTCCTGCGACGTCGGATTCACGAACGCGACCCCTGCGGACGCCGCGACGTTGGAGAACGTTCCGTTGCCGTTGTTGTGATAGAGCTTGTTCTGGCCCGGCGCCGAGGCCTGGCCCCACGGGCCGGCACTGCACACGTAGATGTCCAGCCAGCCGTCGCCGTCGAAGTCGCCCGCGCAGACGGCCTTGCCCTTGTGGATCGCCGTCAACCCCCACGCGGCGGCCTGGTCGGTGAAGGTCCCGTTGCCGTTGTTGATGAAGAGGTGGTCCGGCGTGTTGCCGCTTCCACCGCTGAGGACGAAGAGATCCTGCCAACCATCCTTGTTGAAGTCGCCGACGCATGCTCCGCCGGCGTAGGCGAGGAGCGGGAATCCGGCCGTTGCATAGGTCACCGCGATCCCGGCGGCCGAGGCTTGTTCCGAGAAGGCGGGATTCGCCGCCGCCGCGGATGCGGTGGAGGCCAGGATGGCGAGCGAGAACGACGTTGCGGCGAGGCGGGCGGCGTGGTGCGGGACCTGGATCATGGGGTGGTCGAATGGTGTGGCGCAGGAGGCGCGGATGGGTCGGTGAAGTGTTCGAGGGTCCGTCGGGCCGGCACCGACCGGCGTCAATCGAAGATAGGAGGGGGGCGGACGCACGCGGGTCGCCGTACGTCGATCTGGAATCCCTTGCCGCTCCCCGGTCTGGGACTTACGCTGCCGGACGACAGGCGAGCGAAGCTTCGCCGTGCAGATGGATCCAATCCCGCCGGCGCACCGGCCCGGCCTCGTCGACCGCACGGCGCTCCGGTCGGGATCGCCCGGCGTGCGCGCGAAATCGGCGGCCGCGGGGCTGCGATCGATGATCCGTCGCCCAATCCTCCGCGTATGAGCAGCCATGCGGCCCACACACGCTCCATCTACGCCGGTCCAGCCCATGGCGGTTCGTTCAGGTCGCGTCCATCTGGCGCCGTTTGCCGGCCGCGCCGCGTTCACGCTTGTCGAGCTCCTTGTCGTCATCGCGATCATCGCGCTCGTTGTCAGCCTCCTGTTCGTGGCGCTGCGCGCCGCGCGCGGCGCGGGCTCGCGCGCCGGGACGTTGTCGACGCTGCGCGGCATGGCGTCGGCGCACGCCGCATACGCGCTCGACAATCGCCAGCAGTTGCTGCCCGGGTACCTGAACCCGCACCTTCAGATCTCGCTTGGGTTCATCACGCGGCTCCCGGACGGCACCGTCGTCTCGCCGGGCGCGGCTGGAACGTACGTCTGGCGGCTGGCGCCGTACGCCGACAACAACTGGAGGACGTTCCACCACGGCGCCGATCCGGCGCAGATGGCGCACCTGACCGAGCAGTTCCAGTCGGGTCAACTCGGCGAGATTGCCTACGAGCCGCGCATCGGGCTCAACACCATCTTCATCGGCGGCGACAGCGACGCCGGAGGCGAGCTGAGCGAGTACAGCCCGTGGAACGGAAGCGGCAACCCAACGATCGCCGCGACGCGCCTGACGCAGTTGCGGAATCCGGCGTCGCTGGTCCTCTTCGCGCCGACACGCCGCGCCGAGGCGCCGGGCGAACCCGATCCCGTGCGCGGCTGGCACGAGCTGCGGGCGCCGTATCTCCAGGGACGGCAGTGGCAGGTCGGTCCGAACGGGGTCGTCGCGTCGGATGGATTGCAAGGTTTCGCGGGCGTTCCGGCGATCGCCAAGGGCGAGACGGTCCTCCCCGTGGCATTCGCCGACGGCAGCGCCCAGGCGGTCGCGATCACCGACCTCTCCGAGGACATGCGCCGATGGTCGCCGACGGCCGACGGCCCGCTGTGGCGCACGCCGTGATGCGCGTGCCGGCCGATCCGCGCGTTTCGTTCAGCGCTCTCCCGTCCCGAGCCACCATTCGTTCGGTCCCCGCCTGCAAGCGAACTCAGCCGCAGGCCAGGCGCATTGCGCGGAGTGTTAGTCCGAGCACGGACCCCAGTTGGCCAGCAGGATGCCCAGGTCGCCGCCGCCGACCGTGCCGTCGGCGTCGAGGTCGGCCGAGACGGATGAGGTGCCCCACGCCGCAAGCAGCGCGCCGAGATCCGCGCCATCCACTTCGCCGTTGGCGTCGATGTCGCCGCAGAGTCCGGAGACGCACGTCGGTGCACCCAGGAATGCGAAGGTGTTGCGCATCAGGATGTCGTTGGGCGAGCCCGGCCCGAAGAAGCCGTCCACGAACGCGGTGGTGTCGCTGAAGAAGACCGTCGTGCCACTGCATGCGGCGAGGCTGCCGCGCGGGAGGACGACGAGCCCGGGCAGGCTGTTCTGGTTGATCTTCCCCAGCACGGTCGCGTTCGATGGCACGGTCGTGAACCACCCCGTCCAGCCGACGGACCAGCCGTTCACGACGCCGAACGGGCCGCTCGTGATCGGCGAGAGCGCCGGGTTGAGAACCGTCGCCCCTTGCAACCACGGGGGGCCGGTGCCGGCCGCGTCGAGACCGAAGGGATCGAGCAGGCTCTCGTTGGCCGGGTCGGACGCGGCGCCGCCGAAGGTGTCGTTGTCGATGCACAGGACCGCGGAGCCGCCACTCCGGACAAACGCCAGGAGAGCCGCCTGCTCGGCGGCGCTCAGCGGCGTGATCGCGACGTTGCCGCCGCGCGGGCTTGTGATGAAGAGCACGTCGATCCCGGCGAGGAAGCTCGACGTCAGTGTCTCCGCCCCGACGATCGTCGATCCGGGAAGCGCGATGTTGATCGACGCCCTCAGGTCGTCGAGGTCGGTGCCGCCGGAGATCGCCAAGCTTCCACCGCGTGCAACGGTGAAGCCTCCGATCACGAGGGCGCTGGCGCTCGGCGCCGCACTCGCCGCGAGGACTGCCGCAAGTGTCGCGGCGATCGCGGCCGGCGTGATCGTGGCCATGCTTCTCGCGGCGCGCGGCTGCGCGGCGGGCGTACGAAACGATGCTCTCTGCGCCATGGTTCTGCTCCGCTCCGTGTGCGTCGCTGGATTCAGCGACTCGATTCGGTTCGTTTCATGGGTCGCCATCGGGATCGGCGAGCCGGCGAACCAGAGTGTATCGGGCTGTTGGACGAGCGAGGCATCGAGGCATTGCAGGAACGGTTCCTGACACCTTTGATGGCGCCGATGTCGATTCGTCGGCTCGTCCCGGTCCGGGACCCGTCGGCGATACGCTTCGTCGATGACCCATCCACGATCGCACCGCCGCGACGACCCCTTGGTCTTCGCAGCCATCTTCCTGATGTCGGCACCGATCGGCCTGCTCTGGATGATGGGCCAAGGCACGCCGCAGGGCTGGGCGGCGGGGCTGGTTTCCGCAGTGCTCTCGGGGGCGATCTCGGTGGCGTGGGCGTATGCGTTCATCAAGGAGCGATGGTGGATCCTCGGGGTCATCATCCCGGCGCAGATCATCGTGCCGGTGGCGCTCTTCCGGGCGCTGGGACGCGCGGGCCTCTTCGAAATCGGCATGGGAGTGTCGGCACAAGGACGGATCATCGTCCTGGCGATCGCATGCGTGGCGTTCACGGTGGCGGGCTTTGCGCTCCTCTTCGTGCATCTGCGCAAGACGGAGCGGCGCAGTGCCCGCGCCATCGCCGAGCTGGACCTCGCCCGCGAAGTGCATCGCACGCTCGCCCCGCCGATCGCGCTGACGACGGCAACCGCGGAAGTCCACGGGCGATCCGTCCCCAGCAGCAGCATGGGCGGCGACCTGATCGACGCGGTCGCCGGGGAAGGGCGCCTCGACGTGCTGCTGGGGGACGTCTCGGGTCACGGCGTCGGCGCGGGCGTCGTCATGGCGATGCTCAAGAGCTGCACGCGCACGCGGTTGCTTCGCGGCGCGGACGTGATCGAGATTGTCTCCGACGCCAACCGGGTGCTCGCGGACCTCACCGCGTCCGACATGTTCGCGACCTTCGTCGCCATGCGCCTGTCCCCGAACGGGACCCTCGAGTACGCGCTCGCGGGACATCTGCCGATCTTCCACCACCGCGCCGCGGACGGTCGGTGGGAGCGGTATTCCAACGACAATCTGCCGCTCGGAATCGATGGCCGGGAGCGGTTCACCTCTGGAACAACCCAGCTCGCCCGCGGCGACATCATCGCCGTATTCACCGACGGGCTCATGGAAGTCCAGGATCGGTCGGGGCGCGAACTGGGGCTGGAGGGAGTCGGCGCGCTCCTGGCCCAGAGCCTTGCATCGGCGCTCCCGGCCATGCACGAGAAGGTGATGGCGGGCGTCGCCTCGCATGGGCCGCAACTCGACGATCAGTCGCTGGTGTTGATGCGCGTGTCGTAGCGAGCGGCCGGAGCGGAGATGTCCGCCGCATGCACCGGTCCTGGGCACGCTCACGTCGAGCTTGCCTCGATCCAGCGCACCCCGGAATTGGCGAGCGCAGCGGGGCGGGCGTAACACGTTCACTGCCGCCACCGTTGTGCGCTATCCGGCGCCGATTGTCGGCACCGATCTCCTGTTCCTTCCTTGGAGCGATCCATGCATCGATCTGTTCAAGCGCGTTCGCGCGCGCGAGTGGCCGCCTGCGCCGCCGGCGCGAGCCTGACTCTCTTCGCGGCGTCCAGCCACGCCCAGCAAGGCGGCTGGGCGCTCAATCCATCGAAATACGGCGATCAACAAGGTGGCGTCGCCACCAGCCTGCCGCCGCTTAGCAGCCAGCTCGTCACGCTTGCCGGCGGAGTCGGCACGTTCGGCGGCGGCAACCCGCCCAGCGTGCTGACTGTCACGGGCCTGTGGCGGCTTCAGGACCTTGCGCCGGGCAACCTGCTCGTCCAGGGCTTCAACCATTCGCTCGTCAGCGTGGTCTCGAGCAACCAGCTTGGGTTGGGCGACGTGAACAGCTATCAGGTGATGTTCGCGCCGTATTTCGCGGCGTTCCCCGAGGCCGACTGGGCGTGGGCGTGGTACACGGGCGGCAACGACCCGTCGCTTGGCGCGTCGCTCGGCAGCGGCGTCCAATTGCCGACCGATCTGCGGCCGAACGCGCCATGTGGCGATCAAGTCCCGTTCACCGCGGTGGCCACCGGCTCTCCGAACATCGGTGACGGCGTGATGGGGTTCTCCTTCTCCGGCGTCGTCTCGGCCCACCAGATCTGCTTCTACGCCGAGGACGGACTTGTCGGACACACGTGGGTCGAGTTCCGCGACAGCGACGGCAACGTCACGTCGCGCGGCAAGTACCCCGTCAAGAAGGCCCCGTTCGCCGACGGCGACATTCGCGACGATGGCGCCCACGCGTGGACCCATCGGATCTGCTTCCGAGTCTCGTCATCGTCCTACAACGCCGCGGCGGCCCTGGTGAATGCGCAGATCGCGGCCCCGGGCCATTACAGCGTGACCAGCGCCAACTGCGTCGACTTCGCGTTGGCGGTGGCCGGTGCGGCGGGAATCGCCCTGCCCGCGACGTCCAACCTCGCGGGAATCTCCGCGCCGTCCACCTTGGACGCCTCCATCGCCGCGATCCTCCAGGGTGGCGGCGTCGGCGACGACTGCGGTGTGGCGACGGCGAATTCCGGGGGATTGGCCGGAGGGGCGCCGTTCGACGCCGATGCGGGCCTCCTGCTCCAGACCGCGCTCGACGATCCGGCCGCGGCGGCGGCGATCACCGACATGATGCTCGTCTCGTCGTCGCTTGGCACCACCACGGCGGGCACTGGAGCGCTCGTCGTCATCGGGATCGGCGGCGCCACGCCAAGCGATGCGCTCATCGGGATCGACTGGGGCGACGGCAGCGAACCCTTTGCGCAGTCGATCAGCGCGGCGCACGCGTATGCGGCGGCGGGCATCTATCAGGGCCGCGTCGTGGTCGTCGACGACGCGGCGGTGCACGCCATCTCCTTCGATGTGCACGTGCAGCCAGGCGCCGGACCCGCCTCGATCGGCGTCACGATCGACGATCTTCCGCCCGACGAAACACCCAACCCGGGTTTCGAGACGGACCAGCCGGTCGCGGTGATCCCGATCGGATGCACGACCGACTGCAACGGCGACGGCATTCCCGACTGCGTGCAGCCCGGCGCGTGCTGCTTCGGCGACTTCGACAACTCGCTCACCGTCGATGGCGCCGATCTCGGCGTGCTGTTGGGAGCGTGGGGTCAGTCCGGCGCGCAGCCAGCCGACTTGAACCATGATGGCCTTGTGGACGGTGGCGACCTCGGTGCGCTCCTCGGGGCGTGGGGGAGTTGTCTTCCACCCGGTTGACACGGATTCCAGGAGACCTCCATGCGTTCGACCCCCCGGGCCCACAGCGGCGTCTCACGGCGTGATTGGGTCGGGTGGGGCGCGAGAATCCGCTGGGACGCGCACGAGGTCTCCATCGGAACCCGGCGGGTGGCGCGAGGCGAGAGCGCTTCGCGCCACCCCCCGGGGGCTGGGGGGATGGGGGCACGAACACGCGTCGGGCGCAAGAAGGTGCCCCGGGACAAAGAAGGTGCCGGCCGCAAAGAAGGGTGTCGGGAAACAGAAAGGTGTCGGGATTCAATACCGCTCCCCCGGAGCGCACCGCCTGTCCCGAATCGGGCGATCGTGGCGGTGGAAAGGGGCCGAAGAGGCGTCCGAAGAATAATGAGCATGATCATATTTCAGCTTGACCACCGATCCGGCCCGCCGTAGATTATGTGAGCACGTTCACGAACGGAGCCGACGATGCGCGTCACCGCGGAGGTCAAGCAGTCGACGGAACGGGCGATCCGGGCATCCGCCCGCAGGCTCTTCCTGCGGCGGGGCGTGGACGCCACCAGCACCCGGGCCATCGCATCAGCCGCCAAGGTCGCGGTCGGGACGCTCTTCAACTACTTTCCGTCGAAGGAGGCGCTGGCGCTCGCGGTCGCCGCGGAGGCGTTCACGGAAGGTCGTGCGTTCGCGCAGGAACACATCGCAGCCGGGCGACGTGCGGCGCGCGAGGGGTTGGACGGGAGCGCATCATCGGGGGTGCCGGCCGGCTCGCTCGAAGAGGATCTCTTCACGCTTGTCGCGAGCGACCTCCGCGCCTTGGCCCCGATCCGGGCGTTCGTCTCGGAGGTGATCGAGGCGAGCCTCTCGCCCTTCGCCGGCGAGTCGACGACCGCCGCCGCCACGATCCGGACCGAGCGACTGGCCGACGCGGCGGCGCTCCTCCGATCGCATGGACTCGAGGAGGCCGCGACGCCCGCGGTCATGCACCTCTACTGGTCGCTCTACCTCGGCGTGCTCGCGCACTGGTCCAGCGATCGATCGCCGCAGCAGGAGGACACGTTGGCGCTGCTTGACCAGGGCATTCGCATGTTCGTGGGCGCCCTGCGCCGCGACGATGCGGTGAAGGCTGCGCCGGCGACCGAGGCCCCGGCGAGCGCGCCAGCCGGCGCGGAGGCCTCGTCGCCGTTCGTTGGCGCGCAGGTCGCGGGCACGCACGAACATGGCGGACACCACGAACACACGCACTCCCGAGGGTCGCCGCATCAACGCCCCAGCCGTTGAACGAGGGGCACACCATCAACGCGCCGGTGAGCAAGGTGCCGGCGGAACGAGAAGCCGGCGAGCAAAGGAGCTGGCGAACAAGAAGCCGCGAATCAGGCGCCGGCCATCAGGACCCACGCCATACGCACCGACCTCTTCCGGCGCCGACGTCCAAGGCGCCACGGAGCTTCACGATGACCACCCCAGACGTCTCGATCGTCGAACTGCTCGCTGAACTGCCCGAAGATCTCCAGTCCGGGGCGCCGCCCGATCCCGGGCTGGCGGACCTGCTGGCCGGCGCATCCACGAGGCCGTTGGCGATCGGTCGCTTCAGCCGGTTCTGGACGCTCGGCACGCTCCAGGGAAAGGTGGCGGCGGCCTACGCGTTCTGGTGGCTGCGCGGCATGTGGCAGGACGCCGACGAGCGTGATCGTCGTCTCAACGAGACGCACCTCAAGGCCGCCGTACAGCTTCTCGGCACGATGTCGCAGCTCCGCGGCGCCGTGATGAAGCTCGGCCAGATCCTGGGGCACTGGCCGGGCGTTGCACCGGAGGAGTTCGCCGACGTCCTCGGGCGGCTGCACTTCCAGGCACCGCCGATGCACTCCGCGCTGATGCGCGAGGTCGTCCGGGGCGAGCTCGGCGCCGACGCCGAGGATCTCTTCGACGACTTCGAGCCCGAGGCGGTCGCCGCGGCGTCGCTGGGACAGGTCCACCGCGCGCGGCTCAAGGGAACGGGCGAGCCGGTCGCGGTGAAGATCCAGTATCCGGGCATCGCCCGCTCCATCCACGCCGACGTCGCCAACATCAGGACGCTCCTGCTCCCGATGCGCCTCGGCGCCGATGGCGAGAGCATCGGCGCGCAGCTTGCCGACATCGAGGCGATGCTCTCCCTGGAGACCGACTACGTCGCCGAGGCCGAGAACCTGCGCACCGCGCGCCGAACGCTCGACGGACTGGCCGGCGTCTGCGTGCCAAGGGTCCACGAGCGCCTCTCGACGCAGCGTGTCCTGACGATGGATTGGCTCGACGGCCGACACCTGAAGGCGTATGTGGCGTCGGGTCCCGCGCAGCAGGAGCGCGACCGCTTCGGGTCCCTGATCGTGCGCGCCGGCATGCGTCTGTGCTATCGCGCGCACATGCTCTCGTCCGACCTTCATCCGGGGAACTTCCTCTTCATGCCCGATGGCCGGCTCGGACTCATCGATTTCGGCTGCGTTCGTCGCTACACGCCCGACGAGGTCGACTACCTGACCGAGGCCGAGCGCGCGGCGTTCATCTCGCGCGACGCGGTCCGCGAGGCGGTCATCCGCGGCGCCGACCTCACGGCGCGCCAGCGCCGCGAGAAGGACCGCATCGAGCTCATGGTCGCCTGGTACGACTGGGTCTGCGAGCCGGTGGTCACGATGGAGCCGTTCGACTTCGCAAGCGAGGCGTACTTCCGTCGCGGCATGGCGCTCTGGCGCGAGCTGATGGTGCGCCGGTACGTGCGCACGCTGCCCGTGAACACGTGGATCACGAAGAGCTTCGTCGGGCTGCGCGCCCTGCTCTTCCACCTGGGAGCGCGCGTGCCGCTGGGACGGATCATGCGAGAGGAGACGAGCGTGGCGCTTCCAACGACCGCGGCGTAGCGCCCGCGCCCTCGCTGGTGCGCGATTCGCGGTCCGTCGGCAACACCGTCGTCGACGGCGGGATGACATTCATGAAACGCGCATGAAATGCGCATGGAACGGGCAGGCGACGACCTGTTCAGGACGTCCGCATCTATCGCCGCGGCTCGATGAATCTCCCGGCCGCGACGCGTATCCTTGGCCATGACCACCACCACCACATCCAGCAAGCCAACGTTCCAACCTCCCGCCCCTTCGGCCGAGTACCTCGCCACGCAGAAGGTGGCCGAGCGACTTGCCGAGCTCTGCTCGACGGGCAAGAACCAGCAGGCCATCCAGGAGCTCTACGCCGACAACGCACGACACGTCGAGGCGATGGAGATGCCCGGCTGCCCTCGCATCATCGAGGGGAAGGCGACCCTGCTCCAGAAGGGCGAGAAGTTCGCCAAGACGACGCAGGTCCACGGCGCCACGTGCAGCAAGCCGACGGTCAACGGCGATCAGTTCGTCTGCACGATGACCCTGGACTGCACCAGCAGCGAAGGCCCGATGGCTGGGCAGCGCATGAACATGAGCGAGACGGCGCTCTACACGGTGAAGAACGGCAAGGTCGTCGAGGGCAAGTTCTTCTATTCGTGCGGGATGTAATACGCGTCCGAGTTGACTCTCGCGCCCCACCCAACCCAAGTCCGCCGTGAGGCGCCGGTGTGGGCGAGGGGTCGAACGCATGGAGGTCGACTGGAATCTATGTAATACTCCGCAAGTGATGGATTCCGCGCCCTTGGCTCCATCGACAGCGCCGCCGCAAGCGGCGTTGTCATGCGCTCTCGATTGAGGCTGGCACCGCGCCTATCGGTCGCCGTCGTAGAAGAACCGCTCGCGCGTGATCTTGTCGCCCTTGACCGTGTAGACGCCGACCTCTTCGAGCGTGACGCGCTTGCCGGTGGCCTTTGGAGTCACCTCGAAGGAGAAGTGGACGGCGAACTCGTTCGGGCCGCTGAAGTACGGGCCGAGCACCCGCTCTCCGTGGATTGTGTTGGCGGCGGCCCAGCGCTCGGACTTCTGGATGACCGGCGTTTGGCCGACGGTCTCGGTGCCGTCGCGCTCGACGGAGACGACGGCGGGGTCGTACATCGTGTGCATCACGTCGAAGTTCCTGCCTTGGTTGCACAGATCGACGAACTGCCTTGCGACGGTCTGGAGGCTCATGAGGGGGTCCTTTGCATGATTGCCTTGATCGGTGGTCTGTCCGCGTGCGGCGGGAGCAAAGCTTATGCGCGTCCCAGTTGATTCTCGCGCCACACCCAACCCGATTCCGACGTGAGACGCCAGTGTGGGCAGGGGGCCGAACGCATGGAGGTCTCCTGGAATCCGTATGAGTTGTCGCGTTGGGGGGGGATTCGGAGTTAGGAGTTAGGAGTCGGAGACGCAGTCCGACGGACACGCCGGCGCTCGCGCACCGGCGCATGGGTCGGCGCGCAAGCATAACCCATCGACCACGGACAGCGTCCCCGACTCCTCATTCCTCATTCCTAATTCCTCATTCCACCGTCCCCTCACGTCGCACGCGACGCACCCCGACTCAGCGCCCGCGGTGCGTCTTGCGCTCGGCGACGTCCTTGATGCGTTGGATGCCGTGTGCCCAGCCTCCAGGCATGCTGTCCTTGAATTCCTGGGGGATGAGGCCCATGGCGCGATGGACGAAGGAGAGGCGCGTGCCGTTGCCCTCCGGCTTGAGACGGTACTGCACGTGGTTGACGGCGGGGTACGACATCGGCATCGGGCCGACGAGCTCGAGGAGCATCGGTGCCTTGATGACCTGCACGTGGCCCCAGAGGTGGCCGTACTTGTGGCCGCCGCTCTCGCCGAGGTCGCGGTACCAGCGTCCGCCGGGCCATGGCTCGATCTTCATGGGGAACGGTTTGCCGTCTGGGAGCACGCTGCCGGGGCCGAGCTCCTCGAGCACGGCTTGGAAGGCGATCTCGGGCGACGCGGCGATGAGGATCTCCTTGCGGATGTCGAGGGTCTGGACGGCTTCGGTGTCGGTCATGTTGCTGATGGCGGACATGGAAAAATCCTTGGTATTGGTGATCTGCGGCTACTTGTGCCTGGACTCGCGTTCCATCCGCTCCGCGCGCTCCTTGATGCGCTGGAGCTTGTGCTCCCAGAACTTCTCGTACGTCTTGACCCAGTCGTACACCGGTTGCAGTCCCTTGCCATTGACGCTGTACACGCGGCGCCGCCCTTTCTGGACCACGCTGACGAGTCCGACACTCCGGAGCACGCCCAGGTGCTTGGAGACCTGGGGTTGGGGCCAGCCCAGCGCCTCGACCAGCCACGAGACGTCGCGATCGCCGCCGCCCTGCGCGAGGGCGCCGAGGATGTCTCGTCGCCTCGGCTCGGCGATGGCGGCGAACGCATCCGTGGTGGTTGGTGCGCGGGCGATGGCGAACTATATACCCATATGGGAATATGTCAAGCCAGTCTCACGAAGAACGTGCATTCCGGCGGGCCGCAGCCAGAATGACTTTCGCCACGAGCTGCTACGGGATCCAGCCAGGCAACGCGGCCGCCTGCCGGATCCACGTCGCCAACTGCGCTTCGTCGAGCTGGTCGTTCTCGCGGATGTCGAGATAGCGCGTGTTCCTGTCCTTGGACTCACCGGGGGGAAGAGGACGCAGGGACGTGCCGCGGAAGAAGGCCACCTTGACGTGCTTCGTGAAGCAATGGATGCCGAGGAACCAGCCTCGGCCCTCGACCCCGTAGAAGGGCGAGTTCCACTTCACCGCCTTGCGGACGCCGGGGACGGCGCGCACGATGATCGCGTCGAGGCGGCGTCCGGCCTCGCGCTTCCAGCCCGGCATGGCCGCGATGTAGGCTTGCACGGGCGCGTCGCCGTCGGCCTTCGCGATCTGAGGGTTGCCGCCCGCGAGGAGCGCCGGCTTCGCGGCCCCGCTCGACCGCGACTTCGATTTGGTCTTGCCGTGCGTTGCCGGCTTTGTGGCAACGCACTTGGTGGCGGCCTTGCGTGCGACCTTTGCCGACTTCCGGGACGTCTTGCTGGTCATTGGGTCTACTCCAACCAAGGGACTCGTGCGGACTCCAGTTGATGGCCAGCCATCTCCGCCGCCTGTCGTGCAGGTCCCCGGCCTGCATGGCGGCCGAACAAATGCACCGCGCGCCCGGCCGATGCGCGCGGGTCGACCGGAGGCCGCATCACGGATCAGCCCGACGCCCGCTTCCCCACGCGGTGGAATACGGCAGCACGAAGAGATACAGGCCGGTGAGCAGGAGCAAGACGAGCGGGAGCAGCGGTGAATAGGTCACCCAGGGTGGAGGCATCCCACCGCTGAGCGCGATCGTGAGGATGTTGGCGACGACCGTTACTGTGAAGACGATGGATATCCAGCGGTGGGTCTGTCGAATCGATCTGTTCCAGTTCACTGAAGCCTCCTCTTCTATGGATTCCAGTAGACCTCCATGCGTTCGACCCCTTGCCCACAGCGGCGTCTCGCGGCGGAATTGGGTGGGGCGCGAGAATCGACTGGGGCGCGTCTCATACGGATTCCAGTAGACCTCCATGCGTTCGATCCCTTGCCCACAACGGTGTCTCACGGCGGAATTGGGTTGGTTGGGGCGCGAGAATCGACTGGGACGCGTATCAACCGTGTGCGCCGCCGATCTCGGCGCAGACGATGCGGTAGCCCACATCCAGCGCATCAAGGGCCAACAGTGCGCCGTTGCGCTCCGCCCAGCACCCGCTTTCGAGGTCGGCGCGGAGCCTGGTCAGACCGGCCTCGGCGTTGATCCTCGCGAAGCTGGACATGGCGCTTCGTCTTTCGGCGCTGAGGTAGGACTCGGGCCTTCGCCAATACGCGCAGAGCAGGCCGTCGGTGCAATCATGCGGAATGGGAACCGCTCTCATGCGCACCGGTCCGATTGTGCGTTCCACCATTGCGGCGAGGACGTTGGCACTGGGAAAGATCGCGCGGTCGTGGACGGCGATCTCGGGAAAATAGTCCTCCGTCAGCCAGAACGGCGCGGCGTCCGGAACCCAGGTGAGCAGGACGGCCCGCTTCCGCGCGACCCGCGCCATCTCGCCGAGGCCGCGTTCAAGGTTCGTCCAGTGATGGGCGCTGAGAATGGCCATCGCCGCATCGACCGAGGCGGTCTCCAGGGGCAGCGCCTCCGCGGATCCTCGCACGCAGGGCGCGGCGCCGGCGGGGCGCTGCCGGATCATCACGTCAGACGGTTCGACTGCGAGCACCGTTCGACCGGACGGTTCATACGAGCCGGCCCCCGCGCCGATGTTCACCACGCTGGCGGCGTCCCCGAGCGCCGCGTCGATGGCCGATGCGATGCGTCCATCCGGCCGCCGGAATGTCGCGTAGCCGCGGCCGATGTTGTCGTAGAGAGCCATGTGGCAGACCGTGCGAGCCCACGCTCACGCTGACCGTTCGTCTCGCGCCCTCAGGTTCAGCATCGCCTCGGTCCGCAGAGCGAGGACTTCCTCGACGCCCGTGCCGAGGATCATACAAGGATCATGGTCGTCTTCGGGCGAAGCTGCACGCCGCCCCGCCGCTGGCCGGCCGCGTGGGGCCTGGGCGGCAGAAGGTAGACTCCGCAGCGGGCCCCGCTCGCACACGCTTCGCAAACAGGGAGATCAACATGGATTTTCTGACCCATCTCTGGCTCCCCATCCTGCTCTCGGGCGTTGGCGTCTGGATCGCCAGCGCGATCGCCTGGATGGCCATCGGCCACCACAAGAAAGACCGGGATGCCATCCCCGGCGAGCAGGAGTTCATGGCGACCATCACCCGCCTAAACATCCGCCCCGGCAACTACGGTTTCCCCGACTTCTGCCAACATGACAACCTGCCGCGCGCCGAGCGAATGGAGGCCCTGAAGGCGTTGTATGACACGCACCCGCAGGGCCTGTTGCGCGTCTGGGCCCCGACGAACATGGGCGCGAACATGCTGCTCACGTTCCTCTTCTACCTCGTCACCAGCGCCGTCATCGCCTCGCTCGGCTGGGCCGCGCTCCCGCACGGCTCGCCTTCGGTCGCGATCCCGGGCGCAGGAGCCGTCGCTCCCGCCGCCCCGTCGATGTTCTGGAAGGTCTTCCAGGTCCTCGGCACCGCCGGCATCCTCGCCTACTGCTTCGCCACCTTTCCCCACGACCTCTGGTTCCAGAAGAAGCGCCGCGCGATGATCATGGACTGGATCGACGGCATCGTCTTCGGGCTCATCACGGGGGTTGTCTTTGCCTGGTTGTGGCCGAGGTGACTTCGGCGGTCCCGCGGAGGGGAACGCGATCCTTTCGCCGGCCGTCGAGGACGTTCAAACCCTGCCACCAGTCACGCGGAATCGGTCCACGTTGGTCCGTCGTTCGTCGACGGCAGGCGCTCGACCTTGTGGCGAGCCGGTGTCGATGTCGCCGGCGTGACGGAGCGGTTGTTCGACCGGTCCGTCAGGCCGTTGATCAGGCCGCTGAGCATTCGGGCGATTTCTTCGAGGCGTCGAGACAGAGCGGCGTGGTCGTTGTCCTCGATCAGTCGGCGGCGGCGAGCGAGTTCCAGCAACGGAACGCACTCGATCATCGATCCGCGCGCGATGCCGAAGAAGTTGCGGCGGTCCGCCTTCGTGAACCGTCCGTTGCCTTCGGCCAGGTTCGTCGCGATCGAGATCGCGGCGCGATTGAGCTGGTCGGCGAGACAGCCATACCCACGCGGGAAGCGCTCGGTGGCGGCGAGGACGACGTCGGCGAAGTCCACGGCGCGTTGATAGACGTGAAGCCTTTCGATGAGGAATGGCATGTGAGGACCCCCTGAAGAACGTAACGCCCCGGACTTTCGAGAGAGTTGAAAGTAGAGAGTGGACCGGGGAGAGAGGCCGTCCGACGGAAGGCGCCCATCGCGCAAGCTCTCCTCTCGACTCTCTCCTCTCTATTGACAACGCCGCCAAAGGCGGCGTTGTCAATCGGGGTGACAGGATTTGAACCTGCGACCTCTTGACCCCCAGTCAAGCGCGCTAGCCAAGCTGCGCCACACCCCGCCTTTCGGGCGGAACAGCCAAACGGCCCGTCGAGCGATCGCCGAACGGGCGAGGGAAGCGGACAGGGGGAGATTCGAACTCCCGATACGGTTACCCGTATACGGCATTTCCAGTGCCGCTCCTTCAGCCGCTCGGACACCTGTCCGGAGACGCGGAGTGTAGCAGGGGGAGGGCGGGGAGCGACGGGTGTGTCCAAGATCGAGTGCGGAACCCCATCGATCTCCGCATGGACGATGTACGCTTTCCGTCTGCCGCGCGATTCCCGATTCCCGGCCCCTCGTCGCGTGGCGGCGCCCCATGCCTCACCCCGTCTCCGGTCTGCTCATCCTCGACAAGCCCATCGGGTGGTCGTCGATGAGGGCAGTCGCGTACGTTCGCCGGCGCGCGGGGGGCGTGCGCACGGGGCACGCTGGCACGCTCGATCCGCTGGCGACCGGCGTGCTGGTGCTCGCGCTCGGCGCAGCGACCCGGCGCATCGAGCGACTGATGGCGACGCGGAGCCGCTACCGCACGACGGTCGACCTGAGCCGCGTTCACGACGACCGACGACCGCGAGGGCGAGCGAACCGAGGTTGCGGTCGCGAGCCCGCCTTCGCGTGTCCGTGTCGACGCGGCGGTCGAGCCGTTCGTCGGCACGATCATGCAGCGACCGCCGATCTACAAGGATGAAGCTGGTGGACGCGCTCGTACAGCTTCGGCGCGAGCGGCGTCGCCGTCGAACGCGCCGCGGGTTGGTCGATCGCCTTCGCGATTCGCGTCGCCGGCTTCGCCCATCCGTGCTCGGTTTCGATATCGGCGCGCGCGGAACCTACATCCGCGGCTCGGCGAGACCTCGGCAGCGCCTGGCACCGGCGGCTGGCCAAGGAGTCAGTTCCGTCGAACGGCCGTGGACCACCCGACGAGTCGATGGCGCGGGCCGTCGATGCTCCGCGATCGTCGGCCGACGACCTGATCGACGGAGCGGATCGACGGCCTGGGTGAGGCGCATGCCGGGCCGACGGCGGGCATGCGACGATGCTGGACGTGCGATGATCTTGACGGCCTGCGTTTCAATGCAGGTCTGCTGTACACTCTCGCGGACGCGTGGACGGTCCACGCTCCGCTTCGGCCCGCCTTCGCGAGGACCGTTCGAATCCCATGGCGCAGCCATCGATTTCCGGCGAGTCGTCGCTGCGATCCCCCGCCGCCTGGGCGAGGCTGCTCATCGCGCTCGCGCTGGCGCTGACCGTCGATCTGTGGTCGAAGCACTGGGCGTTCGAGACCGTCGCGGGTCGCCCGGTCGCGCTGCATCGCGAGCAGATCGTCGACAACTTCGACTTCCGCCTTCCCTTTCACGACGGCATCCGCGTGCTGCCGGCGGACCTGCTCGACTTCCGCCTCGTCCTGAACCATGGTGCGGTCTTCGGCATCGGCGACGGCGCACGGTTGATCTTCATCGGCTTCACCATCGTCGCGGCGCTGGCCGGCTCAGGTCTCGCCGGCAGATCCACGCGGTGACCAGGCCCACACGTGCTTGCTCGTGCTTGCCGGGGGCTCTGGCAACGGCACATCGACGTCGATGGAGCAGTGGCGATTTCCTGCAACATTGCCGCGCCGGTACTCGCTCTTTGATCGGCCTTCGCCGGGCGGCAGCACGGAGGTCTTCCCGTGGGTCTTCAACGTCGTGGACATGTGCCTGCTCGCGGGCATGGGCATCTCAGCGCTCTGCCTCAACTGGGTGGCCGACGCGACGCGAGCGTCGCAGCCGGCGGCCGAAGGTCGGTGACGCGCGCGGGAAGGGGACACCACGCGACGAACGCCGTGCGGGAGGCAACGCGGCCGGAGACCTGTGCCGCCACTTGGTCCGGGCCGGCTTCGCTCCTGCGCGGCGCGCGAGAAATCGCGTCGGCCCCGACGGCCGAACGGAGCGCCTGCAAGCAAGCCGTTCGCTCAGCCCGCGGGGCCTTGCTCGCGCGCGGCGTACGAAAGCGAGTACGGCCCGGAGGGCCGAACGGAGCGCTCAAAAAGCCCCCCCCCTTTAGAACTTGTACCCGCTCTCGACCATCCGAGCGGCCTCGATCGTGTGCTTCGCCCACGGCTTCGCGTCGAGGCGCGCCTTCGGGATCGGCTTGCCCGTCGCCTGACAGACACCGAAGGTGCCGTCTTCGATGCGCTGGAGCGCGGCATCGATCTCGTTGATCGTCTCGCGCTCCTTCTCGGCGAGGTTGAGCGCGAAGTCCTGGTCGGCCGTGTCGGTTCCGATGTCCGCCATGTGGATGGGCATGTGCGACAGGTTCCCGCCATTGGACCGGAGCGCCTCCTGCTCCATGCCCTTGACGAGTCCGAGGATCTCGGAACGTCGCTGGAGAAGGAGCTGCTTGTAATGCTCGAGCTCCTTCCTGGTGAGCTTGGTCTTGATCGTGGTCACGTCAACGAGCGACGCGTCGTTCGCCGGCTTCGACTCGGCGTGCTTGCTCTTGCGCGAGATCTGGATGTCCTTGGTCGAGATCATCCGCACGCGGCGCCCGTTGATGACGACGTAGCCATTCGCGTCGGCGTTGGTGGATGCCGCTGCCGCCGCGGCCACGGAGCGCGTGTTCGGCCCTTCCAGGAGCAGCTTCTTGCCGGCCTTCGATCCGCCGCGCGCCGAGGCCGACCTGCCGCCGGAGCGCGTCGACGGCCTTGCCGCCGGCACCTTCGCGGCTGGCTTCGGTGTGGCGGCGGCGCCGGCCTTCGATTCCTTGGATGGCGCTGCGCTCGGGTGCTTGGCTGCCGGAGCCTTCACGGGAGCGCTGCCGGCCGCGGCGGAGCGCTTTGAAGGCGCCGCCGCCGACGCCGCGCCCTTGGCGGGACCGGCCTCGGGCTTGGCCGCCGCCGGAGCGACTGCGCCGGATCGCGTTGCGGCCCTTGAGGAGGACTTCGACGACGGCTTGGGCATGGAGGATGAGCGGACGGATCCGGTCGCGGGTCCCTTGCGGGCGGGGGAGGACGACGGTCGCGAGGAGCGCGTGCCGCCGGTCGCCGAACCCTTGGAGGAACCGCTTGCGGTTCCTCCGGATCGCGGCTTCGGGCGGGACGGAGAGGCGACCTTCGAACGGGTCGGCTTGCTGGCGGCGGTCGTCGCCGCGACGGTGCGCTTCGCTGGCTTGCTCGTCGACTTGGGCACGCGCAAGGTCCCTCGCTCAATGCAGGAACTGACGCAAGCACGACCGCCGGAAGCGATCGCCTCGCAATCGCCACGCCACGGCGGCGGACAATCCACTGAACATAACAAAGCTCGATCGGATCGTCAATTCACGCGGATCGATGCGTCGTGGCCGACCTGCGCCATGGGCTGCCATGCGCAACCCGGGAAGGGCCTCGTGCCGTCGGCCCCTCGCCCGCAACGGCCGCGGCGGGCGGGCGTTCGTCGGTCGGGGCGCCGTACGCGTCCCGGTTGATTCTCGCGCCCCACCCAACCCAGTTCCGCCCTGAGACATCGCTGTGGGCAAGAGGGGTCGAACCCATGGAGGTCTGCTGGAATCGGTATCAGCCCTCGATGGCGCCGATCCGTCGGAACTTCTCGAATCGGCGCCGCACGAGCGTCTCCGGCTTGAACCGCTTGAGTTCACGGACCTTGTCGACGATCCACGCGCCGAGGCGGTCCGCCATCGCCTGCGGATCGCGGTGGGCGCCACCGGCGGGCTCGGGAATCACCTCGTCGATGAGGCCGTTGCGAAGGTTGTCCGTCGCGGTGAGGTTCAGGGCCCGCGCCGCGACGTTCTTCGTCTGGTCGTTGGCCTCCTTCCAGAGGATCGCGGCGCAGCCTTCGGGGCTGATGACCGAGTACCAGGAATGTTCGAGCATGGCCACGCGATCGCCGACGCCGATGCCCAGCGCGCCGCCCGACCCGCCCTCGCCGATCACGACGCAGACGACCGGCGTGCGCAGCCGGCTCATCTCGCGCAGGTTCACGGCGATCGCCTCGGCGACGCCGCGCTGCTCGCTCCCGACGCCGGGATACGCGCCCGGCGTGTCGATGAGCGTGACGATCGGAAGCTTGAACTTCTCGGCCAGCTTCATCTTGAGCAGCGCCTTGCGGTACCCCTCCGGGTGGGCGCAACCGAAGTTGCATGCGAGCTTCTCGGGCATCGTCCGGCCCTTGCGGTGGCCGACGAGCATGACCTTCACCGATCCGATGCGGGCCATGCCGGTCACGATCGCGGCGTCGTCGCCGAAGCGACGGTCGCCGTGCAGCTCGCAGAAGTCGCGGCAGAGCAGCCGCACGTAGTCGCTGCTCTGCGGGCGAAGGGGATGGCGCGCGACGCGGACGGTCTGCCAGGGCGTGAGCGTCGCATACGTCTTGACGAGGAGCTTGTCGCGGGTGGCGACCAGCGTGCGGAGCTCGTCCTCGTAGATCGCGGCATCGGGCCGGGCTCGCAACGACTCGATCTGGCGCTCGATCTCGATGATCGGCTCGTCGAACTCGAGCGAGTAGGTCGTGGATGGAGCGGACGCGGTCGACATGAGCGGGATGGTACGAGGGTGGGCGCAGCTTGGAGGCGATGGCGGCGGCCGAGCCTCGCGATCGCGGCGTCGCTCACGTCGCGCCCAGCGCCTCCGCGAGGAACGCCTCCATCGACGCGAAGGCGCGACGGGCGACCTTCGGGTCGTGCCTGAGACCGCTCCCCGGATCGTTCGCCTGCGGGTTCGTGAAGGCGTGGAGCGTGTGCCCGTACATGTGGATCTGCCAGTCGGCCTTCGCCTGGGTCAGCTCGGTCGCCAGCGTGCGCACGTGGTCGGGCGTGGCCATCGGATCGTCGTAGGGATGCAGCACGAGCACCTTCGCCGTGATGGGTGGCTGGGGAGCGATTCCCGGTGCGCCAAGCAACCCGTGGAAGCTGACGACGCCGCGCACCGCAGGCAGCGCGCTGCGCGCGAGGTCGAGGACGCACATGCCGCCGAAGCAGAATCCGATCGCCGCGATGCGCTGCGGGTCGACCAGGCGGTGGGCGCTCGCGGCCGCGACGGCGGCGTGGAGGCGCCGCCTGATCAGCCGGCGATCGTCGACGAAGGGCTGCATCAGCGCCGAGTTCTCCTGCGGCGAGTTCCCGCGCCGTCCCTTTCCGTAGATGTCCAGGGCGAAGCCGACATAGCCGAGCTGGGCGAGCATCCGCGCCTTGTCGCGGGCGAAGTCGTCCTGTCCGGCCCAGGCGTGCGCGACGAGCACCGCCGGCCGCTTGGCGCCCGCCGCGGTGTCGGCGGCGGCGATGAATCCTTCGCAGACAAGCTCGCCATCGCGGTAGTCGAGGGTTTCCGTGTGCATGGAGTCAGCGTACTCGCGTCCCGGTTGATTCTCGCGCCCCACCCCACCCAACGCCGCCGTGATGCGCGTTCCAGTTGGCTCTCGCGCCGAACCAACCCAATTCCGCCACGAGACGCCGCCGTGGGCAGGGGGTCGAACGCATGAAGGTCGGCTGGAATCCGCATGCGTCGCGCCTGCGGTGTCGAGGCGATCGGTGCACGGTCAGCGGCCCTTGCGTCCGCGCCTTCCCGACTTGAAGCCGCGCTTGTGGCCGTGGGCGCGCCCCTCGCCGGCGCTCTTGCGCCGATTGACGTCCTGCTCGCGCCGGCCGCCGGCCGAGGGGCCGCGCGCCCCGGATCCGCGGCGAGGTGCGCTGCCATTCGAATCGTCCGCGACGAGCCCGCTGCCGGGCTGCTCGGCGAAGCGGGTGATGCGCAGCTCGAGCGTGCGGGACGGCAGGTCGACCTGGACGATCTGCGCGGCCACGAGGTCGCCCAGTCCGATGCTCGCCCCGCTGCGCGCCGCGACGAGGCGTCCGGTCGCGTCGTTGAGCAGCCAGCGCTGCGCCTTGCCGCTGGCGGCGCCGAGATCCACGACCTTGGCCATGCCGTCGACCAGGAAGCGCTGGAGCGAGACGAAGACGGCGTTCGGCGTCACGTGCGTGACGATGGCCTCGAACTCGTCGCCGAGGTGCCGTTCCTTCAGCAATTGCAGGACCAGGAAGCTGCGCAGCTCCTGCTCGGCCTCCTCGGCGGCCACCTCGGTCTCGGAACAGTGGCGGCCGAGCTCGAGCAACTGGTCCTCGCTCAGCACGCGCTCGTCGTCCGCGACGCGCCGGGCCATGGCGCGGCGCTCGCGGCCGCCGGGTCGGCGCGTTCCGTTGCCGGTCTCGTCGAGATACGCCTGCATCGCGCGGTGGACGGTGAGATCGGGATAGCGGCGGATGGGGCTCGTGAAGTGCGTGTAGTGCTCGCTCGCGAGCGCGAAGTGACCGATGAGCGCCGGGCTGTACGTCGCCTTGGTGAAGGTGCGCAGCACCGCGAAGTGGATCGCCCGCGCCGCGGGCGTTCCGCGCGTCGCCTCGAGCAGCGCCTGGATGTCCTGCCGCGTCGGCTCGTCCGGCAACCGCCACTGGGCGAGCCGCGCGTACATGCGGAGGTTCTCGACGTCGGCGAAGGTCGGCTCGGGATGGATGCGTCGGATGAGCGGCAGGTCCAGGTCGGCGAACGTGCGGGCGAGGGCCTCGTTCGCCTCGACCATGAACATCTCGATCAGCTTGTGCGTGTACGCGTTGTCCTCCGGATGCGCGTCGACGACGTGGCCCTCGTCGTCGAACTCGAGCTCGACCGCGGGAAGGTCGAGGGTCAGCATCCCCTCGTGCTTGCGACGGCGCTCGAGCACGCGGGCCAGCCGGTCGCTCGACCGGAGGGCGTCGATCAACTGATCGGTGTACGAGGGCTCGGTCTTCGCGTGGCGGCGGGCCTCGTCGAGCCGGCCGTCGATGAGCGCCTGCGCTTCGAGGTAGGTGAGCCGCTTGGCCGAGCGGATGACCGTGCTCGCCAGGCGCTGGGACTCGACGCGCCCCTTCGCGTCGAACTCGATGAACGCGGACTTGGTGAAGCGCACGACGCCCTCCTGCAGCGAACAGACGCCGTTGCTGAGCGCTTCGGGGAGCATCGGAAGCACCAGGCGCGGCAGGTAGACGCTGTTTCCGCGGGCGCGGGCCTCCTCGTCCAGGGCCGAGCCGGGCGGAACGAAGTGCGAGACGTCGGCGATGTGGACGCCGAGCCGCCAGTGCCCGTTCGAGGCGATGTGCTCGATCGAGATCGCGTCGTCGTAGTCCTTCGCGTCGGGGGGATCGATCGTGAAGATGAACTGCTCGGTGAGGTCCTCGCGATCCGCCCAGGTCGCGGCGCCGTGCGCCTCGGTGGCCGCCCGGACCTCGCGGTCGAACTGAAGGGCCGCCATTCGCGCGTCGTCGATGGCTTCCGGGGGAAACTCCTGGCGCAGCCCGTGTGCGGCGATGACCGCCTGGGTCTCGACATCGGGCGCACCCGCGGCGCCAAGCACGCGCACGATCACGCCCTCGCCGACGGCGTCGTCCTCGGGATAGCGCGTCAGCTCGAAGACGACCTTGTCGCCGCGTTTCGCGTTCTTCGCGAAGGGGTCGCGCACCACCACCGGTGCGCGCAGCGAACGTCCGTCGGGCTCGACGATCCACTGCCTCCCGCGCTGCGTCAACGTTCCGACGAACTCGTCGCGTCCGCGCTGGAGCACCTCGACGACGCGTCCGGCGATCCGGCCGGCCGGCGCGCCTCCGCCGGCGTGGCCTCCGCTCGTCCCGGCGCCCCGGCCCGACGCGCGGGCGCTCGATCGACCGCCGGCGCGATCGCGCCGGTTCACCTCGGCGCGCACGCGGTCGCCGCTGATCGCGTCGCCCTGGAACCCCGCCGGGATGAAGAGCGATCCACGGCGCGTCGGATGGTCGGGCTCGACGAATCCGAAGCCGCGGACATTCTGGCGGTAGACGCCGACGACCTCGTCGCCGAGGTCGGGCAGGCGCCAGCGGTCGTCGTCGCCAAGCTCGAGTCGTCCGTTCGCCTCGAGCGACTCGAGCGTCGCGCGGAACTCCTCGAAGTCGGCCGAGGCGACGCGCAGTTGCCGGGCCATCTCCTGCGTGCCCACGGGCGCGTAGTCGCGGTGCGAGAGATGGTCGAGGATCCTGATCGAATAGCGGAGGGACACGCGGAGGGTAGCGGGCGTCGGCTTCGCCGATTGTGCTCGCGGTGCGAGCGATGAGGTGTCGCGGCGGGGGCCGCGACGGAGTTTCGCCGGGTGAGGATGCAACAGCGGCCTGAGCGCGTCTCGGGCGATCGCGCGCATCACGGGCCGCCGTCGCATCGTCACCCGGTACGTCAGCGGGTTGGATCTGGGGAACAACGAGCGCAGGGCGTGGCGCCGGGCATGACGCATGGCGTGCGACATCCATACGGTCCTCCGTGTCGATGTTCACCAGCCGCGACTTCGTGCCCGAGCTCATGGACGAGCCGGATGTTCCGCGCGCCGAGCTCGACGAGGCGCTGCGCTTCATTCGCGCGGTCAACGCGAGGCTCGGCGGCACTCGTGCGGCGCTGCGGTGGATCGAGCGATGGACGGCCTCGTGGCCGCGCGAGCGGACCATCCGCATCATCGACGTCGGCACCGGAAGCGCCGACATCCCGCTGGCGGTGGCGCGCTGGGCGACGAAGCGAGGACGCGATGTCCGCATCGTCGCCATCGACAACCACGCGACCGCCTCGCGGCCGCACGCGAGCACGTGGGCGGCGACCCGCATCGAAGCCGTCGAGGCCGATGCGCGCGAGGAACTGCTCCAGCGGCCACGAGCCGGGTTCCTTCGACATCGCCCACGCCGGCATGTTCCTGCATCACCTGCCGGACATCGAGATCGTGACCGTGCTCCGGATCATGCAGCGGCTGGCATGCGTCGGCCTGGTGTGGAACGATCTCGTGCGCGACGCGCTCAGCCGCGTCGGCGTGCGCGCGATCACGCTCGGGACGCCGCGGATCGTTCGTCACGACGCGATCGTCAGCGTCGACAAGGGCTTCACCCGGAGCGAGGCGCAGGACCTCGCGCGGCGCGCTGGACTTACGCGGGTGACGTATCGGAGGCACGTGTTTGGCCGGTTCACGTTGGTGGCGGCGGGGCAGGAGAGAGGAGAGAGGAGAGAGGAGGAGGAGACGGGAGAGCGGTGAGAGGTGAGAGGTGAGAGGTGAGAGGGGGCGGTTCCTGTTTCAGCGGCGCTCCTTCCCTCGGTCCCCACCCAGACCAGGCCGCCGACGTCGATCCGGCCGAGCTTGGTACGCGTGCGCATCGATGGCTGGTTCTCGCGCATGATCGTGCCCCGGACAGGGTCGCCGGGCTCCTCCGCAGGTCGCGCTGAAGCGCTACAGGGCGGCCGTGGCGAAGCCCCCGCCGCGGAAGCGGTCGGCCATCACGCGGCTCGCGCAGGCGCTGGCCGCGCAGCTTGGCTCGGCGTGGCGGATGGCGCCGATCAGGCCGGCGAGCTCGTCGTCGACGAAGACCAGTCGAAGGCCGCCGCTCCTCCGATAGGTCTCGAGGTCGTCGCGGCTTTCGATCCCGATCGCGTCGCGCAGCGTGGGCGATGTCGCCCCAGAAGTCCTCGTACATCCGCTCGTACGAACCGTAGAAGGCGAGATCGGCCGGCTCGCGCACGGCAACACGCTCGGCATGCGGAGGTGGCGCCTGCGCGAGCAGCTCCTCCATCGACGCCGCGAGATACCGCTTGTATGGGCGGGCGAACGGGTGATGCGCCAGCGCGCCGGACCCCGACTCGGGTCCATGCGAGAAGACGCAGACGCGATCGAGCGCGGCGGCGCCGGCCCCGGGCGCGGGAGCGAGGGCGAGCGACTGGAATCGCGCGACCACGGCCGCGAGCAGGAGGTCGACGTCGCGGCCGTCGTCGAGGGGTTCCGTGGTTCGATAGAGCCCGACCGCGTGCGGACACGGCCGACTGTCGGCGTCGCGCCGGGCCACGACGATCATCGAGGCGCCGTCGCGCCATGTCACGACCGCGGGTCGGTCGAAGGCCGTCGGTTCGTCCGGGGCGCTCGACCGGCGAATCAGGTCGTCGACATCCTCGCGCAGACGCGCGCCGATCGTCGCGCCATCCAGCCAGCGACCCAGGGCCATGCGCGCCGCGGGAAGGGAGTGATCGACGAAGGCGTCGGCGGGTGGCGTGCGAAGGGCGGGCATGCGGCGGTCGAGTGCAGGTTCCATTCGCGCCGAGCGCCCGGCACGCCGGCGCGGGGGCAGGTTCGGCGAACTCGCGGCGGTTCGCCCGCCTTCGATAGCCGTCGCCCCGCGGCGAAGCGGCGCGGAACGCTCACGGCGACACGTCGTCTACTCGCCGTCGTAGATCTCCGGCATGCCATCGTGGCCGCCCTTCTGCGCGTAGCTCGCCAGCCCCGGGATCCGCTTGATCTGCTCCTCGGTGAGGATCTGCTTGAGCTTGCGGACGGCCTTCATGCTCACTTCGTCGCGCTCGAACCGAAGGCGGGCGATCTTGTTCTGCCGCTCCTGCCACGCCTGCCAGTCGGCCGTCTCGCCGCCGATGGGGTTGGCGCCTTCGCGCTGGATCTCGACCATCTTGTCGGCAATCGCCTCGTAGGCGGGCATGAACTCGTCGTCGAGCGCGGCGAGGTCCTTCGTCTGCTGCTCGCCGAGGTCGCCCAGGTTGCGGGCCCGCTCGATGAGGGTGCCGGCGCTCCGCTTGTCGCCGTAGACCGTCGGGAACGCGGCGCGGTTGTAGCCGCGCGCAATGGCGACCGCCTGCGCCTCGGGCAGCTTCTGCTTGAGTTCGTCCATGAGCTTCCGCACGACGTCGCGGCGCTTCGCCGACGCGGTGTTGAGCAGCTCCTGCGTCTGCTTGATGCCCTTCTGGTAGTCGACCGCCGCGGCGAGCTGGGCGCCATCGTCCTTCACCGCCGCCTGCATGCGGGTGGAGAGCTTCTCCGCGTTCTTCTGGTTCTCGAAGGTGGCGCGACGCACGTCGTTGGTCGTCTTGCGCAGCTCGTCGGCGTGCTCGAGGACCACCGCCGCCGCGGCGGAGAGGTGCTCGTCGTCGACGGCGTCGACGACCACGCCGGCGACGTTCGCCTGGCCCTCCTGGTTGCCGTCGAAGCTCATCCATCCCATGGCGCCGGAGACCGCGATCAGGGCGCGCTGGAGCGCGAGCAGCTCGAAGACCGACTTGTGCGCGTCGTCCGCGACCGTCAAGCGCACGTTCTCGATGAATCCGGCCTCGACCTTGTCGACCTCGTCCATCGCCGCCGATCGCGCGGCGTACACCGCGTCGAGGGCGCTCTCCGTCGGCGGGCGGTACTGGAACGGAGCATCGCCCTTGCCCTCGGCGGGCTGCTGGTACGCGGCGCCGACGGCCGTGGCGATCGCCTGCACCTTCGGTTGCACGCGCGTGTTCCACTGTTCCAGGTAATCCGCGTGCAGGCTCTCGAGGATCGACTTCTGGCCGGGATCGAGCCCGAGCCGGCGCGACCAGGTTGCGATCGTGGTCGCCGGCAGCGCCGCCGGGATGAAGATGTCGCCGCCGTTGGCCATGGCGGCGTTGGTCACCTCGGGGGGCGTGTCGCCGGCAGCGTCCTCGGCCGTCGCCGCGACCATGTCGCCGGCAGCGCCGGCTCCACCGGCGCCGTCCTCGGCGAGGAAGGCATCGGCACCGGCCTCGGCGGGATTCTCCAGCTTCTTCGCGAGTTCCGGCCCGATGATCGACTTGGCGGAGTTGATCGCCGCCACGCCCACCTCGGTGCGCTTCTCGCGAAGCTTCTCCGCGACCTTCTCGACCTCGTCGTTCGCCCCGGGGCCGAACTGGAAGGGCGACCGGTCCTGGTTGGCGTCGTCCATCGCGTCGACGAGCTCGTTCTCGATGCGCTCGTCCTCGCGCAGCCAGCTCTCGTAGGCGACCTTCAGGGCGGCGCGCTGCTCGTCGGTGACGCCCTTGAGCCGCGTGGCGAGCTTGAGCACCGCCTCCGTGCCGAAGTCGGAGGATCCCGCGAACGGATAGGCGCGGGCGATGAAGTCGCGGCGCAGGCGAAGCGCCTTGTCGGGAGGCAGCTTGGCCGCGAGCGCCTTGCGCGTCTTGTTGTTGAGCTTCGCGATGTCGCGGTTGAGCTCGCGCCCCTTCTTCGTGGCGTCCTTCATCGACTGCTGCATCACCTCCATGAAGGCCTTCATCTTCTCGGGATCCTTCATGAGGTCTTCGTTGTTGACATCGCCGAAGCCGGCGGCGGTGATCGCGTCGATCATCGACATGATCGTGTTGCCGGTGGTGTCGTTGAGCTCGCCGAGCTGTTTCGTGACCTGCGTCTCGTAGGTCGAGAGCGCGTCGTCGATGGCGGCCTGCTCCTCGTGCGAGAGCTCCAGCGTCGCGACGAGATCGGTGAGGTCGACCGGCAGGCCGCCGACCATGCCCATCATCATCGGATTGCGGTAGGTCGAGCGCTCGCGGGCGAGCTTCGCGCGCGGCAGCGCCCGCACCTGCGTCTCCTCGAGCGTGCCCTGGACCTGGTCGAAGAGGCGGTTGTCGAGCGCCTTGATCTTGCCGAAGAGCCGCTTCTGGTTCTTCGTCCACTCCTCGAGCGCCGCGCGCTGCGGCATCCCGCCCTGCATCTTCTTGGACTCGTTGAGGAACGCCTCGATCTCGCCCTCGCGGAGCCGCTTGAAGTCGGCCTTGTACTGCTCGTGGAACGCGTCGATCTTCTCCCACTGCGCGGCGTTCGGCCGCACGTAGCGATCGAGGTAGCGGGTCAGGTCCTGCGCCGAGATCGGCTCGGGAAGCTGGCCCGAGGTGCCCTGCGCGAACGCCGGGCGGCTCGGTGCGAAGGTCGTCGCCACGACGACCAGCGCGAGGACCGGAACACAGCCACGAACGAGGCGCGCGGCGAACGCGCGGGCAGACCTCAGGACCGAAGCCATGGATGACCTCCAGAGTGCGCCCGGTCCGAACGGGACCGGGCGGAAGCAGAGTCTAGTGTCCCGAAGTCAGAAATTCGCGGCATATGGGCCGACATGATTTTGTCTGGCAAGGAGTCGAGACGAACGGCCTATCCGCAGCGATAGGCGGGTCTCGACGACACCACCAGGCGAAATCAGGGCCGGACACATGACGCGAATTTCTGACTCGGGACACGAGCGGTGCGGGCGTCAAGCGCCGGGCCGGCGTGCCGACGCTCCGCGTTCACATGACGCTTGGCAGGCCGACGGTGCGGCGCCAGGCGCTGATCTGGCCGAGATGCATCATCACGTGGCTGGTCATCATGAAGAGCACCGCGTTGCCGATCCTCGGAAAGACCTCTCGCATGCGCCCTTCGATCGGGTTGGGCTGCGCGAGCACGTCTTCCGTCGTCTCTCGGACGACGGCGACGGCGGCGCGATGGCGGTCGAGGAAGAAGTCGACGATCTCCTGCTTGGGCGGATACTGGCCGTTGCCCTCCACGCACGCGACACCGGCCGCGAAGAGCTTGTCCCACCCTGGCTTGTCGACGACGAGTTCCGGCTTGCCAAGCAGGTTCAGGATGCGGTTGGGATAGAGCGACAGGTGGCCGAAGTTGAACGCGGGGTGGTTCAGGTTCGGCATCGGCGAGTGATCGAACCGGTCGGCGGGAATGTCCTTGGCGAGCGCCTCGGCGTAGCCGATCCCGCGTTCGAGGGCCGAGGCGATGAGCGATCCGGTGAAGTTGGGTGCAGCCATGGCGGAGCGTAGCCCTCGAGGCAGCTCGTGTGCCGCCGGTCGGGCGCGCCCGAGCCGCGCACCGTTCGATCCCGTCGCGGGACGCGACCGTGTCGCGGTGGCGAACGCATCGACGCTTGCTGGAATCGCCATCAGGCGCCGACGTACTTGGCGTAGACGCCGCGCGCCCGCTCCGCATCCGTGGTGCCCTTGACGATGGCGCGGCCATCGGGAAAGAGCGTCAGTTCCAACGGACCATCGTCGCCGCGCTCGTGGGCGAGCAGGCCGCGCAGCATGTGGCGTGTCGCGCTGAACGCGCCGTGGCCGGCCAGTCGCGCGGCGACCATGTCGAGATCGACGCGACCCGGTCCGGCGCCGGCGGGCACGACCTGCACCGCGTTCCGGCCGCAGAGCGACGTCGTGCCGCCGCGCGCGCGGCGCGGCGCGCTTCCGACCGTCCCGCCAGCGGTGCCGCCGGCTCCGTAGTTGTCCGCGCCGACGGGATCGTCGATGCCGTGCGCGTCGTCGAGGAAGTCGAATCGACCGAGGCCGCAGCAGGGGCACGTCGGTGACGGGCCCGCCGCCGAGACGTCGAGGAAGCGCCACTCGTTCGTCCATGCGTCGATCGAGATCAGGTGGCGATCGACCGCGCGGAGGTCGCCGACGACGAGCTTGATCGCCTGCGTGGCCTGGAGCGCCGCGACGATCGAGACGACCGGACCGAGCACGCCCGCGGTGTCGCACGTCGGGCTCGCGCCCGGCGGCGGCGCCTCCGGAAAGACGCAGCGCAGGCAGGGCGTCGCGAGCTCGTCCGTCCAGCGGACCAGCGCGCCCGCGGCGCGGCCGTCCGCGCCCACGGACCGATCCGCGGGCGCCTGCCCTCGAACGTGGCCGGCGCGCCGCGCGGCGCGGCGATGCCGCGAATGCGGAAGGATCGTCATGACCATGCCGCTGGTGCCGACCGCGCCGCCATAGATGAGCGGCACGCCGGAGCGCACGGCGTGGTCGTTGAGCAGGTAGCGCGTCTCGAAGTTGTCCAGTCCATCGAGGATGAGATCGGCGCCGTCCGCGAGCCGCTCGACGTTCATCGCCGAGAGATCCTCGACGAATGGATGCACGGTCACCTCGCCGTTGATGGCCGCGATGCGCTCGGCCGCGGCGACCGCCTTGGGCGCGGCCTCGCGGGCGTGCCGCTCCTCGTAGAGGGTCTGCCGCTGGAGGTTGGTCCACTCCACGACGTCGCGGTCGACGATGGTCAGGGTGCCGATCCCGGCGCGGGCGAGCGCGTCGATCAGGCCGCTGCCCAGCGCCCCGCAACCAGCGACGAACGCGTGCGCGGAACGGATCCGGACCTGTCCCGCCTCGGTCACGACAGGCAGCAGCGACTGGCGGTGGTACCGGTCCATGCCTTGGGTCCCAGGCAGAGGGTACCCGCGCGCCGGTGCCCGGACGGGTCCGGGAACGCGAAGGAGGTCGTGGTGGCGCGCGGTCGTCCTGCCTTGACACCCCTCTCCCGCCTCTCTACATTCGTCGATTCGCGCCGGACCAGCCGGCCTCCCGTGTCAACCCCGCGTCGAGTTCACCGCCATGCAGCCCGTATTCCGAACGTCGCCGGGCCGGTCGCGTCGTCGTCGATCGCATCAGGCGATCCGCGCGACCCACACCGTGCTCTGCCCCAACTGCGGCGCCGCCAAGCGCCCGCACACCGCCTGCACCTCGTGCGGCTACGTCCGCCCGGGGCTGACCCTGAAGAAGCCCGGCGCCAGCGAGTGATTTCCCCATGCGCATCGGCGTCGATGTGATGGGCGGCGACTACGCGCCGGACGAAATCCTCAAGGGATGCTTTGCCGCGCTGCCGCGACTCGGCCGCGACGACCGCCTCGTGCTCGTGGGCGCCCGCGACGTGATCGAGGAGGGAATCGCCGAGCGCGGCGTCCGCGACCCGCGCATCGAGGTCGTCGCGACCACCGAACACATCGGGATGGACGAGTCGCCGGTCGAGGCGGTGCGCGAGAAGAAGGATTCGTCGATCGTGGTGCTCGCGCAGCTCGCGTCGCCGAAGTCGTCCAATCGGATCGACGCGACGATCTCGGCGGGCAACACCGGCGCGTGCGTGGCGGCGGCGCAGATGCACATGCGGCGCCTGCCGGTGGTGCATCGCCCCGGCATCGCCGTCACCGTCCCCACCTTCGCCGGCCCCGTCGTGCTGATCGACGTCGGCGCCAACATCGAGCCCAAGGCGCATCATCTCGCCCAGTACGGCGTGATGGGCGACGTCTACGCGCAGAAGATGCTCGGCATGCGCTCGCCGCGGATCGCCCTCATGAACGTCGGCGGCGAGGAGCAGAAGGGCACGGCCGAGATGAAGGAGGCGCGAGACCTGCTCCGCTCCGCGGGCGCGCACCTCAACTTCGTCGGCTACATCGAAGGCCGCGGCGTCTTCGACGGCGAGGCCGACGTGGTGATCACCGACGGCGTCGTCGGCAACGTCATGCTCAAGCTCGCCGAGGGGCTCTCGTCGGGGATCTTCAAGGCGCTCGCCGAGGAGGTCTTCGCGATCGATCCCGAGCTGGCCGTGCGCCTGGAGCCGGTCGTGAAGTCGCTCTTCGCCAAGTACGACTACCACGAGTACGGCGGCGCGCCCCTGCTTGGCGTGAACGGCGTCTGCCTCATCTCGCACGGGTCCAGCGAGGCGCGCACCATCGCCAACGCGATCATCCGCGCGCGACAGCTCGTCGAGAGCCGCGTGAACGAGGCGATCGCCGTGCGCCTCGCGGAAATGACGGACGTCCCCGCATGAACCCGAAGTTCGCGGCTGGTCCTCGGACGGCTCACGCGCCGACCATCGGCGTGCGCATCGCCGGCACCGGATCGGCCGTTCCCGAGCGCGTGCTGTCCAACGCGGATCTCGAGCGGATCATGGACACGTCGACCGAGTGGATCGAGCAGCGGACCGGGATCCTCGAGCGGCGCATCGTCGATCCGAAGCAGGAGGGGACGTACACGCTCACGCGCGATGCGCTCCGGCGCGCCCTCGAGAGCGCCGGCATGCGCGGCGGCGACCTCGACCTGGTGGTCGTTGCCTCGTGCACGCAGGAGATGACCTGCCCGTCCGTCGCGTGCCGCGTCGCCGCGGCGCTTGGCGCGGTTCCGGCGGGCGCGTTCGACGTCGTCGCGGCGTGCAGCGGATTCCTCTACGCGCTCAACCTCGCGGACACGCTGGTGCGCTCGGGACGCCATCGCAGGATCGGCGTCGTCGGCTGCGACGCGATGAGCACCGTGGTGGACTACGACGACCGCACGGTCTCGATCCTCTTCGGCGACGCGGCCGGCGCGGTCGTGCTCGAGGCGGACGCCGAGCCGCGGCGCGGCTGCGTGCACCAGGTGCTCCAGGCCGACGGCTCGCACTGGGAGGCGCTGTACATGCCGCGCCGCGCCCACGACATCCCCGCCTTCGACGCCAACAACCCGATCCGGCTCGGCTGCCTGCGGATGAACGGCCGCGAGGTCTTCCGCTTCGCGGTGAGCAAGTTCCGCGAGGTCATCGAGGAGGCGCTGCGCTCGACCAACCTCACGCCCGCCGACGTGAGCCAGTTCATCTGCCACCAGTCGAACATCCGCATCATCGACGCGGCCGTCGAGAAGATCGGACTGCCGCGCGAGAAGGTGCACGTGAACATCGATCGCTTCGGCAACAGCAGCGCCGGCTCGGTCGGACTGTGCCTCGACCAGCTCTGGCGCGCCGGCCGGATCACGCCGGGACAGCCGATGATCCTCGTCGCCTTCGGGGGTGGGCTGACGTGGGCCTCGAGCGTCTGGAACGTGTGACGCGCCAGTGGCCCCGCAGCCCGGATTCGCCGACCCCAGCGCCCTTCGCCGATGTCCGCCTCACCGTCCGCCTCGATCGTCCTCTGTCCCGGCCAAGGCGCGCAGGGCGTCGGCATGGGCAGGGCATGGCACGACGCCAGCCCCGCGGCTCGCGCCGTCTTCGCGGAGGCCGACGCGGTCCTCGCGGCGTCCCTCGGCGCGCGGTTGAGCGAGCTCTGCTTCGACGGTCCCGCGGAGCGGCTCAACCAGACCGATGTCTCGCAGCCGGCGATCTACACCGTCTCGGTGGCGTGCTTCGCGGCGCTCCGCGAGCGCGGGGTCATCGACGAGATCGGCGACGCGGCCGGTCTCTCGCTCGGCGAGTACACGGCGCTTCACCTCGCCGGCGCCTTCGCCTTCGCCGATGGCCTTCGGCTCGTCGCCGAACGCGGCCGGCTGATGCAGGAGGCGGCCGAGGCGTCGCAAGGTGGAATGGTGGCGCTGATGGGTGCCGACGAGGCGGGCGCGCAGTCGGTGTGCGACCGGACGCTCGCGGGCCCGGGCGCCGCGCCCGGCGGCGGGGTGCTCGTCTGCGCGAACTTCAACGCGCCCGGCCAGATCGTCCTTTCGGGCCACGCGTCCGCGTGCGACCGCGCCGTGACCGTCGCGGGCGAACTCGGATTCCGGGCCACCAAGCTCACCGTCGCCGGCGCGTTCCATTCGCCGCTCATGCAGCCGGCCGCCGACCGGATGGCCGAGCACCTGGCCAAGGTCGCGATGAGTCCGCTCGGCCGCGCACGGCCGGGAATCGGGGCTCCCGGCGACGCGGTCCGGGTCTGGTCGAACGTCTCCGGCGAGCCACACGTCGCGAATGCGACGGAACTCCTCAAGCGTCGGCTCGTCGAACAAATCGTCCGTCCGGTCCGTTGGGCGCAGTCGTGCGCCCACCTACTCTCCGGTGGCGATCCTTCGGTCAAGCGTCCGTGCCACGAGCTCGCTCCGGGCACCGTGCTGAAGGGTCTGATGCGTCGGATCGACCGTTCCTGCGAGGTGACCAATCATGACAAGCCTGTCGAGCCTGCACCGCCGAAGTCCTGAGCGCCGCGTGCTTCAGCGCCTCGCGCGCTCCGGCGTCCGTCTCGCCGCGCCCGTGGCCATCTGCCTCGCGGCGATGCCGCTGGCGATCCTTGGCGGCTGCAAGAAGGAGGAGCCCGTGGCGGTCGCGCCGCCGCCGCCTCCACCGCCGCCACCTCCGCCGCCGGCTCCGAAGTTCACGCCGGTCGAGAAGCTGATGGCGAGCCTCAACATCGACCCGCGCGTCCGCCTGCCGGAAGAGCTCGCGCCGGACAACGACCCGGCACGCATCGCGGTGCTGAAGTTCATGGACGCGTTCGTGCGCGGCGACGCGACGTCGCTCGTCGCCGTGCTTTCCGGTCCGGACAAGGCCGAGCTCGAACAGCTCCAGAAGGACAAGCGCTGGGAGCCGGCGACCAAGGCCATCTCGCGCGTCGACCTGCGGACCGGCCAGAACAAGGCGAACCAGACCGTGCTCCTGGCGGTCTTCCACACCGGCTCGGCGTTCCAGCCGCAGTTGTGGAGCTACACGACATCGCCGAACGTCGAGTTCATCGCCGAGCCGACGCCGCCGGGGATCATCGACCAGCTCAGCGGCACCGACTGGATCGCCGCGTGGTACAAGGTCCTCGACGACGAGATGAAGAAGGCCGAGGAGCCCGACGAGAAGGTCCTCGTCAAGGCCGTGAACCTGGACAAGAACAAGGAGGACGACTCGGCCTCGAAGCCGACCGACGGCCAGCCGATCCGGCGCGGCGGTGGTGGCGGTGTCCCCGGACGTCGCCCGGTGGGCGAGCCGATCGAGCCGCCGGGGCTGAAGCCGAGTTGATTCGCTGAGCGCTCGGTTGGCGCCTCAGGGCCGACGCTCGCGCTCCTGGCACGGTTCTGGCACGGTTCTGGCGCGGGTGGCGCAGCCGTTCGGCCTGCCTTCGCGACCTCGCCTGCCGCGACCTCCGTCACGGATCAGCTTCCGTCATCTGTTACACTCCTCGCGCCCGTGACTTCACGGGCGTTTTTCTTCACCTGACGTCAAAGGAACCACGCCATCGATCGTCGCGTCGCCATCGTGACCGGAGCCAGCCGCGGAATCGGACGGGGAATCGCCGAGCGGCTGGCGCGCGACGGGCACCACGTCGTCCTCGTGGCGCGAACCGCCGACGCCCTTGAGCAGGTCCGCGCGGAGATCGCCCAGGCCGGCGGCAGCGCCGAGACGCGCGCATGCAGCGTCGACGACTCCGAGGCGATGAGCGCCGCCATCGAGGAGGTCGCGTCGAGCCACGGGCGGCTCGACATCCTCGTCAACAACGCCGGCATCACGCGCGACGGCCTGATCCTGCGCATGTCCGACGAGGACTTCGACGCGGTCGTTCGCGTGAACCTGCGTTCCGCCTTCGTCGCGTGCCGTGCCGCGGCGCGCCCGATGATGCGCGGCAAGTTCGGCCGCATCATCAACATCGGTTCCGTCTCGGGGATCATGGGCAACGCCGGTCAGGCCAACTACGCGGCCGCGAAGGCCGGGTTGATCGGCCTCACCAAGACCATCGCCCGCGAACTGGGAAGCAAGGGCATCACCGCGAACGTCGTCGCGCCGGGCTTCATCGAGACCGACATGACGGCGGGGCTTCCGCAGCAGATCAAGGACGAGGTCGTCAAGCAGCTTCCGCTGCGACGCTTCGGCACCGTGGCCGAGATCGCCCACGTCGTCTCGTTCGTGGCGAGCGACCTGGCGGGCTACATGACCGGACAGGTCGTCGTGATCGACGGCGGCATGGCAACGTGAGGGTCGCCGCGCGCGGGGTGATCGGCGAACGGTCGGCGCTGCGCCTGGCCGGGCGATGGGGCCGCACGTGCACCTCGGGGCGTGGTGTCCATCTGGGCCGTATCAGGGCCGCATCATGCTCCCCATCATGGGCCCCATCAGGGCCGCATCATGGTCGCGATCCGGGCCGCTTCGCTTCGAACTCCGCCACCACGCACCACGATGCCGCGTGATATAGTCCGCCTTGCCGCACGGACTTTCCGCGCGGCCGTCCCGCCCGCAGGAGACCCGACGTGACCGAAGCCGAAATCGAATCCCGCGTCATCGAGATCGTCGCGCAGCAGCTTGGCATCGACAAGAGCGAGATCACGCGCGAATCGAGCTTCACCAACGACCTCAATGCCGACTCGCTCGACACCATCGAGCTGGTCATGGAGTTCGAGGACGAGTTCGGGACGCAGATCCCCGACGACCAGGCCGAGAAGATCCAGACCGTCGGCCAGGCGATCGACCACATCAAGAAGGCGATGGCCCAGAAGCCGGCCTGATGCACGGGACGGAACGCGGGCCCGAACGCATGCCACGACGGGAGCACGGGCACACCCGGTCCGCGTCCGACGGCCTCTTCCGGAACCTGGTCCGACTCCGCACGCCATGAGCGAACAACCGAGCCGCCGCGTTGTTGTCACCGGCCTTGGCATCGTCTGCCCTGTTGGCAACGACGTGTCAACGGCATGGCGCGCGATGCGCGAGGGACGCTCCGGCATCGGCCGCATCACGAGCTTCGCCCAGACTCCCGACTGGACCGTCACGATCGCTGGCGAGGTGCGCGACTGGGATTCCACGGTCGCGGTCGACCCGAAGGAAGCCAAGCGGATGGACCGCTTCTGCATCCTCGGGCTCGGCGCCGCCACCGAGGCCGCGCGCGACTGCGGCATCGACTTCGAATCGGGGCCGATGGAGCGGCGCGGCGTCGCGATCGGCTCGGGCATCGGCGGCATCATCACGATCGAGGAGGGCCACGCGAAGCTCCTCCAGACCGGACCGCGGAAGATCTCGCCCTTCACCGTGCCGCGCCTGATGGTCAACGCCTGCGCCGGCAACGTGTCGATCCGCTTCAACCTGAAGGGAGCGAACATCTGCACGGCGACGGCGTGCGCCACCGGCTCGCACGCCATCGGCGCCGCGTTTCACATGATCCAGCGCGGCGACGCAGACGTGATGCTCGCCGGCGGGAGCGAAGCGGCGGTGTCGCCGCTCTGCATCGGCTCCTTCGCCGCGATGAAGGCGCTCTCGACGCGCAACGACGAGCCCACCAAGGCGTCCCGACCGTTCGACCGGGACCGCGACGGCTTCGTCCTCTCCGAGGGCGCCGCGGTCGTCGTGCTCGAGGAGCTCGAGCAGGCCAGGAAGCGCGGCGCCCGCATCCACGCCGAGGTGCTCGGCTTCGGCTCGAGCGGCGACGCGTTCCACATCGCCGCACCGCAGGACAACGGCGACGGCGCCCGCCGGGCGATGGAGGCTGCGCTGCGCGACGCGCGCCTGCCGAAGGAGTCGGTCGGCTACATCAACGCCCACGGCACCTCCACGCCGCTGGGCGACGCCGCGGAGGTGCGCGCCGTCGAGGCGATGTTCGGTCCGCACGCGACCCGGCTCGCGATGAGCTCGACGAAGTCCATGACCGGCCACGCGCTCGGTGCGGCGGGAGGCATCGAGAGCGTCGCGACCGTCCTGGCGATCCGCGACGGCGTGCTGCCGCCGACGATCAACCTCGAACATCCCGACGAGGGAGCCGGCCTCGACTTCGTGGCCAATACGGCGCAGGAGCGGAAGATCCGGATCGGAATCAACAACTCCTTCGGCTTCGGTGGACACAACACGTCGTTGGTCTTCGGGAGGTGGGAAGGTTGAGCGGGGGGTGCGCTGCGTGCGCGTCGCGACGGGCGGGGAGTTCGGAATCGGGAATTCGGGGTCGGGGATCCACGTGGTTCATGCGGGCGGGCGCTCCGCGCCGCCGCGGGCGCGTGGGCCGCGCGCTTGGCGACGCGTCGGGGCGGCGTGCGCATCCACGCGAGAGCGGCGGTCGGATCGCGAAGGCGCCTCGTGCCAGCCTGTGGCGATCCCGATCAACGACCCCATGACGCCATCGCCCGCGAATCATCGTTCGACCTACCGCCGCCTGGTGCTTCCCGCGGCGGCCTTGGTCGTCGCCGGCCTGATCTTCCTCGGGCAGCGGCAGGTCGCCCCGCAGCGCGCCGACCAGGTGCGCAGGTTCGTCGAGCGACTGGTCGCCGAGGCGCCGTCGAACGCGTCGATCGCCGGGACGGAGCCGATCATCGCCACGACGGTGCGTGAACGGCTCGCCGAGCTGCGGCGCGAATCGAGCGGCGCATCCCTGGCGGTCGATGTGCGGCGCGCCGACGACGGCGCCGACAACGCGACGCATGCGGCGACGGTGTCGATCGATGCCTCGCGGGCGATCATCCTGCGTCTCCGGAACGAAGGCGGCACGATCGTGATCGTCGGTGTCGAGGTTCCACTGGCGAAGGACCCGTGACTCAACAGCCCATGCTCGTCTTCCTCGACGGTCGCTTCGTCCCGCGCGACGACGCCCGCGTCTCCGCCTTCGACGCGGGGCTCCAGCACGCCATCGGCCTCTTCGAGACGATGCTGGCGCGCAACGGCCGCCTCTTCCGCGGCGGTCGGCACATCGCGCGGCTCGACGGCTCCGCGCGCTCGCTCGGGCTGAGCGAGGCGCTGCGGGGCGAACCCCTGCTCGACGCCGCGGCGCTCGCCGTCGAGCGCAACGGGCTGCGCGAGGCGCGCGTTCGGCTCACCATCACCGGTGGCGACCTCAACTGGCTCCAGTCGCGCGGAAGGCGCGCCGCCGACCCGACGATCCTGATCGTCGCCCAGCCGCCGACCGAGTATCCGGCCGAGTTCTTCGAGCGCGGGGTGCTGGTCACGGTGGCCGACGACCGGCAGAACCCGCTCGATCGTTTCGCCGGGCACAAGACGCTGAGCTACTGGCCCCGCGTGCGCGCACTCCAGCTCGCCGGCGGGAAGGGTGCAAGCGAGTCCCTCTGGTTCACGGTGACGAACCATCTTGCGAGCGGCTGTGTCAGCAACGTCTTCCTGGTGCGCGACGGCGTGCTGCTGACGCCACCGGCGCGCGGCGAGGAGAGCGCCGGCGCGATCGCGTCGCCGGTCCTGCCGGGCGTCACGCGCGAGGCGATCGTCGAGCTCGCCGGCGATCGGTCGCGCCACGTCGAGCGACGGCTGCTCTCGATCGAGGACGTGCTTGCCGCCGACGAGATCTTCCTGACCAACTCGAGCTGGGGCGTGTTGCCGGTGCGCCAGGTCGAGGGGCACGAGGTCGGAGATGGGAAACCGGGGCCGGTCACACAAGCGCTGCGCGAGGCTTGGCTGGGGCTGGTGGCGGCGGAGACGCGCGAAGGGCGCTGATGCGCAGAATGCCGTCCCCTCACTTGCCCGCCGTGTGTTCCATCCCACCTGCAAGAGCGTTGCCGCGTCGATCGCCTCGGCGTCGAGCCCGCACTCCGCCTCGAGGCGGCGCACGGCGGCCTCGGCCTGCGTCACCAGGCGTCGATCGGAGCGATCTCGCAGCTCCACAAGGCTCTCGATCAGCAGAGGGGCCGCCTCTCCGCAGCGGCCTTGCGCCAGCAGGCACTCGCCCAAGTGCAGCCGGTAGATTGCCGGCAGTTGCCGCATGGACGTGTGCGAGCTGGTCCAGCGGTCGCGCACTTCGCGAAAGGCGAGCTCGGCGTCGTCGATCGACCCGCAGCCGAGCAGCGCGGCGCCCCAATCATCGATCGCGTCGATCAAGCGATCGGGTTCGGAGTCGACGAGCCGCCGACGGGCTACGACATCCGCCGCCAGCGGCTCGGCCTCCTCGGGCCTGCCGACTTCCACGAGGAACCACGCCAACGTCGACATCGCACCAAGGGTGAGTGGGTGGTCATCGCCGTGCGCCGCCTGTCGGACCGCAAGAACTTCCCGATGGAGGGCCTCCGCTTCGTCGACCCGCCCGAGCCGTTGGAGCGTGCGCGCGAGCATCGACATCGACCAGAGCGTCGTGGCGTTCGCGCCGCCGAGCTCCGCGAGAGCGATCGCGCGCCCTTGACGAAGGACGGCCTCCGCCTCATCCAATCGCCCCACCGACTCGAGCACGCGGCCGAGCGCGACCATCGATCCGATCCGTTGCGCCGGTGTCGTTTCCTTGTCGTCGCACCGGGCCTCCACGATCGCCCTCGCCAGCGACTCCCCTTCACCCCATCGGTCGCACCGCCCGAGCATGCCGAGCACGAACGCCGCGATGTCGGGCTGCATCGCCGCAAGCGCCTCGTCGCGCGCCCGCGCGTGGCACGCGGTGGCCTCGTCGTGCCGACCCCATTCGTCCAACGTCACGCCGAGGTCGGCCCACAGGGGAGCGGTGCTGCGCCATGTGTTGCGCCGCCACTGCTGCGGCGAGAAACCGGCAGCCTTGGCGATCGCTCGGCGCCAAGCGACCTCGGCCTCGTCCAGTCGGCCCTGATCGCGCAGCAGCCGACCGTATTGGTGCAGGACGAAGACGTGCGCCATGATGGGCACGTGATGACCGAGCGTCCACGAGTCCATGCACGCGCGGAACGCCGCCTCGGCCTCGATGGGCCGACCCGCCGAGGCGTAGACGTTGGCCGCATGGAACAGGATGTTCGAGGTCATCGGGTCGTTCTCACCATGCGCCGCGCGAGCCGCTTGGATGGCGTCGCGCAGCATGGCCAGCCCCTCCTCCCGGCGCGAGGGCTGCCGGCACACGCACTCCGCCAGCTCGGGCCAGAAAAAGACCGTGCCCGCCTTGCCGCTGCGCGCCTCCCAGATCTCCAGTCCTCGACGAAGATTCGACTCCTCCTCCGCAACGTCGCCGCCCTTGACTCGCAGGACGCGCCCGAGCACGACGTATGTGAAGCCATGCATCAGCGTGTACGCATTGCGTCGTTCCGCCTCCGAAATGGCGGCGCGGGCGAGGCGCTCGGCGTCCTCCAGGCCGCGGCCCGTGAAGGATTGGGTCAACGCCAGGAAGGATTGCGCCACATAGGACGGATAGTCCAGCTCGGGATGGGCGTCGATCAGCGCCAGCATCTCGCGCGAGATCGCCGCCATCTCGTCGTCGTAGCCGAGGTACATGCGGCTGACGGCCAGCCAGGCCATCGCATCGAGCTGGCGCTCCAGGAGCGCCGAATCGGGAACGGCCGACGCGCGACGGTACTCCTCGACGACCTCCGCGGCGAGTCGTTCGGCCTCGTGCGAGTCGTAGAGGAAGACCTTGTTCCAGGCGAGCGCCGCCTTGCTGTCGATGGTCTGGAGGTTGTCGTCGCCCAGGCGCAGGCGCCGCACGGCGTACGACCATCGCAGGCATGCATCGGCCTGCCGGTGCTTGTTCATGCCCAGATACAGCAGGCCGATGCGGTGGCGGATCGTGGCCTCGGCCTCCTGGTCCACGAGCGGCCGGTCGTCGAGGCGCCGCACCGCGTCGTCGATCAGCTCGATCCACGGCGTGTTGGCCAGGTAGTGGCGCGATTGCCGCACGTCGCCCATGAGCGGGTTGGGGTTGGTCGAGATCAACAGGGTCTCGAGAAACTCGTTGATCTCGAGCCGGCGCGCCGACTCCCTGTGGATCCGAAGCGCCATGACGGAGACGGTCGTCAACGCGGCCAGCAGCAGCAGGAACGTGGCGGCGACGGCGCCGACCAGCGCCTTGTTGCGCCGTGAGAACATCCCAAGCTGGTACACGATGCTCGGCGGCCGGGCGGCGATGGGCTCGCGCGCGAGCAATCGGCGGATGTCGGCGGCGAACTCCGCGGCCGACTGGTAGCGACGGGCGCGGTCCTTCTCCAAGGCCTTGAGCACGACGGTCTCGAGATCGCCGCGCAGCGTCCGGTTCACGGTCGACGGCCGCTCCGGCGCCTCTTCCCGGATGCGCCGCGCCGCCTCGAAGACGCGGACGTCGCTGAGGTCGTATGGCGGCCGATCGCACAGGAGCTCGTACAGGACCACGCCCAGCGAGTACACGTCGGTGCGGACGTCGAGATCGTGGGGATCGGCTTCGATCTGCTCCGGCGACATGTACTGCACGGTTCCGAGCAGCTGACCGACATCGGTCTGCACGGTGGTGACCGCCACGTCCATGTCCGTGGCGCGGGCCACGCCGAAGTCGATGACCTTGATCGAGCCCGAGGCGTCCACGAGGATGTTCGCCGGCTTGAGATCGCGATGGATGATGCCCTTCTGGTGGCCATGCGCCACGGCATCGCAGACCGCCGCGAAGAGGTGAAGACGACCCCGGACGTCCAGCTTCTTCTCGCGGACATGCGCCGCGATGGTGCGTGCGTCGGGGACGTACTCCATCACGAAGTACGGCATGGCGCCGCCGCCATCGTCGTGAATTCCCGCCTCGAAGACCTGGGCGATGCCAGGATGCCGCAGCCGGGCGAGGATCTGCGATTCGTTCTCGAAGCGGCGCAGCGTGGCCCGCGAGGCGAGCCCGCGGCGGATCACCTTGACGGCGACGGTGCGGCGCGGCTCGTCCTGCTCCGCCTCGTAGACCGCGCCCATGCCGCCGGCGGCGATCAACCGGTGGATGCGATGGCGGCCGACGCGGGCGCCGACCAGTCGTTCCGCCTCGTCGGTGAACCGAAAGGCCGCGGAAGTGGGCGATCGAAGGAAGTCGTGGCTTGCGTCGGCGTCTGCGCTCAGCAGCGCGAGAACCTCGGCCAGGAGCGTCTCGTCGTCGGCGCATCGATCGCGCACGAACGTCGATCGATCCTCGCCGCTCAGCGAGAGCGCCGCCATGAAGATCGCCGCGGCGCGACGATCGACATCGCCTGGCCACCGCGGTTCATCGTCCATCGGCGCCTCCGTCGGCGTCCTCGCCAAGGCGCCGATACAGCCACGCCCGCGCGTAGCGCCAGTGCCTCTCCACGGTGCTCTCCGAGACCTCGAGCACCACGGCGGTCTCCTGGATCGTCAGGCCGCCAAAGTACCGCAGCTCGACGACGCGCGTGGCCTCCGCGCTGGTCGCGTGGAGCCGGTTCAAGGCGTCGTCCAAGGACGCCAGGTCGATCGCTTCCTCGTGGCCGATCACGAGTTCGGTGTCGAGCGACCTGACGCGATCGCGGCCGCGCTTGATCCGGTTTCGTCCCCGAGCATGGTCCACCAGGATGCGCCGCATCGCCTGCGCCGCGATGGCGAAGAAGTGGGCGCGATCGTTGAGCCGCGCCGACCGCTGTTCCACCAGCTTGAGATACGCCTCGTGGACCAAGGCGGTCGCGGACAGCGTGTGGCCACGCCGTTCGCCGCGAAGCAGATCCTGCGCCAGCGCCCGAAGCTCGGCGTAGACCAGCGGCAGCAGCCGATCGACGGCCGTCGCATCGCGCGACGCGACGCGCGCCAGCAGCTGTGCAACATCATCGGCCAAGTTCGCCTCCTGCCGGGGTTGTGGGATCATGTGCCGGACCATCTGCCGGACGATCTGCCCGACCACCCGTCGCCGCGGCATCGGCCGCTCGCGTCGGGATTCGCCGATTATCCGGGATTGGACGACGGAGCGGCAAGGGCATTGTCGCGTGGTGTGCGGCACGTCATCGCCGCCGCGCGCCAAGGCGCACGTGCGCTGGACGCGACAAGGGCGCAACGCGTGCCAAGGAGGCGTTCATGCATCGCATGCATCCGAAGTGGAACCGTGCCGTCCCGTGCTTCGCCGTGGCGCTCCTGATGAACACCACGGCCGGCGCGCAGAGCTGGTACGACGACTTCGAGGACGGCAACCTGCTCGACGGCTCGCCGGTGCAGTGGGTCATCGGCGGGATTGGGGTCGAGGGCGACTTCGACGCGTCAACTGGGGATCTCGTCATGACTCCTGGCGCGGTCGGCGTGACCGCCGCGGAAGTGGAGCAGGCGTTCTCCGGAACGGCGTCGGTCCGGGCGCAACTGCGATGGAACGGTCCTCGCGGTCGCGGTGGCGTCGGGATCGCCGAGCTCGGGACGGGCGACGGATACGTGGCTCAGATCAGCCAGGACGGCCGCTTCGCCTTGGCGCGGGCCGATGACGGCTTGCTGTTCACGCTGGCCATCGTCCAAGCCGTCGTTCCTGTCGGCCAGGACGTGCTCGTCCAGCTCGACCGCGAAGGCTGCCAGCTCACCGGTCGGATCTGGCTCCCGGGAACCCCGATGCCCGACGTACCGCAGTTGGTCGTGACGGATTGCACCTACGGCTCAGGCAACGGCGGCGTGTGGTTCGCGGATGACTTCGGCTCGTTCGACCCGCCGCTTTCGGCGACGTTCCGATTCATCCAGGCGTCGGACGCCCCGATCGTCGATCCGGCGTGCCTCGCCGACCTCAGCGGCGACTCGATCGTGGACGGCGCCGATCTGGGAATCATGCTCGCGGCGTGGGCCACGGACGATCCAAGCGCCAACATCGACGGCCTCGGCGTCGTCGATGGCGCCGATCTCGGCCTCATGCTGTCGGCGTGGGGAGCGTGTCGCTAACGAGGCGCCGCCAGGTGCCGTTCGCGATCTTTCTACAAGGCCGCGATGTCCTCGTCATTCCAAGGAGCCCGGTCATGCAACACACGGTGCTGGCAGCGGCGGCGGCTCTTTCCTGGGCGAGCGTCGGCGTCGCCGAGGTGGTGGTCGGCGAGGCGTTCGCCATTGCGGCGGGCACGTGCCCGGTGTGGTCCCCAGCGGTGGGTTGGGATCTGAACGGCGATCGCGTGGCCGACGCCTGCTACGCGGCCCCATGCTGTGACTGCTCGGCCGGCTGCTCTTCCTCGCTGACACCCGCACCGGGCGGCAACATCGGCCGGACGGAGGTCGACGCCGGGGGACTGATCGGCTCCGGACTCGACTGGGGCGACGGCCTCGTCTGGGGCTGGTCTGCCGGCGGCTGCGGTGGCGGCATCGGATGCGACACACCTGGGATTCCCGTCTTCGTCGCAGTTCGGTTCCATGGCGTCGATGGGCTGCACTATGGATGGCTGCGCGTGTACTACGAACCGGAAACCGGATTCTTGTCGTTCCTCGACTATGCCTACGAAGCCGATCCCGACACGGCGATCCGCGCCGGCGCTGGCCTGTTGATTGCCCCCGACATCGATGGCGATGGCGTGGTCGGCGGCGCCGACCTTGGACTGCTGTTGGGCCGATGGACCGATGACGCCGCGCATGTCCCATGTGAGCCGCCCCCAGCGGGCGATCTCAACGCCGATTGCAGGGTCAACGCGCTCGACCTGGAGTTGCTCCTTTCCGCATGGGGGCCGATGGCGGCTGACGCTTCGCTTCACCGGCGGCACACGACGTCCGGCGTTCAAAGCGAACCAGTACCGGGGTGTGAGCCGTGGATGGTGCCGAGTCCGTCACCAGTTCAGACGCCTTGGGCCAAGGCTGTCGCAGTGCCACCGCAACCACTGCGAAGGTCCGCCACCCGAGAGCGGTGGACGACCTGCCGATCGACGACCGGCCTTCTCATGGGCACTACCATGACGCGGTCAAGCCACCCGTCAGCCCCCAACATATGGTGGGACGGATCTATACGCAGCCAATCCCTGCTCCCTTTCCTGGCAGACATCGCAGCCAGTTCCGCCGTTGCCACCCCGGGTACAGCTGCCTCGAACGCCGCCGAGGTTCGTCCCTTCGTCCACCTGCACCTTCACAGCGAGTATTCGCTCCTCGACGGCGGCAACAAGCTTGAGCCGCTTTGCAGGCGCGTGAAGGAGCTCGGCATGACCGCGGTGGCGGTCACCGATCACGGCAACCTGCACGGCGCGATGGAGTTCGTGGCCGCAGCGAAGGCCGCAGGCGTGAAGCCGATCCTGGGCATCGAGGCGTACGTCGCGCCGGGCGATCGGCGCGACCGCACGCACACCGGCATCGCCGACGGTGGCTTTCACCTTGTGCTGTTGGCCGAGACGCTCGCCGGATGGCGCAACCTCCTGAAGCTCTCGTCCGATGCGTTCCTCAACGGCTTCTACTACAAGCCGCGCATGGACAAGTCGACGCTGGCGCGCTGGTCGGATGGGGTCATCGCGATCAACGGACACCTCGGTTCGTCGCTGGCGCATCACCTGGAGAGCTACGTCAAGACCGCCGACGAGAGGCACTGGCATGCGGCGCTCGGCGAGGCGCGCTGGCACGCCGAGACGTTCCGCGCCGACGGCGGCACGGGCGGGCGCGAGCCTCGCTTCTACGTCGAGCTGCAGCGGCACATCCCGGAGCAGGAGCGCATCAACCCGCTGCTGCGGCGGCTGGCCAAGGAGCTCGGGCTGCCGCTGGTCGTCGACAACGACGCACACTTCCTGCGCGCCGAGGACCACGACCACCACGACACTCTGTGCTGCATCAGCATGCAGAAGGTCAAGGGCGACTCGTCGCGGCTGGTGTATCCCAAGCAGCTCTACGTGAAGAGCCCGCAGGAGATGTGGGAGCTCTGTGGCGACGACGCGGAGGAGGCCGAGGCCCTGGCGAACACGGCGAGCATCGCGGATCGCTGCAATGTCGCCATGGATCTTGGCGGCAACCATGCGCCGGTCGTGCAGGTTGTGCACCCGGGCGTCCCCCCGACCTACGACCCGTCGCGCGATGGCAGCGACCTCACCGCGTGGTTCACGGCGTACTGCGCCCGATTCGAGCTTCGGCCGCATGACGCGAGCAAGCCCGATGCGCCCAGCGCGGACGAGCTGAAGGGCGGCTGCGACCAGGCGCTCCGCGACCTCGCCGAGGCGGGCGTGATCTGGCGCTATGGGCCGGACGGCGCCGCTTCCACCGGCGACGCGGCCGCGCGGGCGGCGATCCGCGAGCGGCTCGAGCGCGAGCTGCGCGTCCTCGCCGACAAGTCGATCAGCGCGTACTTCCTCATCGTGTGGGACTTCGTGAACTGGGCGCGGCAGCGCGGCATTCCGGCGAACGCGCGTGGCTCCGGCGTCGGCACGATGGTCGGGTACGTGCTTGGCCTCTCCAACGCCTGCCCGGTCAAGTACGGCCTCCTCTTCGAGCGATTCACCGACCCGGACCGGTCGGAGTATCCGGACATCGACATCGACATCTGCCAGGACGGCCGCGCCGCGGTCATCGACTACGTGCGGCGCAAGTACGGCTACGTCGCGCAGATCATCACCTTCGGCCGGCTCAAGGCGCGCGCGGCGATCAAGGACGTCGCCCGGGTCATGGGGATGACGCCGGCCGACGGGCAGGCGCTCTCGAACCTGGTGCCGCAGGACCTCGGCATCACGATCGCGGAGGCGATGCAGAAGGAGCCGCGCCTCAAGGAGCGCTACGACGTCGATCCGCTGGTGAAGCGCATCGTCGACGCCGCGATGGCGCTCGAGGATCACGCCAGGCACGCGGGCGTGCACGCCGCTGGCGTGGTGATCGCCACGCAGCCGTTGGAGAACATCGTGCCGCTCTGCCGGCCCACCGGCGGCGCCTCGACGAGCGGTGCGGCGCACGCGGCGGCGCTCGGCTCGAATCCAGTCGCGGGCGGCACCGGCGGGTCGGCGACCGCAAGCGCCGCCGGTGGCGTGCGCGCGGGGGCCGGCGTCGGCGAGGGACAGGACGTCGTCACGCAGTGGGACGGCCCGACCTGCGAGAAGGTCGGCCTGCTGAAGATGGACTTCCTCGGACTTCGCACCCTCTCGACGATCGAGCTGTGCCGCAGGATCGTGCGCGAATCGCTGAGCGAGGAGGCGATCTGGCGGGCCGTCGGGCGCGGCGAGGAGTTCGAGCGGACCGGTGGCGGCGCCGGTGCGCCGGAGCGCGGCCCCCATCCACTCGACCTCGACCGCATCGCGCTCGACGACCAGCGCGTGCTCGACCTCTTCCGCCGCGCCGACACGGCCGGGATCTTCCAGTTCGAGTCCGGCGGCATGCGCAAGCTGCTGGCGGACATGCGGCCCGACCGGCTCGAGGACCTCATCGCGGCCAACGCGCTCTTCCGGCCGGGCCCGATGGACCTGATCCCCGACTACAACGCCCGCAAGCACGGCCGCCAGCCGCTGCCGCGCATGCATCCGGTGGTCGAGGAGCACACGCGCGAGACGTACGGGATCATGGTCTACCAGGAGCAGGTGATGCAGGTGCTCCACGGCCTCGGCGGCATCCCGCTGCGCGCCGCGTACACGATCATCAAGGCGATCTCGAAGAAGAAGCAGGAGACGATCAACGCCGCGCGAGCCGACTTCGTCGCCGGCGCCATGGCGCGCGGCGTGACCGGCGAGGCGGCGGCCGAGCTCTTCGAGTTGATCCTCAAGTTCGCCGGCTACGGCTTCAACAAGAGCCATTCGACCGGCTACGCGATCATCGCCTACCAGACCGCGTACCTGAAGACGCACTTTCCCGGGCACTTCATGGCCGCGGTGCTCAGCTACGAGAGCCAGGCGAGCAAGATCGAGGAATGGTCGATGTATCTCGACGAATGCCGTCGAGTGCAGTATCCGGACCACTCGGCGCGGGCGCCGCATGTGGGGGTCGAGGTCCGCGCGCCCGACGTGAACCTCTCCGACGCCGGATTCTCGCTGGTGTACGGTCCCGACGAGCCGCGCGACCATCTGCATGGCCATATCCGGTTCGGCCTCGGCGCGATCAAGGGCGCCGGTGGTGCGGCGACGCGCGCCGTGGTGCAGGAGCGGCTCCTTCGCGGTCCGTTCCGCTCGCTCTTCGACTTCTGCGAGCGCGTCGATCTGCGCACCGTCAATCGCGCCACCATCGAGGCGTTCGTCAAGGCCGGTGCATTCGACTCGCTTCACGGGATCGATCAGCGCAGCGCGCTGGTCCAGTCGATCGACAAGGCGGTGCGCGGCGGGCAGTCGGTCGCGCGCGACCGGCAGGCGGGACAGATGAGCATGTTCGGCGACCCGGACGAGTTGTCGGCGCCTGGCGCCGGTGGCACTCTCGGCGGCGCCGGCGCCGGAGGGCCGGGTTCCGGCGCGGCGCTCGAGCGGGCGGTGCCGTGGGAGCGCCTGCAGATGCTGGCGTTCGAGAAGGAGGCGCTCGGCTTCCACGTCTCGGGCCATCCGCTCGACTCCTACCGCGCGATCCTGGCGGAGTTCGCCACGTGCGACACCGCCGCGGCGGCGGAGCTCGACGCGGGCGTGGCGGTGGGAATCGGCGGCGTGCTGACGCGCGTGCAGCCGACGACGGCGAAGTCGGGACGCCTCGCCGGACAGCGCATGGCGCAGCTGGCGATCGCGGACCTGCGAGGCACGTTGGAGGGCGTGATCTTCCCGGAGAGCTTCGCGGCCTGCGGTCACGCGCTCCAGCCCGAGGCGATCGTGATGATCGTCGGCACGATCGATCGCAGCCGCGGTCCGACCAACATCATCGTGGAGCACGCGCTGCCCATCGACGCCGCGCCGCAGCAACTGGCGACGGCGCTCGAGCTGCTTTTCGTCGAGGGCGACGAGGCCGACGGACCGCTCTCGCAACGGATGCGCATGGCGGCCGGGCTGCTCAAGCAGGCCTCAGCGATGGCGACCGGCGTCGCCGGCTCCGGCCGCGGGCGCGCGGTGCCGGTGCGCATCCAGCTTGCCCTGGCTCCGACGGCGCGTGCTTCGTCGGAACCGGCGGAGGCACGTGTCGTGACCTTGGCCGCCGGGCGGCTGCTCGTCGTGCCCGAGCCTTCGCTCCTGCGGCAATTGCGCGACCTCGTCGGTGCCGGCGACGTTCGCGTCCGCGGCGGCCACCTGCCGCGCCGCGAACGCCGGGGCGGTCGGAACGCGCCGCATGGCGACACGGAATCACGCGGATCACGCGAATCGCGTGACTCGATCATGGCGCATCCCGCCGCGCGGGCATGACAACGCCGCGGCCGGCCGAAGCCGGCCGCGCCCCGACGATTCGTCACAACGGTCATTCGACGGCACCGGCCCCCGCGCAGGCGGCGGCCGGCGGCGCGATCACTGACCCATCCACAACCCGAGGATCGCCTTGAAGGTGGCCAGCGAGCCGGCGAAGTTGCTGTCGATGCAGAGCGGGCTCACGGTGTCGCACGGCATGTCGAACTTGCCGACCTTGGTCGTGGTGTCGGCGCCGCAGGAACCGTCGATGTCCTCGCATCCATCGACGGCCTTCGCCACGATGCTGGCGCTCAGTCCAACGCAGCCGCTCTTGCACCAGAACGCCGTGCTCGAAGCGGTCGCGTCGGCGAGGGCCATGTTGAGGTCACAGCAGAACGGCTCGGTCTCGACGAGCGCCGCGAAGGCGAGCGCGGAACGACCGGCGACGCTCCATTGGCCCGGCGGAAGGGCGGAGAGCAGGTCCTTCGCGAAGCTGTCGAGGATCGCGGCGATCGTGACGGGGGACCCGTCGATCGAGGCGAGGTCGCTCGGACCGGACGCCGGGAAGCTGACGACGCTGGTGTCGATGAAGACCGTCGCCTGGGCGAGCGCCAGGTTCATCGCCATGCTGCTGCCGTCGTAGGAGATGATGTTGAGCGCGCCCTGCGGCTCGCCGCTGGGCAGCACGGTGACCGTCCCGTTGAGCACGGTGATGGGCAGCGGCTCGCCGAAGCCGCCCACGACCTTGCCAACGAAGTTCAGCGACTGGTAGCTGTCGCACGTGGGGCCGCACACGCCCCAGTTGGAGAGCATCTTGCCGAGGTCGCCACCGTCGACGATGCCGTCGCCGTTGACATCGGCGCTGCTCCCGGCGAGCCCGAAGTTCGCGAACATGATGGCGAGGTCGGCCCCGTCGACGATTCCGTCGCCGTTGAGGTCGCCTTCACACGTCGCGCCGAACGTCGGTGCCGCAATCGCGGCCGCGAGCAGTGCGAGTGCGGCACGACCCGAAACACGAGAGGCTTGCGATCCGACGCCCTGCATGGTGAGCTCCTGCCCGGCGGGCTGTTGACGCGACGATCGGATCCCTCCGATCGGACTGCGCCGGTGCGAATTGACCTGGACGTACACAACTCGCGAAGGCTGGCCGCCGTCATCACCGAGGCGAGTTGCTTGCAGCGCATCGGACCGTGCGCCGACCCCCGCGGCGCCGTCCCGTCACGCACCCACCTCCGCTTTGCACCGGGCGGCTTCACCCTGCGTGCCATCCTACGAGACGATATCCGGCTTCCACCGTCCGGTACCGAACCTCGTGCGACATTCTCTCTCCTGCGTCGATCCGATGCACTGCCTTGACTCACATACTCTGTGTGACATAGCATACGGCCATGATCGAACGCGAACTCATGCGCGGCGCTGGCCCGATCGCCGTCCTGAAGCTCCTGGAGCGGCGCGAGATGTACGGCTACGAGATCGCCGAGGCGCTCTCGCAGCGCACGGATGGCGTCCTGGCGATGGGGCAGTCCACGCTCTATCCACTGCTCTACAACCTCGAGGCGAAGGGACTCCTCGCCTCGCGGTGGGATGACTCCGGCTCGCGCGGCCGGAAGTACTACGCCCTGACCACGTCGGGGAAGCGTCGCCTCTCGGAAGACGCGAAGCAGTGGCAGGCCGCGGTCGACGCGATGCGAGCGCTGGGCGTCGTGGCGTCGACGCGCGGTGTGACGGCGATGGTCCGCGCGATCCTCGGTCATGGCGCCGGGTGCGCGCCGGTCGGAGCGCGCGTCGCATGAGCCCTTCCGGCGACACGGCTGGGGACGAGCCGGGAGACCGGCTTGGGGATCGGCCTGGCGGCAAGGTCGCGGAGACGAGCGCGCCGACGAGGCCGGCGCCACCGCGCCGATGGACGCAGGCGGCATTCGCCACGTCGATCTTCACGCTGTGGCGCGAGTGGTGCGCGGGTCGTGCACGGCGCGCCGCCGCGATCGCGGCGAACCCGGAGACGGCGCGAAGCGTCGCGGCGATCGTGCGCGCCGCGGGTCTGCCTGGAATGCTCGGCAACCTCGTCGAGCGCACGGCGCGGCGCACGAGGCTGCGCCGTGGCGAGAAGCTGGAGATCGCCCGCGAACTGGCCCGCCACCTCCGCGACGGGTTGGACTCCGGCGCGAGCGCCGACGTGCTGGCGGCGACGTTCGGCGATCCGGCCCAGACCGCACGCATGCTCCGCGAGGCGACGATCGCAAAGCGCTCGCTGCTCGATCGCGGCGCGACCTCGCTCGTCAGGTGGGGTTCGCTGACCGCGGCGGTGTTGCTCGCGGTCTACCTGGCGATGGCGGCGCGGCTGTGGTTCCGGGCGCCGAAGATCGCCTTCGACCCGTTCGAGCGCATGAACGCGACGCTGCCGCAGGTCCCGACGGACGAAGCCGCGTGGCCGCGCTACCGCGAGGCGCTGCGGTGGGCCCGCGCGGGGCGCGCCACCAACGCGCCCGGCGCCGAGACAGGCACCGAGCCGTGGATGGAACTGCTCTCGAGCCCGCCCAACGCGATCAAGCCGCGCGGGGCCCTCACCCGCGACGAAGCCATCGCGCAGCTCGACGCGCACGACGCCGATCTTGCGGGGATTCGGGCCGCAGCGGCGCTCCCCGCGCTGGGCGTTCCCATCGGCGGCGCGCTGGGGCCCGAGGATCGCGAGTTCTTCGAGGGCGATGCGCGCACCTCGTCCACCGCACCGAACCAGGCGGCCGCTTCCACGGATGCCGCGCTCCTGCCGCACTTCTGGGCCCTTCGCGACGCGGCGCGGTGGCTTGCCGCCGATGCGCATCGGTCGACGGAGCGTGGCAGGCCGGACCGCGCCGTCGACGATCTCGTCGCGATGCTGGGGATTGCGCGCCAGGCGCGCGAGGGTCGGTCGCTGGTGGCGCAGCTTGTGGCGTCGGCGATCTGGAACATGGCCGCCGCGCACGCCCGCGACCTGCTCGAGGCGCACGGCGGCGCGTTCGACGACGCGACGTTGCGGCGGCTCGACGACGCCTTCGCCGCGATTCCCGACGCCGCGTGGCGCCCCGATTTCTCCATCGAGCGCATCCTGTTCGAGGACGCGATCCAGCGGACCTACAGCGACGATGGCCACGGAGACGGCGTGCTGCTCGTCGATCCCGCGCGGCAGATGCGGAATCCCGTGCCGGTCGATGGCGTCCGTCCACCCGCGCGCGCCGCCGGTACCTTCGGCGAGAACCTCGGCGGCTTCCTCGCCTCGCCGCTCTCGGCCCTCCTGGTCGCCGGTCGGCGCGAGATCGTCGAGCGATACGGCGCGATGGTCGACGACATCGAGCGCCGCGCGGCTCGTCCGCTCTGGGAGATCGACGCGCTGGTCGACCCGAAGTTCGCGCCGGCGGGCGACGGTGGCGCTGCCTTCGATCGCTACGCGATGGTGGACCTCCTCTCGCCGGCGTTGACGAGCCTCGGTCCGGCGCTCGCGCTCACGAAGGCGAGCGTCGACGCCACGCGCGCCGCGATCGCCCTCGCGCGCTTCGAACTCGCCGAGGGGCGCTGGCCCCGGACGCTCGACGAGCTCGTGCCGCGCTTCCTTGCGTCGATTCCCCGCGATCCGTACGACGGCGGCACGATCCGCTACGCGCTGCGCGATGGTCGTCCGCTCCTCTGGTACGTCGGCGGCGACCGCCACGACGACGGCGGCCGCCCCGCGTCCGGAGACCACGTCCCCGACCAGATCGCCGCCTCGCGAGCCATGCGCTGGGTGGCGCCGAGTGCGATGCGAGATCCACCGGCACCCGGTCAGCCGGCCTCGGCACCCGTCGACGGCGATTGGATCGTCTTCGCCGGACCCGAAGCTCCCGCCAGCCGCTGAAGGCCGCCCCACCGATCGCGGGTTGGTGCGTGGGCGCCGGACGGAGCGCCGTCGCACCCGCTGCGCGCCGCGAAGGCCGCCCACCGATCGCCGGTCGATGCTCGCGGCCCGGTCCCAACCGCCGACCAGCCACCGCCCCACACCCCCTGAATCACCCGGTGAAACGGCGACGGCGACGCGCAACCCTCCGCATCGTCACTCGGCACCGCGTGCAGTCGCCGTCGACGTGCAACCGGGCGAAACTCCGTCGCGGCCACCGCCGCGACTCCTCACGCTCGCGCAGCGAGCGCCAGCGTGCGCAGCACGCGCGACTGCGTGCGCAGCACGCGTCACACCACGCCTGCCGCGATCTGTTCCTGCCGCCAGTCGCTCTTCTCGCCAAGGCGCGTCTTCACGCCGGTCGGCATGCACAGGTGCATGGCCGACGCGCCCTTGAGCTCGATCTCGCCGCTCACTTCGTGGACGCCGGTCTTGAACGCGGCGCCGCCCCAGTCGACCGAGAGCGTTCCGCACTTCATGCCGGGCTTCCGGCGCAGCCGTGCGCCCTGGCCGCGCTGATAGTGGCACGCGGCGGCGAGGTCGACCTCGACCACCTCGCCCTGGAGGTACGTCGGCACCGCGATCGGCTGGCGAATGCAGCCGAAGTCGCCACCGCTGGCGCGGAACGCGAAGTGCGCATCGCGCATGCCCTCCTTGATGACGAAGCTGTCCTGCGGAGGACGCAGGTGCACGACGGCGTTGACCGGGTTCTCGAAGCGGTTCTGGTAGTAGATGCAGAGCTCCGCGCGCGAGTCCCGCCCGCTCCGGACCATCGGCATGAAGCAGAGTCCGTCGACCTCGTAGTAGACCGGGCCGACGACCTCCGCGAGATGGTCCGGCAGCTTGTCCTCCGCGAGCAGCGCGTACGCGAGCAGTCCACCCGCGACGGCGATGGCGCCAAGCGCGAGCCAACGGCTCGCCCACGCGGTCGTCGTCGCCTGGGTCAGGCTCTCGCCGAAGAGGAACCACGCGACAATCCCCCAGACCGCGAAGGCGATCGTCAGCAGCACCAGGACGAAGTTCCGCCGTTCATGCATGACGCGTCTCCCTGCCGCCGAACGCGGCGTTGCGTCATTTCCCCATCCGCGGGGATGGTAGACCATCTTCCTTCGCCGCGCGCGAACGGACTTCCTTGTGGTGCACGCCTCCGCAAGTGGCCGCGCCCGCCGCGCCCGCCGCGCCCCTTCGCCGACGGGTGGAGCGGAGGCGTGCACGACGACGCGCACGCCGCGCGCTCCGCCGGCGCATCATGTCCACCATCCCTGGTTCCATAGCATCCGGCGGTGCCCCCATGTCTTCCATCTCTCCAGCGCCAGACACCTCGATCGACTTCGACCACCCGCCGCGCGACCCGGTTGCGCTCTTCCGACAGTGGCTCGCCGAGGCGGAGACGACGGGGCTGCCGAATCCCAACGCGATGACGCTTGCGACGATCGATCCCGACGGGCGCCCCTCGGCGCGCATCGTGCTGCTGCGCGCCTTCGACGAACATGGCGCCGTCTTCTACACCAATCGTCACAGCCGCAAGGGCGAGGCGATGGCCGCGCATCCGCGCGCCTCGCTCCTGTTTCACTGGGACCCGCAGGATCGACAGGTGCGCATCGAGGGATCCGTCGCGCACACCGCCGACGCCGAGAGCGACGCGTACTTCGCCGGACGGCCGCGCGAGAGCCAGATCAACGCGTGGGCCAGCAACCAGAGTCGGCCGATCACGAATCGCGCCGCGCTGGTCGAGCTTCAGGATCAGATGCGACGACGCTTCGACGGCGCAGCGGTGCCCCGTCCCCCGCACTGGGGGGGCTATCGCGTCTCATTGGAGCGCATGGAGTTCTGGCAGGGCGATCGCTACCGGTTGCACGATCGCATCCTCTACGTGCGCGGGCCGGATGCGTGGACGGTCTCGAGGATCTGTCCATAGCCGTCGCCGCGGTGGGCGAGACGCGCCGAGCCGAGCCGAGCTGCACCTGCGCCGCGCGGCACACGGCGGCCTCTGGGGCCATTCACTCCTTTCGCCGGCTGCGCCCGCGCCGCGCCGCCCGTCGTTCGCGACGCGTCGGCTCCTCGGGCGGGAGCCACTCGCTCATGTCGAAGCGATCGAGCTCGGCCGGGTCGACCTGATCGAGGCGCTCCACGCCTTCGAGAGCGCGGCGCCGGCCCGTGGGCGAGGGGTCGGGTTCCCTCGGCGAGACGTCGCGCCCGGTCGGCGGAGCGTCGCGATCGACCGACGGCGGGTGCCGTGGGTTCGACGAGTTCTTCGCCGCGGAGCCATCCATCGGCGCGATGTGCAGTCGGGACGACGAAGGACGTTCGGAGGCGGGAATCTCAAGCAACGCCGCATCGAGACCGAAGGAACGCACCCAGCGATCCACCTGCCGCCGATCGAGGGGCACTGGCGGCCGCATGGCTCGGCGGGTCGACCTCGCGTTGGAGTCATCGACCAACTGCGACAGGAACGACTCGGCGCTGAGCCACGCGCATCGCCGGCGCTGGGCCATGCGCCGGACGCGGTGGTCGGACGAGACGACGGTCAGTCGCCGCGGGCTCGAGGAGGCGTCGATCATACGGCCGATCCGATCGTCCGCTTCGGAACCTCTTCCTGCATAATGAGTTACGATTCTTCCCCGAAGCCTCGCCGCTTCCGGACCGCCGGTTCCGTCACAGACCAGCCACGTCGTCTCCCCCGCGAAGCGGCTGCCCGCGATGAGGTCGGCGAGCCCGCCGACATCGATGCCGGCGAGTTCTGGCGGCAGCACGCCAGTGACGTGGAGGACGTTGTAGGTGTCGACGATGAGCGGCATGGGGCGGACCGCCAACGGCAGTGCGGCGAGCGGGGGAGCGTACGGGCGATTCGATGACGATCGAGACCACCGCCAAACCAGCTGCCGAGTCGCTTGCTATCCTCCGCTGGTTTGCTTCTAATGCTCGGCTCGACTCGGTCGACCGTCGGACCGACCGGCGATCGAGCCGGCACCGATCCGGTGCATCGCTGGACCCGTTTCCTGGAACCCCGCTCCTTGGGCCCCGTTCTGGACCCCGTTCTGGACCCCGCATGGCAATTCGACTCAAAGCACGCAGTGGCGAATCCGTCGAGCAGTTGATGCGACGCTTCAAGAAGCTCTGTGAGAAGGAAGGTCTCACGAAGGAGGTCAAGAAGCGCCAGTATTACGAGAAGCCGTCGGAGCGCCTCCGCCGCGAGGTCCGCAAGGGGCCGCGCCGACCGCGCATCGAAGCGTGAGCCGGTCCCGCTCACAGGCGCCAGCCGCAGGGGTGAAGGCCTTCGCAATCGAGGCTGCGCGGCTCTGCGCCGACCTCAAGTGCGAGGATGTGATCGTCTTCGACGTGCGCGGGCAGAGCCAGGTGTGCGACTACGTCGTGCTCGCAACCGGCACCAGCGATCGCCAGATGCGCAGCATCGCGCACGAGATCGGCCAGCTCGGCAAGCGGATGGAGAACCGCGCGTGGCGCTCCAACGCCGATGGCGGCGGCACGTGGATCGTCGTCGACTGCGTCGACGTCGTGGTTCACCTCTTCGAACCCGAGCAGCGGGCGTACTACGACATCGAAGCGCTCTGGGCCGACGCCCCGCGCGTCGCATGGCGCCGCACGGAGCCGGCGGCGGGCGCGAAGTCGCGCGCGACGCGGTGACGCCCGACCTCCGGATCGACAGTAGCGCCCGCGCTACGCTGCGCCGGTGACGACCCATGCCGTCATTGTCGTTGGCGGGGGCCACGCCGGCGTCGAGGCGGCGTGCGCGGCGGCGCGGGCGCTCGCGTCGGCTCATGGCGAGCACTCGCCGTCGGCACGCGTCGCCCTGGTGACGATGGATCCGTCGCGCATCGGCACGATGTCGTGCAATCCCGCCATCGGCGGCCTCGCCAAGGGCCAGATGGTCCGCGAGATCGACGCGCTCGGCGGCGTCATGGCGCTCGCCACGGACGCCACGGGGATCATGTTCAAGGTGCTCAACGCGTCGAAGGGGCCCGCGGTGCGCGGACCCCGGGCGCAGTGCGACAAGTACGCCTATGCGTGCGAGGTGCAGCGGCTCGTGGCGCTGCAGGCGAACATCGACGTGATCGCCGGGACGGTGGAGGAGCTCCGGGTGGAGCGCACCGGATCGAGCGATGCACCGAGCGGGCCCGGCGACGGACGGCCGCGCATCGTCGGCGTGGTCGTCGCCGACGGCGAGGTGGTTCGCGCCGACGCCGACGCCATCGCGCGCAACGTCGAGGAAGCCCGGCTGGCTCGTCCGGTCTACGCGCGCCGAGCCGGCGGAGGCGACCGCCTGCTGCTTCGATCGGGCGCCGTCGTCCTTACCACCGGCACGTTCATGCGAGCCCTCATGCACACGGGCGAGTCGAGGACGGCGGGTGGGCGCGTCGGCGAAGGCAGCGCCGAGGGGATCTCCGGCGCGCTGCGGGGACTCGGCTTCGAGCTTGGCCGCCTCAAGACCGGCACGCCGCCGCGGCTGCGTCGCGGGTCGATCGACTGGGACGGGCTCGAGCCGCAACATGGCGACGATCCGCCGGTTCCCTTCAGCGGGCTCTCCGGCGCGCTCGCCGGCTTTCCCCGGCTTCCGCAGATCGACTGTCGGATCACGGAGACGAGCGCGGCGATCCACGAGGTCATCCGCGCGAACATCCACCGCGCGCCGATGTACAGCGGCCAGATCGACGCGGAGTGCGGGCCGCGCTACTGCCCGTCGATCGAGGACAAGGTCGTCCGCTTCGCCGACCGCGAGAGCCACCACGTCTTCCTCGAGCCGGAGTCGCTGCACACCGACGAGATCTACTGCAACGGGATCTCGACGTCGCTGCCGCGCGACGTGCAGGAGGCGATCGTCCGGGGCATGCGCGGATGCGGGCGGGCCGAGATCCTGCGCCACGGCTACGCCGTCGAATACGACATGGTCTGGCCGCACCAGATCGACGCGACGTGCGAGACGAAGCGCATCGCGGGCCTCTTCCTCGCCGGCCAGATCAACGGGACGAGCGGCTACGAGGAGGCCGCCGGACAGGGACTCGTCGCGGGCGTGAACGCGGCGCGGCGTGCGCTCGGCGACGAGCCGATCCGCCTCGGGCGCGACCAGGCCTACATCGGCGTGATGATGGACGATCTCGTCACCAAGACGCCGCGCGAGCCGTATCGCATGTTCACGAGTCGCGCGGAGCATCGCCTCACGCTGCGGGCCGACAACGCGGCCGATCGCCTCACGCCGCTCGGACGGGGGCTTGGCCTGGTCGACGAGGTGCGCTGGCGCTCGTTCGAGCGCCGCCGCGCGCTCGGCGTGCGCGTGCGCGGGGCGATCGCCGCGGTGCGCGCGGAGGTCGACGGTCGGCCGATCGCCGAGCACGTGCGCCGTCCCGAGACGACCCTCGCCGACGTGCTGGCGTGGCTCGGCGAGGGGTTCCTCGACGATGCCGGCGGGCACGGCCTCGACCGCGCCGCGCTTGCGGCGCTGGTCGAGCAGGCGATGACGGACGTGCGCTACGAACCGTTCGTGCTGCGCGCCCTCGCCGAGGTGCGCCGGCTCGCCGACTCGGAGCGCCTGCGCGTCCCCGCCGCGCTCGATCCCGACCGCATCGCCGGACTGCGGGCCGAGGCCCGCGACGTGCTGCGTCGGTTCCGGCCGGCCACCCTGGGACAGGCCAGCCGCCTGGCGGGGATCAACCCGGCGGACGTCTCGTTGATCGCGGTGGCGATCCGCCGCGGAGCGTGATGCGGATTCCAGGAGACCTCCATCCGTTCGACCCCTTGCCCACAGCGGCGTCTCACGGCGGAGCTGGGTTGGGTGGGGCGCGCGAATCAACAGGGACGCGCATGAGGCCGCTGGACCCGGATCGCCGACGGGCGGCTGTGCCCCATGCGCGGCGCTACTTCGCCGCCGCGTCGATCCACTGGCGCACGCGCGCCTCGAGGAGGTCCAGCGGCAGGGCGCCGGCGCCGAGGACCGCGTCGTGGAACGCGCGGATGTCGAAGTCCGGGCCGAGGCGCCGCTCCGCCTCGGCGCGGAGGGCGCGGATGGTCAGCTCTCCGAGCTTGTAGCCGCACGCCTGGCCGGGCCAGCCGATGTAGCGGTCGATCTCGGTCTGGATGTTGAGCTCGCTCAGGGCCGTGTTGTCGCGCAGGAACGCCATGGCCTGCTCGCGCGTCCAGCCGAGCGCATGCATGCCCGGGTCGACCACCAGCCGGCATGCGCGCCACATCTCGTACAGGAGCCGTCCGAAGTCGTCGTAGGGATCGGCGTACATGCCGTTCTCGACGCCAAGCCGCTCCGCGTAGAGCGCCCATCCCTCGACGAACGCGTTGATGCGCGACTGCCGGCGGAACTCGGGAAGTCCCTCGAGCTCCTTGGCCAGCGAGATCTGGAGATGGTGTCCGGGAACCGATTCGTGCAGCGAGAGCGCGACCATCTCGTACTTCGGGCGCATCTCCAGCCGGAACGTGTTGGCGCAGAAGTAGCCGGCTTCGCCGTTGCGGATGTCGCCCGGCTGGTAGTACGCGGTGGTCTGCGCCGCGGCCATGAAGCGAGGGATGGGCTTCACGCCGTAGGAGAGCCGCGGCAGCACGCGGAACATCCGCGGGAGCCAGCCGTCGACCCGCTTGCAGATGTCGCGGTAGCCCGTGAGGAGCTCGGTGTCGCTCGTGTGGTAGAAGCGGGGATCGGTGCGCAGGTACTCGATGAACCGGCGGAAGAGCGCCTCCTCGTCGAGCGACGCCGCATCGGGATGGAGGTCGATGAAGTCCGTGCGATGGATCACCTCGATCATCTCCCGCCGGATGCGCCGGACCTCGCCGAGCCCGATCTCGTGGATCTCTCGCGCGCCGAGGTTCGTCGTCGTGTGCACGCGCAGGCAGTGGGCGTAGTACGCCTCGCCGTCGGGGAGCGCGGTCGCGGCGATCGTCTCGCGGCAGCGGGGCAGGTACTCGTCGACGACGAAGTCGCGATAGCGCCGCAGCGCATCGACGACCGCGGGCATGGCGACACCCTCGAAGCGCTTGCGCAGGGCGAGCGCGGTCGCCTCGTCGATCGACGCCGGCATCCGGTCGAAAGGTGTCGCCAGCACGCGGATTCCGACGGGATCCGCCGCTTGCTCCGCCGACTCCGTCGAAGGCGCGGGCGGCGACGGCGCACCGGCCGCCGCAGGCTGCGATGGCGAGGCCACGGCGGCGCCGGGCGCCCATCCGCCGCAAGGCTTCGGTGCGGCGACCGATGAGCGCGTCGAGCCGCGCCGGCACGTCGGCCAGGGTGATGCGCGGCGGCGTTCGCCCCTCGGCCAATCCTCGCCGCAGCCGGTCGACGATCTGCTCGAGGACGCGCGGCACCTGCTCCAGCCGCGCGCAGTACGTCTCGTAGTCGCGGGCGTTCGAGAAGCGCACGCGATCGTGCATCTCGGCGATCGTCTGGTGCGGGCCCCAGCGGCCGCCCACAGGCATCAGGAACGTACGGAAGCCATCCTCGTCGATCGACTCCTGGAGCGCGCGGGCGAGGATCTCGCCGCTGAGCCGGTCGTCGTCGCCGATTCCCCCAAGCGGGGCCTCGGGGCTCCGTGGCGCGGAGAGCTCCGCAAGCAGGCGCGCCCGGAACGCCTTCGACCACGCCAGGCGCGACTCGATCGCGGCGATGCCCTGGTCGGTGACGCGCTCGGCCTGGGCGTAGTCGCCGCGCGCCATCGCCTCCTCGGGCGACTCCTGCGAGATCCACGCGTCGTACTCGGCGAAGAGCGCGCGCAGGGCCGCCGCGGGGGCGGGCGCGTCGTCGGCGAGCGCCGCCGCCGCGATCATGCCGGCGACAAGCGTGGTGGAGAGCGATCGGGCAACGATCGGACGCATCCGCGAGCGTAGGAAAGCTGCGACACGAGACCGCCACGACCTCGATACGCTCTCGTCCCCCGCACGGCGCCATGCCATCCACCTCCGACCAGACCAGCCGCGGCGACTACGGCGCCCTTCGACGCCTCTATGCGGACTACGCGCCCCGCTACGACCGGCAGTTCGCCCGATACACCGCGACGACCCTGCGCCGCGCGATCGCGGCGCTCGGCGACCAACCGCCGGGGCGGCTGGTCGACGTGGCGTGCGGAACGGGCGTCCTGGCGGAACAGGTCCGGGAGCGCTGGCCCGGGACGCCGATCGTCGGAGTCGATCTCAGTCCGGAGATGCTTGCCCAGGCGGCGCGGCGCATGCCCCGCACCGGCACGGCGTCGACCGACGGCGCCGTTCCGACCGATTGGCGCGCCGGCCCCGCCGAGAAGCTGCCGGTCGGCGACGGCGAGGCCGACACGCTCACGTGCACGAACGCGTTCCATCTCGTGCAGGCGCCCGACGACGCGCTGGCGGAGTTTCGGCGCGTGCTGCGTCCCGGTGGTCGGCTGGTGCTCGTCGACTGGTCCCGCGACTTCCTCTCGATGCGCGGCCTGCTGCTGGCGCTGCGCGTCGTCCGCAGGCAGCGCCGCCGACCGTGGACGCTCGAGTCGCTTCGCGCCGCGGTCGAACTCGCGGGCTTCTCGATCGAGGCGACGGATCGATTCAAGTCGGGCCCCGTCTGGGGCCTCATGACCATCGTGGGGCGACGTCGATGACCGCGAACCAACCCGCCTCGGTGCGTCCGACGCCACCGGGCGGCGCCGACGCGTTCATGCTGCTCGGCCTGCCCGCGCGGTACGACCTCGCGCCGGCCGACATCCGCGCCGCCCATCGTCGCCGCGTCGCCGCGCTGCACCCGGACCGCATCGCCGATCCGCTGCGCCAGGCGGAATCCGCTCACGAACTGGCGCGGGCGAACGAGGCGTGCGCGCTGCTCCTCGACGACGAGCGCCGCGCCGAGGCGCTGCTGCGCCGGCTCGGCGGACCCGGGAAGGAAGAGGATCGCACGCTGCCCGAAGGATTCCTCGTCGAGACGATGGCGCTGCGCGAGGCGATGGAGGAGGCGATCCGGTCCGACGACGCCGCGCAGCGCGCCCACTTCGACGAGCTGGTGGCGACGCGCCGTCGCGCGCACCGCATGGCCGTCGAGGCGCTCTTCGCCCGGTGCGCCGGCGCCGCCTCGATCGACCCCGCGCCCGCCGCGGTTCGCTCCGGCGAGGAGACGTCGACCGAGAGCCGGTGCGCCGAGGACAGCTCCATCAAGGAGAAGCCCGCTGCGGAGATGCCCACTGCGGAGTTGCCCACCGCGGAGATGCGCACCGCGGAGTTGCCCACTGCGGAGTTGCCCACCGCGGCCGGATCCGCGGAGCGTCCCGATCCGGGCCCGCTCGCGCTCGTTCGTCGAGAACTCAACGCATGGCGATACGTCGAGCGCATGGCCGAAGCGTTGCGCGGCGATTCGTCATGACGCCGGAGCGACGAAGCGACGAGCGCGACGACAACCGACGACCACCGACAGGGCGATCACATGATCGTCGCCACGGGCGGCAGCCCGGACGAGCCCGCAGCGAAGCGACGGGAGGGGCGGCCAACGACGTCGAGACGCAGGGGGGATTGATCGTTTGTCCGCTCACTTCGTTCGCGGCTCGTCCACACGTTCGCCGCGGCGTGCCGATCATGCGATCGCCCTACGACCACCGACGACATCCTTTCCCGCCTGCGCAGATCGTGCTATCCTTGGCCCTTCCAGCGGCCGGCATGCACGCATGCGCGGCCGATTGGGCTAGTAGCTCAGATGGCTAGAGCGCACCCCTGATAAGGGTGAGGTCGGCAGTTCGAGTCTGCCCTGGCCCATTGATTCGCAAGGCACCGTTTCGCACCCGATCGCGTCGGCTTGCGAAACTCCCTGAAAACAAGCGGTTTGCGACGCATCCGGCGGTGGGCCGCGTCCGTGGCTCCACCAGCCCCGCGCGGGGCGATCGCTCAGGCGTCCGCTCGCGCAGCCACGCAGCGAGTTCGGCGCTCGTCGGGTTGCGGGTGTTGGCGCGATCCGGCAGCGCCTCGACGCGCAGGCAGAAGGAGTCAGCCGCCTTCGCCGATACCTTGCCGAGCCGGATCGTCTTGCGGTCGCCGTCGCCATTCACGAAGAGAACCCGCTTCCCGCCGTGCTGGTCGCGTGGAACGCTCGCCATGGGTCGTCGTTTCTCTCGCCGTCACGCGGCCTTCCACGGCCGCACGTTGCGAGCGATCTCGCGCCCGATCCGGTCCTCCGCGATGTCAAAGTCATACTGCGCCTGCAACCCCATCCACACGCTCGCCGAGGTTCCGAAGAAGCGCGCCAGCACCAAGGCCGTCTCGGCACCGACCCCGCGCGTCCTTGCGAGGATGCGCCCAATCTGCTGCGCGGAGATTCCGGTTTCCTTCGCCAGCCGGTACGCCGTGATGCCCAGCGGTTCCATGAAGTCGTGCCGGAGCACTTCGCCGGGGTGGATCGGATTGTGCTTCCTCGTGGTCATCGGTCGTTCCTCCGTCGCTTCGTCTTGTCAGTGGTAGTCCACGATCGCCACGTCGTGCGCGTTGCCGGCGCGCCAGCGGAACACGATCCGCCATTGCTCGTCCACGCGGATCGAATGCTGGCCCGCCCGATCGCCCGCGAGCGCTTCCAGCCGGTTGCCGGACGGGACGCGAAGATCGTCCAGCGACGCGGCGCTGTTGAGGTACCGCAACTTGCGGAGCGCCGCCCGTTGGATTCGCGGGTCGATCCGCTTCGGACGTTCGCGGTTGAAGAGCGCTTCGGTGTCACGATCGGCGAACGAGGCGATCACGCGATGGATAGTAACCGATGCGGTGTCTAGCGTCAAGCGGAGGGGCATGGGATGGCCATGCTCCATGTCAGGCCAAGCGGCAACCACCGCCGCCAACTCGGGATCGGCGGACGTTGCCGTTGGCGTCACCGGGGCCGGTTCGGAATCGGAATCGCCACGAAGTGCGCCGGATTCCGCGCCGCCTTGCGTCGCACCGCGCGTGACTCCGCCGAAACCCGTGTGGTGTTCGGGGCTGCCCTCGCCCATTGATTGGAGTCGGGAGTCCCGGGGGAACGGGCCAGAACCGGGAATCACGAACTCGGGACCCGAACCTGGAAACCAGCAACCAGTAACCAGTAACCAGTAACCAGTAACCAGCAACCAGTAACCAGCAACCAGTAACCAGTAACCAGCAACCCGTCACCAGCAACCCGCAACCCCAAACCCGCCTCAACCGCCTCCCGCTCCTACAACTGCCGCGTGACGACGCGCGCTCACGCCACGGTTCCCGCCACCGCCGCCGCTCGGCTGCTCCTGCTCGGCGCGGGGTTGCTCGACGAACCGACGGGGCCGGTCGATGCGGCGCGGGTGCATGGTGTCGTCGAGCGGCTCGGCTTCGTCCAGATCGACTCGATCAACACGCTGGAACGGGCCCATCACCTGACGCTGCACGCGCGGCTCGACGGCTACCGGCACCGTCACCTGGCGACGCTTCTCGAGCACCCAACCGAGCGCACGCTCTTCGAACACTGGACGCACGACGCCTCGGTCATTCCGCTGGCGTGGTATCCCCACTGGAAGCATCGCTTCGCGCACGACCGCAGGCGCATCGCGCAGCGCGCGTGGTGGCGCGCCCGCGCGGGACCCGACGCGGAGCGCATGCTGCGCCGCGTGAAGGCGCGCATCCGCGCCAACGGCCCGATGATGGCGCGCGACTTCGAGAGCCCGCGCGACGCCGACGACTGCACCGCGCGTAGCGGCGACGACCACAACGCGCGCAGCGCCCAGTCCGACGGCTGGTGGAACTGGAAGCCGGAAAAGGCGGCGCTCGAACTGATCTGGCGATCGGGGGAGCTCGCCATCGCGCGCCGCGAGGGGTTCCAGAAGGTGTACGACCTCGCGGAGCGCGTGCACGGCGAGCATCATGCCCACGCCCGGCCCGGCCGCACGGCGCACATCGACTGGGCCTGCCGGACGGCCTTCGAGCGGCTGGCGATCGCGACGCCGCGCGAGGCGGCCCATTTCTGGAACGCCATCACGCTCGAGGAGGCGCGCCGATGGTGCGCTTCGGCGATGCGTCGTGGAACGCTCGTCCCGGTGCAGGTCGAGGGAGACGACGGCACCGCACGGGCGGCCGCGGCGCTGCACGACTGGCGCGATCGGATGGATCGCGCGACAGCGGCGCCGGATCGCCTGCGCCTGCTCAGCCCCTTCGACCCTGTCGTGCGCGACCGGGCCCGCGCCGGACGCCTCTTCGGCTTCGACTACCGCTTCGAGGCGTTCGTGCCGGCGGCCAAGCGCGTCTTCGGCTACTACACGCTTCCGATGCTCCACGGCGAGCGCTTCGTCGGGCGCCTCGCGGCGCGGCACGATCGCGAGCGGCGAACCTTGGTCGTGGAGCGGGTCGGCTGGGAGGCCATGGCCAGGACGAGGCGACGCGCGCTCGACGATCAGCTCGACGCGGCCCTCGATCGCCTGGCGACCCTCGTCGATGCGCGGCGGGTCGAGCGCCCGGGCGCGAGGGCGTGAGGCGTCCGGTGTCCCGCGTCCGTCCCGCACGGCCGCTTCCTGATTCGTCGCCGCCCACGCGGTATCATCGCCCCCTTTCCTCCAGACCAGATCCAGCCCCGCTTCACCTCATCCCGCCTCACTTCACCTCCCTTCACCTCGCTTCACATCACTCATCATGCGTCGAGCAAAGATCTCAATCATCGGAGCCGGCAACGTCGGCGCCACCTGTGCACACTGGGCCGCCGCGAAGGAGCTTGGCGACATCGTCCTGCTGGACATTCCCGACAAGGTCGGCGTCGCGAAGGGCAAGGCCCTCGACCTGGCGTGCTGCGCGCCGATCGAGCGGTTCGATGCATCGATCGTCGGCACCAGCGACTACAAGGACACCGCCGGGAGCGACGTGGTGATCGTCACCGCCGGCATCCCGCGCAAGCCGGGCATGAGCCGCGACGACCTCATCGCCACCAACGTGCAGATCGTCCGCGCGGTCGCGACCGAGGTGGCGAAGCACTCGCCCGAGGCGGTGATGATCGTCGTGAGCAACCCGCTCGACGCGATGGTCTACACGGCGTGGAAGGCCTCGGGCTTCCCGACGCATCGCATCCTCGGACAGGCCGGCGCCCTCGATGTGGCCCGCTTCCGGGCGTTCATCGCGATGGAGCTCGGCATCTCCGTCGAGGACATCCAGGCGCTCCTGCTGGGCGGCCACGGCGACGACATGGTCCCGCTGCCGCGCTATACGTCGGTCCACGGCATTCCCATCGCGCAACTGCTCTCGAAGGAGAAGATCGACGCGTGCGTGCAGCGCGCAAAGGTCGGCGGCGGCGAGATCGTGAACCTGATGGGCACCAGCGCGTACTACGCGCCGGCCTCCGGATCGGTGCAGATGGCCGAGGCGATCATCAAGCACAAGCGCCGCATCCTTCCCTGCGCCGCGTACTGCGAGAAGGAGTACGGCGTCGGACCGAAGGGCGCCGGCTACTTCGTCGGCGTCCCGGTCATGCTCGGCAGCAACGGCGTCGAACGGGTGATCGAGATCGAGCTCGACGCCGCCGAGCGGAAGCTGATGGACGAATCGATCAGCCACGTGAAGGACCTCGTGGCCGTCGTGCGGAGGACGTTCCCCGATCTGGGGTGAGGAGTCAGGAGGCGCCGCTGCGCGGCTTGGAATTGGGAATCGGGGATCCCGTCCGACGCTCCGATCAACGCTCCGCGCCGACACCGGCGTCGAAACCTCGCATGCGCCTTCGTGGTAGGACAGGGTCCCCGACTCCTCATTCCGAATTCCCGACACCCGTCTCCGCATCTTCACGCGGACTCCAGTAGACCTCCATGCGTTCGACCCTTTGCCCACAGCGGCGCCTCACGGCGGAATTGGGTTGAGTGGGGCGCGAGAATCAATTGCGACACGTATCAGCGAGCTCACGATGTCCGAACCAACTCCCAATCCCACCCCGCCCCAGCTTCAGCTCACGCGCTTCGAGAACCGCAACTTCGTCGGTCAGACGCTCTATCTCGGCGGCAGCGCGTTCCTGAACTGCACGTTCGACGGATGCATGCTCGTGCTCACCAACACGCCCTGGGTGAGCCAGGGGTGCAAGTTCACGCGCTGCAACTGGCGCGTCGAGTACGACATCCTCTGGGGCGCGCCCGAGACGCGTTCGCACCTGCGCCGCGTGCTCGATCTCATCGACGGCGCGCCCGACGCGACGGGCCGGCCGCCGGGATCCGCATAGCGGCCCGAATGACGTTCGCCGCGGGCTTTGATGGGGCTCGAGGAAGCAGGAACCGGGAGGCGTCGGCGGCGCGGCCGCGGACGCTTCCAGACTCCTCGCGCCGCGGCCTATGCGCCCATCGCGATTCGGCGCGAGCGGCCCACGACGACGGTCGCCATCACCACGCACGCGCCGGCGAACGCGATGGCTCCCAGCGCGGGCGCCAGCGGCGGCGCTTCGTGCGGCGCCTGGAGCGATGCCCGCACCCACTCGCCGCACCATGAGAGCGGGTTCAGCCGGATGATCGTCGCCAGCGGCTGCGATGCGCCGGCGACCGGAAAGAACGCGTCCGAGAGCAGCCACATCGGCATGAAGAGCAGGTTCATCACGGCGTGGAACGAGCCGGCGTCGCGGCAGTTCCAGGCGAAGGCGAGGCCGAGCGCCTGGAGCGCAACGGCGGTCGCCAGGAGCGCGCGCGCCGAGGACGCCGACGACCGAGACCGGGCGCGCCGGCGAACCACGCGAGCGGAACGAGCACGATGGCCTGGGCCCAGTGCGACGAGCCGCACCGCCGCCGACGATTCCGATCGCGATCGTCCAGCGCGGCACGGGAACGACCAGCACGGCCTGAAGGAGCCCCTCGCGCCGATCCTCGATCGTCGCGATGTTGGAGAAGATCGCCGCGAACATCGCCACGAGCGTCATGACGCCCGGAACGAGGTACATCGCATAGCGGCCGTCGCCCGCGAGGCGCATCGAACCGCCGAGGCCGCCGCCGATCACGAGCCAGAGCATGAGCGCGGTGCCGATGGCGGCGACCACGCGGATCGGCTGGCGCGAGAAGCGCACGATCTCGCGCCGGGCGAGGACGATGGCGGCGCGGGCGGCCGAGGGGTGGCGGGAGATCATGGCGTGGCCCCCGGGAGCGACCGCCGATCTCGGCGAAGCCGCCCGCGTCCCTCGGCATGGCTGTCGCCTACGGCAGACGCGCCGGCCAGCGCTTCGCCGGTCATCTTCGTGAAGAGATCGGCCAACGTCGGCGGACCGACGCTGAACGAGCGGCCCGTGGCGACAAGCGCCGCGACGGCCTTGGCGCAGGCGGGATCGTCGGCCATCGCAGCGGCCCAGCCGTCGGCGCGGCGGATCCACGTCAAGCCCCCGAGATGGGCCGATGCCGCGTCGTCGTTCAGCGTCGCCGGATCACCCGAGACGACGAGGACGCGCGGTCCGAGCGTCGCACGCAGGTCGCCCGGCGTCCCATCGGCCACGATTCGCCCGCGGTGCATGAGGACGACGCGATCGGCCATCTCGGCCTCGTCGACGAGGTGCGTGCTCATCACCATGCTCGCGCCGCGGAGATCGCGCTCGGCGCGCACCGCACCGAGGAAGGCGGCGCGGCTTGGCGGATCGAGGCCGACGGTCGGCTCGTCCAGGAGCAACACATCGGGCTCATGCAGCAGGGCCCGCGCGAGATCCACGCGCCGGACAAGTCCCAGCGAGAGCGTGCCGACGCGCGCGTCCAGACGATCGGCGAGGTCCATCACGCCCATCAGCTCGCCGATCCGCGTCTTCGCGACCGCCCCCGCGAGCCCCTGCAACGCCGAATGCGCCAGCAAGTTCTCGCGCACGGTCATGCGCCGATCGAGCGACGGCGCCTGGAACACCACGCCGATGCGGGCGCGGATCGCATCGGCCGAGGTCTCGCCCAGCACGGTGATCGAACCGCCTTGCGGCCGATCGAGCTGGGCGACGAGCTTGAGAAGCGTCGACTTGCCACTGCCGTTGGGGCCGAGCAAGGCGACGATCGAGCCGGCGTTGATCTCGAGGGAAACACCGCCGAGCGCCGGCGACGACGGCCGGTACGCGTACGTGACCTGCCTGGCGGCGACGGCGCTGACCTGTGCTGGTTGCACTCGGCTGAGGATACGTCCACGCCCACGGGATGTCGGGCGGCATCGATCACCAGGCTTCGCTCAAGCGACATGAACGTGATGCCGCCGAACGCCGACCGGGCCATCGCGCCCACGGCGACCATTGCCACGATCAAGGACCGAGTCACGACCGAATGCATGGACGGAGCATGGATGCGAGCCACGGCGCGTCTCCGCGCATCGCAACCCGACACTGTTCTCTTCCCCTTCCTCTCTCCTGCTCGGGCACTTCATGACGCCGGCCCTCACCGGCGCGTTCACACCACCGGCGCCCCGGCCGGCGTCATGAAGTTCCCGAGCGAGCCACGCGCCACCCAACCTCCAAGCCCATCCCGCGCGCATCGCGCACCTGAGCGAGCCACGCGCCACCCGACCTCCAAGCCCGTCCCGGGCGCATCGCGCACCCGAGCCACGCGCCACCCAGCCTCCACATCCTCACCTCACCTCACCCCATCGCGCCCCGCCATCATCGCCAGCATGTCGACGCAGCGCGTCGCGTAGCCGAACTCGTTGTCGTACCACGAGACGACCTTGAAGAAACGGTCGCTGAGCTGGATTCCCGCCTTGGCGTCGTAGATCGAGCTGCGCGGATCGGTCACGAAGTCGCTGCTGACGACCTCTTCGTCGGTGTAGCCGAGGACGTCCTTCATCGGACCGTCGGCGGCGCGCTTCATCGCGGCATGGATCTCGTCGATCGACGTTGGCTTGGTGCTCCTGAACGTGAGATCGACCACCGAGACGTTGGCGGTCGGCACGCGGAAGCTCATGCCGGTCAGCTTGCCCTTGAGCGCCGGGATGCAGAGCCCGACGGCCTTCGCCGCGCCGGTGCTCGACGGGATGATGTTCATGTACGCGTTGCGCCCGCCGCGCCAGTCCTTCTTGCTCGGGCCATCCTGCGTGGGTTGCGTCGCGGTCACCGCGTGGATCGTCGACATGAGGCCCTCCTCGATGCCGAACGAGTCCTGGAGCACCTTCGCGATCGGCGCGAGGCAGTTGGTCGTGCAGCTCGCGTTGCTCACGATCGTGTGCTTCGCCGGGTCGTAGATCTCGTGGTTGACCTTGTAGCAGATCGTCGGAACCTCCTTGTCCGACTTGGTCGGCGCGGAGATAAGGACGCGCTTCGCCCCTGCGGCGAGATGCTTGCCGGCGCCCTCGACATCGGTGAAGAGGCCGGTCGATTCAAGCACGTACTGGGCGCCGAGATCCTTCCAGGGCAGCGTCGCCGGATCCTTGATGCTCACGCACTTCGTCTTCTTGCCGTCGCAGGTGAACCCATCCGCGTCGACGGCGACGTTGCGTCCGAAGCGCCCGTGCATCGTGTCGTAGCGCAGCAGGTACGCGAGGTTGTCCGACGGGACCAGATCGTTGATCCCGACGACCTCGAAGCCGCCGCGCTCCATCGCGATGCGGTAGACGAGACGACCGATGCGACCAAAGCCATTGATGCCGATGCGGATGGGCATGGGTGGGTTCCTGGGTGGGGACTGGAAATATACCGGCCCCGTGCCGGGGAATCAGGAAGCCGCCTGCGGCGGCGGGATTCGGAGTCGGGGACGCGGTCCGTGGTCGCCAGCCGGCGGCGCTCCGCGTCGACGCTGGCGCCCACCTCTTCTCCAAGCATGCATCGTCGGACGGCGTCCCCGACTCCGAATTCCTGATTCCTATCTCCCCCTCTCATACGCGTCCCAGTTGGTTCTCGCGCCCCACCCAACCCGATTCCGCCGTGAGACGCCGAAGGGGTCGAACGCATCGAGGTCGACTGGAATCCGTCTCAGACCCGCGTCGTCTCCGCGCCGTCGTCCGTTCCGGCACGGTCCCGCGCCTCGCGCCACATGAACGGATCGATCAGTCCGGGGAAGGCGGTGACGACGCCCGCCGCGAGGCGCACCGCGAGCGACGTCCAGACCTCGGAGCGCGGACGCTTGAGGCACTTGATGATCGCCCGCGCAACCTGGTCCGGTGTCTGGATGAAGAAGCTCGGGGTCTTGTCGAGTCCGGTGCGCTCGCCGTGCCGGCCAGCCTTCGCCGAGGCCACCTCGAAGAACTCCGTCGTCGTGGTGATCGGGTGCACGCTCGAGACCTCGATGCCGCGATGGCGCAGCTCGTAGCGCATCGTCCTGGCCAGGTGCGCCTGCGCCGCCTTGGTGGCGGAATAGGCGCCGTGGAAGGGGATCGTGAACTTCGCCAGGCAGCTCGAGCACATCAGCAGGTGGCCCTGACGTTCCCCCGCGATGAGCCGCGTCGCGGCCTCGCGGAGCAGGCCGGCCGCGGCGAAGAAGTTGGTCTCGAAGATGCCGCGCAGATCCTCGTCGCGCATCTCGTGCCAGGACTGATCGACACCGAATCCCGCATTGGCGAAGACGACGTCGAAGCGGCCGAAGCGGGCGGTCGCGGCGTCGAGCAGTCGCCTCGACATGCCGGGTTCGACGACGTCGCCGACCACGATCTCGGCGCCGCGTCCGGCCTGCTCGACGATCTCCGCGACCTTCGCGAGCTTGTCCAGCCGGCGGGCGTTGATCACCACGTCCATGCCCTCGCGCGCCGCGGCGACCGCGGTTGCGGCGCCGATGCCGGAACTGGCGCCGGTGACGACGAGCACCTTGTTGCGAAGGTCGTTGGGCATCCGGCGGCAGCGTAGCAGGAGGAGACGACGGTGAGGAATGCGTGACCGATGCCAGCGGGCCGAACAGGCCGAATCCGCGGGTCCGGCTCGCAGCCCCGAAGACCGGTTCCCGATTCCCTTCGCGACATGCCCGCTCAATCGACCACTCAATCGACCACTCAATCGACCACTCAATCGACCTGGTTGCGCCGCTCGTCGGCGCTCGGCACGATGGCGAGAAGCTGCGCGCGATGCTTCGAGAGACCGATGTCGATCAGCGTGTAGTCGAGCGCGCGGAGACGCGGTCCGAGGAGGGCGTGGTCGATCTGCCAGAGCGGAAACGTCGCGGGCCAGCTCCCGCCGATGCCGCGGCCCGCTTCGTCGTAGGCGTCGCGGAGTCCGGGGAAGAGCACGTCGAAGGACGCCGCGCCGCGCGTGTTGTTGAGGTCGCCGAGCACGAGGTCGAAGGGAGGCGCCGCCCCGGCGTCGAGCAGTCGACGGACGAGCTCCGCATGCGCATGGCGGGCGAGGAGCGGACCCGAGGGCATGTCGGCAAGGCCGATGGTCAGCTCGCCGAGCGACCACTTCGACGCGTCCACGCGGAGCAGCGTGATGTCGGTGTCCTTGGCGCGCACCAGTCCGCGCGCCTCGATGACGGGCACTCGGCTGAGGACCGCGAACCGGCCGGTGCGCACGATCGTCCATCCGGCCTGCTCGAGCGCCTTGCCGCGCTCGTCGAAGAGAAGCCAGCCGGGCTCGGTGAAGACGATGAGGTCCTCCTCGCGACCGTTCAGGAACGCCATCACCTTCGGCGAGCGCTCCCCCTCGGGCCAGTGCAGGTTGCAGTGCAGGATGCGGAGCGCCGCTTCGCGCGGCGGCGGCGCGCTCGCCCGGACGAGGTCGCGAAGCCGGGGCCAGGCACGCTGCTCGCGGGCCAACGAGACGACGGTCAGGACGAGCGCCGCGGCGCCGAGGATCGACACCCATCGACGAGCGCGCGACGGGATGGCGACCGTCGCGCCGATCGGCGGCGCGGGCGCCCTGCTCGAGTTCGTCGAGTTGGTCGAGCTGGTCGGCCTCATCGCGATGGCCGCGACGATGAGGACGATCGACGCGACGATCGCCAGTGGCGTCGGAATCCAGAAGAGGAGCTGGCTCCAGAGGAAGCGGTCCGAGGCGACGCGGCCCACCAGCCACGCCGCCACCACCGCCGCGCCGAGCGCGACGACAACTCGGAGAATCGCGCCGCTTCGGGGACCGATGGAAGCGTCGCTCAAGGGCCCGATCGTATTCCCCGCGCATCGGCGCGATCGTCGCGCCGCCACGCCGCGGGAGGATCCGATGGCCCGCGCGGGAGTCTCCTATGGACTCCAGCAGACCTCCATGCGTTCGACCCCTCTTGCCCACAGCGGCGTCTCACGGCGGCATTGGGTTGGGTGGGGCGCGAGAGTCGACCGGGACGCGCATCAACCCGCGGCGAATGGATCGAGATCCACGCTCGCCGCGGCGCGAAGGATCGCGGCATGAAGCTCCGGCGCGCACGCGAGCACCCCGCAGTTGTCCGAGAGGTCGCGCCCGCGCCCGAAGTCGAGCGCCCGGCCGCGCAGGTCGGTGACGGTCGCGCCCGCCTCCGAGGCGACCAGCGATCCGGCCGCGTGGTCCCAGATGTGTTCGACGGGAATCGCCGGACGCGGTGGACGCAGGTAGATGTCGCCCTGGCCGCGGGCGAGCATCGCGTACTTGACCTGGCTGTCGAGCTGCACGACCGTCATGCGTCCCATGAACGGCGCCAGGATGCGGCGACGCTTCGCCGTCGTGCGCCCGGGCGTGGGCGCGGTCGCGGGGCTGGTGCCCGGCGACGAGGCGTCGGGCGCGACGCGTCGCGGCCCGCGCGCCGTGGCGGTTCCCGTGGCGCTCCCGACGCTGGACCATGCGCCGGTGGCGGCAGCGGCTACCCAGGCAGCCCCGTCGAACCCCGTGCCCAGCACCGAGACGCTGGCGTCCACCGAGGTGCCGAGCCGGACGACGCCGAGCGGGTCGATCGGCGCGCCGCACGCGCGTCCTCTCCCGAGGGCTCCCGCGCGACGCATGCCAGCACCCGGCGCGCGCATCGCAAGCAGCAGGGTGCCTTCCTCGGTCGGATCGTCGAACGGGCGCGAAGCGTCGGGCGCGAGGTTCGGGCAGCCGAGCACGGCCATGACGGCCTCGCCGCGCACGATCCGGGCCAGCGCGATCGCGTACTGCCCGGCGCGAAGAAACCCCTTCGTTCCGTCCACCGGGTCGATCGTCCAGAAGTCGTCGGAACCAGCCGATGCGCCGAGGTCGATCGCCGAGAGCACGTCATCGGCGCCGATCTCGGGATGGACGTGGTGCACCGCGGCGACGATGGCATCGCGGACCTCCGCAAGGGCGTGACCGGCGAGCATCCCGCTCGACTCCTCGCCGATGAGTTGAAGCCCCGGCCCCACCGCGTCGCGCAGCGCGAGCGCGACGATCGCCTTGCCGCCCCAGGAAGTCCGCCACGGTGACCGGTGAGCCGTCGTCCTTGCGCACGCTCATTCCGTCGAGCAGGCCACGCTGGATGTCGCGTGCGACGACCATCGCCGATGCGACGGCGGCCGCGGCGCGGTCGAGCAGTTGTGCGTCGTCCGCCACGTGTCCAGCGTAGTCTCCTCCGCGCGGCATGCGAAGACGGAACCCGCTCCTTGCAGCTCGTGGCGAAAGTCATGCACTGCAGCCGAGCCGCTCGCATGGCTGCGTCGCCGTCGCTTGCGGTAGATTCCACGGAATGCAGCGGCGCGACGGCTCCTTGCCCTGCGGAAGCGGAGTCGGTTTCGGCGACGCGGCACGTTCGCCACAGGCCTTGGCCTCTTGAAGCACTGATGAACAACGCCCGCCCGTCGTCGTCCTCAACTCCGGCTCGTCGAGCCTCCGTGCGCCCTGCGGAAAGGGCGACCACGACGATCGTGGCGCACGGTCAGGTCGATCGGATCGGCGTTGCGGCGCCCGGCGACGGCCCACGGCGTCGTGACCGACGGCCGGGGCGTGCGCATCGCCGGCGAGGACCTCGGCTCGATCGATCACGAGGCGGCGGCACGCTTGGCTCGTCGAGGCTCGCCGCGCGTGCTTGCGGGGCGGCGCTGATCGCCATCGGCCATCGCGTCGTGTATGGCGGCCTTCGCTGATCGAGCCGACGCGGGTTGGACCGACTGGCGCCTGCGGCGCTGATGCCGTTCGCGCCGTTGCATCTGCCGTCGGCCGTCGCCGCGATCGAAGCGATCGCGAGGGCTCGCCGGATCTTGGTCGCCTGCTTCGACACCGCGTTTCACGCGACGCAGGAAGCAGCTTGCGACCCTCTACGGCCTGCCGCGGCCATTGCGGGGGCTGCGGCGGCACCTGCAGGTTTCACGGGCTTTCGTACGAGTCGGCGGTCGCTGCGGCGCGATCGTTCCATCCGCGCGCCGCGGGAGCGCCTGATCGTGTGTCACCTCGGAAGCCCGGCTCGAGCCTGTGCGCCCATCCGCGACAGCCGCAGCGTCGCCACCACGATGGGCCTCACGCCCCTCGACGGCCTGCCGATGGCCACGCGCTTGCGGATCGATCGATCCGGGAATCGTCCTCTACCTCATCGAGGGGCTCAAGATGTCGCCCGCGGTCGGCGCGATGCTCTCGACGAAGTCCGGCCTGCTGGGTCTGTCCGGGGCATCAGCAGCGACATGCGCTGGCTGTTGGCCAGCTCGGCCCCCGAGGCGGCGGAGGCGGTCGCCTTCTACTGCTATCGGATCGCCCGCGGAAACCGGCTCGCTGGTGGCGGCAGCAGGTGGACTCGACGCGGCTCGTCTTCACCGGTGGAATCGGCGAGAACGCGGCGGCGGTCCGCGCCCAGTCTGCGAGCGGCCGCGTGGCTTGGCGTCAGCTCGATCCCGCGCGTAACGCACTGGCCGCGCCCGGCCTCCGATCCAGCCGCGAGTTCGGCAGGCGGTCCGCCGACGGGTCCGGTCCCACAGGCGCTTGCATGCTCCGGAGAGCGTCGCCGTGTTGGCCGATGAGGAAGGCGTGATCACCGAGGCACACCGCCCGGATCGTCACGGAAGGCGGCAACGGCATGGCCGGTCGTTGACCGCTCCGCTGCGATCCCTTGCTTCCGACTGCTCGTCTTCCATCGCCCACGCGCGTCGTGAAGCGCTGCGGGGACTCACGCTGGCTCATGCAGATTCAGCAGACCTCCATGCGTTCGACCCCTTGCCACGGCGGCGTCTCACGGCGGAATCGGGTTGGGTGGGGCGCGAGAACCAACTGGGACGCGTATGAGAGGGGGAGATAGGAATCAGGAATTCGGAGTCGGGGACGCCGTCCGACGATGCATGCTTGGAGAAGAGGTGGGCGCCAGCGTCGACGCGGAGCGCCGCCGGCTGGCGACCACGGACCGCGTCCCCGACTCCGAATTCCGCCGCCGCAGGCGGCTTCCTGACTCCCGACGCCCAACACACGCAAAGTCCGATCAAGGGTGGCTGGTCTCATGCGGATTCCAGTCGACCTCCATGCGTTCGACCCCTCTCGCCCACAGCGGCGTCTCGCGGCGGCATTGGGTTGGGTGGGGCGCGAGAATCGACTGGGACGCGTATGAGAGGGGGAGATAGGAATCAGGAATTCGGAGTCGGGGACGCCGTCCGACGATGCATGCTTGGAGAAGAGGTGGGCGCCAGCGTCGACGCGGAGCGCCGCCGGCTGGCGACCACGGACCGCGTCCCCGACTCCGAATTCCGCCGCCGCAGGCGGCTTCCTGATTCCCGACGCCCAACACACGCAAAGTCCGATCAAGGGTGGCTGTTCTCGTACGGATTCCAGCCGACCTCCATGCGTTCGACCCCTTGCCCACGGCGGCGTCTCACGGCGGAATCGGGTTGGGTGGGGCGCGAGAATCGACTGGCACGCATGTCACGCCCCAATCCCGATCATCCCGTCCACGCCGAGAGCAGGAGGCCCAGGTCGGCGCCGTCCACGACGCCGTCGTGATTCAGGTCGGCGATCGGATCGAACGAGCCCCACGCCGCGAGCAGGATGCCGAGGTCGGCGCCGTCGACTGCGCCATCGGCGTTGAGGTCGCCCACGGGAAAGGGCTCGAGCGACACCGCGTCCAGCGCGGGGCCGTAATCGTCGAGCACGAAGGTCGTGCTCTGGAAGCGGAGCTCGTCAAGCCCGGTGCCGACCACGGTGTACTGATGCGCGGCCCAACCCATGTTCGCGTTGCTGTGGCCGGCTGGATTGAACTGCACGTTGGCGACCGCCTGGCCACCCCAGACGACGTCCATCGATCGGATGTTGCTCGCGGCCTGAGGCGACTCGGCCGCCATCTTGAAGGTCAGGAGATAGCTTCGGCCATGCTCCGTGACGACGGTCTGCGCCACCGAGCTCGGCGAAACCCAGTTGAGCGAGATGGACTGCGCTCCATCGGCCGGTTGCCAAAGCGAACCGACCAGGTCGATGCCGCTCGATCCCCCGACGACCCAGCCCGTCAGCGTCGACGAACCGACGGCCACCACGACATTCGAGCCGGCGATCACCGGTGCCTCGAAGCTTCCGTTGACGAGCAGGTTCGCCCCGGCGGCCGCATGCGTCGCGGCGAGACATCCCACGACGGCGATCCTCGCGAGGTTCCCCGGGTGCATGCGACAAGGCACGACCAGCCATCGTCTCTTCGACTCGTGCATCGACGTTCTCCTGATCGGTGTGTTCACGATCTCCACGACACCATCGCGTTCGCGCGGCGCACCGAGCCATTCGCCCGCGTTGGGAACGAGCCGCCCCGAAACACGAAACAGTATCCATTCGATGGACCACCATGGGTCGCCATCGGCGTGTTCTGGGCGCGGTTCGCTCGGATGCAGGCGCGAGCGCGCGTGCGCGCGGCGGTCGTCGCCCCGCCTCGGCTTGCTCCGGCCTTGGGGCGAACATGGCGCCGAGCCCGATTGGCGCTTCTCGTGACCCGCCGCGACCGCCGCCGTTGTACATTCGTTCGAACCCCTTGGCCCACCTCACCACCACGACCCAGCTCCTCGAGTCGCTTCGTCGGGGGCACGACGAGCCGGTGTGGAGTCTCTTCGTGGAGCGATATCGGCCGGTGCTCGTCGCGGTCGCGCGGCGGATGGGGCTGGACGCCGAGGACGCGGAGGATGCGGCGCAGCAGGCACTCGTCGAGTTCGCGCGCGACTTTGGGCGCGGGCGCTACGACCGTTCGCGCGGCCGGCTGCGCACGTGGCTGCTGGCCATCCTGCGCCATCGCGTCGCGGACCTGAAACGCCTGCGCAGCCGACGTGCGCCAGGCGCGCCGACGAACCCGGAGGGACGGGCGCACTCTTCGCGGTTGGAGGAGATCGTCGACGCCGGCGCGGAGGATGCGCTGGAGCGGATCTGGCAGGCGGAGATCGAGCGCCGCGTCCTCGAGACGGCGCTCGACCGGCTCCGTGGCGAAGGGCACGTGACGGAGCGATCCCTGCGGGCGTTCGAGCTGATGGTTCTGCGCGACGTCTCCGCCGAGGCCGCGGCCGAGGCGTGCGGGATGACGATCAACGCGGTCTACATTGCGCGAGGTCGCGTGGCGGCACGGCTGCGACGGCTGGTCGAGCTGCTCGCGCCGGCGTACGACGAGGGGATCGTCTCGCCCTGATGGTCCGGGATCCGCTCGAGGCGACCGACCGGGAGCCAATTCGCGCGGCGGCGTCGCGGGGGTCCGGGCCGAGGGTGTTGCGGACTCGTCGCGACTGGCGAAGATCGTGTGCCGGTGCTTGCTTCACGGGTGGCGCCGTGCACCTCCGAGGACCGCGAATGCCCCATGACGGCGCGCACTCCAACTGCCTGGCTGCGGCGGCGATGGCGCGCCTGGCATCCGGGCGGATGGCGCCTGTCGAAGCGGCGATGGCCGAAGCGCACCTGGCGACGTGTCGGCGGTGCCGGGTGCGGTTCGAGCGCGAGCGGGAGACCGAGCGGTTCATCGACCTCGTGCGATCGCAGCTCGGTCGAGGCGACGTGCTCCCGTCGCCCGCGGCCGTCGCCTGCTCGGCTCGCGCGGGACGCGGGGGCCGAGAGGCATGCGAGGGGCTTGGCGAGCTGCGCGGCTATCGCCTGCTTGGCGAGATCTCGCGCGGCGGCCAAGGCACGGTCTTCCGTGCAGTGCACGAACCGACCGGCCGCGTCGTCGCCGTGAAGGTGATCCGCTCCGGATCGACGCGCGAGCAGGCGCGGCTGGAGCGCGAGGCGACGCTCGTCGCGCGGCTGCGCCACCCCGGAATCGTCACGATCCACGATTGCGGGCGGCTGCCGGATGGCGGCCTGGCGATCGCGATGGAGCTCGTCGACGGCGTGCCGCTCGACGTGTGGGCCGCGCGGGTCGATCGGGCGAGCACCGATGCGGCGCAGACAGGGCGGCGCAAGCTCGAGCTCCTCGCCAAGCTCTGCGATGCGGTGGACCACGCCCATCGTCGTGGCGTGATCCACCGCGATCTGAAGCCGCGCAACGTGCTGGTCGACGACGTCGACCAGCCGCGCGTGCTCGACTTCGGGGTGGCCCATGAGATACAGGCGATCGAGACGACCGAGGCGACCGACGCGATCGAGCCGGACGCAAGCGGCGACGATGGCGCCGCGGTGGAGCGTCGCGCGCAGAGACCCGCGCGGTCCATCACGCGCACCGGCGAGTTCGCAGGCACCTTGGCGTACGCGGCGCCGGAACAGCTTCTCGGCGACAGCCGCGCGGTGGACACGCGCAGCGACGTCTACACCATCGGCGTGCTGCTGTGCGAGCTCGCCTGCGGGGCGATGCCATATCCCGTGGACGGTCCGCTGGAGCGCGTGGCGCACGCCGTCGCCCACGAGGCGCCGAAGCTGCCCGATCGGGACGTGCACGGACGTCGTCTCGACGCCGACCTGATCACCATCATCCTGCATGCGCTGGCGAAGGATCCGGAGCGGCGCTACGTCTCGGCGGCGGCGCTCGGCGCGGACCTGCGCCGTCTCCTCGTCGGCGCGCCCATCGACGCCCGTCGCGACAGCGCGCTCTACGTGCTGCGCAAGACCGTGGTGCGGCACAAGGGCGCCTTCGCGATCGGCGCGGGCGTGGCGGCGATGGCGATCGCCGGCGCCGTCGCCCTGTCGCTCGCCTATCGCGACACCAACACGGCCCTGAAGCGGGTCGACGCCGAGGCGGCGCGGCTGGGCGACACGTTGCGCGCGACGCGGTTGCGCGAGGCGATCCTGCTCGCGGAGGGGGGTTCGCTCGCCCGCGCCGAGGAACTCACGTGGCACGAGGTGCTCGCGCCGTCGTCGCCGGCGGCGGTGGGGGCGCCGTCCGGCGATCCGGAGTTTCTCGCGGCGCTGTGGGCGCTGCGGCAGATTCATGCGCGGAGTCCATGCCTGGCATCGACCGTCCTCGGCGACGGTTCCAGGTTCACGAGCCTCGCGGTGCGGGACGCCGCGTGGGTGGTCGACGAGCGGGGCTCGGTGTACCGCGTCGAACTCCCCGACCTTCGGGCCCGGCGCGTCGCGCAGATCGATCTCGGCGCGGTCGCCGTCGACGACCATCCGCTCGTGTTCATCGATCCGGTCGTCGGCGAGGTGGTCGTCGCGGATCGTGGATCCACGACGGTGCGACGATTCGACCTGCAATCGGGACGGTCGATCGACACGGTCGCGCTGCCCGCCGATCGCAGGATCGTCGTGGCCGCGCTGGCCGCCGATGGAAGCGCGATCCTCGGTCTGCGCGACGGTCTCGCCTTGGCGCGCCGAGGCGCCGACGGGATCGTGCTCCTCGATGCCAGGGTTCCGGCGCCGAGCGCGTCGATGCACGTCACGAGCGAGGGTGTCGTCGCCTACCTGACCGCCGAACCGGCGCTGGTCGTGGTCGACTCCGCGACGGGCGAGCTCGTCGCGTCACACCGCTTCGCCGGCTGGGGATCCAGCCTGTCGATCGTCCTGGCCGGCATGGCCGACGGGACCGTGCTGGCCGACATGCATGGCGTGGTGGCGTTCACGCCGGCGGATGGCGCCACGCGACGGGTGCAGGCGTGCCGCGACACGCTCGCCTGGATCGCGGCATCGCCCGACGGTCGGCGCGTCGCCAGCGCATCGATCTCGGGAACGATCCGCGTGAACGAGATGGCCGAGCCCGAGGCGGTGCGACTGCTGGCGGGTCATCTTCACCGGGAGAACAGGATCGTCGGACAGCTTGCCTTCGATCGTGACGGAGACCGATTGCTCTCCGCAGGTGGCGATGGCGCCATCCGGCTCTGGCGATGCGACGCCGCGGGATGGATGCGACGGAGCGAGGCGCACGCGCTGGCGGTGCACACGCTGGCCCCGTCGACCGATGACGACGCGCTCGTCTCCATCGGCTTCGACAACACGGTGGCTCGGACGCGCGATGGGCAGGTCGCGCGCCGGGACGCGATCGTCGACGATGGCATGGTCGTCTTCGGCGCCGTGAGCGACGACGGGCGCGTGATCGTCCATGGCGAGCGCGGCTCGACGGCGAGCTTCGTGGTCCGGGATGCCGAGACGCTGGCGCCGCTGCTTCCACCGCAAGAGTGCGTCCCCTTCGCCGGTCCCTTCGCCTTCAGCCCGGACGGTCGATGGCTGCTCGCGGGGGCGGGAAGCGGCGATCCTTCCGCGGGCCCGCGCGCCGATGAACTGCGGCTGGTGGATCTGCGCGACGGCGCGGTGCGCGCCCTGCGCGCGCCCGGCAAGCACTCGGGAAGCCGCACCGTGGCGTTCGCTCCCGATGGCCGTCTCGCCGCGTGGGGGCTGCGGGATGGACGCATCTTCCTGTTCGATCGCGACGCGACGACGCTGCCGCCTTCCATCGGCATCGGCGTGGCCGTGCGCAGCGTCGCCTTCAGCCCCGACGGGACGCGCATCGTCTCGGCGCACGAGAACGGGCACCTCGTCCTCTGGGACGTGCCGGCGCGGGAGAAGGTCGCCGAGCAGGCGGTGCATGCCGACTGCGCGATGGCCGTGCGCTTCAGCCCCGACGGCACGACCATCGCATCCGCGACGTACGGCGGCGAGATCGGCATCTGGTGCGCGAAGCGGTTCCGTCGCCTTGCAATGCTGCGCGACGACGGCACGCCGATCCACTCGCTTGCCTTCAGCCGCGATGGACGCCGGTTGTACCTGGGCACCGACAGCGGCGCGATCCTCACCTTCGACCTCAGGTTCCACGACCGCGCCATCGCCGCCAATCTCGAGTACTGGATCACGATGCTGGAACGCGAAGGCGTGGTCGTCACCAACGCGGCGCCCATGCGGGCGTGGGCGCAGGAGGTGGTCGGGACGCGCGAAGTCGATGCGCAGAACGGGGTGACGGGACTCCGGCCGCCGAAGTGATGGCCTCCGGCCAGGCGAGGCGATGGCGGCGCATCCGCGACCTCCGCGCGACGGTGGCCCATCACGGTGTCGGAAGCCGGCCCGCGCTCGGTGGAGTCCACGAATCGTCGACCCAGCGACCAGGCGCCGCGGCGAGGATCGCGGCGACCGCCAAATCGGCAGCCTTCGCGCGCCGCGTGTCATCGCCGTTGGTCTGGCGATGCCGGATCCTGCGGCGCCTCATGCGGGTTGCCGTTGGCCCGCCGGGCCTGCGGTGCCACGGTCTCCGCTGCCACGCACGCCGGAGGCCGCACCCCAACGGATGCCGGTGCTCGAAGACGAACTGGAGTTCATCCTTGAGTCGGCTCGCGCCCCCCGCCCCCGGGGCGGCGCTCCTTCGGTCGACCGGCGGCGACTCCGCGGCACGCTCGCTCGGGCGCTCGGCAATGGGCCCCTGGTGCCGAGGCCCGGGGGCCCTCCGCGACCACCGTCTTCGCGTGGCGCGGCATCCTCGTCTGGCATCCCGCTTGCTCCTCATCCCGTGTCGGCGGTCGCCGCCACGCGCGGCCTCCGGCAAGGAGCATTGAACACACCCATGGCATCCCCCAACTCCGGCCCCAACTCGAGCAAGATCATCGGCATCGACCTCGGCACGACCAACTCGGTCGTCGCAGTCATGGAAGGCGCCCAGCCGAAGGTCCTGATCAACGCATCCGGCAGCCGCATCACGCCTTCCGTGGTCGGCTTCACCGAGAAGGGCGACCGGCTCGTCGGCCAGCCGGCGAAGCATCAGCAGGTCACCAACCCGAAGAACACGGTCTTCTCGATCAAGCGCTTCATGGGCCGTCGCCACAGCGAGGTCGAGGCGGAGGAGAAGCTCGTTCCGTACACCATCGTCGGCGGGCGCGAGGAACTGGTGAAGGTGCAGGTGCGCGATCGCACCTACACGCCGCCCGAGATCAGCGCGATGATCCTCCAGGATCTCAAGAAGACCGCCGAGGATTACCTCGGCGAGAAGGTCGAGCGCGCGGTGATCACCGTGCCCGCCTACTTCAACGACGCCCAGCGCCAGGCGACCAAGGACGCCGGCGAGATCGCCGGGCTCAAGGTCGAGCGCATCATCAACGAGCCGACCGCGGCGGCGCTGGCCTATGGACTCGAGAAGAAGAAGAACGCCAAGATCGCGGTCTTCGACCTCGGCGGCGGCACGTTTGACATCTCGATCCTCGACATCGGCGACGGCGTCTTCGAGGTGAAGTCCAGCAACGGCGACGGCCACCTGGGCGGCGATGACTTTGATGCCAAGCTCATCGACTTCATCGCGGAGGAGTTCCGCAAGACCAACGGCATCGACATCCGCAAGGACGCGATGGCCCTCCAGCGGCTCAAGGAGGCCGCGGAGAAGGCCAAGTGCGAGCTCTCGACGGTGCTGGAGACAACGGTGAACCTGCCGTTCATCACCGCCGATGCGAGCGGGCCGAAGCATCTCCAGGTGACCATCTCGCGCTCGAAGTTCGAGCAGCTCTGCGGCGATCTCTTCGATCGGTTGCGCGGCCCTTGCGAGACGGCGCTCAAGGACGCCAAGCTCAAGCCGAGCGACATCGGCGAGGTGGTGATGGTCGGCGGCAGCACGCGCATCCCCAAGGTGCAGGAGATCGCCAAGCAGATCTTCCAGACCCAGGAGCTCGACAAGAGCATCAACCCCGACGAGGTCGTGGCCATCGGCGCCGCGATCCAGGGCGGCGTGCTCCAGGGCGACGTGAAGGACGTCCTCCTGCTCGATGTGACGCCGCTTTCGCTCGGCGTCGAGACGTACGGCGGCGTGATGACCAAGCTCATCGAGAAGAACACGACGATCCCCACGTCGAAGAAGGAGATCTTCTCGACCGCTTCCGACAACCAGACGTCGGTCACGATCCACGTGCTCCAGGGCGAGCGCGAGTTCGCCCAGGACAACCGCACCCTCGGTCGCTTCGATCTCTCGGGCATCGCCCCGGCGCCGCGCGGCATGCCGCAGGTCGAGGTCGAGTTCGCGCTCGACGCCAACGGGATCCTCAACGTCGGCGCCACCGACAAGGCGACCGGCAAGAGCCAGAAGATCGAGATCAAGGGTTCCAGCGGCCTGAGCAAGGAAGACGTCGAGCGCATGAAGCGCGAGGCCACCGAGAACGCCGCCGCGGACAAGGCCCGCCGCGAGCTCGTCGACCTCAAGAACCAGGCCGACCAGCTTCTTTACTCGACCAGGAAGGCGCTGGAGGAGCACGGTGGCAAGATCTCGTCCGAGGCGCGCGGCAACGTCGAGTCGGCGATCACCCAGCTCGAGTCGGCCGTGAAGGGCGACAGCAAGCCGGCGATCGAGACCGCGATGAAGGCGCTCGAGGGCGCGTCGATGGAGCTCGGCAAGGCGGTGTACGAGGCGAAGAGCGCGAACGTCGAAGGCACTGGCGCCTCTGGCCAGTCGACCGGTGGCACGAGCTCGTCGTCAGGCGGCGGGAAGAAGGACGACGTGATCGATGCGGAGTATGAGGTGAAGGATGGGTGACGCGGTGGCGCCGGTGACGGCGTCCGAGCTTGGGCGGCGCGTGGCTCCTCGGGAACTTCGTGACGCCGGCCTCGGCGCATGGCGCGTGAACGCGCCGGTGATGGCCGGCGTCACGAAGTACCCGAGCAGGAGGGACGAGAGGGCGTTCGCCCTCTCATGCTCTCCACGGTGGCGCGACGTGTCATGACCTTCGGAGCGGCGCGGCTACGCGCGTCTCGCGACGCCTCGGGACTACCACGAACCTGCCAGATGCATACGGCGGCCAGATGGCCGCCGTGTGCTTTTGTTCCGCGATAGACTCTTGCCGTGAACAAGGAAGTCGCGGATATCTTGCACGAGGCGCTCCGGCTGCCAATGGCGGTGCGCGCGGAGCTTGCGGGTGAGTTGATCCGAACGCTGGACGAAACCGTCGATCCGGACGCCGAAGAGGCGTGGCAGCGTGAGTTCGCGACGCGGGCAGCGGAGTTGGACCGGGGAGTGGTGCAGCCTGTTTCGTGGATCGAAGCGCGACGGCGACTTCGAGGGGGTTGATGGCTCGATTCGAGGTGATTGTCCACCCGGCGGCCTTGGATGAGGCCGGAGCTGCGGCGGCGTGGTATCGCGAGCGCAGCAGCGATGCCGCATCGGCCTTTCTCGACGAGATAGAACGAGCGATCGCAGCGATTCAGCAAGGCCCCGAGCGATGGCCAAGTTGCGGTCGCTCGGCGCATCGCTTTCTGATGAGCAAGTTTCCGTTCGCCGTGGGATATCGGATTCGCGGCATGACCGTCGAAGTACTGGCCATCGCGCACGGACACCGGCGACCGGGTTACTGGCGAGGGCGGACAGCATGACACCCAGCGTCGAAGGCGCATCTACGCTAACGAGTATCCGTCTTCCCGAGCCGCTCCTCGCGGCCGTCGATCGCCGGGCCAAGTCGCTGCGGCTGAGTCGCACCAGGCTGATCATCCAGGCGCTGGAACGCGAGCTTCCGGACGGCAGCGACTGGTCGCCGTGGTTCTTCGAACGGCTTGGCGAAGCGAGTGCAGCAATGGCGCCCGCCGTGGACGAGATGCTCGCTCAGATTCGTCGCGGGCGACGCTCAGGAGCTTCGAGACGGCCGTGAAATCCGGTCATTCCTGCATGGCCCGTCGCCTTCCGGCGGCACAGCCGCCGCACCGAATCCCCCTCGGTCGCCAAGGATCGGATCCACCCGAATCGTGGACGACACCCGTTGGGCGTCGATGAACCAGGGCGTTCCGTCGGCCACCGCATCTACTCGCAAACATACTCATGCCCACCAGCGTCCATCTTCCGAAGTCGCTCCTCGACGCCGTCGATCGGCGCGCACGATCGCTTCGGCTGAGCCGGAACAAGCTGATCGTCCGCGCGCTCGAGCGCGAGCTGCGCGACGGCCATGACTGGTCTCCCGGGTTCTTCGATCGGCTTGGGGAATCCGACCCACAGGTGTCGTCGGCCGTTGACGAGATGCTTGCGCAGATCCATCGGGCGCGGCGTCCGCCGTGCTTGTCTCGGCGAGCATCGCGCAGATGACGCGGGTGCCGCGAGTGACGGTCGAGGATTGGGCACGGGCGATGGAGGACGAACCGCCGGAGGCCGGAGTGGTCGATCGCGGAAGCCCGTCATGCGAGGCACACCTGATTCTCTCGCATCGAGCGGAGCGAACGCCCCATTCGCGCGCTTCGCCGGTCGTGGACAACATGCTCGAACAGATCCAGCGGTCGAGGTCGTGAAGTCAATCCTGCCTGGCGCGCTGTCTCCGCAGGCCATCGTTGAACCGAGCCGTCAACTGGCTCCGCACGTTCGGATCCGAGATCGGCCACGTGCGCGCCTCGGCGATCCGTGAGAGGCACGCCTGGAGCTCGTCGCGCGTCATCGTGTCCATGAGCTCGGATGTCGACTGCGCGAGAACCACCCTCGCCTTGTCCACCTGTTCGATCTGCCTCTTCAGATCGGCGACCCGCTGCATCTCCGCCTTGCTCTCACGTTCCGCCTTCCGCACTTGCTCGCCGCCTCCCACGCGGCGTACGTCGACGAGGTCGCCCGGCATCACCTGGGCGTCGACGGCGCCCGAGGCGTCGGCTGGTCCGCCGATCGCGATCGACTCCCGGACCTGCCCGGGCTGATCGGCTGATCGGATGGTGACGATGTACTGGTTCTCGGGGCCGTGGTGCACGCCGGCGGCGGCCAGGAGACGTCGGATCGTCAACGAACCGAGGGGCGGCAGATCGTACACCCCCGCCCGTTCGACATCGCCCGCGAGGTACACGAATCCCGACAGGCCGGTATTCGCCGCGGGAGGCATGTTCGCCGTTCGCTTGCCCGTCGGCGAACCAGGGGTGGGCTCGATCACGCCCGCTCCCTGCATCGCGACCAACCTCGCATCGATCGTCGCCAACGAATCCCGCGTCGCCTGCTGACTGCGCATGAACTGAATGCCAAGAAGCGCGACCGCCACCAGCAGCAGCACCGTCAACACCGCATTGAGTCGCTGGACCATGACCTGTTCCTCCATCGCGATGCGCCGGCATCGCGTCGTGATTCGATCGATGTCACCGAAGCGATGGCGCGCCAGCCGGCGCGCCGATTCGCCATCCAACCCCGCGTCGACGAACGAGCGCTCGCGCATCGCCAGGTGCGACGCGATCTCGTCGGCGATGTCCGCGTCGATCTCGGCGGGCGTTCGTGCCGGAGCGCTCGGCCCACGTCGACGGACGAGTTCGACGGCGCCGCGGAGCATCAGCGCTCCTCCGGCCAGGGAACCGCGAGCGCCGGCTTGATCGCCCGCGCCGTCGCGCCCATCACGCGATCGATCGCCGACGCCACGCGCGTCCACGTCGCCTGGTCCAGCTTGAGCTTCGCGCGGCCATTGACCGTCAGCCGGTACGACCTCACGCGCCGCCCGTTCTCCGCCCGTTGCCATTCGCCTTCGATGTACCCGCGCTTCTCGAGCCGATGCAGCGCCGGATAGAGCGAGCCCTCCTCGACCGAGAGCACGTCCTTGGACGCCCGCTCGATGCGCTCGAGGATCCCGAAGCCGTGATTGGGCCCCGCGGCCAGCGTCTTGAGCACGAGCATGTCGAGCGTTCCTTGGAGAAGACCGTCTTGTCCTGCGGATGCCATGGCGCGAGTAACCTAGACGTTCTAGGTGAAGGTGTCAAGGTGAGGGCCGCGCGCCGTTCGCTCGCTCGCTCCAATGCGATCGTTCGACGAAGATGCCCGCATGCACCGTCTCGCGCGCCCCTTGCAATCCCGGAGATGGATCGTCGTGATCGTCACGTGGCTCCTCGTCGCCATGGGCGTTCGAACCGGGTTCGCGCGGGTCGCGCCGACCGACTTCGCCGCAATCCCCAAGGCCTCCGACTGGGCCGCCACCGGCCACGATTGCACCCTCTTCGCCATCGCCGACATCGATGGCGACGGCTTCGGCGACCTGCTCACCGTGAATGGCGCGAGGCAGCTCTGCGTGGCCTACACCGTCGAAGGATGGAAGGCGTCGCGCTGGCAGGTGCTCGCGGAGGGCATGCCGGAGAACGTGACCGAGATCCGCGCGGGCGAGTCGGGCGCGAGTCGCGAGGGCCGCGAAGTGATCGTGGTGGCGGGGGATCGATCGATCGCCTTCCATGGCCTGGTCGATGGCAAGCTCGCCAATCGGGCGCCGATCGACCTGGCGGCGGTGACATCCACCGCGCCGACATCCGCCTCGCCGCTCACGGTCGATCCGCCGCCATTCGAGCCAACGGCGCCGCAGATCGCCTTTGTTCGCGGCGACGTCGACGGCGACGGGCGTGCCGATGCCATTGGCGTCTTCAAGTGCAGCCGTCCACACGATCACATGGTCGTGCGATTGACGCTGGCGCCGCGCGAAGGGACCGGCGATCTCGACGGCGACGGGCTGTCCGACGAGGTTGAGGCCCGGCTTGGCACCGACCCGCTCGACCGCGACACCGACGACGACGGCCTGCTCGACGGCTGGGAGGTCGCGCCGCCGGACGGCCCGGGCATGCCGCGCGGCATCCAGGCGACGCTCGATGCGCAAGGCGTCAAGCTCGACCCGCGGCGCCAGGACGTGCTCGTGCTCGTCTCGCGCTACGAGCAGCTCGACGAGACGACCGCGAAGCGAGTGGTCGAAGGGGCGAAGCCGATCTACGCGAAGATCAAGTCGATGAATCCAGACGGCTCGACTGGAATCTCGCTTCAGGTCGTCTGGGACGATCCCGTTCCGAAGGATCAACAAGGCAATTGGAGCTGGGGCGCGGTCGGCAACGCCCGCCTTCCGCGCAGCCATCGCGGGATCTTCCACTGGATGCAGATCACCCCCGGCGGTGGCGGGCAGGCCGGACTCACCGGCGACATGGGTGGCTGCGGTGCCCATCACGCGGCGTTCGCGCACGAGCTTGGACATCAGCTCTCGCTCACACACGAGGGAGACTCCGCCCCCGCGTGGTGCCCCTTGTATCCGTCGATGATGAACTACGCGTTCAACTACGCGCTTGGCGGCGATCCGGCGGCGATCGGTTTCTCCGACGGCAAGTTCAGCGCCGTTGAGCTGAACGAGTCGGCGCTCGTCGAGCGGCTTCCGTTCAAGTACGAGGACCTCAAGTACCTCGCCGCGCCGCCCTTCCGGTTCACGCTCAAGCCCGACGGCGACGGCACGCTCATCGACTGGAATCACAATGGCGTCTTCGATTCCGGAACCGTGAAGGCCGACATCAACTACGGTGGGTCGACCTACTGCGGCACGCGGCACATCGTCGAGGTCGTTGGCGGAGCGCCGGCGCTGGCGTATGTCGGTCCGACGTGCGTCCTCGCGACCGTCGAGCCGAACGGAAACGGCGTCGCGCTCCGCGCCTGCGAGGGAGACGGCAAGTGGTCGGCGAAGCGCATGGTCCCGGCGTCGGCGACCGGCGCGTCGACACGATCGGATCCGGTCATGGTCGGCGGCCCCGATGCCGGATTCGTCTTCGTGCGCAACCTGCGCGGCTGGCACGTGGCCAGGTTCAGCGTGGTCCCGTCGGCTGCCGGCCAATCGAAGGTGGACCAGTCGAACGTGGATCAGTCCAAGGCCGCCAGGCCGGCAGCGGACCAGCCCAGTGCGATCGACGTCGGCAACCTGGCGTTTCTCGTCGATCTTCCAGCATGCGACCTCTCCGCGGCGCGCGTCGATGGGCGCGTCCTGCTGGTGTCGCGACACGACGACGAGCTCGAAGCGCGATGGTTCGACCCGGCGACGAGCCGATGTCGACAAGCGGCGACGACGAGCGCGGGCGTGGAGTTCCTCGCCCGCGGGTGGAACGGCTGGCGTTGTGCCGCCACCGCGTCCTCCGTCGCCACCGTCCGTCGACGCGCCCGATGCCGCTCGAGCGCGACTTCGAAGGTTCCCGTGGGCGTCGCCGCCGACCCAGCTCGAGCAGACCGGCGGATCGTCATGACCTTGGCTCGTACACGAACTCCCGCGGTGGCTCTGCCTGCGGGCGACGTGGTTCGACGTGGTGCCGCCGCCTTCTCCACCGCCGGGGTCTTCGCCTGCGCCGGGCGCGCCGCGGCTCGTGCAGCGCGACACGTTGTGGACCCGCGGCGAATCAAGTGGCAACAACTGCACGACGCGGCCGGTGGTGGTCTTCAATGCGTCCGCAGGCGGGCTCGGCGCCGAGCCAGGGGGCCAGCTCAACATCTTCCACACCGGCTGGCCCGACGCGAACGGTCTCATGACCGCGTGGCGGACGACCCAGGTCGGCAACAAGGCGCTCGACGAGGGATGGCTCACGTGCATGCTCTACGACGTCTGGACGGTGACGCGCGTCGGTGTCGCCTTCGCCGATGGCGCGCAGGGCGCCATCTACGCCTATCGGTGGGATTCGGGCGACTATGGCGAGGTGAAGCTCAACATGCTCCAGAGCGCGCACAGCGGATGGGGCATCGACCGCGAGCCGATGCGCGACCACGACGATGGATCGAAGATGGCGAAGTGGGGGCTCCGACATTCGATCTTGTGGATGGAGCGATGACGAACACGTTCACTCGATCGTGCCGCGAGCTCGCCTTCATGGATTTCAGTAGACCTCCATGCGTTCGACCCCGTGCCCACGACGGCGTCTCACGACGGAATTGGGTTGGGTGGGGCGCGAGAGTCAACTGGGACACGCATCGGGGCCCGTTTGCGGCGGAATCGCCCGTGTGAAGTGATTGCGCAACTGCCGGTGGAATTCCGGGTGCTTCACGTTTCGTGATCGTGTCGTGATATCTTCGGCCGCGACTTCAAGCGGGGTCGAGGCCACGAAGATCGCGCTGCCCGGCGCTCTCGCCGGTGGGTGCGGGCGCGGTGGCCACGGGGTATCGCCGATGTCGTGCGGGCGCTGGCCCGACAGCACGAGTGCCGCGATTCGTTGCACCGCGCGGGCGGTCGGCGGTGGTGCGCCGGGTGTGGGTCCCGATCGAGGGCTCGCGTCCGGAACACGGCGAGCAGCCGGGGCGACCTTCGCCGCGGGCAGCGAGGCGTGCCGCCGCTCGCGCCGGTTCTTCCTCATTCCGGGGGCGGGACGTTCCCGTCCCCTCGTTGGTCATGTCGTCGTTGTCGCAGGAGATCAAGCACATGCTCTGTCGCAAGTTCGTCGTTGTCATGGCGGTCGCCGTCGGAACGTTCGGATCGGCCGCGCCGATCGCGTCGGCAGACTTCGTCGCCCAGTGGGACTTCAACAACCAGACGCTCGCGCCGTCGCTTGGCGCCGGAACGCTCGGCACGGTCGGCGGTGCAACCGGGGCCACGTTCAATCAGGCGGCCGGATCGAGCGATCCGGTGCAGCCCGGCTTCGGCTGGCAGACCAGCGGGTATCCCTCGCAAGGCGCGGCCAGCGGGACCGCCGGCATCGAGATCGGCGTGAGCACCGTCGGCTACGAGAACATCGTCCTGCATTGGGATCAGCGCAACAGCAACACCGCATCGCGCTGGTCGCAGCTTCTCTGCTCCACCAACGGCGGGCTCACGTTCGATGCCCTCGACGTCTTCGAGACCAACGTGGGCAGCACCTGGTTCAACAACCGGACCGCCGATCTTTCGGCCATTGCCGGCGCCGCGGACAACCCGCTCCTCGTGCTGCGGCTCGTCTCGATCTTCGCGCCGGGGACCAGCGCCTACCAGGCGACCGACGGCGCGAGCACCTACGGCGGCGGCACGACACGGTTCGACATGATCACGATCGAAGGCACGCCGTCGACCGTGCCGGCGCCGGCGGCGCCGGCGCTGCTGGCGCTCGCGGGCGTTGCCGGTGGACGGCGACGTCGGAGGGATTAGCGCATCGAACGGGTCGAGTCTGCGGGCCCGTCGCCAGGGGATCAGCGATCGGGATCTGGGATCGCGATCGGGGATTTCGACCGGGGATTTCGACCGGGCTTGCGATCGGGGATTGGTACCGCGGATCGGGATTCGGGATGGGGGACTGCGGATCAGGGATGCAGGTCGCGGAGTCGGCCGGGTCGACGAACCAGCCGCGGCCGCGTTCCCGCGCGGCGTTCCGCCCTTCGCGCACGACCGGGTGTGCGGTGAAGCCGCTGCGGAATGCTCGAAGCAGCCGTGTTCGCGTGGTGTGGGCGCGCGCCCGGGCGCGTCTCGGGAGGTTGGTTCTCTCGCGCGAGGATGGACTGTCGGAAACCCCCCGTCGCGCCGAGCGGTGCGATGCCCCTCCCTCTCGCGCTCGGCGGGAGAAGCCGGAACACAGTCCGCCGAACGGTCCGGTAAGCCGGCCGATGAAATGGACGGTGAGACGGTCTGGCAGAACACGGCTGGACAGAGTCGGGAGAGGCCCGGAGAGAGGGCCAGCGAGCGGCGCCGGGAGAGGGCGATCGATCTGTGCACATGCTGCATTCACCTGCTCGCTTCGGCGCGATGCGCCGACGACGCCGATCCATGGCCGAGCAGCAGATGCGCGTCGACCTTCGCCCTCTCCCGGCCTCCTTCCGCCCGGCAGAAGAAAGCGTTCGCTGCGTTCCCCGGCGCAACATCCTCGCGCACCTTCGTTCACGGCCCGAAGTGCTTCCGAAGAGAGTTCTGCATCAAGTCGCTGGCCACTCGATGGGGTTGCCGATACGCTGCACGCTTCAATGGCGCATGGCCGTGGCCGCACGCGCGTCGCCCCTTCGGCGTCGCGTGGGCGGATCCGTCGCGGCACGTGTTCCGAAGTCGTCGGACTGTCCAGCCGAGACACCGTTCCGCCCTCGAGAACGCCTGCCGAACCGCACGATTTCCGGTGCGAACGCGCAAGCGCGAGCGGGGGAACGGCGCGTTGAAGCGCCAGCGAGAACCCCAGGAGAACCCATAGATGAGAATCGCCCAAACCGTCGCGGCAACTTCGCTTGTTGCGCTCGCCGTGGTGCAGACCACGTCGGCGCAGGCCACGTTTCTCGGACCCACCCCGTACACGTCCCAGGCCGACAGTCCGCTGAACCTCTCGCAGCTCGGATACACGTCCGTCCTCGAGGACTTCGAGGACGGCACGCTCGATCTGCCCGGCGTGTCGATCTCGGCCGGCGCCGTCAAGGCGCCGAGCGCCACGACCGATTCGGTTGACGGCGACGATGGCGCCATCGATGGGTTCGGCACGGCCGGACACACGTGGGCCGTCAAGGGGGCGAGCACCACGATCACGTTCGATCCGGTGGCGATCGGCGAGCTGCCGCGCAAGGTCGGCTTCGTCTTCACCGACGGTGGCGCCGACGGCGGGGTTCTCGTGGTCGCCTTCGGTCCGCTGGGCGAACCGCTCGGATCGCAGTTCTACGACGTCGGCGACATGCTGGACGACGGAGCGACCGCCGAGGACCGCTTCATCGGCGTGTCGTTCGCGGCGGGAATCTCGTCGATCACGATCACCAACGAGGGCGGCGAGCTCGAGATCGATCATCTCCAGTTCGAGCTGCCTTTCGCCAGCCAGGTGGCGTTCCATCCGGCGCGCCCGTATGCATCGATCGCGGACAGCCCCATCCTGAAGCGTGGCGGCACGATCGGTGTCGACGGATTCCTCGTCGACTTCGAGGGCGGGGCGCCGGCGCTCTACGGCGCGACGCTCGACATCAGCTACCTGGTGGCGCCGGGGCCGTTCACCGATTCGGTCGACGGCGACGACGGCACCATCGATGGCAGCGGCAGCGGGGGGAATTCGGCCGCGGAGCTCGCCGGCCAGCCGATCACGATCGAGTTCGACGCGGCCAAGCTCGGTGGGCTGCCCAAGGCCTTCGCGTTCGTCGTGACCGACGTGGCCACGGGCGAACGACATGTGCGCATCGACGTCTACAACGCCCAGCAGGCGCAGATCGGCACGTGGACCTATGTCGTGATCGGCGACGATTCCGGCTCGGGCACCACGGCGGAGGATCGCCTGCTCGAGCTCGAGAGCATCGCCGGCATCCAGCGCATCGAGATCACGTGCCTCGACTCGAACATCGAGATCGACCACGTGCAGTACGACCTGCCGTCGCCCCCGGTCGAGGCGTCGGTCGTGAATGGCCGGGCGCCCTATCTCTCCATCGCCGACAGCGGCTTCAACATCACCGAACCCGGCGTCGACTACGTGGTGATCGACTTCGAGCAGGAGCCGGTCGACCCGTTCGGCGCCGACCTGACGCTCAGCTACATCGTGCCGCCGAGCCCGTTCACGGACTCGGTCGATGCCGACGACGGCGCGATCGACGGGAGCGGAACGGCCGGAACCTCCGGTGCGGAGGCGCGCGGCGTGCCGATCGTCCTCGAGTTCCACGCCGACGTCATCGGGGCGCTGCCGCGCGACTTCGGCATTGTCGTCACCGATGTGGCCGAGGGGCCCGCGATCGTCAGGGTGCGAACCTTCGACGCCCAGGACGAGCTCTCCTTCATCCATTACTTCACCGTCGTCGGCGACGCCTCGGCGCAAGGCACGACCGCGGAAGATCGATTCCTCGGCCTGCATGCGGACGCTGGGGTGAAGCGGGTCGAGGTGGTCTGCCTCACGAGCAACTTCGAGATCGACCACATCCAGTACAGCATCACGGTGCCATCGCCGCTCGTGTTCATCGAACCGGCGCCGTACCTGTCCCTGGCTGACAGTCCGTTCGGGGTCCAAGACCCCGGCGTCGACTATGTCGTCCTTGATTTCGAGCGTGGCGTCACCACGCCGTTCGGCGCCTCGCTCGTCCTGAGCGATGTGCTGCCGCCCGGCCCCGAGACCGATTCGGTCGACGGCGACGATGGTGTCATCGACGGAAGCGGCACGGCGGGGACCTCCGGCGTCCAGTTCGCCGGATCCTCGATCGAGCTCGTCTTCGACGCCGAGGCGCTCGGCGCGCTGCCCACGAAGTTCGGCATCGTCGTCACCGACATCGCCGAGGGGCCGCACGACGTTGTCATCGCCGCCTTCGGCGAGGACGACTCGCCGCTTGGCGAGCACACGTTCAGCATCGTCGGCGACGCGGTCACCAACGGAACGACCGCGGAGGATCGCTTCATCGGATTCACGAGCACGGTCGGGATCGGCCGCGTGACGGTGACCGCGGCCGACGCGGACATGGAGGTCGACCACATCCAGTTCGACCGCGCCGTTCCGCCGCCCGTCGAGAGCCCGGCCGACCTCAATGGCGACGGCATGGTCGACGGCGCCGACCTCGGCCTGTTGCTCGGCGCCTGGGGTGGCACGGGTCCGGCCGATCTCAACCAGGACGGGGTCGTCGATGGCGCGGATCTCGGCCTGCTGCTCGGGGCGTGGACCTGATACGCCTCCCAGTTGACTTTCGCGCCCCATCCAACCCAACTCCGTCCTCGGACGCCGCTGTGGGCCATCGGGGTCGAACGCATGGAGGTCTACTGGAGTCCGTGTGAGGTGATGGCGGGATCGTGTCCGACCGTGATCGTGCGAGCATGAGCGCGTCGGCCACGTCGACCCGAAGCGACCGGTACGGAAGGCGCGATCTCGAGTGAATTTCGCCACGGGCTGCACGGGACGCCGGTCGACGACCGGCGTCCCTTTCGTTTGGATCGCGCATCGCGTTGGCGCCGGCACGCTTTGCGACGCATGTCGCGGCCTTTCGCAGCCCGTCGCGGCACATCACGGCCTGTCGCGGCCGGTCACGGTACTTCGCATCAGGCCGCATGATGTCGCGTCATGTCGCATCATGTCGCATCATGTCGCATCATGTCGCGGCACTTGGCAGCATGTCGAGATCCGGGCCGCTGATGGCCGAGTCGACGTCGTGGAATGCCGGCATCGGGGCTGAATCGACTCCACGTGACGGCTGGGGCGTGGCCGCGCCGGTGGCGCACCGATGCTGCACCGATGCTGCATCGAGGCCACATCGACGCTCCATCGATGCGCGATCGACGCTCCAACAACGTGCCATCCATGGCCGTATCATGGCGTCGATCGTGGCGCGAACGGTGCGCTCGCTGCGCTCTCGCACCCCGCGCGAGGCGCCATCTTCGGCGTCGATCCGCGACGCATGTGCACGAACCGGGGGAGCGGCGCCAACGAGCGACGCTCCCGTCGCCGAACCCGCGTGGATGCCCGCGGGCACGAAGGACCGATCGACGTCTTCAGGAGATCTTCCATGACCGTGACGTGCAACGCGATGTCCAGCCCCTGCGCCCGGGATGACCAGGCCTTCAGTCGGGGCCGATGGATCTGGCGCCTGCTGCGCGGTGGGTCGAGCGACCGTCATCGAAGGAGCGCGGCGCAACGCGACCGACTCCGGCCCGCCAGCCCGTGGGCGCGCGCCGCAGGCGCGGCGGGCGTCGCGGCGTTCGTTGGTGCGCTCGGCGCCACGGCCACGGCCGCCGACGCCGGGTCGTTTCCGGACGACTGGTTCTTCAGCGGTGCCGGTCGCCCGGCGGAACTGAAGAAGCTCGAGGGGCAACCCGCGCAGGAACTGACGATCGACAAGTGGATCGGCGACTCGCTCGCGCTCAAGGATCAGCGCGGCAAGGTCGTCGTGGTCGACTTCTGGGCGACGTGGTGCGGTCCGTGCATGGCGTCGATCCCGAAGAACGTCGACCTGGTGAAGAAGTACAAGGACCAGGGACTCGTCTTTGTCGGTGTGCACGACGCGTCGAGCGGCTGGGATCGCGCCGCGGGAGTCGTCAAGGACAAGTCGATCAACTACCCCGTGGGACTGGACAAGCCGGCGCCCGACGGCGGCGGGCAGTCGACGAAGAACTACCACCTCCAGTTCTGGCCGACCTATGTGGTGATCGATCGCGGCGGCGTCGTTCGCGGCGCCGGGCTCACGCCCGACAGCGTGGAGAAGGCGGTGAAGCTCCTGCTCGCCGAGGCGGCGCCAGCGGCCGCGGTCGATGACGGCGGCACGGGCCTGCCGGCCGAGGCCTATTACGGCGGGACCGCGCGGCCTGCGGCGCTCAAGCGGATCGAGGGCAAGCCGGCGCCGAGGCTTGCCGGCGACCTGTGGCTCGGCGCGCCCGTCCCGAGCGAGGCGTGGAAGGATCGCGCCGTCGTCGTCCACTTCTTCTCGCCCGGCAACTCGACATCCTTGAAACAGCTCGTCGAGCTCGCCGCGATCGAACGGGAGTTCGGTCCGCAGGGCGTGATCTTCGTCGGAGTCGCCGACCGCGGCGCCGATGCCGACCGAACGTGGGAATTGGTCAAGACCGTGGCGGCCGCGCGAGGCGTCGCGTTTCCGATCGTGCGCGACGCCGCTGGCCCGAAGGCGGCGCCGACCAGCGGGACGCAGCCCGTGCAGCCGGCGTTGCAACCGGGCGAGCAGGCCGCCGAGCCGGCGCGCGAAGCGAGCATCGATCCATCGTCGCAACCGGCCTCGGGCGGCGCGGCGATCCGGATCGTGACCGTGCAGCGCGGCGCCGCGGGAGTCGTGATGGCCGCCTCGAGCGCCAGCGTCGCCGACGATGAGGACGCCGACAACGCCCCCGATCCGGACGAGGCCGCCGTAGCCCAGCCCGTGCCTGCGGAGCCGCGGGTCGTGCCGGCTGCCGCGAGCGCCGTGGGCGCGCCGCCGCGCGCCGCCGGAGCGACCTCGCTCGCCTTCGGCGTCAAGTTCGTTCCGGCGACGGTCGTCATCGATCGCGCCGGGAAGGTCCGGGCCGCCGGCGTCCGAATCGACCAGGTCAGGTCCATCGTGAGCATGCTGCTCGCCGAGCGCCTCGCGGAGGCTCCGGACCCCGCCACGCCAGCCGCGCACGAGGACGGCGCCGGAGCGCCTCCGAAATGAGTGCCGCCGAACTCCAGACGCGACGCGCGTGCCCCTTCGCCGACAGCGTACGCGCCCAGGTGGCGCGCACCGTGGTCGGCCAGGAGATCGTCGTCGAGCGCGTGTTGATCGCGCTGCTCACCGGCGGGCACCTGCTGCTCGAAGGCGTGCCGGGAATCGCCAAGACGCTGATGGTCCAGGCCGTGGCCCGCGCCATCGACCTCCGCTTCAACCGCGTGCAGTTCACGATCGACCTGCTGCCGTCGGACATCGTCGGCTCCGAGATCCTCGACCAGAGGGCGGGGGAATTCCGCATCCATCGCGGACCCGTCTTCACCAACCTGCTGCTCGCGGACGAGATCAACCGCGCCTCGCCCAAGGTGCAGTCGGCGCTGCTCGAGGCGATGCAGGAGCGGAAGGTCTCGATCGGCGACACGACGCACGACCTGCCGGCGCCGTTCCTGGTGATCGCCACGCAGAATCCCGTCGAGCAGTCGGGCACCTTCGAGCTTCCCGAGGCGCAGCTCGACCGCTTCCTGCTCCGGCACCGCCTCGGCTATCCGTCGCCGGAGGACGAGGCGGAGGTCGCGCGCCGCAGCCTCACGCTCAAGCTCAAGCGACAGGGCGACGGCGCGGTGCCGATGTCGGCGTTCGACGCGATCGACTCGTCGTCGAAGCTGCACCTGCGGGACCTGACCGAGTCGATGAGCGCGGTGCAGCAGGTGCACGTGAGCGAGGTCTTCATCCGCGACTGCGTCGAGCTGGTCAACATGACGCGCACGCATCCGGACATCGAGCTCGGATGCAGTCCGCGCGCCGTCCTCGCGCTCGCCCATGCGTCGCGCGCCCGGGCGTGGATCCACGGCCGCGACTACACGATCCCCGAGGACCTCTTCGCCCTGGCCGACGACGTGATGCTGCACCGGATCCGCCTGAGGTACGAGGCTCTCGCGGAAGGACGCCGGCCGGCCGACGTGCTCAAGGGAATCCTCGACACGCCTGCGTGACGATCGCCCACCTCGTGCCGCATGAATTCCCATCGAGCACGCCCTCCTGCTGCCGCCTGCCGCGCTCGCCCGCGGCGACTTTGAAATGGTCGTGCGCGCCTCGCCGACGATTTCGCGTTCTCCGGCGCCGACGCCTGCTTCGTCGGCAGCGGACTCCGAGTACGCGCCGCGCCCGTACGTGCCGGGCGATTCGATCCGCATGCTCAACTGCCTCACCGCCCGCACGGGCAGGCCTCCTTCGTGAAGGAGCACGAGCGCCTGGCCGCACCACGTTCTACATCGTGATCGACACCTCCGCGTCGATGGCCGTGGCGTCGACGCCGCTCAGCAAGCACGACGTCGCGGTCTGGATCGGCGCCGCGCTGGGACTGCTGGCGCAGCGGCGGCTGAGCCCGGTCGGCGTCGTGGGTGGCGGCGAGCGGCGACGCGGCCTACGGCGGCTCTCGTCGGCAACGACCTCTGGCGGGCCATCGAACTGCCGCATCGGCCGCGCGGACGAGGGGACGCTGGTCGGCGAGCGGCTGTCGCAGCTCCAGGCGCGGGCCGATCGATCGAGCGTCATCGTGGTGATCAGCGACCTGCACGACCCCGAGGCGCTGCCGGCGATCCGCCACGCCACGCAGCGGCACGACTGCGCGGTGATCCACGTGCTCGATCCGGCCGAGCTGGGTCGCTTCCGCGCCGGCTTCTTCCGCGGGCTGGAGGCGGAGACGGGTCGGACGTTCCTCGGCACGGGCGCGCAATCGGCTGGTCGCAAGGACACCGAGCCTGCACCGACCTCGTTCAGGTGCGCGAGCTATCTCCGGGTGCGAACCGACCTCCTCTTCATCGCCCTGCTGCGCCACTTCCTCGCGACGCGGGCCGGCACCGCGCGAGGGCGGCGATGAACGCGGGCCACAGGTCGCCCGGCCTTTGCGCGTGGCTGGGCGCGCGCCTCGTCTGCGCGGATCGCGTCGAGCCGCGTCGCCCGCCGATGCGCCCGATGCGCCCGCGGCGGTCGCCGCTCGCGGCCTCGCGGGGCGTCGAGGTTCGCCGGGTGCGCTGCCCTCGGCGCTCCGACCGAACCAGAACCTCGCCTCGCCGATGCTGGTGCGGGTTGCCGAGAGCCGTGCGGACGATGGAGGCGCGACGATCGATCGCGTGGAGTTCATCGGCGCCATCGCGGGCGACTTCGATCTTCGCGATCTCCTCGAGCATGCGGACGGCGCGCCCGCCAGCGACCTCGCGCCGCTGCCGGTGCGGATCGTCTCGCAGTTGCCGCCGAACCACGGAACGGACCTGTATGGGCTCGCCGAGCCGCCATTCACGCTCCACGGATGGTACCGACGCGCCCTGCTGGCGATCGGCATCGCCTGGATCGCGGTGCCTGCGGTCGTGCTCGCTCGCCGCGCGATGCGCCGTCGGGCGCCCGAGCCCGCGCCGGCCGTCGAGCCGCCGCCGTCGCTCGCCGACCTGCTGCGCCCGCTGGTCGAGGCGGCGCGCTCCAGGAGGATGTCCGTGGCCGAGCGCGGACGGCTCGAGCTGCTGCTCTATCGGTTCTGGGGCGAGCACCTCGTCGATCTTCCGCGAGCCGTGGACGACGGCGACTCGCGCGCGCACGGCGCCTCCAGCCGTGCCGACGTCATGGCGGCGCTGCGGGCGCATCCCGAGTCGGGGCGGCTGCTTCGCGCCGTGGAAGGATGGCTGCACGGACGACGGGAGGCCGAGGACGAGCGGGCCGGCGGCGAATCCGGCGAGGGTCGGTCGAACGATGGCACGCGCGACGAGAACGCGCGCGACCAGAGCGCGCCCGACGAGACCGTCGCGGCGCTGCTCGAGCCCTTCGCGCACGTGCGGTTGGCGCCGACACCCGCGCCGATCGCGTCGGACGCGCCATCGACGTCCTCGTCCGCGCCGTCGCGGCACGCTGCGCGCTCGGCCGCGCCGGCAGACGCCTCGCGCGCGATCGCGGAGGCCCGTCGATGACCTTCGCCCATCCCTGGGTCCTGCTCCTGCTGGGCGTGCCGGTCGTGCTGGCGTGGTCGGTCGTCGCGCGCGGCTGGGGACTGGTCCTGCCATTCGATCACCAGCCGCACGTCCAGCGCCGCTGGCTGCGCTGGATGCTCGGGGCGTTCGACGTCGTGCCGCTGCTCCTGCTGGCGACCGCGATCGTGATCCTCGCCGGCCCGCAGACGCTCCAGCAGCCCAGGCGTGAACGCTCGCTCTCGAACATCCAGTTCTGCATGGACGTCTCCGGCAGCATGGCGGGTCCGCGATACGAGATGGCCCGCAGCGCCATCGAGGGATTCACCCGGGAGCGCGAGGGCGACGCGTTCGGGCTGACGATCTTCGGTTCGGAGCAGATCCGCTGGGTTCCGCTCACGAAGGACCTCGTCGCGATCCGCAACGCGATGCCCTTCGCGAACCCGGAGCGCCAGCCGCTGCACATGGCCGGGACGCGCATCGGCGCGGCGCTCCGGTTCTGCCGCGACAACATGCTGGCCGAGGCGGGCGAGGGCGATCGCATGATCGTGCTCGTCTCCGATGGCGACAGCTCCGATCTCGGCAATGGCGAGGAGTTCGAGATCGCGGAGATGCTCCAGGAGGCGAAGATCACCGTCTACCACATCCACGTCGCGGAGGACGACATCCCGCAGGAGGTCGTCGAGATCGCCCGCGCCACCGGGGGCGAGGCGTTCGCGGCGCACGATCCGGCGAGCCTGAAGCGGGTCTTCAACCACATCGATCGGATGCGTCCCGCGACGTTCAAGTCGAAGGGCACGGTTCCGATGGATCACTTCGGGCCCTTCGCGCTGGTGGCGCTGGGCCTGATCGGATTCCATCTCGTCGGACTGCTCGGCGCGAGGTACACGCCATGGTGATCGCCAACCTTGTCGCGATCCTGGCGCTCGCCCTGACGGCGCTCGCCGAGTTCCTGCACGCCCGCCGCATCCGCCGCGTGGCGCGGCTCGCGTTCGGTCCGGGCGGCAGGCCCGCGGCCTGGGTCTCCGCCGTTCCGGTCCTGAGGTGCCTCGCCGTCGCCGCGGCGGCGTGGGGCGCGACGGTCCTTCTCCTGCACGATCCGATCGAGGTGGACGTCGAGCCCTCGGCCAAGGCGTCGATGCAACTGGTCGTCTGCCTCGACGTCTCGCCGAGCATGCAGATCAAGGACGCGGGATCGGAAGCGGCGACGGTCGGCGGCGAGAAGGTGTCGCGCGCGGCGTGGGCCGGCACGATCGTCCAGGGAATCCTGGACCGACTCGACATGAAGAGCACGCGGATCAGCGTCATCGCGTTCTACACCAAGGCGCTGCCGGTGATCCAGCAGACCTTCGACAAGAACGTCATCGCCAACGTGCTCGACGGCCTCCCGATGTACGTCGCCTTCGAGCCGGGATCGACCGACATCAATCTGGGTGTCAACGCGGCACTGGAGATGGCCCGCCCGTGGGCCCGCCGGTCGGCGACGCTGCTGGTGGTCAGCGACGGCGACGTCGACCACGCCCCGGCGCCGGCGGCGCGCCCCGACTCGATCGCCGACGTGATCGTGATTGGTGTCGGCGACCCGAACCGTGGTTCGCTCGTCGGCGGCCACAATTCGCGACAGGACGCCGCCGGTCTGCGGCAGCTCGCGGCGCGGCTCGGAGGCATCTACCACGACGGCAACCAGAGGCACCTGCCGAGCGAGGTCGTCGAGCGGCTCACCATGATCAGCCCGCGCGTCTCCGAGGCGATCGGCCTCCGCGAGGCCGGCCTCGTGGCGCTCGGCTTCGGATGCAGCGCGTGTGCGCTGCTCACGCCGCTGATGCTCGCCGGGCGGCGACGCGTTCGGGACCGCCGCGGACCGGTCCACCGCGGCTGCTGCGCTGGCCGAACCGCTCCGGAGGGAACGGGCCTATGGCGAGCGTTCCAGCGCCGAACCGGAGCTGCTGGGTGCCGGCCGACCAGAACCCCGCGCCGGCCGCCTCGTTCTCGCGCCCCTCCTGGAGACGGATTGCAGTAGACCTCCATGCGTTCGACCCCGATCGTCACAGCGGCGTCTCACGGCGGAATTGGGTTGTGGGCGGCGGAGAGTCGCGGACGCGCATGACCGATCCGCATCCACCGAATCACGAGAGACCATCCATGATCGCGTCGAGAACTTTGGACGTGCTGGGCTCGTGCCGGTTGGCGTCCTCAAGGTTTCACTTCGGTCCCGGTCACGGCGCCGCGGTCCACATTGCGCGGCTTTAGCCCGCGCCGACGACCGCCGCGAGGAGCGCCGGTGCGGCGCGCAGGAGAGCAGCACGCGGCACCTCGCGGCGAATCGAGGCGACGAACCGCAACCTTGTCGTGCGTCCGAGGACTGCGCAGAGGCCAGGCGGCGCGCGCGCCGAGGAGTTGAGGGCGGGCCGCGAAGAGCAAGCGCTGCTCAGCAGGCGACCAAGGCTCGCGCAGATCAGGGCAATCCTGCTGGAAAGCCATCGGGTGATCCAGCCGAACTGATGGGGCAAGAGCCGGCGATGGCCGTTCCGGCGACCAGCGCGGCGTCGACGAGCTGGAGATCTGCTGGACGAGTTCCGCGCGCGATCAGCGCGAGCCTCCAGGGCTGCTCGGGAACGGGCGCGGGCGCGACCGGCGTCGACGACCGCGCCGAGGTGAAGGCCGAGCACGAACTGGCGCGGTCGACGGCGAGGAACTCGCGACGGCGTACTACTACGGCGCGGCTCATGCGCCTCGCCGGCAAGCCGGCCGAGGACCGGCTCGGCGATCTCGGGCAAGTCGCGGCAGCAGTTCCGATATCTCGCGAGGCGGCGACGCGAAGGAGTCGCCGCAACGCGTGCAGGACTACGAGCGCAACCTCGAACTGGTGCTGAACCTGGAGCAGAACAGTCTCGGCGAGCTTCAGGCGCATCCGCTTCCGCGCGAGTCGCCGCGGACGGGAGCGGACGGCCTCCGGCCGGGAGACCGTCCGGGCAAGAACCCGCGCCCGCCTCGGCGGCGCGATGCGCGCGGCGCGGGCGGCAACGACGACATCGGGCCGGGATGGTGACGGAGAGCCAGGGCGGGCGGATACGGATTCCAGGAGACCTCCATGCGTTCGACCCCTTGCCCACAGCGGCGTCTTACGGCGGAACTGGGTTGGGTGGGGCGCGAGAACCAACTGGGACGCGCATGAGGCGACGGATCGACGGACCCAATGACGAAACGGAGTCGACGAATGTCGGGAATGCAGAGCGAACGCGGATTGACCGGTCGGCGGCGAGTCGTCGCGGCGCGACGTACGGGCTGGCTGTGGATGGTGGTCGCACGATAAGCGCCACGCGCACGATCTCGGCGATCGTCGCGTGTCGCGGTGCAATCGGTTTCAAGCGCAGGCACCGGGCGCTTCCGTCGACGCCCGTCCGTAGCGCCCGCGAGGAAGCCGGGCGCGGCGGCGCCAGCCGCGCAGGCGACCCCGCCCGCGACGCCACCAGCGGCGCCCGCCGGAGCCGGCGCGCCGTCCGCGGCGGGTGCTCCGACGATCTCCGGCGGACCACCGGGCGATGCACCATCCGCGACCGCGCCTTCCGGTCCCACGCTCCCGAAGGAGGAGCTGGCCGAACTGAAGGCGACGTACCTCTCGCTCTCGAAGGATGAGCGTCGCGAGATGAAGGCCGTCTACGCCGGCATGGGCGTCGATCTCGACGCGCTCTTCGGGAAGGGATTCGGCGAGGACGACGGCGCCGCCGCGCCGGGGCCGAAGCCCTCGCCGCTCTTCGAGGTCGTCAAGACGCTCGACTTCGCGCGCACGCCGAAGGCGGTGCTCGCGGCGCGGTCGCAGCTTGGCTTCGGCGTCACGCCGCGGCCCGATCCGCGCACGGCTCCACCGGCCGATCTGGCGAAGTGGCTCCACCTGCACGTGATGGCGGGCGAGTGGGACGCCTTCGCCGAGTTCATGGCGGAACGTCCGCGCGCCGAGGCCGAGAGCATCTACGCGCACATCCTCCAGTCGATGAACAAGGGTGATCCGGGTCTCCTTCCGGAGGAGGTGCTCGCCATCGCCGACGCGGCGCCGGGCGAGATGAAGGAGTGGCAGCTCCAGGCGCTTGCGAAGCTCCTCGAGTCGGCGGCGGCGAAGTGCAGCACCGGTCCGTTGCTGGCGCAGATCAAGTCGGGCACGCGGCTCTTCGGCGGGCAGGATCCGGCGAAGCGCAAGCGGGCCGTCGACTTCCTCGCCGGGGCGGGCCTCGTCGTCGAGGCGTACGAGTACCTGCCGTCGCTCGAGGAGGCCCGCGGCCGCGGCGACGCCGCGGTGCTCGTGAATCACGGGCGCTACAACGTCGAGCTCTCCACCACGCTGCGCGGACCGGAGGCGGATCGTCATCGCATGGCCGCATGGGGGCTCTTCTGCGAGGCGGCGCTGCTCGACGCCCCGTTCGCGGTGCGCCAGGATGCGATGCGCCGCGCGATCGACCTGCTTCCGCACGTTCCCCCGGCCCAGGCGACGGCGTGGTTCGCGAAGCTCTTCGCCAACGATGCCCTTGGACCGGCGGCGCTGGAGATCGTCGCGCTCCGGGCGATGACGATCCGCGACGCCAAGCTCGACGTGGCCCAGCGCGCCCAGACGATCCTCACGATGAAGGACGCCGTCGACACGCTCCTCTCGCAGCCCAACGTCGACGTGCGGACGCTGCGCGTGCCCCTGCGCATGCTCACCACCGCGCTCGTCGCCGAGGCCGAGGCGGCGGTCAAGGACAAGGGGCGGCAGCGCGTGATCGCCCGCGAGACCGAGCTCCTGCTGCGGGCGCTGCCCGGCGACCGCTGGCTCGACGCCATCGAGCCGAGCCTCGCGGCGCGGGCGAGCAAGGCCTCGATCGCGATCGCGACGATCGCCGACAAGACCGATCTGGCGCTCGAGATGCTCGTCAGCGGCGCGAAGCGCACGCCCGACCAGGCGACGGAGCTCGCGGACCAGTTCCTCCAGAGCTGGGAGAGCCGGCTCAACGTGACGCCCAACCGCGACGACGAGGATGGCATGTACATGTTCTTCGGCTACCGCGACCAGGGCTCCGTGGCGCCCGTCACGCGCGGCCGCCAGCGCCGCAACCTCGAACGGCTCAAGCGGCTCGTCGCCGTGCTTGAGCAGTTCGGCATCGAGGCGCGGCAGCTTCCGAGCGTCACCCAGGTCTTCAAGGCGTGCCATGCTAGGACGGAGGTCTTCGACCGCGGCGACATCGAGCGTGTCTTCGGACCGATCGAGCAGATGCCGGCGCCCGCCGCCGCGGCGCTCGCGGACGCCATGCGCGCGAGCCTCAGCGGCGAGTGGCGCGACCGCGAGGCGCAGCGCGCCGCGGGCATGAACCGCACCGTCTCCGAGATCGCCGGGCTCGTCGACAAGGGCTACGGCATCGCCATCGAGCTGGTCGATCGCGCGCTCGCGGCCGAGCCCGATTCGTGGCGCTTCGCGATCAACAAGGCGAGCCTCGCCTACGACCGCATGCAGTTCAAGCAGGCGAACCAGAAGCAGGAGTTCGCCAAGTACGACGCGTACCGCCAGGACGCGTTCGAGGCGTTCGCCCGGGCCGCCGCCCAGTACGCGAAGGTCGTCGAGCGCGGCGAGGAGCGCGACGACGCCGGCGTGTACCAGCGCTGGTTCGCCGCGGCGATCACCTCCAGCGAGCTCAACTACCTCAACCGCGACGACATCCTCGCCGACACGGCGCGTCGCGACGATCAGATCGACCGCATCCGCGCGGCCATCCTCGCCCTGCCCTCCGACGCCGCCGATCGCCACCTGAGCGACTTCGCGCGCGCCGTCGAGGCGCAGATCGGCGGCGCGCCGCCGGAGGTCAAGCCGCGGCTGGTGCGGCACGCGCTGCGCATCGTCGGCGACCATCCTTCGGGCGCCTCGTTGCGGGGCCTCAACGAGCTCTACCAGGACCTGGTGAAGGACGAGATCAAGCTCCGGCTCACCATCGACGGACCCGACCGCGTCGGCGTGGGACGAACCTTCGGCGCCATGCTCTCGCTGCGCTTCACGACGGCGGTCGACCGTGAGACCGGCGGCTTCGCGAAGTACCTCCAGAACGACGTGTACGGGCGCGTCGGCAACACGTGGCGGGCGATGAACTACCGCGACCAGTTGCGCAAGGCGATCGAGGAGGCGCTCCGCAAGGACTTCGACGTCGAGTCGATCGGCTTCTTCGAGGCGCTCAATCCGTCGCGGCCGGTCGTCGAGAACGGCGACGACGGGTGGCAGGAGAAGCCGATGGCGTACCTGCTCCTCCGGCGCAAGGACCCGAGCGTCGATCGCATCCCGCAGATCGCGATGGACATGTACTTCAACGATCCGATGGGCGCGGTCACGCTCTCGCTGCCGTCGAACTCGCCGCCACTCGCGGTGGGCGCCGAGGCGGCGCCGCGGCCGGTCCGCGAGCTGGCGGTCAGCCAGATCGTCGACCTGCGCCGGCTCCAGGCGGGCGACAAGGATCGCGCCGTGACGATGGAGGTGCAGGCCAAGGGGCGCGGCGTGGTGCCGGAGCTGAGCGATCTCCTCGACGGGTTGGACGATGCGCTGCCCGGCTACGCGATCGCGCCCAACGGCATCGAGGCCAAGCCGGTCCTCGTGCATCAGAACGACGACGCATCGTCGGCGCGGCGCTACTTCATGCCCGCCGGCGGCGAGCCGCCGAAGGGTGGCTATCCCGAGGCGGACGAGACGGGGATCTACCGGCTTCCGATCGAGCGATCGTGGATGGTCACCTACCTGCCGACGGGTTCTTCCGTCGGGGCGAAGTTCACGCTTCCGGTGCTCAAGTCGGGCGTCGGAGGAGGTGGCGTCGTCGCGGACGGCGCCGCCGTCGCCTCGAGCGGGATGAACGCCGCCGGTTCGGCGGGTGGCGCCGGCAATGTCGGGAACGCTCCCGCCATGGCGGCCGGAAGCGAATCCAGGGACGCGACGGGCGCGGCTGGCGGAAGCCGCGCGAACAGCGCTCCGGTGATCTCCTCCCGAAGCTACGCCGACATGGACGTCGTGGCCGTGGCCGGGCCGACGATCCGATGCTCGACCTCGGCTCGCCCACGTGGGCGCGCGTCACCCGTCGGCGCGCGGTCTTCGCCGTCGTGGCCGTCGGCGCGTCTGGATCCTCGCTTCATCGTCGGCACTGGGCGGCGGCGATCGATCCATCGACGCTGCACCTGCCCGATCGCATCCGCCGCTGGGCGGCGGTGACGACGCTGCGCCGCTTCCAGACCGGGCACGCCGCGTCGGCGACCGAGCCGCCGCGCCGGGCTCGCCACGGAGATCGCCATGCCGAACGGGCGTACTTCGGTCCCGACGGTGCGGCCAGAACGGAGACCAGCGTGCCGCGGCGATGGTCGTCGCGCGTCGTGAAGTAGGAAGGACGCCCGGGGAGACTCGCCGACCCCTGCCACGCAGCGCGCGATGCGGCATGGTCGTGTCAGAAGCGCGCCGACGGTGATAGATGGATGTGGCCGGCACGGCGATGTTCGACCGAGATCGCGACAAGGCCCACCGTTCATCGCCGCTGCGGCGCCTGTCGTGCGCCGGGGAGAGGTCTGTCATGCGTCTCGAAGTCCGCCATGCCACGGTCGCCGCTGCCGCCATGTCGTGCGCAGCGTTCATCGTCGCCCCGCTCTCCGCCGGCCTCGTCAAGATCAAGGGCAAGACCGAGTACATCGCCATCACCGAGGAGAACAAGCCGGCGAACCTGCCGGCGAAGGGTCGGAACGTGACGGCGATCAAGAGCAACGACCCGGTCGACATCTTCGGGCCGGCCACGAGCGACGACAACGGCGCGTACGAGCTCTCGTTCAACGCGGCGAACGCCGCATACGACCTGCTCGTCTTCTCCTCGCTTCCGAAGGAGACGACGCTCAACCTCACCGCCGCCGAATGCAACAACGGCGTCGTGAAGGAGGTCAACTTCGCCGGGAAGCGCTGTCCGTGCGCCGCCGTGGGCAGCGGAACGAAGCTCATCTCGACCTTCAAGGACGGGAAGAACGACAACCAGTTCCGCGTGGAGTGCACGAACAGCAACCAGTACGGCGACTTCGCGTTCACGTTCAAGAAGAACGGCGCCGCCAAGTCGCAGGCGGTCGGCAAGTGCATCTTCATCGGCGGCCAGAACGTCGAGAGCAAGCTGAACAAGGACGACATGCCCGTGGACAAGGAGATCGTCGTCTTCCGGCAGCAGTGCACCGATCCCAAGCCGATGCCGACATGGAAGCACGTGCACCAGGTCTACAACATCTTCGACATCGACAAGGGCGAGCTGAAGATCATCCGGCGCACGCGCGACGGGAACTCCCACAAGGACTGGGGCGGCGCGAAGACCATCACGAAGGCGAAGTACACCGAGCTCGCCGAGGGCGCCGACACGCTCAACAAGACGCTCTCGCTCATCTCGGAGCTCGCCTTCAGCGGCGACGAGCTCAACCAGCAGGGCGGGATCTCGGAGGAGAGCGCGCCCGACGGGATGGTCGTCTCCGGCCACGGCCTGAGGCGCGTCGGGTGCGAGCCGACCATTCGCTGGGAGGTGCTCGAGTCCTCGCCGTTGCTCGTTCCCGGCGACATGATCGTCCTCTCGGATCTCCAGCCGAGCGACATCGTCGCGCTCGACGATCGCTTCGAGGCGACCTTCGGCTCGGAGGGGCTCGTGCTGACGGCGATCGACTCGGTCGCTCCCGCCGATGGCGATGCGCTCCTGACCTTCTCCGCCTCGGTCACCGCGCCGGCGTGGCAGACCAGCTACGTGATCGTCTCGCCGGGCGCGACCGACTTCTGGAAGAAGGTCTTCGACAACGAGGGGATGCCCGACGGCGATCCGCCGGCCGATGCGTCGGCGGCCGGACTGCTCAACCTCTCCGGACTCGGCCTGACCGGCGACATGAACTGCGACGGCCACGTCGACGGCATCGACATCGGACTCATGCTCGGCGAGTGGGGCGCAAGCGGAACGCGCGGCGACTTCGATGGCGACGGCACGGTCGGCCCTGGCGATCTCGGCCTGTTGCTGGGCAACTGGCAGCCGTGATCGGATCGCCCTCGTGCGGACCGGCGCGGTGACGACCGTGGACCACCGCGCGCGAGCAGCCCGTGGCGAAAGTGCTTCGACGGCGAGGGCGAGCAGGATTTCGCAGATCCATGATCAAGTTGGGAGCCGCCGCGCAGCCGTATTCCACGGAATCTACGGCAAGCGGCGGCGACGCGGAATCGCGGAATCCTGCTCGTCCGCAGCCCGAAAAGCTTTCGCCACGGGCCTGCAAGGCCGGAAGGCGGCAGGATGAAGGGATCTCCTTCGTTCCGCCGCCTCTTCCTGCTCGCGGCCGGGTTCATGCGTCACGTCTGGTCGCGCCCCGCGTCGCGGGCGTCATACGCGTCCCAGTTGATTCTCGTGCCCGCAACCCAACTTCACCGTGAGACGCCGCGGTGGGCGAGGTCGAACGCATGGGGTCGACTGGACTCCGTGTCAGTCCGCACGCGCGCGATCCACAGGCCCGAGCAGAAACCGACGGACGAACCTCCGAGGATGTCGCCGACGAAGTGGTAGTCCTTCCCGACGAGCGCGACGGCGATGGTCGCGCAGCGAGCAGGGGACGCAGGCGGGGACGCGATCAGAGGACGGAGAAGAAGCCGACCGTGATCGCCATGTGGCCGATGGGAAGCAGCCGAACTCCTCTCCGCCGTGGAACCAGTTGAATCCGTAGACGCCGTTGGCGACAGGCGAGGGATTGTCGTCGATCCACGTCTTCGGCCATGCCCGACCGAAGACGAACTTGAGCGACTCGGCGCTGGTCGGCGACGAGCAGGAAATCCAGGCACGCCCCGGCGATGGTCCGTTCCCAGCGCGAGGCGGCCGGGCGCGCCGCGCAACGTGCCACACGAGCACGGCGGCGAGGATCGCCGGCGTCCACGCCCGAAGGATCGGCGGCGTCGTCGTGATCGCCTTCAGCGCACGCGTGGCGATCGATCGGATGCCGGGCGACGAAGTTCGCGACGGGTTCATCGACGAGAAGGAAGCAGACGACCACGCCCACCGCGGTCGCCGCCAGGGCGACGAGCGTTGTCCGCATGGGACGGGCGAACGGGGACGCGATTCGCATGGTGGTGTCGGCGGCGCTCGAGGGTCGTCGCGTACGAGACGTTAACACATGCGGAGGATGACGATGCATCGGCGCGGGTGCCGTGGCGACGCGAGGCTGATGGTTGTGCACCGCCCAACCGAATCTGAACCCGCGGATTTCGCGCTGCGCGGGGCGTGGTATGGTCCGCGGCTCCACGGGTCCATTCCCGGAGAAACGATTCAATGTTGCTGCGCGCACTTCGCCTTCGTCGCCACCGGCGCCCAATCGTCGCGCCCTCGCCATTGCCGTCGGAGGAATCGCGGGCGCGCGATGGCGGTCGAGTCGGCCCGCGGCGACGCGCGTACCAGACGCTGCCCTTTTCGCAGAACTGGTCAACGCCGCGTTGATCACGGCAAACAACGACTGGTCGGGCGTGCCCGGCATCATCGGCTTCCTCGGCGACGACGGAACGACGATGGCGACCGAGATCGATCCGCAGACCCTGCTCTCGGCGACAGTCGGGTTCACGATGAATGTCAGCAGCGCGACCAGACGAATCCAAACACCAACACGACAGGCGGCGTCGCCGAGTTCGCCATCGCGGATCCAGTCGTCGCGGCTCCAGGGCAGCGGCACCGCCGACTTTCCGTTCCTGCTGCTGCACCTGAACACCAGCGGCCAGACGAACATCGAGGTCAGCTACAAGCTCCGCGACATCGACGGCAGCACCGACAACGCGATCCAGCCGGTCGCCTTGCAGTATCGGACCAACCCGTTGGATCCCTTCACCAACGTTCCGGCGGGCTTCGTCGCCGACGCCAGCTCGGGACCGAGCACGGCGACGCTGGTGACCAACGTCAGCGTGACGCTTCCTGCGGCGTGCGAGAACCAGTCGCGACTCCAGCTTCGCATCCTCCTCGAATGCGGCGGGCAGCGACGAGTGGATCGGCGTCGACGACATCTCCGTCACCGGCACCGGCGTCAGCTTCTCCTGCACGCGCAATCCGGTCTCGACATCCGCGCCGGTGAGCACCAGCGTCGGGCTCGCCTACACGCTGACGCAGAATCCCGGCAACACGCCCATCGCAGGAACGAACGTCACGCTGCTGGTCCTGAGCGGACCCGATGCGGGGACGGCGTCGACCGTCGCGACCGATGGCAACGGCGTTGCTCGTTCATGCTCGCCAACGGCGGCGTGGCCGGCACCGACAACGTGCAGTTCACCGCCGCGACGACGCCGTCGGTCACCATCTGCTCGAGCAGTGTCGCATGGACCGCCGTCGCCACGAGCGTGCCGATCGTGATCAACGAGGTCGACTGCGACACGCACAGAGACGACACCGCTGAGTTCATCGAGGCTCTACGACGGCGGCGTCGGCAACACGCCGCTGGACGCCCTGACGATCGTCCTCTGGAACGGATCGAACGATCTCAGCTATGCCGCATTCGATCTCGATGGGAAGTCGACCAACGCGCAGGGCTATTTCGTTCTCGGCGATGCCTCGGTGATCGCCTCGATTCCCGCGGCCAACTCGATGTTGATGGCCAACGACCTGCTCCAGAACGGCGAGGACGCGGTGGGGCTCTACAACGGCGACGCGACGAGCTTCCCCAATGGAACGGCGGTCACGACCGCGGGTCTGCGCGACGCGGCGTCGTCTACGACACCGACGACGCCGACGATCGGGGACTCGCGGTGCTGCTCAACGCCGGCCAGCCGCAGGTGAACGAAGCGGGCGGGCTCGTCGCAGAATCAGTCCAACCAGCGTTGTCCAAACGGCAGTGGCGGGCTGCGAAACACCGTCTCGTTCGCGCCCCAGCGCGCCCGACACCGCTGGCCCCGAACACCTACACCAACACCGTCGCCGCCGTTGGCGCCGCGCGTCGACGATCTGCTCCGGCAGCCCGACGACGCTGTCGGGCACCGTGGGCAGCGACGAGACGATCGTCTGGTACGAAGGTTCGTGGCGGAACGATCGTCGGAACGAGGCGTCGCTCGGTGAGCCCCACGAGCGACACCGTATTTCGCCGCGGCGAAGAACGTCTCATCCGGTTGCGTCAGCGGCGTGTGCGGCAGCGTCGTCGTGACGGTGACGCCGCAACTCACGTGGTATCTCGATCAGGATGGAGATGGCTTCGGCGATCCAGGATCGAGCACGGCGTCCTGCACCCAGCCAAGCGGTTATGTGGGGAACAGCGGCGACGGATGCCCGCTCGATCCGGCGAAGTCCTCACCCGGAACGTGCGGCTGCGGCGTTCCCGACACCGACGGCGACCGTGACGGCACGCCAGTTGCAACGACGGTTGTCCGAGCGATCCCAACAAGATCACTTGCCAGGCACCTGCGGCGTGGCGTTCCCGACACCGACAGCGATCGTGACGGGACGCCCGATTGCAACGACGGCTGCCCGACGATCGAACAAGATCGCGCGGGCACCTGTGGTTGTGGCGTCCCCGACACCGACAGCGACCGCGATGGCACACCCGACTGCAACGATGGTTGCCCGGGCGATCCGAACAAGATCGCGCCGGGCACCTGCGGCTGTGGCGTTCCGATACCGACGGCGATCGCGACGGCACGCCCGATTGCAACGACGGCTGCCCGAGCGATCCGAACAAGATCGCACGAGGCACCTGTGGCATGGCGTTCCCGATACCGACAGCGATCGCGACGGCACGCCCGATTGCAACGACGGCTGCCCGAGCGATCCGAACAAGATCGCACCAGGCACCTGTGGCTGTGGCGTTCCCGATACCGACAGCGATCGCGACGGCACGCCCGATTGCAACGACGGCTGCCGAGCGATCCGAACAAGATCGCCCCGGCACCTGTGGCTGCGGCGTTCCCGACACCGACAGCGACCGCGACGGCACACCCGATTGCAACGACGGTTGTCCGAACGATCCAAACAAGATCGCGCCGGGCACCTGCGGCTGCGGAGTTCCCGACACCGACAGCGTCGCGATGGCACGCCGGACTGCATTGACGGATGCCCGCGTGATCCGAACAAGGTCGAACCCGGCACCTGCGTTGTGGAACTCCCGACACCGACACTGACGGCGACGGCACACCCGATTGCAACGACGGTTGCCCGAGCGATCCGAACAAGGTCGCGCCCGGGCACCTGTGGCTGTGGCGTTCCCGACACCGACAGCGATCGTGACGGCACGCCGGACTGCGTTGACGGATGCCCGCGTGATCCGAACAAGGTCGAGCCGGGCACCTGTGGTTGTGGCGTTCCCGACACCGACAGCGATCGTGACGGCACGCCGGACTGCGTTGACGGATGCCCGCGTGATCCGAACAAGGTCGAGCCGGGCACCTGTGGTTGTGGTGTTCCCGACACCGACAGCGATCGCGACGGCACGCCCGACTGCAACGACGGTTGTCCGAACGATCCCAACAAGATCGCGCCGGGCACCTGCGGCTGTGGTGTTCCCGACACGGACAGCGATCGCGACGGCACGCCGGACTGCATTGACGGATGCCCGCGTGATCCGAACAAGGTCGAGCCCGGCACCTGTGGTTGCGGCGTTCCCGACACCGACAGCGACCGTGACGGCACGCCGGCTGCAACGATGGTTGTCCGAGCGATCAAACAAGATCGCACCGGGCACCTGGGCTGTGGTGTTCCCGACACGGACAGCGACGGTGACGGCACGCCGGACTGCGTTGACGGATGCCCGCGTGATCGAACAAGGTCGAGCCAGGCACCTGTGGCTGTGGTGTTCCCGACACCGACGGCGATCGCGACGGCACGCCCGACTGCAACGATGGTTGTCCGAACGATCCAAACAAGATCGCGGCGGGCACCTGTGGCTGTGGTGTTCCCGACACGGACAGCGACGGTGACGGCACGCCGGACTGCATTGACGGATGCCCACGTGATCGAACAAGGTCGAGCCGGGCACCTGCGGTTGCGGCGTTCCCGACACCGACAGCGATCGCGATGGCACGCCCGATTGCAACGACGGCTGCCCGAACGATCCGTCGAAGACCTCGCACGGCACCTGCGGTTGCGGAACCCCCGACACCGACACCGACGGCGACGGAACGCTCGACTGCAACGACGGCTGCCCGCGCGATCGAACAAGACCGCGCCCCGGCGCATGTGGTTGCGGAACGGCCGACACCGACACGGACGGCGACGGCGTCGCCGACTGCGTCGACAACTGCCCGACGTTCCCGAATGCGGATCAGGCCGACACCGACGGCGACGGCGTGGGCGTGCCTGCGACGTGCCGACGCGGACGGCGACGGCATCCGCGACGCGAACGACAACTGCCCGAAGACGTTCAATCCCGATCAGGCCGATTCCGATGGCGACGGCGTGGGCGATGCCTGCGACCTCTGCCCCGGCGTCCCCGACATCGACAGCGACGGCGACGGCGTGCTCGACTGTGTCGACCAGTGCCCTGGCGCTCCCGATGTCGACAGCGACGGCGACGGCGTTGCAGACTGCAAGGACCTCTGCCCGGGCTACGACGACAACCTCGACTGCAACCAGAACGGCGTGCCCGACGGCTGCGACATCCTGGATCTCACGAGCCCGGACATCAACGCCAACGGCATTCCGGACGAGTGCGACTGCCTGAGCGACCTCGATCACGACGCCGACGTCGACGGCGCCGACCTCGGCCTGCTGCTCGCGGCGTGGAGCGGCGGCCAGGATCCAATCGCCGATCTCAACGCCGATGGCAAGGTCGATGGCGCCGATCTCGGCATCCTCCTGGCGAACTGGGGCCCGTGCCCGTTCGCGCCGGACACCGACGGCGATGGTGTCGCGGATGCGTCGGACAACTGCCCGATGACGCCGAACGCGTCGCAGGTCGATACGGATGGCGATGGCGTGGGCGATGCGTGCGACGGTTGCCCGGACGATCCGTCGAAGATCACGCCCGGCCAGTGCGGTTGCGGCGTGGTCGACACGGACACCGACGGCGACGGTGTTGCGGATTGCGTGGATGGCTGCCCGAACGATCCGAACAAGGCGTCGCCTGGCCAGTGCGGTTGTGGCTCGCTGGAATCCATCGACTCGGACAACGACGGTGTCCTCGATTGCGCCGACGGATGCCCCCACGATCCGAACAAGACGTCACCGGGGACGTGCGGCTGCGGCGTTCCCGACACGGACACCGACGGCGACGGCATTCCCGACTGCGTGGACAACTGCCCGAGCGTCTCGAATCCCGGGCAGGAGGACTCGGACGGCGACGGCGTCGGCGACGCGTGCGACCTGATGGACACGGACGGCGATGGGGTTCCCGACCGGATCGACAACTGTCCGATGGTGTGGAACCCAAGGCAGGAGGACTCGGACGGCGACGGCGTCGGCGACGCGTGCGGATGAGTCGCGGGGCCGTCGGATCGCCAGGCATCCCGCGCAACCTCGAGGCGACGGAAGCGTGCGCGCCAACGGCGAGTCCGTTGGCGCGCATCACCCCTGCACGTTCAGCGAGAGCTGAAACACGATCGCGCTGTTCTTGCTGCTGTAGCTCGGATCCCAGACGAACTGGAGATCCGGTTGGAGGGTCATCGTCGGCGTGATCTGCATCACGTACGTGAGTTCCAGCGCATATTCGTCGCGGTGCACCAGCGAAGCACTCTGTCCCGCCTGTGTCCACTTGAATCCGACAGCCGCATAGTCGTTGTTCGATGCGGCGAAGAGCCCGGCCGATTTCGATGCGCCGTCCGACGATGGCGAAAAGGGCGCGACCATCACGATCCCACCGGAGGCGGCGGCGGAGGCGAGGCCCAGGCCGCTGGCGATGCCGTTGCTGACGCCGAATCGCCCAAAGGCGCCGAACGGTCCGTTCTTGCCAAGCGCCTGCTGGAAGTTCACGGCGAACCCGCCACCAGATTCGCCGCCAGTCGTCGCCGCGAAGGGTTGCAGTCGGTACACGCCGGCGCCGAGTCCGAGGACGTCCTTGCCAACCAACCCGATCTCGAGGAGATAGGAGAGGTCGCTTGCCGAGACGTTGCGAACGGGCGACTGCCCCGGCAACTGGTTGTTCGAGCCGACGCCGAACATCGCGTAGATCCAGTCGGCCGGCTGCCACTGGATGTTGAATCCAAGGTTGTTGCCCGGCATGGGAATGACGGGATTCTCGACGAATGCCGAGTTCTTGAGCTGACCGAACGCCGTGTTGGAGTAGATGTTGAGGTCGAAGTAGTTGGTCTGGTCGAGCACGCCCGCCGAAACCACCAGTTCTCCGCCGAGAAACGACTGGGCCCACGCCAGCTCGCCAAGGAAAAGGTCGACTCCGGTCCAGTTGTAGTCCAGCAGACCGAACGAGCCGATGTTGTTCCTCGGTCCCTGCGTGGCCCAGTCGATCCCGAGTCCGCTGCCGCCATCGACCTCGGTGCTCACCCAGCCGCTCGTCCCGCCGAGGTCGTCGCTGTCGAAGATCGACCAGTTGGCGACGAGCTGGAACGCATAGGCGTTGATCGCCGGGTCGCCGGCGATGCGACCGTGCATCGCCGCGAAGGTGTATGACTGTCTCAGGACGTAGCGCAGCCCAACCTTCGCGAGCTCCGTCTTGACCCACTGCGCCGCCGATGACACGGGGTCCGACGGAACGAGCGCGCCCGGCTGGAGGGCCGTGTCGCTGATGGTGTTGACGAAGCTCAGGTAGGGCGCGAGCTTGGCCGGCGTCGTGGGAAGGAACTCGAAACCGGGTCCGCGCGCATGCGAGTCCACGCCGGACGCGAGCGCGGACGCGGGCGCAGCAGCGGGCGCAGTCGCGGGCGCGGCAACGGACGGTGCGCCGTCCGTCGCAAGCGCGGGTTCCGCCTCGTTCGGAGCTGGCCACGACGGCCGCGCAGGCGCGTCCAAGGCGGTGCAGATCAACACGAGAATGGGGACGACGCTGGCGAGCATGATGCCGGCCCCGAGCGCTCAGACGCGTCCCAGTTGACCCTCGCGCCCCACCCAACTCGATTCCGCCGCGAGACGCCGCTGTGGGCAAGAGGGGTCGAACGCATGGAGGTCCACTGGAATCCGCATCATGCCTCACAGGGGCGATGGCCGGTCACGCCACCAAGAGTGGGTCGCCAGGCGAAGCGGGCGCCGGCGATTGCATTCGTCGAGGACGCCGGGAAGACCGACCGGCCCGGAGACGCCTCCAGCGAGGCGTCTCCGAGCCGGTTTCGCCAGTGTGCGCAAGGACGTCGCGCCGTGGGCGCGAACGTCAGCACGGGCGGCGACGGCGTCCCACGAGCCCGCCGAGTCCAAGGAGTGCAAGCGCCGCCGGAGCCGGAACGACGCTGATGGTCATCGATTCGTAGATCATGCCCAGCGGGCTGCTCGGGCCGACGTCGAGCGTCCAGTTGAAGGAGCTGATGCCCGCCAGCGAATAGCTGCCGACCGCGTCGAGGATGTTGAGCGACGAGAGCACGTTGGAGCTCGTGTACGTCGCCGAGAACGCCATGTCGACGTTGGCGACGCTGGTGTCGACGCCACCGAAGAAGTCCACGTTCTCCGCGATGAAGAAGCCGTCGACCGCGGGATCGTTGTTGCGCAGGACGAAGTACGGCGTCTGGCCGGCCGGATACGGATTCTCGAGGCCGATGGTCTTGGCGCCCATCGTCAGGGAGAACGAGTCCTTGTCGATCACGTAGCCGCGCGTCGGGAAGCTCTGGCTGTTGACGAAGTTGTTCGAGTCGAGGAGGAAGCTCATCGACGCGGCCGATCCGGCGGGAATGCCGGCGAGCGGTCCGGTCGAGAACTGGTCGTATTCGACGGTGCCGTTGACCTGCACCTTCACCAGTGTCGCGCCAGCCGAACATGCGATGGCGGCCGCGGCCGCGATGGGGATCAGTCGCTTCATGTCTCTCGTTTCCTTCGTGGGTGTTGCGGTGGCGCGGTCAACGGGGCTCCGCCGGCCTCGGAGCGGATCGGGGTCGTTCAATACACGCTGTCCGCGAAGTAGTGCCGCGCGGCGTTCTCCGGCGTGACCAGCTCGACGTCGATCATCATGTGTCGCGGCATGAACTGCAAGACCTGTTCCCGCTTTCCGTCGCGCAGGATTCCGACCGCGAGCTGGATGCCGGTGGCGATCATCGAAGGCGGGTAGGTGATGTCCGCCGGGAAGATCGGATCCTTGTCCCGGACGCGCTTGACGATGTCCTTCATGCCGGCGCCGCCGAGGATCCACATCTCCTTGTCGCGGCCGGCCTCGCGGATCGCCTGCTCGGCGCCGAGGGCCATGTCGTCGTCGGAAGCCCACACCGCGTCGATCCGCGGATTCTTGACGAGCAGCGTCTCCATCACCTCGAGCGCCTTCTGCCGGTTCCACATGCCGCTGGCCTGGCCGACCACCTCGATGCCGGCGGCCTTGAAGACCTCCATCGCCGCGTTCACGCGATCGGTGTTCACCGTGCATGGAATCCCCTCCAGCACGACGATGCGGCCGCCCGGCTTCCCGCTCGCCTTGAGCCGCTCGACGATGAACTGCGCGCTCTTGCGTCCGAAGGCCTTGTTGTCCCCTTCGAGGAAGACGTCCGCGACCGGCTCGAGGAACCCGCGGTCGACGTTGACGACGAGGATCCCGCGCTCCGCCGCCTGCTTCGCGACCGGGGTGAGCGGCGCGCTCTCCGTCGCGAGGATGACGAGGCCCTGCACGCCCTTGGCCATCATCGTCTCGATGTCGGCGATCTGCTTCTCGGGCGTCTGCGCCGGGGAGAAGACCCAGTCGATCCCCGGATGGAGCTCCATCGCCTTCTTGGCCCACCAGATGACACCCGCGGTCCAGCCGTGGTCGGCGGCGGGAACGCTGACTCCGATGGAGACCCTGCCCTTGCCGTCCTGCCCGTGCGCCGCGGATGCGACACCGAGCGCGGAGACGGCGAGGGCGCCGATCGACTGGCGACGGGTGATGCGGGTTCCGGTCGATCGTCGCGCTCCGTCCGATGCAGTCCTGCCGCGAGCTGCCGTCGTGGGGATTGCGTCGGAGGCCTGGAAGTCGGCTGGATTCGATGGAAGTTGCATGGGGTCCTCGTGGAGCAAGTTGAAGCGTTCGGCGACGCGGCGCGGCGTCATACGCGTCCCAGTTGACTCTCGCGCCCCACCCAACCCAATTCCACCGTGAGGCGCCGCTGTGGGCAAGGGGTCGAACGCATGGAGGTCTACTGGAATCCGTATCACGGGCGCCGGCCGCGCTGGATCAGCACCGCCAGCACGATGATGACGCCTTTCACGAATCCCTGCCAGTGCACCGAGACGCCGGCGACGACGAGCATGTTGTTGATGATCGCGAGGATGAGCACGCCGACCACGGTCGCCCAGACGCGCCCCTTGCCTCCGGTCATGCTGGTGCCGCCGATCACCACGGCGGCGATCGCGTCCAGTTCCATCTGGAGTCCGAGTTGCGACGAGCTCACGCTGTTCATGCGGGCGGTCTGCATCAGCCCGGCGAGCGCCGCGCAGAAGCCGACGATGATGAAGGCGACGAGGCGCACGCGATCGACCGCGATCGCCGAGTAGCGTGCCGCGGTCTCGTTTCCGCCCACCGCCACAAGCTGGCGTCCGTACCGCGTGCGCGACAGGACGACCTGCCCGATGGCGGCCACGAGCAGGAAGAGGACGATGCTCCATTGGCAGACGAGCCAGCGGTCACCGGCGAGCGGCCAGACCGGGATCCCGCCCCGGCCGATCGATTGCAGGACGCCCTGCGAGCTTGAGCGGATCTCGCCGGCCTCCGCGAGCGCCAGCGTGATCGAGCGATAGGCGACCAGTCCCCCAAGCGTCGCGATGAACGCCGGAATCCGTCCAAGCGTCACCAGCCCGCCATTGATGGCGCCGCACGCGGCGCCGGTGGCGAGACCGGCGGCGAGGCCGACGAAGACCGCGGCACCCTCGCTCCAGCCGCCCCCGGAGACTGTTCCGATCAATGCGTTGGAGGTGATCAGGGCGATGGCGCTGGCAAGCGCCATGACGCTGCCGACCGAGAGGTCGATTCCCCCGGCGACGATCACCAGGGTCATGCCCACCGCGACCACGCCGGTGGCCGCGTTCTGGTTGAAGATGTTGCGGATGTTCTCGGGACGGCGAAACGTGGCCGCGTCGCTGGCGAGGACGCCGCTCCACAGCACCAGCGCCGCGAAGGCGACCAGCACGCCGTGGCGCTCGAGGAACGAGGCGGGGGAGAAGCGTCGATCGATGGTGCGTGCGTCCGTGCGCATGGTGATGGATCAGTTCGGCCGCGCCGGCGAGACGCCCGCCGCGAGGTGCATGATCGACTCCTCGGTGGCGGTCGATGCGTCCAGGGTCCCGACCACCTCGCCCAGACGCAGCACCGCGATGCGGTGGCACAGCCCGAGAAGCTCGGGCAGCTCGCTCGAGATCATGACGCACGCGAGACCGCTCCGGGCGAGCTCCGCGATGAGCGCATACATCTCGAGCTTCGCGCCGAGGTCGATCCCGCGCGTCGGCTCGTCGAGCAGGATCACGCGCGGCGCGGCGTCGAGCCACTTGGCGACCGCGAACTTCTGCTGGTTTCCGCCGGAAAGCGTGCCGATCGGGGCCCGCGGCTCGGGGCAGCGAATGCGCAGTCGCTCGATCCATCTGGATGTCGACGCGGCCTCGCGCCGGCGATCCGGGAAGACGCGCCCGTAGTCGCGAAGATGCGCGAGCGTCACGTTCTGGACGCAGTCCATGCGCAGGTGCAGCCCCCGTCCCTTGCGATCCTCGGAGACATAGGCGACGCCGCCGCGAAGCGCCGCGGCCGGTCCGTCGAAGTGCACCGGCCGCGCATCGCGAAGCACCTCGCCGCGCTCGCGCCGGCGCAGCCCGACGATCGTCTCCGCGGCCTCGGTCCGGCCGCTGCCGACGAGTCCGGCGAGCCCGAGGATCTCGCCCGGCGCCACCACGAACGAGACGTTGCGGACGGTCGAGCCGGCGGCGAGCGACCTGACCTCGAGCGCGGGCGGCGCCGCGGCGCCCCTCGCCGGAGCGGTGCGCGGAGGGAAGACGTCGGCGAGCTCGCGGCCGACCATGAGGCTCGCGAGACGCGCCTCGTCGACGTCCTTCGGCGCGACGGTGGTCACGAGCCGGCCGTCGCGGAGCACCGAGATGCGATCGCAGATGGCGAGCACCTCGGGCAGCAGGTGCGAGATGTAGACGATCGTCACTCCCCGCGACGCGAGCCGGGCGACCAGCGCGAAGAGCGCCGAGGTCTCGCGCTCGGACAGCACCGCGGTCGGCTCGTCCATGATCAGGATCCGGGCGGCGAGCGAGAGCGCCTTGGCGATCTCGACGAGCTGCTGCTCCGCGACCGAGAGCCGCGAGACGAGCGAGCGTGGATCGATCGTCGCGCCGACCTCGTGGAGCAGCGCCGTCGCGTCGCGTGCCATCCGGCGCCGATCGATCAGGCCGAGACGGCGCGGCTCGCGCCCGAGGAAGATGTTCTCCGCGACCGACAGCTCGCCGACCAGGTTGAGCTCCTGATGGATCATCGCGATGCCGCAGGCGGCCGCATCGGCCACGCCTCGGAAGGTCACGGTGGCGCCATCGACTCGAAGCTCGCCCGGAACGCCGCGCGGCCAGCGGGCGTGCTCGGGGGCCGCGCCGCCCGAGGCTCCCCGGGCGCCGTCGCGGCGACCGACCGACGGCGCGTCGGGTCGAAGAAGCCCCGCGAGAATCCTCATCAGCGTGCTCTTGCCGGCGCCGTTCTCGCCGATCAGGCCGTGAACCTCGCCGCGCTCGAACGCCAGCGACACGCCATCGAGTGCCCGCGTGGCGCCGAAGGACTTCGAGATCTCGATGGCCTCGAGCGCGGCCGGAGCGGACGGCATCGTCGCAGGATACCGAATCGCCCTCGACCGGCGCACGCGGGCCAACTTCCCGAGGCGACGCGATGCGCGCCGTCGCGGTCCGGGCGCGCGGAACTCGAAGCTGTAGAATCGAGCAAAGCGAGGCGTCCGCGGCGGAGGCCTCCCATCCATTCCGTGCCCCGGAAGGGGGAGTGCGCAACGTGGCCGACCTCCGTGTGACCGTCGATGGCCTGCGGCTGCCGAATCCCTTCGTGATCGGATCGGGCCCGCCGGGCACCAACGCGAACGTCATTGCCAGGGCCTTCGACGACGGCTGGGGGGCGGTGATCGCCAAGACGATCTCGCTCGACGCCTCCAAGGTCATCAACGTCGCCCCGCGCTATGCGCGCATGCGCGTGCCCGGCACGAACGAGGTGTGGGGCTGGGAGAACATCGAGCTCATCAGCGATCGGCCGTTCGAGGTCTGGCTCGACGAGTTCCGCCAGGTCAAGGCGAAGTACCCCGACCGCGTGCTCGTCGCCTCGATCATGGAGGAGTATTCGAAGGACCGCTGGATGGAAATGGTGCAGCGCTGCGACGCGACCGGCGTCGACGCGTACGAGCTCAACTTCTCCTGTCCGCACGGATTGCCCGAGCGCCGCATGGGCTCGGCGATGGGACAGGATCCGGACATCCTCGAGGAAGTCTGCGGCTGGGTGAAGCAGGCCACGCGCAGGCCGGTGTGGGCCAAGATGACGCCCAACATCACGCACATCGTCGATCCCGCGCGCGCCGCGCTGCGCGGCGGCGCCACCGGCATCAGCGCCATCAACACGATCCTCTGCGTCATGGGCGTCAACCTCGACACGCTGCGTCCCGAGCCGACGGTCGAGGGGTACACGACACCCGGTGGCTATTCATGCAAGGCCGTGCGGCCGATTGCGCTGCGCATGGTGATGGAGTGCGCCCAGATGATGCGACACGAGTTTCCCGGCCGCTCGCTGAGCGCCATCGGCGGCGTGGAATCGGGCGACGATGCCGCCCAGTTCATCCTGCTCGGCGCCAACACGGTGCAGGTCTGCACCGGCGTGATGATCCACGGCTACGGGCTCGTGAAGGCGCTGTGCGATGGCCTCTCGGCCTTCATGGATCGACATGGCTTCGCGAACATCGATGCGTTTCGCGGGAAGAGCCTCGAGTATTTCACGACACACGCGGACCTGGTCGAACGCCAGGCGACGGCGAAGCAGGCCGCCGCGGCGAAGCTCGACGCGGGGCGGGATGGCCCCCAAGCGAAGCGCGATGGACAGGGCACGAAGCGCGATGGACAGGACACGAAGCGCGATGGAATGGTCCGCAAGGACGACCATTGGTCGGGAGACCGGTTCGTGGAGCAATCGTCGAAGCTGGTTGCGAACGAGTAGCACTCCAGCGCCCCTTGGCTCCGTCGCGAGACCGCTCGGAGTGGCTTTCCGCAAGGAAGAGCGCGCGTTCGAGGCGCCGGTGGCTCCTCTGCGAGCCATCAAGCCTCGAACGCAAGCTCTGACGCAGCGGAAATGCCGCTCCGGACGGTCGCAGTAGGAGCCAAGGGGCGCTGGAGTGGTAGTCGGCTGGGTCGGATCGGGCCGTTGTCGACGCCGTCATCGGCCGAACAACGCCCGCTACGATCGCATGTGTCGTCTTCCGCCGAGAACACCGCCGATCGCCAGCGACGCGTCCCTCGCGTCGAACGGCGCCCGCTCGTCGATCCAGATGCCGACCGTCGGATGTTGGCGTACTGGCTTTCGCAGCCGATCGTGGCGCGGCTCTCGCACGTCGAGGAACTGATACGGATTCCAGTAGACCTCCATGCGTTCGACCCATTGCCCACAGCGACAGCTCACGGCGGAATTGGGTTGGGTGGGGCGCGAGAATCAACTTGGACGCGTATGAGGGCTCAACTGCATGGAACTGCATCGAGACTTTCGAGAGCTCCTGGAGCAGTTCAACGCCGATCGTGTTGAGTTCATGGTTGTGGGGGGCTATGCGCTCGCGGCGCATGGCGTTCCTCGCTACACCGGCGTAGGTTGGTGAGGGCAAGGCACGTCGTGCCTCTGCCCCCGACACACTCATATCACCATGCCCCTCCTCATCCGCAACGGTCGCATCATCACCGCCACGGACGACTCTTGTGCCGACGTCTTCTGTGCGGACGAAACTGTCACGCGCATCGAGCGCTCAATCGACCCGCAATCGTTGCCGTCGAACACGGAGATCGTTGACGCGACGAACAAGTACGTCTTCCCCGGCTTCATCGACCCGCACGTGCATGTGCACCTGCCCTTCATGGGCACGTTCGCGAAGGACACGTGGGAGAGCGCCTCGCGGGCGGCGCTCCTCGGGGGAACGACGACGCTCATCGAGATGATCTGCCCCGGCCGCAGCGAGTCCCCACTCGCGGCCTTCGAGACGTGGCTCGCGAAGGCCCGCGGCGTCGCGGCCTGCGACTTCACGTTCCACATGGGCGTGACGCGCTACGACGAGGTCGCCGAGCGCGAGCTGCGCGAGATCGTCGGGCGCGGCATCCGCTCGTTCAAGGTCTTCCTCGCCTACAAGGGCGCGCTCGGCGTCGACGACGGCGAGCTCTACCGCACGCTGCGGCTGGCCCGCGAGCTGGGCGTCGTCGTGACCGCCCACTGCGAGAACGAGACGCTCGTCGCCGAGCGCCAAGCCGAGTTGGTCGCCGCGGGCAAGACTGGCCCCGAGTGGCACGAGCCGTCGCGGCCGGTGCAGGTCGAGGCGGAGGGCGTGCATCATCTGATGACGTTCGCGGAGCTCACCGGTGCCGAGGTGTACGTTGTGCACACGTCGTGCGACGAGGCGCTGCGGGAAGCGATCGCCGCGCGCGAGCGCGGTGTGCGCGTCTGGGTCGAGTGCGTGGCGCCGCATCTGGTCCTCGATCGCTCGTTCGCCGAGCGCCCCGGCTTCGAGGGCGCCAAGTACGTCATGTCGCCTCCGTTGCGCGAGAGGCGTCATCAGGAGGCGCTCTGGAACGGCGTGCGATCGCGGCTCGTGAGCACCGTTGCGACGGATCACGCGCCGTTCGACTTTGCGACACAGAAGATCATGGGGCGCGACGCCTTCACCAAGATCCCCAACGGCATCCCGTCGGTCGAACATCGCGTCGACCTGCTCCACACGCACGGCGTCTGCGCCGGGCGCATCGATCTCCACACGTTCGTCGATTGCGCCAGCGCGCAGGCCGCCCGCATCTTCGGTCTCACGGGCAAGGGCACGATCGCCGTCGGCGCCGACGCCGACCTGGTGGTGTACGACCCCAATCATCGCTGGACCGTCTCCGCGAAGGACCACCACATGGCCACCGATCACAGCGCCTTCGAAGGATGGCAGATGTGCGGACGCTCGGATGTCGTGGCCGTGCGCGGCCGCGTGATGGTGCGCGATGCGGCGTTCGTCGATGGACATGGGCATGGGCGGCTGGTGGAGCGCCGCGAGGCGTCGTGATGCGGTCGCCTCATGCCAGTCACAGTTGATCCTCGCGCGTCGAGCGGTGCAGCCCCTATTCAGAGCCGCGAGCGCAAGCGAGCCGACCCACGCGCGAGGATCAACTGGAGACCGTATCAGAGCCGCGAGCGCCAGCGAGCGGGCCCGAAGCGTTCAATGAGGATTGGGGGATCGAGCGGCGCGACGCGTGCCATGCCCTCGCCGCGCAGCGGCACGGGCATGGGTTGCGCGGGACGCGCCGGACCGGGATCTCCCCGCGCATGCGTCGCGCAAGATGCCGTGATCACCCCTCGTACTTCTCCACGTTGTTTCCATCTCGCGTCAACAGCCGCATCAATCGCGGATGCACAAAGAGCTTCTCTCGCCCGACCTCGCGCTCCTCCAGGACGCCGATTGCCACGAGCGCCTTGAGATACCGCGAGGCGGCGCGTCGCTCCGCGATCTTGTGTTCCACGAGGTTCGTGATGCGGCAGTACGGTTGCTCGAAGATCGCGTCGACCAGTTCTCGCGTGTAGATGCGCGGAAGCCGGGCCTTGACGTGGGCGGTCGTGCTCGAGACGAGATCGCGGATGGCGGCGATCTTCGCCGTGGTCCATGTCGCTGTCTCCTCGATGCCTTGCAGCATCCACAGAAGCCACGGTTCCCATGCGTCATCGCGCGTCACGCCCAGCAGCAAGGCGTAGTAGTCCGACTTGTTGGCGATGATGAAACGACTCAGGTACAGGATCGGCTGGCCGAGCAGGCCTTGCTCGACGAGATACAGGCTGTTCAGGATGCGACCGGTGCGACCGTTGCCATCGGTGAACGGGTGGATCGCCTCGAACTGGTAGTGGCCGGCGGCCATTCTGATCAATGGGTCGAGCTCGATCTCGTTGTGCAGGAAGCGCTCCCAGTTCGCAAGCAGGTCGCGCAGGCGCGGCTCGCCGTCGGGCGGTGTGTATGTCACGGCGCGGTTGCGGCTGTTGATGAGTGCCGTGCCCGGCACGGTTCGGACTCGCATCTCGACGTCCTTGATGCGCGTGCAGATCGCCTCGGCGACTCGCGTGGACAGAGGACGAGCGCGCAGGGCGCGGGCTCCTTCCAGCAGCGCCGACCGGTGGCGCAGGGCCTCGCGGGTCGCCGGATCTGCGGCGCCGTCCCCTTGCATGTGCTGGAAGAGCCGATCGGCGGTCGTGACGATGTTCTCGATCTCGGAGCTCGCCTGTGCTTCCAGCAGCGGCAACGTGTTGATGAGAATCGTCTGGTTCGGGATGAGCTCGGCCGCCTGCCGAAGCTCCGCCAAGGCGGCGCGTGCCGTGATGCAGCGCTTCAGGACGATCTTGGTTTCAAGCTCCACGGGTGGCGGAAGCGTCCCAAGTTCGTTATATGGACGGTCTGGCACCCAGCGAGTCCCAGTCACGGTACCGAAATCACGTTTTTGTGACACGTTTTGACCATATGTCACCGGTGGTGACACGTCAACAGGACATGTCACCAAATCGGCGATTTGGTGACACGACAAGCGACTTCGGACTCACGCCCGTCCAGCTCTCGCCTTGGAAGCCGGGATCCCACATGCCCACCGCCCAACTCGTCCAGCCAAAGGCGACCAAGCCGCAGCGATCGACGTCTTCGGAGCGGGAGACGACGCGCCGAAAGCCTCGCCGCCGCACGAAATCCATCCCGCCCAAGCTCGACCGCCACGCCGCCCCTGCCGACATGACCCTCGAGCAGTGGCAGGCCGGACTTCGCCGGCAGTTCGGCCGCGAGCAGGCGTTCGAGCTCGCCAACCTCGGCGTCGATCCGATCTTCTCCGAGTTCCGCGTGGTGAACCCGGCATCGGGCGGGGCGTACCGCGTGGTCATCCGGGGATCGCGCCTCGGCGAGAACTCGTGTACCTGTCCCGATTTCGCGACCAACGCCCTCGGCACGTGCAAGCACATCGAGGTCACGCTTGGGCGGCTCGAGCGTCGGCGCGGCGCGAAGGCGGCGCTCGAGCGCGGTCATCAGCCTCCGTTCAACGAGATCGTCCTGCGCCACGGCGCTCGTCGCGATGTCGTCTTCCGTCCCGGGACCGAATGCCCCAGGGCCCTTCGCGCGCTCGCCGCGAACTTCTTCGATGACGCCGGCGTCCTGCGCGAAGGCCGCCACGCGGACCTGGAGCGATTCCTCGCCGAGGCCGAGCGACGCGGTCATCGCGTGCGCGTCGGCGACGATGCGCTGGGCTTCGTCGCCGAGGTGCGCGACGCCGAGTCGCGCCGCACGCGCATCAGGCAGGCCTTCCCGCGCGGCGTGCGCACGCCGGCGCTGCGCAGGCTGGTGCGCACGACGCTCTACGAGTATCAGTGCGAAGGCGCCCTCTTCGCGGCGACCGCCGGACGCTGCCTCATCGGCGACGAGATGGGCCTCGGCAAGACCGTGCAGGCGATCGCCGCGACGGAGATCATGGCGAAGCACCTGGGCGTCGAGCGCGTGCTCGTGGTGTGCCCCACCTCGCTGAAGCACCAGTGGGCGCGCGAGATCGCCAGGTTCACGACGCGCACCGCGACGGTGATCGGCGGCGGCCGCGGGCGCCGCCGCGAGCGATTCGCCGAAGCGAGCTTCTTCAAGCTCACCAACTACGACACGATCCACAACGACCTCGACCTCATCGCCGCGTGGTCGCCCGACCTGGTCATCCTCGACGAGGCCCAGCGCATCAAGAACTGGTCGACGCGCGCAGCCCGCAGCGTGAAGCGCATCGTCTCGCCATACGCGATCGTGCTGACGGGCACGCCGCTCGAGAACCGGCTCGAGGAGCTGGTCTCGATCGTCGACTTCGTCGATCGCCACCGGCTGGGGCCGACGTACCGCCTGCTCGCCAATCACCAGATCCGCGACCCGGACTCCGGACGCGTCGTCGGCTATCGCGGACTCGATGCGATCGGCCGAACGCTGGCGCCGATCCTGATCCGCCGGCGCAAGAAGGACGTCGCGCTCCAGCTTCCCGAACGCATCGACAAGACCTGGTTCGTGCCCATGACCCCGGAGCAGGTCGGGCTTCATCAGGAGAACGCCGAAATCGTCGCCAAGATCGCGGCGCGCTGGCGGCGCTTCCATTTCCTGTCGGAAGCCGATCGACGCCGACTTCTGGTCGCGCTCCAGAACATGCGGATGAGCTGCGACAGCTCGTACCTGCTCGACCAGTCGAGCGAGCACGGCACGAAGCCGGAAGAACTGGCGACGCTGCTGGAGGAGATCCTCGAGGATCGCGACGCGAAGGTGGTCGTCTTCAGTCAATGGGTGCGCATGCACGAGCTCCTGATCCGCCGGCTCGCCGCGCGCCGCATCGAGCACGTCTTCTTCCACGGCGGCGTGACGAACGAGCAACGCGCCGGGCTGGTCGACCGCTTCCGCGCCGACCCGGCATGCCGCGTCTTCCTCTCCACCGATGCCGGCGGCGTGGGGCTCAACCTCCAGCATGCGTCGGTGGTCGTGAACATGGACCTGCCGTGGAATCCGGCGATCCTCGAGCAGCGCATCGGGCGCGTCCATCGACTCGGCCAGTCGCGCCCGGTGCAGGTGTTCAATTTCGTCTCGAAGGGCGGGATCGAGGAGGGCATGCTCGATCTGCTCAAGTTCAAGAAATCGCTCTTCACAGGCGCGCTGGACGGCGAGTCGAGCGAGGTGTTCCTCGGCGGCTCGTCGCTCAGCCGGTTCATGCAGACTGTCGAGAAGGCGACGGCGGGAATCGCGGTGGGGGTGGAGGAGGACGAGGGCGACGAGGAGGCCGAGTCGAGCGAGGCTGCTGCGTCGATCGATGGTGCGGTCGCGGGTGACATTTCGAATCGGACCAACGAATCCGCCACGTCGGGCGCGGCGAGCACAATCGAGACGACCGGAGACGGCGCCACGTGGGCGCCGTCGAGCTTCCACGAGGAGGACGACTTTGCGCCAGCGACGCAGCCACAGGCCGCGGCATCATCCGTTGTGTCCGACGGGGTCATCCATCGTCACGATCGACCGGAGCAATCGCCTGCCGAAGGCAGCGCTGCGACGTCGGGGTCGACGCCGTCCGACTCGACGCCATCCGCCGGCGACGATCCCGCGCGCCTGCCGACCGGAATGCCCGTGCGCGCCGCCATGGCGCCAACGGCGCCGCCATCATCCGCGACCTCGTCCGCCGTCCACGCCGACCTTGCGTCGTTGCTCCAGCAAGGTCTGGTGCTGCTCGCACCGCTGATTGCGCCGTCGGAGGGGGCGGTCGGCGGCGACCCATCGGCTTCGACGTCGCCGACCGCCGCGCGCGTCGTCCGGCGAGACCCCACGACCGGCGAGTCGTACCTGCACCTTCCCGTCCCGAAGTCCGAGGTGCTCGAGACGATGATCGCTGCGGCGACGAGGTTGTTGGAGCGGATGCGCGGAGGTGGGTGAGGTTGGTGCGACTCGTCGTTGGGTCGACCGCTCTTCATCTCGTTCGAAGCGTCGGCCATCTCGCCGGCGGGTTTGCCGGCGAGATGGTCGGTTGCTCTTGCGGAGCTCGCCGTCGACCAACACGCGACGACACTCCGGATGCCGGTCGTCGCGAGACGACGGCTCGACCATCTGGCGAACGAACTCCGGAGGTTGAACACGACCACCGGAACCGACCGGCGCGTCCCACGCGAATGTCCCTTCAACACCCACCACCCCACCCCGCCAGCACGATTGCGAGATCTCCGCCACCGACGATGCCGTCGCCGTCGAGGTCGGCGCCGGAGTCGGCGAGCGCGAACGCGGCCATCACCATGCCGAGGTCGGCGGCGTTGACGCGGCCGTCGCCGTTGACGTCGCCCGGTATCGGTGGGTTCGAGATCGACAGGTCGAAGATCGACACCTTCGACTTGCCTGGATCGCCGACCGCGATCAAGTTGCCATCGAGCGCGACGGCCATCGCATGGCCGAACTGGTCGGCGGCGTGTCCACCCGGCGGCAGGAGCTTCGCCTGTGGGCCTTCGCCGATCGCCCGACGCGCGCGATCCGCGGCGTCCGGCTGGAGGACATCATGGTGAACGCACGCAGGCGGTGCTTTGCCCTTCCTGGGGCTTGGATGTTGGTTGGTTCAGTGGCGGGCACGTCGATGGTGGCGTGCGGCGACGCGAACGCGGCAATGACGCGGACTCGATCGGACTCGGTGGTTGTCGCGACACCCGCCGAATCGAAACTGGGCGACGGGCCCGAGTTCATCGAGCGAATCCGGGCAGTCCCCCGTGCGTCAATCCATGCCCCGGCGCTCGAATCGCTGCGCCGCCGCACGTCGACGGTGACGCGGATCGCCATCGCGATCGAGCCCGACCGTGAGGTCGCTGTCAACTTCCTGTCAGTCGACCGGTGACGCCGGATGGCGGCATGAGCACGGGCCTGCTCGGCTGCATCGGCCTCCAGCCGGTTCCGCTGCTCGGCGACTGCAACCTCGATGGATGCGTCGACAGCGCCGACCTGACCCAATCCCGCCGTGAGACGCCGCAGTGGGCAAGGGGTCGAACACATGGAGGTCTACTGGAATCCGTATCACTCCACCGGCACCGCGGTCACGTCGACCGCGAGGACTCCGTCCCACAGCGACTTGGGATTGAGCGAGATCATGGAGTAGTAGGGCGGGGGGAACGCGCTCGTCACCTGGTAGTCCGATGGCCCCAGGTACTTCGACTCCATGGTTCCCCACACGCCCTGGGTGCCGTTGGCGGCCCACTTCTGGCGCACGACCACAACCCGCGATTCGCCGGCGGGGATGACGATGTTCGCGGGCCCCAGGTCGAACCGGAACTCGTACGTCGGCTGGACTCCAAGGGGCGGGAAGTCGATCGTGAAGCCCCACGGCTGGATGTCGGGCTCGCCAAGCACGACTTGCGCGACGGTGCCGGCGCACGAATTCTGTCCCGCCTCGACAAGGTCGTTCCAGACCATCACGTCGAAGTACGTCAGGGCGCTGGGATCGCCCGAGGTCGACGCCCGACCGTTGATGACGCGCCATTCCTCGAGTCGGACGTTCGTGTCCGCCGGTGCGGTGAGAATGACCGGTGTGACGATCTGCGACACGCACGGGTGAGAGGGTTCGATGGGGCCGCCGTTGTTGAACGAGTAGTTTCCGTTGGTCCATACCGGCGTGGGGCCGGCCGTGTGACGCAGGCAGATGACGCTTGTGTCCACCGCTCCCCACGCGCCCAGCAGCAGGCCCAAATCAGAGCCGTTCGTCGTCCCATCGGCGTTGAGGTCAGCGCCGGGGCCGTTCCAGGCGGCCAGCATGATGCCGAGGTCGCCACCGTCGACCACGTTGTCGCCGTTGAGGTCCGCGGGTTCGCACGTGACCGCGCCCGCTTCCCATGCGATCGCCGATGAACCGAGGACCGCCGCGCACCAAATCAAGCTGCTCGCGATGTGCATGTTGCCTCCGGGAAGGTTGAAAGATCCGTGACCAGCGTAACCCGCGGGGGTTGTGCCTGTACAGGGCACGACGGGACCGGCACAGCGTCCGCGAAGTCGTTTGTCATGCATTCGGGTCGTCGAGATCGTCGTTGTCCCCATCAACCTACCCGCGGTGGCGCCAAGACACCGGCGAGCCGGTGCGCTCGAACGACCGATCGGTGGCGATCGTCAGCTCGATGTGCTCCCTCCGAACAGCATCGTCAGCGCGGCGCTCACCACCGGTGTTGCTCTGGACACCGTGCCTCCTAGGAGCTTGCGTCACAGCCCAGATCCGTGACCGTCTTGTCCGCGCCGTGGGTCGATTCCCTCGCGACTGCGGCGTCGACCCGATCGGGGACTCCTCGCGGCGCTGCGGCGACCGCTTCGGGATCACACCGCCATCGTCGCCATCCGTCTCAGGTTCATCGCCATCGTCACGAGGTTCAGCTCGCCAGTCACCTTCCTCAATCCTCGCAGACTGAACTGCCTGAATCCCATCGCCTCCTTCAGCCATCCGATCGGTGGCTCCGCGAGGTGCTTCCTTTCCTTGTATCTCTTGCGTCCCTCCTCCGTCCTCAGCATGGCCGCCATCCGGCCGCCGCCCGAGTCGGATCCGGCGGCCGCCTCGACGCCTTGCCCTCCCGGCCCACGGCGAGACAGCCCGTCGTCCCCTCGCGGCGCTCCAGCGCACCAGTTGCTCGCGAGAAGCCGGCGTCGGCCAGCACCGTCTTCACGATCGTCGTCGGCGATCCGTCGACGCCAACGCCCGCTCGGACCTCTCGATCATCGGGATCAGCCGACGTCGGCCATGAAGGCGAACGTCCCGGCGCCGTGTTCGTCGCGACGCGGCGGCCGCGACAGGTCGATCGCCGCGGCAAGACCGAGATCGAGGACCTTCACCGTCCCATCGGGCCGCACCACGATGTTCGACGGTTTCAGGTCGCGGTGCGTGAAGCGCCGTTCGTGCAGGTGCGCGACGCCGTCGCACGCCTGAACCACGAGCGAGACGATGCCGGCCGTGTCGTCGCGCAGCGTCCGGGCGTGCGTCGTGATCGGCGTCGCGCCGCGCACGAGCTCCATCGCAAGCCAGGGAACCGCGGCGCGCCTCGAGCCGGCGCCGACGACTTCGACGCCGCCTCCGAAGAGCGTGGCGAGGTTGGCATGAGGGTCGATCGCGCGCAGGGCGGTCGTCTCGCGCAGGAATCGAGCGGTCGCCCGACGAAGGGCGGCGCGCTGGGCTTGAGCCGCGCGCTGGGCTTGAGCCTCGCGCTGCGCTTGAGCTGCGCGCTGCGCTTGACCCGCGCGCTTCGCTTGGGCGACCGCCACGGGCTCGAGCAGCTTCAGCGCAACCGTTCGGCCGCGAATCCCCTTGGCCTCGAAGACCGCGCCGAAGCCGCCGACTCCCAGGAGAATCCCGATGTCGAACGATCCGAAGCGGCGATGCTCCCACAGCCGCCACGGCTCGCGGACGACGAAGTGGGCGCGGACGAGCTCGATCACCGTCGCCGCGACGCCCTCGTCCGGGAGCCGAGCAAGCCTCGCCGAACGCTCCTCGCACGGTTCAACCGGCTCGATCTCGTCGATGACCCGGAACGCACGCAGGAAGTCCTCGGCGGAGGGTTTGGCCGCCTCGGCCGCGTTCGTCCGGCGCTTCGTCGCCGTGCGCCGCTCGACGCCACGCGCGCTGGCGGCGCGCTTCCCACCTGCCACAGTACGACCCATTCTCGCCATCGGGTTTCATGCTCGTCGATGCGATGCGATCCCGCAACCGGCGTTAACACTACAGCGCCCCTTGGCTCCTGCTGCGACCGTCCGGAGCGGCATTTCCGCTGCGTCAGAGCTTGCGTTCGAGGCTTGATGGCTCACAGAGGAGCCACCGGCGCCTCGAACGCGGCGCTCTTCCTTGCGGGAAGCCACTCCGAGCGGTCTCGCGACGGAGCCAAGGGGCGCTTTAGTGCTAGGACGAGGGTGCCTCGCCGTCGCAGCGAGACCTTCACATCATGTGAAGATCATCGGTTCGGCATCGTGAAACCGCGATGTGGACGCATCAAACTGGTTGAACTGGTTGATACATCATGGACGCTACCTTCATGGACTTCATCGGCTCCTTCGACGCGAAGACGCATCTGGCGCGATTGCCCACGCGCGCCGAGCGCGGCGAGTCGTTCGCCATCCTGCGGCGCGGTCGTGCGGTGGCGAAACTGGCGCCCGTCGCCGGTGACGGCGCGCAGCGGCGGAGTCCCGGCGATGTTGTCGCGCGGTTCCGGACCCTGCGCGAGCGGATCGCATGCGCTCACAGCACGGCGCGGCGAAGGGGCGGCGGAGGCGAAGCCGCGGCTGCATCCACGATCCGCGAGATGATCAATGATGGTCGGAAGCGCTGAGCGCCGCGCCGCCGAACCTCGCCTACCGCGACTCCGCCTCGGTCAAGCATCGATCCAGCACTTCGAGCAGGAATTGCACATCCTCCTCGGTGATGCACATCGGCGGCTTGATGCGGATCACGTTGCCGAAGAAGCCGCCCTTGCCGAGGAGCACGCCGAGGTCCTTGGCGCGCTCGAAGATGTCGGCGGTCTCCTTCGTCGCGGGCGTCTTCGTGGTGCGATCCGTGACGAGTTCCATTCCCACCATCAGCCCCCGGCCGCGCACGTCGCCGATGAGGCGGTGGCGCCGCTGGAGTGCGCGCAGCCCATCGACGAGCTTCGCGCCGACGCGCTTCGCGTGGGCTTGCACGCCCTCGTCGAGGATCACGTTCAGCGTCGCGAGTCCCTGCGCCGTCGAGACCGGGTTGCCGCCGAACGTGTTGAAGTGGATGCGGCTGGTGAGCGACTTCGCGATGTCGGCGCGCGTGACCACCGCGGCCAGTGGACAGCCGTTGCCGATGCCCTTGGCCATCGTGACGATGTCCGGCGTGACGCCGTGGTTCTCGAAGCCCCAGAAGGCATCTCCGGTGCGGCCGAAGCCCGTCTGGACCTCGTCCGCGATGCACAGCCCGCCGGCGTCGCGCACGTGCTTGAACGCGTGCTCGAGGTATCCCGGCGGCATCTCCACCACGCCGCCGACACCCTGCGTTGGCTCGGCGATGAACGCGGCGATCCTGCCGCTGGTGCCTTGGCGAACGAGGTCCAGCACGTCGGCGGCGTACTTCGCGCCGGCGTTCGCATCGTCGTAGCCGAACGGCCCGCGATAGCGATCGGGCAGCACGGAGTGGTGCACGCCAAAGCCGTGGGCGACGTTGAACTTCCACGTGCTGTGCGCGGTGAGCGCCATCGGCGTCTGCGAACCGCCGTGGTAGCCGTTGCGCAGGGCGATCACGTCGTAGTTGCCGGTGAACGCCCGGGCCATCAGGATCGCAAGGTCGTTCGCCTCGCTGCCGGAGTTGACGAAGTAGCACACGTCGAGCCCGCTGCCGCGCGGAAAGGTCGATGCCAGCTTCTTCGCGAAGAGCGCGACGTTGGGATTGAGGTAGATGGTCGTGGTGTGCTGAAGGAGCTCGTTCTGCGCATGCACCGCGGCGATGACCTTCGGATGACAGTGCCCCACGCTCACCGACACGATCCCCGCGAAGGCGTCGAGGTATCGCCGCCCCGTCTCGTCGAAGAGGTACTGCATCTTCCCCTCGACGATCATGATCGGATCGCGGTAGTAGGTGACCAGCGCGGGTGTCAGGTGCTCGCGCCGCATCGCGAGGACTTCCTGCTTGGTCGGGCCGGTGTACGGCGCAGGTCGATGGTTGAAGGGCGGCAGCGTCGGTTGGGCTGCGGCCGTCGAGGCGGGACGCGATGAGGTCGTTGTCATGGTGGCGGGCCGTCGAGGAGTCGAGTCGAGCGGTGCAGCGAGCGTGCGGGGAATCTTTCGCGTGCGGGCGCGCAGGCGTGGACGACACGTCCCGACGTGCCCCCTCGCGCGGCGGCCGCGCCGCCAGCCCCCCCGCATGTCCCACATGTCCCACATGTCCCACATGTCCCACATGTCCCACATGGCGGGAGAGGGGAGGGGATCGCCATCGAACGCCCGGCCTCAGCCGCGTCGCGGCGCCGGCACCGCCCGTCCGCGCATCAGCACATAGTAGAGAATCGCCGCGATCGCCACTCCCACGAACCATGCGTACCCGTAGATCGTGTCGAAGATCGGCGGGAAGCGCGTCGTGCCGGTCGCCGCGTTCACGAACCCCGGCAGGTTCGGCAGCACGGCGAAGACGAGCGCGGCGACAGCGCGCCAGTTGACTCCTCGGTACTGTCCAGCCGGGTCGTACAGCGCCGCCTCGTCGAGCCGCATGCGCCGGAGCACGAAGTAGTCGCACAGCATGATGCCCGCGATCGGCCCGAGCAGGGCGCTGTAGCCGATCAGCCACGTGAAGAGGTACGCGCTCAGGCTCTCGAGCAGGTACCACGGCATCATCACCACGCCGATGGCGCACGTGAGCAGGGCGCCGGCGCGAAAACTCACGCGCGACGGCCACAGGTTGGAGAAGCCGTTGGCCGGGCTCACGATGTTCGCCGCGATGTTGGTGGAGAGCGTCGCGACCAGGATCGCCAGCATCGCGATCACCACCACCGGCGGCGAGGCGCCAAGCCTGCCGACGAGCTCGACGGGATCCCAGATCGCCTTGCCGAAGATCACCACGGTCGCCGACGTGACCACGATGCCGATGAAGCAGAAGAGCGTCATCGTGGTGGGCAGCCCCAGGAGCTGCCCAAGCGCCTGATCGCGTTGCGACCGGCAATAGCGCGTGAAGTCGGGGATGTTCAGCGACAGCGTCGCCCAGAAGCCGACCATCGCGGTGAGCTGGGGGAAGAAGACCCGCCAGAACTGTCCCGGCCTCTCGAAGCGGCTGGAAGGGAAGAGCGACGCGATGTCATCGACGCGCATCACGGCCCACGCGAGGAGCGCCAGTCCCGCCGCGATCAGGAACGGCGCCGACCACGCCTCGACCCACTTGATGCTGTCGATGCCGAAGAGGACGAGCACGACGTGGACCAGCCAGAACGCGAGGAAGCAGCCGAACTGCGCCGCGGTGAGGCCGATGACGGCGAGCCTGTGCGTGTCCGTGGCGACATCGATGGCGCCCATGGCCCCGAGGATCTGGTAGATCGCGGCGCCGCCGATCCACGTCTGGATGCCGAACCATCCGCAGGCGACGAGCGCCCGGGCGATCGACGGGATCTGGGCGCCCGCCGTTCCGAAGCTCGCGCGGGCCAGCACCGGAAACGGCACGCCGTACTTCGTTCCGCCATGACCATTGAGGATCATCGGAACGAGCACGACGAGGTTCCCCAGCAGCACCGTGGCCACGGCCTGCCACCAGCTCATGCCCTGCTCGATCATGCCGGCGGCGAGCATGTACGTCGGGATGCACACCGCCATCCCGATCCAAAGCGCCGCGACATGCCACATGCTCCACGTGCGCTGGGCCGGCGTGGTCGGCGCGAGATCCGGGTTCGTGAGCGTGCTGTTCACGAGGGGTGTATCGGCCATTCCGCCGTGCCGTTATGGCCGCGCGATGCGCTCGTACGACTCCGGCCGCCGGTCGCGGTAGAACTGCCAGACGCTGCGGACCTCGCGGATCATGTCGAGATCGAGATCGGCGACGACCACCTCGTCCCGGTCGCGCGAGGCCTGGGCGATGATCTGTCCGCGCGGATCGCAGAAGTACGACTGGCCGTAGAACTCGCCGATGTTCCACGGCTGCTCGCGCCCCACGCGATTGATCGCGCCGACGAAGTACTGGTTGGCGACCGCGTGCGCCGGCTGCTCGATCCTCCAGAGATGCTCGCTCAGCCCCGCGACCGTCGCGGAAGGATTGAAGACGATCTCCGCGCCGTTGAGCCCCAGCTCGCGCGCACCCTCGGGGAAGTGCCGGTCATAACAGATGTACACGCCGATCCTCCCGAAGCGCGTATTGAAGACCGGATAGCCGAGGTTTCCCGGCCTGAAGTAGAACTTCTCCCAGAAGCCGGGATGGCAGTGGGGAATGTGGCACTTGCGGTACTTGCCGAGGAACTCGCCGCGCTCGTCGATCACCGCGGCGGTGTTGTAGAAGAGCCCCGCCATCTCCGCCTCGTAGAGCGGGACGATCATGACCATGCCGTGCTTCCTCGCGACGTCGCGCATGAGCCGCACCGTCGGGCCATCGGGGATCGCCTCCGCCGTGTCGTACCAGCGCGTCTCCTGCTCTGCGCAGAAGTACGGACCGCAGAAGATCTCCTGGAGGCAGCAGACCTGTGCGCCCTGCTCGGCCGCCCGGGCGATCAGCGGCAGGTGCTTGTCGATCATCGCCTGCTTCACCTTCGCGAGCGGCGCGTCGGGCGCGAGCGGGTTCGAGCACTGGATGAGGGCGGCGCGGGTGATGCGGGGCATGGTTGGAATCGAGAGTCCTGTCCAACAGCGTACTGCACCGGCGAGTCACATGACATCCATGCCGCCCCTACACTTGGTCGATCGGACTCCACCATGTCGTCAACGACGCGAGTCGAAGTGAACCCGAAGGTGATGCTCGGCAAGCCCGTGATTCGCGGGACGCGCATCCCCGTCGAGTTGCTCCTCCGCAAGCTCAGCGAGGGCGCGAGCGAGGCGGATCTGCTCGACGCATACCCCCGGCTGACGCAAGACGATCTTCATGCGGCGCTCGCCTATGCGGCGGACGTGGTGGGCCATGCGGAGACCGTGACACTCGAGCCGGGGCGGCGCTGACGACGTGCGCTTCCTTGCGGACGAAAGCTGCGACTTCGGCGTCGTCCGTGTGTTGAGAGGCGCCGGCCACGATGTGATTGCCGTGGCAGAGGTGGCGCCGCGATCGGATGACGAAGCGGTGCTGGGCATGGCGCGACGAGACCGGCGGATTCTGCTGACCGAGGACAAGGACTTCGGGCAACTCGTGCATGCAGACCAACGAGCGGCCGCCGGCGTGATCCTCATTCGCTTTCCGGCGGAGGCACGCGCCGACCTGCCGCGCGCAGTGCTGCAACTCGTCGAGCTTCGAGACGTCGAGCTTCAGGGGCGGTTCGTGGCGCTTCTCCCAGGTGTCGTCCGCATCGGTGCGAGACCGACATCGGGTGATTGACCGCGTCGCGTCGTCGCGACACGCGCCGCAAACCTACATCCACCTCGTCACCACCACCTTGCTCTCCGTGTAGAACTTCACCGCGTCCTCGCCGTTCGCATGCAGATCGCCGTAGAACGACTGCTTCCATCCCGCGAAGGGAAACGCCGCCATCGGCGCGGGCACGCCGACGTTGATTCCGACCATGCCGACCTGGGCGAGCGTGCGGAAGCGCCGCGCGGTGTAGCCGGCGCTGGTGAAGATCACCGCCATGTTGCCGTAGCGCGAACGGTTCAGCGTGGCGATCGCCGCGTCGAGCGTGGATTCGCGCACGATCGAGAGGACCGGTCCGAAGATCTCCTCGTCGGCGACCTTCATGCCGGGGCGAACCTGGTCGAAGATGGTCGGCCCGACGAAGCAGCCGCGGTTCGGAAGCTGCGCCGTGCGTCCGTCGACAACGAGCGTCGCGCCATCCTGCACGCCGCTCTCGATGAAGCCGAGGATGCGCGTGCGGCTCTGCTCGTCGATCACCGGGCCGAGGTTCGCGCCGGGTTCGTCGCCGGCGCACACCTTGAGCTTCCTCGCCGCCTCGGCGATGCGCGGCACGAACCATGTCGCGGCGTCGCCGACGGCGATCGCGACCGAGCCCGCGAGACAGCGCTGGCCCGAGTTGCCGAACGCCGAGCCGATCACGCCGTCGATCACCGCGTCCTGGTTCGCGTCGGGCATGATCACCATGAAGTTCTTCGCCCCGCCCATGCACTGGGCGCGCTTGCCGGCGGCGGTCGCCGTCCGGTAGACGTGCTCCGCGACGCGCGACGAGCCGACGAAGGAGACGGCCCTGACGTCGTCGTGCGCGACCAGGCGATCGACGACCTTCGCTCCACCGGTGACGAGGTTCAGCACGCCTGGCGGCAGCCCCGCCTCGTGAGCGAGCTCGACCTCGCGCAGGGCGGACAACGGCACCTTCTCGCTGGGCTTGAGCACGAAGGTGTTGCCGCATGCGACCGCGATCGGCCACATCCAGAGCGGCACCATGACCGGGAAGTTGAATGGCGTGATGCCCACGCACACCCCCAGCGGCACGCGATCGACCGAGCTGTCGATGCCGACGCCCGCCTGGTCTTCGGTCCGGCAAAACGAGGCCGAAACCGCGATCTGCGGCAGCGAGCGCCCCGTGAGCAGGACCGGCGCCGCGCACGCATGCTCGACGCAATCGATCCCGCGCCGCACGTCGCCGCGCGCCTCGGCCATCGTCTTGCCGTGCTCTCGCACGATGATCGACGCCAGCTCGTCGAACCGCCCTTCGAGCACGTGCTTGTAGCGAAAGAGGAACTGGCACCGGTCGCCCACGGGCATCGAGGACCACGCGGGAAACGCCTCGCGCGCCGCGGCGACGGCGTCGTCGGCGGCGCGGATCGAGTCGAGTCCGACCTCTCCAAGCGGCTCGCCCGTGGCGGGATTCACCACGCGATGCGCGGCGCCGTCGACCTCCGGCGCAACGCGTCGACCGGCGATGAGTTGATCGACGCGAAGGTCGCGCCCCGACGACCCGCTCTCCGGCCGCCGCATGGGCTGACTCGCCGGCTCCTTCGATGGTCCCTGCGATGGCTTGTTCGACGACTGGGACATGGGGAATCCTCTGACGAACGTCCGGCGCGCTCCAGGCCGACCTCGCGCGCGGTTCGATGCAATCGTGCTCCCTGTTGCCTTCGCCGGCCAGGCGCCGAACGCATGGCGGCTTGGCTGGAATCCTCGATCAGACGGAGACGATGCGGGCGAGCGTCGCCGCGCGAACGGGCTGCCAGCCGGGCGAGCTGGCGCCACCGGTGTTGACGAGTTCCGGGTCGAGCGTCCAGTCGTTTCCCGAGGGATCGGTCATCACGACGCTGAACCACGCGCAGTCGTCGGCGGCCACGCCTTCGACATCACCGATGGTCAATGGCTTCGTCAGGTCCGAGGTGGTCCACGAGACGGTGAAGAGGGTCACGTTGGTCCCGCTGCCGCGCTGGCCGGTCACGGTCTGCGGGCTCGCGCTGCGGTTGAAGATGATCGTGCCGGTCCCGGGGGCGCTGGACGACTGGTTGGAGGTTGGGAAGAAGGTGACCTGCTTGAACTTCGTCCCCGCGGGAAACGACGTCGTGTCGATCGAGAGCTGGAGCGAGTCGCCGTCGTCGAAGAAGAGGCCCTTCGTTCCACCCGCCGTCGGATCGCCGTTGAGCCGGGCGGTCTTGGCGGTGGCGTCGTTCTTGACGATCGAGGCGTTGGTCACGTTGGGCATTGAGCATCTCCCGGGTTGGCCCCACGCCCGGCGCGAGGCGGTCGATTGGTGGACGACGCGGCGCTCGCGGCTCCCCACCGCGCCACAGCGTATCGAGTCGCCCGACGATCGTCATCGCGCGCGGCCGCCGCGCACCTCGGGCCGCGGCCGCTCGATCGCGTCGGTTCATCGCTCGTCGGCGATCGCGACTCCCTTGGCCCTGGCCAGTTCCGAGACCGCCGCGGAGAGCGCCTGCGACGCCGCGAGCCGCGCCAGCACGGCGCGTGCCTCCTCGGCGCGATCCAGGTGCAGCAGGGCCTGTGCGAGCACGTCGTCGCGGCGCGATCCCAGCGACGGACTCCCGACCGCGGCCGCCCGCTCGATGGCCGCCGACCAAGCGGTGCGCGCCTCGGCGATGCCGCCGCCGTCGGAGCGCGCGGCGAGGATCGTTCCCTCGACGACGAACGTGCCCGCGACGCGGAGCGCCACGTCGTCGCGCTGCTGGGGATCGGTCGACTGAGCCTCGACCTCGACGAGGATGCTCCGCGCGCTCCGCAGCGCCGCGAGCGCCTCCGTCGGCGCGCCGTGCGACCGTTCGAGGGTGGCGGCGTCGAGCTCGGTCTCTGCGAGGTCGACGCGCCAGCGCTGATGCGATGGATCGCGCTCGACGAGGGCGGCGAGCATTCGTCGGCTCGCGGCGAGCTCGAGCCGGGACTCCTCGGGACGATCGAGCTTCCCCAAGGCGCGCCCCGCGAGGCGGTGCGCAACCGCCATCTCGCGCTGCCAGGGCGAGTTGCTCGGATCGAGCTCGAGCAGGCCGCGCGCCGCGTCCTGGGCGGCGCGGAAGGCGACCAGGGCCTCGGTGCCCCGGGCCATCGACTCGAGCAGCTCGCCGCGGTGGATGTGACCGACCGCGAGCCGGTATCGGGCATCGGCGTCCGTCGGGGCCGAGGCGACGAGCCCGCCGAGGAGCTCGATCGCCTCGTCCAGGGCGACCATGGCGCCCTCCATGTCGTGGTCGGCGCGGCGCAGGTCCGAGAGATAGGTGAGCCCGTTGGCGAGGCTTCGCCGCGCATCGCCGTCGCCCGGACGCAGCGCGGCGACGCGCCGCTTGCTCTCGAGCGACGCGTCGAGCGACCGGCGCATCGCGACCAGGTCGCCGCGGTCGCGGAAGAGCTGCACGAGGTTGCTGTGCGCGTAGCCCAGTTCGAGCTGCCACTCGGGATTCGAGGCGTCCAGGGCGACGAGCCGCTCGGCGATGCGCAGGTACGCGTCGAACTCGGCCTGCGCCTGATCGAGGTTCATGCGCTTGTAGGCGATGTTGCCGAGCCAGAAGTGGACGGCGCCGAGCGACTTGAGCCACGGTCCGTTGGCCGGATCGCGCCGACAGAGGTCGTCGAGAATCCCGTCCGCGTCGAGGAACGCCCGTTCGGCGGAGGCGAGATCGGCCTCCTTCCGCGCGAGCTGGACCTCGCCGATCAGCGAGAGTCCCTGGGCGTACTTGAAGCGCTCCGCGTCGGAGAGATTCGAGCGGTCGCGCGCCGAGTAGTAGTCGATCACGCGCTCCGCGACCGCGCCCAGCGCGTCGAGGCGACCGACCGGCGCCAGCCGGTCGCGCAGCTCCTTGGTCATGAAGCCGATCAGGTCCTCGGCATCGCTGCGCGCGGCGACCGCCACCGTGCGCTCGCGACGAAGATCGATGAAGTACTTGGTTGCGCCGATGGCCGCGACAAGCAGCGCGGCCGCGACGAGCGAGGCGACGACGCGGCGCCTCGTCCGCCCGCGCATGCGGGCGAGCGCATGCGCGGCGTCGGCGGCGGTCGGGCGATCGGCCGGCGCCACCGCCGTGAGCTGCTGCACAAGCCGCGCAAGCTGGCGATCGCCGAGCTGGACGTCGCGGCGCTCGCCGCGGGCCACCTTGTCCAGCAGGGCGCGGACGCCGCCGGTGGCGTCGAAGGGGCGCTCGCCGCTGAAGAGCTCCGCGATGACCAGGCCCAGCGAATAGACGTCGCTCGCGGGGGTCGGCTCGGCGCCGCGGGCCTGCTCCGGACTCATGTACATCGGCGTTCCGACGAGGTCGCCCGGCGTGGTCAGCAGCGACGAGCCCGGTGCGCCCGACGCGGGCTGGCCCGTCTTCGACGACGAAGCGGTTCGCACCGATGCGGGCGTCGGGTCCGGGAGCGAGTCGAACGGCGTCGCCGACGGCGGCGCGGACGCTTCGCCGGCGCGCGGCACGGGCCGGGCGATCCCGAAGTCGAGCACCTTGGCGTCGCCGTCGGGGGTCACGACGACGTTGTCGGGCTTGAGATCGCGATGCACGACGCCGGCGGCGTGCGCCGCGACGAGCACCCGGGCGATCTGCTCGGCGAGGCGCAGCCGCTGGGCGCGCGAGAGCCCTTCGCGGGCGCGCCCCAGCGGTTCGCCGTCGACGAACTCGAGGACGAGGAACGCTCCCTGGTCGACCTCGAGGTAGTCGTACAGCCGGCAGATGTTGGGATGCTCGAGGCTCGAGAGGATCCGCGCCTCCCGAAGGAAGCGCGCCTTCACGAGCTCGTCGAAGCGCCACTCGGCGCGGATGGCCTTGAGCGCCACGCGCCGGTCGAGGCGATCGTCGATCGCCTCGAAGACCGTGCCCATGCCGCCCGCGCCGAGCACGCGGAGCACGCGAAACGGACCGATGCGGAAGATGCCGGCCGCTTCACCCGCTGGCGAGCCTGCGCCGGCGGCCCATCGCGACCACCACGCGTTCGAGTCGTCGATCGAGCCATCCGCCCTCCGCCCCGCGTCCGACGGACTCGCCGCGGTGCACAGCTCCTCGACCGCCGCGCGCCTCTTCGGGTCGGGGCAGCGCTCCGCGAGATAGGCAGCTCGCTCGCCAGGCGGGAGAGACAGCGCCGTCTCGATCAGGCGCCGCGTCTCGTCCGGTCCCGCTTCGGGCATGCGGGGTCATCGTAACGCGCGCGTGGGGGCCCAGCCGCCGAACGGGCCCATTGGCAGGGTGGCGCCGACGACGGTCCACGCGCGCAGACGGCCTTGCGAACCACCGCCCGGGCCGCGCACACGGGTGCGCGTGACCGAGGTGTCCACGATGGGCTGTCCCGCGGAGCTCGCAAGGGTCGACCTGGACGACGACGGCTGGATCGACGCGCGCGACGCCTATCGCACGACGTCGACGCGCGCGGCGCTCGCCCGCGCCGCGTTCGAAGGAGGTGCCGCGGTTCGCTGCGGAGCGCTGGCCCGGGCGAGGCCGTCGAGCCATGCGACCATCTCGGGCGCGCCGCGGCTGCCGGTGAACCGGCCGAGCTCGCGGCGGTCGCGCAGGACGACCGCCGTCGGAACGGCGGCGATGTCGAAGCGCTGCTTCAGGTCGCGGCGCTCCTCGATGTTCACATGGACGCGCACCGCGTTCCGCGACAGCCATGCCGTCACGCCCGGATCGACCCACGTCGTGCGTTCCATGAGCTTGCACGGACCGCACCAGGGTGCGCCGAAGTCGACGACCACGAGCTTGTTCTCGCGCTCCGCCGCCGCCACGGCGCTCTCGAAGGTGGTGGTCGCGGACGATCCTGTCGGGTTCTTCGGGGCGACCTGGGCCGGAGGAGCGGGTGCGGGTTGCGGCTTCGTCGCCGGCGGCGGAGCGACCTTCGTCGCGGGCGCAGTCCTCGGCGAGGCGGTCGACGACGACAGGGATGACTTGCCCGCCGAGCCGGTCGACGGCGATCCGCCCGGCGAACTGTACGACGCGGTCAATGACAGGTTGGGGGCTGCATTGGTGCCGGGTGCGGCGACCTGGCCCGGAAATGGCTTGGAATCCGGATTGGAGGCGGTTGGCGGCGTCGGCGAACGGAGCGTCGGCGTCGAGCGCGGCGGGGCAAGCCGCGTTCCCGTGGGCGACTTGGCCGGCGAGTCCGCCGTCGCAGCGCAGCCGGGAATGCCGCACGCGGCCGCGAAGATGGCTGCAACGAGCGCGGAGTGGATGAATGCGACGCGCGGAAGATGCACGGCGGAGGCCTTCCTTGGCGGAACATCGACCGCGGCGCCGCGATCCGTGCGGCGCCTGGACCAACGATCGACCTGATTCGAGCAGCGGCTGTTTCGTCCAAGTCGCTCGCCGGCCTTGAATGCGCCATGCCGGGTCTCCCGGCCAGGGTGCCCGTCGCCGTCGACGGGGCGGCGGTCGGCCCGCGCGGCGGTCGATCGGTGGCGATACCCTGACCGGTCCTTCCCATGCCCGAACCACTCACCGCCGCCCAGGTCGAGCACGTCGCGAAGCTTGCGCGGCTGCGACTCTCTCCCGAGCAGGTCGAGCGCTACCGGAGCCAGCTCTCCGCCGTGCTCGAGCACATCGCGAAGCTTGGCGAGCTCGAGGTGGGCGACGTCGAGCCGATGGCCCATGCGTTCGAGATGACCAACCGTCTTGACGACGACGTGCCTGGCGCCGCGATGCCGACCTCCGACCTCCTGCGCAATGCGCCTGCGGTCGAGGGTCCGTTCCTCGCGGTGCCGAAGGTGCTCGACGAGGGGGGTGGGGCGTGAAGGAACTCCTGGGGGACGTCGCGGCGCTGCGCGACGCGATCGCGTCGGGCACCGTGCGGGCGCGGGAGGTCGTCGACTTCTGCCTCGATCGGATCGCGGCGCTCGACGGCCCGCCGCATGGGACGGGCGGACCGTCGGGCGCGCACCCGGGCCTGCACGCGGTGCGCGAGACGTATGCGGAGCGCGCCCGCGAGCGTGCCGACGAGATCGACCGCGGCCATCGCGCGCGCACCACGGATCGTGGAGCCGACGGCGCCGGGGGTCTCGGCCCGCTCGCCGGCGTTCCGGTGATCCTCAAGGACAACATCGTCACCGCGTACGGCAGGACGACGTGCGGATCGAGGATCCTCGAGAACTTCCACTCGCCGTACAGCGCGACGGTGGTCGAGCGGCTCGAGGCCGCCGGCGCCATCGTGATCGGCAAGGCCCACTGCGACGAGTTCGCCATGGGTTCGTCCACCGAGAACTGCGCGTTCGGTCCGACGCGCAACCCGTGGGATCCGACGCGCGTGCCGGGCGGCAGCTCGGGAGGAAGCGCGGCGGCGGTGGCCGCGTCGATGGCCGCGGCGGCGCTCGGTTCGGACACTGGCGGCTCGATTCGCCAGCCGGCGGCGCTCTGCGGGGTCGTCGGGCTCAAGCCGACCTACGGCCGCGTGAGTCGGCATGGGCTGGTCGCGTTCGGCAGCTCGCTCGACCAGATCGGCCCGTTCGCGCGCAGCGTGCGCGGCGCGGCGCTGCTGTTGCAGTCGATCGCCGGGCGCGATCCGCGCGATTCGACGAGCGCCGACGTCGCCGTCCCGGAGCTCGCCTCGACGCTCGATCGGCCGATCGAGGGATTGGTCGTCGGCGTTCCGCGGCAGTACCTCTCCGACGCGAACGATCCGGCCGTCGCGGCGGCGATCGCCCAGGCCATCGACGTCTATCGGGATCTCGGCGCAACGATCGTCGAGGTCGACCTGCCGCTCACGGATTCGGGAATCTCGACCTACTACGTGATCGCTCCGGCCGAGGCGAGCAGCAACCTGGCGCGCTTCGACGGCATCCGCTACGGGCATCGCGCGGCGCCGCGGCCCGGCGAGGGTCTCGAGGACCTCTACGCCCGCAGCCGCGCCGAGGGATTCGGACCCGAGGTGCAGCGCCGCATCATGCTCGGCACGTACATGCTCAGCGCCGGCTACTACGACGCCTTCTACACGCGGGCGCTCCAGGTGCGGCGGCTGATCGCCCGCGAGTTCGACGCGGCCTTCGCGCGCTGCCACGTGCTGCTCGGGCCGACGTCGCCGACGCCGGCGTTCCCGCTCGGGGGCAGGAGCGATCCGCTGTCGATGTACCTGTGCGATGTCTACACCGTGAACACGAACATCGCGGGCATCTGCGGAGTCTCGATCCCGTGCGGCTACGCCGACGCTGGCGGTTCGAGGCTGCCCATCGGCATGCAGCTTCAGGCGAAGGCCTTCGACGAGCCGACGCTGCTGCGCGCCGCGCGGATGTTCGAGCGGGTCTTCCCAGGCCGCTCGTTAGACTGAGCGATCGTCGAAGGACCGGCGGCGGGCCGGTCGCGAGCCGAGGTTCGATGCGGTGCTCCGCGCTCGGCCGGCCGGTGCGCCCGCGGTCCGAGAGCGTCCGAATCCCACGCCCGCCGGCCTTCGAACCCCCTCCGCGATGCCACCCGACCGCTCCCACGCCGCCGAGACGATCGAATCGGTCAGCCGCGCGCTGGCCGAGTGGATCGTCGCCCGGCAATACGAGCTGCGCCCGGAGCTCGAGGCGCGCTACGGACCCGACGGGCGGCGCATGTGGCGAACGGATGTCCAGGCACGGCTCGGCCAGCTTGCGCAGGCGGTGTGTGTCGGTCGTCCCGAGCTCTTCGTGGCGAGCACCGCGTGGTCGAAGGCGGCCTTCGCGGCGCGCGACGTCGATGTCGACGACCTGCGGCTTTCCCTGGCGTGCACGGGCGAGGTCGTTCGCGAGAAGCTGCCGCCGGCCATCGGGACCGTCGCCGGAGCGATCGTCGACGAGGCGATCGCCCGGCTCGACGATCTTCCCGACACGGTTCCCTGCGCCATCGATGTGGCCGCGCGCCACGCCGATCTCTCGCGTCGCTACCTCCGCCTGCTCCTCGAGTCCAGGCGCGACGACGCGCTGGAGCTCGTTCTCTCGGCGCTCCGCTCGGGCGCGAGCTTCGAGGAGATCTGCCTTCGCGTGCTCTGCCCGGCGATGCGCGAGGTGGGCCGCCTCTGGCATGTCAACGAGATCGGCGTCGCGGAGGAGCACTGCTGCACCGCCGCGACCGGCATGGTCCTTGGCCAGGCGTTCGCCTTCGCGAGAGGCCAGCGGCGGACTGCGCCGAACGGGCGCGTGGCGCTGGTGACGTCGGTGGGAGGCGACCTGCACGAGCTCGGTGCGCGGATGGTCTCGGACTTCCTCGAGCTGGCCGGATGGCAGGCGATCTTCCTCGGCGCCAACACGCCGCCGGAGGATGTCGTCGAAGCCGTCGCCATGCGCAAGCCCGACCTGCTCTGCATCTCGGCCAACTCGAACCTGTCGGTCGGCGCCGTGAAGCGGCTCGTGCAGCGGCTTCGCGCCGCGCCCGAGGCGAGCGGCGTGCGGATCATCGTGGGCGGAGCGCCCTTCGCCGCGATCGAGGACCTCTGGCGCGAGGTCGGCGCCGACGGATGGGCGAAGGACGGCGCCGAGGCCGTCGAGCTGGCCGCCCGGCTGGTCGGACCGAAGGTGGCGTGAGGCAAACCATGGATGCGTCACCCGTCATCGGCGTCGATCTCGGCGGCACGAACATGCAGGTCGGCGTGGTGGACGCCCAGGGGAGGATCGTCGGTCGCTGCAAGCGGAAGACGAAGGCCGACCTGGGACTCGACGAAGTGGTGGTGCGCCTCGTCGAGGCGGTGGAGCGCGCGTGCACCGACGCGGGGTTGGCGCGTCGCGAGATCGCGTCCATCGGCGTGGGCGTCCCCGGGGCGATCGACATTCCCAGGGGCGTCGTGCTCGAAGCGCCGAACCTTCAGTGGTTCGACGTGCCCATTCGCGACATCCTGGCGAGGGAGTTCGATCGTCCGGTCGTGATCGACAACGACGTCAACGTCGCCGTCTGGGGCGAGGCGAACGTCGGTGCCGGCCGCGGCAGGCGGGACCTGCTTGGCGTCTGGGTCGGGACCGGTGTCGGTGGCGGCCTGGTGCTCGGCGGAAGGATCTGGCATGGACCGGGTTTCACCGCTGGCGAGATCGGCCAGACCATCGCGACGCCCGACGGCAATCCGTCGAAGCGAACGCTCGAACAACATGCGAGCCGCACGGGGATCGTCCACACGCTCGAGCTCCTGTTGCTCAAGTTCCCCGATTCCAGGCTGCACGCCCTGCGCGACGAGAACGACGGACGCATCGGCTCGTCGCAGATCGCCGCGGCATGGTCGGCCGGCGACCAGGCGGCCATCGAGGTGGTCGAGCATGCGGCGAGCCTGATCGGCGTGGCCATCGCCAACGTGGTCACGCTGCTGTCGATCGACGCGGTCGTCGTCGGCGGAGGCGTCACCGAGGCGATCGGCCAGCCGTTCGTCGATCGCATCCGGCGATCGTTCGACCGCGATGTCTTTCCCGCGCGGCTGCGCCGATGCGAGATCGCGATGACCACGCTTGGCGCCGACGCCGGCGTGCTCGGCGCAGCGCTCCTCGCCCGAGGGTCGTGATCGGCGCCCGTGGCGCCGCCTCTCCGCGAATTCCGCGGCCGATCCGAGTTCCGTCCCGACGGGCGATGGTCGCCCGGGGCTACCTCGGCGTGTAGTCCGCGAGCTTCCGCTGCTTCGCGGCGCGGTCCATCGCCGTGTTGAGCGCCGCGACAAGCCGCTTCGCCGTCTCGACGTCCTCCTGGAAGTTGCCGACCGTCGCGGTGGCGTCGATGAGGATCGGCTCGTCGACACGGCGCACGACCATGCGCCCCGGCCGCGAGTCGATCGTGATCAGCTCGAACTCCGCGAGCGAGTCGTCCACGCGGCTGGAGAGCGTCGTCATCTCCACGGACTCGCATGCGGTCGCGACCGCCGCGGGAACGTCGGGCCATCGACGCTCGCCGAGCGCCGCCGGCGTCAGCGGCACGAAGCCGGGCGGAACGATCTCGTCCATCGTCCCGGCCATCTGCGCGCGCGAGGCGCCGTCGAACGAACCCGTCGCTCCGGCGACGTCGCCCGGCAGCGGTTTCGTGGCCACCGCGGACTGCTCCGGCGCGCAGCGGGCCATCGCCAGGAGCAGCACGAGCGTGATCGCGTGGGTGCGCATCGTCGCGTCCTTCGAGTCGCCGTGGACAGGATGGTCGTCGCCGAGCGTCCCGCGGTCACGCCGGACAGGGGCCCCACGCCGCGAGCAGGATTCCCAGATCCGCGCCGTCGGTCGAACCGTCGCCGTTGAGGTCGCCTTCGACACCGTCCCACGCCGCGAGCAGGATTCCAAGATCGGCGCCGTCGACCACGCCGTCGCCGTTGAGGTCGCCCACGCACACCCCGACGGGGACCATCGCGTACGCCCGCGTGAGGCCGTTGAAGACGCCGGTGCCGACGATGACACCATCCTCGCTGATGCCCAGCGCCGACGACGAGGTGTTCATCGAGAGATCCCAGCCGGAACCCGCCGGCAGGAGATCCTGGAGCGCATAGGTGTTGACGCCGTCGTACAGGAACGGAACGGCGAAGACGCCGCCCGCGGTTCCGACGACCCAGCCCGCCGAGTTCACGCCGCGCCCCGAACCCTGCGAGGTGTTCGGCGGAAGCGGGATCTCGACCATGCCGCCCATGTCGGTCCAGATGAAGGGCGTGCCGGAGCCCTGGTTGAGCATGCTCGAACCGGTGATGTGGCCGGCGCCGCTCACATCGAAGGCGATCGCGCCGTTGCGGCCGGGCAAGGCGCCGACCGAGAACGCGGTGTTGGTGCTCGTGTCGAGGACGTAGCCGACGTTGACCGCGGCGTTGTTTGGATCGATGCCGAAGCCGACGATGCGTCCTGCGTCGTTGATGCCGAAGGCGGTGCGCAGGAAGCTGCCGTTGGGAGTGGTCTGCGTGATCACCGTCGCGGTGGCGCCCTGGTAGATGACGCCGAACTCCGTGGTGCCCGAGCCGATGGAGCCGATCGCAACATTGGACGCGTTGATGTCGTTCGCGCGTCCGAACGTCTGACCCGGTGGCAGCGGAAGCTGGGCCACGACGCCGCCCTGCCAGATGAGCGGGAGCGGACTCGATCCGAAGCTGGTCGTGCTTCCTGTTCCGACGACGACCCCGGCGTTGTTGACGCCATTGCCGACGCTGAATGGACGGTTGGGAACCATGAGGTTCGGCAGCCCGACGAGGCCGCCTTGCTCCGTCCACGTGAACGCCTTGGTCGGGTTGCCGAACGACCGGCCGGTGGCGATCCCGTTGGGCGAGACGCGGAATCCCTGCGACGCCGAGTCGGCGGGGCTCAGGGTTCCGATGTTGAAGATGTTGTACTTCAGCGTTCCGGCGAGGGTCGGCCCGGTGAAGCCGAGGGTCGACGCGACAGCCGTGGCGACGATGAGCGAGGTGCGGTTCATGCAGACAAAGTACTCGGCGGGAGGATCGGGAGCGAGCGCCGATATGCCCCGCTGCGCTCAGCCTTCGTTGGCCCGTGTCGAGGTGCAGGTGCGAATCGCGGGGCGTCGCAGGCGTTGTGCACCGACTCCAAACAGAACGCAAACATCGTCGGCGTGTTGAGCCCTGCGACGCGACGGCAACGCGGGCAGCACATCGTGAATTCCATCACGATGGGTCCGACGGATCGCATCGTGAACGGCCGTCTGGATAAAGTGACGTTCGGCCTTGGACCGAATCGGGACACGTTCGACACGCCTCGCGTGATCACCCGGACTCGACAGGAATCGACTCCGCAGGTTCGCTGAGGGCTGCGTCCCGATCTCGGCAATGCCGGCGCCATGAGTGCTTTCGACAAACCCAGTCGCGGCAGCGCCGCCCGCTCAACCGGGGGGCGCGGTGCTCCGTCGCGGTCCGCCGGCGCCCGGCGGCGCGAAGGGCTCCGCCGGACGCTGCCGAAGCCTGTCTTCGACCTCCGCGATGCCCTTCGCCGTCCCGAGGTGGGCAACTGCCTCGTGATCGGGGCCATCGCCTCGATGGCGCTCGGCGCGCTTCTCTACTGGTCGCTCACCACGTCGAAGGTCGCGGTCGGTCAGATCGCCGCCGATCACCGGCTCGTCCGATCCGAGTATCGGGTCTTCGACGACGTGGCCACGAAGGACAAGCGCGACGAAGCGAGGCGCGGCTCGCCGCGCACCTACGTCGCCAACGACGACTTCCTGGCGCGGCTGCGCAACGCGGCGGAGCGGCTCCCCGCGGCCGTCGCCGGTCGAAGCGGGATTGACGGCGTCGACCAGGCGCTGGTCCAGGAGTTCGGCCTCACCGACACCGCCGTCCAGAAGCTCCAGGCGTTCGCTCCGCCGCCGACCGGCACGCGCACCGAGCAGTGGCGGCGTTGGGTCGAGGATTTCTTCGACACGCGGCTGGTGCAGAGCCCGCTGCTCGATCCGCAGGACTACCAGCTCTTCGTTACCGCGGTGAAGAAGGAGGCGCGGCGGCCCGCGCCCGCCCCCGAGGAAGCGGGCGCGCTCGGCGGATCGGTTCAGTCGGGAACGGCGGCACCCGTCGCCGGTGGTGCCGCCGGATCCGTCGCGGCTCCGGCGATTGCGCTGCGCGAGCTCGAGCCCGTCGCGGGCGAGGCGACGCCAGTCGATCGCGAGCTTCCCAAGCTTGCCGAGGCGCTCGCCCGCAGCGCGAGGGCTTCGGGCGTGCGCGACCCGGACCTCATCACGATCCTCATCGCGCCGCTCCTGCGGAATCCGAAGCCCACGCTGATCTTCGACGAGGCCGAGACGACGCGTCGCGCCGACGCGGCGGCCGCCGAGGTCGAGCGCGTCGAGCGCTCACATCCGCGCGGCGAGGTGATCTACGTGCGCGGCGACGAGCTGAGCGACTCGCAGGTGCGCCTCGCCCGCGAGGAGACCGAGCGCTATCTCGCCAGCATGAGCCTCGCGCACCGCGCCCTGATGATCGGTGGCGTCATCGGTCTCGCCGCGCTCCTGATCGGCCTGTTGAGCACGTACCTGCTCGCGTTCTATCCGGGAATCTGCCGCCGGCCCGTGCGGGTGGCGGCGATGTTCGGGCTGATCGTCTGCCTTCCGGCGCTCGCGCTCGCCGTGGCGATCCAGGCGCCGTGGACGCTCGTCTTCGTCGCCTCGGGCACGACGCTCTTCGCGTCGATGATCCTGACGCTCGCCTACGACCGGCGGCTGGCGATCTTCGTGGCGAGCCTCTACTGCCTCACCACGAGCCTGCTGCTCGAGCTCGGGCCGGCGTTCTTCATCGCGCTCCTCTGCGGCTCCGCGACGATGATCGTCCAGCTCCGCGAGGTGCGGCATCGCACGGCGCTGATCCGCGCCTCGCTCGTCACCGCCGCCGTGCTGGGCGTGGGCATGGCCCTGGCGAGCTTCGTGCGCATGACCAGCGTGCCGTCGGCGGCGGCGCTGGCCGCGGTGTCGGGCCTGTGGGCCGCCGCCGCCAGCGTCGCGACGGGATTCTTCATGCTCGGCGTGCTGCCCACGCTCGAGCGGCTCTGCGACATCACGACGGGGCTGACGCTCGCGGAGCTTCGCGATCCGAAACAGGCCCTGCTGCGGCAGCTTCAGCAGCGGGCGCCCGGCACCTACAACCACTCGCTCCAGATCGCCAACATCGCCGAGGCCGCCGCGGAGGCGATCGGCGCCGACGGCCTGCTCGTGTACGTCGGCGCGCTCTACCACGACATCGGGAAGATGAACAAGCCGGAGTACTTCGTCGAGAACCAGGGCTCCGGACCGAACAAGCACGAGAAGCTGAGCCCGGCGATGTCGCTGCTGGTGATCGTGGGACATGTGAAGGACGGCGTCGAGCTCGCTCGCGAATACAAGCTTCCGCGGCGCATCCGCCACTTCATCGAGAGCCATCATGGCACGACGCTCGTCGAGTGGTTCTTCCACGCGGCGCGCACGCGGGCCGAGGCGGCCGGGTCGGGCGAGGAGTCGGTCGAGGAGATCGCGTACCGCTATCCCGGACCCAAGCCGCAGACGAGGGAAGCCGCGATCCTGATGATCGCCGACGCCGTCGAGTCGGCGAGCCGGGCGATGACCGAGCCGACGCCGGGCCGCATCGAGGCGCTGGTTCGCAAGCTCTCGCGGAAGCGTCTCGACGACGGCCAGTTCGACGAGTGCGACCTGACGTTGCGCGAGCTCACGAAGATCGAGGACTCGATCACCAAGAGCGTCTGCGCGATCTATCACGGGCGCATCGCGTATCCGGGGGCCGCGACGCCGAAGACGGATGCGGGGGCGGGGACGGGGGCGAGGGTGGCGATGCGGGCGTAGGGGGGCGGGGGGGTGCTGGTTACTGGTTACTGGTTATTGGTTATCGAGCGCCAGCGAGATGGCGCGGCGGGCGGCGTTGCTCATCGGGATCGATTCGAGCTCGTCGATGGTCAGCCAGCGTCCTCGTCGCGCACGTGAGGTCGCCGAGTAGACGCGAACGTGGATCCTCCGGTGCGTCGTCGCGTGGACGAATTCGCCGCGGTGCACGAGCCGACCGATCGCAACGTCGAGGCGACGTCCGATCTCGCCCGGCGCGAGCATCTCGTCGGCCTCGACGGTCGGGACCTGCCACATGCGCGACCAGAGTCCGGTCTCCGGGCGCTGCACCACGAGGAATCGCTCTCCGCGCCGCGCCACGACGGCATGATGAACGACCGTCCGTCGCGGCGCCGCGCGCTTCGGTGTCGGGATGCGGTCGACGAGGCCGTCGCGCAGCGCGGCGCACGATTGCGCGAGCGGACAGGCGAGGCAGCGCGGCGACGCCGGCGTGCAGACAACGGCGCCGAGCTCCATCAGCGCCTCGTTGAAGACGCCGGGATCGATCGCGTGGTCGACGAGGCGCTGCGCCTCGTTCCAGAGCCAGCGCTGCGTCGCCGGCGTGTCCGGCTGCGCCCGCTCGCCGCGGAGGCGCAGCAGCACGCGCGCGACGTTGCCGTCGACGATCGCCGTCCGCTCATCGAAGACGATCGAGGCGATCGCCCCGGCGGTGTATCGTCCGACGCCGGGAAGCCCGCGCAGCTCGGCGGCGCGACGCGGAACGGCGCCGTCGAATCGCTCGACGATCATCCGCGCCGCCGCATGGAGGTTCCTGGCGCGGCGGTAGTAGCCCAGCCCGCGCCACGCCGCGAGCACCTCCTGCTCGTCGGCGGCGGCGAGCGCCGCGACGCTCGGGAACCTCCGCATGAACGCCTCGAACGCGTCGATCACGCGAGGGACTTGCGTCTGTTGCAGCATCGCCTCGCTGACCAGCGCGGCATAGCCGCTCCGCACGGCGGCGCGGCGCCACGGCAGGTCGCGCGCATTGCGACGGAACCAGCGCTCGAGCGGCGTGGCCAGTTCGGCGAGCACGCCGTCGCCTGCGCCGGCTGGCTTTATTGCGCGCGATCGTCGGACCGCGCGTCGCGCTGGGCTCACGAAGTTGCCTCGAGCGCGCCGGCCGCGGGCGCCGCCGCGAGCACCCGTTCGATCTTCCGCTTGACGGCGGCCCACGTTGCGTCGGGTCGCTTGTTCACGGTGATCCAATCGTCGCAGAAGAGCACCGTCGTGGCGTCGGCTTCGCGAAAGAGCGCCGCCGCCAACGGATTCGCGGCAGCGGCAGCGGCGTTCAGGAAGCTGCGCGGTCCGTCGCTGATGCGACGATCCAGCAGGCACTTCATCGCGTTCGGATTGGGCGTCGGCTCGAATTCGCGGACGGCGAAGGGCATGCCGGCACCATAGCCGGCGCGTCGATTGGCGTCGCCGGACCTGTACACTCCGCCCACGATGCCGCAGCCGGACCTGCTCGTCGTCACCGCGGCCAACGCGAATCAGGCGCGCGGCTACGAGGCGCAGCTTGCCTGGCGAAGGCGGCGCGGGCTGCTCGACGATCGCATCCGGACGCTCGTCGTGCCCGACTGCGGCGATCGGCGGATCGGCTCGGGAGCGTCGACGTTTCTCGCGCTGCGCGAAGCCGCGAAGGCGCTGGCCGAGGCGGGCCATGGACCGCGATCGCGGTCGAGGCCGCGGCGAGTGCGCGATCTCTTCGTCGGACGGCGCGTCTGGATCATCCACTCCGGCGGCGACAGTCGCCGGCTGCCGGCGTACGCGGCGATGGGCAAGGCGTTCGTGCCGCTGCCGATCGCCGCACGCGACGGCCGGCCCTCCAGCATCTTCGAGGAGGTCCTGGCCGATCTGGCGCACGTCGCGCTTGCCGAGGGCGTGCTCGTCGCGGCTGGCGACCTCGTCGTCGGACTCGCCGGGCCGCCGAGGCGACGAGCGCCGATGGCGAGGCGGGCTCGCTGGCCTTGTCGACCCGTTCCGGACGCCCGCCCGCAGAGGTCGTCGGCATCGCGGCGCGCCTGCCCATGGAGACCGCGCGGCGGCACGGCGTCTTCGTCGCTTCGACGGGCGGCCGTCGTCGACTTCCTCCAGAAGCCCGATGAGGAAACGGCCCGCCGTCGCGGCGCGGTCGACGGGACGGGCAGGTTGTTCGTCGACACGGGCGTCGTCGCGCTCCGCGCCGGCCGCCGCCGAGCTGCTGGCTCGCCGCCGCGGGCGTTGCAGCTCCGGCGCGGTCGATTCGAGACGCGGAGTGCTCGCCGCGATCGAGGCGCGCGCGCGGAGACCGGGCGAGGTCGCGCGACGGGGCGATCGCCGCTTCGGGCGGGACCGATCGCCGTCGGCGGGCGGCGCCCACCGTCGATCGACCTCTACCTGCACGTCCTCGCGGCGGCTGGCCGGACGGCTGCGCGAGCGCACCTACCTCGCCGATTGCGGCGCGGAGGCGCGCTCGCGCGCGCTCCTTGCGCGCGCCGACGGCTGCGCATCGGCCGATTCGACGTCGTGGTCGCCCCCGGCGCCGGTCTTCCGGCATGCCGGCACGACGCGAGAACTCGTCGCGCAGCGCAGCGGCTGCGCGACGAACGGCCGACGACGCAGGTGCCGCTGGCCGTCGGCGATCCTCGCGTCGGCGGCTCTCCGCTGGCGCCGGTCGTGATCGGCTCGCGCGTCGCGCCTCGATCGATCGTCGGTCGCGACGTCCTGATCGAGGGCTGCGACCTGCGGCGCGGCGTCGAGTGCGATGGCCAGAACTCGCTGGTCGGCCTGCCTCCGGGGACGCCCCGGCTGCGGCTGCCGCGTGGCGCGTGCCTCGCCGCGATTCCCGTCGGGCGCGAGGACTGGGCCGTCGTCGCGTTCGGCGCCTTCGACGACTTCAAGACGCCCGTCGGCGCGGGCGGCACGCTCATCAACGTTCCGTGGGAGCGGTGGCGCGAGGCCGATCGCGAGGCGTGGGATCCGATCGCGGCCGATCCGGCCTCGACGCTCTACGACCTGCCCATCTGGCCCGTCGGCGACTTCAGGCGGACGCTGCGCATCGTGGACTGGATGCTCCGCGGCCCGAACGCCCGTCGGAGGGCGCGACGACGTCGCCGCGTGGAGCCGGGCTCCGCGCCGTTCGCTGCGCGGCTGGTCGCCATGGCCTCCACGCGCGGCTGATCCGGCAGCGCGACGAGATCGCGTGGCGCATCGCCCGATCGACCCTGCCGACATGGCTGCGCAGCGAGGCGCGATTCCGGCGTCGTCGATCGCGGGCCTCGCGCCGTCGAGGGCCGAAGCTGCTCGAGCTGGCGAGCGTCGCCCGCCGCGCGCGGCCGCGAGCGCCGCCTGATCGTCCGCGCCGAGGCGGCTCATGGTCGCGAGGCTGCGTTCCGCGGTGGCGGACGACCGCGCGAGGCGCTCGCGGCGACGCGAGGCGATCGCCCTCGCCGGTGCCGGCGCGCGAGGACGCGCCGCCGCCGCGCGGCGCCTTCCGCGCGCGGTGCGTCCGTGCGAAGAGGTGCGCTGCACGGCCCCGGTCCGCGTCGACCTCGCCGGCGGATGGTCGGACACCCCGCCCATCTGCAACGCCGTCGGAGGGCGCGTCGTCAACGTCGCGATCCGGCTCGATGGCAAGGCACCGGTGGTGGTCGTCGCGACGCGCCTCGCGACGCCGTGCATCGTGCTTCGCTCGGTGGACGCCGACGATGCGATCGTCGTGCGCGACGGCGCCGAGCTCCGCGACCACGCCGACCCGCGACAATGGACCGCGCTGCCGAAAGCGGCGCTCTGCCTGATGGGATTTGCGCCGATGGATCGGCGGGTTGATCTGCGCCGTCACCTCGAGCGCTTCGGCGGTGGCGTGGAGATCACGATGCGCTCCGCCGTTCCGCGCGGATCGGGGCTCGGCACGAGCTCGATCCTGGGTGCGACGCTGGTGGCCGCCTTGGCGCGGCTGCGAGGCGAGCGTCTGGCGGAGCGGATCGCCGGGGAACGTCGTGGCGCGTCGGCGTCGGCCTCGTGCGCGGACCTCCTTGCGCGGGCGAGCGCGCTCGAGCAGATGATCGCCACCAGGGGCGGCTGGCAGGACCAGGTCGGCGGCGTCGTGCCCGGATTCAAGCTGGCCTGGACGGATCCCGCGGAGCCTTCGCCGGGGATGATGTGCACCGACGCCGTGGGAGGCGTGGAAGCCGGGGCATCGCGTCCTCGGAAGGCCGCGGCGCAGGTTCCGACGGTTCGTCGACTCGAGCCACCGAGCGCGTGCGTCGAGGCGCTCTGCGCACGCACCGTCGTGCTCTACACGGGGCGGCGTCGCATGGCTCGCGACATCCTCGAATCGGTGGTCGCGCGATGGCTGGCCCGCGAGGACGACGTCGTCGCCACGGTCGCGCGGCTCAAGGCGGGCGCGGCGCGCCTCGCCGGTGCGCTCGACCGGGGCGACGCCGAGAGCGTGATCCGCGAGTTCGCGCTGTACTGGCTGCTCAAGCGGACGATCGATCCAGCGTCGACGACGCCGCAGATCGACGCCATCTTCGACGCGCAGCGCGCCGACCTCGCCGCGTGGGGACTGGCGGGAGCGGGAGGCGGGGGATTCGCGCTGCTCATCGCCAAGGACGCCCGCGCGGCGCAGCGCGTCCGCCGGCGGCTCCGGCGGGATCCGCCGCATCCCGCGGCAAGGGTCTTCGACCTCGAGATCGACGAGGTCGGCCTGCGCACGAGCGTCGGTCCCTGACGGCGCTCCGGGTTGCGATCGTGGACAGGCGCCGCACGCGTCGGTTCAATTGAGGGCGACGGACCTGGGAACGAGGCGCCGTCGCAGCCGCCCGGAGCATGGCGGAATTCCCGCGCCGGGCGACTTCGGTCGCGTGCGGGCCTCGCGCGAGGTCGCGCCCGTGTCGGCAAAGTGCAGTGAAATCCGGTCCGTCCTCCTCCCCACACCATTGCGAGTCGTCATGATCACCACCGCCCATGTCTACACGACGCTCTTCATCCATCTCGGCGTGATCCTCGTGGTCACGGCGTACTACACGGTCGGCGCGGCGATGCTGCCGTCGCTCACGCGCGGGTCCGCCGAGCGCATGGCGCAGCGCCCGCTGCGCGTGGCGCTCGTCGGCCTGGCCATCTCGGCGCCATGGATGGCCGCCGCGATCGCCCTGATGGCGCTCGGCGGCCCGCTTGGACTGGCGGGCGTGATCATGGCCCTGCTGTGGGTCCTCGTCGGCCTGGTCGGCGGCGCGGGCATCGCCGAGCACGTGGGTCGTTTCGGCGGCGACGCGACCGGCTGGCGCTGCGTCGCGCGCGGCGGTTTCTTCGTGGCGCTGACGTGGGTCATGCCCCTGATCGGCTGGTTCGTCGTCCTTCCGGCGACGCTGGCGGCCGGGATCGGCTGCGTGGCGCTGAACCGATCGAAGGCGGCAGCGCCGCCCGCCCCGATTGCCGCATGACGATCAACGTCGCGGCGACGCGACCGTGCCACTCGAGCGCTCCAATGCCCACCCGCCGCGAATTCATCGAGAGGCTCGCCGCCGCGGGATCGCTCGCGGGAATCTCGGTCGGGCTCGGCGGATGCGAGCGAGCGAGCGAGCGCCTCGCCGCGCTCATCGTCCCCGACGACGAGATCGCGCCGCGACCGCCGGATGGCGAGGGGATCGACGAGGTCACGCACGTGCTCAATCGGCTGACGTGGGGGCCCCGGCCGGGCGACCGGGCGCGCCTCGAGGCGCGGGGCGGCGGCATCGAGGCGGTCGGGGCGGTCCGGGCGTTCGTGAACGAACAGTTGAACCCGGAGTCGATCGACGATCGGCGCTGCGAATGGCGGATCGACGAGATCGAGTCGCTGACCGTGCCGCGCGCCGAGCTGTACGAGATCCCGCCGCAGCGGCTCATCGCGGATCTCGCGCGGGCGAAGCTGCTTCGCGCCATCGCCGGAAGGCGGCAGCTTCACGAGCTGATGGTGGACTTCTGGACCGACCATCTCAACATCGCGCCGGCGAAGGGCGATTGCCGGTGGATGAAGGTCGCCGACGACCGCGAGGTGGTCCGTCCGCACGCGATGGGGCGCTTCCGCGACCTGATCCGCGCCAGCGCGACCAGTCCGGCGATGCTCGTCTACCTCGACGGCGCCGAGAATCGCGTCTCGCATCCGGACGATCGTCCGAACGAGAACTACGCCCGCGAGCTGCTCGAGCTGCACACCCTCGGCGTGCATGGCGGCTACACGCAACGGGACGTCATGGAGGCGGCGCGCTGCCTGAGCGGCTGGACCTTCACCCACGATTGGCGCCGCTTCTTCACCGCGCGCGTCGCGTTCGACCGATCGCGCCACGACGAGGGTCCGAAGGAGGTGCTCGGGCGGACGGTCCCGCCGCGCGGCGGCGCCGACGACCTCGAGATCCTGCTCGACATCGTCTGCGCGCATCCGTCCACGGCGCAACACATCGCCTCGAAGCTCTGCCGCTTCTTCGTGGCCGACCCGCCGCCTCGTGAACTGGTCGTCGACATCGCGGCCGCCTTCACCAACAGCGACGGTCGCATCCGTCCGACGCTGCGGGCGCTCTTCGACTCGCCGGCCTTCCTGGCCGCTCGGGGGACGCTCCTCAAGCGACCGATGCGGTTTGTCGTCTCCGCGCTGCGGGCGCTCGACGCCCGGACCGATGCCGGCGCCGCGATCGCGGCGCACCTGCGGCGCATGGGCCATGCGCCGTTCGGCTATCCATCGCCCGACGGCTATCCGCTCGAGGCGCAGCCGTGGCTCGGAACGCTCCTTTGGCGCTGGAACTTCGCGCTCGATCTCGCGCACGCGCGCATTTCCGGCACGCGAGTCGACGGTGCCGGGCTCTTGGCCCGGTTCGGCGACGCCGGTGCGATCGCCCGGCATCTGCTGGGCCGGCGACCCAACGAGCTCGAGTGGGAGGCGTTCGCCGCAGGCGACGCGGATGCGCTGGCGTTGGCGCTGGCATCGCCCGCCTTCCAGTGGCACTGATCGGGATTCGAGGAGACCTTCATGCGTTCGACGCCCTTGCCCACAGCGGTGTCTCACGGTGGGATTGCGTTGGGTGGGGCGCGAGGATCAACTGGGACGCGCATGAGCCGAGCGAGGCGGCGGCTCGGATGACGGTGCAACGGATCACTCCATGGACGACCCAGCCACCACGCTCGTGATCGTCTTCCTTCGCGGCGGCGCCGACGGCCTGTCGCTCGTCCCGCCGATCGCCGACGACGCCTATCACCGGGCGCGCCCGACGCTGCGCGTCAAGCGGGAGGATGCCATCGATCTCGACGGGCGCTTCGGCCTGCATCGCGACCTGGCGCCGCTCGAGGCGCACTTCAGGGAGGGTCGCCTGGCCATCGTCCACGGCGCCGGCTCGCAGGACGGAACGCGCTCGCACTTCGAGGCGCAGGACTTCATGGAGCATGGTGGTCCGCTGGGCGGGGGATGGCTGGCGCGCTATCTGCGGGCGCGAGGTCCGAGTCCATCGGCGCTCGCGGCGGTCGCCATCGGTTCGATCGAGCCCGAGTCGCTTCGCGGAGCTCCGAGCGGCGCGGTCATCCAGTCGATCAGCGAGTTCGGCGTCGGCCAGGACGATCCGACCATGGTGCAACGGCTGGAGCGCCTCTACGCCGCCACCGGCGGCCCGCTCGGCGCCGCCGGCGCGGCGACGATCGAGGCGATGCGCAAGCTCGGCGCGCTGCGCAGGCAGGCGAACGAGGAGGCGCGCGCGAGGACGTCCGAGCGCGGCGCGAGCCGCGGACGAGGCCGCGACTACCCCGACACGCCCTTCGGGCGCGGCATGCGCGAGATCGCGACGCTGATCCGGGCGGACCTTGGCGTCGTGGCGACGACCATCGACATGATCGGCGGCGGCCTCGGATGGGACACCCACTTCGTGCAGGGGCAGGCGATGCCGGCGCTGCGGCGCGAGCTCGGCGAGGGAATCGACGCGTTCTGGAGCGATCTCGAGTCGCATCGCGAACGGGTGACGCTCGTGGTGATGACCGAATTCGGTCGGCGCGTCCGCGAGAACACGAGTCTCGGCACCGATCACGGCGCGGGCTCGGTCATGCTGGTGATGGACGAGGCGCACGGCGCGACACCCTTCACCGGCGGAACGGTGCACTCCGGTTGGCGCGACCTGACCGACTCGAACCTGCTCGGCCCCGGCGACGTTCCCGTGACCACCGACTACCGCGCCGTGCTGGCGCCGATCCTCCAGCGCCACGCCCCCGGCATCGCGCTGGCGAGCGTCTTTCCGGGGCTGCCTTGAGCGCCGTGCGCCGGCCATCCCGGACCCCGATCGCCGATCCCCGATCCCCGACCCCGATACTCGATCCCGCGCTCCCCGCTCCGATCTCCGTTCACCCACGCGATACCATCCCGCCCCATGTCCTTCCTCGCGGAGCTCTCCTGGCGCGGGCTGCTTCACCAGACCGCTGGCGACGACATCGAGGCACACCTCTCCTCGCCGCGCATCGGCTACGCCGGGTTCGATCCGACGTCCGATTCGCTGACGATCGGCAACTACATGCCGATGAAGCTGCTCGCGCACTGGCAGCGGCTGGGGCACACGCCCATCGTCGTGATGGGAGGCGGAACGGGGCTCATCGGCGATCCTTCGGGGAAGACGGCGGAGCGGCAGCTCCTGTCGCGCGAGCGGGTGCAGGCGAACATCGAGGCGCAGCGGCCGATCTTCGAGCGCGTGCTCGACTTCTCGCCGAAGCTCTCCAACCGGGCGATCGTCGTGGACAACGCCGAGTGGCTCGCCCGCGTCGGCTACCTCGAGATGCTTCGCGACGTCGGCAAGCACTTCTCGGTGAACACCATGATCCAGCGCGACTCGGTCGCATCGCGGCTGCACAGCCGCGAGCAGGGGATCTCGTACACCGAGTTCAGCTACGTGCTCCTCCAGGCGTACGACTTCCTCCACCTCTTCCGCGAGCGGGGATGCACCGTCCAGATGGGCGGAAGCGACCAGTTCGGGAACATGCTCTCGGGCATGGATCTCGTCCGCCGCGTCGCGGGGGCGGAGACCTTCGCCGTCACGACGCCGCTGCTGCTCAATCGCGACGGCACCAAGGTCGGCAAGAGCGAGAAGGGCGCGGTCTACCTCACGCCGCGAGGCACGAGCGCCTACGCGTTTCACCAGTACTGGCTCAACGTGGCGGACGACGAGCTGCTCCGCTATCTCCAGTGGTTCACCTTCCTGGATCGCGGCGCCGTCGAGGAGATCGTGGCGCGGCACGCCGCGGCGCCGCAGGAGCGCATCGGCCAGCGCGCCCTGGCGGCGCACATGACCGATCTCTTCCACGGCCCCACGGAACGGGCCAGGGCCGAGCAGGCGGCCGGCGCGCTCTTCTCCGGCGACGTGCGCGGCCTCGACGAGGCAACGCTGCGCGAGGTCTTCGCGGAGGTGCCGCGTTCGACGCATGCGCGGAGCGGGCTGGACGGCGAGGGCGTGGCGCTCGTCGAGCTTCTTCCGACGACGACGCTCTGCGCCTCGAAGCGGGAGGCCCGCGAATTCCTCGCCAACGGCGCCGTGACCGTCAACGGCGAACGGGTCGACGCCGACCGGCGCGTCGCGGCGGGCGATCTCCTCCACGGCCACACGATCCTGCTTCGGCGCGGAAAGAAGGCGTGGCACGCGACGATGTGGCAGTGACGGCGGCCGTCGTGGCGCCGGCCTCCGGCGCGCTCGCGATGCGTCCGTTCACCCCGTCCGGCGCTTCACCGTGATCGCGACGCCGTCGCCCCTGCTTCGCTCGCCTTCCCGTTCGGCGAGCGCCTGGCTGTCGGTCTTGCCGGGGTTCACCACGCTCACGCCGGCCGGCAGCTGCCAGAGCGTGATGGGCTTGACGATGCGCCCGTTGTCGAGCGCGGCGCGGTCGAGATCGTCGGAGGTGAGCTGAACGAAGGCGATCACCTTGAACTTGCCCTGGGCGATCTGGTCGATCTGCGCGGCCGACCCGGCGAGGACGACGTTGCGAAGGAAGGCGTCGCGATCGTCGAGGGTGATCGTGAAGCGGTCGAGATCCTTGGTGGGCAGCGCCACCTGCACCGGCACGCCGGGCGCCGTCGTCGGATCGGCGCCGGCGCCGATGACCGTCGTCGCCGTCCGCGCCGCGAGCGTGTACGTGACGACGGCGGACTCGGGCGAGAGCCGCACGCGCGCCGTGGGATCGAGCTTGTTGGCGGTCACGAGCTTGAGCGGCACGCGTTCGACGTACTGGCGGCCGCCCTCGTGGGTCTGGAGCAGCGCCTCGTCGATCTGGGCGTCGATGCGGAGCGTGCCGGCGCGATCGCGCAGCGAGCGCGGCAGCCGGACCACGGCCGTCTCGGGCCGGACGATCGGCTCGCCCTCGAGCTGGCCGCCCGAACCGAGCACCACCTTGATCGGAACCACGGCGCTCTCGATGTCGTCGACGTCGATCGAAGGGACGTCGCCCTCGACGCGCTTGATCGTGACATCGATGCCGCTGTCGTCGAGGAGGCCCTGCAGCACGCCGCGAACATCGATGGTGTGGTTGGCGATTCCCTCGGGAACGCCGTCGGCGCCGGTGATCAGGTTCACCTGCCGGAGCCGCTTGTCGGCGCGCTCGAGATCGCCCCTCGGGCCGCTGAGCGCCAGATGGACCGTGAAGGGCGCGCTTGGCGAGATCAGCTCGCGCTCCTGCCGCGCCTCGGCGCTGGGCAGTTCGATCGAGATCACGCTCTCGACCGTGTCCTGCTCGGTCGTGGCCCGCGCCGCCCAGAGCCAGACGATGACCGAGACCACCGTCACGGCCGCAAGCCGCCCCATCCGCTGTCGAAGCGGATGATCGGCGGCGCCGGGCATGTGGGAGGGATCCGCCACGTCAGGCGCCCTCCGCGGTGGGGGCGCCCGTCGTCGAGCGCGTGTCGCGGATCGCGGGAGCCGTCGATGCATCGACCTTCGCGGGCGCGTCGCCCGCCTCCGGCGCGGCCGGTTCCGGCGCCGTCGCCACGGCGGACGTCGCCGGCGTCGCAAGCAGCCGCCGCGTGAGCTCCTCGCGCAGGTCGTCGGCGGGGATCGGCGGCGAGAGCGAGCCGCGCTCGGCGATGCGGATCGTGCCGCGCTCCTCGCTCACCACGACGACGACCGCGTCCGTCTCCATCGTCACGCCCACCGCGGCGCGGTGGCGGGAGCCCAGCTCCGCCTTGACCATGCCGACGTCGGCGAGGGGAAGCTGCACGTTCGCCGCGAGCACGCGGTCGCCGCGCACGACGACGGCGAGGTCGTGCAGCGGGTTGTTCGGATAGAAGATCGACTCGACGAGCCGCGCCGAGACGATCGCGTCGAGCCGCACGCCCCCCTCGACGATGCTCCCCAGGGCGATCGATCGCTCGAAGACGAGGATGGCGCCGAACTGGTTCTTGCTGAGGAACCGCACCGCGTTGTCGACCTCGTCGACGAGCTGTCCGGTCCGCCGCCCGCTGCGGGTGAACATCTCGCCGAGGCGGATCATGCCCTGGCGCAGCTCGGGCTGGAAGACGACGATCAGGAGCGTCGCGAGCAGCCCGACGAGCGACTGGTAGATGAAGCCGAGGCGCTCCAGCGTGTGCGTCGCCTCGCCGATGAACTTGATTCCAACCGTCAGCACGACCGCCACGACGACCAGCCCGCGCAGGACGCCGGCACCTCGCGTGTTCTCGAGGAAGCGGAAGAGCAGGTAGACGAAGACCCAGATGACCGCGAGCTCGAACGCGACCTCCAGGAGGTTGTACGCCGAGAGAAACTGGACGATTCGGTCGTACATCCCGGTGAAGCCGCCAAGGGTCGGGCCTTCGGTCGAGCGCGATGGGTCGATGGGTCGTGGGTGTTCGCCCTTGGGGGTCGTTGGCTGCGCGAGTGGCGAGTATACGGGTCGCGCGGACGCGGGCCGCCGGAGCGGTTACGCTTCCGTCAACGACATGTCGCGACTTGCCATCGGCTATGAGATCGGACGCTTCACGGGAACGTGCGCCGCGACGGGCGCCCTCCTTCCGCCCGACACGCCGTGCGTCGCGACGCTCTCCGAATCGGCCGAGACGCCGGGCTTCGCGCGCCGCGACTACTCGATCGAGGCGTGGGACGCGGGCCATCGGCCGGCTGGGCTCTTCAGCTATTGGCGCACCGTGGTGCCGCATCCCGACGCGCCGCGCAGGCTCCTCGTCGACGATCAGACGTTGCTGGACATCTTCCTGCGCATGGACGCCGACGATCGCCCGGAGCGCCGGGCGTTCCGGTTCGTCCTCGCCCTGATCCTGATGCGCCGCCGGATGCTGCGCTCGGTGGGCCGCGATCGCGTGATGCTCGACCCGGGCCATTCCGGAGCCGGGCGTGAAGCTGGGCCCGAAGCTGGGCGCGAAACCGACCGCGAAACTGGACCCGAAACGGGTCCCGAGGATGGACGCGAAGAGCGGCGTGGGCACGACGTCTGGCTCCTCCAGCCGCGCGGCGCCGTCGAAGGCGCGGCGCCCATTCGCGTGATCGATCCCCGGCTGGACGAGAGCGATCTCGCGGCCATCGCCGAGCAGCTTGGCGAAGTGATCGCGGGGGACGCATGAGACACCCTGGCCTGCGGGCCGCGCGCGGCGCGGCGCGGCGAGGCGCACGAATCGGCGCCATCGCGCTTGCCGTCGCGGGCGCCATCGCCGCGACCGGCTGCGGGCCGAAGCCGATCGAGCCGCCGCCGATTCCCGCGCCGGGTCCCTCATCGAGCGAGCCGTTTGGATCGGTCTGGAACCGCGCGATGGAGGCGCAGGCGCGGCGCCGCAACGCCCTGCGCACGCTGATGGCCACCGGACAGGTCGAGCTTCGCTGGCACGACGACGACGGGAGCCACTTCGAGTTCTGCCGCGGCGAGCTCTTCCTTCGCCTGCCCGACGACACCGCGCTCTCGCTGACCAAGGTGGGCGAACGGTTCCTCTGGCTCGGTTCGGACGAATCGCAGCGGTGGCTCTTCGACATGCGCAACCGCGACGCGACGCTCTGGCTGGTCGACGCGGGGAGCTTCGCCGCCGACGGCAGCTTCGTCCCGCCCGCCGCGCCCCATCGCGAGAGCGCGACGCTGCCCATCGCCCACGTCTCGGTGATCGACCTGCTCGGGCTCATGGAGTTCCCGCCGCTGGAGGATCTCGATTCCGTGAGCGAGGACGCCAGCGATGCGCCGCGCGTCGAGTTCACCGGTCAAGGCGGGCCGGTGCGCGTGGTGATCGACGGCGCAACGTCGCTCCCGCGCGCGGTGGAGGTGCTCGGCGACGACGGGAGCGTCCTGGTGCGCAGCGCGTTCGAGGCGTACGAGCCGGTGGAGCGCGAGGGTCTTCC
>JAXMAF010000013.1:0-170544 GCA_046350555.1 Phycisphaerales bacterium
GCGAAGACCACCAGCACCGCGCTCATCGCGCAGAGCGCCAGTGCCGCCCAGTAGCCCATCGCCAGGTTCCCCGCCAACCATCCGCCCGCGCCCCATGTGTGGCCGAACGTGATCGCCAGCGCGCATGCGAACGCCCATCGGCGCGGCAGCCAGAGGATCGCCGCCGAGAACGCCACGATCCACGCCACGACTCCGGCTTCGAAGGCCAGCGGATGTTGCCGCAGCAACCAGCCATAGTGCGGGTTCATCTCGCGCGCCATCGCGTAGTCGCCGCGCCAGTACGCCGCCGGCTGCCACCACAAGGTGACCGACTGGTCGATGACGCACAGGACGGCGGGAGGGAGACAGAGCCAGAGTTTGCGGGCGCGCATGGATGGATGTCGTGGGCTTCCTGACACTCGGCGTTTCGCGCACCGAACTCCTTCAACACCCATCGCCCCACGCGCCGAGCAGCAGGCCCATGTCGGCGCCGTTCACGATGCCATCGTTGTTGAGATCGGCGATGCCAGCGTCGTTCCAGCTTCCGAGCAGGACGCCAAGGTCGGCGCCGTTCACGCAACCGTCGCCGTTGAGGTCGCCGAGGATCGCCGGCGGCATCTCGTCGTTGAAACACACAAGCGGGCCGACGAGGGCACCAAATGTCGTCCGCTGCGTCTGTCCAACGACCGGCGCGCCGACGAGAGTGAAGGCGCCGCTGTCGAGGATCGCGCCCGGAGTGATCGTGGCGCATCCAACAGCGCCTGTGGGCAGGCCGATCAGCGCGACGGTGTACTGGCCGCCCGCCGAGACCTGCACGAGCACGCCGAGGTTGCCGGGGATGTCGCATTGGCCCAGGGTGTTCTTCCCCCAGCACACGGCGGACCCGTCGGACTTCAGCGCGACGATGTGGGCGCCGCCGGTGGCGATGCCGATCACATCGTCGAGGTTCGCCGGGACGTCGCACTCGCCCCAGTAGTTGCCCCCCCAACACGCAACCGTACCGGACTGCTCGAGCGCGATCGTGACGCCGTCGCTTCCCGCGACCTGCACCACGGTGCCGAGGTTCGCGGGCACATTGCATTGGCCGTTGCTGTTCAGGCCCCAGCACACGACCGTTCCATCCTGCCTGAGCGCGATCGTGTGATAGGCTCCGGCCGCGACGTCGGTCACCATGCCGAGGTTCGCGGGGACGTTGCACTGGCCGAAGTTGTTGTTTCCCCAGCACACCACGGTCCCGTCGGACTTCGCCGCAACCGTGTGGGAAGTGCCCGCCGCGACCCGTGTCACAGCATTGAGGTTCGCGGGGACATCGCACTGGCCGTTGTCATTCCGTCCCCAACAGGTGACGGTCCCGTCGCCTCTGAGCGCAACGGTGTGATAGTCGCCCGTCTCGACCTGGACCACGGCGCCGAGATTGGCGGGGACCGTACATTGGCCGTAACCGTTGTATCCCCAACACGCCACGGTTCCGTTGGGCTTGAGCGCGACCACGTGAAATCGGCCCGCAGCCACGTGGGCGACCTTGCCGAGACTTGCGGGCACGTTGCACTGTCCGTCGCCGTTGTCTCCCCAACACGTGACCGCTCCGGACGGCTTCCCGTCCGCGTGGCCGGCCGAGACCGCGATGGCCACCAAGGCCAGGAGCACGCGATGCCAAGTCATGACGCTCTGCGACATGGATCCCTCCTGTGCGAACCGCGTTGCGACGGGCGCGGCCGCGTCGTATCCCTGCGGTCGCGCTGTCGGCGCGGACACGGCTGCGCCTTTACACGTCCCAGTCGAACCTCGCGCCCCACCCAACCCAATTCCGCCGTGAGACACCGCTGTTGGCAAGTGGTCGAACGCATGGAGGTCTACTGGAATCCGTATCACTGCCCGATCGTCACTGTTCCGCCCACGGCCTTGATGAGGACGGACTTGTTGATCGTGATCGCCTCGGGCGCCGATCCGGCCTTGATCGAAATGGTGCCGCCTGAGCTCACCGCGCTGGCCCCTTCGGCGAGTGTGTTGAAAGGATTGGAAGGCGCCCCGCACTCGAAGCCACCGAACGCGAAATCCACCCAGATGTCCGACGGAATCGCCATGCACCCCGCGTCTAGGGCACTCTTGGCGTTGACGACGCCGCCTGTCACCGTGATGCCGGTCAGTGCTGGGACAGGACGCACGTTGTCGAGCACCTGATCCCGAACCTCCTGCCAGGAGAGTGCCGGGAATCGACTCCAGACGAGAGCGATCACGCCCGCCACGTGCGGACAGGCCATCGACGTGCCGCTCTTGTACCCAAAGCCGCCATTGAGCGTGGTGCTGTAGATGACGACTCCGGGAGCACCGAGATCGACCGTCGACGGACCGTAGTTCGAGAACGAGGCGAGCTTGTCGCTGGCGTCGATGGCAGCGACCGTGATGATGTTCGGCAGGTCGAACGCGGCCGGCCATGGAGGGTTGACGTCGTTGTTCTGATTCTCGTTCCCTGCCGCCGCGACGAAGATGTGGCCGATGCTCTGTGACGCCTCGATCACATCGTACAGCGCTTGAGGAAACGCGCCGTAGCAGCGATAGCTGTTGCTGGACACCTTGATGCCCTGATCGATGACGTACTCCATCGCCTCCACACAGGCGGAAATGAGTCCGGACGTCCATGGGCAGACGCTCGTCGGCGTCTCGAACTTGAGCGCAACCAGCTTGCATGCCCAGTTGACGCCAACGACGCCAAGTCCGTTGTTCCCGACGGCGCCGACGATACCCGCGCAGTGCGTGCCGTGGCTGTCATCGTCGCTTGGGTCGCTGTCGTCGTTCGCCGTGTCGATGCCGTGGATGTCGTCGACATATCCATTGCCGTCGTCGTCAACGCCGTTGACCACCTCGCCGGGATTGGTCCAGATGTTGGAAGCCAGGTCGGGATGGCTGTAGCTGATGCCGGTGTCCAGGACCGCGACACGAAAGCCGGGATCCCCCGTCCAGGTGTTCCACGCCTCCGGCGCATCGATGTCGGCGTCGGGCTTCCCGCCGGTCTGACCGGTGTTGTGGAGGCCCCACAGCAGTCCAAACGACGGATCATTCGGGATCGTCGTCTGCGTCGAGAAGACGCGAGCGTCCGGCTCGGCATAGCGGACGGCGGGATCGGCGCGGTAGGCCGCGATCGCCGCCGCAACGGTGCCGGGTCGAACCTGCACGAGCACCAACCCTTGCACCCTGTGATACTCCCTCAAGGTGGCCAGTGCACCCGCCGCCGCATGCGCTGCCAGACGCATCTGAGGCGATGCGTCTTCCTTGAAGCGGACCAGCACATGTTCGGGATGGGCATCGCAGGGCGGCAGATCGAGGAGAGTTCCATCGACTGGTGGTGCCGAACGATCACCCGGCGATCCTGCGCCAAGCCTCGCGGCGGCAGCGAGGACCATGGGAATGACGACCACAGCGGTGCGTATGTCGATGTTGCATTTCATCGCGGCGCTTCCCGACGGCACTCTTATTTGGCTTCCAGGCGAACGTCGCGCGAGTGCCGATCGCCTGCGCTCGCGGCCCCGGAGGGACCGCGCAACTCGATGCGCGAGGTTCGAGCGTGATCAGGATGGGTCACTGCGGCTGGAGCAGAACGAGGACGAGACCGCGGCCAGCAGCGAGCCGCGACATCGCCTTCCCGATCACGGTTCCAGATGCACGCGACTCGTCGGTGACCTTCATGGCGTGACCCGGCGTGGCCGAGGTCGTCAGCCGGTCGCCGGGCTCGATCGGTCCATTTCCACCATCGGCAGTCGTGTCGCACCAGCAATAGACGCGCCCTGCGAGCGCCAGCGCATGTTCGCCGTCGCCGACTTCGTCCTGTGAAAGCGTCAACCCCGTGTTGATCCCGCCCGCGCCGCTGACGACACCAGCGACGGCGATGTCGTGCGCCTTCGTCGACAAGCAGAGCTTGCCTGGGTGCGCGCGATCGATCACGAGCACCATGCCCGGCTGAATGCGGTTCGCCGTCTTGTCGGCATCGCTCACGTTAAAGCGTTCGGCGAGATCGCAGCCGCCGGTGATGCTGAGGCACTTCGTTCGCGTCTTTCCGTCGACGTCGAGCTTCTCCTGGGGAGTGCTCGTTCCGATGCCGACGTTCCCGGCCGAGCTGATCCGCATCCGTTCGGGAACGGTGTTTGCGAGACCGGAACCGCCTGTAAAGAAGGTGAGCGCACCCAAGCTGTTCGCCACCTCCTGTACCATTCCGAGCGCCGCGATCGCGTTGTTGTTGTTCCCGCCCACCAGTCCGATCCCGGTGACCGCGTTGGAGGCCGAGATGTTGTTCTCGAGAATCAGCCCGCCGCCGTAGGTCAAGTTCCAGAACGTGGCGGCTGAGCTCGGCGTCGAGTCGATGTGCGACATGTCCAGCGTCGTGGACGGATTGCCGGTGCCAATACCGACCCGACCGCTTCGATCAATCACCATTCGAACGGCGTTGTCGACACCGTCGTGCGTGTAGAAGCGATGTTGTGCTCCGGCCACGTTCCCGAGGAAGTACCGGATCTGTCCATTCTCACCCGGAGCCTCGTTGCCGTGGACCCGAATGAACGACCCTCGGTTGAACGACGTCGCGCCGCCCCCACAGAGCGACAGGAACTCGTTGTCGGCACCGTCGGCCGAGTTGGTAACGATGTTGCGGTCATTGCCTTCGAAGCGGAGATCACCGCTGACCTGGAGCCGCGCCGTCGGCACCGCTGTTCCGATCCCGACGTTGCCCGCGCTCGTGATGGTCATCCTCCTGCTTCTTCCCTCTCCCGACGCCGATGTCCAAAACGCCAAGTCGGCAAAATCGGGACCCACCTGATGTGTGATGATCGCCGTGAAGTCATCCAAGTCGCCGTTGGCCATCGCGCCCCAGCCTCCGAAATACCCGACCTCCCTCTCCAAGCCCACCCACGGCTCCCTGCGAGACGAGACGATGTGAGGGACGACGCCCCAATCCGCGACCTGCAACTGGCAGCATGGCGATGTCGTCCCGATGCCAACGTATCCATCCTTGTCGATGACCAGCCGTGAAGCCCCGGCCGTGGCGTCTCGGATGCTGAAGTTGTTGTGATCAAGCCCCTCCACCCGCATCTGCCATTCACGCGCGCTGTTCTTCATCTGATACGAAGGTGTCGTGTTGGCGCCGATGGTCTCGATGCGCATCCCGGTGTCGTAGTAGGCCTGCAAGTGAAGCTGTTCGCTCGGCGTGCTCGTGCCAATGCCCACCGCCCCGTTCACCGTCACATCGCCGGCGAACGACGCGCCCTGCACGTTGATCACCGCGCTCGATTGCAGGTTGAACGCCCGGAACGCGAAGGGCACCGAGGTGAGCCGGATGCGCGGCGTGAGCTCGTCGCCCGCGGGGTCGTCGTCGCTGTCGTCGATGGTCAGCCCGAGGAAGCGCGGCGCGTCGTCGAACCATCCCTTGTCGATCGGGCCGAACGAGGTGCTCACGATGCCGGTGCCACCGCTGGTCTGGACCTGCACGTCCAGGACCACGCCGATGATCGCGCCCCCCGTCGGGGCGTCGTAGATGAAGAAGTCGAGGACGTGCGTGCCATCGCTGAGCGGATTGCCGAGGTTGTCGGTCAGTCGCGCCTGGAAGGACATGAGCTCCTCGACCTGGCCGGCGTGCGCAGGCCACGCCACGCATTGGATCGCCACGGCGAGCGCGACGGCGGTGCGGCGCAGTGGATGCGCATCGCAGTGGCCCTTCCCATGAATCGCGGACATTGTTCGTCCCTCCCGGCGGGCCGGTGGTGATACGCGTCCCAGTTGACGCTCGCGCCCCGTCCAACCCAACTCCGCCGTGAGACGTCGCTGTGGGCAAGGGGTCGAACGCGTGGAAGTCGCCTGGAATCGGTGTGAGTTGATGACGTCCATGAAGACCTCCGGCATCCACGCGGCGCATCCGGCGACCCGAGCCGCGACGCCGCATCGGCATGCGCCGCGACGATCGGACCGGCTGCCGCGTCTGCATTCAGGCGAAATCGGCGAGGGGGCTTCTCGCGTCGCGCTGGAAAAACTCCGCGCGAGGAACGCGCGTGGCCATCGGCGCCCATCTGGCGCCGGTCCGACTCCTTGCCCTCCGTCCGTGACCTCATGCGGCCCCGCGTACGCTTGGCCTCGAGGACCCCGCATCGGCTTGCCGGCCATGGTCGCGCGACCACGCCCGCCCGAGCTCGATGCTCGTCGCCCGTCCCGGCGTCCCGCCGACATCCACCATGACCGCTCGATTCGCCGACACGATCGACATGCAGGACCGCCTCTTCGCCGAGCTCTCGCGGATGTTCGGCCAGGAGGTTCCGCTCTATGACAAGTCGCTGCTGGTCAACCGCGAGTGCAACAAGGCCGTCTGTGCGCTCCTCGGCGAGATGCACCGCGGCTTCGGCATCACCGCAGAGCAGTTGGACAAGACCAGCGGCGAGCGGCATGGCGCGATCCGCATCGGCAAGCCGTCGGAGTGCCGCTGGGTGGCGCGCTTCTTCGGAGTGTTCGGGCTCGAGCCGCACAACTACTACGACATGTCCAACGTTGGCGGAAAGAGCCAGCCGATCGTGGCCACGGCGTTTCGCTCGATGCTCAACCCGGAGCATCGCGTCTTCTGCTCGCTGCTGATGACCGATTATTTCGATCCGTCCACACGGAGCCGCATCGAGGCGCTGGTCGCCCCGCGCGAGGTCTTCTCGGAGCGGGCCAAGGCGCTCGTGGAGAAGGGCGAGCGGCAGGGCGGCCTCGACTGGAACGACGCGAACGAGCTGATCCGCGAAGGCGTCGATCGGATCTTCAAGTGGACCGGCCGCGCCCGCGACCACCAGCTCTATCGGGAGCTGTGCGATGGCGGCTTCAAGGTCGCGGCCGACATCGCCTGCTTCGAGTCGCATCACCTCAACCACCTCACGCCGAACACGTTGTGCATGGACCTGTACACGGCGGCGATGAGGTGCTGCCTCGGCGAGACGACCGCCGCCGCGTTCCGCGAGCGCGCGGAGGTCGTCCTGGGTCGGTTGGCGAGGTCGGCCGACCGCGACTACCTGCGGCTGCACTTCAAGCACCTCGCCGACGACGAGCTCGACGCGTTCACTCGGACGCCGGTCGCCGCCGGAACGATCGCGCGGCTCGCCGACGACTTGACGCAACGGCTCCAGGAGCCCGACCTCGTCCTGAGCAAGCTCGCCCACGCGGGCTTCAAGGAGTTCACCGAGGGGCCGCCCGAGGAGACGCCGATCCTGCTGCGCCAGGACGCGTACAAGGCGCTCACCGAGCCGGTGCAGTTCCGCGAGCCGGACGGGTCGGTGGTCGACACCGTGCACACCGCGCGGTTCGGCGAGATCGAGCAGCGCTTCTACGCGACGACGCCTGCGGGACGCGACCTCTACGACCGCTGCCTTGCCGCGGCCGAGGCCGAGAGGAAGAAGGATCCGGGCCTGATCAAGCGGGATCTCGCCGCGTACGAGGCGATGTACGCCAAGCCTTTCGCGCCGTTTCCGAAGTCGCTTCGCGAGCTGCTCGAACGGAAGCTCGTCTATGGGCGATACAGCGCGACCGCACGGGGATTCGCTGCCGCCGGTCGCGGCGAGATACGGACCACCGACATCGACGAACTCGTGCGACTGGGCCACGTGCGGTGCGAAGGACTGCGCTACGAGGACTTCCTGCCCGTGAGCGCGGCGGGGATCTTCGCATCCAACCTGAATCAGTACGGAACGAAGTCCACCGCCGCGCAGAAGCCCGTCTACACCCAGGCGATGCTCGAGGCGGTGATGGGCAGGAAGATCGTCGACTCGAACACGGTCTACGCCGGGTTGCAGGCGGAGTCGATGTGGCGGGTCTACGCCGACCTGGGCCTCCTCGACCGGCTTGCTCCGACGGAGCGATCCGAGCTCGAGCGGACCATCGCCGCGTGCCCCGCATGCGCGCCCGATGTCGCGCGGCGCGAGCACGTGCCGTCGCGCGTGTGATGGGCGTTGCAGCCTGTCCGCACGCCACGATCGGGGCACGTGCCGCTCATGCGCGTCTCAGTTGATTCTTGCGCCCCACCCAATCCAGTTCCGCCGCGAGACGCCGCTCTGGGCGATCGGGGTCGAACGCATGGAAGTCTGCGGGGGTCCGTGCGAGTGTCCCGAGTCAGAAATTCGCGTCATATGTTCGGCCCTGATTTCGCCTGGCGGCGTCGTCGAGACTCCGCCTATCGCTGCGGATAGGCCGTTCGTCTCGACTCCTTGCCAGGCAAAATCATGTCGCGCCCATATGCCGCGAATTTCTGACTCGGGACACTAGTTCAGCGGCCCTGCCGTCTGAAACGGATACTCCGCGACCGAGTTCAGCACCTTCGGCCGCACCATCACGACCATCCACGGATCCGCGACCTGCGGCCCCGGCACGGCAAGCACGAGCGCCGATCCCGACGGAACGAGGCGATCGGCGATGCGCCTCGAGACCGAAGCGCCGCCGGCGCCCGCCTGCGCCTCGATGGTCGCGACCACCCCGGCCTTGGAGTTGCGGGCATTCACCGAGATCGACCTCGCTCCCACCGCCTGGTGCGCCTTGTCGGTCTCGCCCATGCTGATGCTCGCGTTCTCGTCGAACTTCGCGAGGATCGCCGGCGCCGCGACAAGGCGAGCGCCGTCGATCTTCTCCAGCGAGTCGAAGCAGGCGGTCACGCGATCGCCCTCGATCACCGCATCCGCGCCGGCCTTTGGATTCGAGGTCGCGGCCACGGTGCCGTCGGCGCGGATCTCGACGGGCCCCGGCACCTCGAAGATGTTGCACATCCAGAAGACCTGCGGGTAGTCGCCTCCGAGTGGATCGAACGGCGCCGACTCCGCCGGCCCCGGCACATGGGCCCCCTGCGGACCGGTCGGCGCCATCGTCGATGCCTCCGGCGCCGCGGCGCTCCCCGCCGCTGGCGCGGGCTTCGCCGTCGAACACGCCACCAGCGCCGTCGCGAGGGCGAGTGAGGCGGTCGCCTGCACCGGCATGCGCCATCGGCGCACCGCGGCAAGTGCGGCGATCCGCTCCCGGACGCCGCCACCGAAGGAGAGCGCCGGCAGCGCCGCGCGCCGATGCGCCGCTAGCTCGACGATTGCCCTGCCGTACTCCCGACGTTCCTCCATGGTGCGCCCGGCGACGGCTCGTTCGTCGCAGGCGAGCTCCATGAGCGCCCGGCAGCGCGACGCCGCGAACCAAAGCGGCACGACGGGCCACATGAGCACGACCAGCGCGTGCAGGATCGTCGCGGTGATCGGGTCGCGCCGGGCGACGTGCGCCTCCTCGTGCGCGAGCACGCTGCGGAGCGAGTCGCGTGCGCCCGGCGCCAGCAGCGACCTCGGAACGATCAGCACGGGACGCCGGATGCCGACCAGCACGGGTCCCGCGTCGGGATGCGCCTCGACCGGCACGGAGGCGGCGAGCGCAACCGGCGTTGCGGCGGCGCGCAGGGCGCGCAGCGCCTGCGCGTCGCGCCGCCACCGAAGCGCCAGGTGCGCGACGCCCGCGAGGTAGAGCAGCGGCACAAGCGCCGCGGACCGCCACGGCGATCCGTCCGATGCGGCCAGCGTCAACGATGCGGCGCCGACGAGGGACGCGTCGCGATCGTCGGGGCCGATCCGCGCGACGCGGTCCGGGATCGAGGCGGGAGCGCCGGTCGGAACGGCGATCGTCGCGCCGATCGGAACGAGCAGGCGCGCGAAGACCGCCGCGTGGAACGCGAGCCGCCAGCGCGCCGCGACGCGGCGCGCCAACACGCGGTCGAGGACGAACGCGGCCGCGGCGAGCATCGCCGTCGCGGCGTTCATCCATGCGAACCACCCGACCATGGCGTCGCCGAGCGACGAAGACAGCCGTGCGAGGTCGTTCATGGATGCTCTCCTCCCTTGCGGGCCGGCCCTTCGAGCAGCGCAAGCAGCGCCTCGCGCTGCTTCCGCGTGAGGCGCGCGTCCGAGGCGATGAACTCGAGCGCCGGCGAGACGGCGCCTCCGAAGGCGCTGGCGACGAAGCGCCGCCACGCCGAGCGCCGGGCCTCGCCCGGGCGCACCGCGGCCGTGAACTCCCAGACGTTCCCGACCTGACGGGACTCGACCAGCCCCTTGGCCGCCATCCGGTCGAGCATCGTCTTGACGGTCGAATACGCCCAGCGGCGCGAGTCGTGCAACGCCTCCGCGACCTCGCGGGCCGTCGCCCGCTCGAGCGTCCAGAGCGCCTCCAGGAGGCGCCACTCGGCATCGGTGATGGTCGGTTCGTCCGCGGGCATGGGCTCCTTCAGCGACAGGTGTCGCGGTATCACTACAAGTGTAGCGTCGTGGTCGGCCGATGCAAGGGGAGGGACGGGTGAGAGTTGAGAGTGGAGAGTGGAGAGTGGAGAGTGGAGAGTTGAGAGTTGAGAGTTGAAAGATGGGAGTCGGATCCGGGCCAGTGGTCGGAGGGGGTTGTTGGCGCGATGACATCTCCGCGCGGCCGGGGCTCCGACTGCGGATTGGACCGTGCACTGGCCTGGCGATTCCCCGCACGAGCGACGGGCGAGCGCGCGAGGACCGACGTCCGTCACGATGCGATCGTGGGGGTGACGAAGCACCCATCGGAGGATGGATCCCGCCATCCTCGACTTCGGGATCGGCGCACCGGTCGGCGCGCCGATCTCCGCCGTCGGGCGCGTGAAGGCGGGCACGGCGACCGCCGCAACCGTGGCGCGGACGGTCGATCGCGGGTCATGTTGACCGCGGTCATCCCCAGTTGCCGCGCAGCAGTCCGAGGTCGGCGCCGTCGACCACGCCGTCGCCGTTCAGGTCGGCGGGGCCTCCGCGGCTGCCCCATGCACCGAGAAGCAGGCCGAGATCGGCGCCGTCGACGACGCCGTCGCCGTTGAGGTCGCCGAAGACGGGTGTCGCGAGGACGAGCATCGCCGTGTCCATGTCGACCGGCGTGCTCTTGCCCTGCCCGACCCACGCATCGAAGGCGACCTGCCCCAGCGTGTTGGTGACGTTGGTGTCGCGCAGGAACTGCATGTACTCCAAGGTGCTGACCTGGTAGTAGAGCGTCGCGACCGCCTTGGCCGCGCCGCGCGGGATCTGATACTGCGTGTCGTCCCAGTGCTGGCCATCGGCGTACCGGTAGCCGACCGGCATCGCCTGCACGCCGAGGAACGCCTCGTTCGTGAAGCCCACGGGCGGGATCCGGTTGTCGGCGAGGATCTCGTTGTTCAGCGAGAGATGGAACGACTTGCCCTCCGGCAGCCCCGTGAGGGCCGCGACATCCTCGCCGATGCCGTGCCTCGCCTCGTAGACCTTGGTGTTGGACGCGTCGAGCGTCGCCGTCGCCGGGTCGTAGGCGCCGAGCTCCTCGACGAGCGAGTCGTTCGCGTCGAAGAACTTCACGTTGAGCCACATGCGGCGCCCTTCCGGATATCCGGTGGGCAGCTTGTGGCCGGACCAGTTGATGACCCGCACGTTGAGGATGCCGCCCGCCTGCGTGAGCTCCATGTCCGACGCGTTGCGGAGCATCTGCACGATGCGCGCCTTCTGGGCGTCGACGCGGTCCTGCGAGAGCCCCATGAACTCGGCTTCATCGCCCAGCGCCGCCTGGACGGCGCTGACGACCCACGTGTTCGCGCCGGCCAGGCTGTGCTGGTGCACGTTGCGCGGGAAGAAGGGCGGATCCTCGTAGAACGCACACGCGCCGCCGTCGAAGAGCGGCATGTGGCAATCCTGGCAGGACTGCATGATTCCCGTCGGATGGTTGCCGCCAAAGCGGCCATCCGGGAAGAAGACGCCGCCGTTGGCGAACTGGCTGACGCTCCACTCGCTGTAGGTTCGCTGCTCGGGGAACATGTCGTGCAGGTCGAGCGTCGGGTGCTGCTCGCCGAGGGGCGTGAGCGCGTACGTTCCGTCGGGCTGCTTCTCGAAGAGCTGGTTGCTCACGTCGTGGCAGTTGGCGCAGAGATCGCTCTCGGTGTGGAAGGGCGAGTAGATGAGCGGGACGGGCGCGCCGATCTCGCTGAGCCCGTGCAGGTTGTCGGGCACGTCGCTGAGCGGACCGCGGCGCACGTCCATCGGGTCGACGACGTACTGGCCGTTGCCGTGAGCGACCGGAAGCAGCCCCTGCTTTGCGAGCGTGGCGAGGACCGCCACGTCGGGCGTTGGATCCGGGTCCGGGATGAGCTCGCTGGGCGGATAGCCGACAGCGCTTCCCTTGCCGAGCACGGGATTCACCAGGCGATGGCAGAAGTGACAGGTGACGCCATCGAAGTCGTCCGGCTGGAAGAGCGACAGGTCGCCCGGCGCCGACTTGCCGCTCAGCCACGCGCCCGGCGCGTGGCAGCGGATGCACGTCTCGCCGGAAAGCTTCGCATCCTGCTGAGCGATGCTCAACGCCGCCTGCCAGACCGGATCGCGCGCCGCCTGGCCCTTGACGCTGACGACCCAACTGTCGTACGGGGCGAAGTTGATGCTGTAGCCGGAGTGGCAGTACGTGCAGTTGATCGACGACTGCACGCTCGCGAACTGGAATGGGTCCGGATTCGGCTGCGTTCCCGGCATGAAGAAGTCCGCGGGACTCGACTGGATCTGCGCCTGTCCATCGGCGAGGGCGGAGAGTGCGACTCCCGCCGGGATCGCCGCGAAGACCGAGAGCGCCATGGCGCGCCGCCACGCGCCGCGCGGTGCGAGGGTGGCGGCGAGACGGACAATGCGACGGCGCGACGGTGCGATGTGCTGCTGGGTCATGTGATGCGCGTTCCGGTCGACTCTCGCGGCCCGCCAAGGCCCAATCCCGCCCCACGATGCCAGCGTGGGAAGGGTCGAGCGCATGGGGTCTGCTGGAGTCCGTACAAAGTGGATCAGTGCGGCAAGCCGGGCTTCCAAGGGGGCGGATCGCATGGACCGCCGGTCCATGGAGGATGCTCGAAGATGCGTTCGAAGCTCGGATCGAATCGACCGTCGGGCGACCGTCCGACGCGCCGAAACTTGGGGAACCGACAATACTGGAAAGGGTCCGGGCGGGTCAACGGATTCCCGTTACACTCCGGGGAGGAGGAAGGTTCAAGGACGGGCGAGCCCGAAATCGCGAATGTGGGACGACGACCGTCCATCCCGTATGAATGATGTCATGGTCCTTGGTGCGTCCTGCGGATCGTCGTCTCCTCGCGCGGCCGGCCCGCTCCTGTCGACCCATCGTCACGGGACCGCTGGACGGGTCTTGTACGCGCCCGCGCTGACTCTCGCGCCCGAGCCAGCCAAGTCCCTTGCCCAGATGCCACTGCTGAAGAGGGATCGAAGGCATGGACCTCTGCTCGAATCGGCAATGGGAGTGGCGCGGGCAGCGGCGAGACCGTTCCTCTTCGCCCTCTTGGTGGCGGCTGGATGCTCCATCGGCGGATGCTCGTCCGACGGTCCGACCGTGATCACGATCGATCGCGCCAGCTACACCGAGGCATTCGAAGCGGCGGTCGACACGGTTCGCGATGCCGGCATGACAACTGCGCTTCGAGATCGCGAGGGTGGCGTGATCGAGACCGAGCCACTCCGCGCCGGAACGCTGATCGAGCCGTGGAGGACTGATAACTCCGGGATCAGCCAGGCCTCCGAGAACACGATCGACCTGCGGCGACGACGTGTTCGGTTCGAGTTCGTGTCGACCGGTTTCGCGCCTCCCACCGTTGATCCGAACGAGCGGCTCCTTGGGCCCGACCTGCTCGCCAAGCGCGGCTCGCGCGACGCGGGCCCGCTGGGCGGCACCGGACCGATCGAGGTTCGGGCGTGGGTCTACCTCGAGCAGGCGCACACCCCGGGAATGCGGCGCTTCACATGGACGCGCCGGCTCACGACCCGCACGATCAATCCGCAGGATCCGATCGATCCGGCCGAGGGCGTGCTCTCGACGAGCGTCTGGACGCCGATCGGCCGCGACGATGCGTACGAACGGCGCCTCCTCGCCGAGTTCCAGCGGCGCCTCGGCTCGCAGGCGACCGCCGCGCCCACGCCGTCGGCGGAGGTCCAGGAGCCGACCGTCCCGCGATGATCGCCCGACGTCGCTGCGGATCGACGCGCACCGCGCTCAGGCCTGCTCCATCCTCGGGTCCACCCAGCGGTACGCAACGTCGACCGCGAGGTTGAAGAGCACCAGCATCGTCGAGTAGACGAGGACCACGCCCATCACCAGCGTGATGTCCTTGCCCAGGACGCCATCGACGAAGTGACGGCCGATGCCCGGCACGGCGAAGACCTTCTCGACGACGAACGAGCCGGTCATCGCCGCGGCGGCGGCGGGGCCGAGGAAGCTCACGACCGGCAGCAGCGCATTGCGGAGCGCGTGCCGCACCGCCGCCTGGCCGAGCGACAGACCCTTGGCCCGCGCCGTGCGGACGTAGTCGCTCCGCATCTGCTCGATCATCCCGCTTCGCGTCAACCGGGCGATGTACGCGGCGAAGGGCAGCGAGAGCGTGATCGCCGGCAGCGCCAAGTGGCGCAGGCCGCCCCAGCCTCCCACGGGCGCCCAGCGCAGCGTCGACGCGAAGAGCATGAGCAGCGCCGAACCGACGACGAATGGCGGCACGCTGATCCCCACGACGGCGACGAGCAACGTGGCGCCATCGACGGCCGAACCGGGACGCAAGCCGCCAACCAGCCCAGCGCCGATCCCGATGGCCACCGCGATGGCCAGCGCCGCGAGGCCCAGCGTCATCGAGACGGGCAGCCCCGCCTCGAGGATCTCGTTCACCGACCAGTCGGGCTGACGGAGGCTCGGCCCCAGGTCGAACGGACGCGCACCGCGACCAAGCGCCCACGAGATGCCGGTCGCGTTGCCGAGGTACTCGAAGAAGAAGACGGCTGGATTGTCGAGGTTGTACTGCTTGCGCATCGCCGCGACGACCTCGGGCGGCGGACGCCGGCCTTCGCTCTTCTCCAGCGGGTTGCCCGGGACGAGCCACGCCAGCGCGAACGTGATCGTGTAGATCGCGAAGAGGATCAGCGGAAGTTGCACGAGGCGTCGGACGATGAGCGCGGTCATGACGTCGTCTCGGGGCCGCCGAGCCCCTGCGCGGCGTGGTCCGATCCCTTCGCGGCGACCTCGCGCCCGGCGGAACGAACGCGCGCCGCGCAGCGCGATCGATGCGTGATACCGTGCGAGGCGTGGAACGTCCAATCCTTCTCACGACCTGGTCGTTCGGCCTGCGCGCCGGGCGAACCGCATGGGCGGCGCTCGAGGCGGGCCGCGGCGCGCTGGATGCGGTCGAGCTGGCGTGCATCGCCGCGGAATCCGATCCGGAGATCGACTCCGTCGGCTACGGCGGCCTGCCCGACCGCGATGGTGGCGTCTCGCTCGACGGATGCGTGATGCTCTCGCCGCGCCGCTGCGGCAGCGCGTGCTTCGTGCGCAGCACGCGTCATCCGGTCAGCGTCGCACGCCGCGTGATGGAGCGCACGGGCCACATCATGCTCGCCGGCGAGGGCGCGGACGCCTTCGCGCGCGAACAAGGCCTCGCCGCGACCGGAGAGGAGGCCGAGCTGCTCGCGCCGGCGGCGCGCGCCGCGTGGCTGCGCTGGCGGGCGGCACCGGTGCCGGTGGACCAGTCCGTCGACTCCTCGCTGCGCCCACCTGGCCCGCCCCGGCCGATCGATCGTGGCCCGGAAGGTGGTGGCCGCCTCTTCGGCCCCGCGACGCCCGAGTCGCCGGGCGTCGGCGATCTCCGTTCCGGCGACTCGTCGCCCCGATCGCCCGAATCGCGCTGGCGGCACCACGACACGATCGGCGTGCTTGCCATCGACGCCACCGGCGCGCTGGCGGGTGCATGCTCCACCAGCGGAACGCCCTTCAAGCGCTTCGGGCGCGTGGGCGACTCGCCGATCATCGGCCACGGGCTGTACGTCGATCCCCTCGCCGGCGCGGCGACCGCCACGGGAGCCGGTGAACTGATCATGGGAACGTGCGGCAGCTTCCTCGTCGTCGAGTCTCTCCGGCGCGGTGCCACACCCGCCGAGGCGGTCGAGGAGGCTCTTCGTCGCATCGCCTCGGGTGGCGCGCTCGAGCCGCACCATCAGGTGGCGTTCATTGCGCTTCGGCCCGACGGAACGTGGGCCGCGGGCGCCTTGCGGGATGGTTACCAGACGACGGTGTGGTCGCGCCGGCGATCGTTGGCTCTTCCGCCGGAGGTTCTCCTCGAAGACTCCCGTTCGTGACGGGAACCCAAACAGGGACCGATCTCGCAAGTGGTCGAGAAACAACATCTTCGATCGATGTCCGTTGCGCACGAACCGCTTGCATCGGGGCTGCGGATGGTTAGAGTAACTGCAGCGGCCAGTTCGCCTCCGTGTGTGCGGAGGCGACCAAGCAGCGCGAACCCGGCCGTCATCTCTTGGGTTCGCACAGAGTTGGAGTTCCGCCATCGGCGGACGGAATCTGGAACGGCGCAAGCCGGCGCATCGCGCTCTTCGAATCGCCGCCACATGACATGGTCATGCCGGGCGACGAGGACGAGCCCGCGAGGCGAGGAACCGATCGTTGAGCGCATGGCTCGGCAGCCCTCGCTCACGGTCGTGCGCGCGTCGCCGCGGACGCCCAGCGGCTCTCCAGAGCGTCGGTCGATGGAAGGGATTCCGCAATGCGGCTGCCGCAACGGCGCCGCGGAAAGGAGAGTCTCTCGTGAACACGAAGACTCGTCTGCGCGGGTTCACCATCGTCGAACTGCTGGTGGTGATCTCCATCATTGCTCTGCTCGTGGGCATCCTCCTGCCGGCCATCGGCAAGGCCCGCGACGCAGCACTCACGACGCAGTCGCTGGCGAACATGCGGAACCTGTCGGCGGCCCACGCGGCCTACTCGTCCGACTGGTCCGACCGTCAGTGGACTGCGGTGGCCGACGATGTCGGCCTGTACTCGACGGGCGGAAACCCCTGCCCGAACTACCTCGCCGGCGGCGGCTGCCCGCCCCAGATGGTGCTCGGATGGGATGCCGACAGCACGCCGACGATCTGGGGCTACTTCCTCGGTTGCGGCGGCTACCCCGGCAACTGCGGCAACTGGACGGTCTACCAGCCAATGGCCTTCACGCCGAACAACTCGTACGGCTCCTTCCGCCTGATCAACGTCGAGTCGTTCAACAGCTACCTCAACGGCCGGTTCTACGACCCGGTCTTCTACGCCCCGAAGGATTCCGTGATCCTGGCCGGCGCCGAGAAGTACTTCGCGCTGCCAGACTCCTTCACGATCATCCCGCCGGACAACACCGGCAACATCCCGGCGATCTGGAACTCGAGCTACTGCTGCTCGCCGGCCGCGATGTGGAATCCCGAGGTGCTCTCCAAGAACACCACCACGAACAAGTACTACACGAACCCCGACACGCTTCCGGCAGGATACAAGTCGCCGGCCGCCGGTCAGGCGCAGTACCCGGATCTCAAGACGCGCATGGTCGAGCACAACTGGCTCCAGCAGAAGCCCGGCAGCGACGTCAACTACAACTTCGCCGGCGGCTACACGCCTTGGTTCTTCAACCATGGCTTCAAGTCGTCTCCCGTCACGCTCTTCTACGACGGCCACGTGCAGGTCGTGGGTTGCGGCGACGCGATGGACGCCGACAGCCGCGCCAAGGCCGCGGTCGGTTCGGGCGGCCAGGGACTCTGGAGCCGCGACACGCCGCTGGGAACCAACGGCTACTACATCCCGCAGTCGTACGACTTCGTCGTCGACACGAGCTTCCACATCCTCACGCTCAACGGCATCCTCGGCCGTGACGTGATCGGCGTGAAGTGACGCGGGATCCTCGCGGCGGCGATGCATGCCGCCGCATCTGGGTCGATCGATCTCACGCAGCGCCCCGCCGAAAGGCGGGGCGCTGTCTTTCGTCGTGCGCGGGTGGCGACGAGCGTCGTGGTCGGTACCATCGAGGCAGCCATGGCCACGATTCGCTGGACGATCGGAACAGTGACCGCAATCGGAATCGGCGCGGCCGCCGCGATGCTCGCCGCCCGCTCGCATCCGGGCGCTCCGTCGGCGGCGCAAGCCCCGAAGGCGGACGCGCCGATCGTCGACGAAGCGAGCCTGCGCGAGCAGCGCGGCCATGTGCGGGCGCTCTCCGAGGCGTTCAAGGCGGCGGCCAAGGTCGCGGCGCCCTCGGTGGTCTTCATCAACACGGTCGACCGCGAGACGACGGTCATCGATCCCTACGGCATGCGCCGACAGTTGCGCGAGCCGCGCGAGCGACGCGGCGCCGGAACGGGGGTCGTCGTGACCTCGCGCGGCCACATCATCACGAACAACCACGTCGTCGAGGGCGCCGACGAGATCGTCGTGCGCCTCCACGACGGGCGCGAGCTCGTGGCCACGCCGGTCGGAGTCGACGCCGACACGGACCTCGCCGTGATCAAGATCGACGCCACGGATCTCTCGCCGGCCACGTTCGTCGACTCCGATCAGCTCGACGTCGGCGAGTGGGTGCTCGCCATCGGCAATCCATTCGGCCTCGAGCAGACGGTCACCGCCGGGATCGTGAGCGCGACCGGACGGACGGGCATGGGGCTGGCGACCTACGAGAACTTCATCCAGACGGACGCCGCGATCAACCCGGGCAACAGCGGCGGGCCGCTGGTCGATCTCGACGGCCGTGTCGTCGGCATCAACACGGCCATCACGACGCGCAACGGCGGTTCGATGGGCATCGGCTTCGCCATCCCGGCGCGGATGGTCAAGCGCGTCACCGACGAGCTCATCCTCTCGGGCGTCGTCTCGCGCGGCTGGCTTGGCGTGCGGACGAGGGCCATCGTCCCGGACGAGGCCGCCGCGCTCGGTGTCGAGCCGCGCGGGGGCGTGGTGGTGGACGCCATCGGCGTCGACGGCCCGGCACAGCGCGTCGGAATCCAGCCCGGCGACGTGATCCTGCGCATCAACAACCAGGTCATTCCCGACCGCGACGCGCTCATGCGCGTGCTGGGCGACCTGCCACCGGATGCCAACGTCTCCGTGGAGTTCTTGCGCGCCGGGAAGCGCCAGACCGTCCCGGTGGTCCTCGCGGCGCGGCCCGCCGATCCAAACACGCCGATGCTCACCGGCCGCGAAGGACAGGAGTACCTCGGCCTCCAGCTTGCGCCGATCACGCCGAAGCTTGCGCAGCAGCTTCGCCTGTCCACCGATCGCGGCGTCGTCGTCTCGCGCGTGATCCCGCGCTGGCCGGCGGCTCGCGGCGGAATCCGCGCCGGAGACGTCCTCGTCCGCGTCGGCGAACGGACGATCGCCACCGTCGAGGACTTCGAGGCGGCGGTGCAGGCCCTGCTCAAGGAACAGGAGCTTCCGTTGACCTACCAGCGCGGCGGGCGCGAGGAGACCGTGGTCTTCCGGCAGCGCTGATACGAACTCGAGTGGACCTCCATGCGCCCGGCCCCTTGCCAACAGCGGCCGCTCACGGCGAAACTGGTGGGTGGGGCGAGAGAATCAACGGGGACGCGCATGAGGGAGCCGCGTCGGGGCCGCCATCGATCGCTCGAGGCCGCTCACGGCGGCAAGGTCGCCTCGCGCTCGATCGCCGTGACCGCGCACGTCGCGTCGGCAAGGTCCGGCAGGACGATCCTCGCGCCCGCGTCGCGCAGCCTGGCGGCGCGCTCGCCGCGCGCGACGCCAACGAAGCCGAGCCCGAGCGCGTTCGCCGCCCGGAGATCCCAGACGCCGTCGCCGACATAGACCGCGCGACGCGCGCCGGCCTCGACCTCGACGGCACGTTCGGCGCCGTCGCCGCGCTTGCCGTCATGGACGTCGCGCCGGTGCGCCCGGGCCATGGCCAGAAGGATGATCTCCTCGCGCGACAGCGCGTCGTCGGCGAAGGCGGCGGCGAGTCCTTCGACCTCCAAGCCGCCGCGCCCGAGCTTGAGTCTCGCCGAGCGCTGCCATCCGCCCGTCGCGATCGCCGCCATCCATCCGGCGCGGCGCAGCTCGGCGATCGCTTCGGCGGCGCCCGGCGTCGGCCGGAAGCGATCGGCCGGCTCCGCGGCGAGCAACTGAACGAACCGCTCGCGCAGCGCCTCGGCGTCCAGTGCGGTCGGTTCGCGCCGCAACCGCTGGCGGATCAGGTCGCCGAGGATCGCACCATCCGTCGAGTGTGAATACGAGCCCCAGTCCGTCGACATCCCGACGATCCCGAAGACCTCGGCCATCGCCCGCGCATAGCAATCGTCGTCGACCGCCGACGTCTGCATCAGCGTGCCATCGAGATCGAAGATCGCCAGGCGTGCGGTGGGGCTCATGCGCGCTCCAATCGACTCACTCGCTCCATCCACGGGCCCGCTTCGCCCCGAGACGCGTCGCCGTTGCCTCTCGCGCGCGCCATCCCATTCCGCCGTGAGACTTCGCGCTGCGCTACCGACCGATGGACCGGACGATCTCGAAGTGCGCCGGCTCCACCGGCATGACCGAGAGGCGCTGACCCGGTCGCAGCACGAGCAGGCCGGCCAGCCGGGGATCGGCGCGCAGGTCGGCGAGCGAGACGAATCGCCCGAACTTCTCGACGAAGCCCAGGTCGACCATCACCCACACGGGCCGTTCGGGCGTCGACCTCGCGTCGAAGTGGTCGCTGCGACGATCCCAGGCCGAATCGTCGGGATACGCGGCGCGGGCGATCCGCGCCACACCCGCGACACCCGGCGGCTCGGCGCTCGAGTGGTAGAAGAGGACCAGGTCGCCAACCCGCATCTGGTCGCGCATGAAGTTCCGCGCCTGGTGGTTGCGCACGCCGTCCCAGCGGGTGGACCCGTCGCGCCGCAGGTCGTCGATCGAGTAGCACGCCGGCTCCGACTTCACCAGCCAGTGGCGCGGGCCGCTTGCGCCCGCCGCCGACTTCGCCGAGGCCGGTGTGGTCGCCGCCCGCGCCGGACGCGAGGAAGAGGCGGCGGGCGACCGGGCGCGCCCGCCGGTCCGCGACCGATCGTTCGGCTGCGCACGCGACGAATCGCGGGAGGAGGGACGAGGCATGGAGGCAGGGTACGCTTCCGTCAATGGCCAGGGATCGCATCGTCGCTCCGACCGCGCAGCATGTCGACGCGGAGCCTTCCGGCACCGCGCTTCGCCCGGCGCGGCTCGCGGAGTACATCGGCCAGCGCGAGCTCGTCGAGCGGCTGTCGATCGCCCTCGCCGCGGCGCGCGAACGCAACGATCCGATGGAACACGTGCTGCTGCACGGGCCGCCGGGTCTCGGAAAGACGACGCTCGCCCACGTGATCGCCGCGGAGATGGGCACGCGCGCGTACGTGACGAGCGGCCCCGCGCTCACCAAGGCGGGCGACCTCGTGGGGACGCTCACCAAGCTCCAGCCCAACGACGTGCTCTTCATCGACGAGATCCATCGACTTCCCGCCGCGGTCGAGGAGTACATCTATCCGGCGATGGAGGACTTCAAGGTCGACTTCACCGTCGACAGCGGAATGCATGCGCGGGTCATCACGATCCGGCTCAAGCCGTTCACGATGATCGGCGCGACGACGCGGGCGGGCCTGCTCACGCAGGCGCTGCGCAGCCGCTTCGGCCTCTCGCATCACCTCGACTTCTATCGGACCGAGGACCTGATCGCGATCCTCACCCGCGCCGTCGCCAAGCTGGGCATGTCCACGATGGGCGACGACGCCGTCGAGACGATCGCCGCGCGCAGCCGAGGAACGCCGCGCGTCGCCCTTCGCCTGCTGCGCCGTGTGCGCGACTTCGCCCAGATCCGCGCCAAGTCCGATGCAAGCAGCGCAGTCGTCGCCGAGGCGCTCGAGCTCGAGGGCGTCGATCGACTCGGGCTCGACGACCTCGACCGCAAGTACCTGCGGACGATCGCGACGACCTACGAGGGCGGTCCGGTCGGACTCGAGGCGATCGCGGCAACGCTTGGCGACGACGCCGGCACGCTCGAGGACGTGGTCGAGCCGTACCTGCTTCAGATCGGTTTCCTTGCACGAACCCGCCAGGGCCGCCGACTGACCGCGGCCGGCGCCCACTATGTCGGCTTTTCTCCGCGCATCGGCCTTTCTTCGATCGATCCGGCGTCGCCTTCGGCGATACTGTTTTCCCCCGACGACGACGCGACCCAGTGATGTCCGCCGGCGCCGCGCCCAGACGGCGGCGGCATCATGAACGAGCCTGAATCCGAAGACCAGATCCGAGAAGCGGATCGGACGAGGAGATCAGACGAGGGGGACCGGACGAGGGGGAAGCGCATGCGGCTGACGATTCCTTGGAAAATGGTCCTGGCGACGTCGATCCCGCTCGCCGCGGTGGCCTTGGGCGTCGGCATGCTGGCGTATCGCGCAATCGCCCTGCGCAGCACGGCCGAGCTCGAGGCGCGGACGCAGCGTCTCGCCGAGAGCATCGCCGCCCAGCTCAACGCACAGGTGACCGCAGCGGCGCAGGTCGCCCGCTGCACGGCCTCGTTCGTCGCCGCCGCACCCGACCTCTCCGAGGCGCAGATCGGCGAGGTGCTCGCGTCGGCGCTGCGCGAGGAGCCGATCATCTACGGCGCGTGCGTCGCGTTCGAGCCGTACGCCTTCGACCCGCAGCGCCGACTCGTTGCACCCTATGTCTTCCGCCGCGACGGCGAGGTGCGCACGATGGACGTCGGCGCCGAGGCGTACGACTACACGGAGGAGAAGTGGGACTGGTACCGCGCTCCGCGCGAGACGGGGCGACCCGCCTGGACCGAGCCCTACTTCGACCTCGGGGCGGGCGACACGCTGATGTGCACCTACGGCGTGCCGATCGTGCGCGACGGGACGACCATCGGCGTGGCGACCGTCGACGTCCCGATCGCCGAACTCCAGCAGCGGCTCTGGATCGATCGCTTCGAGGCGGGCAGCTTCTTCCTGCTCAGCTCGCGCGGCACGTTCGTCTCGGCGCCGGACGCCTCGCTGGTCCGCACGACGACCCTCGCGGAACTCGCGGCCCGCGAAGGCCGCGACGACCTGCGCCGGCTGTCGGAACTGATGCTGGCCGGGCGGCGGGGCATCATGCACATGAACGGGTTCGGCGGCGCGACGGCGGGCCGAGCGGGCGCCATGGCGGGCGACGCCGGCGATCGAGCTTCCTCCGTCGCGACCTCGACGAGCGCGCCGACCACCGCCGACCGACCGGGCCGGCCGACGTGGTTCGTGGTGGCTCCCGTGGCGACGCCGCGCTGGTCGCTCGCGGTGATGCTGCCCGATGTCGAGGCCCTCAGCGACGAGAAGCGCGAGTTCGACGGCAGCGTCACCACGCTGGCGCTGGCCACCGCCGCGGTGCTCGGCTGCGTGTGGCTCGCCGGTCGCCGGGTCGCGCGACCGATCGACGACTTCTCGCGCACCGCGGACGCGGTCTCGCGCGGCAACCTCGACGTCGTGGCGCCGGTCGTTCCCGGCCGCGACGAGCTCGGGGCGCTCTCGACGTCGTTCGATCGAATGATCGGCGAGCTTCGCAGGCGGAACCCGAAGGAGCTGCGCGAGCAGGTCGAGCGCGAGGTTCGCGCGGAGGTGCGCTCGCAGCTCGAGGCCCAGGTCGGCGCGCAGCTCGAGTCCCGGTTCGAAGCGCAGCGTCGCGAGACGCAGGCGATGATCGAGGAGCGCGTCGAGCTCGAGGTCGCCCAGCGCCTGGCGCGCGAGGTCGCCTCGACCGGAAGGCGGCTCGTCGGCCCGACGGCGCCGACCGACGAATCCCCCGCCGAGGCGTCCGCGGACGGCGACGACGAGGCTGTCGACCCGCGCGATGGCGCCGCGCCTCGTGACGGCGACATCCTCCGCAACGCTCCCGGCGCCGCCCGCACGGACGTCCCGGACCGCGCGCCCGACCCTGCGCCGTCGGCGAGCGCGGGCCGGCGCAGCGCCGAACGACCGCCGGATCGCTTTCGCGACCGGTTCGATCTCCGGCGCAGCGGTGGCGATCCACTCGAACACAGCGGCGACCTGCTCGACGCGGTGACGCGCCGCGACGGATCGGTGATCCTCCTCGCCATCGGCGCCGCCGGCGCGGGGCTCGCCGCATCGACCGCCGCCATCACCGTGCGCATGCTGCTGCGCGGACTCGCCGAGGCGACCGACGACCCGGCGCGCATGCTCGTCGAGGCGGCGCGCCTGGCGCGCGGGCTGGCGCAGCCCGTCTCCGCGGCGGTGGCCGTCTGCCGACCCGACGAGGGCCGCGTCCAGGTCGCCATCGCCGGCGACTCGGGCGCCAAGGTGATCCGCGCCAACGGCGATCCGGTCACGATCGCCGCCCCCACCGAGGCGATCGGCGACACGGTCTCGCCAAGTCCGCCCGCGACCGCGACGGTGTCGCTCGGTCCGGGCGATCGACTGACCCTGCGATCGCGCAGCAACCGACACGGCGACGTGGCGATGTGGACGTTGACGCGGCGTTGATCATCCAATGCAAAAACCCCGGTGGAAACCGGGGTTTGGCAAGGAGGCCTGGACAAGGTCGCGGTGGGATTTGAACCCACGAATAACGGATTTGCAATCCGTCCCCTTGGGCCACTTGGGTACGCGACCGCACGGCGTGAGCAAGGCGGAATGATCGCACGACCCGGCCGAGGAGTCAACGGTCCTCCGATCGCCGATTGCCGGTCGCCGACCCGCGATCGGCGATGAGCGACCGGCGGCCGGGGTCATACGCGTCCCAGTTGACTCTCGCGCCCCACCCAACCCAGTTCCGCCGTGAGCCGCCGCTGTGGGCAAGGGGTCGAACGCATGGAGGTCTCTTGGAATCCGTATCACACACCCGCGCGCGTTCGCAGGTTGTCCAGCACGTTCATGAAGTTGATGTACGCGTCGTACGGACTGTCGTACGGCGAGAAGTACTTGTGGACGTCGCCGTCGGCCCAGTACTTCGTGCACATGTAGTACACGTGGTCGCTCGTGGTGAGCTTGCGCCAATCCTCGAGGATCCACTCGTCGCCCTTCGCGTACCGGTCCTTCACGGCCGACTCGAGCTTGTACAGCTCGCTCGCGGCGCTGTCCTGCATCGGATTGCCCAGCCATGCGCTGAGGTCGCGCTCGGTGTCGGCCCAGGAGATGAAGCGGGGCACGTCGTACTCGCCGACCGGCTGATAGCAGTCCGGGACCTGCGACAGGCAGAGGAAGTCGTTGTGGCCGGGGTTCCTGTCGTAGACCTTGCCGGGCAGCGCGTCGAGGAACTCGAAGATGCCCGTCTCGGGCCATTGATGCTCGCCGAGCGTCTCGTAGTCCATGAAGAGGTTGCAGACGTAGCCGTCGCCGTTGATCTGGTTCACCCACGAGGCGAACTTCTCGGCCGTGAGCGGCCACTCGCTCCATGCCCGGTTGCTGAAGCGGAACGCGATGTCGTCGCTGAGCCGGAAGTTCTTGAGGAAGAGCTGGATCGGCCTCGACGAGATCGGGCCGGCCCCGGGCGGCACGTACGAGTAGTTGGGCGAGCGGTATCCCAGCAGCCCGTCCACGCCCTCGCAGCAGATCGCCTTGTAGGGACCCTCGGGCCGCGAGAGCTGCGCCAGGTGCGCGGCGAGCTCGTTGCTGTAGATCAGCTCGGTGTTGCGGAAGACGCGCGGCGCCTGGCCGAAGAGCCGCGCAATCCGCGCGTCTTGCATGCGCACCTGCTCGTCGAACTCCTGCTTGCTGTAGAGGAAGCTCAGCGAGTGGTGGCTCGTCTCGCCGAGGAACTCGCACGCCCCCGTCTCGGCGAGCCGGCGGAAGAGGTCGATGACGTCCGGCGCCCACTGCTCCATCTGCTGCAGCGCGGTGTCGGTGATCGAGAACGAGACGCGGAAGCGGCCCTCGTGCCGTCGCACGAGGTCGAGGATCTTGGTCGTCGCCGGTCGATAGCACTTGTCGGCCACCTTCCGCATGATCCCCTCGTTGGCGACGTTGTCGAAGTAGAACGGGTCGCTGTCGAAGACCGAATACCGCCGCAGGCGGAACGGCTGGTGGATCTGGAAGTAGAAGCAGACGGAGGCCATGGCGGGCATCCTACGACAGGTCGCTTGCAGGGCTGTACATTGACGCCCATGCCCGACCGCCCGCTTGCGACCAGGATCGCCGAGGCCGCGCTGCTGCGCGGCACGTTCACGCTGCGCAGCGGACGAACGTCCAGCTACTACCTCGACAAGTACCTCTTCTCGACCCGGCCCGACGTGCTGCGCGAGCTTGGCGCGATGTTCGCGGCGCGCCTGCCGAAGGAGACGACGCTGCTCGCCGGCGCCGAGCTCGGGGGCATTCCGCTGGTCACGGCGACCTCGCTCGCCTCGGGGCTCCCGTGTGTCTTCATCCGCAACCAGAAGAAGGACTACGGAACCGCGAAGCAGCTCGAGGGAAGGATCGGCGCCGTCGATCGCGTCGTGATCGTCGAGGACGTCGCGACCACGGGCGGCCAGGCGCTCGAGGCGGCGCAGGTGATCCGCGCCGCGGGCGCCACCGTGCTGCGCATCATCGCGACCATCGACCGGCTCGAGGGAGCGCGGGAGAATGTCGAGCGCGCCGGCATCGCGTTCGACTCGCTCTTCACGGTGCGCGATCTCGGCGTCGCGTGACCGGACCGGCGACGCCCCGGCGTCACCCCTGCTCCCCGGCCGCCATCCCCTCCCCGTCCTCCCCCTTCCGCATCGCGCGGCGCCGACGAACGAGCGCCGCGATCGACAGCAGGCCGGCGGGCACGACGACGGCGATCTCCGCGGCGCGATTCACCAGCTCGGCCGTGATCGCCAGGTGCATGTCCACGTTGGCGAGCAGCGGCGCCAGCATCGCCGTGGTCCACTCGCGCAGCCCGAGGCCGTTGCCCGCAAGCGGCACCAGCGACGCGGCGGTGCTCGACGCCGCGAGCGCCATCGCCGCCTCCGCGGGGACGGGCGAGCCGATCATGACGAAGGCGACGCCGTAGCGAAGCCCCCATAGGTGCAGGTCGAGCACGCGGAAGAAGGCGGCGACGGCGAATGGCCGCAACGGCCGGATCGCGACCGCCGCCAGCGGCGCCAGCAGCGGTGCGCCGAGTCCGCACGCGAGCTCGAGCGGCGGCGCGAGCGCCAGTCCATGGCCGACCAGGAGGCCCGTCGCGAGCAGCGCCACGCACGTTGCGCTGAGCCCGATCGACTCCACGATCGTCCTGGCGGTGTTCATCGCAGGGATCCCGTTCACGGCGCGGTGCCAGGCGATGCGCCCGAAGAGTCCGGGGCGCATCGGCACGAAGTTGAGCAGCGTGGAGGCGGCGATGAGCTCGATCATCTCGCCGGGTCGGACGCGCCCGAAGCGCGAGAGCAGCGCCAGGAAGACCATCGCGGTGCAGAGCAGGTTCCCGAGGATGGCGAGCACCAGCGTCGCGGCCAGCTTCGGGTTCGGTCGCGCGAGCGCCTTCCACGCCTCGTCGAGGAGCTCGCGGCGCATGAAGACGGTCGCCAAGGCCGCCCCAAGGAGCGCCACGCCGATCAGCGCGCCGGCCACCCGCACGGCCGGATGGCGCAGCAGCGTTGCCGCGCGGAGGCGCAGGCTGGCGTGCGGCGGATGGACACCCAGGTCCGCGTTGCCGGACGTTTCCGTCGTGTCGCGCCGCGCCGTCGACGTGGCGCGCCGCTCGCGCCCACCATCCGTCCTCCCCACTCCATCGCCACCCATCCTCACGGCCCCGCCGAACCAGTTGTCGCGCCAGTTGTCGCGCCAGTTGTCGCGCCGGGTGTCGCCGCGGGTGTCGCGGTGGGTGTCGCACCGGACCTTCGCATCGCCATCAGGAGCAGTTCCGCGATGCGGCGAAGGATGAGGTCGTCGCCACGCTCCGCCTCGGCGAGCATCGGATCCCGTGCGTCGTTCGGAAGCGAAAGGAGCATCGCCAGGCGCACGGCCGGATCGCTCGATGTGCGCAGCTCCGTCACGATCGGCTCGAGCTGGGCGCGGTCCGGCAGGAGGTGCATCGCCACCCACGCCTGGGCCAGGGGCGGAATCTGCGGCAGCGCCTTGACGATGGCGTCGACCTGCTCGCGCAATGCCGCCTCGACCGTCGACCGCTGTTCCGGCGCCATCTTGGCGAGCATCTCGGGATTGACCTGCGCGGCCCGCGCCACCATCGTCGCGAGCATCTCGAGCTCCTCGGCGCGATCCACCGAGGCGATGGCCGCGACGGCGGCGGCGCGCCAGCCGGCGTCGAAGGGAACGCTGTCCACGCGGAAGTCCATCGGCGAGGAATCGGTGCCAAGCACCCCCGGGATCAGTCGATTCTCGCGCCCGGCCTGCGTCGCAGGCGCCGGATTGAGCATCGCGCGGCCACTCACGTTGGCGCTGGAGCCGTTGAGCGTGAAGTTCCGCAGGAACGTGCCGAAGGTCTCGCCGGGACCGACCAGCGATCGCGAGAGGTTGACGCGCACCGGCAGCTCCTCGCGCGGCGCGAGCTGGAGCCGTTCGGCGACATCGACCAGCGCCGGCAGCGGCAGCGGCCCGGTGCCGCTCTCGACGCCATAGGTCGTGACGGTGAGCGGCACCGCGAGCGTGTCGTGGATCGGACCTTCCGGCCCGAGGGCGAGCGTCAGCGCGCTCCGGTTGGCGACGGTCAGGTCGGCCTCGACGCGGTCGAACGGACGGAACGCGCGCGAGGTCGGCGCGACGGCGACCAGCAGCTCCCGCTGTGGTTCGAGCACGATGCGGTCGAACGCCTGCGGAAGCGTCGCGGCCATCGACTCGACCTCGGCCGAGGACGGCCAGAGCGGGGCACGGGTGCCAAGTTCCTTGAAGAGCATCTCCGCCGCCCACGCGCCGGCCACGTCGCCCGACAGCGCCCGCGCCGAGGCCAGCAGGCCCGACGCGCCGCCGCGGCGATCACCCTGGCGAAGGGCGATCACGGCGAGCCCGAGGCCGGCGCGGGCATCGTCGTCGCGGCACGTCTCGAGGGCCTTGGCGGCGTCGTCCAACTGCCCTTCGCGCAACTTGAACCAGCCATCGAGCAGCGCCGCGAGCGTCGGCGCCACCGGGGCGAGGGCGTTGGCCTCTTCGACGGCCTTGCGCGCCGCCGGCAGGTCGTCGCCGAGAAAGAGCATCCACCAGGCCGCGTTCGCGATCGCGTCCGACCGAAGCGCCGGGTCGCCCTCGTGACGCTTGGCGAGCTGGATGTCGATCTGCTCGACCCGCACCACGTCGCGGGCCGCGGCCGACGCCTCGCTGCCGCCGCGCACCTGTTCGATCGCCGCGCGCGCAGCGGCGAGATCGGGCCACGCCGGCGCCATGGCGGCCTGGACGCGCGCCGGCGTGAGCGCCGCGACGTCGCCGAGCACCTGCTGCATCGCCAGCGACGCCTGGGGAGATAGCCCCGCGATGGTCCCGCGCAGCACGCGCTCGTCGGTCTCGCCGGCGGCGACGCGGATGCGGAGCGAGTCGAGCCGCTGCTGGAACGACTCGTCCTCGGCGCGCTGGCGCAGATCGAGCGTGCGGAGCGCCTCGTCGGCGTCGCCGGAGAGCCACGTCGCCAGCACCGCCGCGGTCACGAGCGCCGGATCGGCGTCGCGCGGACCGCCTTGCGCATCCATCGCCAGCCGCAGCGTGCGACGCGCCCCGCCGAACGCCCCGCGCCGAAGGAGGAAGCCACCGAACTGCTCGATCTCCTCCATGTCGCTCGGGTCGGCGAGCGCCCGCGAGACCATGAGCTCCGTGATCGCGACCGGATCGTCGGTGACGCGGGCGAAGAACTCGGTCAGCGCCGACGTCGCGGCCGGGTTCGCGGGATCGATCGCGACGCTCTCGGCGAGCCAGTGCGTCGCCTGCCGAAGGTCGCCGGTCTGCTGAAGCAGGGTCGAGTAGTCGAGCGCCAGCCGCGACGCGATCGGTGCGCCCAGCGACGCGGAGGTCTCCGGCGCAAGCAGCTTCTCGTACGCGGCGATGCGCGCCTCGGCGGTGTCCAGCGCGTCGATGGCGCCCATGAGCCGGCGCAGGCGGATCGTCGCGTCGTCCGGAATGAGCCTGCCAAGTCGATCGAGCGCTCGACGGGCCATCGCCGGCTGGTCGGCGAGGTCCGCCATCTGCAACAGCACGCGCCAGTGGTCCGGGTCGCCCGGATCGAATTCGGTCGCGCGCTCGACGATGGCAAGCCCAAGGTCGAGGTCCGCCGACGAACCGCCGGGGCGCGACGCCGTCTCGACCGCCCGCTGCACGAGCAGGTCCGCGAAGCGGCGACGAAGGAGCGCGTGTTCCTCGTCGGAAAGACGAAGTCCGTTCGGAGCGATCGCGGTCGCGCGGGCGACCGCGCCGTCCGGCGGCGTGGCGGCGGGCGCCGTTGCCGAAGGCGGCGTCGCTCGATCCGCGATCGACGGCGACCCGGTGGTCGCGGGTCGGATCGTCGCCGGCGCGGTTGCCGCGGGGGGGGGGCCCGCCGACGGGCCCAGGGGCGCGCGAGCCGGTGCGCCCGCCGCGACAAGCGGCAGCGCGGCACACGCCGCGCAGGCACTTCGGCGGGACAGCGACAGAAGGCTCATGGCGAAATATACTCCTCCCCTGCGAATTGCCCGCGCGACGCACGGCTTGGATGCCCACGGGCGCCCATCGCCTCGTCGAGCGCGTGTTCTCAACGCCGCTGGCCGCCCCTCGGTTCGTCCTCTCACCGACCCGCCCATCACTGATGCCGACCACTGCCAACGCTCGAACCAGGCGCGCCGCCACCATCCGACTCGACGGGTTCGCCTCGACGTGGCGAGGTGTCGCGGCCGCGGCGGCGCTCGTCGCGGCGCTGACGGGTCGCGCGCTGGCGCAGGACGCCGGGAGCATGCCGCAGACGATCGTCGCGTCCACGACGCCGCTCAGCGCCGATCAGAAGGCGAAGATCCAGTCCTTCGTCGAGGCCCAGGCGGGCCAGCTCGCGACCGGCGACGGCGACAAGATGACCCGCGCCCGCAACGAGCTCGCCTCGCTGCCCGGTCGACCCGGCGCCACCGAGATCTTCCAGCGCGAGTACGCGGCCCTGGCCAGGCCGGCGCTCGAGGAGATCGTGGCCGGTCCGGACGAGATGCGGGCGGTGAACGCGCTGATCGTGATCCAGGCGCTGCGGACGCCGGAGGCCGTGGCGTTCCTCCTCGAGCGAAGCGATCCGAAGAGCGAGAAGCGCATCGCGGTGCGCACGCGCGCCGCCTCCTCGCTGGCCGACGCGATCGCCACCACGCCGCTCTCGCCGGCGCAGGTCGATGGCGCCGTGCGCGGCATCGTGGCGGCCGCGAGCGCCGAGCCCGAGTGGGTTCCCGTGCTGCACGCCTTCCGGGCGCTCGCGCGCGCATCGGCCCTTCCGAAGCTGCCCGCGGCGTCGACCGACCTCGCCGTCCGGGCCCAGTCGGACCTTCTCGCCGCGATCGTCGAGCGCATCGCGCACCAGCCGGCGCCGCAGGCGATGGTCGCCGCCGTCGCGCAGGCGCTGGTGCTCATGCGCGACCAGTTCACGACGATGAGCGCCGAGCGCGTGAAGCTGCTGCGGCAGCAGCTCGTCGGCTCCATCACATCGCTCGCCCGGTCGGCCAACAAGGACTGGGACGCGCTCCAGGGCGACGACACGGCCAAGCGCACCTACGGCGCGGCCCTGGGTGTCGCCGACCTGCTCCTTTCGCTCGCGGCCAAGGACCGGCAGGAGCAGATGACGCTCTCGCTCGGCAAGTCGTGGGAAGCCGGCGACAAGGCGGCCTTCGAGGCCGACCTGAAGAAGATCGAGGCGTTCGCGGCGAAGCGGTAGCGCGTCGGCCGTGACGCCACGGTGCGCGAGGGGTTGAACGCGTCAAGGCCGGCTGGAATCCATGCGAGGACCTGCGCGACTCCGCCGCGCGGCGGCTTCTTGGACTTCCTCGCCCGACGCGTGACTTCACGCCAAGGCGCACCGCGGCCCGAACCGGCGGACGCTCGTTCCACGTATCCTCGTGAACCGGTGCGCTGGATCGGACCACTGCTCTTCGTCGGGTTGGCGCTGATCGGCGTCGCGGCGCTGGATCGCGGCGATCGTCGTGCGGATCTCGTGGTGGCGCATCGCGCCGATGTCTTCACGCTCGACCCGCAGCGGATGAGCTACCAGCAGGACCTGCGCGTCGCCGAGGCGCTTTACGAGACGCTGGTCGTGCTCGACCCGGTCGAGTGCCGGCCGATGCCCGGCACGGCGGAGTCGTGGACCCGCTCCGACGACGGGCGCACCTACACCTTCGCGATTCGCCGCGACGCGCGCTGGAGCAACGGCGATCCGGTCGTCGCCGACGACTTCATCGAGGCGTGGTTCCGGGCGATCGTTCCCGACCTCGCCGCCGACTACACCGGCCTCTTCTTCCTCATCGACGGAGCCGAGGCCTTCTTCCGCTGGCGCGCCGACGAGCTCGCGCGCTTCGTCGCGGAGGACGCGTCGCGCGGCGACCCGGACGCCGGCGAGGCGCTCCTCGCCGCCTCGCGACGACGATTCGCGGAGACCGTCGGCCTCTCCGCGCCCGACGACCGGACGCTGGTGGTCCGGCTCGCCCGCCCCACGCCGTACCTGCTGGACGTGCTGGCCGTCGCCGCCTGCGCGCCGGTGCATCGGGCGACCGTCGCGAGGTTCACCACCGTCGATCCGGCGACCGGGCGCATTCAGGTCGATCACGGATGGACGCGCCCGGGCACGCTGGTCGGCAACGGGCCGTACGAGCTCGAGCGCTGGCGCTACAAGCGCGACATGCGCCTTCGACGCAACCCGCACTACTGGAACGCCGCCAATGTGCGCGCCGAGACGATCGACGTGCTGCCCATCGAGGACGCGAACACGTCGATCCTCGCCTTCGACGCCGGCGGCATCGATTGGCACACCGATGTCGTGGTCGAGTATCGCGCGGACCTGCTCGAACAGCGCCGCCGCTACGAGGAACGCTGGGCGGCGCAACTGGGCGGCGCCGCGCCCGGTTCGGCCACCGGCTCCATGGCACGTTCGGCGACCGCTTCATCGGGCGACCCGTCGCCCGGCGCTCCTGCCGACCGTCCGGTCGCGGCCGACCTCGTCGATCGCGACGTCGTCCTGGGCGCGCTCCCTGCGCCCGACGCGCGGCGCGGCGAGCGCCGCAACGTCGCGGTCTTCGATTCCTTCGGCACCGACTTCTACAGCTTCAATTGCCGACCGAAGCTCGCCGACGGCGGCGACAATCCCTTCGCCGACGCGCGGGTGCGCCGCGCGTTTGCGCTGGCCGTCGACAAGGAGCTGCTCGTCGAGCAGGTCACGCGCCTGCACGAGCGCGTCAGCGGCTCCATCACGCCGCGCGGCGGCATCGTCGGCTACGACCCGCCCGTCGGGCTCGGCTTCGATCCGGATCGGGCGCGGCGCGAGCTCGCCGACGCGGGCTGGGCCGACCGCGACGGCGACGGCCTCGTCGAGGACGCCGCCGGGCGCGCCTTTCCGACGGTCGACCTTCTCTACTCCACGGGGAATCCGCGGTACGAGGATCTCTCGCTCGCGCTGCGCGACATGTGGCAGCGCGAGCTGGGCGTCTCGGTCGAGCTTCGCTCGAAGGAGGCGAAGTTCGCGAAGAACGATCTCCAGAAGGGCAACTTCATGATCGCCCGCGGCGGCTGGTACGGCGACTTCGGCGATCCGATGACCTTTCTCCTGTCGTCGCGCACCGGCGACGGCAACAACGACCGCGGCTTCGCGAATCCCCGCTTCGACGCGATGCTCGACGCGGCAAACGACGAGGCCGATCCGGCGAGGCGCTTCGCGATGCTGCGCGAGGCGGAGCGGCTGCTCGTCGAGGAGGAACTGCCCTTCGTGCCCCTGTGCACCTACGTACAGGTGTACATGTACGAGCCCGGCAAGCTTCACGGACTGACCAGGCACCCGAAGCTGGAACAGTACCTCGGGCGGATGTGGGTGGAGAAGTGATGCGGATTCCAGTCGACCTCCATGCGTTCGATCCCCCTGGCCCACCGTGGCGTCTCACGGCGAACACGGCCCCCAGTGCTGGAGCAACAGGCCGAGGTCGGCTCCATTGGTGACGCCGTCGCAGTTGATGTCGCCGGGGCCGGGGCCACCCCAGTCGGCGAAGAGCATCCCGATGTCGCCGCCGTCGACGACGCCGTTGGACTTGATGTCGCCGATGCAGCAGTGCGTCTTGGCGTCGAGCGCGCAGAAGGCGTCCCAGGCGATGTCGCAGCAGCTCGGGTCGGCGGCGCAGACGAGCTGGCAGCAGCCGCTCACGTTGCATCCCACGCCGTCGTGGGCGCTGAAGCAGCATCCGGCGCCATCGGTGGCGCACGCGTCGCACAGCTCGACCGCGTAGAAGATGCAGAGGTCGTCCCAGATGGTGAGGCAGCAGAAGGGATCCTGCACGCACACGACGCCGCAGCAGGTCTGGTCGGTGCAGCCCGGCCCGCCGGCCGTCAGGCAACTGTGGTCGCTCGCGGGGCATGGGCATCCACACGCGAACGACGTGTAGGCGTCGTAGACGCAGAACGAATCCCAGGTGATGCTGCAACAGAACTGGTCGTTGGCGCAGATCGCGTCGCAGCACGCGGCGTCGTCGCAGAACGGGCCGCTGTGGGCCGAGCAGCATGCGCCCGAGATCGGATCGCCGCACCCTTCGCAGAGCTGCGCCGCCAGGTCGACGCACGCGGCGTCCCAGATCGTCGCGCAGCAATGGCCGTCGATGGCGCACACCGCCAGGCAGCAGCGCTCGGCGTCGCATCCCGGGGCGCCGATCTCGAAGCAGCCGTGGTCGCTGACCGGGCACTGGCACCCGCAGACGGGAAGGGCGTACGCCCAGGCGACGCAGTACACGTCCCACGCCGTGTCGCAGCACGACGGATCCTCGTCGCAAACAAGGATGCAGCAGGGCCGGTTCTCGCAGTACGGACCGACGTGGGGCGTGCAGCATTCGCCGCTGAGCGGGGCGCCGCAGCCGTCGCACATCTCGCCGGCCATGGCGACGCAGACGACATCCCAGACGGTCTGGCAGCAGAAGGCGTCCTGCGCGCAGATCATCACACAGCAGACCACGTCGAGGCATCCGGCCGTTCCTTCGACGAAGCAGTTGTGCGAGCTCGGTGGACAGGTCACGCAGCCGCAGGCCACGAGCGCCGCGGCCTGGTCGGCGCACGTCTCGTCCCACTGGACGGTGCAGCAGTAGACGTCCTCCGCGCACACGAGGGTGCAGCACGTCTCGTTGTCGCAGCAAGGCGTCGTGTGCGCGCTGCAACAATCGGCGCCCCTGGCAGCCCGTGGCGAAAGTGCTTCGACGGCGAGGGCGAGCAGGATTCCGCAGATCAAGGAGCCGCCGCGCAGCCGTATTCCACGGAATCTACGGCAAGCGGCGGCGACGCAGAGATGCGGAATCCTGCTCGGCCGCAGCCCGAATGACTTTCGCCACGGGCTGCTAACCGACGACGGCGCCACGACGACCGCGATCGTCGCAAGCACGCCCCGAAGCGCCCCCAACCCGCGACGGAACGACAGACGCTCCCACACCGACGAGTGGTCTCGGTCCGATTGCATTCTCCAGCCTCCGCCTTTCTCTCGCATCACCGTGTCCCCGATCCGCCTCCACGGCGCGACCGGGGCCATTGTCCGGATCCGGCGCCGCTGGGCACCGACCCGCTTCTCGGACCAGAGCCTAACGCACAACGGCCCGACGTTCAGCCAATCTCCCGAAAAGTCTCCCGTTCCGTTGGAGCGAGGCGCGCGAAAAGCCCCCGACTCCCCAGCAGCCCGGAAGACCGGGGCCACGGGAGTCGGGGGCTTGAACTGCGGAACGTGGGCGCTGTCCGATCTCCAATCGGTCGACCCTCGCCCCGACCGCGAACCAAGACCCGATCAGGATCCGATCGGGCCCTGGTCCGCGGCGCCGAGGCGGCGTCGACGCGCCGTCGTCAGTTGCACGGACCCCATGCCGCAAGCTCGAGGCCGAGGTCCGCACCGTTCACCACGCCATCGTGGTTGAGGTCGAACGGACACTGGTTCGTTCCCCACGCGGCGAGCTGGAGGCCGAGATCGGCGCCGTTCACGACACCGTCGCCGTTGAAATCCTCGGGACAACAGAACAGCGACGCCTCGTTGGCGCAGGTGCCGTCCCACGAGACCTGGCAGCAGAACGGATCGGCCGCGCACACCTCCACGCAGCACGCCTTGTCGCTGCAACCGATGCCGGGATGCGCGCAGTAGCACGAACCGGCGTTCGGACCGCCGCAGTTGCCGCAGAGCGAACCGGCCTCGTTGACGCAGGTCGCATCCCACGCCACGGTGCAGCAGAACGAATCGACGTTGCAGACCGTCGCGCAGCACGCGTCGTCCGAGCAGCCGGGGCCGCCCGTCGTGAAGCAGTTGTGGGCGCTGTCCGGGCAGACGAAGCGCGGGAACGGACCGTCGTAGGCGAGGCAGTCGACGGTGACTCCGGCGGGACGCGCCGGATCGCTCGCGACGACTCGCACATACGCGATGAGCTTGCCGGTCGGCGCCGTGATGGTGAGCTTCTGCGTGCCGAGCATCGTGCTCGCCGTCGACGCGATGAGCACGCAGTCGTTGTCGTAGCCCTCCATCTTGACCACGCCGTCGATGAAGCACAGCTCGGCGGAGAAGGTGTTGACTCCCGCCGGCATGCCCGGCGTTCCGGCGGCGCTGCCGATGTTGAACTGGCACCACCAGTCGGTCGTGAACGGCGGCAGGCCGGCCGAGCGGCAGGCCGGGCTGCATGCGCCGTCGGTCAGGATGCCGACCGCGGGCGTGCCGGGCTTGTCCACCGCCGTCCCGAAGAGGATGCCGTTGGTGAAGACGTACTGCTTCGTGATCGCAATCGGACCGGCGGCGACGCACGCGTTGGGGTTGCCGAAGTCGTCGGGCGTGACGCCGAAGTCGAGGCGCGCACCCGGGCACGAGGGCGGCGCGCAGCCGCAGACGGTGAGCGCCTGCGCCTCGCCGACGCAGGTCTGATCCCACTGGTTCGTGCAGCAGAACGAGTCGTTGGCGCAGATCAGCTCGCAGCAGGTGCGCTTGTTGCAGAAGGGCGTCGTGTGGGCGGCGCAGCAGTCGCCGGCGGCGGGATCGCCGCAGCCGTCGCACATCGCGCTCGCCTCGTTGACGCAGGTCGCGTCCCACGAGGTCGTGCAGCAGAACGGATCCACGGCGCACACCGCATTGCAGCAGGCCACGTTCGTGCAGCCGGCACCACCGGTCGTGAAGCAGTTGTGATCGCTCGACGGACAGATGCTCTGCGCGCATTCGATGAACGTTCCGCCGTTGGCCGTGATCGTCGCCTTCAGGTTCGGCCAGAGGATCGACATCGGCAGGACGAAGCCCGCCGAGCACGGCGGCCCGCAGTTGCAGGCGGCCGTGACGCAGTGGTTGTCCTTGCGGAAGACCGGCGAACCGGAGGCGCCCTGGCTGGCGATCAGGCTGACCGAGTGCTCCTGGATCGTGCCCGGGCATCCGCTCGGATGGGGCAGGAAGAGCCCGGTGATCGTTCCATCGTCGAACCCCTTCACCTTCGCCTCGGCGTGATGGATCTCGTAGACGGGCTGGTTGAGCGCCGGCACCGACGGATCGATCTTGGCCTGGCCGAACGTCGCGGCGGGATTCCCGGCGACGCGGAAGAGGCACCAGTCCTGCGCCACGTTGCACGCGAGGATCTGGGTGACCGCGAAGTTGGTCGTCGCCTTCACGACCCCGCCGTTGCAGGCGGTGCACTCGAAGTTGAACGCCACGATGTCGCCGACCTGCGGCGCGCAGTGGTTGTTGGTGAACAGGATGTTCGGCGCTGCGATGATCCACGCCGTGCAGTAGCCCTGCGGATTGGTCGGGTTGGCCGGCTGCTGATTGCCCGGCGGCAGGCGAAGCTGTCCGACAAACGTGCGGTTGTTGTACTCGGCTCCCGGATTGAGGCACTCGATGTTGAGCTTGTTGCACGCCGGCTGGCACGGCGGCGTGCCAGCGCAGAGCTGGTTCGCCTCGTTGACGCAGATGGAGTCCCACTGCGAGTTGCAGCAGAACGGATCGATGGCGCACACCGCCTGACAGCACGCCTGGTTGTCGCAGCCGCCGGTCGCATGGGCGACGAAGCAGCTTCCCGCGGCGGGACAGTTCGCCTGTCCGCTGGCCGCGGATCCGATCAACGCGGCGACGCACGTCGCCGCAAGCGCGGTACAGCGCCGTCCGAACGAACGGTCATGAACCGAAATCATGTTCACCTCCAGGTTGTCGCCGCAGATGGATGCCGCGCCGCGTCCCACAACGCGGCGGCGGACGGGACGGTCCCTGTGGCCCCAGCCGTCCCACACCACAGCGGCGGGGAGACTACCGCGCGATGCGGAGCGAAGGAAGGGCAATCGGGCGGCCCTCGGCGACGGCGCACCTTCCGCGCCGCGCGCGGGCTCACACGCATCCCAGTTGATGCTCGCGCCTCACCGAAACCCAGTTCCGCCGTGAGACGCCGCGGTGGGCAAGGGATCGAACGCGCGGAGGTCCGCTGGAATCCGCATGAGGCGCCGCCGCAGGCAGGCGGCCCGAGCGCGCGTCTTCACGGGCTGCAAGGGATCGCACGCATGGGGTCTGCTGGAACCCGGATCATGCCGACCCGGCGGCGCCCGACGTCCCACACAGGAGCGCCGCCTGCTCGTCGGCGCGATAGCTGCTGCGCACCAGCGGACCGCTCTCGACGACGCGGAAGCCGCGGGCGAGACCCTCGCGCTTGAACATCGCGAACCGATCGGGATGCACCCACCGCTCGACCGGCAGGTGGTTGCGCGTGGGTTGGAGGTATTGACCGATCGTGAGGATGTCGCATCCGGCGCCGCGACGTTCATCGACGAGAGCGCCGGTGCCGGCGCCGTGTGCGCCATGCGCGCGATGTGAATTCCGCGAATTGGGTGAATTGAGGACAGCCACCATTTCGCTTGTGTGCACATTGCGGACGATATTGGGGACAGCCACCATTTCCTCGGCTTCCCCGCCTCCTGCTGAAGCTCGCCCCGCCGATGAATCGGAGACGGCCGCCAGCTCCTTCCCCTCCCGCTCGGTCCGCATCGCCAACGTCGGCGCCGGCTCCGTTGCGCCGATCACGTCGTCCATGAGCGCCAGGACCTCGTCGTCGTGCTCGCCGATCCCGACCATGATCCCCGTCTTGGTCACGAGCCCGGCTCGCTTGATCTGTCGCAGCACCGCGAGCGATCGCTCGTAGCGCGCCTGCGGCCGCACGGCCGGATGCATGCGTCGCACGGTTTCCAGGTTGTGCGCCAGGATGTGCGGCCGCGCATCGATCACCACCTGAAGCGCACGCTCGTCGCCACCGAAGTCGCCGACCAGGCACTCCAGCGACATCCACGGGCACGCCTCCTTCACGCGCACGATCGTCTCCGCCCAGATCGCCGCGCCGCCGTCGGGAAGTTCATCGCGATTGACCGACGTCACGACGACGTGCTTCAAGCGCACCTTCGAGAGCGCCTCGGCCACGCGCCGCGGCTCGTCCGAGTCCGTCTCCGCCGGCCGTCCCGTCTTCACGTTGCAGAAGCCGCACGACCGCGTGCACGTGTCGCCGAGGATCATGATCGTCGCCGCGCCGCGCGACCAGCATTCGCCCATGTTCGGGCACGACGCCTCCTGGCAGACCGTGTGCAGCCGGTGCTCGTCGATCAACGCCTTGGTGCGGAGGAACCCTTCGCCGCCGGGAGCGCGGGCGCGAAGCCAGTCCGGCTTCTTCCCGATGCGCAGCTCGATGCGCCCGGCGCCGCTCTCCGCGACCTGGTTATTGATCACGCGATCGGTCAGCGAAAGAAGCGACGGCCCGACGGAACGCGCCGTGTCGCCCCCGAGCGGGCGCGGATGGCGTGCGAGCGTGCGGCTGACGGCGGAGTCGGCGGACATCGGGGAGGATGGTAGGAAAACGACGCGAGAGGAATCAGGAAGCCGCTGCGCGGCGGAACTCGGAGTCGGGGACCTTGGCTGCACGGACGCATCGTCGCCCGCGCGCCCGGCCGCAGGTCGGCGCGCAAGCGGCCGCCCTCCGCCACGGACGGGGTCCCCGACCCCGCCGCCGAAGGCGGCTTCCTGATTCCCCTCGCGACGCGCCGGCAGGTTCACAGCGACCAACGCACTTGCCCCCCATGCCCGACACCCTTACCAAGCAACAGCGCAGCGCCCTCATGGCGAAGATCCGCGGCAAGGACACCAAGCCCGAGCTCGCGGTGCGGTCGCTGCTTCACCGCATGGGCTACCGCTTCCGGCTCCACCGTCGCGACCTGCCCGGCTCGCCGGACATCGTCCTGCCGAAGCACCACACCGTGATCTTCGTGCACGGCTGCTTCTGGCACCGCCACGCGGGCTGCCGCAACGCGACGACACCGACGACGCGGGCGCGCTTCTGGCGACTCAAGTTCGAGGGCAACGTGGCCCGCGACCGGCGCGTGAAGGCCAAGCTGCGCCGAGGCGGCTGGCGCGTGGTGACGGTCTGGGAGTGCGACGTGCGCCGGCTGGTCGAGAAGCCCGAGAGGCTGGAACGGAAGCTGGAACGGAAGCTGGAGCGGAAGCTGGAGCGGAAGCTGGGCCCCGAGCGCTGACGATGGGCGATCCCCGCGCGGGCACGGCGATCGCCCTGCACATCGGGCCTTCGTCCGTTGATGCCGCCTTGATGGTGATGTCGGCGATTCCTGCGCCGCCTTGATCGACGAGCTTCAGGTGGGTGCCGACCATCCATCGATGCCCCTCATCGACTTCTGCCGCCACGTCACAAACGCTCGTTCTGCGTCGCCTCGACGACAGCGGCTGCGCCGGGCGCAGTCGCCAGCCGCGCGGACCTCGGCCGCGCTCACGACCACGGCGACCACACTGGCCCTGATTGCCTGCCACGCTGCACGCGCTCAGGAAGGCGCATCGACCGCGACCGCGCCCCCGCTCGATGCCGCTCCCAAGTCCACGGGTGAGTCGACCGCCTCCGTCGACGCCGCGCCGCTGATCATCTCCACCGATCGCCCGAGCTTCAGCGACAGCACCGGCATTTCACCCGTGGGGCACGTGCAGCTCGAGACCGGCTTCACGTACACCTACTCCGACCGCGATGACGCGGTGACGAACCGGGTCAACGGTCCGGAGATGCTCGCGCGCTTGGGTGTGATCGACGATCGCTTCGAGCTTCGCGCGATCTGGGCCGGCTGGGTATGGACCGAGGCGAGCACGAGCGGCGAGACATCGAACGCCGAAGGCCCGAGCGATGTCGCCCTCGGATTCAAGCTGAAGCTCTGGGACGAATCCGGCCTCCTGCCGCGCGCCGCGCTCGTCGCCTCCACCACGATCGGCGCCGGCGGAAGCGAGGTGGCCACGCAACAGATCGAACCGGTGGTAAAGTTCGCCTGGTCCTACGACCTCGGCGGCGGCGTCACGCTCGGCGGCAACGCCAACGCCGCGTGGCCGACGACGAACGGCTCGCACTTCGCGCAGGGCCAGTGGTCGATCTACGCCTCGTGCGTGCCGATTCCGCGCACGTCGCTCTTCGTCGAGTACTTCGGACTCGCGCCCAACGCGAAGGACTCCGGCGCCGCGAACTACGTCGACTTCGGCGGCACGCTGCTCCTGAACGACCGCGTGCAGCTCGATGCGCGCGTCGGGTTCGGGCTGAATGAGGAAGCCGACGATGTGTTTGCGGGGGTGGGGGTGAGCTTCTTGTTTTGACGCAGTGGTCGGCGTGCGTGCGGGGTGACGCGTATTGCATCGATGGCCACAGGCCGTTGGGGAACTACTAGTGTCCCGAGTCAGAAATTCGCGTCATATGTTCGGCCCTGATTTCGCCTAGCGGCGTCGTCGAGACTCCGCCTATCGCTGCGGATAGGCCGTTCGTCTCGACTCCTTGCCAGACAAAATCATGTCGCGCCCATATGCCGCGAATTTCTGACTCGGGACACTAGCGGATGCTCGCCGACGAGGTCGACGCCGTGCTGGTGCGGTGGGATCTTGGTCCAGTCGAGCGGATCGCGGCCAAGGTCGACGACCTCGACACGGCGCCACTGCCGTTGACACGGGTGGACGCGCCCGTCGGCGCTTCGGGCGGTGGCCAATGGGTCGGCAACTCATGGCGCACCGGGCGGCTCCGCCGCATCGACCATGTCGCCTTCGAGGCCGCCAACCGCACGCCTCCCTGGGGCCGCGCGGTGTGATCGTCGAACCTGACGGTCGTTCAGTTCGACGATGCTTCGGGGAGTCGCTGGCGGCATCGCGGTGCGGGAGCGGTCGCTGTCCAACAGGCGGGGGCGGCGGAGACAACGCCAGAGTGCTTGGACCCGGCCGGCGCCGCGAAGGACGCGCATGGTGACCGCGCCCATGGCGGGCTGCCGCAACGCGACGACACCGGCGACGCGGGCTCGCTTCTGCCGACTCAAGTTCGAGGGCAACGTGGCCCGCGACCGGCGCGTGAAGGCGGCACTGCGGCGCGGGGGTGGCGGGTTGTGACGATTTGGGAGCGTGATGTGAGGGGGTTGGCGGAGAGGCCAGGGAGGCTGGCGCGGAGCGTGGGGCGACGGGAGTAGCGATCAGTTGACGTGCGCACCGGCATCAGCCGCACCAGCTGCAGCCCGCAGATCGAGTGCGCGGCAACGGGAGAGACAACGTGTGTCACTCGAAATCTCACGCGGACCTTGGAGCGGTTGACATCTTGCGACTGAAACCCTAACATTACCCTATCGTCATGCCGGGGAGTTCCTCATGGGTACCGCCGAGATTCACGCCGTTCTTTCGGACATCGCGGCGTGCAAGCACGCCGTCGTGAAGTGGATGGTCAGCGATGACGTGGGCGACAATGGCTTGCCGCCCGGTGGACTCAAGCTCCCAAGGGAGACCTGGCGCTTCGTTCTACCTTCTCCTCCGCGATTCACGCGCGGTCGAACGGTCGGCCACCCGATTCTCGTCCGCTGGCCGCACCGGCGCACCAGCCGCTCCCTGCTGACATGGGCGCGGTCTGAGGCGTGTTGTCGCCTGAAGCACTTTGGGCGAAGCGAACGGTACTTCGGCCAGAGCGCTCTCGGCTCTCGGCTCTCGGCTGATCCTCACGTTCGCGTCGGCCCACCTCGCACGGATGCACTACGTAAGTTGCGACGACTACATGAAGATGAACCTCGTGCTCGACCTGAACGACTTCCCGACCGTCAAGGCATTCGATCTTGACGCGGCGAGCGCCGTGACCCGGGGACTGATCAGGGGATGTGCTGCCATGACCGAACCGGGTGAACTCGAATTGCTCCTTGGCGACGACGAAGAGGATCTGTAGCGCTGGTTGGGCCAAGTCTTGGTTGCAGCGATGGCGGCAACGGCCGACGCCGAGGTCGCTGAAGGATGGCCAGGTAGGCAGGCAGTGTGCGGACGTGGTCACGCATCGCCTGAGCAGCCGCTCTTGCATTGCGCGGCGATAGCTTGGGGCGCGGGTCGGAAGTGCCCGTGCACGGGCATGCCGTCTGATACGGATTCCAGTAGACCTCCATGCGTTCGACGCCTTGCCCACAGCGGCGTCACACGGCGGGATTGGGTTGGGTGGGGCGCGAGGATCAACTGGGACGCGTGTGAGGCTGCGTACCCGCACGCCAGCCCGGGCTGCTGGTGTCCCAATTGCTCTCGCATATCCTGCTTTGCGATGGACTGGTCGCGAAGCGAAGTTCAGCTTGTCGTCGCCGACTACCTCGCGATGCTCACGGAGGAGCTGTCGGGTCGTCCATACAACAAGTCGGCACACCGCGCGACTCTTCGCCACCAGCTTCTTGGTCGAAGCGATGGGTCGATCGAACGGAAGCACCAGAACATCAGCGCCGTGCTCATCGAGCGGAGCCTTCCGTACATCGACGGCTACAAACCGTTGGGGAACTACCAGCGGATGCTCGCCGACGAGGTCGACGCCGTGCTGGTGCGGTGGGATCTTGGTCTAGTCGAGCGGATCGCGGCCAAGGTCGACGACCTCGACACGGCGCCACTGCCGTTGACACGGGTGGACGCGCCCGTCGGCGCTTCGGGCGGTGGCCAATGGGTCGGCAACTCGTGGCGGACCGGGCGGCTCCGCCGCATCGACTACGTCGCCTTTGAGGCCGCCAACCGCACGCTCGGCGAGGCCGGGGAACGGTTGGTCTTCGAGCATGAGCGTCGCACGCTGATCGCCGAGGGACGCGAGGATCTGGCTCGGCGGGTCCGTTGGGCCTCGAAGGAAGACGGCGACGGCTGCGGCTACGACATCCGGTCCTTCAAGCCCGACGGCGCCGAGCGTTGGATCGAAGTGAAGACGACGCGGCGCGGCCAGTACATGCCTTTTCTCGTGTCGCGAAATGAAGTGGAATGCTCGATCGGCGAGCCGGCTCGCTTCGAGCTGCATCGGCTCTTCTCGTTTCCGCGCGATCCCGGCATGTTCGTCCTGCGAGGGTCGCTTCGCGACACCTGTTGCCTCGAACCCCGCGCCTACTGGGGCCGCGCGGTGTGATCGTCGAACCTGATGGTCGTTCACCTCGATGATGCGTCGGGGAGTCGCAGGGGTATCGCGGTTCGGGAACAGGCGCTGTCCAGCAGGCGGGGGCGGCGGAGACAACCCCAGGGCGCCGTGACCAGGCCGGCGCCGCGAAGGACGCGCATGGCAACCGCGCCCGCCGCGGCGACCGCGCCTATCGCGCGCGCACCAACCGCCGACCCACGGCGCCGCCCCGCCGAAAAAGACACGCCCGGTTCGTGACGGAATTCACGAACCGATTCTCAAGGGCGCCGCTGGGCGCGGTCCGTGTGGCGCTGTACCTTGACCATCGGTGTGGTGGCGACCGCCAGCGCGGTCGCGGGAGAGCAGGCATGCCCAAGCCGTATCCGCGGAAGGAACGTCTCGAGGAGCTGATCGCGCTCGCGCGGCGATATCGCGACTGGACCGACAAGCAACTCGCATTGGAGCTCGGCCGAAACGTGCACAACCTCGTGCCGGACAGCGGCGTGCCGAAGCTCGACCTCGTGATGAGGCTTGCGGAGGCGCTCGACTGGCCGGTGGATATCGCGGTGCGGGAGTTGTGCGAGGACCTGCATGTGGCGCCTGCGCCTGCCGTCGACGGTCGCTCGGCGGCGGAGCTGCTGCGCGAGGGATACTCCGAGGTGAACCGGCGCAATCATCGGCACGCGGCCGAGCTGGCGCGAATGGCCCACGCCAAGGCGAAAGACAACCAGGAGATGCGTCAACGGGCAACCCTGCTTCTGTTCAACTGCCTCGATCAACTTGGCCATTACACGCAGGCTCTCGATGTCCTTCGACTCGCGCTCCGGGAAACCGATGGCGCCGTGCTCTTCGGGCCTTGGCTACGAGCCGATCTCGCGGGCGTGCACTACATCCTTGGTCACTATGACGAGGCCGAAGGGATTGCGACCTCCTTGGTCTCTTCGCTGAACGACGTAGACGAAGCCGACCCGCGCCGGCAGCCGCTCGGGCTCGCATTCGTCGTTCGCGGCCAGTGTCAGCGAGTGCGCGCTGGCGCTCATGTCGAGAGCCGACAGCAGCTCGCCGAAGACGCCATTCGTGATCTCTCCGTCGGAGCTTCAATCCTCGAGACGGGCGCAAGACAGGAAGGCCTCGCTCGCGACGGTGCCATTGCGCACATGTGCCGAGGCGGCATGCTCGAGATGCAGGCGCTGCTGGGGATGACTCCGCCCGATGAGGCGCTCACCCGGTTCCTCGACGAGTTGGACTCACCTCTGAAATCGGCGAACGGTGAACAGACGCCGTGGCTCGAAGCGCGCGGCTGGTGGTGCATCTACGGAAGCAATGTCGCCATGCGGCATCTGTCGGACCCAGCCGACCTCCAGCATGCGATGGCCATTCTCACCAACAAGGCGGATGAGATTGCCGAGCAGTTGGGACACTGGGCGCTTCGAGAACACGTGTGGGCCCTCGAGCACACTCGGCGAAGGATGCAGGAGAACGGTGGCTCAGGACGACAGGAAGACTGGGTATTGGACAAGGACGATCTGCGGATCGTCACGGGCGCAATCGGTCGATTTCCAACGTTTCGAGAAACGGGCTGGCAGATCCTTCGGTCGGTTCGCCTTGTCGAGGACCCCTCATGAGGACCCCGCGAACATCACCTTCGCTCCTGTCGCACCGAATGGTGATTGCGGCATGCGCCATCGCCGCCACTACGCATTTTGCGACGCAGCGAGCCCGTGCCATTCATGTGCCACACAACCCTCTGCACTGGTGGCTGACGGATTTCGGGATCATGCCCCCGCCACCTGCTTCACCTCCGATCATTCAGCAATTCTGGCACCTGTACACCATTTACCAAGCCTCCAAGGCAGACGCGTCGATGCCGTTCAGCCAGTGGCTTGTCGTCAACGGGGTCACGGATCCGCACACGTTCGAAGCCATGATGCTCTTGTACCACTGGTACACGCGAAACCACGAAGTTGTATGAAAGCGCGCAACGTTCGGCCGCGCGACGAGCTGGCGTTTATCTTGTCAACCTACGGCGTCATTGGACCCGACTCTGCGCGTGCTCGTCGGTCATGGCGGATCTTCTGTCAAGAGCACCTCGGGGCCCTGGAGCACACTCGGCGGCGGGTGAGTGAAACGAACAACCGGGGCGCGATGGAAGCGAGGGTGCTGGACACCGTCGATCTGCGGATCGTCAGGGGGCCACCGGTCGGTTTCCGGTACTTCGAGAGACTGGCTGCCAGATCCGATGATCCGCTCGTCATGTCGAGGACCTGTCATGAAGACGCAACGGTCGCCATCCACTCCGCTCGCGCGCAACCTGACCCGCGCGGTCTGTGCCGCCGCCGTTGCGATGCTGTTGGCGTCGCAACGGGCCGGTGCAGTCCACGCGGAGCGGCACCTGCACTGCACTGGTGGCTGACGGATTACGGGGTTGGCCCCCCTCCCCCATTTCCCCGGCAATCCTCCAGCAATTCTGGCACCTGTACACCACGTACCAAGCCTCCAAGGCCGATACGTCGATGCCGTTCGGCCAGTGGCTTGTCGTCAACGGGGTTACGGATCCGCACACGTTTGAAGCCATGATGCTCTTGTACCACTGGTACACGCGAAACCACGAAGTTGTATGAAAGCGCGCAACGTTCGGCCGCGCGACAAGCTGGCGCTTATCTTGTCAACCTACGGCGTCATTGGACCCGACTCTGCGGGTACTCGTCGGTCATGGCCGGTCTTCTGTCGAGAGCACCTCGGGGCCTTGGAGCACACTCGGCGGCGGGTGAGCGAAACGAACAGTCGGGGCGCGGTGGAAGATTGGTTGCTGGACACCGACGATCTGCGGATCGTGACAGGCGCCATCGGTCGCTTTCCGACATTCCGGGCAACCGGTTGGCAGATCCTTCGCTCGGCTCGCCTCGTCGAGGATCCATCATGATCGTGCCTTGGTTCACGAGCAGGCCTTGCCGCAAGCACCAGTTCGTTGTGTTGGGGTGCGCTGTCACCGCGGTCTTGCTCGCCGCAACGCCGCGCGCCGATGCCGTTCACCCGCCTCGTGTGCTGGTTCACTGGCTGTTGACCGATATCGGGTCTCTTCCCCCTCCCCCCATTTCCCCGGCAATCCTCCAGCAATTCTGGCACCTGTACACCACGTACCAAGCCTCGAAGGCCGACGCGTCGATGCCGTTCAGCCAGTGGCTTGTCGTCAACGGGGTCACGGATCCACACACGTTCGAAGCCATGATGCTCTTGTACCACTGGTACATGCAGAACCACGAAGTTGTATGAAAGCGCGCGACATTTGGCCGCTCAACGGGCTGGCGCTTATCTTGTCAGCCTGCGGCGTCATGGGACCCGATTCTGCGGGTGCTCGTCGGTCGTGGCCGATCTTCTGTCGAGGGCGCCTCGGGGCCTTGGAGCACACTCGACGGCGGGTGAGCGAAACGAACAACGTGATCGCGCCGCCGGTGTCGGGTGGGCACAATTCACCCACGGCGGACCTACTGTCGATCGATGAGCATGGGCGACGATCGTGGGGACCGAAGCAAGGGGACGCCTGACGGCCCGGTGCAAGGTTCTTGCGATGCGGTGCCGGCGGCGAAGACCCGCGTTGTGGCGCCACCAGACTCCGCGCCGCGGGCGCAGGCCATGTCCGTGACCGACAGCCCGCCCGTCACCGACTGGGCGCCGTGGACCAACGCGATCACGCGGCGCATCCACGGGCGCGTGGCACTGCTCGTGCTTGGGACGATCATGGCCGCCGCGCCGGTGGCTGTGCCGATCATGCTCGACGTCGCGATGCGAAGCGCCGCCGCCACGGCGTCCGCCGCGGCGGCGTCTGCACGGCTGCCGGGGAAGGCTCCGCCGTGGCTCGTGGTCGGGACGCTCGTCGTCGCGGCGCTCCTGATGATCGCTCCGCTGCTCATGTGGCGCGAGCTTCGTCGGCTGTGGCGCGCCCGGCGGCTGGTGCCGGCGCACGACGGGCGAATCTGCATTGGGTTCGGCTGCCTCACGCCGTTGTGCAACGTCGGCGAGGAACTCGAGCGGCATCAGTCCATGCGCGGCGCTCCGCCTGTTGTCGCGGGCAGGCGCGCCGACACGACGGTGCGGCAAAGCGGCGACGGAACGATCGACGGAGCGCCCGGAACGCATGCGGATTCCAGCAGCCTTCCATGCGTTGGCTCCCTTGCCCGGAGCGGCATCCCGCGGCGGGATTCGGCTGGGTTGGGCGCGCAAACCGAACGCGACGCGCCTCCGTGGCATCGCGAGGTCGACCGCGGGGCCAACAACGACGAACTTCGCTGTCCATCATGCGGACTTCGCACGACATCCGCGATGGCGCGGCGCTACTGGGAGCAGCTTGCCGTGTCGCCGCTCTGGGCCGAGCGCTTTCGTTGGCGCAAGATCGTGTCCCACGAACGAGGATGGCGCTGGCGGTGGCTGCGCGCCGCGCGATGGATCCGCCGGCATCCGATCCTCTACTGGGTCGGCTCCTTCGCGACACTCGCCTGCCTCACCGTCGGCGGAGCGCTCGCGTTCGGAGTCGATCCGGTCGCGCTGCTCACCGGAATGGTGCCGCCGCTCGCGATCTTCGGCACGTTCGGCCTCGTCGCACGCGTCTTCATGCGCCGGCAGTCGCGTGCGATCCTGCGCGACCGCACGCGTCGCTGCACCGCGTGCGGATACGAACAGCCGCCCGACGGGCGGACCTCGCGATGTCCCGAGTGCGGCGCGTCGTGGGCAGCGGTCGGAGGGACGGCGATCGGCTGGCGCGCGCCGCGCAGCGCGTGGGCGACGGCGATCGTGCTGATGTCGATCGCCGGGGTGTCCATGGCGGTGCTCATCGGCCCGCTTCAGCGCTCGATCGGCGCGATCATGCCGACGCGCCTGCTGGTGTCGCGCATCGGCGCTGGATCCATGAGCGCATCGGGCGCGGCGGCGACGCTCGCTCGCCGCCGCCTCACGCCGGAGCAGACGAACGCGGCGCTCGCGGCGTGCCTGGACCTGCGGCGGACAAACGACTACGCGCCGGGCGAGGTCCAGGCGTTCCTCGAGTCGCACCTGCTCGCCGGCACGATGCCGCCGGAGCTGAAGCGGCGGCTCGCCGCGGAGTCGCTGCCGCTGACGATCGTCGTTCCCGCACACATCCGCGCCGGCGAGCCGACCGTCGCGGCGCTGACCGCGACGCATCCGCGGATCACTGGATTCGCGACGACCACCGCGATGGCGGCGCTTGGTGGCTGGCGCATCGGCGACGATCCGCTCGCCGAGCGCGCCGGCGTGGCGTGGACGGCGTGGCTCTGCGCAGGACTCGCCGGCGTCCGCCCGGCCGCAGCCGACCGTTCGCCGCGCATCACGTTCACGCCAGGAAGGTCCGGCCCGTTGCGGATCGTCGCGGAAGCATGGATCTTCCTGCTGCCCGGCACCGCGCCGGGCGCGGGGTCGAACGTACCGATCGCCTGGAACGAGGATGGGACGCCGCAGCCTCCGGCGGGCGCGCTTGTTTCGGAGCGCGTCGTGATCGAGCGCACGATCGATGTCGAACCGTCCCTGAAGTAGCGCCGAGGGCGGCCGCGCCGCGTGGTCGAACCGGACCGGCGCCCATGCGAGCGACGGATCGCCTCGTGTCCGCGACCGACACGTCGTCGGTCGGCTCTCTACCCTCCCTTGCAGCGACGCTCGACCTCCGTCGGCCACCTCCTGGCGACGCCTTCATCGGAGCCATCCACCATGTTTCTCGCCCTCTTCACGGGAATGCTCAGCATGCTCTCGACCACCAATGCCGCGGCGAACGCGGGCGCCGCCGGACCCGCAGCCGCGACCGCGAGCGCCTCGGCCGACGACGCCAACGCCCAGCCGGGCGTCGCCCTCACCGTCTATTCCAGCGCCGATCCCGCGGGCTTCGACGTGCAACAGTTCGTCGCGCAGCAGCGGATGGGCAACAACCCCAACTTCGCTTGGCAGGTGCCCGGATTCGGCGTGGTCAAGGAGCTCCGCCAGGTGAAGATCGGCGCGGGATCGCAGGCCCTTCGCTTCGCCGACGTCGCGGCGTTCATCGACCCGACGACCGTGAGCTTCGTCGACCTGACCGATCCGAAGACGAGCGTGCTCGAGCAGAACTTCGAGTTCGACCTGGTGGCGCCCGAGAAGCTGCTCGAGAAGTACCTCGACAAGGAGGTCGTCCTCAGCCGCTACAACGGCGACAAGGAGGAGCGGATCGCCGGCACGCTGCTCTCGGCAAGCGGCGGACAGCTTGTCGTCAAGACGAAGGCCGAAGGCATTCGCATGGTGCCGAGCGAGGGGACGCAGGTCGTGCTGGGCGAGCTGCCGGGCGGCCTGATCACCAAGCCGACGCTGGTCTGGAAGCTCAACGGCGCGACCGCGGGCGACCACATGATCCGCACCACGTACCAGACCAGCGGCATCACGTGGAAGGCCGACTACAACCTGGTCCTCGCCGACGACGAGAAGAGCGCCGATCTCGCGGCGTGGGTGACGCTGCTCAACATGAGCGGCGCGGGCTACAAGGATGCGAAGCTCAAGCTCGTCGCCGGCGACGTGCAGCGCATCGAGAGGCGCCCGATGGCGCCGAAGGCCTTCTCGCGATCCGCAGGCCTTGCGATGGCCGCCGACGACAGCGGATTCGAGGAGAAGTCCTTCTTCGAGTACCACCTCTACACGCTGCCGCGCCCCACGGACGTGCTGACGAACTCGTCGCAGCAGATCACGCTCTTCCCGACGGCGACCGGCGTCCCGGTGGAGAAGGTGCTCATCTACGACGGCGCGAGCAACTTCGCGGGCATGGGCTACGGCGGCGAGCCCTACTACGACCAGGGAATGGGTGCGACGACCTCGGGCAAGCTCGATGTCTTCATCCGCTTCGTCAACGACGAGGCGAGCAGGCTCGGCAAGCCGCTTCCGCGCGGCAAGGTGCGGCTCTACAAGCAGGACGCCGCCGATGGCACCCTCGAGTTCCTCGGCGAGGACCTCATCGATCACACGCCCCGCAACGAGAAGGTGCGCGTCAAGGTGGGCCAGTCGTTCGACGTCGTCGGCGAGCGCAAGCAGACCGACTTCACCGTGGACATCGCGCGCCGGACGATGACCGAGAGCTTCCGCATCGAGATCCGCAACCGCAAGGACGTGGCGCAGAAGGTGCTCGTGCGCGAGTACCTGTTCCGCTGGGCGCAGTGGGAGATCACGAAGAAGAGCCAGGAGTTCGAGAAGCTCGACGCCCGGACCGTGCAGTTCGAGGTCGCCGTGCCCGCCGACGGAACGAAGGTGGTCGAGTACACCGTGCGGTACACGTGGTAGCCTTCGCGCGGTGGGCCGCCGCCGCGGCGGCCCGAGGCGTCGCGACGGTCGCGAGCGGCGCGATCCATCCCCGGATCCGAGTCCCCCGTTGCCCATCCGCCCGACACTCGGCCCGCGCTTCGAGATCGAGTACACGGCGTTCCTGCGCCGTCGCTTCCTCTGGTACACGGCGCTCTCGTTCCCGCTGCTGGCGTTCGCGGCGATCCCGGAGACGGTCCGCCTGCTGAGCGGCCAGGCGAGGGTCCTCGACGCATCGGTGGCGCTGCTGACCTCCGTTCGCGCGATCAAGTCGCTCATCTTCGGCGCGGCGTTCCTCTACGTCTGGCGGCGGCCGCTCGGCCGCGTCGGGCTGGTGCGCCTGGCGAGCGTGCTCATCATCGTGTCGGGCGTGTTGACGATGGTGATCGCTCCGTTCGTCGCCAGCAACGGAGCCGCGGCGGCGGGGTTCTCCGAGGACGTGCAGCGGGTCATGCCGCCATTGGCGGCGCTGCTGAGCGTCTTCATCGTCCACTTCACGGCGTCGCTCTTCCTAGTCCTCTCGCCACGGCAGGCGATCGCGCCGCTCGTGCCGCTCCTGGTGTGCTTCGCGACCGTGACCCTCTGGCTCGGTCGGGCGCCGCTCGACCTGCGCCTGATCCTGGTCATGATCTCGCCCCTCGCGGGCCTTCCCGGCGTCCTGCTGAGCTGGTGGCGCTACAGCCGCTTCGGCGAGCGCTTCCTCGGTCGGGCGATGCGCAGCGAGCTCGACGAGATGACCCGCGAGCTCTCCGTCGCGCGACGCATCCAGGACTCCTTCTTCCCGCAGCCGATCCGCGCGGGGCGCGTGCGCTTCGAGTACGCGTACGAGCCGATGCGGGCCATCGGCGGCGACTTCGTCTTCTGCCACGCGACGGACGACGGCTCGGTCGTGACCATCGTGCTCGGCGACGTCACTGGCCACGGGATTCCCGCGGCCCTCGCGGTGAATCGCCTGCTGGGAGAGCTCGAGCAGGCCACCGCTGGATCCACGGCGCCCCGCGCCGGCGCAGCGCAGGACGCCGGGATGGCGCGCGCCGCGGCGGAGATCGGCGAACCGGACGCATCCGATGCCGGCGATGCGCGCAGACTCGGCACGGATGCGCTCGCCGTCGCCGACACGGTGGCGCGGGACGAAGGCCCCGGACGGCTGCTCGCGGCGCTCAATCGCTACACACGCGCGACGCTGGCGCGCGAGGCCACCTTCGCGACCGTCCTCGCGGCTTCAGCGTCGACCCTTGCGCCGAAATGCTGGAGTGGGCGGCCTGAACATCCGCCGGGGCTGCTCCGGCGACCTGGAGACCATCGAGTCGCTCGGCGCCACCGCGATCATGATCGGCGTGGTCGACGCCGCCGAGTTCGACCCCGTTCGATGCAGGGACGACGATGCGCTTGGCGTACGGTGGTGCTCTACACCGACGGCACGTTCGAGGCCCGCAACGCCGGCGAGCAGTTCGGGCTGGGCAGATCCGCGACCTCGTCGCCCGGACGGAAGGCCGTGCGACCGATCCGCACCGCCTTTTGCTGGCAGCCACCCCGGCCCCGCCCAGCACCTGCCACCGACCGTGGTATTGATGGTGTTGCCGTTGACGTTGTTGGAGGAGCGCCGGACGCCGACGGTGAGCCATGCGGCGCGACGGCGAATGCGCTCCTCGGCGCGGTGCAGGCGTTCCGCGACGGGCCGCCAGACGACGACCTGCTCGTGGTCGAGGTGACCCTTCGATCGCGCGCATGAGGGCCGCGTCCGCGGACGCGGGAGACGGCTTCGCGTCGTCGATTGGGCGCTCCGCATGGCGGGAGCAGCCGAAGCGGCCGAAGCGGCCGAAGCGGCTGAAGCGGCAGTACATGGGATCGCTGCATTCGGAGCGCGGCCACTACGCTGCGGCGTCGTGCAGTCGCTGACCACCATCCGAGAGCTGCTCGCATCGCGCGGGCTCCGGCCGAAGCATCGTCTTGGGCAGAACTTCCTGCACGATCAGAACCAGATCCGCAAGCTGCTCGCGGCCGCCGATGTGCGCGCGGGCGAGACGGTGCTCGAGGTCGGGCCGGGGACCGGCACGCTGACCGAGGCCCTGGTCGACGCGGGCGCGGAGGTCGTCGCGTGCGAGCTCGATCCGGAGATGGCCGACATCGTCGCCGAGCGGCTCGGCTCGCGCATCGTCCTTGTGCGCGGCGACTGTCTCGACGGCAAGCGGCGGATCGCGCCCGCCGTGCGCGACGCCCTGCGCGGCCGTCCGTTCAAGCTCGTCGCGAACCTTCCCTACGGCGCCGCCACGCCGCTGATGGCGCTCCTGCTGACGGATCATCCCGAGTGCTCGGGCCAGTTCGTGACGGTGCAGCGCGAGGTCGCGGAGCGCCTCGCCGCGAAGCCGGGCGGCAAGGAGTACGGACCGCTCTCGGTGCTCGCGCAGACGCTCGCGACGGTCGAGATCGTGTCGATCCTTCCGGCCTCGTGCTTCTGGCCGGCGCCCGACGTGACCAGCGCGATGATCGCGATCCGCCGGCGGCCGAGGCGCGGGAATCCTCCGCCTCGGACCGCCTCGCCGATCTCCGCGGACAACGCGCCGCGTGCGGTGGATCGCGCCGACGACCTCGCGGATCGCGACATCGACGATCCGCGGGGGCTCTCGGTGTTCGCGGCGCGGCTCTTCGCGACGCGACGCAAGCAGCTCGGGACGATCCTGGGCCGCGGCCGCGCGCTGCCCCCGGGGATCGATCCGGCCCAGCGACCCGAGTCGCTGACACCCGCGCAGGTCGTCCGGCTCTGGCGCAGCGACGCCGGCGCGGCGCTCGCCACGTCGCCCGACGCTCCCGAACCGCCTTGAACCGGCTTCGGCCCCCCGCTATCGTCACGCCCTTGGCGAGCCAGTCGGTTTCGGCCGGCGTCGCGCCACTCCATGGATGGGGCTGTAGCTCAGTTGGGAGAGCGCTTGCATGGCATGCAAGAGGTCGTCGGTTCAACCCCGATCAGCTCCACTGATGACGCCCGCGGATGACGCGGGCGTTGTCGTTGGGGGGGGAGCGGCGTCCACCGCGCACCTACTCTGCGGCATGTCCTCGTCCAATCCGGCCGCCGCGACTCCCATGCTCATCGTCGGCGCGTTTGTCGGTGCGGCGTCCGGTCGTGCGTTCGCGGTGATGAACCCCGCCGACGACACCGTGGTCGGCGCGGCACCCGATGGCGGCGCGACCGAGACGCGACAGGCGATCGAGGCGGCCGCGGCGGCCCTTCCGGCATGGCGCGACACGCCGGCGCCGCGCCGCGGCGAGTTGCTGCGCGCGTTCGCCGCGCTCATCCAGCGCGACACGGAGCCGCTCGCGCGGCTCATGACCCTCGAGCAGGGCAAGCCGCTCGCGGAAGCCCGCGGCGAGATCAACTACGCCCGCACCTTCGTCGAATGGGCCGCAGGCGAGGCGCCGCGCATCTACGGCGAGACGATTCCCGCGAGCGTTCCCAACAAGCGCCTGCTCGTCCTTCGCCAGCCGGTCGGCGTCTGCGCCGCGATCACGCCGTGGAACTTTCCGGCGGCGATGATCACGCGCAAGCTCGGACCGGCGCTCGCCGCCGGCTGCACGATGGTCCTCAAGCCCGCCGAGGAAACGCCGTTGACGGCGCTGGCGCTGGGGCGCCTCGCGACCGAGGCGGGTCTTCCGCCGGGCGTCGTCAACATCGTGACCGGCGACGCGAAGGCCATCGCGGGCGATCCTCTCGAACCCGCTCGTGCGCAAGCTGAGCTTCACGGGCTCCACCGAGGTCGGGGCGCTGCTCATGCGGCAGGCGGCGGAGAACCTCGTGCGCCTCTCGCTCGAGCTGGGAGGGCACGCGCCGTTCATCGTCTTCGACGACGCCGACCTCGACGCCGCGGCGACCGGCGCCGTCGCGAGCAAGTTCCGCAACGCGGGCCAGACCTGCGTCTGCGCCAACCGCATCTACGTGCAGGAGCGCGTCTTCGACCGCTTCGCGGCGTCCGCGCGAGAAGGTCGCGGCGGCACGCGTCGGGCCCGGACTCGACGAAGGCGTGCACGTCGGACCGTTGATCAACGACGACGCGGTCGCGAAGGTGCGCGAGCACGTCGCCGATGCCGCGCGCCGCGGCGCGACCGTGGCGTTCGGCGGCTCGAGCGTCGAGCTGAAGGGGCTCTCGCGCCGCTTCTTCTCGCCGACGATCCTCGCCGACGCCACGGCGGAGATGCTGGTCGCCCGCGAGGAGACGTTCGGTCCGGTCGCGCCGCTCTTTCGGTTCCGCGACGAGCAGGAGGCGATCCGTCTCGCGAACGACTCGCCCTACGGCCTCGCCGCCTACTTCTACACCCGCGACGCGAGCCGCCTGATCCGCGTCGCCGAGGCGCTCGACTACGGGATCGTCGGCGCCAACGACGCCCTGCCGGCGACCGCCCAGGCACCCTTCGGCGGCGTCAAGCACTCCGGTTTCGGCCGCGAGGGGGGACACGAGGGCGTGATGGAGTACGTCGAGACGAAGTTCGTCAGTTGGGGCGTGTAGCCGCCGGCGTGCGCGCCGGCCCCAGCCGGCCCGCGACAAGCCGCGCGATGCGCTCCGTCGCCGCCTCGAGATCGTCGTTGACGATGAACTCGTCGTACGTTCGGCTGCCTTTGGCGATGGCGATCTCGCGCTGCGCCTCGGCGAACCGCCGCCGGATCGCATCCTCGTCGTCGCGGCCGCGATCGTGCAGGCGTCGAAGCAGTTCGGCGTCGCTGGGAGGGAGGACGAAGACCATCAGCGCCGAGGGAAGGCCTCGTCGCACCTGAAGCGCGCCCTGCACGTCGATGTCGAGGATGATCAGGCGCCCCTCGCGGAGCGCACGCTCGACCGGCTCGCGCGGCGTGCCGTAGAAGTGCTTGCCGAAGACCTGCGCGTGCTCGAGGAAGCGGCCCGCGGCAAGGTCGTGTTCGAACTGATCGACGGTGACGAAGTGGTAGTCGCGACCATCGACCTCGCCGGGACCGGGTGGACGCGTCGTCGCCGACACGCTGAACTCGCCATCGAACCGCTGCTGCACGCGATGCGTGATCGTGGTCTTGCCGACGCCGGACGGACCGGAGACAACGAGAAGAAGGCCCTGATACGGCGCCATGTGCGGATCCTAGTGGAGCGACCAGGCTGATTGTGCGGGTGCGTCGTGACGGGAATTCGGAATTCGGAGTCGGGGACGCGGTCCCCAGTGTCCCGCCGGCGGCGCTCCGCGTCGACGCTGGCATCCACCTCTTCTCAAAGCATGCATGGTCGGACGGCGTCCCCGACTCCGAATTCCTGATTCCTGTCTCCCCCTCTCATACGCGTCCCAATTGACTCTCGCGCCCCACCCAACGCAGTTCCCCCGTGAGACGCCGCGCCGAGAGCCGACCTACACCCGATGGAAGAGTCCGCGAAGCCGGCGTCTCGGTGGCCGTTCGTCGTCGACGAACGACTCGATGCCGTCGCTCTGGAGTCCCGCCCCGGTGGCGAGCTCGAGCAGCTCGGCGCTGGTGAGCGCCCAGGGCGGTCCGTCGTCGCGCCGCACCGGTTCGTCGGCGGCGCGGCAGACGACGAGCATGCTCCCGTTCATGCCCACGAGCCGCGCGATCGCCTCCATCATCGCCGGTCGCGTCTCGGGCGGAAGCGACTGGATCGTGTAGACCTCCACGACCAGGTCGAAGCGATGCAGCCATCGCGGCGGCGGTTCGAGCACGTTGGCGCGGAAGTAGCAGTTGGCGTTCTCGGGATCGATGCGCTTCGCCCAGCGCACCGCGCTCGGGCTGACGTCGAAGGCGGTGACGTCGTACCCGCGCCGCATCAGCTCGCGGGCGTCGTGACCAAGACCGCAGCCGACGACGGCGACCCGCGCACCGCAGCGAACGACCGCAGGCGCCGCGTGGTCGAGCCACGCGACCAAGGCCGGATTCGGCCGGCCATCCTCCCAAGGCACCTTGGACAGGTCGTTCGTCGCCTCGGCCTCGGCATACGCCGACTCGAACCGGGACCACGCGTCGGATGGGACCGGATCGAGCGTGTCACGCACGTCACGCATGGCGGACCTCCCGAGGACGCGACCGTCGCAAGCATAGGCGACGGCGCCAGCCGCGCTCACGCGTGGATCGCGCGCGACTCCACGGCGAGCGCCGCCTCGTGGATGCTCTCGGCCATCGTCGGGTGCGCGTGCAGCGTCGAGATGATGTCCTCGACCGTCGCCTCGAGCCGCTTGGCGAGGCAGAACTCGTGGATCAGCTCGCTCGCGTCCTCGCCGATGATGTGCGCGCCGAGGATCTCGCCATACGGCTTGCTGGCGATGATCTTGACCAGTCCGTCGGTGGCGCCGACCGCGATCGCCTTGCCGTGCGCCTTGAGCTGGTACACGCCGACCTGGTAGGCGATTCCCTTCGCCTTGGCGTCGCGCTCGGTCATGCCGACGCTGGCGATCTGTGGATTGCAGTACGTGCAGCCGGGAATCGAGCCGTAGTCCACGCCGAGGGTGTGGTGACCCTTGATGCGCTCGACGCACGTCACCGCCTCCTCGCTCGCCACATGCGCCAGCCACGGCGGTCCGATCACGTCGCCGATGGCGTAGATCCCGGGGACGCTCGTGGCGTACGTCGGCTCCTTCCGGTCGCGGTAGTCGGTCTTGATGTGACCCTTCTCGATGGCGAGCCCCAGCGCATCGTCGACCAGCCCGTCGAAGCGGCCTTGGACGCCGATCGCCACGAGCACGACCTCCGCGTCCACGGTCTGCGACCGGCTCTCGTCCTTCGCGTCGACGATCGTCACCGTCGCGCCGCCGGCCTTCTTCTTGTCGACCTTCTTCACCGTCTGACCGACGAGGAAGGTGATGCCCTGCCTGGTGAACGACTTCGTCGCGGCCTTCGAGATCTCGTCGTCCTCGACGGGGAGGATGCGATCCATCATCTCGACCACGGTGACCTGCGTCCCGAAGGCGTTGTAGAAGTAGGCGAACTCCATGCCGATGGCGCCCGAACCGACGATGACCATCGACTTCGGCCGCGCCTTGAGCGCCATGGCGTCGTAGGAGGAGACGATCGTCGTGCCGTCGAAGGGCGCACCGGGGAGCGCGCGCGGCTTGGCGCCGGTCGCGATCAGGACCCGCTCCGCGGTGACGGTCTGCTTCGCCGCGCCGGCGCCGGTGCCGTCGTAGTAGTCGCCCGCGGGATCGCGGACCTCGATCGTGCACGGCTTCTGCGCCGTCTTCCCCGAGACGATCCTGGCGTGGCCCTGGATGTGGTCGATCTTGTTCTTCTTGAAGAGGAACGCCACGCCGTTGTTGAGCTGACCGGTGATGTTCCTGCTGCGGCCGATGACCGCGGACCAGTCGACCGGCACCTTCTCCGGATCGACGCCGATGCCCCACTGCTTGCCGTGGCGGATCGCCTCGGAGTAGAGCTCGGCGTTGTGCAGCAGCGCCTTCGTGGGGATGCAGCCCCAGTTGAGGCAGACGCCGCCGAGCTTGTCTCGCTCGATGCACGCGGTCTTCATCCCGAGCTGGGCGGCGCGGATCGCGCCGACATAGCCGCCGGGACCGCCGCCGATGACGATGAGGTCGTAGTGGGAGGACATGGGGGGTGGGATTGTATGAGAAGACGCCGGCGCTGCGCGTACACGGGCGTCGGGGAATCCGGGATCCGCCGGCCCCGACCCTCCGGCGCGCCCGGCGATTCGTCCGACCGGAAGGTTTGCTCTCGCGTGCCCGCGACCACTACCATCCCAACCCGTGCGCACCGCGATCATCAGCGACATCCACGCCAATCTGGCGGCGCTCCGCGCGGTCTTGGCGCACATCGACGCGCAGCGCGTCGACCGGATCATCTGCCTCGGCGACATCGTCGGATACGGCCCCGATCCGGTCGAATGCGTCGATCTCGTCGCCGCGCGGTGCGAGTGGTCGCTCATGGGCAACCATGACTTCGGCGTCCTCTACGAGCCGACGAACTTCAACGCCGCCGCCGAGCAGGCGGCCTTCTGGACGCGGGCGCAGTTCGAGATCGATCGCGTCGACAAGCAGGTCGCGACGAAGCGATGGGAGTTCCTGGGACGGCTTCGCGTGCGCGTGGCGTTCGACACGTTCCTGTGCGTGCATGGAACGCCGCGCCGACCGATCAACGAGTATCTCTTTCCCGAGGACGCCGTGAACTCCCCGGTCAAGATGCAGCAGATCTTCGATCGCATCGACCGCTACTGCCTCGTGGGCCACACCCACGTTCCCGGCATCTTCACGGACGAACCGGACTTCTACCCGCCCGACGACCTCGGCGGAACCTACACGCTGACCGAGACCGAGAAGGCGATCGTCAATCCCGGCTCCGTCGGCCAGCCGCGCGACCTCGATCCGCGGGCCAGCTACGCGATCCTGGAGCACGGCCAGGAGGCGTCCACGAAAGTGGAGTTCCATCGTCTCGAATACGATGTGAAGTCGACCGTCGACAAGATTCTCGCCATTCCCGAGCTGAGCGACTGGCTCGGCGAACGGCTGTACGAAGGCCGATAGTCCATATGACCCCAGGCCTTCGGCGCACGCTCATCACGTTTGTCGTCTCCCTCGCCGCCATCGGCGTCATCGCCGTGGTCGCGTCGCAGGGGCGACACGGCAACACCCCCGCCGGCTCAACGCCGACGAACGGTGCAACGCCAACGACCAGTCCGGCAACGGCCCCGGCAGCGACCCCGAAAACGGCTCCGGCCTCCGCTTCGACCGCGCCCGACACGGCCGTCCCCGCGGCGGATCCGGCCTCGGCGTCGAACACGGCGTACTCGACCGGATTCGTCGATGCCGCGGCGCCCGGCGCCTCGGCCGGTCCCGAGCCCCAGGCGGGCGCCAACGGCACGAACGGCGCGGATGACGCCAACGTCGCCGCCCCGCAGATCGGCGCCCTGCCGCCGGCTGACGTTGCATCGTGGCGCGCCGTGGCTCCCCACGGCGGCCTCGCGGGGCAGCCACCGGCGCCGCTGGGGTCGCTCGATCCCCGAACCGCCAAGCTCTTCGTCGAGTTCGCGCCGCGCGGCGCGGGACTCTCGCGGATCGTGCTGGCCGACTATTGGGAGACCGCCGCCGCGCGACGCGTGGCGGCGGCGCATTGGAGGGCCGTCGAGCGCGGCGCTTCGTCGCCGCCTCCCCTTCCGGACGATTCGCTTCGCTACGTGCTTCAGACGTCGCTGCCGCTTGGCAACATCGACGTGCCGCTGCTTGCGGTGCATTCGATCGAGATCGACGACACGCTCATCTCGCTCTTCGGCGACGTCTGGTCCTGCACCGCTCCGGGCGAGTTCGTCACCGAGGTGCGCGACGGCGACGGCAAGCCGATGCTGCGCGTGCATCGGCGCCTCGCCCTCGGCGGCGACGGATACGACATCCAGCTCACCCAGTCGATCGAGAACCTCTCGGGACGCGACCTCGGGCTGCGCTGGATCCAGTATGGTCCGCCCGACCTGCGCGTCGAGGCGCACGACACGATCGATCCGCGCCGATTCCACTTCGGCTACCTCATGGGGAAGGACCGCGATCCGTCGCAGTCGATCGTGAGCGCCCAGGGACAGCTCACCGACCACGGCGCCGTCGTGAAGGCGATCCAGCGCGGCGAACCGAAGCTCTGGCCGAACCGCGACAGCATCGAAGGCAAGCTGGCGCTGAGCTGGTTCGGAACGACCAGCCGGTACTTCGCCTGCGCCGTGCACGCGCCGTACAGCGCGGACAATCCGTCCCTCTCGGTGGCGCCGACGATCGAGGTCGTCTCGGGGATCGTCGGCGGGGCCACGCCGGCCGCGCCGCAACTGCTCACCGAGCTCTACTCGCCGCTGCGCACGATTCCGGCGGGCGGCACGGCGTCGTTCGACGTCGGCGTCTACGCCGGGCCGCTCGATCCGAGGATCCTCGGCGCCGTCCAGCCGTACGAGGCCCTCGGCATGTCCGGGCTCATCGTCTACCTGATGAGCACCACGGGCTGTTGCAACTTCTGCACGTTTCCGATCCTCGCCCGCGTGCTGCTCGTCTTCCTGTCGTTCCTGCACGACTACGTCGTCTTCGACTGGGCGCTGGCGATCATCGTCCTCGTGCTGATCGTGCGCGCCATCCTGCATCCGATCACGAGGCGATCGCAGATCGCCATGATGCGCACGACGCGCGGCGCGGCCGAGCTCAAGCCGGAGATGGAGAAGCTCCAGCAGCGCTTCAAGGACGACCCGAAGCGGCTCCAGCAGGAGACGATGCGGCTCTATCGCGAGAAGGGCGTGAATCCCGTCGGCTGCGTGAGCGGGCTGCTGCCGACGTTCCTCCAGATGCCCATCTGGATCGCGCTCTACGCGATGCTGTACTTCGCGATCGAGCTGCGCCAGCAGCCGGCGTTCTTCGGCGTCTTCCAGCTCTTCGGCGGCTGGCAGTTCCTTGGCGACCTCAGCGCCAGCGACCACTTCCTCGTCGCCTTCGACAAGCCACGGCAGTTCCTCTTCTTCAAGCTCACCGGCATCAACCTGATCCCGATCCTGATGGGGCTCGTCTTCTTCTTCCAGCAGAAGTACATGACGCCGCCGACGACGGTGAAGCTCACCCCCGAGCAGGAACAGCAGCAGAAGATCACCAAGTGGATGGTGGTGGTGATGTTCCCGCTCATGATGTACAGCGCCCCCTCGGGCCTGACGCTCTACATGCTCACTTCGTCGATCGTCGGGATCATCGAGAGCAAGCTCATCCGCAGCCACATGCGCGAGATGGACCTCAGGCCGCCGGCGCCGCGCACGAAGAAGAAGCAGGACACGCTCGGGCGGATGTACGAGGAGGCGATGAAGCGCGCCGCGGAACGCCAGCAGCAGAAGAAGTACCCGCCGCGGAAGTTCAAGGAGCGCGAGTAGGCTCGGCGGTCGGCCGTGCTTCGGCCGTCACCCGACCTCGGGCCCCTCCGTGGACACCTCCAGCATCATCGTCGCGATCGCGTCGCCGCCGGGACGGTCGCCGCGCGGAATCGTTCGCGCATCAGGCTCGATGCTCGTCGACGCGCTGGACGATGCGCTGGCGTGGGAGGACCCGGTGATCGCGCCGAGGACGTTCGCGCGCGTGCGCGTCGCCCTCGATCGCGCGCACCTTGCCGCGGAGGATCGTGCGCGCGAGCCCGCGCGCCTGCCGGCGATGGCGGTCCTCTTCGCATCGCCGCGCTCCTACACCGGCGAGGATGTGCTGGAGCTGCACCTTCCCGGCAATCCGACGCTGCTTGCGCGCGTCGTCGACGCCCTCGTCGAGGCCGCAGCGCGACGAGGCGTCCCGGCTCGCCGCGCCGAGGCGGGCGAGTTCACGGCGCGGGCCTTCTTCAACGGCCGCCTCGACCTCACCCAGGCCGAGGGGGTCGCCGCGACGATCGCGGCTCGAGCCGACGCGGAGCTCGCCGCGGCGCGACGGCTGTGCGCCGGTGCGCTCGGCGACCGGGCCCGGCGGTGGAGCGACGATCTCGCGGCCATGCTCGCGCTGGTCGAGGCCGGGATCGACTTCACCGACCAGGAGGACGTCGTGGCGATCGACCCGGCGGAGCTGCGCCGTCGCCTCGAGGAGCTCTGCGAGTCGATCGACGCGGTGCGCCTCGCCAGCGTGGCGCTCGAACGGCTCAGCGCCGCACCGACGGTCGTGCTCGTGGGTCCGCCCAACGCGGGGAAGTCGTCCCTCTTCAACGCGCTGCTCGGCGCCCGCCGCGCCGTCGTCTCGGCCGTCTCCGGCACGACCCGCGACGCGCTGGTCGAGCCGATGGTCCTCGACGGCGCGACCGGACGCTTCGAGGCCCTGTTGATCGATCTCCCCGGACTTGACGACGCGATCGACGACCTCGACGGCCGGGCGCAATCGCAGGCCCGCGCGGTGATCGCCGACGCCGACCTGAAGCTCGTGTGCGTGCCTCCGGGCGCATCGATGCCGGCCCTCGGCGGCCCGATCCTCGTGGTGCGCACCAAGTGCGACCTGCGCGGCGCATCCGCGGACGCGTCGCGTGCCATCGCGGCCCAGCATGCGGCGCGCTCCGAGGGTGGCGACGCCGAGGTCTCGGTGCACACCGGCCAGGGACTCGAGCGCCTGCGATCCATGATCGCCACCGCCTTGGCCAGTGGCCCGAACGCCGGCGTCGGCTTCGGCGGGGCGGAGACCCTCGCGCTCGCCCCGCGCCACCGCGCCGCGCTTGGCGCGGCGCGCGCGGCACTCGGTGCGGCGCTCGCCGACACCGCTCATCCGGAGCTCGTCGCGGCGTCGATGCGCACTGGACTCGATCGGCTGGGCGAGCTCGTCGGCCGGGTCGCTCCCGACGATCTCCTCGGCCTCATCTTCGCAGGCTTCTGCGTCGGCAAGTGACCCGCCGAGTACGCTCCGCGCCATGCGCTCCCACTCGCTTGCCATCCGCGTGCGCTACTGCGAATGCGACCCCATGGGCGTCGCCCACCACAGCGTCTATCCGGTCTGGTTCGAAATGGGCCGAACGGAACTGCTCCGCGCCGGCGGTGGACGCTATCGGGATCTCGAGGCGGCAGGCGTCTTCCTCGTCGTGGTCAGGCTGGAGGTGCGCTACCGGCGCCCCGCGCGCTACGACGACGAGCTCGAGCTGATCACCACGCTCGACGAGGCGGGCCACGTCAAGATCGCACACGTCTACGAGCTCCGGCGCTCGGGCGAACTGCTCGCCTCCGGCGCCACGACATTGGCGTGCGTCGGCCGCGATGGCGTCGTTCGCGAGCTGCCCGATTCCCTGCGGCTCGACCGATGAAGTGTGGACCGCACGACCGCCTCCGGGGGCTACGCGCAGCGCCAAGGCCGCCAGACCACGTCGACACCTCTCGTGCGACGCCCGGGCAGGGCGGGCCTGACGGGCGACAAGCCGCCCCGCTATCGGCGCTTGGCGCCTCGCGCACGTCGTCGATCCGGAGGAACGTCGCGATCGTCGGCCATGCCATGCGCCGGCATGCGGTCGCCGGCGGCTTCGGCGTCTCCCGCGCCGACGCGGACGCGCACGCGCGAGAGCGCTCCCTGCGTCGTCGCCTGCAAGCGGGCGGTGAGCCCGCTGCGAAGGAGGCGATCGATCTCGAACCGCGTCGCGGCGTCGTCGGCCACGACGGACAGGACGCCGCGTTCGAGCGACTCGAGTCGGCAGCGATCGACGATCGTGGACGGCACGATCGCCAGCCATGCCTCGGCGACGGCGCCGAGCCGCTGCGTGTCTCGCTTCGCCGTGCGCGCGATCGCGGCGACCATCCCCGCGATGGACGGATTGAACTCGGGGCGCCGCCGCTGGGCGACGATTCGTCGAAGCTCGTCGAGGCGTTGGTCCATCGGAGCACGACTGTACGGTATCTTCGTGGCCCATGACCGCCATTGCGCTGCAAGGCGTCGGCAAGGACTACGGCGCAACGACCGCGGTGCGGCGCATCGACCTGGAGATCGGCGCCGGCCAGCTCTTCTTCCTGCTTGGGCCATCGGGCTGCGGCAAGACCACGCTGCTTCGGATGATCGCGGGCTTCATCGAGCCGACACGAGGGACGATTCGCTTCGGCGATCGCGATGTCACGCGCGTTCCGCCGAACCGTCGCAACGCCGGGATGGTCTTCCAGAGCTACGCGCTCTGGCCGCACATGACCGTCTTCGACAACGTGGCCTTCGGCCTCGACGTGCGGCGAGTCCCGCGCGACGAGCGTCGCGCACGGACCACGGCGGCGCTCGCGCTGGTGCGCATGGATCGGCTTGCGCAGCGCAGGCCCAACGAGCTCTCCGGCGGCCAGCAGCAGCGCGTGGCGCTGGCTCGCGCCCTGGTGATCGAGCCGACCGTGCTGCTGCTCGATGAACCGCTCAGCAACCTCGACGCGCGGCTTCGCATCGAGATGCGCACCGAGATCCGGCGCATCTGCAAGGAGCTTGGGATCACGACCGTGTACGTCACGCACGACCAGAAGGAAGCGCTGTCGATGGCCGACGCCATGGCCGTCCTGCGCGACGGCGAGATCGTGCAGTCCGGCACGCCCGACGCGCTCTATCGCCGCCCGCGCACCCGTTTCGTGGCCGACTTCCTCGGCGAGACGAACTTCCTCCAGGGGAAGCTCGTCGGCGTCGATTCGGACGGTGTCGATGTCGAGACGCCCGCGGGACGACTGCGGGCCACGGCGTCGCCGACGTCGCGCCGCGTCGGCGACGCCGTCACGCTCTCGCTTCGTCCGGAGGCGCTGCACGTCAGCACGATCGAGGGCGGCAATGTCATTCGCGGCACGCGCACCGCGACGACCTACCTCGGCGAGACGGCGCAGCATGACATCGCGCTCGCCGATGGCACGTCGATCAAGGCGCTGGAGATCAACCCGCGCGCGAGGCCTCGCGACGACAGTCGCCTGCACATCGATCCGACCGACGTTGTCGTTCTCGATGACTGATGCGGCACCGTTCGGCGGGGTGACTCGATCGCCACGCGGCGGTACCCGAACCGCGGATTCCTCCGCGCATGTCCCTGCATCTCGCCGACCAGGCGCTTCTCGGCCGAGTCCGATCTCGGCACGCGACGATGCACCGACCGATGCTGCCCGACGACGCGGCACGCACGACGCTCCGACACCTGGAACCGCATTCGCAGGTGGACGACTGCGCGGCGCCGCTTCGTCGGGCTCAGAATTCCCCCTTGGCCACCTCCTTGAGCATCGCGATGTCCAGCGCCTGGTCGGCCACCAGCCGCTTCAGGCGGCCGTTCTCAGCCTGCAGCTCCTTCAGCCGACGGACGTCGTCACGCTGAAGCGTGCCGTACTGCTGGCGCCACCGGTGCAGCATGACCTCCGAGACGCCAAGCGACCTCGCCGCGTCGGAGATCTCCTTCCCCGATGCCGGAAGTTCGTCCACCTGGCGAAGCTCGACGACGATCTCCTCCGGCTTGTGACGCTGCCGCTTGCCTTGACCTGCCATCGAGAGACTCCTTTCTCAGGGCCGTGTGGTCCTGCAAGTCTCTCACAACGGGTGGACCTCTTCTTGGGGGGCAGGTCACCGGCGGCAGGGGCGGACGTGGTGGCCCAGGTGGCATGGGTTTTGGGAGCACCGGCAAGGGCGGGGACGGAGGAAAGGGCGGAGACGGAGGCAACGGCACAGCAGGCAATGGAGGTCATGGTGGCGATGGAGGAAACGGCACACCGCCTGGGGCGAAGGGAAGCGGCTGGACGCCCGGCTCGGGTAATGCCGGATCCGCAGGTACCGGCGGCTCGGCCGGATTTGGTTTGGGCGGCATGGGGACCGCCGGGACCGCTGGCAGCACTGGAGTCGGATATGCCGGCTCGAGTGGAGCCGACGGCGATCCGGGCAGTTCGTGCTAATAGCGAATCGAAGCAACGCCGACTGGACATGCAGCGTTTCGCACGGATTCGTCAAGCGACCGCATGTTTAGGTAGGCGATGGGACGACGGACATCACGCTACAGATCGTCGCTCAGTCTACGTCGATGTCATACCCATCTCTTATGGTTCGGCGGCCTCTACTGCTCGCCGTGGTTGCTGTGGGATGCGTTGTGGCGAGCTTCGGCGTGGCCTTCCTAGCTACACATTTCGACACGCTGCCTCGTGCCGCGAAGGTATACCTCGTTGGTACAGACGCAGCCCTTCGTGGCTGGCCAGAAGCCGTGGATGTATCCTGGCCGCCGCCAGATCGTTGGATCTTGGCGACGCGACCCGCCTTCAGAAACACGCAAGCGTTGGCAGACGATGCCTCCGGCATGCCACGTTATATTTATGAACTGACGGAGTACGGTTGGCCGATGCCAGTACTCATCCGTGCTCGCTCCATCGCTCCCGATGACGATTGGAGAGGAGATGCGGTGGGTAGCCCGCCATGGTCGCTGCGAATTTCTTGGGTAAACTGCTTAGTCAACGTTAGTCTGTACTTCGCATCGCTTTTTCTGGTGCTTTTCCTATTTCCTATGGCGTGGGGACGGTGTCGCATGACACTTCGTTCACGACGAGGCCTCTGTCCTAGCTGCGCCTATCCGTTGAGGGGGCGTATTGCCTGTCCGGAGTGTGGCCATTTCTCGACCGGCATAGCGAGGAGTGCCGCCCGTTCGTAGTTGGATCCACATCGCCGACTAGGGGACACGTTGGCCACGCAGAAAGGGGGGGGACGCGTTGGCCACGCAGAAGGGCGGCACTTCCGCCACGCCTTGAAGGATGTAGACATGTTGGCCACGCGGGCCAGATCCTGACTTGGCCATGTACTCGCTCCCCACGGGCGCAGAGATGGCGTGTCCAACGTCTTATAACCAAGCAGATCGGCGTCGGGGCTGACTTGGGTCCACGCAGATGCGTGGCGAGCTCGCCGTGACAACCCAAACGCGGTGCGTGAGTCGCCCCGCTCCAAAGCATGCTTGGTCCATTGCACGCGGCCTTTCCCACGGCCACCGATCGCGCGGCCCATTCCGCGTGTGTTTGGGCCGCCCATTGCCCCGCCCCTTGCTTGACGTCGTCGCAACCAGCGGCATTGAACGACTCGGAGCGCGTGAGTGGGACCCTATCGGCCGCCCACGGTATGGCGGCACCGCATGGCGTCTTCGTGTCGCAGGTGAAGGGCGTGAGTGGGGCCCCTGCCGGCAGCCCGCTGCTTGGTGGCGAACATCACGCGGGCGATTGACGCCCTACCGGTGTGAGTGGGACCCAGCCAGCCGCCCACTGCTTGGGGCTGGTGGATTCACCAGCATGGCCTGTGCTGAAGAGGAATCCCCGGACTGTCGAAGGCCGGCCTGTTCGGAGGTTATGATCTTGTCGGCAAGCTGGGTCGGTCGCACCCAAGCCGATCAGCCACTTGGCATGTTCCACGTGGAACATGCCCACAATCCGCTCCACGGACGGAGGTTTTTTCATGGATCAGTCGTCTCGCCCATCGGGCGTTCCGCCGCAGGTCACCGCATCGACGGTCGTGGCATCAGCGACACGTTGGTCACATCCGGACAAGCCGTCGGTCGCACCCCAAGCCAGCTTGACGGCAACGATGTCGCAGGCCGAGCAGCTTGGCGAATGCGCCGAGGGCGAGAGTCGCGGTCACAGCTTGACCGCACCCGTGCCGACGCCCGAGCAACGCCCGAATCCCGCGGCCTCCCCTGCACGACGGCAGCCCTCCGCTGATCGCACCGTCGTCGCCGACGAACAACGCTCGAATCCCGCGGGATCCATGCCACTCCAACGGCGGTCCACGACCGCGTCGCCCAACTCGTTTGGTTCCGAAGCCGGGCACGCAGGAACGGCGAATCGGGCGCCACTTGAACCGCAGACACACAAGTCACCCTCGATACCTCTCCTGGCTCAACCTCTCCAGCCGACACCTCGACGATCCGCCCAGTCTTCACTGCCCGGGCCCGCATTGGCTCCCGCGACCCTTTCGCGTACCCGCCGAGCCCGAACTCCGGAACCGCCGCGCGGTCGTCAATCGGCGGGCCCTTCCACGACCAATGCAGCCCGGCCTCCAGCCGGCCCCGAGCCGGCGCGCGGTGTGAACACCCCTGCACCGCAAGTGATTCCAACCGCTCAAACGACGCACGGCACCGTGACGCCAGCCAATGCGAGCGGTCTGCCCACAGCCAAGCGCCGGCTTGGACGCGGTCTTGGTTCGCTCATCGGTTCGTCGTCCACTGTGATCGGAAGTGGCGAGACCACCGATCCTCGATCAGAGTCACGTCCTATAACCTCTTCTTCTGCCACGTCGCCTTCCTCGGAGCGCCCTTCCAAGCCAGATCGGTTCGACCATGGCGCGCCTCCGGCGGCCAGCCACCCCGGTGTGCTGGCGATTCCACTGAACGCCATCGACCCAAACCGGCGACAGCCCCGCCAGAGCTTCGATCCGGATGGATTGCGATCGCTCGCCGAGTCCATCCGAGTCGCGGGGGTTATGCAACCGGTCGTCGTGCGGCCGGCGCCAGGCCAGCCCGGTCGCTACGAGCTCGTGGCGGGGGAGCGCCGCTGGCGGGCGGCTCAGCTTCTCGGCGAAACCACGATTCCGGCGATCGTGCGGGTCGTCGACGACCGCACCGCCGCCGAATGGGCGCTCATCGAGAACCTCCAGCGCGAAGACCTCAACCCGATGGATCGCGCCGCGGCATTCCGACGGCTCGCCGAGGACTACGGCCTTTCACACCAGGCGATCGCGGATCGTGTCGGGCTCGACCGTTCGACCGTTTCCAATCTCTTCCGCTTGAACGAGCTCGACGAGTTCACCGCCGACGCCGTCCGCACGAACAAGCTCTCGCTCGGCCATGCAAAGGCCCTGCTGGGGTGCGTCGACCCGGCGCGCCGTGCCGAGCTGGCCGCCACCACCGTGCGCTCGGGCTGGTCCGTGCGCCGCACCGAGCAGGCGGTGCTCGAGCTGGCGCGGCGCTCCGCGCATGTGCCTTCGCCGACCGAACCCCCGAGCGCCGCGGCGCTGCAGCGCGCCGATCTCGGCCGGCGAATCGGCGAGCATCTCGGAACACGAGTCGCCATCGAGGCCGGCAAGTCGCGCGGCTCCGGACGGCTGCTTGTCGACTTCTACTCCATCGAGCAGTTCGAGGGGCTGCTGCGACGCATGGGCATCGCCGACCACGTGCTCCACGATCTTCGATGACTTCGGTCCGACCACTCCCGACAGGCGCCTCATGCGCGCCCGGTTGATTCTCGCGCCGCACCCAACCCAATTCCGCCGTGAGACGCCGCTGTGGGCAGGGGGTCGAACGCATGGAGGTCGACTGGAGTCCGCATGAGTCCCGCGACGCCTCGCGCCGAGCACCGCCTGGATCGCAAATGCGCATTCGAAATCCCCACACGTCGACTTCATCCTGCTATAAAGCAACCTTGTTCGCGGCGCGTGCCGCGTTCTCCGGGCCGTTCTTGCACTTGATGTTCGCAAGGACATGACACATTGGACTCGTTCGCGAGTCGCTCCCCGCAAGGATCACCCCCCATGCCAAGACCCAGAGGTCGTCCACCCGGCTCCACCGCATCGTCGCGCCGCCTGCGCGACATTTCAATCTCCGACCTTCACGCCGAGCTGCGACGCCGACACAGCCAGGCCAAGCCGCTCGAGGCCCGCCGTGCGAAGCTGGCGGCCACGCTTGCGAAGCTCGATGCCGAGCTCGCCTCGCTCGGACATCACGTCGGTGGAACGGCCGTTGCTGCGGTTCGTCGCGGCCCCGGCCGGCCGCGCGGGTCGCGCGGTCCGCGCCCGGCGAACACGCTCAGCCTTGTGGACACGCTCCAGAAGGTGCTCACGGACAAGACGCTCGGCGTCAACGAGGCGGCCGCCGCCGTGCTCTCCGCGGGCTATCGAACGCAGAGCAAGAACTTCCGCACGGTGGTGAATCAGACACTGCTGGTGAACAAGGGCAAGTTCAGGAAGGTCGATCGCGGCCGCTATACGGCGAAGTGAAGTCCCGATTGTCCCGCATTCCCGACCGCGGCGCGCGTCAGCGCGCCGCGGTCGTGTCGCTTCAATCGTGCGTGCGCCTCCGTAGGCCGCAACGCCGGCGCCTCGCCCGGAAGGCGGCGCTCGCATGCGGCGCCTGTCACGGCGCGCCCGTGCGGCGATGGCCGGTTCCTCGTCTCGAATCGCGATCACCGATCCCCGAACCCGATCTCCGATCGCCGCTCACTGATCGTGCCCGACCGACACGGGCATCACATGTCCCGCGTCGCGAAGCGTCTTCTCCCGGCGCGCCAGCTCGAGATCGGCCTCGACCATCATCTCGGCCAGCTCCTCCACGTTGGTCCTCGGCGACCAGCCGAGTTGCCGCTTCGCCTTGGCCGGGTCGCCCAGGAGTTCGTCCACCTCGGCGGGACGGAAGTACTTTGGATCGATCTCGACGAAGTCGCGGTAGTCCAATCCGACATGCCCGAAGGTGAGCTCGCAGAACCGGCGCACCGGGATCATCTTGCCGGTGGCCACCACATAGTCGTCGGGCGTCGGCTGCTGGAGCATCAACCACATCGCCTCGACGTAGTCGCCGGCGAATCCCCAGTCGCGCTGCGCGTCGAGGTTGCCGAGGAAGAGCTTCTTCTGAAGCCCGAGCTTGATGCGCCCGACGGCGCGGGTGATCTTCCGTGTCACGAAGGTCTCGCCTCGGCGCGGAGACTCGTGGTTGAAGAGGATCCCGCACGAGGCGTGCAGCCCGTACGACTCGCGATAGTTGATGGTGGCCCAGTGCGCGAAGACCTTGGCGCAGCCGTATGGCGATCGTGGATAGAAGGGCGTTCGTTCCGTCTGCGGGACCTCCTGCACCTTTCCATACATCTCCGACGAACTCGCCTGGTAGAAGCGGATCCCGGCGCCGCTCCGCTGCTGGTGCACGCGCAGCGCCTCGAGCAGCTTGATCGTTCCCGTGGCGACGACGTCGACCGTGTAGATCGGCTGGTCGAAGCTGACCCGGACGTGGCTCTGCGCGCCGAGGTTGTACACCTCGTGCGGCTGCACCTTCTCGAGGATCGAGGAGAGGCTCACGGCGTCGGTGAGATCCCCGTAGTGCAGCAGCAGCGTCGCGCCGCGCTCGTGCGGATCGCGGTAGAGATGATCGAGCCGTCCGGTGTTGAAGCTCGCGGAGCGCCTGATGATCCCGTGCACCTCGTACCCCTTCTGAAGCAGGAGTTCCGCGAGGTAGCTGCCGTCCTGGCCCGTGATGCCGGTGACCAGCGCGCGGCGGCCGGTGGCTGGCAACGAGGAGTCGATCCGGTTCGTCTGGGACATGACCGGAGTGTAATGGAGAGCGGGGCGGGAAGCCGCTCCGCGCCGACCTTTGGCGGCGGGGTTCCCCGGCGACGGCGCTCTCCCTGCGCGCCGCCGGCCCGCTACTCTGCACCGCATGCCCACCGATCTTCGTTCGCAGCGGATTGTCGTGACCGGCGGCACTGGATTCCTCGGACGCGCCGTGCTCGAGCGCCTCCGCGCCCGTGGATGCGAGGACGTCCAGGTTCCGCGGCGCGCGATGTACGACCTCACGCACGAGGCCGACGCGGCGCGGCTCTACGCCGACATGCACCCGGACGTCGTCATCCACCTTGCCGCGGAGGTCGGCGGGATCGGCGCGAACATGAGCAACCCCGGGCGGTACTTCTTCGCCAACATGGCGATGTCGCTTCATCTCATCGAGCAGGCGCGCATCAACAACATCGGGAAGTTCGTGCAGGTGGGAACGATCTGCGCCTATCCGAAGTTCACGCCGGTCCCGTTCAAGGAGGACGATCTCTGGAACGGCTATCCGGAGGAGACGAACGCGCCGTACGGCGTCGCGAAGAAGGCCGCGATGGTGATGCTCGACGGCTATCGCCGCCAGTACGGGCTGCGCAGCGCGTACGTGCTGCCCGTGAACCTGTACGGACCGCGCGACAACTTCGATCTCGAGTCGTCGCACGTCATCCCGGCGCTGATCCGAAAGTGCGTCGCGGCGCTGGATGCCAAGGCGCCGTCCATCGAGTGCTGGGGAACGGGCCGGGTCAGTCGCGAGTTCCTCTATGTGGACGATGCGGCCGAAGGCGTCGTGCGCGCCGCCGAGTCCCTCGACGACCCGACGCCGGTGAACCTCGGCACGGGCATGGAGATCACCATCGCCGACCTGGTCGCCCTCATCGCGCGGCTCGTCGGATTCCACGGGGAGATCCGGTGGAACCCGAGCAAGCCCGACGGACAGCCGCGCCGATGCCTCGACACCGCGCGGGCGCAGGAGCTGCTGGGCTGGAGGTCGCAGGTGGGATTCGAGGAGGGACTGCGGCGAACGATCGATTGGTGGCGCGCGGAGGGTTCGCGGCGGGGGGCCGGAGCGCACGGGCGTTGAACGCCGGGGAATCCACTCGGCGACGGACCCGCCGCCTCATCGTCTTCCGATGCGCATCCTGCTGATCAACCAGACCTATCACCCCGACGTCGTCGCGACGGCGCAGCATGCGCACGACCTGGCGCGGCACATGGCCGCGCACGGACACGACGTCGACGTCGTGACGTCGCGATCGATCTACGGCCAGAAGGGCGCCGCGCTGCCGCCGCGCGAGACGATCGACGGCGTCGAGGTCCACCGCGTCGGCAAGAGCCTCTTCGGCAAGGCCGGAATCGCGGCGCGCATCGTCGACTTCGGGCTCTTCTACGTCGCGGCGACGTGGCGGGCGCTGCGCGTGCGGCGACCGGACGTCGTGATCTGCCTCACCACGCCGCCGTTCATCGCGCTCGTTGGCTGGCTGATGGGCCGGCTGCGCGGATCGCGCTTCGTCTACTGGGTCATGGACCTCTACCCGGACCTGCCCGTCGCGTGCGGCGTGATGAGGCCCCGCTCGCTGCCGACCCGCTTCTTCGAGGGCGTCAACCGCTTCTGCCTGCGTCGCGCCGATCGCGTCGTCGTGCTCGGGCGATGCATGAGGCGACGCGTGCTCGAGAAGTTCCCGGGCGGCTCGCGCGGGCGGACCATCGATGCGCGGCGCGTCGTGCACATCGGCGTCTGGTCCGACCAGGGCGAGGTCAAGCCGATCGACCGCGCGGGCAACCCGTATCGAGGCCGGTGGAACCTCGGCGACCGGTTCGTCGTCATGTATTCGGGCAACTTCGGGATCGGCCACGATGTGGACACGATGCTCGGCGCCGCCGAATCGCTTCGGGACGACGAGGCGATCCGCTTCGTCTTCGTCGGTGGCGGGAAGAAGAAGGAGCTCGTCGACCGCTTCGTGACGGAACGACGATTGCCCAACGCCGTGCTCGACGGCTATCAGCCGCGCGAGTCGCTCGACGCGTCCCTGAGCTGCGCCGACGTGCACCTGGTGAGCCTGCTCGAGGGCGTCGAGGGAATCATGGTGCCCTGCAAGCTCTTCGGCGCGATGGCGGCCGCGCGGCCGGGCATCTTCATCGGTCATCCCGAGAGCGAGATTGCGCGGATCCTCGTCGAGCACGACTGCGGCGCGCTCGTCCGGCAGGGCGACGTCGCGGGCCTCGTCCGGACGATCCGCCGGCTCGCCGACGATCCCGCCGAGGCGGCGCGGCTCGGCGACAATGCCCGCGCGGCCCTCGCCGCGGCGTACGACCGCACGCGCGGCTGCGAGCAGTGGCGCGCGCTCCTGGAAGAGGTCGTCGCCGAGCGGCGCTGACGCGTAACGCCGCCGCGCGAGCTCGTCGCCCGCCGCCTCCCGAGGCGACCTTCCGATGTGAACTCGTCCCCGCACCGACCCGCGATCCTCCGCCGCACCACGACACGAACTCCGCCGACTCGCTCCCATGCTCACCAAGTACGTCTTCATCCAGAACGATCCCTTCTACCTCCCGAAGGTGCTGGACAAGTACCTCCGCGAGTTCGCCGACAGCACGGCGGGAATCAACATCCAGTCGGTCGCGCAGGGCAAGCGCACCGTCTTGCAGACGGCGCTGGATCTCCAGCGCATGTACGGCTTCCGGTACTTCCAGTGGAAGCTGCGCAGCTACGCCCTCCGCAAGATCCAGGCGAAGCTGCACAACGACCTGCTGGGCTCGACGCGCCGTTGCTACTCGGTGCGCGCCGTCGCGAGGAAGTACGGTGTTCCGGTGACCGAGGCCGTCGACGTCAACAGCGAGGAGTTCCTCGCCCACCTGCGCGGACTCAAGGTCGACTTCATCGTTTCCATCTCGGGAACGCAGCTCTATCGCAAGGCGCTGCGCGAGCAGACCCCGAAGGGGATCGTCAACTGCCACGGTGCGCTCCTGCCGAAGTACCGGGGCCTGATGCCGAGCTTCTGGACGCTGGCCAACGGCGAGCGCGAGGGCGGCGTAAGCGTCCACTACGTCGACGCGAAGCTCGACAACGGCCCGATCATCGTGCAGCGGCGCTATCGCATCCATCCCTTCGACAGCCTCGAGGACATCATGGCCCGCTCGAAGGACCTCGCCGCCGAGGCGATCATCGATTGCGTGCGCCTGATCGAGGCGGGGGATCCGCCGCTGCTTCCCAACGACGCCTCGCAATCCACGCACTTCTCGATGCCGACGAAGGACGACGTCGCACGCTTCCGCCGCAGCGGACATCGATTCGTCTGAGACGGATTCCGCAGACCTCCATCCGTTCGACCCCTTGCAGCCCGCAGCGGCGTCTCACGGCGGAATCGGGCTGGGTGGCGCACCATCGCGCGGGGCGCGAGGATCGACCTGCGCGCGCATACCGTCCCTCCGTGACGTCGCCGACGAACGCACTCAGCTTCGACATCGAGGACTGGTTCCACATGGTCGAGGTGGACGCGGTCTCGGATCCGGCGAAATGGGCGTCGCTGCCGTCGCTCGTCGAACGGCACACCGAGTGGATCGTCGAGACGGTGACCGGCGCCGGCGTGCAGGCGACCTTCTTCGTGCTCGGGTGGATCGCCGAGCGCTATCCACGGCTGGTGCGCCTGATCGCCGATCACGGACACGAGCTGGCCACGCACTCGTACTGGCATCGCAAGGTCTACGAGCTCTCGCCCGCGGAATTCCGCGACGACATGCGCCGCTCCATCGACGCGATCGAGTCGGCGGGCGGTGCCCGCGTGCTCGGCTTCAGGGCCCCCTCGTTCTCGATCACGCCCGGCACCGAGTGGGCGTTCGACGTGCTGCACGACCTCGGACTCGTCTACGACGCGAGTCTCTTCCCGGCCGCCCGCGGCCACGGCGGATATCCCTGTCCGGTGCGCGCCCACTCGTTCACGGGCGCGCCGTCGGGCCGACCGATGCCGGAGCTGCCGATGAGCGTCATGCGCCTCGGCCCGAAGCGCTTCGCGTTCTCCGGCGGCGGATACCTGCGACTGCTGCCGCCGTGGATGATCCGGCGCGGCTTCGCGCAGCTCAACGACGAGGGCGTGCCGGTGGTCGTCTACCTCCACCCCCGCGACTTCGCGCCCGAGTGTCCGCGCGTGCCGATGCCGCTGTCGCGCCGGTTCAAGTGCTATGTCGGCCTCTCGAGCACGCGCGACAAGCTGCGGATGCTGCTCGATCGCTATCGATTCGACACCTGCGCGGCGGTGCTGGGCGTGACGGCCGCCGCGGCGTCGCCCGCGCCGCGCTGAAACGGATCCCAGTGGACCTCCATGCGTTCGACCCCTCGCCCACAGCGGCGCCTTGCGGCGGAATTGGCTTGGGTGGGGCGCGAGAGTCAACTGGGACGCGCATGAGCCCCGCGAGCGGCGCCGGGCCGCGCCCACCTGCGCCGATCCGCGATCATCCCCGCATGGCCGCCAACACCTCCGACAACGACCTCGAGCGCGCCCGTCGCAGTCCGCACGGCCGGTCGAACCGCGCGGCGCGGGCGCTGTGGGGAATCGTGCAGGCGACGCTCTTCGGATGCTCGCCGCGGCCGCTGCATGGCTGGCGGAACTGGCTCCTGCGACGCTTCGGCGCGACGCTGCATCCGACCGCCCGCGTCTATCCGCGAGCCCGCATCTGGGCGCCATGGAACCTGACGCTCGACGCCTACGCGACCATCGCCGATCACGTGGAGGTCTACTGCGTCGCGCCGGTGCGCCTCGGCGTCGGCACGACCGTCAGCCAGTTCAGCCATCTCTGCGCCGCGACGCACGACCACGAGGATCCCGCGTTTCCCCTCGTGCCCATGCCGATCTCCGTCGGGTCGCGCTGCTGGATCGCCTCGGACGTCTTCATCGGTCCCGGCGTGACCATCGGCGATGGCACGGTGGTGGGGGTGCGCTCGACCGTCCTCGCCGACCTTCCCGCATGGAGCGTCTGCGTCGGAACGCCGGCGCGTCCGATCAGGCCACGCGTCCTCCGAGCCACGGATGGCGCGCCGCCTCCGAGCGTGGCGCGCGGATCTTCCCGGGCGGAAGCGGAGCGCCCGACGTAGACGACGCGGCCCGCTCGTATACTCGCCGTCGCACCAATGACCTCGCTCGCGTCCGCCCAACCCGCCGGCCAATCCGCGGCCCAGCCTTCGGGTCCATCGGAGGTCCAGCCCGGAACCCGGTCCGGCCCACAGACGATCCGCCCGCCGGCGGACGCGGCGTCGATCGTCCGCTCGGCGCGTCCCGTGCCCGTCTCGGTGGTCATCCTCGCCCTGAACGAGGAGATCAACATCGCCGACTGCCTCGCCTCGTGCGCCTGGTGCGACGACGTTCACGTGGTCGACAGCGGATCGACGGACCGCACGGTCGAGATCGCCCGCGCCTGCGGCGCGGAGGTGCACTGGCACCCCTTCGAGTCGTTCGGCGCGCAGCGCAACTGGGCCATCGACAACATCGCGATGCGACACGAGTGGATCTTCCATCTCGACGCCGACGAGCGCTTCACGCCGGAGCTGGTCGAGGCCATGCGCCGGCTCGTCGAATCCGGGCCGCCGCACTCGGGATTCCACGTTCCGCAGAAGCTGATGTTCATGGGCCGCTGGCTCAAGCGATCGGCGGCGTATCCGACGTACCAGATGCGGCTCTTCCACAGGTCGCGCATGCGCTTCTGCGACTACGGGCACGGCCAGCGCGAGCTCACGTCGGGAGCGGTCGACGTGCTGAACGAGCCGTACCTGCACTACGGATTCAGCAAGGGCCTCTACGACTGGTTCGACAAGCACAACCGGTACAGCTCGCTCGAGGCGCTCCAGGTCGTCAGCGGCGGCGATCGCTGGCGCGCGACCGACCTCTTCAGCGGCGACCGCATCCAGCGCCGTCGCGCATGGAAGGAATTCGGCTACTGGCTCCCGCTGCGCTCCGCGCTGCGCTGGTTCGTCACGCTCTTCATCCTCGGCGGCATCTTCGAAGGCCGCGCCGGCTGGACCTACGCGCGGCTCATCGCGACGTACGAGCAGATGACGAGCCTCAAGCTGCGCCTGCTCCGGTCACGGCGGCACGCGGCGTTCGCCACGTTCGAGAAGGACACGGCGCCGGCCATCCGGACGACGGTGCTCGACTTCAAGGACCGCCCCGACGACCTCGGCGCCGACCGGCGCGCCGTCGCCGATCGCCTCAACGGCGCGGCCCACGCGACCGCGGCCGCTCCGGCGGGCGCGCCGGACCACGCGACGGCCGTCGCCGGACACGAGGCGCTCCAGATGCGCCCCGAGGCGAGCCCGTGGACCTTCCGCGAGAAGGTGGGGCGCGCCATCTGGATGCTCGTCGGACGACCGATCTTCCGGATGAGCTTCCACAACTGGTACCCGTTCCGCGCGTCGCTGCTGCGCCTCTTCGGCGCCAAGGTCGGTTCCGGCGTGGCGCTTCGTCCGTCGGTCAACATCGAGGTGCCGTGGATGCTCGACCTCGACGACGACGCGACCGTCGGCGACCACGCCATCCTCTACTCGCTCGGCCGGATCAAGATCGGCAAGCGGGCGATCATCAGCCAGTACGCGCATCTCTGCGCCGGCACGCACGACTACACCGATCACACCTTCCGGCTGATCCGGACGCCGATCACCATCGGCGACGACGTCTGGATCGGCGCCGACGCCTTCGTCGGTCCAGGCGTCACCATCGGGAGCCTCAGCGTCCTCGGCGCCCGCTCCAGCACGTACAAGGACCTGCCGCAGCAGCACGTCTGCGTCGGCAATCCCGCGAAGCCCATCAAGCGCCGCATGCTGCGATAGCGCGCGGTCCGGCGCCTCGGCCGGGGCTCGCGCCGTCCACGCCGCTGCGCACTCCTCCATGGCCCGATTCACCGTTGACTCGGCCGACTGGCCCGACGTGTCCGACCCGACCGAACCTCTTCTCGTCACCGCCGTGCCGCCGCCGAGGCAGCGGGTCTTCCTTCCGCGCAACCGCGGCGAGCGATGGAAGGGGTTCCTGTGGGCGATCGTGCGCGCGACCGTCTTCCGCTGGAGTCCCTCCGGCGCCATGCGGTGGCGGAACTGGCTGCTGCGCCGATTCGGGGCGACGATCGACCCGACGGCCGAGGTCCACGCGTCGGTGATCGTCGAGCTGCCCTGGCACCTCTCGATCGGACCGCGCAGCAAGATCGCCCACAAGGTCATCCTCAACTGCATGGGCGCCGTCTCCATCGGCGCCGACACGCGCATCTCGCAGTACGCCCACGTGGTGGCCGGCACCCACGAGTACACGCGTCCGGACATGCAGATCCTCCGCAAGCCGGTCACGATCGGCGACAACGTCTGGATCGCCGCCGACGCCTTCATCGGTCCCGGAGTGACCATCGCCGACGGCGCCATCGTCGCGGCGCGATCGAGCGTCTTCCACGATCTTCCCGGACGGATGGTCGCCGCAGGCGAGCCGGCGACGGTGCGGCGGCGACGCGACGATCGCCCAGCCGCGGAATAGCGCCGGCGTCGCCCGCGCGGCGCCTTCGCGGATACAGCCGTTGCATGGAGCCGATCGTTCGTTATCGTGGGCGCTCGCTTTCCGCCCACCACCGCACGAGGAGTCCACGCATGCATCGCCTCATCGCCGCCATCACCGTGCTCGCGCCCGCAGCCGTCGCGCTCTCGGCGCAGACCTACGTCTTCACGATCGACACCCGCGACAGCTTCGTCGACACGTCGCTCTCCCTCGGCACGCCCCTCGCCGGCACGTTCAAGGGCAACTACGACGCCACCAACAATCCGACGGGCACCAAGACCATCCCCGGACTCTTCGGCGGAAGCGGCAACAACCCGATCAACTACTCGGCGACGCTCGCCGGCGCCGCGGCCGCGACGACGCCGCCGACCGGCGGGTTCACGCTCGCCGTCGACCTCGGCACGCTGACCGCCACGATCGACGGCCTGGCGATCGACCTGCTCGGCGGCGACACGATCAACTTCGGCGTGACGGTCACCATCGAATACGACACGTTCCACACGCAGAACCCTGGCGCGGTCTTCCCGGGCGGCTTCACGATCCCGATTCCGCTGGGCGACCTGGCGACGATCGACGCCCTCACGGCGACGCAGACCGCCCCCGGCGCCGGCGTCCTCGCGCCAGGCGCGCCGGGCATCTACACGCTCGTCGTCGCCGTGCCGGTCGACCTCGTCGCGAGCGCCACGGTGAACGGATCTCCGGTGACCGACGGCACGCCGATTCCCGCCGTCCTTCCGCTGACGGGCACGCTCGACCTGACCCAGCTCGCCCCGACCCTCACGCTCCAGGTCATGAACACGATCGAGCAGACCACGCCGATCGACGCCCAGGCGTTCACCGACCAGCCCCTCGACATCCCGACGGTCCTGCCACCCGGCGGAACGGCGCACCTGCTGTTCAGCGGAACGATCACGGAATTCACGATCTCCGCGGACACCAACATCGATCTCACCGCGGTGGGCACGCTCCAGTGCGGCTTCGCCGACCTCAACTGCGACGGCGTCGTGAACGGCGCGGATCTCGGCCTGCTCCTCGGCCAATGGGGACCGTGCGGCGCCGGCGAGTGCAGCGGCGACCTCAACGGCGACGGCGAGGTCAACGGCGCGGATCTCGGACTGCTCCTCGGCGCGTGGAGCTGATCGCTCGCCGGTCCCGACGATGACGACGTTCCGCCTCTACAACACGCTCACGAAGTCCGTGGAGGACTTCGTGCCGATCGATCCCGCCGGGAAGCGCGTCACGTTCTACTCGTGCGGGCCGACGGTCTACGACTACGCGCACATCGGAAACTTCCGGTCGTTCCTCAACGCCGACATGGTCCGGCGGACCCTCGAGCTGGTCGGCTACGAGGTGCGCCACGTCATGAACATCACCGACGTCGGGCACATGACCGACGATTCCGGCGATGGCGGCGAGGATCGGATGGAGGTCGCCAGCCGGCGGCTTGCCGAGGCGAAGAAGTCCGGCAGGCTGCCGGCGGGCGTCGACATCGATCCCGGCGATCCCTACGCGATCGCCGCGTTCTACGCGGACGCTTTCATCGAGGATGGACGGACGCTCGGACTGAAGGTCGCCGAGGAGGAGCGCGCCCATCCCGAGCTCATGCCGCGACCGACGCGCTACATCCCGCAGATGATCAAGCTCGTCGAGGCGCTCATTGCGCGGGGCCACGCCTATGTCGCCCGCGACGGCGTGGTCTACTTCGACGTGCGGTCGTTTCCGGCGTATGGACGGCTCAGCGGCAACACGCTCGATGCCCTCCGCGCCGGCGAGGGCGGACGCGTGAGCGAGTCCAACCAGGCGATGAAGCGGAGCCCCGCCGACTTCATGCTCTGGAAGGCGGATCCGGCGCATCTCATGCGCTGGAGGAGTCCGTGGGGCGAGGGCTACCCGGGTTGGCACCTGGAGTGCTCCGTGATGGCGGCCGACCTGCTGGCCGCCGCCGATGCCGCAGCGCGCGGCACGGCGATGATCGACCTGCACTCCGGCGGCGAGGACAACATCTTCCCGCACCACGAGTGCGAGATTGCGCAGAGCTGCTCGGCGTCGGGCGCACCGCTCTTTGCGCGGTACTGGTTCCACACGCGGCATCTCGTCGTCGAGGGCGAGAAGATGTCCAAGAGCCTCGGCAACTTCTTCCTCGTGCGCGACCTGCTCGCGAAGGGCGCCACGCCGGCGGCGATCCGGCTCGAGCTGGTGCGCACCCACTACCGCGTCAACGCGAACTTCACGCTCCAGGGACTCAAGGACTGCCAACGGCAGATCGACCGCTGGGCGCGGGCCGCGGCGTGGCTCGAGCGGCACGCCGGAGGCGCCACGTCCCCGGCGCCCGCCGGCGCCGCATCGAAGGCGACCGTTGGCGCGGCGATGAACACGATCGACCACGCCGCGACGACGCGCGGCTCCGGGCCGCTCGGCGCGGCGCTGCCGGAATTCACCGCGGCGCTCTGCGACGACCTCAACGTCGCCCGGGCGATCGCGGTCCTGAACGAGGCCGTTGGCGCGATGGCCATCGATGCTCCGCCGCGCGCCGGCACGACGCCCGCCGCGCTTGCCGCCGAGCTCGCGTCGTTGCGCACCATGAACGGCGTGCTCGGCGTCCTCGAGCGCAACACCGTGCCCGTCGCCGCCGGCGACGATCCCGACGCGGCCAGGATCGAGTCGCTCATCGCCAGCCGCGCCGCCGCCCGGAAGGCTCGCAACTTCGCCGAGGGCGACCGCGTCCGCGACGAGCTGCTCGCGATGGGCGTGGCCATCAAGGATGGTCCTTCCGGCACGAGCTGGTCGCGCATCGTCAAGTAGGCGGATCGGTCCGCATGCGTCCGCGCCGGGCCGACCGCCCGCGCGCCGGAATACCCGTGCGCGAAGCCATCATGCATGGGCCCATGGGCCGCCGATGCGCGGCCCGCTCGATTCCCGTGGCTGCCGCCCGCCGACCCTGTCCCGAGATGCCACTGCGCGCAAGAGGGGTCGAACGCATGAGGGTCCGCTGGAATCCCCATGAAGCGGGCTCTACGGCCGCACGGGGTCGCCGATGAACCGCTCGAAGAACTCGACGGTGCGGACCATCCGGTCGATGCGCTGGCGGACAGGTCCGCGCCGGCTCATGTCGTGGTCGGCGCCGGGATAGCGCACGTACTCGACCGGGCGGCCAAGGACGCGCAAGGCGCGATAGAGCATCTCCGACTGGACGAAGCCCGTCCGGAGATCGCTGCTTCCGTGCATGATCAGCAACGGCGTCCGGATGCGCCGCGCCTCGTAGAAGGGGCTCTCGCGCACCATCGCGTCGCGCAGTCGCGGATCGAACGGATACCCGCCGAAGTACCACTCGACGAGCCGCCACGCGCTCCCCTCGCCGAAGAACGTGGCGAGGTCGTAGACGCCGCGCTCCGCGACGGCGGCCTTGAAGCGCTGGTCGCGCGTCAGCATGTAGGCGGTGAGGAAGCCTCCATAGCTGCCGCCTCCGATCACCAGCCGCTCGCGATCGACCCAGTCGAGCGTGCACGCGTCGTCGAGCGCCGCAAGCACGTCGCCGCTCGGCCCGGCGCCCCAGTCCCCGCGGATCAGGCGGGCGAAGTCGAAGCCGTAGCCGTTCGAGCCCCGCGGGTTGCAGTAGACGACGCCGTAGCCACGGCCGCAGAGCCACTGGAACTCGTGCCACATGGTGAGTTCGCCCGGTCCCCACATGCCCATCGGACCGCCGTGGATCGCCAGCAGGAGCGGATGCGTGCGCCCCGGCCGGCGATCGACGGGCTCCATCACGAACGCCTGCACGCGCACACCGTCGGGGCGGACGATCCAGCGTTCCTGCGGCGACGAAAGGGAGCGCCGGCGCGTCCACTCGTTGAGATCGATCAGCTCGCGCTCGCCATGCGCATCGCGGCGCACGAGCACGCACGGGCGCTGCGCCGTCGACAGCGCATAAACGATCCGGCCGCCGCCGGAAGCGGCCGCGTAGACGCTGACCGGCTGGCCGTGCGCCGGCCCCTTCGAGCCATCGGTGCCGGTCGCCGGCGCTGCCCCCGACCCCTGGCCCGATCCGGCGATCGAGCTGGCGCCGGCGGCTCCCGGCGTGGTTCCGGCGCCCGTCGGCGACCGCTCGGCGAAGCGCGCGATGTCGAGCGGCGCGAGCAGCCCCGTGGTGATCGAGAGCAGCGGCAGCCCGCCGCGATCCGCGACCACGAAGCAGAGTCCCGAGTTCGCCGAGTTCCAGAACCACTGCGCGACGGAACGATCGATCGACTCGGTCACGAACGTCGGATCGCCGCGCTCGACGGGCACGAAGCCGACGAGGACGGGACGAACCGCCGGCTCGTCGACCTGTCGCGCACGGAACCCGACGAGCGTGCCATCGGGACTGGGCTTCGCATCCTCGAACGCCCACCCCGGCTTCGCGAGAAACGGCTCGTCGTCGCGGCCATCCATGCCGATCGTCCACAGCTCGCTCGCGAGCGTGCGGTCGAGATGCTCCGCGCCGCCGCGGAACGCGGTGTAGACGATGCGCGGTCCGCCGCGGCCACCGGCGCCGCTCGCCGCGCCGCCGATGAAGACCGGTTCGCGGTGGTGGGCGGCGTCGCGCGTGAGCCGTCTCGCCGGCGCCTCGGGCTGATCGACCTCCACGAGGAAGAGCTGGTCGACGAGAAGGCGCGTGCGAAGCGACGTGTCGTCGACGAACTCGGGACGCGTCACGACGGTCGGGTCGTTCGCCGCGGCGTTGCGGGCGAGCCAGGTCCGCTGCTGCGAACGGTCGCCGTCGGGCGACGCCGCGCCGGCCACCGGCGAATCGGCCGTTCCCGTGAACGGTTCGTCGTTCCACGCCCGACCGGGGCGGTCGAGCGGCCACGTCGGCGTTCCCTCGATCTGCCCAAGCGGAACGGGCGACACGACGACGATGAACTTCCCGTCCGGCGACCACGCCGGATGGCTGGCGCCTTCGGGCAGCGCGGTCACCGGTCGTGCCTCGCCGCCATCGAGCGGAAGAACCCAGACCTGCGCCGCGCCCGCGGAACCCGCGCCGCCGCCCGTGGTCGGTGGCGACGTCGAAGGCGCCGCCTGCGCCGCGGCGGGAGCGCGCACGAACGCGACGCGCCGTCCGTCCGGCGACAGGATCGGCGACGTGTCGATCGAGTCGCCAACGGTGAGCTGCCGAGGCGCGGCGCCATCCTCGACGAGATCGATCGACCAGATGTTCGACCGGTACTCGTGCCTGACCTCGTCGCCTTGCCACGAATCGGGCGAGATCGATCGCACGACGAAGACCGCGCGGCGGCCATCGCGCGAGACGTCGATGGCCGGTATCGTCCGAAGCTTGAGCAGGTCGGTGACGCGCACCGGTGTCGCGTCGGCGCACGAACCGCGCGCAGCGCCCAGGAGCGTCGCGCCGATCGCCATCGCGGCCGCGCCGCGTCCGAGGACGAGGATCATCCGCGATGGTAGTTGGGCCGCCCGGACGCTCGCGGCGCCTCGTTCGGTCGGTCGTCGCGGCGCTCACGCGCCGATCGCGGCGTCGAGGATCTTCTCGAGATCCGGCTTGCCGATCAGGCCCACGTGCTTCTTCTGCATCTTTCCACCCTTGAAGACCATGATCGTCGGAATCGACTGGATGCCCAGCGACATCGCGTGCTGGCTGTTCTCGTCGATGTTCAGCTTGCCCACCTTGACGCGACCCTGGTATTGCTGCGCGACGGCCTCGACCGTGGGTCCGAGCTTCACGCAGGGGCCGCACCACGGCGCCCAGAAGTCGACGAGCACGGGGGCGGTCGACCGGAGGACTTCGGCGTCGAAGTTGGCGTCGGTGAATTCGTGAACGGCGGGGCTGGCCATGGATTGGTTTCCTCGAGTCCTTTGATGACGGTCCGGATGATAGGTTACAGGCCGCGGCTGACCGACCCATGCGGTGAACGACGATGGAACGCCGCCGCACTGGCGACGGCGAGCGCCTGCCGCGTCGCCGAGACGTCGTGAACACGCAGCACCGCGGCGCCGCGAAGCGCGGCGATCACCGCCGCCGCAAGCGAACCGGGAAGACGCTCGGCGGGACCGATCGCGGCGCGCGCCGCCGGCTCGCCCGCCGACGCGGCCGCGGCGAGGAAGCTCTTGCGGCTGGCGCCGATCAGCACGCGCGGATGGGCGTCGAGCAGCTCGTCGGTCCGCCCCAGCAGCTCGAGGTTCTGGTCGACGCTCTTGCCGAAGCCAAGCCCCGGATCGATGCAGATGGCGTCGTGCGGCACGCCGGCGCCCGCCGCGGCGTCGACCCGCTCGCGCAGGAACGCCACCACGTCGGCGACGACGTCGCGGTAGCGCGGAGGCGATGCGTGGCGATCGCTGTAGCTGTCCTGCGCCGGCGGAACGAGTCGGTGCATCAACACGATCCCGGCGCCGCGCGCGGCGACGACGTCGAACATCGACGGATCGTCGCGACCGGCCGAGACGTCGTTCACGATCGTCGCGCCGGCGTCGAGGGCCGCCGCCGCGACGCGCGCGGAGGTCGTGTCGACGGAGATCGTCCTCCGGGCCGCCCAGGGCGCAGCGCCGCGCTGAACCCGGGGCGCAAGCCGTTGAATCACAGGCACGACGCGCCGGACCTGCTCCTCCGCCGGAACGGGCGCCGCGCCCGGGCGCGTCGACTCGCCGCCGACATCGACGATGTCGGCGCCTTCCTCGAGCATGCGCTCTCCGCGCGCCGTCGCGGCGTCGATCTCCATGTAGCGCCCGCCGTCGCTGAAGCTGTCGGGCGTGACGTTCAGGATCGACATCAGCAGCGGGATGGACGGTCGCTCATCCATCGGCGGCCATCGACTCCCGCCAGAGGGCCATCGGGGCGTCGGCGCCGGTCCACCACCTGAACTGCGCGGCGGCCTGGCGCAGCAGCATGCCGAGCCCGCCGACCACGTTCGCGCCGCCGTCGCGCGCCTCGCGCATCAGCGGCGTCACGGCCGGTGCGTAGACCGTGTCGAACACGGTCAATCCCGGTTCGAAGGGGAACTCGTCGGGCAGCGGCGAGCCCGTCGGGTCCGGTCCGCCGGCCATGCCGACAGGTGTGCAGTTGACCACGATCGGAAAGCAGCCGCACGCGATGGACTCCATGCGCCCCGCGACGATCCGTCCGCGCGGTCCGTCGTGGCCGTCCCGCGAGGCGCCGCGCGCCGCGTCCGACTCCGCGAGCGACTCGCCCAGCTCGTGCGCCAGCGACTCCGCGCGCGCCGCCGTCCGGTTGAAGATCACGACCGTCGCGCCGAAGCCCGCCAGGTGCAGGGCGACCGCGCGGGCGGCGCCGCCGGCGCCGATCACCGCGACGCGCGACGACGCGAGGATCGCCGGGTCGAGCCCGCCCTCCTCGATGAGCGTCGCCCGCGCCGCCTCGGCATCGGTGTTGGTGCAGGCGAGCATGCCGTCGTCGCCGACCGCGAGCGTGTTGGCCGCGCCGATGGCCTCGGCGACGGCGTGCACGCGTCCGCCGCGCTCGCGCACGAGCCGGATCAGGTGCTCCTTGTGCGGCGCCGTGACGCTCGCCCCACGGAAGCCCAGGTGCGGATCGTCGACCAGCGCCCCGACCGTCGCCTTGAAGTGCTCCCATGCGGGCGGGATCGGCAGCGGCAGGTAGACGCCGTCGTGCCCGACCACGTCGAAGCCGCTGTTGTGGAGCACGGGGCTGCGCGAGTGCGCCACCGGCCATCCGATCACGCCGTAGAGGCGCGTCTCGCCGCCGATCGAGTCGAAGCGCCATCGGCGGCGCAGCTCGTTCACCGTCGGCTGGCCGGACGCGGTCGGTCTTCCGCCGTCGGGCGCCGCGAACGTGAGCAGCGCCCCGAACTTCTTCGCGAGCACGCGGCTGGGAAGCCCGAACTCGCCCATGCAGAGCGCCACCGTCGGTCCGCGCCGGGCGCGCAGCAGCTCGAACGCTTCCAAGTTATCGCGCAGCGATCGGGCGCGCCAGGCGATCTTGCTCGCGGCGCACGCCGGTTCGGAGGTCATCGCCTCGAATCGCTGGAGCAGGTCGGGCGGACGGCCGTGGAAGTCGTGCGACGAGAGCATGAGCGCCGTCGTCACGCCGCGCGGCTGGTTCGCGTGATCGACCACGAGCTTGATCTTCTGCCGCAGGTTGGCGCTGCGCGACCACGCGGCGAGCTCGACGTCGAGGTAGCGCGGCGCGTGATCCCCCGTCCCGATCGCCTCGAAGAGGGCCACGCGCCGGCTCTCGTCGCCGTCATAGTGGCCGCCTTCCCAAGTCGGACGGCAGGTGACGATGCACGGCAGGGCGCTCCCCGCGAGCAGCCGTCGCACCAGCACCAGCGCATCGGGCTCCTCCGCGAGGTGGTCGATGCGCCACTCGACAAGCTGCGCGCCGTCGCACGCCGCGGCCCGCGCCTGCTCCAGCGCCGCCGGGATGTCGCCGGGCGCCTCCGGCGCGATCGAGACGGCGAGGAACGTCACGCGCGACTGTAGGACCGGGCGCGCCCGACCTGCGCGCGCCCCTGCGCTCGCGGCGCGCCCCGGTGCGTGCCCGGCGCGCGGCCAACACCTGCCCCTACAGTCGCGCGTGTCCGATCCCTTCGTCGAACGCGCGCTTCGCCACCTCCGCGGCCACCTCTCCGGCGTCCTGCGGTTCGGCGAGCACGTCCGTCCACTCAAGGTCGTCGTGGCGCCCGACGGGCGACTCGTCGCGCCGGTGATGGTGGCGATGACGCAGTCCTTCGACACCGTGCTCTCGCTCCCCGACGACAACGACGAGTCGCTGCACGTGCAGGTCACCCTCGAGCCCTTCGAGGAGCGCGGGCCGTTCGGCCATCTCGCGGACCGCTGGCGCATGTACCACGGCGAGCCACCCGACGTGCGCTGGGCGCTGATGGCCATCGACGCCGCGAGGTTCGAGGAGCAATTCCTCGACGGCATCGGGCTCCAGCGGCCGAATCCGCTCGCGGGCGACGAGGCGCGGCTCTGCAAGGCGATCAATGGCCGCCGCGACGACCTGCGCCGAGCCTGCGAACGGACCATCGCCCGGCGTCTCGACGAGCCGGTCCTCGTGGGCGTCGATCCGCTTGGCTTCGACGTGCGCGGCGCCTTCGAGATCTTCCGGCTCGACGCCGACCCGCCGATTCCCGACGGCGCCACCGCGATGCGCCTCTTCGAGACGATGGCGGCGGATCGTTGAACGCGGCTCGCGGGCGCGGCCGCGCGGCGTGCGCCAGCGGGGCGACCGGCGCCACCCATCGCCGATGAACCAACCGCTTCGCATCCTCGTCACGCGACACCTTCCCGGAGACGGCGCCGCGATGGCGCGTTCGCGGCTCTTCGCGCGCGGCATCGCGGCGGAGGTCATGGTGAATGCGCTCGACCGTCGCCTCGAGCCGGACGAGCTGCGCGCGATGATCGTCGGCGCCGCCGGCGTCCTCACGACGCCGCGCGACCGCATCGATGCGCAGGCGCTCGACGCGGCGGGACCTTCGCTGCGCGTCGTCAGCAACTACGCCACCGGAACCGACAACATCGACCTGGCCGCGTGCGCCGCCCGTGGCGTGCGCGTCGGCAACACGCCCGACGCGGTCGTCGAGCCGACCGCCGACATCGCCTGGCTGCTCATCCTCGGCGCCGCCCGGCGCGCGTTCGAGGGCGAGCGGCTGGTCCGCGGCGGCGCGTGGCGCGGCGTGGCGCCGAGCGAGCTCCTCGGCGTGCGCCTGCTCGGCAAGAGCCTGCTCGTCGTCGGCGCGGGCCGGATCGGCCTCGCCACGGCGCGGCGGGCGCTCGGCTGGAACATGCCGCTGCGCTACGTCGCCCGGTCGCGCCATCCGGAGTTCGAGGCGGCTCCCTTCAACGCCGTCCGCGTCGATCTCGACACGGGTCTCGCCGAGGCGGACGTCGTGACCCTGCACACGCCGCTCACCGCCGAGACACGGGCGCTCCTCGACGCCCGGCGGCTCGCGCTCATGAAGCCGACGTCGATCCTGGTCAACACGTCGCGCGGCGCGGTGATCGACGAGGCGGCGCTCGTGGACGCGCTCCGTCGCGGCCGACCGGGCGCCGCCGGGCTCGACGTCTTCGAGCACGAGCCGCAGGTGCATCCGGGACTCGTCGACCTTCCCAACGTCTTCCTCCTGCCGCACCTGGGCAGCGCCACGACGGAGGACCGCGTCTGGATGACCGAACAGGCCGTGGAGAACCTCGTCGCCGGCGTCGTCGGCGAGCCGCTGCCGAACGAGGTACGCGCCGCCAGCCAGACCGATCCCGCCGGCGCTGCGCGCTGACCCTTCGATGGCCCGTTCCCCGGCGGATCGTCCTTGGCTCCATCGTTGCCCGTAGAATGGTCGCGGAGCCCCAGCACCGATGAACGACACCAAGAACACCGCTTCCCTCAACCATGCGATGGTCGACGACGGTCAGGCCCGTCGCGCGCAGGAGTATGCCGACAACTTCGGCAAGCCCGGCTACACGGATCCGTCGCAGCTGTACATCGATCAGCGCTACGAGGGATACACCGCGGACGACCAGGACGCATGGCGGATGCTCTACGACCGCCAGATGGCGTACCTCGCCGACCACGCGTCGAACACGTACCTGGCCGGGGCGAAGATCATCAACCTGAGGCGCGACCGGGTGCCGCCGCTGGCCGACATCAACGCCCGGCTCAAGCCCAAGACGGGCTGGCAGTCGCGCGCGGTGCCGGGCTACCTTCCGCCGAAGGCCTTCTTCGCGTGCCTGTCGCGCCGCGAGTTTCCGACGACGGTCGTCATCCGCCCCAAGACCTCGCTCGACTACCTTCCGCAGCCCGACATCTTCCACGACGTCTTTGGCCACGTTCCGCTTCACGCCGATCCGACCTTCGCCGACTTCCTCCAGACGTACGGTCTCGCGGCGCTTCGATGCGACGACGACGAGCACACCAAGAAGCTCTCCCGGCTCTTCTGGTTCACGGTCGAGTTCGGCCTCATTCGCGAGAACGGCGAGCTCAAGGTGTACGGCTCCGGCCTGATCTCCTCGCCTGGCGAGAGCGTCCATTCGCTCACGTCGAGCGACGTCGAGCGCCGGCCATTCGATCTCGAGACCGTGTGCGACACCCACTTCGAGATCGATCACTACCAGCCCATCCTCTACGTGCTCGACTCGTTCGAGCAGCTCCGCGACGCAATGCACACGTATGCGCAGCGGGTGCTCGACGAGGTGGACGGCGCGCTCCGCTCGGGCTGAGCGGCGCCGCCCGATGCGGATTCCAGCAGACCTCCATGCGTTCGATCCCTTGCCCACAGCGGCGTCTCACGGAATTGGGTCTCGGTGGGGCGCGAGGATCAGCGAGGACGCGCATGAGGGCGCGCGCGACCGCGTCGAGACCGGTCGGCGCCGCCACGCACGCCGGTTCGTGCGTCCGGGTGCCCGCGATCGATCATCCGCTCGACGCCGCGCAGACAGCACACGGACCATCCCCGGCACCCACATGTCGATTCCCAGCACCGAATTTGCCGCCCGTCGCGCGGCGCTCGTCTCCTCGCTTCGCAACGCGGTCGGACTCGTCTTCGCGGGCGACTACGACCCGCATCTCACGACGCCGTATCGCCCGCATGCTCACTTCGAGTACCTGACCGGCATCGTCGACGAACCGGGGGCGATCCTCCTGCTCGATCCACTTCATCCCGTGGCGGCGCGGCGCGCGATGCTCTTCCTGAAGCCGCTGAATCCCGAGATGGAGCAGTGGGACGGGCTCCGCGACCCGATCGGCGCCGAGCTGCGCCGACGAACGGGAATCGAGACGATCTTCCGCACGACGGCGCTTCCTCGCTGGCTGCTCGAATCGACGCGCCGGGCGAGGCGGTTCGCCTGCCTTCATCCGCTCGCGGCGCACACCGCGCCGATCCCGCCCGATCTCGAGCTCTTCCGCAAGGTCGCCGAGCGCATTCCCGGCGGCGTCATCGAGGATCGCTCGATGCTGCTCGCCCAGATGAGGGCCCGGAAGAGCCGTGCCGAGGTCGCGATGATCCAGCGGGCCATCGACATCACCGCCGTCGGCTTCGACGCGGTGATGCGCGCGCTCGCCACGGGACCGGAACGGATCCGGAGCGAGTTCGAGGTGCAGTCGTTGATCGAGCGGACCTACCAGGACAACGGCGCCCGCGACCTCGCCTTCCGCACGATCGCGGGAGGCGGCGTGAACAGCACGGTCCTGCACTACCACGCCAACGACCAGCCCCTGCGCGACGGCGACCTGATCTGCCTCGACTCCGGCGCGCGCTTCGCGGGCTACTCGGCGGACATCACGCGCACGCTGCCGGTGAACGGACGCTTCACGGCGCGGCAACGCGACGTGTACGAGGTCGTGCTCGCCGCCCAGCGCGCGGCGATCAAGGCGACGCGCGCGGGCACCACCATCATGGAGATCGACGCCGCGGCGCGGAAGGTCATCGAAGACGCCGGCTTCGGCGACGGCTTCATCCACGGCATCGGCCACCATCTCGGCCTCGAGACGCACGACGTCTCGCCCGATGCGCCGTTGCCGGTCGGCGCGGTGATCACCATCGAACCGGGAATCTACCTGCCGAAGGAGCGGCTCGGCGTGCGGATCGAGGACGACGTCCTGGTCGGCGCGCGCACGTCAACCGTGCTCTCGTCGCTCATCCCCAAGACCGTCGAGGAGATCGAGTCGGTGATGTCGGGCACGCAGCGCGCGGGCGCGCGGCGTGTCACTCGGTCGAAGCCGGCTCCGAAGCGGCGGGGGAAGCCGGCTGCGAAGGGGAGTGCGAAACCGGCGACGGGGCGGTCGGCGCGCGGCCGGCGCTGAGCAGCGCCTGAAGCGCCGACTCCATGCCCGTCGTCTCGAACCAACCCTGGCGCAGCCGGATCACGCCGTCGGAGTCGACGAGCAGGCCGAGATTCGGCGCCATGCCAAGCGTGCGCCAGGCGATGTCGTCCATCGGATCGACCAGCATGACGCCGCCGAAGCCGTAGCGCTGGTCGAACTCGCGGGCGAGCATCATGCGATCGGCCATGGTCGTCGGCTGCGCGACGAGCACGCCATCGCGCACGTTCTGGTCGGGCACCCATTCCAGGCCGGTGTATGGACAGGCCGCGCCGGTCGGATGGGCCTCGATCGTGTAGACCGTGACGAACTCGACTCGATCGCCCCACCGCTCGCGCAGCGCCGCAAGGTCGACCTCCCGCCGACGCGCGACATTGGACGTGATCGACACCGTCACCAGCACCATCGGCCGGCCGGCCCGCACTTCGTCCAGGGCGTGTTCTCGGCCGTCCAGACCCACAAGCCACATCCTCGGCAGCCGCGTGCCCGCCTGTGGACCGCGCTCGGCAAAGATGAGCCCCGCCTCGCTGTACGTGCGGCCGCTGTCGGCGTGAAGCACCGGCGCCGGCCGCCGCGCCTGATCGCTGACGCAACCGCCCGAGATGACGGCGCCGAGCGCCACCGCGACGGGCCAGGCGACGGGCCGGACGCGCCGCGCGAGCCGAACCGGCTCGAGCGCGCCGCGTTTGGGAAACGTGCGGTCCTGAGTGCGCATCATGGAAGGATGTATCGGCCGGGACCGTGGGCGAGGCTGAGGCGTGCGTTCGCGCGGACGGATCGGGAAGGATCGCGTGCGCGGCGTGCGTCCGGCCCTGCCGCCGCCGGTTCGTCTGCCACTTCGTGTGGCGGATGGTCTAGCCTCGTCCCGATGTCACACATGCCGAAGGTTCCGTCGTTGCGCCTCCGAACGCTGGTCCGCGTCGCGCTTGCCGGCCGCGTCCCTTCCGTGCTGGCGTTGATCGCCGCCGTCGGGGCCGCATGGCGCGGTGCGCACGCCGGTGCGCCGCTGCTCGACGACGCCGCCTTCGAGCGCATCGTCGGCGCCCTCGAGGCGAAGCGCGTCGAACGGCACATCGCCGGCATGGTGCTCGCGGTCGTGACGCGCGACGGCGAACCGAGGATCCATTGCTTCGGATCGCGCGATCTCGAGCGGAACCTGCCCGTCACGCCGGAGACGCTCTTCTCGATCGCCTCGACCTCCAAGACGTTCACCGCCGTGCTCGCGGCGATGGCGGTCGCCGACGGCGCGATGACCTTCGACGATCCGGTGCGCTCGCGCGTCGAGTTCTTCGGTCTCGCCGACGAGAAGGCATCGGCCCAGTGCACGCTTCGCGACCTGCTCTGCCACCGCACCGGCCTCACGCGCACGGACATGCTCATGGTCGCGAAGGACGTCTCGCGCCGCGAGTTGGTCGAGCAGCTCGCGAAGGCCGAGGCGACCAAGCCGTTCCGGACGGCGTTTCAGTACAACAACCAGATGTTCCTGGTCGTCGGCATGGCCACGGCCCAGGCGATGGCCCCGGGTTCGGACGAGTGGCAATCGCACGGATGGGAAGCGCTCCTGAAGTCGCGCCTGCTCGATCCACTCGGCATGAAGCGCACCACGCCCGTGAACGCGACCGCCGTGGTCGACGACGACATCAGCGTCGGCTATCGATGGAACGACGCGACGGGGACGCTTGTCGCCGTCCCGACGACCGGTTTCGACCTCGCCGCGCCCGCCGGCGGCATCTACTCGACCGGCGCCGACATGGCCCGATGGGTCGCGATGCTCGTGAATCGCGGCGCCTTCGTCGATCCGACCGGCGCCCGCGCCGATCGACGGCTCGTTCCCGCCGAACGGCTGGACGATCTCTGGACGCAGCAGATGGAGATGGTCCCCGGCAGCGGGGCCGGCTATGGGATGGGCTTCATGACGATGAAGTGGAACGGACGGAAGCTCATCCAGCACGGCGGCAACCTCGACGGCTTCAACACGCAGCTTGCGCTGCTTCCCGACGAAGGCGTCGGGTTTGCGCTGCTCACCAACAACGCCGCGACGACGATCCCCGACGAGGCGGTGCAGATCGTCTTCGATGCGATCCTGAATCCGCCGGTGGCGCACGACCCGGCCGGACACGCCGACGCGCCGCCGGCCGACGTTGCGCCGTTGCTCGGCTGCTACGCCTTCGCGCCGGCGAAGTCGACGTGGTTCGTGGTTCACACGGGGGGCGGCACGCTCGGGCTCGACGTTCCGCAGCAGCGCGTCTACGCGCTCTCCGAGCCCGACGCCGATGGATTCCGCACGTTGAAGGAGCTTCCCGTGGCGAAGCTGCGCTTCGATCGGCGCGACGATGGATCGGTCGCCGGCATCGCGTTCGTGCAGAGCGGGCAGTCGTTCGCGCTGCCGCGCCTCGACGACAGCGCGTGCGCGGCGGCCACCGCCGAGCGCAACGCGCCGCCGAGCCCGCCGGGCGACCCCATTCCCGTGGCGCAGCTCGAGCCATACACGGGAACGTACCGCTTTGCGCAGGCCGCGCAGGACTGGGAAGTGACGGTCGATCGCCGCGGCCGCCTGGCCGTCAACGTGCCCGGCCAGACGAACTATGCGCTGAAGTGGCCCAATGCCAAGGGCCGCTGGGTCTTCGAGCTCACCGACGCCATCGAGGTGAGCTTCGAGAAGGTGCAGTACGCCGACGAGCGCGGCAACGAACACGTTCGCGTCGATTCGATGACGGTCTATCAGGCCGGCATGACCATCGCGATGCCACGCGCCGTCCCACCGGCGGATCTGCCGACGACCGACGAGGTGCTCGCGCTGGTGCGCCGGGCGTCGCCGCCGAACGCCCTCGCAGGGGCGAAGACGCTTCAGGTCAAGGGCGCGATGCGCATGCCGAACCAAGGCCTCGATGGCACGCTTGAATTCTCCGCGGCGGGGTTGGACCGCATCGCGCAGCGCGTCGACTTCGGCCGCTTCGGCGCGATGAGGAGCGTCCTTTCCGATGGACGCGCGTGGATCGACCTGCCGATGCAAGGCCATCGCATCCTCGACGCCGGCGAGACCGACGAGCTGCGCCGGCAGCATCCGATGCGCGAGCTCGACGACTGGACCGCGCGATATGAATCGATCCGCGTGATCGGTCGCAGGAAGCTCGGCGACGTCGACACGATCGCGGTGCGGGTCCGCGCTCCGGGCGGCATGTCCTCGACGAAATACGTCGACACGACCACCGGCGACGTGGTGCGCGAGGAGGGCTCGGTCCTCGTCGCAGGCCTGATGGCGCTGCCCTTCACCACTGTCAACTCCGACTTCCGCGACGTCGCCGGGGCGCGGATTCCGTTCAGGGTTGTCGGCGAGAACGACGCCACGGGCCGATCCGAGGTCGTGCTCGAGTCGTTCGTGCTGAACGAGCCGATCGACGAGGGGCTCTTCGCGGAGCGATGACGAAGGGGGCGCCGGGCTCGACGCCAGCGACGTCGACGCACATCCGGACTCGGGACGAATCGCCCACGCGGGCGGCCATCGGACGCGACGACGCTCGAGCAGCGAATCCTGACGTCGTTCACGTGCCCGACATCGGTGGACGCCTCGCCGCGCATCGGCGGGTGCATGCGCGGGCGAGGCCCGGCGAGTTCCCAGGCCGATCCAGCGGATCCTGACTGCCGGCCATGAACAGGACGCTTCATCCAACCGTCGAACGGGCGCGGAAACTTGTGGCTGTCACTCAACAGAACCAGGCCGTCATGGCCGCCGATCGCTGCCATCCTTCGCGCCGGAGTGATCCGTCATGACGCGATCGTCGAGTGCGCTGCTGACTCCTGAGTAGTTCGGTTACACTCGCTCTTCCGGCCGTTGCGGCCGATCGGTCGGTCAGTATCGCGCCGCACGTGGAGGCGATCATGGGCGGCGAGCAGGAGCGGATGCAAGACATCTTCGAGCAGGCGCGACGGCTGTCCAAGCACGAGCGGTCGGTGTTCTTGGACGGGTTGGCGGAGATTGATCGCCCGAACCGAGGACAGGTCGAGCGATGCTCGCGACACTGGACGCGGAGACACGCGGGATCGGTGCACCAGCGGAAGCGGCGGCGATTGCCGCGATGTCGGCGCCCCTGCGCGAAGGTCCCGGGACGCGGATCGGGCCTTACAAGCTATTGCAACTGATCGGCGAGGGTGGCTTCGGTTCGGTCTTCATGGCCGAGCAGGAGAAGCCGGTCTCGCGGAAGGTGGCCCTCAAGATCATCAAGCTGGGGATGGACACGCGATCGGTGATCGCCCGCTTCGAGGCGGAGCGGCAGGCGCTGGCGCTGATGGACCATCCCAACATCGCCCGCGTGCTGGACGCCGGCGCCACCGAGACGGGCCGGCCCTACTTCGTCATGGAGCTGTGCAGGGGCGAGCCGATCGTCGAGTACTGCGACAAGAACAGCCTGAGCATTGCCGATCGGCTGGAGCGGTTCGTTGAGGTCTGCGCCGCGGTGCAGCATGCGCACACCAAGGGCATCATCCACCGGGATCTCAAGCCTTCCAATGTGCTCGTGTCGACGCAGGACGGGCGGCCGCACGCGAAGGTGATCGACTTCGGTATCGCCAAGGCCACGGCGGGCAAGCTCACGGAGAAAACGCTCTTCACCGAGCAACGCCAGCTCATCGGAACGCCGGAGTACATGAGTCCCGAGCAGGCCGAGGGCTCGCTGGACATCGACACCCGGACGGACGTGTACAGCCTTGGAGTGCTCCTCTACGAGTTGCTCACGGGGACCACGCCCTTCGGCGCCAAGGAACTCAGGTCCGCCGCCTACGCCGATATCCAGCGGATCATCCGCGAGATCGAGCCCCCCAAGCCCAGCACGCGCCTGAGTCACAATTCGGGCACGCTGGCCTCGGTCGCAGCCCAGCGCCACACGGAGCCGAGGAAGCTGGGCCCGATCATCCGCGGCGACCTCGACTGGATCGCGATGAAGGCGATGGAGAAGGATCGCGCCCGCCGATACGAGACGGCCAACGACCTGGCGACGGACATCCGGCGCTACCTCTCGGGCGAAGCGGTGCTCGCGGCGCCACCGAGCGCGGCGTATCGCCTACGCAAGTTCGTGCGGCGGCACCGGGCGCAGGTGGCCGCGGCGGGGCTGGTGATGACGGCGTTGCTGCTGGGGCTGGCAGGGACGGCGTGGCAGGCAAAGGTCGCCGCCGATCAGGCCAAGGCGGCGCGCCAGGCCGAGGCTGAGGCCACACTCGCACGGGACGCGGAGAAGGCAAGGGCTGACGAGCTGAAAAGAGTCTCCGACTTCCAGGAGAAGATGCTGATCCAGGTGGACCCGACAACCGCGGGCGTTCGCCTCACCGAGGATGTGAACAGACGCTCGGCCGCGGCGCTCGAGAAAGCCACGATGTCCGAGGCTGAGCGTGCCGCCCTCGTCGACGCCTTCCGCCAGGTTTGGGCGCGGGTGAACGCCACCGATGCCGCCGCCGCGCTGATCGACGAGACGATCCTGAAGCCGGCGGTGAAGGCGATCGACGAGCAGTTCAACGACCAGCCGTTGGTCGATGCCCAGTTGCGTCATGCGCTGGCGGACCGCTATCGCCAGTTGGGGCTGTACGACGCTGCATTTCCACTCCTGAAGCAGGCCTTGGAGATACGACGGCGTGTGTTGGGGGATGACCATCCGGACACGATCGTCTCGATCGGCGACATGGGCACCTTGCTCCAGGCTCAGCGCAAGCTCGCCGAGGCCGAGCTGTACGACCGCGATGCTCTGGAAAGGCACCGGCGCGTGCTCGGAGACGAGCACCCAGGCACGCTCACCTCCATCAACAACATGGGCCTCCTGCTCCGGGCCCAGGGCAAGCTCGCCGAGAGCGACCCGTACTTGCGCGAGGCGATGGAGAAGCGCCGGCGCGTGCTGGGGGAGGACCATCCCAACACGATCTCCTCGATCGGCAGCATGGGCATCCTGCTCCAGTCGCAGGGCAAGCTCGCCGAGGCCGAGGCGTACTTGCGCGAGGCGATGGAGAAGCGCCGACGCGTGCAAGGGGACCAGCACCCGGACACGCTGATCGCAATCAGCAACATGGGCCTCCTCCTCCGAGCCCAGGGCAAGCTTGTCGAGGCCGAGCCGTATCTGCGCGAGGCGATGGAGAAGCGCAGACGGGTGCTGGGGGAGGATCATCCTGACACGATCACCTCGATCGGGAGCGTGGGCGCCCTGCTCCAGTCTCAGGGCAAGCTTGCCGAGGCCGAGCGATACATGCGCGAGGCGGTGGAGAAGCGCCGGCGCGTGCAAGGGGACGAGCACCCGATGACGCTCAACGCCATCGGCATCTTGGGCCAACTGCTCCAGTCCCAAGGCAAGCCCGCCGAGGCGATCGCACTTCTCGCGCCGGCCGAGACCGCGGGACGCAGCGCGTTCACCGGCGCCAACGCTTTCCGTCTCGGCTCGATTCTCACCACCCTCGGCCGTGCCCGCGCGGCATTGCCCTTCGATGCCGACCGCTTCGCCCTCGCCGAGTCGAACCTTCTTGAGGCTTCCGCGCTCTTCGCCAAGAGCCGCGACGAGAACTCCAAGAGCATGCCACGGTGCGTCCAAGGCCTCGTGAGCCTCTACACCGCCTGGGACCGCGCCGAGCCCGGCAAGGGCTACGACGCCAAGGCCGCGGAATGGAAGGCCAAGCTCGACAAGGGGGCAGCGATGGCGGATGAGACATGACTGCGGCCGGGATGTGATTCGTGACAGCCCCGAATGGCATGAAGCGAACGACATGAGTTGTCGCCGTGCCTGCGGTAATGCGCCCTCGGCTTCGTCAACCTGCTGTCGTTCCTCGACCTGCGCTTCACCCTTCTCGGCTCGAAACGTCCGGGCCTGTCCGGCACGACGTCACCTGCGATCCACGCGAGCAGCGCCGCCATCCTGGCCTCGTCGTCCCCGCCCCACGCCGCGCCGCCAAGCAGCGGACGTTCCAGCGACTGGAGCCGGTGCAGCATCCGGGTGAAGCTCAGCCGGCGCACGTCCCTGCCGGTCGCCTGCGCCGCCTCCCACTTCAGCACGCGGATCAGGTCGTACGGCAGCGCGTGCATCAGGACCTCCTTGCGCACCACGTCCACGCTCTTCCCGCGCAGCTCGTCCAAGCGGTCGCAACCGCGCCGCGCGAAACGAGTTGCGACACGCGGTTTCCTCGCTTCATGCCATTCGTGGCCGACCCTGAATGCCCTTGCTGTACGGCGAAGCCGATGCTTCTGATCGCTGCGACATCTTCATCCGCCCAAATGGCTGTGCTGTATGATCCGTGCATGACCAGACGAATCGCACTCTTCCTCGCATCGTTCTTCGCCCTTGTTTTCGGTTTCGGATCACCCCCCAGCGCCGCGCAGTCGCCTTCGGTCGCAGGGTCGGCCAAGAAGCCCAACATCTTGGTCATCTGGGGCGACGACATCGGCACTTGGAACATCAGCCACAACAACCGCGGCATGATGGGCTACAAGACGCCGAACATCGACCGCATTGCCCGCGAAGGCGTCGGTTTCACCGACTACTACGCCCAGCAGAGCTGCACCGCCGGCCGCGCGGCGTTCATCAGCGGCTCGTCGCCGGTTCGGTCGGGCATGACAAAGGTCGGCATGCCCGGCGCGAAGGAAGGCTGGCAGAAGACGGATGTGACGATGGCCACCGTGCTCAAGAGCCAGGGGTACGCCACCGGACAGTTCGGCAAGAACCACCAGGGCGACCGGGATGAGCATCTGCCGACCATGCACGGCTTCGATGAGTTCCTCGGCAGTCTCTACCACCTCAATGCCGAGGAAGAGCCGGAGAACCGCGACTATCCGGGCGACATGAAGCTGGCGAACGGCAAGACCTTTCGCGAGACTTTCGGGCCGCGCGGTGTGATCAAGTCCAAGGCTGACGGCAAGGGAGGCCAGACCATCGAGAACCTCGGGCCGCTCACGAAGAAGCGCATGGAGACCATTGATGATGAATCCATCGCGGCGGCGAAGGACTTCATCACGCGCCAAGCCAAGGCCGGGCAGCCCTTCTTCTGCTGGTGGAACGGAACGCGGATGCACTTCCGCACCCATGTGAAGGCCGAGCACATCGGCCTCTCCGGCCAGGACGAATACGGCGACGGCATGGTCGAGCACGACATGCATGTGGGCGAACTGCTCAAGCTGATCGACGACCTCGGCCTCGCCGACAACACCATCGTGCAATACTCCACCGACAACGGCCCGCACTACAACACCTGGCCCGATGCCGGCACCACGCCGTTCCGTGGCGAGAAGAACTCGAACTGGGAAGGCGCCTTCCGCGTGCCTTGCTTCATCAAGTGGCCCGGCCATTTCCCCGCAGGAACGACGCTCAACGGCATCGTCTCCCACGAAGACTGGCTGCCGACCTTCGCCGCTGCCGCCGGTGCGCCGGACATCAAGGAAAGACTGCTCAAGGGCGGTGTGGAACTCAATGGCCGCACCTACAAGAACCACATCGACGGCTACAACCTGCTCGACTACCTCAGCGGCAAGGTGAAGGACTCGCCCCGCCAGGAGTTCATCTACCTCAACGACGCGGCCGAGGTGGTCGCCATCCGCGTGGGCGACTGGAAGGCGACCTACCTCGAGAACCGCGCCCATCAGCTCGACGTCTGGCGTGAGCCGTTCGTCCACCTGCGCCTGCCGCTGCTCTTCAACCTGCGCCGCGACCCCTTCGAGAAGTCGCAGGAGAACTCGAATACCTACCACGACTGGATGATCGACCGTGCCTTCGTGCTCGTGCCCTTGCAGGCGGTGGCCAGCAAGTTCCTGATGTCGCTCAAGGATTTTCCGCCGAGCCAACAACCTGGCGACTGGAGTCTCGACTCGCTCGAGAGACAGATCAAGGGAATGACCTCCGGCGGCGAGTAATCCCGCCGACGCGCGCTGGGCTTCGAGACGCGCATCTCGCCACAATGCCGGTCGGTCCGAGAGGGTCGACCGGCTTTTCACACTGCCGCCAACTGGTCGGGGACAGCTACGGGAAGCGCTCGGCCGTCGCCACATCTCTGCTTTCAAGAGAGCCATCCATGCAACAAGGGACAGCCGCGAATGGCATGAAGCGAAGGAAGCGCGTCTCATAAGTCGCTTCGCGCGGCGCGGTCACGACAGCCGGCGCGACGGAGAACCTCCGGCGATGATGGTGTTGTCCAAGGACATCCATCACCGGCACGCTCAGGATGAGCAGTATCTCGCAATGGAAGCGGAAACTCACGCCGGCGATCGCCGGTTCGCAGGCAATCATGGGGGAAGGCACGGACAGCAACCGGTATCCGCATGCTCATGCTGCTCGCGCCCGACGCGCCAGTTTCGTCAAGAGACGGCCCGAAGCCCGCCAGCGACGTGCACGCGCCGACCTCGCCTCCATCCTGCCTATGCCACAGCCGCATGCAGCTTCAGCCCCAAGGCCCGCGCAACGCGCAGCACCGTGGCGAAGCTCGGATTGCCGTCGGCGCTCAGCGCCTTGTAAAGACTCTCGCGGCTGAGACCGGTGTCGCGGGCGACGCGCGTCATGCCGCGCGCCCGGGCCACGTCGCCGAGCGCACGGGCGATGCCCGCCGCGTCATCGGGCGCCTCGTCGAGCCAAGCGTCCAGATACGCGGCCATATCCGCACGCTCGGAGAGCTGACGCGGCGGCAACGGCGCGGACCATCGTGCCATGCGCCCGGCGACCTCCTCGGTCGCCGCATCGATGCCGAGATGGGACGCGTGGGCGCAGGACGCAGGACGCGGGACGCGAGACGCGAGACGAGATTCAGGATGTCCGCTGCGCCGACAGTCCGTCGATGCCGTTTCTCCCTGGGTCACCATCGGAGGAATCCGCCATGCGCTCACGCTTCGACAGTTCCGTGCTGGTTCTTGTGCCGCTCCTGCTCGCCGCGGCCGCAAGCGAGGTCCGTGCGGCCGAGTTCGCCACGGGCGATCTCTACCTCGTCTCGGCCAACCTGCCCAATCCGAACCCGCCGGGATTCCAGTCGGGCGTGCTGCGGATCACGCCTGGCGCCGCAACGCAGACGCTCTTGGTGCAGTTCCCCGTCGCATTCGGCAGCCACGCGGCGACGTACGACCCGTTCCGCAAGCGGATCGTCGCGAAGCTCGGGGGCATGAGCGTCGACCTGCGGCTCATCGATGCCAACGGCGCGATCGCCACGCTGCCAACATCGTTCGACCAGTCGCCGCGCGACCTCGCGCCGACGGGCGATGGCCGCATCTATCTCCTCGGTTCGACCAAGATCGGGTGGATCGACGGCGCGGGCCAGACGCACGACCTGCTCGACGTGAACGGGGTCAACGTCTTCGCGATCACGCTCGGCGGCCAATCGGGCACCATGATCTACGACGCCAGCAGCAACGCGCTGGTCGTCGCCGACTCGCTCGATCCGGAGACGCGGGTGCGACGCATCCCGCTCAGCGTCGACGGCACGCGCGTCGCGGGCGCCATCGTGCAGACCACCGTCGTCGGCTCGAACGATGGCAGCGAGGAACCGGTGGGGCTCAGCGCGCGATCCGTCGGCGATCTGCTCCTGACCATCGACGACAACTCGAATTCGACGCAACCGCGAATGCAATTGGTCGCGCCTGCGACGCTCGCGACCACGCCGTTCGCGTTCAGCGGATACCAGGGCGTCGGCGGCGAGACGGCGGGCTGCTACAGCAACGTCACCAACGCGGCGATCATGCTGGACACGCTCAACGACGTGCTGCGGGCGTATGCCCAGGGCCAGTCGGGCGGCGGCAGCGCATTCGCCGGCGGCGTCTCTTCGCCATCGGGCTCGGGCGACATGGCCCGGCTCATCGAGATCGGCGGCACGATCGGCGGCGGTGGGGTGGCCCCGCTGGTCGGCGATCTCAACGGCGATGGCCACGTCGACGGCGGCGACCTCGGACTGCTCCTGAGCAACTGGGGTCCATGCCCGAACTGCGCCAGTTGCGTCGGCGACATCAACGGCGATTGCATCGTCGACGGCGCCGACCTGGGAACGCTGCTCGGCGCCTGGACGGGGTGACGGACCAAGTAACGATGGACAGCCATCGACTGACTCACAACCAATAACTGGTAGCTAGTTACTAGTTATTAGTAACTCATAACCAAGAACGAGCACCCCAGAACAACATAGCGCCCCCGTTCGCGGCACCATCCGCCCGTGCCCCACATCGCCCGCGTCGTGGTCCCGGGCCTTGCACACCACGTCACCCAGCGCGGCGGCATGCGGGTGAGGTCGGCGCGCGCCGCCCGATCTCCGGCCACGTTCGCGTCGTGCTCTCCGCCGAGTGCCGTGGGAGTTCGCCTCCTGCCATGCGGGCTTGACACCGTTTGCCCGTCCGCGCCTCGCCGGCCTACGCTTCGCCCCCTTGGGGAGTAGCCAGCCGGCGCGACCGCTTGCGCCGGCGCCGCGGATCGTCAGCACGGGGCGCGTTGCCCCCGGTCCGCGGTGCACATGGACAGGCCTGGTCGGAGACTCGACCGGCCCGTCGATGTGAGGCGAGACCGACGTTCGGGATGCGCGGCGCCGACCATCGGCGGCCGCGGCCGAACGTGTTGGTTCGTCTCCACGTGCTGCACCGAGGATCCATGGAACCTGTCTTGTCGTTTGTCGCCGCCTGCGCTCCGGTCGCGGTCGGCGCTCCGTTCGCCGTCGTCGCGCCGGCCGTCGACGCGTGGTCGCCCGACACCCTGCGGCCTCTCGCCTACGGCATCTTCCTGCTCTTTGTGCTGGCGATGCTGGCGCTCGATCTGGGCGTCTTTCATCGGGACGCGCACGAGGTCACCTTCAGAGAGTCGCTCACCTGGTCGATCGTCTGGGTGACGATCGGCCTCGGCTTCGCCGGCGTGGTCCACGTCGCCTACGAGCATCACTGGTTGGGGCTCGGGCTCGATACGCCGATGTACAACCCCCTCGCGGCGACCGACGCCGCGGCGCCGCTCATCGTCGAAGGAACGGTGGCCGGCGCCGAGGCCGCCAGGCAGTACCTCACCGGATACGTGGTCGAGAAGTCGCTGGCGATGGACAACATCTTCGTGATCGCGATCGTCTTCGGCTTCTTCGCGATTCCCACGAAGTACCAGCATCGCGTCCTCTTCTGGGGCATCGTCGGCGCGCTGGCGATGCGCGGCGCGATGATCGCCGTGGGCGCCGAGCTCATCCTCCGGGCGATGTGGGTGCTCATCGTCTTCGGACTCTTCCTCGTGCTCACCGCGGTCAAGATGGCCGTCGTCCAAAGCCACGCCGATCCGGGCGAGAACCTTGTCGTCCGGCTGGTCAAGCGGCTCTATCCCGTCCACGAGGGCTTCGACGGCCAGAGGTTCTTCACTCGGATCGACGGCGTGCGCCACGTGACGCCGCTCTTCCTGGCCCTGGTGATGGTCGAGATCACCGATCTGGTCTTCGCCGTCGATTCGATCCCGGCGATCTTCGCGATCACGCCCGATCCCTTCATCGTGTTCACGAGCAACATCTTCGCGATCCTCGGGCTCCGCTCGCTCTACTTCTGCCTCGCGTCGTTGATGACCAGGTTCCGCTTCCTCAAGCCGGCGCTGATTGCGATCCTCGCATTCGTCGGCGCGAAGCTCCTCCTGCTGGCCGCGCCGCCGTACCTCAACACGATGGGCGCCTGGGTCGGCGTGGAGCTTCCGCCGATGAAGTCGATCAAGATCGACACGACCGTATCGCTGGCCGTCGTCGTCTCGACGCTGGTCGTGGCGGTGGTTGCAAGCGTGCTGTGGAGGCGGGAAGCCAGCAGCGAAGGATGACCGCATGCCTTCGCCGCCCAGCCTTCGCTCGCCGCTGCCGCGGCCAAGGCCGCGGCGGCGCATCGACGAGCGCGGCTCGCATGGAGCCGCCCCCCGCGGTGATGCGACGAACGATGGCGGTGTGCGGACGCCGTGCGCGCGCGACAGCCGCGCGGCCGAAAGCCGGAGCCCACAGCGATCCGCGATGATGAACGCCAACCGAGAAGGAGACGAAAGACCCGGAATCCGCGCCGACCGTCGTCGTCACCCCCGGCGACGGACGATGCGGGTCGGGCGGAGAGACTACCACGCGATTCCGGCGAGTCGCTAGGAATTGCGAAAGCGCAGGCGAACATGCGTGTCCAAGGTGTCTACCAATCGCGGCCGAGGCACACGGTGGGCCTCTGCACCTCGGCGCGCAGCCACGATCCGAACGCGGCCGCGAACTCCGCCGCGACGACCGGCGTCATCGTCTGACCGACGATGCCGCGAAGGCCGGAGACGGAGAGCATGAGTGGGGCGGGGGTGGACATCGGCGGGCAGGATAGGACTTGGGCGAGCGGACTTCGGATGGCGTTGGGCTGGTCGAGCCGCCGCGGATTGTGGCAGAAACTGTGGCTTGTCCCATACAGTGGGTGCAACACGCACTCAGCGGCTGCGTACCGTGCTGCTCCATGCGACTTCCAAGCCGCCGCCTCTTCGCTTGCATCCTCGCCGCCGCCGCGACTGCCAGTTCGACAGCCACCGGCGGCCCGCCCGACATGATCCCATGCGGCTATGAGGTCACGCAGCTCGACGGCCCGTTCGTGCCTGGATGGGGACCGACCAACCTCAACCTGTATGACCTCAACGACGTCGGCGTGGCAGTGGGATCGTTCTCCCTGCTCGATCCGTACCCATGCACTTGGAGCGAAGCGGAGGGCGTGAAGCCGATCGCGCTCCCACCCGGGGTGCAGTCCGGCACGGCGGTCCGGATCAACAACAACGGCTGGATCCTCGTCAACGCAGAGGTCGCGGCCTATGGCGACCGCGGGTTCGTGTTGATGCCCAACGGCGCCGGCTACACATGGATTCCTATGATCCCACCGACACCCAACGGGACGGGTTGGTCGTACGTAAACGGGATCAACGACAAGAATCAGGTTGTGGGCACGGAGAGCGTGGACACGCAGAGCAGCCCGCCGATCTACCCGTTCGGCGGATTTCAGTGGTCATTGGAAATCGGGCGTGTGGCCATCCAGATCGAAGGCTGGAACACCACAAGCTGCACCGACATCAACGATGCAGGTCTGATCTGCGGAAACGTCTCGCAGACTCAGGTCGCTGACCCATTCACCGAGGATGTTCGCGCGTTTGTGCTCGTGGGGGCAAGCGCGGTTGTTATCGAGCCGCCGCCTCCCTTCACCAAGTCTGAAGCTCGCAAGGTGAACGCCAGCGGCACTATTGCTGGCAACGTGCGCACCGAGCCGACGCCCGACATACCGTGGTCGGAGACGGCGGGCTTTACCTATTCCCTAGGCGAGGGCAGGCTGAACATCATTGAGCCACCGGTCGGCCATGCTCGATGGTGGATTGTCGACCTGAACAACTCGGGTGTAGCCATTGGAACAACAAACCTGACGACAACGTCTTGGATCGGACCCCCGTGCGCGGCAGCAGATGGCGTGTGCGTGGACTTGTCGGCGACTTTTCCGGTGCCCTTCAACACGAAGGCGAGAGACGGGCTCGCCATCACGAGCGACGGCACGCTGCTCACGGACTGCAGTACCAAGTGCACGCTTCGAGCAAAGCCGGTCGTTCACGCGGCTGACTTGGATTGCGATGGCCTCGTCGGAGCCGCAGATCTTGCTCTGCTCATTTCGATGTGGGGTTCGGGTGACTCAGCAGATCTTGATGGCGATGGCGTGGTTGCCGGGGGAGATCTAGGACTGCTGCTCCAGGCGTGGTCCAGCTAGTCCGCCGTCGTTTTGCCTGTCGAATCATTAATAGGTGCATGTCGCCACTCGGCGACAGCGCTGTCTGTGTCCTTTTCCTTGTCCCTCTGGAGTATGCACAGGCTCATCTTGGCCATGCATTCATGACTCATCTGGGCCACGGCACGGGGCCCATCTAGAGGGCCCATCTTGGCCACGCATCCATGAGCAGTCAGTTGTCACGCCATAGGACGAAGGTGGATCGAAATCGGCGCCAGTGACGCCCGATGGTCGGCATCCCGCTGCTTCGCCGGTCCTCTCTTCTGGAACAAACCAAACAGCGGCTGTCGGCGATGGGTCCACGGTCGGCCGGCGGACGGGGTGCGGGGATGCGTGGCCAGAGTGGTCGCGTGGTCAGAGTGGTCGGGGTGCGTGGCCAGCGTGGTCCCTCGTGGCCAGCGTGATCCTCTTCAAGCGTCTCTTTACGTGCCTGCATCACCGAAGGGCATCAGCCGCCAAGGTGCAGGTTGAGGAGGCCGGTTGCGGCCGCTTTGGCCGTCCGGGCCGAATCGATGTTCTTCGCGACATGCCGCTGCACCAGCGAGCCGGTGATACGCGTCCCAGTTGATTCTCGCGCCCCACCCAAGCCCAATTCCGCCGTGAGATACCGCCGTGGGCACGGGGTCCAGCGCATGGAGGTCGACTGGAATCCGTATGAGAAGGATCGGGGTCGTCTCCTTGGGGCACAGTTCAATCAGCCGCTTGACAGCCTCCAGCTCCGCATCGACTCCGCCGACGACGTCCTCGATTGTCGGGGTGACGAGAAGATCGGGCGCGATGCCCGCATCGTCGCGCGGCGCCGACCCCAACTTGGGATAGACGCCGATGATGGGAAGATCCACTTCGATGCCGCTCCTGGGCAGCCGCAGGAAGAAGAACGCTCCGCCGTTGATGCCTCGCTGGTTGCCGCCGGTGGGTTGTCCAATCAGCGTGGCGAGCTTGAGCCGCTTGGCCATCTCGGCAAACTCGAACGTGGCCGAGCTGTTGGTTGCGTCGATCAACACGAACACGCGTCCCAAGTACCGCTTGCCTGCCGGAGCGATCATCGCTTCGGCCTCGTTCTCGGCTCGCGGGCCGTCCTTCGTTTCGCCGTCGCGCAGCCTGTAGAAGCCGGCGGTCGTACCGGCCGGGAGGCCCGTGTTACGATCGGCCAGATCCAGCGGGCCGATTGCGTCGCTGCCCCAGTCCTTGAACGAACTGTCCCAGGTGTCGAGCACCGCGTCGAGATCCGGCGGCGTCTTGACATACCGCACGAACCGTTCGTTGGGCGACCGGGGCAGCGGCGTGTCGATCAAGCGAGCCACGATGACCTCGCCAACGCCCGAACCTCCCTCGTTGCCGCGCAGGTCGATCAACAGGTTCGGCACACCCTTGGCGATCAGGTCGTCGAACGTGTCGTTGATGAACCGGGTCCAGTCCCACGTGGTCTTGTATGCAACCCAACTCGACATGCGCAGATAGGCCGTCCCGTCTTCGAGGAAGGAGAGCTTCCACAACGGGCCCTCTCCTGTGTCGTTGGCGGTGTGCACTGCTTCATGTGCCGCCAGCCGGGCTTCGTATGTCATGGGTTCGACCGTGACCTTCGACTCCGGACCACCCATGCCGGGACGAACGCGCAGCTCGAACGGCGTGCTCGCCCGCGGGAAGAGGAGCGGATAGTAGATGTCGAACGTCTCGAATCGATCGGTGCCGGTCACCTCAAGCAGGCGCATGCGCTTGGCATCGTTCGAGCCGTCGGCGCGTGCGATGGTCATCAAGGTGTCGAGTATGGTCCGCGCCGGCGCGCCGTCGATCGACAGGACCTCCGTGCCGGGCGCCAGGGCGCCGCGGCCCGAAAGGTCGCGTGTCACGATCATCCGTCCATCGATCCAACGAAAGTAGAACGGCAGCTTGTCCGCCCGCGTGAACACCTCGGCCACCACCGCGTCGGACTGGTTGTAGGGATTGGGCTGGGTGTGACCGCACTTGATTGCGGCGGTGAACCGCGAGATCGCCAGGAACGCCTCCCGCACCGTGAGGTCGCGGTCGAACGCGGCGCCCAACATCATGAAGTTGGCCTCCATCCGCTCCCTCGTGTTGTATCGAAAGAGCCCTGGATGGAGCTCGTTGAACGCGCGCCGGAGCAGGACCAGGTCGGCTTGGAGGTCGGCGGCGGCGATCTTCGTCGATCCTCTGTCGGTGGTCGGAGCCACGGGCAGCCGCGGGAGCGCCAGGGCGCCGGTCGAGACGACCATCGCCGCCATCGCCAGAAGCGCCCGGTTGTAGCGTTGCACAGGAACTCCCGCTGTTGTGCGGACACGGACGCAGCACGGCCCGCAGCCGGTCGATTCCACGACACCTTCGGCGCCCCACATCGTCGTCCGACACGCTGTCGCGTCCTCGCTTCGCTCTGCGGCTCGCACCAGATTCGAGCGCGGACGAGCGGCCGGCGCTCCACGCCGCCGTCGATGTCGTGACCGATCGCACGTGCCATCACTCGATCACCAGGCACTGGCACGCCGGTTGGCAGAGGCCCTCGGCCTTGTCGGTGCAGGCGGCAACCGGTTGGCCACAGGCCCTCCGGCCGGCAGCGGTCATCCAAGGCAGCGCCCAGAGTCAGACACAGGCACTACCCGGAATGGCAGGCGCCGTGCTTCAGCGGTTCGACGAGCCGCTTCCCGAGGATGTGGATCTGATTGGAACAAAGGCGATGTCGCGCGATGTCCGCGGCCAGTCGCGCCGGTGCCGCGCACTCGCCGAGGCCGACGAGCGAAGGTCGCTCGCCCGTCTCGCGGAGATCGATCTCGCCGACGCCGAGCAAGGATGGGCCGACTTCGCGCGTGCGACCAACGTCTCGACATATGCCGCTGCGGCGCACGCCTGCCGCGGGACACGGGTGACCAACGATGTCGCACGTGAACTGCTCTCGCCGTCCGAGTGCATCCTGCGCGTGACCGAGGAGCTTGAGAAGGCGGTCGATCCGAAGTCGGCTCCAGCCGGAATGTGGCGCGAGTCATACGGCTGGTGGTGTGTTTTCGGCGCAGAGGTCGCCTTGGCGTACGATCCACCGCAAGACGAGGTCGATCGAGCAGTCGGCATCTTCTCCACCAAGGGACTCGAGATTGCGGAAATCACCGGTAGTTGGGCGCTCCGAGAGCGGTTCCTGACGATCGAGTATCTCCGGCTCAGTCGGGCCGATGGGTTTCATACCTCGCAAGGGGATTCGGGATCGGAGATCAGGGTTGCGGTCCGTCAGTCGGACTGCGCAGGTGCAGCGCGAGGCGCGGACGCGACTGGCGCCCGTCAGCGCAACGGCTCACCCCGTCCACGCCCCGAGCAGGATCCCCAAGTCCGCGCCATCGACGACACCATCGCAGTCGAGATCGCTCGGAATGCCGGGGCCAGTCGCACCCCAGGCGGCGACCAGCAGGCCGAGGTCGGCGCCGTCGACCACGCCGTCGCCATTGATGTCGCCGACGAGCGCCACCCGCGTCGCGAGCCGCACCGTGTCGAAGCCGGTGTCGGCGACGGCCCCGAGGATCGATGTGAAGTTCACTCGTCCGATGGGAACGCTCGAGATCGCGCCGACGAACCCGTGCGAGCCACTGGGAACGACGAACATCCCGATCGGATCGCCATCGATGTCGAAGATGTGGATCGCGGCCGGACCAAAGTCGTTCGATGCCGCGTCGAAGCCGAACGCGGTCGGTGGCGCGAGCGGAACGATGTCGATGTTCTCGTCGCCGTTGGCGACCAGCCAGTTTCCGCTGCCGAAGGGCGATCCGAAGGTCGCAACGTAGATGTTTGGAAACGGCGCTCCGGCGTGGCCGCTGAAAGCGACGTTGTTGACCGTCCACGTGCCCGCGAGCGGTTGGTTGACCGGCCAGGCCGGCTCGTCGAACGTCACCGCGATGACGTCATCGACGGTGGCGTCACGCCACGCATCGAGCGATGTATACCAGGTCACGTAGGCCGACGCGGACGTCGCGGAGGCGGCGGCAATCGACCCGACAACGGCGAGCTGGCGGAGGCGCGGCATTGCAAATCATACGGGCTCATCTTGGCCAGGGAGCATCTGGCTCATCTTGGCCACGGGCTCAACTTGGCCACGCGTCCTTTCGCGCGCCTGCATCACCGAAGCGCATCAGCCGCCAAGGTGCAGGTTGAGGAGGCCGGTTGCGGCCGCCTTCGCCGTCCGGGCCGAGTCGATGTTCTTCGCGACATGCCGCTGCACCAGCGAGCCGGTGAGGAGGATCGAGAACTGCGCGGCGAGCGCCGGTGCGTCGGCCGCGCCGGCCTGCTGCGCAAGCTTCAAGATGAGGTCGGCAAGGTGCGCGCCGTGGGAAATCGCGGTCTGGTGAATCGGGTCGCTGTCGTCGGGGAACTCGGTCGCGGCGTTCATGAACATGCAGCCACGGAAGTCGGTTTCGCGGAACCACTCGTCGAAGGCGTCGAAGATGGCCAGGAGCTGGCCGCGCGGGTTGCCTGCGCCGGCCCGGCGGCGGATGTCGGTGGCGAGTTCATCCAGCTCCTGGGTGTTGCGGATCTTGAGGACCTCGATGATGAGGTGATCCTTGCTCTCGAAGTGGTTGTAGAAGGTGGTCTTGGTGGTGTTGACCTCGGCGATGATGCGATCGATGCCGACGGCGTTGAAGCCGTGGCGCGCGAACAGGTCGCCAGCGGTATTGAGGATGCGGTCTCGGGCGGAGCTGTGCATGGCGGAGGGAGGTCGTGGACGTGTGGAAGTCGGTGAAGCGATCGCCTCCGCTTCGGCCGAATGGTTGACCTTGAGTACACCCGGTGGTTGACCTGGAGTCAATTGGCCAGGGGCGGCAACGGCAGTATGGTCGGCATCGATACCTGACCGTGCCGCGAGGCTCGGCACAACCGAGCGAATGTGCGGGAGGCTCCCGCCTTGGCGCGGCGCAGGTTGTCCATTGCCCACACGGGCTTGCACCTTGAAAGGAGATGCCCAATGAAGGCATGTGCTTCGTCCTCCGTGAAGAGTCCTGGTTCTGCGCACCCACGCACTGTCGCGGTGGCCGCGGTCGTGCCGTCGGGACCGGAATCGCTGCAATCGGCGAGTGAGCGCCGGTTCGATCCGGAGTGGACCGTCGATTCTCGTTCCGCGCCGGGGGAACTGGCCGCCCGTGTGGGCGTGCTGCTGTACGGCGTGGTGTGCTACGCGGTGTTCTTGGCGACGTTCTTGTATGCCATCGGATGGTTGAGCGGGATCGGTGGGCTGACGCCGACCGCGCTCGATGCCGCACCGAAGCCGGGCGATGGGACTCGGCTGTTCGCGGTGGCGATCAACCTGCTGCTGCTGGGGCTGTTCGCCGTGCAGCACAGCGTGATGGCGCGGCCGTGGTTCAAGCGTGTGTGGACAAGGATCGTGCCTCCTGCGGCGGAGCGCAGCACCTATGTGCTCTTCTCGTGCGTGGCCCTGGTCGCGATGTTCTGGCTGTGGCGACCGATGGGAGGCGTGGTGTGGGACGTGCAGAACCCGGCGGCGCGCGGCGCGATCCACGCGGCATGCGCCTCGGGGTGGCTGCTGGTGCTGGCGGCCACGTTCCTCCTCAACCACTTCGATCTCTTCGGCCTGCGGCAGGTGTGGCTGCGCTTCCTGGGGAGGGAGTACACGGCGCTTCCGTTCAGGGCGCCGGTGCTGTATCGCGTGGTGCGGCACCCGCTCTACGTCGGGTGGCTGGTCGCGTTCTGGGCGGCGCCGACCATGACAGCGGCGCACCTTCTGTTCGCTGTGGTGACGACGGTGTACATCCTGATGGCGATCCAGTGGGAGGAACGGGACCTGGTGGCGACGCTTCCGGAGTACGCGCAGTATCGGCGGCGCGTTGGAATGCTGCTGCCGCGGTGGAGCCGGTCGGGCAGTTGCAGGCGAAACGCCAACCCAAGGCAAGGAGGCCGGCGATGCGCGGTGGAGCGTTGAAGAGGGTGGGGACGGTCGCGTTCGCGTTCTTCCTGATCAAGGGGATCGCGTGGTTGGTCGTGGGCGCCGTGGCTCTGGTGGGGTGGGCGGGGTGATACATGCCGCTCTTCCTTCACCGATTGGGGTAGAGCGGCTCGTGGGTCACTTCAGAGATCAGAGAGCAGAGATCAGACGTGGGATGCGCGACGGCGCGATGTTGTGGTGGGAGGCGATGTGCGGATCATGCGCGGACGCGTGGACGACGTGGGATCCTTGGGCGATTTTGCGGCATGGCCGGCGATGCACTGCACTGAACTGCACTGCAAACGCAGCGAGGGGACGAAGGACGGAGGCACGTCGGCGCGCGCCGCGCCCGTGCCGGCTCGCATTCGCCTGCGGGGAGAACCACCTTGGACGGGAGAACCACCTTAGACACGAACCACCTTGGACACGCATCTCCGAAACCACCTTGGACACGCATCTCCGAAACCACCCCGAAACCACCTGTCGAGTAGGGACGGCCCCCGCTCGCGCGGCGACCGTCCCCCTCGTCAAACCGGACGTGCGGGTTTCCCGCATCCGGCTTGCCCGACGACTTCCTCACTCGGCTGTCGGCGGCTCGGTGAACAATGCCGTGACGCTCGATTCGCGGTCGAGCCGGTATTGGGCATCTCCTCGTCTTCGCCTTGCGAGAGAGCTTCGGTCTCTGCGGGGAGGTCTCAGTCCGTAGAGGCGGGTTGACCCCGCAAGCGGTACCTCCTCGCGTCTGACTTCGCATGTCGTCGGCAGGGCTCCTTCGCTCCACGGTGGTTGGCCGCTTCGTCGCTACTCATGATCAAACTGGGAGCCCCTCCGACTCCCGGCCGGTCCCGCCCCGCGTTATGCATTCCGCGCGACGGTTCGGGTCACGATCCCGACCGGCCGGGTCTCTCAGGTTCCCATGACGTCTTTCGCGACGTGCCGTCCGCCAAGACCATGATTCAACTGGAGGGAGCCGGTCCGCTGCGGTGCCGACTGCTCGCGGACCGTGTTGGCTTCACCATGTCCAGCAGGCTGGCCGCTCCCATGTGCGTCACGGAGCCGATCGGTTCGCTTTCGCCACGGCTCGCCGCTTCGCCTTCCGAGGCTTCGACGCCGGCATCGCTGCCGTCGCCGCCCGGTCGGCTACATGTGTCGTCGACTGTTCACATGGTCCGCTCCTTTCATCGGACGAGATGTCATGAGCGTTCCCTGACGCACTGGACACGCATCTTCGGACAACCACCGTGGACACGTAATCACCGTGGACACGAATCACCGTGAATCACCGTGGACACGCATCTCTGCGGCGATGGCGCCGGTTCGCCCACCTGCCTCGTTTGTCCGGCAGCTTCATCCGGCAGCAGTGCCGACTGCGTCCTGGGAACCCGACATGGCCTCGGGAGTCGGTCCGCGCGGGGGTGGGGATCGGTCACGGCGCGCGGTGACGCCCAATCCCCTCGGGATCGTCGCAGGTGGCTTCGGTGATGGACTCGTCGGCGCAGCGGCGCCGATGTCTTCACGCGGCCGCGGGGTCGCCACGTGCCCGGGTTGCGGGCGGCACCGCCCGGTTGTTCCCGTCGCAACGGTTGCCGCCGCCCGCGCCCGATGGCCCGCCGCCTTCGAAGGGCCGCAGCGACATCACCACCCCGCGCACGCCGCGGCGCAAGGCGTGGGCGGCGAGGCTGGAAGGGGTTCCGATAGCGCTGCCCCAGCTTCGCGGCGCCTCGAGCATCGCGTGAAGGAGCTCCATCGCGCGGCGGGGAGTCTCCTGCGTCAGCGCGACCGCCATGCACGAGATCGCCGCGAGGTCGACCGGGCGGGCCAGCGACATCTCGATGGCGTGGCTGCCGTGCCGCGGATCGCCGCCGGCCCCGACGTCGCCCGCGCCACCGGCGCGCCCCCCGCGGCGGGCGCTGCGCAATGCACGCGCCGCCCCGCCCTTCGCCTCGCGCTTCGCGTCGCCACGTTCCCGGGCGAGCTCCGTCAGAACGCGAAGGCGCCTGAAGTAGTCGCCCTGTCCGACCGCACACAGGGCGACGGCCGGCGGGCGGCGCCGGGGATGCCGCGGCCGGCGCATGGGGATCGAGAGAGGTGGCGGGGGATCGGTCACGAGTGTCGACGGGACGGTCGGAGTCGCGGGCTCACCGTGCTCGGCATACGCGACATGCTCTCCATGCCCGACATGCCCGACCTGTGCCGCTGGCTCGGGAATCGCGGCAGCGCCCTCCTGCACCAGCTCCCATTCGTCCGCCACACCGTGCGGCTCGCGCCTCGACGGCATCGACGGCGAGAATAGCGTCCCGTCGAACTGCGCGACGAACGCCTCGATCTCCGACGCCGGATCGACTCGCCCGCGCGAGTCCGGCGCCTCCGCCATCCGCCTCCACAGCTCGCGTCCGCGCTCGTCCAGTCGCCGGGCGTGTGCCTCGACGGAGGTGTATCTCGCCCGCAGCGGGTCGTCTGCCATCCGCGCCGCCACCGGATTGAGGTCGATGTAGCTGGCGCACAGGAGCAGCCCCGGCTCGTCCAGCACGCGGTCGCTCGAGAACCGCTCCTCCCAGAACGCGCCGTGGCGGTCCTCCTCGCGATTGGCGCGGCGGGCGATCCACTCCTTGAGTTCCTTCATGAACCAGGAGAGCGACGAGAGCCGTGCTCGGCGAGCGGCGATCCTCGATCCGTCCAGCACGAGCCGCCGCACCTCGTCGTGCCGCGGCGGCAGTTCGAGGGCGATGCCCTCGGCCCGGCGCATCGCGAGATCGGGATGGAGCATGCGCCAGCGATAGGCGACCTCGGCGTCGGACCAGCCGTCGACGACCTCGGGCAGGGTGCGGAGCAGCAGGTGCAGGTGGTTGCCCATGACCGCCAGCGACACGCAGTCGATGGCGAAGACGTCTGTGAGCACGGCGAGCCGGTCGAGGAGCCAGTCGCGGCGGTGGTCGTCGGGCAGCAGCGGCGCGTCCATGGGCGACGCGGGCGGTGTGTGGTTGACCAGCAGGAACGACTGGCGGACGCAGCGCGAGACGCAGTGGTAGATGCCCGATTCGGATTCGTCGACGAGCCTGCCGCGCGGGATGGCCATGTGATGTCTCGGAATGCGGACGTGGTTGGCTCGTGGCGGGCGGCCAACGCGAGCCCCCGCCGGTCCGGGGCACACCGACGCGCGGCCGGGGCGGAGTTGTCCCCAGCCATGCCGGGAACGGATGCGGTGCTCGGATGCCGTGCGCGCAGTCACCGCGCGGTGGACAGGCGGAACTCGGGATGGACGCCAACCAACGGAACGCAGGACCCGGAATCCGCACCGGCTGGAATCGTCACCCCGGTGACGGCCAGCGCGGGTCAGGCCGAGAGACTACCACGCGATTCCGGCGAGTCGCGAGGAATTGAGAAAGCGCAGGCGAACATGCGTGTCCACGGTGTCTCACGGTGTCTTGGCGAACATGCGTGTCCACGGTGTCTCGCCCTGGCACTTGATGCAGTACGCGTGCTCCCATACGTCCACGCCGAGGATCGGCGTGAGGAGTCGCGGCCGCAGCCGTGACCTTGTCCTGCAGGAGACATCGAGGGGCGCGAGGACGACGAGCGCAACCGGATCGGGATCGTTCGCGCCAACGCCTTCGATTCCGCCGCGTGCACCGGTGGCGGCGCGCTTCATCGGCCCCAGACGGCCGCATCAGGCAATCACCCAACATCGGGCATTCGCCTCATTGGTGCCAGCCTCGGTCCGGCGAATACTCGCCCGAACCGCCGATGCCCTCGTCCCACCCCTCAAAGCCTCGTCCGCGGAAGTCGACCGGCCGCGTGTCGCGATCCTCGGCCGGGCGACGGACCAGCCGGCTCGTCGTGGTCACGAACCGGCTGCCGGTCTCGCGCGTCGGCACGGGCGGCACGGCGCGCTGGCAGGCCAGCTCGGGGGGCCTGGTCACCGCGATGTCGCCGGTGCTGCGCGATCGCGCGGGCGTCTGGATCGGCTGGAGCGGCACCACGGGCCGCGCGCCGCGGCCGTTCGAGCATGATTCGATTGAAATCCGGCCGGTGGCCCTCTCGCCGCGCGAGGTGCACGAGTTCTACGACGGCATGAGCAACCGCACGCTGTGGCCGCTCTATCACGACGCCGTGCGCACGCCGGAGTTCCAGCGTGGCTGGTGGCGGACGTACCAGGATGTCAACCAGCGCTTCGCCCGCGCCGCGGTCAAGGCGGCGGGCCGGCACGACCTGGTGTGGGTCCACGACTATCAGCTCCAGCTCGTGCCGCGCATGGTTCGCGACGCCAGGCCGAAGGCGCGCATCGGCTTCTTCATGCACACTCCGTTCCCGCCGGAGGAGCTCTTCGCGTGGCTGCCGTGGCGCACGGCGATCCTGCGCGGACTGCTCGGCGCCGACGTCGTCGGCTTCCAGACGATCGAGAACGCCCGCAACTTCTCGCGCCTGGCGCGGCGCTACGCCGGGGCGGAGGGAACCGACACCGAGCTCGAGCACGAAGGGCGGCGCATCAAGGTGATGAGCTATCCCATCTCGATCGACTTCGCCGAGTTCGAGGCGATCGCCGCGCGGCCCGACGTGATCGCGGAGGCCAAGGCGATCCGCAGGCGGCTCGATCCGAAGCGCAAGGTGATCCTCAGCGTCGATCGGCTGGACTACACGAAGGGGATCGACGCCCGCCTTCATGCCCTGGAGGAGATCCTGGGTCGGCGCGAACTGAGCATCGACGACACGGTCTTCATCCAGATCGCCGTGCCCAGCCGCGAGCCGGTCCCGGAGTACGCCGAGATGCGCACGCGCATCGAGCAGACCGTGGGCCGAATCAACGGCGACTTCAGCGAGCCGGGCAAGGTGGCGGTGCACTACTTCCGGCGCAGCGTCTCGCGCGAGCAGCTCGTCGCGTACTACCTGGCCGCCGACGTGATGCTGGTGACCCCGCTGCGAGACGGCATGAACCTCGTCGCCAAGGAATACGTCGCAACGCGGCGCGACCACACGGGCGTGCTCGTGCTGAGCGAGTTCGCCGGCGCAGCCCGCGAACTTCGCCGCGCAATCCTGATCAATCCGCGCGACATCGACGGCTTCGCCGAAGCCCTTCGACGGGCGCTGCACCTTCCGCGCGAGGAGGCACGGCGACGCATGTCGATCCTGCGCATGCAGGTGCGCCGGCACGACGTCGCCTTCTGGGCGGAGAGCTTCCTCGGAGACCTCGCGGCGTGAATGTCCAGACGGCAGAGCTCGTCGCCCGCCTCGCCGACGTCGCCGAGACGCCGGTGCTCCTCGTCGCGTGCGACTACGACGGAACGCTGGCGCCCATCATGGCCGATCCGGCGGCCGCGACGCCCGATGCCTCGGCGCTGGCGGCGCTGCGCGACCTTGCGGCGCTGGACCACACGCATGCGGCGATCGTGTCGGGGCGGGCGATGGACGACCTGCGCCAGTTTGTCGGCGACCACGGCCAGATGCTCCTGGTCGGCATGCATGGCGGCGAGTACGGAAGCGAGCGGCTTCGGTTGAGCGCCGGCCCTGCGGCCCTGCTGAGCCGGATCGAGTCGGAGCTTCATCGAGCCATTGGCGATCTTCCGGGCTTCCTGCTCGAACACAAGCCCGGTGGCGTCGCGCTTCATTCGCGCAACGCCGATCCCCTGGTGGCCCGCGCCGTCGTCGGTGCCGCGGTCAACGCCTTGGCGCCGGTCGACGGCGTGTCGCTCCAGCACGGCCACGAGGTCGTCGAGTTCATGGTGATCGATGTCGACAAGGGTCGCGCGCTTCGCCGCGCCAGGCACGAATGCGGCGCGACGGCGGTCGCGTTCATCGGCGACGATCGCACCGACGAGGACGCGTTTCGCGCCCTCGAACCGCGCGATCTCGCCATCCGTGTCGGCGAGGGCGAGACGGTGGCGACGTTTCGGCTCGACGCCGTGCCGGCCGTGGCCCAGGTGCTCCGCGAGCTGGGGAACAGGCGGCGCGCCTGGCTGGCGAGCCGGAAGCTGACGCCGCTCGACCGCTGCGCGATCCTGTCGGACCAGCGCACGGTGGCCGTGGTCGCGCCCGGCGCGAGGCTCTGCTGGCTCTGCCTGCCGCGGCTCGACTCGTCGGCCCTCTTCGCCGAGCTGGTGGGCGGCGCCCAGGCCGGATCGTTCGAGATCGGGCCCGCGGGCGGCGGCGCACCGACGAGCATCGAGTACGAGGGCGATTCGTTCACGCTGGTCACGCGCTGGCCGGCGCTGCGCGTCGTCGACCTGCTCGACTGCTCCGGCGGTCGGGCCTTCCAGAAGCCTGGGCGAAGCGACCTGCTGCGGCGGATCGAAGGCGATGGCGATGCGGCGATCCGCTTCGCGCCGCGGCTGGACTTCGGGCGCGTCGCGACCAAGCTGCGCGTGCGGCCCGAAGGCGTCGAGGTGGAGGGATCGCCCGATCCGATCGTGTTGTTCGCGCCGGGGATCGCATGGACGATCGTCGACGAGGGCCAGCATCAGACGGCGATCGCCACGATCGAGGGGAAGCGGTTGCCGGTCGAGCTCGAGCTGCGCTACGGCTCGGCGAGCATGCGGGCCGCGACGGCCGAGCCCTCGGATCGGCGCGAGGAGAACCGGCGCTTCTGGTCTGGCTGGGCGCGCTCGCTGCGGCTGCCGGGCGCCGCGGCGGAGCAGGTTCGGCGCAGCGCGCTTGTGCTCAAGGCGCTGTGCCACGGGCCGACCGGTGCGTTTGCCGCGGCGGCCACGACGAGCCTCCCGGAGCATCTCGGCGGCCAGCGCAACTGGGACTATCGCTTCTGCTGGCCGCGCGACGGGGCGCTCGCCGCGGCGGCGCTGATGCGCCTGGGCAACACCGGCCACGCGCTCAAGTTCCTGGACTGGATGCTCGATGTCGTCGATCGGCACGAGTCGCCCGAGCGCCTGCGGCCGATCTACACGCTGGCTGGCGGCGAGCTTCCCCCGGAAGCCGATCTCAACGATCTTGCCGGCTATGGCGGCAGCCGGCCGGTGCGCGTCGGCAACGCGGCAGCCAATCAGGTCCAGCTCGACGTGTTCGGTCCCATCGTCGATCTCGCCGCCATGCTGGCAGAACGAGGAGCGCCGATCGCACCGGACCACTGGCGCCTGGTCCGGGCCATGGTCCGCGCCGTCGAGGCCCGTTGGACGGAGCCCGACCACGGCATCTGGGAGATGCGCACCGAGCGGCGGCACCATGTCCACTCCAAGGTGATGTGCTGGCACACGATCGACCGGGCGCTGGTGGTCGAGGAGGCCGTCTACGGCACGCGCAGCGCCGACTGGTCGCGGCTTCGCGACGCGATCCGCGACGACGTGCTTCGCAACGGCTACAGCAAGACCGCGGGGGCGTTCACCGGTTCGTACGGCAGCGATCATCTCGACGCCGCGGTGCTCATGATCGGCTTGACCGGGCTCGTTGCGCGCGACGACCGGCGCTGGATCGACACCGTCGGCGCAATCGAGCGCGGGCTTCGCGACGGCCCGACGGTGCGTCGCTACCGGATCGAGGACGGGCTGCCCGGCGGCGAAGGTGGACTGCACGTGTGCACGGGCTGGCTGATCGAGTCACTTCTGACCATTGGCCGCACCGCCGAGGCGAAGGCGCTCTTCGACGAGTTCGTGGGGCTCGTCCGCGCACCGGGAATCCTGACCGAGGAATTCGATGCGTCGACGGCGATGGCGCTGGGGAACCTGCCGCAGGCGTATTCACACCTGGCGCTGATCAACGCGGCGGTGGCGGTGGCGTCTGCTCCTTGAACTTGTCGAAGGAGGTGAAGGGATCATCTTGGCCGTGGATCACATTGGCCACGCTGACTTGAAGGTTGGTGGGCTCGCAGCGCACGGCCATCGTCGCGATGTGCGACGATGCCTCCATGCGTGCCGGATCGACACTTGTTGCGCTCCTTGCCATCGCCTCCTGCGCCACAGGCGCGGGTTGCCTGAGCGACCCCCATGCGCCGCCCGCCGCCGACGAATCACTGGCGCCGTTCGCGCCGCTCGCCGGGACATGGCGTGCCGCCGAAGCCAAGCCGGGTGATCGTGTGTCGTGGACCGAGGAGACGTGGTCGGTTCCTGCGGGCAACTCGATGATCGGAACGAGCCGCACGCTCGGCCACGGAGACTGGTCGGGCGGCGAGTTCGAGTTCCTGCGAATCGTTTCGCGGCCGGATGGCGTGTTCTATCTTGCAAGCCCGCAGGGAAGGATGCCGCCGACGGAGTTTCGGTTGCAGCGGCCGTGGCCATCGTCCAAGGTGCGTCTTCCCTTCGAGTTCGTCAACGAGAAGCACGACTTCCCGCAGCGCGTCGTCTACCGGTTCGAGTCGGACGACGAGCTGGAAGTGACGATCTCGGCTGGTGGCGACACAGTCGACGGCGCCGCGTCGTCAGGCAGATCGCTCACCTGGCACTTCGAGCGGGTGAAGTAGACGGCCATGCCGGTGCGCGCGGAGGAGCTATGGGATCATCTTGGCCAAGATGGGATCATCTTGGCCATGCATCCATGAGAAGGATCATGTTGGCCACGCATCCTTGAGCGTTCCGTTGTCAAGCCCCAGGACGAAGCGAGGCCGACCGCGGCGCAGGCACGCTCGTGGCTGGGCACGATCGATGCCGTTCTCCGTCGGACTTCACTGGACCGCAGCGCCGATGAACCCGGCGGTCGGCCTTCCTGCTGATTCGCCGGTCCCCTCGTCTGGACCAACCCCAACCAGGGGCGGGCGACGATGGGACGACGGTCGGTCGGTGGCCAGGGTGCGAGGGTGCGTGAATAAGATGACCTCGCCCGTGATGTGAACACCGACGTACTGCATGCACAGGAGCCTTCGCCCATGCCGCTCGTTCACGCCCACCGTCTTTCAGCCGCAGTGAGTTTCGGTCTCGGTGCGGCTGCGCTTGCCATGATCGCTGGCGCCACCTTTGCAGTGGCGGTTCCACCTCTGGCCGTCATCAAGGAGCCCACGCCGGAAACGGCGGGATGGTCGTCGCCCGTGCTCGAAGGCCAGTGCGCGATGAACGTCCGCTACCTGCCGGTCTTCAAGGTGGCGATTCAGAAGGATGGTTCGAGCGTGGCCCGCTTCGCATGGATGGCTCAAGGCGAACTGCACGCCTTGGAGGATTCGGCCGGGCAACGCGCTGCGCTGCCGGGCATGGCGAAGAAGCCGATTGCAATCAAGGCCGTCGTGGCAAGCGCTGTGGAGGGATTCAGTGTTGGCGACCATGTCTTGATCTACAACGTCGGCGGCGATGATCTTGCATGGTTTGTCTGTGGCGCCGGACGCGACCTGGCGATCCCGAAGGCGGCCTTTGCGGCTTCCGGGTGGACGTACTGATCCGACTCTTGCCTCTCGGCCATTCTGGGGGCACGTTCGCCTGACCTGCCTCCCAAGAAGAGGTCCATCCGTTATGAGAGACTTCAAGGGCCATGCGGCCCTGAGAGAGGAGTCTCTCGATGGCAGGTCAAGCCAGGCGGAAGCGTCACAAGCCGGAGGAGAGCGTCGCCAAGCTTCGTCAGGCCGACGAGCAGCTTGCGGCAGGGAAGGAGATCGGCGACGCCGAGAGGGCAATCGGTGTCTCGGAGGTCACGCTGCGCCGCGCCCGCCAGCAGTACGGCACGCTGCAGCATGACGACGTTCGTCGGCTGAGGGAGCCCCAGGCGGAGAACGGCCAGCGTGCGCTCGTTCTCCCTCCGTCCCCCGCAGGCACGACGCGCGCCGCCAAGAAGGCTCGAGCTCGCGGCGACGGCCGTCGCGCCTCGTCGCCGTGACCCCCTCCGACTGACGTTTGCACGTTGGCAGTCCGGCCGTCAAATCATTCGACTTCGGCCCACTCGAACGGCACCACGTCGAAGGTCACAAGGATCGGCTTGTCATTCTCAAGCAAAGACAAGCCACCCCCATCGTCGGGAACCCTGGTCACGTTGCCGTCTGTGGAATCGAGGAGATGGCAGTAGAAGGGCACACCTTCGGCAATGTTGCCAAACCCACCCTCCGGCGCAATCGCGAGGATGCGCACGACGTACCCATCCTCCTGTGGTTCGGACAGGCACTCGTCGGCAGCCCCCACGTCCATGGCGGCTCGGAAGAGTTCGCCGTACCGCGCTGCGCTGAAGAAGACCTCGGTCGGGATCGATCCATCCAAGGGAACGGCCCAGCACTGGATCGCACACCAGCCACCTCCCTCGGTGAACTTCCGCGGAGGCAGCTGGACCGTGGCATCGAGCATGGCGGCGCAAGCAAACACACACATCGGGATGACGAACATGATGTTACCTCCAGAGTTCTGGCATAAACACGCTCATACGCGCCCCAGTTGACTCTCGCACTCCACCCAACCCAATTCAATTCCGCCGCGAGACGCCGCGATGGGAAGGGGTCGAGGGCATGGAGGTCCACTGGAATCCGCATACGAGACCCTACGGACAGGATGTCGTCTGCGTGAAGTTCGTGTCCGACGTCTTGCACACAATCGTTGTGCATCCCGTCCCAGTCGGCAGGCATCCGGTAAGGCGCTTGACGTCGCCGCAGTGATTCATCGAGCATCAAGCGCCGCTGCGACCATCAGCTCGAACATGACGACCCCCTTTTCAGTGCTGCGAGTGGTTCATGCTGAACACATGTCCATCGCCCGCGATGAGAGTACCGTCCCCCCCCCGTGTCAACGGATTTTTCGAGATTCCCCGATCGAAACCCGGGCCCACGGCCCGGTCGCGAAGGCGCAGAGCTCGACCCAGGACGAGCAGGAGGGGTCATCTTGGCCACGGGATCATCTTGGCCGCGCATCGATGAGCGTTTCGTTGTCAAGCCCCGGTGCGAACAGAGGCCGAAAACGGCGGCGGCATGCTCGCACGCTCGTGGCTGGGCAGGCTCGATGCCTTCTTCCGTCGGACTTCGCTGAAGCGCAGCGCCGATGAACCCGGCGGTCGGCCTCCCTGCTGATTCGCCGGTCCTTTCGTCTGGACCAACCCCAACCAGTGGCGGGCGGCGATGGGTCGACGGTCGGTCGGCGGCAGGGTGCGTGGCCAAGATGACCGAGATGCCACGTGGGCATGCGGTTGAACGCATGGAAGCCTACTGGAGTTCATCTGAGTTCGGGGGGCGGCGGGCAACCGCAATCATCCGAACACATACAGGCAACCAACGCAACCTCCTGCGGATGGTGTCCGTGACCGAGGCGGCGATCGCCTCGTCCGTTGCTCCGTGTCCGATGAGGAAGCGGCTGTCGGGCATCGCGTCAATCCGGCCAATAGCCGAGAAGCACGCCAAGATCGGCGCCGTTGACGATGCCGTCCGAGTTCACGTCACCTGCGACGAAGTCGCATGGATCAGACGTGCGGCCCTGATCCCAGCCAATGTTCAAGCCGCACTCGACGCCATACGCAATCGCCACATATGGGTTCGCCGCTCCCACCGCGGGCGACCCCGGCGGCAGCGTTCCATCAGCGTTCACCAGGCCCTCTCCCGCCAGATCGTAAAGCGCCACGAGCTGAGTGGGACTGCACGGATGCGTCGCCCAGACGATAGATCCGATCGTGTTGAAAATCGCGGCGGTTCCACATTCAACATTCTCCAACAGGATGTCCGTCTGGTTGCCGACGAAGGTGCAGTTGACCACGATAAGCACGTTGGCTACCAGCTCTCCCCGAAGAGCCTCGCCGCTGGCGCCTTTGAACAGACATTGAACGAAATTACCTTGGCCGCCAATGTCGAATACCTGTGCGGTGATCGGGGTAGCTTCGAACGTGGTTCGCGTCGCGTGGATCGAGGTTGGTGTCAGGGGTGTACCGGCGAGATTGACGTACGAGTCACGAAGCGTGAGGCTGCACGTCGCGAATGGCCAGCACCCAACCTGTGACGTGATCGTGCACGTATCGCACGTCACGTCACAGAATCCACATTGGTTCATCGTACATCCGAAGAACGAGCTCGGGACGAGTGCCCCGCCGCATTGATCAAGCATGCAGTTCGTTCCGACGACTCCCATGAGCGCCGAGTGCGATATCGACAGATCGTCGAGCAGCCCGTTGTTGATCCATTGGTCACTGCCATTGACCATCACATCGCGTGGGTTGCCAGTGGCGCCCCGAATCGTTGCCCCATGCACATCGAGCATGCCCGCCGAGGACAGCTCATAGCTTCCCGGTGCGAGCACGATACTCTGAAACTGCGGCAGCACAATAGCCGCCGCCGCCGCCTCGATGGTCGGGTATTCGTCGGGAACAAGCAGTGTCGCACCGCCAGGAACCGCGAACATGAGAAGCGATATCGCAAGAACCTCACCAAGCATTGGAATCCTCCTAGAACGCGAATCGGTCAGGCGCTGGCAGCATCCTGACCCATTGTACAACGCGGATCGCGGGCCCACGCTGTCCATCCGCGATGGGCCCGGATGGTGTGATTGTCGTCGGTGCGCCAGGCCGGACAACAACGGAACGCCACGAATGGCGTAAAGCGCAGTGGGATCATCTCGGCCATGCACCCATGAGCGTTCCGTTGTCAAGCCCCGGGACCAACACAGGCCGAACACGGTGGCGGCGTGCTCGCACGCTCGTGGCTGGGCACGGTCGATGCCTTCTTCCGTCGAACTTTGCTGAAGCGCAGCGCCGATGAACCCGGCGGCTGGCCTCCCTGCTGATTCGCCGGTCCTTTCGTCTGGACCAACCCAACCGGAGCCCGAGGGACAGCCACCACTTTCAACGCAACGGACCGCGTCGTCAGAAGACCCACGGACCCCAACCCGTCCGGCTATGAGGGACAGCTACCCGTGTCCGGCACAATGTCCGTCTGCAACCCCGCCTCCGCCGCCCTCACCTCCGCTACCGGAAGTCCCAGCTCTCGTCGCACGATGTTGCACCCCTGCGCAATCGCCGTCGTCTTGAAGAACGCGATCTCGCGGTTGCAGCCCTGCCGTCCAAATCCGCAGTCGGTGGAGACAACCAGCCGCTCCGCGGGCACGTGACGCAGCGACTGGCGGATGGTCGCCGCCACCTCCTCCGGCGTCTCGACCTGGAGGCGGCGGTGGCTCACCACGCCGACGCAGACCTTCTTGCCGGCGCTGCGCATGAACGGCGCCAGCAGCTCCACCTCGCGCATGCCGCGATCCTTCGTCTCGATCGTCCAGACGTCGCCGCGCGCCTCGGACATGTACATGTCCAGCGAGGCCGCGTAGCTGTCGTCCTCGATCACGCGCTGCATGTTGGGATTTCCCCAGCAGGTGTGGATCCAGATCTCCACATCGTCGAGACCCTCGACTTCCCGGTTGTAGCACTCCAGGAAGAAGCGGACGTCGGCATGGTCGCGCCCGAACGAGTTGGCCATGAAGTGCAGGCATGGCTCCTCGACCTGGATGCAGCGGCAGCCGGCGTCGCGGAGCGCCTTGAGCTCGGTGTTCATCGCGACCGCCATGTCCCACAGGACCTCGCGCTTGTCCTTGTAGACGTCGGTGTGAAGGTCGAGAAAGAGACCCATCACCTGCGAGCAGCACGTCCCGAACCGGACGGGCTTGCGGGCGCGCTGCTGCGCGAGGCGCCAGATCTTCGGGTAATCGAGCGGACGGTGCTCGATCCGGCCGGTCACCCACGGCCAGCGCCAGCCCGTGTAGATCTCGTTGAGGAGGTTGCCGGGCGGGTACTTCAGCCATGGCGACCGCGTCTGCCACGACTGGAGATGGTCGCCCTCGAAGCCCGCCCATCGCTGGAGCGGGTAGTGATGCCAGGACCGGCCGGCGAAGTCCTCGTCGCAGTGGAGGTCGCCGTGCGTCACGATGTCGAGCCCAGCGCGCTCCTGGTCGGCGATCACCGTCGACAGCGCATCGGTGAACTTCTCTCTGAACCGCACGTCGAGCATGCAGGTGTCCAGCGGCTTGCCCCACATGCTCATGTCCATCCATCGCGGCCGCGGCCATGAGCCGGTGACGGTCGCTGGAAGGACGACATCGCGCGTGATGGTGAACATCGTGCGATGGTAGTGGCGGGGAGACGACGCGGGGGACGCGAGGCAAGTATCGTGTGGACCGCGCCACGACGCGTCCAGGAACTTGACACGCCGAACGCCCGCTGGCGCTCCTGACTATCGCGCGAGTCCTGCAATCATGACCAACGACGTCACCGCCCTGGCCCTCGACGCAGGCGTCGACCGGATCCGCCGGCACATCTTCCTCTGCTGCGACCAATCCAAGCCCAAGTGCTGCGACCGCGACGTGAGCAACGAGTCGTGGGAGTACCTCAAGCGCCGGTTGAAGGAGCTCAAGCTGACCGGCGATGGCGGGATCTACCGCACAAAGGCCGACTGCCTGAAGGTGTGCGGCCACGGACCCATCGCCGTCGTGTATCCCGAGGGCGTCTGGTATCACTCGTGCACGCCGGAGGCGCTCGAGGAGATCATTCAGCGACACTTGATCGGTGGCGAGCCGGTGCGGCGGCTTCAGATCATGTTCGACGAGCCCGATGACGTCCGCGAGGCAACCGCGACGTGACTGCCTGCCGTCGCCGTTGCGCCCGTGGTGGCGACGATCCTCGATCAAACGTAAGCCCGAGGGACAGCGACCGCTTTCACCGCGACGGACCGCGTCCTTGGAAGACCCATAGGAATCATCTTGGCCATTCATCCACGACCAACTTGGCCATGCACCCATGAGCGTTCCGTTGTCAAGCCCCGGGACCAACAGAGGCCGAAAACGGCGCCGGCATACTCGCACGCTCGTGGCTGGGCACGGTCGATGCCTTCTTCCGTCGGACTTTGCTGAAGCGCAGCGCCGATGAACCCGGCGGCTGGCCTCCCTGCTGATTCGCCGGTCCTTTCGTCTGGACCAACCCCAACCAGTGGCGGGCGGCGATGGGTCGACAGTCGGTCGGTGGCCAGGGTGCGTGGCCAAGGTGCGGCTTGGGTGCGGGTGCGTGGCCAAGATGACTATGGCCAAGATGCCTGATGCAACCTGCGATCGCACCCTACAGCATCGCCTGGAACGCCCGCAGGAAATCCTTCCAGTTTGTCACCAGCACGCCTTCCAGCCGATGCGGCTGGGCGTCCGGCGTCACCACGAAGCGCGGCACTCCGGGGTTCTCCGTCGCGAACGAGCGAAGGCCCGAGAGATCGGCGCCGACGATGCGACGGGACGTCTTCGCCTCGACGGCGGCGACGAGCTTCCCGTGTCGCTCGACCAGCAGGTCGACCTCGGCGCCGTGGTTGGTGCGCCAGAAGAAGAGCCGGGCCTCCGAGCGGGCGTAGTCGATCAGCCGTTGGCATTCGAGGACCAGCCACTGTTCGAAGAGCCGCCCGCGCGCGGCGGAGTCGATCGAGGCGGTCAGGCGGTGGTTGAGCGCGTTGGTCACCCCCGTGTCGAAGAAGTAGAAGCGCGAGTGGGCGACGAGGCGGGCGCGGATGCTGCGGCGCCATGCCTGGAGCCGGACGCCGATGAGCGTGTCTTCCAGGATCTGGAAGTACTCCTGCACGGTGCGCGCCGCCACGCCGGCGTCGCGGGCGACGGCCGAGACGTTGAGCAGTTCGCCCGATTGGGCGGCGGCGACGTCGAGGAACCGTGCGAACCCGCCAAGGTTGCGGACGAGCGACTCGGCCCGGATCTCCTCGCGCAGGTACGTGTCCGCATAGGAGCGAAGCAGTTCGCGGGCGTGCTGGTCGTTTCCGGCGACGACCGGCGGCAGCGAACCCAGCCGGAGCACGCGCTCGAGGTCGAACGAGTCGGCCATCTCGCGCGACGTCAGCGGATGCATGTGCATGATGGCGGCCCGGCCGGCAAGCAGGTTCGCGCCGCCGCGCCGGAGCTTGCGGGCGCTCGATCCGGTGAGGACGAAGCGCACCGGAAGCCGTTCGACAAGGGAGTGCACCTCGTCGAGCAGCGCGGGCACCTTCTGCACCTCGTCGACGAAGACGACCCGGATGCCGCGCCGCGCCCGTTCCTCGACCTCGAGAGCGAGGGTCGATGGCGACTTCGAGTATTTCAGGTAGTCGTCATGGCGGAGCAGGTCGACGGACCACGACTTCGCCGGCAGCGACATCTTGACGAAGGTGCTCTTGCCCGTCTGGCGAGGACCGAGGATCAGGACGGAACCCCGCGGCGGAAGGCGTAGCGACCTCTGTAGCATGATGCCAGATTGTACGGCGTTCTGGCGGCGAGGTGTTGAGGGTGGAGCGTCGCAGGGCGCGGTGCCGAGAGGTGAAACCCGAGTGAAGCCCGAGTGACAGCCAATGCTTTCACTCGACGGACCGCGTCCTTGGAAGACCCATGGACCCCAACCCGTCCAGCTCGTCGACGAGCCTGTCTCCTTCGTTGGGACGGACCGCGCCGGCTCTCCAACTACGGCCGATCGCCGCCCAGCTCCTCGCGCAGCGACGCCCATGAACGCGTCGTGAAGCCGTCGAACCGGAATCCCTCGGCGCGGCGATCGGCCTCCCGGAGCCACTCGTCGGCCTGCGCCGCGTCGCCTTGCGCACGACTGCACGCGCTGCGGTAGAGGGCGACCACCGGATGCGGCGGGCGCTTGTTCCGCTGGTCGATCTCGTCGGCCTCGGCGAGCAGCGGTTCGGCGTCGGCGTGGCGCTGCTGTCGATACAACGCCGCGCCGACGGTGAGCCGCGCGAGGCCGCTCTCGGAAAGGCCGGCCATGGCGTGGCGCGCGCTCCGCTCGGCGAGCTCGGCGTGGGCATGCGGGAGCCCGGCGATCATCGCCAGCGGGCGGGCGACGAGCAGGTGATAGCCCGGAGGAATCGGCCGCTCGGCGCCCGACGCCGTCCCTTCGGTCTCAAGCATCCGTCGCACCTGCCGCGCGAGCAGTTCGCCCGCCTCGCGCTCGCGCCCGACGGCGCCGAGCCCCAGCGCCGCGTCGCGCGCCGCGGCGATCACTCCGATGTTGGTCGCCGCCCCCGTTCGACTCATGCCTTCGCTCGCGCGCAGCAGGAGGCCTGCCGCCTCGTCGACCTCGCCGTTGGCCAGCTTGGCGCGGCCGATCATGCGCCGGCAGTTGTGGGTCCAGAGATGGTCGGCCCCGAGATCCGCGACGACGATCGCCAGCGCCTTCTCGAAACACTCTCGCGCCGACGCCGGCATCGACTGCGAGAGAAGCAGCACGCCTTCCCACCAGAGCGCCGCCGCCTTCGCCGCGCGGATGTCCGGTCCCTGATCCGAGTCGAAGTCGGTCAACGCCGCCAAGAGCTCGCGGCACGGCTGCGCCGCGGCGCCCGACACGCTGTCGGCGTACGGCTCGAGCATTCCCGACAGGAGCGCGACCGCCTCGGGGCGCGGATCGGCGTCGCCGCGCGGCGCAGCGCGAAGCGCCGCGGCGAGGGCGCTGGCCGCGTCGGCCTTCTCGCTGCGCGATCCGCTTCACAAGGCCACCGCGAGTCGTTCCAGCGGCGCAGCCAGCGACCGCAGCGGCGTCTCCACGCGCTCCAGGTAGCCGACCTTGCCGGTGGCCGCCGCGAAGAGCAGCAGCCGCACGAGACCGGGACGCACATGGACGGGCGAACCGTGCGATCCGTCGATCAAGCCCCGGCAACCGTCGACCAGGAGCGCCTCGGCCTCATCCGTGCGACCGAGTTGGCTCAGCACGTGGCCTTCCATCGACATCAGCTCCGGCAGGATCCAGTGTCCGGGGGAAGATGTCTGGCAGCGGCAGCACGCCCATGCGGCAAGGCGCGCGCGCAGCACCGTGGTGCCCTGTGGCCACGGCGAGATCGGCGGCGACGAGTTGGAACATCGCGATCGCCTCGTCGTCGTCGGCCAGGCTCGGGCAGCGCTCGTCGACCCACTCGATGAGCCGTCGATCTGGCCGCCAGCGAGGATGCGCCCATCGATACGCCGCCGCGGCCTCGGCGATGGCCACGGCGTCGACCGGAAGGAACGAACTCCTCGAATCGCAGGGAATGCCGCGTCGTCGAGCAGCCGGCGGACATCGCGATCGGCCTTGCCCTCCAGTTGCGCGCGGCGGGCCATGTCGAGTCGAGGGCGTGGCGATCGCGGTGCGCAATGTCGCGATCGCGGCGGTCGAGGGCATCTCGGCGCGCCTGCCGATCCGCAGCGCCCGTTCGAGGATCGCGAGGTCGAGGGCCGCTCGCTCGCGGCGCAGGGATCGAGCACCGTCTCCGGCTTGCCGGTCAAGTCGCGGTGCACGCCAGAAGGTCGCGCGCTTCGCCACCATCGCCTCGTCGTCGCGGCCATCGGCCCGCTCGCGGCAGAGGGCGAGCAGCGCCGAAGGCTCGCGGCGCGCGGCGTCGTTGAAGAGCGTGTGATAGATGGCGAAGCTGTTGTCGGGCGAGCGCTGGCAGCACGGCGTCGGCATAGGCGCGGTCGATCGTCGCGGAGGCCACGTCGAGCGGCTCGCGCGCGGTGAGCCCGTCGCGGCGCCCCTTCAGCCAAGGGTGCGCCGAGGCCGAAGCCGAGGCCCAGGGCGACGAAGTCGCTGCGCTGCCGGGCGCGTCGGCCATGCGCTCGGCGTCGTGTCGCCGCTGGTCAGCCTCTTCGCGCGCTGATCGCTCACGGCCGCAGGCCACGATCGCGGCATCGCGCTCGATCGATGCGTGCACCAGCCCGGTCACGGCCAGCGCCAGTCCCGCACCGAGCGCCGCCGCGATCGCGGCGCCGGCGGCGACCGGCACGCGATGGCGGCGCACGAACTTCGCGACGCGATAGCCGGCGCTCGGCGGCCCGGCCTCGACCGGTTCGCTGCGCAGGTGGCGGCGCAGGTCCTCGGCGAGCGCCGCGGCGCTCTCGTAGCGGCGCGACCGGTCTTTCTCGATCGCCTTCATCACGATCCAGTCGAGGTCGCCGCGCATGATTCGATGCAGTCGCCGGACATCGGTGCCCCGCGCATCGGCCACCGCCGACGCCGTCAATCCCAGGGAGGTCAGCCGCGTGCTTGGAAGCGGCGGCGTCTCCTCGCGGATGAGGCGCTGGATCTCGCCGATGCCGGCGCCCAGGAGCCGATCGGCATCGAGCGGCGGCGCGCCGGTGAGCAGCTCGTAGAGCAGCACGCCGAGGGCGTAGATGTCGGCGCGCGTGTCGATGTCGACGCCATGCATGGCATGCATGCCATGCGTGCCATGCGTGCCATGCTTGCCATCCATTCCCGCCTGCTCCGGGCTCATGTACGCGGGCGTGCCGATGAGCTGCCGCCACTCGGTGTGGATCGAGCGTTCACCGAGCGCCGAACCCACCGCCTTGGCGATGCCGAAGTCGATCACCTTCGCCACCGCCGGACCGTCGTGCCGCGCGACCAGCACGTTGGACGGCTTGAGGTCGCGATGGATCACGCCTTTCTGGTGGGCGTGCTGCACGGCCGAGCAGACGTCGATGAGAAGCTCGAGTCGCTGCGCCGCCGTCAGCTTGTGGCGATCGCAGAACGTGGTGATCGGCTCGCCGCGGACGAGCTCCATGACGAAGTAGGGACGGCCGGCGTCGTTCGTGCCCGCGTCGAAGATCTTCGCGATGTTGGGATGATCCATCATCGCCAGCGCCTGGCGCTCCGCCTCGAACCGTGCCACCACCTGCGCCGTGTCGACGCCCGGCTTGAGAAGCTTCAGCGCCACGGTGCGCCGAAGCGGCCCGCGCTGCTCGGCCGCGTAGACGAGGCCGAAACCACCCTCGCCGAGCCGTTCGACCAACGTGTACGGACCGATGTCGGTCCCGAGCAGCGCATCGACGTGCGCCGAAGGCGCGCCCGCGAGGTAGTCGCCCGCCGCCTCGTGTGCCGCGAGCAGGTCGAGGACGCGCCGGCGCAGCCCGGCGTTCGTCGAGCACGCCTGCTCGACGAACGCGGGCCGCGCCTCGGCCGGAAGGTCGAGCGCCTCAAGGAAGAGCGCTCGTTCGCCACGATGTTCGAAGGTGGTGGACATGGCGTGCTCGGGCGCTCGACCCTAGTGTCCCGAGTCAGGTCGCGTCATATGTTCGGCCCTGATTTCGCCTGGTGGCGTCGTCGAGACTCCGCCTATCGCTGCGGATAGGCCGTTCGTCTCGACTCCTTGCCAGACACAATCATGTCGCGCCCATATGCCGCGAATTTCTGACTCGGGACACTAGATGGCGTGCGCCCGCGGTGCATCATCCCCACTGCGACAGGAGCGCTCCCAGATCGGCGCCATCGACCACGCCATCCGCGTTGAGGTCGGCGACGCTTCCCGACGGCACGGGTCCCCATGCACCCAGCAGGATGCCCAGATCGCCGCCATCGACGATGCCGTCTCCGTTGAGGTCGGGTGAGGGCTGACAGCTCAATGGAGCGCCCCACAACACCGACCCGTAGAACTCCGCGTCGTGCGCGCCGGCCAGATCCGCGGCGAACGAGCCGCTGCCCTCGTCGAAGCGCCAGTACCCGACAAGCCCCGGCGTCGCCGGGTCGATTGATCCACCCATGGAAGCCTGGATCTCCTCGGCCGTGCGAACGTGGTTCCAGATGCGCAGCTCGTCGATCCCTCCGACGAACTCATCCATGTATGCGCCGCCAAGGACCAGCGGTTGGTTGATGTGGCCGAGGGTGTCTGCGCCGGCCTTCTCCGCTTCGAGCACGCCGTTGCGGTAGATGCGCATGAACTGCCCGATGTTGCTCGCCTGGAACGCGAAGTGCTGCCACGACCCGACGATCGGCGCGGGCGGCGTGTACGACAGGCGACCGTCGGGGAGCTGGCCGAAATCCCAGTGGACCGCGCCGTCGACGTATGGAACGTGCACGGTGCAGGCGTTGTTGGTCACCGGGGTCCAGAAGGTCGCGTGCGTACCGGGCGCCTGGACCCACTGCCAGAGCTCGATGGTGATCTCCAACGACGGGATGACGTTGCCGAAACCTGGAACCTCCACGCCGGCGCCGTCGACGATCAACAGGCAGCTCGGGTCGCCGGCGAAGGGCGTTCCCTGACAGGCGTCGTGAATTCCGTCGCCATTGCAGTCGACGAACCAGGGCTGGCATGCGTCGATCACGCCGTCGCCGTTGCAGTCTCGCAGCGGTGTGGCGATCATCTCGCACGAGTCGATCAGGCCGTTGCCATCGCAGTCGAGCGCGGGGCTCGCCGCGATCTGACAGGTGTCGATGACGCCATCGCCGTCGCAGTCGAGGGACGGGTCGTTCTGCATCTCGCACCAGTCGAAGAGGCCGTTGCCGTTGCAGTCCTCGGACGCCGGAATCGACTGACACTGGTCGTTGACACCATCGCCGTCGCAGTCGGCGAGCGCACCCAGGCAGGAGTCGATCACGCCGTCGCTGTTGCAGTCGAGCGTCGGGTCGGCCGCGATCTCGCAGGCGTCGGGGATCAGGTTCCCGTTGCAGTCGGACATGTTGGGCATGCCGGGCGTCCCCAGCTCGCACAGGTCGCGGACACCGTTGCCATTGCAGTCCTCGTTGGGCTGGCAGTCGTCGTCGACGAGGTCGCCGTTGCAGTCGGGAAGGTCGGCACCGGAGAGGATCTCGACCACGTCGTTGAGCCCGTTGCCGTTGCAGTCGCCCCAGCCGGCGACGATGGGCGTTCCCGGCTCGCTCTCCCAGGCGATCTCGGTGATTGTCGCGACGACCGGAGGCACGTCGAAACCGCTGCTCGCAACCACAATGCCGAGCCAGCCGTAGTGGGGCGTGCCGTCGCGCAGGAACTGGATGCCGACGAGGTGCTTGCCGACCGGCATGCTGTAGTTGCCCTGGCCCCAGCCACCGTAGACATCGATCGCGAAGACAATCATCACGTTGATGTAGTAGGCAGAGAGCTCCCCCTCCCGGATCGGGCCGACCAAACTGCCGATTGGAAGGAGCGTGGGGGTGTTCGCACCGTCCGTCGTGAGGAAGCCGTTCGCCCAGTCCTCGCCGTTCAGATCGAGACGCCACGGACTGGGATGAGACGACGGCCCGTAGTCGAACACGCCATCCTCGTCGACATCGACGAAGGTCTGGTAGCCAATTGGAATCTCAACGTATCGGTGGTGCACCTCGGCGGTCGCGGTCGAGACAGCGGTCGTCAGGGCAAGCAGCGCCGCGCCGAAGGCGTGGCGCTGGACGCTGGAGACGCGGCGGTTCCGGTGGATCCGGCAGTTCCGGCAGATCATGGTTCGTTCCTCGAGTGGATGGCATCGCCCGCGCCACAGGGTCACGTTCCCCTTCGGCGGGACACCCCTTCGGGTGACGGCGGCGCGTGGGAAGCGCCAGCAATCTCTCAGGAATTCGAGTGTCGATCCGCCGCGCCGTCGACGCCGCGCTCCCGCGAGACCCGCTCGAAGAGCGCCGCCCTGGCATACGCCCACAATCGATCGACCTGGCGCGGCGAGATACCCAAGGCCTGGGCCGCCTGTTCGCCGGAGAGCCCTGCGTAGAAGCGCAGGCGCACCACCGCGGCAGCCTCTGGATCGATCGCCTCGAGATGGCTCATGGCCTCGTCGAGGGCGAGGATCTCGCCTGGATCGCCTTCCTCGGCAAGGTCGGCGACGCCGAGGGGAACCCGCTTCGGCGCGGAACCGGGCGTTCCGTCCCCGCCGCGCTTGATGCGGCCGCGCGCACGGGCGTGCTCCACGAGAAGCTGCCGCATCGCCCGCGCCGCCGCGTGATAGAAGTGGGCGCGGCCCGACCAGCCGACTGGATTCTCGCCGACCATCCGTACGAAGGCGTCGTGCACGAGCGCAGTCGCCTGCAACGTGTGACCCGGCCGCTCGTCGCGCAGCGCAATCTCCGCCGCCCGGCGCAACTGGGCGTAGACCAGCGGCAGGAGCTCGTTCGCGGCGTGCGCCTCGCCGGCCTCGGCGCGCTCCAGGAGGATCGTGATGTCGCGGTCCACCGGCGGGGCAGCATACAGCGTCGACCTGCCCGGCAAGAAGAGGTCCGGTCAACACTCGCCAGGGTGTAGTCCACGATTGCGGCGGTCGCGCTGCCCTTCCCTTCTCCCGCTTGGGTAGAAGGTGGCCCGAAGGGCCGGATGAGGACGATGTCGCGACGCGCCGGGCCAGCTTGCGCGAGCGAGTGTGCGTGGCGCACATGTCCCGTCGCCCCCCTTGTACCTTCACTTGTGCTCGTCGTTCGAGCATCGCGGCGGGGGGATCATCTTGGCCATGGATCATCTCGGCTATGCATCCACGAGGGATCCGTTGTCAAGCCCCAGGACGAAGATGGACCGAAAACGGCGCCGGCATGCTCGCACGCTCGCGGCTGGGCGCGGTCGATGCCGTCTTCCGTCGGCCTTCAGGGAAGCGCAGCGCCGGTGAAGCCCGACGGTCAGCCTCCTTCTGCTTCGCCGGTCCTTTCGTCCGGGACCAAGCCCAACCGGCGGCCGTCCGCGATAGGTCGACGGTCGGTTGGTGGCCTGGGCGCGTGGCCAAGATGATCGTGGGTGCGTGGCCAGGATGATCCCGTGGCCAGGATGATCCGCAAAGCGGCGAGCCGCGACCGGTCGGTGCTCGGGGCACCGACTCCGATGCCCCTGGACGCGCAACGACTCCTCGTGGCGCTCGCACGACCGCGGGGGACTGGGCCGCTCTGCCGGAGACAGCGTCGGATTCGCCTGCGACTTCGCCCATCGCGCCAAGGATCCGGCACCATGGCGAACGACCCGCGCCGCCCGACCGAGGCGGAGATCGACGAAGCTGAAGTCGCGAGCTTTCCCGCGAGCGATCCACACGCGCTTCACGTCGAGCGGCAAGCGGAAGGTCGCGAACCCGCGGCGGACGCGCGCTCGTCGGGCGGAGACATTGCGCTGGGCCGAATCAAGAACGCCGTCATCGGTCAATTCGAGGCGGCGCTGAGCATGCACGACGAGTGCCTCCGGCGATGTCCGGCCGAGCACTGGGATGCATCCATCGCGAAATACCCCTTCTGGATGGTCGCCTATCACACGCTCTGCTTTGTGGATTGTTATCTCGCGCCCAACGACGATGCCTTCCAGGTCCGCCCCGAGTACCACCCAAGAGGACGCGCCGAACTGGACGAGGAATATCCCAGCCGGCGCTTCACCCAGCAGGAGCTGCTGGCGTATGCCGCGATCTGTCGTCAACGCCTGCGACGGGTGATCGAGGCCGAGACGCGTGAGACCCTGGAAGGTCACTCGGGCTTCTCACACTTGCCGTTCAGCCGCTTGGAATTGCACTTATACAACATTCGACATGTTCAGCACCACACTGGGCAATTGACGGCGTTCCTGCGGAGAGTCGGGATCGACACGCCTTGGGTGAGGACCGGGTGGCGCGCCGCCGGGGGCGGCGGGAGGGGGGAGAGCGGAGAGAGCCCAGGCTCTCTCTGATGGATCGTTTCGCCTGGCGCGAAGCTTGGATACGCACTTCTCGTGAAACTTGGACACGCGAAACTCGGACATGCGCTCCTTGCCCGAGCGAGCGCGAAGCTCAGACATGCACTCCCTGCCCGAGCGAGCTCGTCGACCGGCGATGTCCCCACCGCCAGTTGAAGGTCGAGCCCGCCGCCGGCACCAAGGGCAACGTCAATCCCTTCGAGCTCGCCGGCGGCTATCACGTGTCGTGGACCGGCATGCCCGTGCTCAAGCACGATGGATCGCGCCATCACGGCGTGGGAATTGCATCGACGGCGCCGATCGCGCCGACCGCGAAGGGCATCGCCGGGGTGCGCAACGAGGTGCTCGAGAAGGCGGTTGCGGTGGTGCGGGAGAAGCTCGGAGGCGCGCCGTGACTGGCTGATCACCCATCGGGGCGTGATGGGTTACTCTTCCGTGCACGAACGGTTCCGGCCGCGCGCCGATGCGCGCGACTGCCGCCGTGCGTTCGAGGGGCATCGATGCGCGACGACGAGACGAATGGCACGGGGCCGCGGCCTGCCGGCGACGCGCCTGCGGACGCGGCGGCGGGCGAGGCCGGCGTCCGGCGTGCCCCGACCGAACGGCTGCTCGACGCGGCGCACGGGGGCGACAAGGCGGCGCACGACGCACTCTTCGATCGCGTGTACGACGAGCTGCATCGGGCGGCGGATGCGCTCATGCGCCGCGAGCAGGGCGGCCATCTGCTGAGCGCCACGGCGCTGGTGCACGAGGGCTGGCTCCGGCTCCATGCCCGCCTGCCGGACGAGTGCCGCAACCGCGCCGACTTCCTGCGCGTCGCGGCGACGGTCATGCGCAACGTCCTGGGGGACGAGGCGCGCAAGCGGAAGGGACGGCGACCGAACGCGGAGGGCGCCGCCGCCGGCCAGGCGGCCGCGCGCCGGGCGCCGGCGCCACTCGGCGACGATGTGGCCGATCCGCGATCCGAGCTCGATGCGGACACGATCCTGGCCATTCACGAGGCGCTCATCCGCCTCAAGGATGTGAATCCGCGCCTCGCCCAGATCGTCGAGCTGCACTACTTCGGCGGTCTCGACGCCGACCAGATCGGCGAGGTGATCGGCGTCCTGCCCGGACAGGTCCGGAAGCTTCGGCGCCTGGCGACCGCGTGGCTTCAGCGCGAGTTGCGGCGCGGGCAGGGAGACCGGCGCGACTCGGCGCTGGATGGAGGAGATGCCGCATGACCAGCGCCGATCGAGTCCCGCGGGACGAGGCCGCGGCGGACAGGCACGCGGACAAGCCCGCGCCACGGCAGCCAGACGTCGCCGAGACGTTGCGCCGCTCGTTCCAGGAGCGACTCGAGGCCGTCTTCGTCGAGGCGTGCGACCTCGCTCCCGAGGCGTGCGACGCGTTCCTGCAACGCGCCTGCGCCGACGACGAGGCGCTGCGCGCGGCGGTCGCCGAGATGCTGCACGAGGCGCGCGAGCCCGACCCGATCCTGGCGCAGCCGCCCTTCGGGGCGGCGCTTCGGGCGCTGGCCGAACTGCGGTCGAGCGCCGTCGTCCGCGCCGGCGGGCCTCCCGCACCTCCCGATGTCGAAGCACCCGGCGCGACCTTCGGCGAATTCGAGCTCATCGAGCGGCTCGGCGAAGGAGGTTTCGCGACCGTCTACCGCGCGCGGCAGCGCGGTTCGGTGCGGCGCGACGTGGCCCTCAAGATCCCCAGGCCGGGCCTGGACGCGTCGCTGATGGCGCGATTCCTCGCCGAGCGCCAGGCGCTCGCCGGCATGAACGAGGAGCATCTCGCGCAGTTCCTCGAGGCCGGCGAGACGCCGACGGGCCGGCCGTTCTTCACGATGGAGCTGGTCGAGGGCGAGCCCATCACCGATTTCTGCGATCGCCATGCGCTGTCGATCGGCGATCGCCTGGAGCTCTTCCTCCAGGTGTGCGAGGCAATCCAGCACGCCCATCAGAAGGGCGTGATCCATCGCGACCTCAAGCCCGCGAACGTGCTGGCCACGATGCGCGGCGAGCAGCCGTTCGCCAAGGTGATCGACTTCGGGATCGCGCGACCGACCGACGACGCGCGCGCCGCGGGCGGCGCGCATGCGGCGACGACGCTGGGTCAGTTCCTCGGAACGCCGGGCTACATGAGCCCGGAGCAGGTTCGAACGGCAAGTGACGTCGACACGCGCTCGGATGTCTATGCGCTCGGGATCCTCCTCTACGAGTTGCTGACCGGCCGGACGCCGCTGGCGTGGGCCGGTCTTCAGGGTGCCTCGCTCGCCGAGGTGCAGCGCTTCACGTGCGAGGTCGACCCCGGCAGGCCCAGCATGCGCCTTCGCGCCGCGGGGCCGGCGCTGGCGGCGCTCGCTGCCAGCCGCGCCGCCGCGCCGACCCGGCTCGTGGCCTCGATCCGCGGCGACCTCGACCGCATCGTGCTCAAGGCGATCGAGACCGATCCGCGCCGCCGCTACGCGACGGTCGCCGAGCTCGGCGCGGACGTGCGGCGATTCCTTCGCGCTGAGCCCATTCTCGCGCAGCCGCCGACGGCCCGGTACGTGCTGGGCAAGTTCGTGAGGCGCCATCGCGGCGCCGTGATCGCCGCGTCGGCGATCGCGCTCTCGCTGGTCGCGGGGCTTGTCGTCGCCACGGTCGGACTCGTGAAGGCCGAGCGGCGAGCCCGGGAAACGAAGGAGGTCGCGGACTTCCAGGGCGAGATCCTCCGCGACATCGACATCGGCACGCAGGGAGTCGGCCTGCGCGAGGACCTGCTCGGCCAGTACCGCGACGCGCTCAGGATCAAGGGCGTTCCGCCCGAGGAAGTCGACGTCAGGGTCGAGGTCCTTCGGCGCGAGCTCGAGGACGTGAACGCGACGGACACCGCCGCCGCCGTGATTGATCGGTCGATCCTGGCGCCGGCGGCGGCATCGATCGACCGGAAGTTCGCGGCGCAGCCATTGGTCGCCGCGTCCCTGCGCCAAACGGTCGCCGACGCGTATCGCAAGCTCGGGAACTTCGACGCCGCGTGGCCGTTGCAACAACAGGCGCTTGACGATGTGGCCGAGGCCGTTTTTACGCCGACGCCGCCGGCGACCTTGGATTCTGTCCACCGGCGAGCTGCTCTTCGCGTAGAACCGCCCCGAGCTGAGGTCACCTTCGGCGAGGCGTTTGCCGCCGCGTGCCGCGTCTTCGCCAGCGCGGAGAGCCGCCAAAGCCGTTCTGCTCATGTATGCACTCGGCAAGACGCTTCCATGCCCGCCGGAAGATGGAGCCCTCGGAGACGTGCCTGAAGGACGCCTCCGGGCTGAGCCGGCGTCTTCTCGGGGACGATGCACCTGGAGACGACCAGCGCGATGCGCCTCGGCTTCGTTGTTCCTGAACGAGGAAATGCCTGGCGAGGCCGAGCTGCGCCAGGAGGCTGTGGCGCTCGCGTGGCGAAGGAGACGACGATGCGGGACACCGCCGCCGGCCGATCTCCAACTTCGCCGTGCTGCGCCACAGGTAGCCGGCCTGCCGAGGCCGAGCATCTATACCGCGAGACGGTGGACATCGGACGACGGATGCGCGGATCGCGACCTGTGGACGACTGGATCGCGAAGCTCGGCCTTTGTCTCCAGCAGGGCAGCTCGTCGAGGCGGGCCGCTCCTCCAGAGTCGCTCGAGGGCGTTGCATGCGGCTCCCGCGAGACCATCCCGGAGACGCCGTCGCGCTTGCGATCATGGGGCTGCAACGTCACCTCGAGGGCGATTCGGCCGAGGCCGGGGCGATGCTCGTCGAAGCCCTCCGCAAGGAACGCGAACGCGCCGACGACGATCCCTCGCTCAAGCTGGCGTTCATGGAGCCTGCTCGGGTGCAGTGCGGTGCGAGCCGGGCGAGTTCGATGCGTCGATGCGCTGCTCGTCGAAGCCCTCGCGATCGGCGTGGACCGCCATCGACCGGCGACATCGCTTCAACTGCCTTGACGCGTCAGCGCCTTGCGGAGGCGACAAGGGGCGGCTGACGAGGCCGACCAGCTTCCTGCACGACGCTCTTGAGATCCGGACGCGCATCTTCCTCGGCCCACCATCCCGACACGCTGACCACGCTCGACAGCCTTGGGTGCCGCTTCGCCGCGACCAGCCGGCTCGCGGAGGCGGACGAACTGCTGATGCCCGCGCCGGTGCGCGGACTACAGGGCCATCCACACGCGGGTCGATATCGACCTCGCCGAAGCAGTGCCCGGTCAAGGCTTCACCGAGGCCGAGGGCGCCCTCCGCCGCGCCGAGGCGATCACCGATCCGCGTTGCCGCTGCGTCACTGCCGTGCCGCGAGATCCCGCGCGCTTCGCCGAGCCCACGAGGCCTGCATCGCCGCGGAACCCGGCCACACGCCGCAGGCGGCGGCGTGGCGGTTGCGGATATTCTCGACTGAAGTCGTGAATCCTCGGCACGTGCGGAACGCCCGGGCCGTTGCCGTGGAGAGGCTACGCCCTGGACCTGCCGCACGCCAGGTGATCCATCCATGCCGCGGAACCGGTCGGCCTCGTGGTCGTCGCGCACACATCGACCATGCCGCAGCCAGCCGTCACACAGGAGCGCCCCGCGAATGGCTGCTGGACAACGCCGATCGTCCGGCAGCTCAAGGTCTGCTGCTGGACATCGGCCCGAGCCGAGGTTTTCGTCGTCGACAAGACGATCGCAACGGCGACTCGCAAGGACGGCCAGGACATCGTCGTGCGAGGCCGGCACAGTGACGATCAACGCGCACACGCTCAAGTCGCTCACCATCGAGCACAAGCGTCGGGGGCGGCGGCGTCGAGTACGCCGCCGGCCTGGGCGGCGGGGATGTGGCCACCGTGGACGGCGACGTTCGTGACCGGTGCGATCGGGTGGCCGGCGTGCGAGATCATCGTCAGCGCGGTCATGGCGACGGCAAGCCGCGCAGGCTGCGCGTGGGCGTCGACGCTCCAACTACGGCTGCGCCGGCGGGCACGCCGGTGGCGGCGGCGGGAACTCGGTCAACGGCCCGGCGGGCGGAACTGCGTACGCGCTGGCCATCCCAGCGGCTTCGTGGACCAGCCGACGACGAAGGGCTCCGGCGGCGGTGCGTGCACGTACTACGGCATCGCGGGTGCGCCGGCGGGGCGTGGTTCGTCTCACGGTGGCGGGCACGCTGACGGTGGACGAATGATCGCGCCGGACGGTCTCGCCGGCGGGCTCAGTACTGGGCACATCGTCCGGCGGCGCCTGGGCGGCAGCGTGTGGATCGAGTGCGGCGGCCTCGGCAGGCCGGAACCATCGCCGCGAGCGGCGGCCCTGCAGCGGCGACCCCGCCAAGGCCGGCGGGGCAGGCGGGCGCGTCGCGGTGCTGGCCGGTGCGTCGGGCTTCCCCGACACGAACATCCAGGGCGCGCGGCGGCGACGGCTGGTCGCGGCGCGCCGGACGGTGTGGCTGCACGCGAACGGAAAGCTGCCCTACCCACGCTGATCGTCGACAACGGCGGCTTCGCGTCGGAGACGACTGTTCACGGGCGATGTGGGACGCTGGCCGCGGACGAAGCTGGTGCGCAACGGCGGCCGGCTGGGCCCGCACGGCGACGCGTCGAGCGCACCGACGGTGCTTGGCGACGTGCACGGTGCTGGCCGGGGGCGAGATCTACGCGAGCGGCCGGGCGACGGGAGTGCAGGCCAGCGCGGGGGCGTCGACGCCCAACTACAGCGCTGGTGCCGCCGGCGGTGGTCACGGTGGCGGCGGCGGGAACTCGGTCAACGGCCTGGCGGCGAACTGCGTACTACGCCGTCGGTCCCAGCGGCTTCGTGGACCAGCCGACGACGAAGGGCTCCGGCGGCGGTGCGTGCACGTACTACGGCATCGCGGGTGGCGAAGCCGGCGGGGGCGTGGTTTCGTCTCACGGTGGCGGGCACGCTGACGGTGGACGGAACGATCGCGTCGGACGGTCTCGCCGGCGGCCTGTACTCGGGCACATCGTCCGGCGGCGGCTCGGGCGGCAGCGTGTGGATCGAGTGCGCGGCGGCCTCTATGGGCGCCGGAACCACTGCGCGAGCGGCGGCTCCCAGCGGCGACCCTGCCAAGGCCGGCGGGGCGGCGGCGGAGCGCGTCGCGGTGTACGCCGGTGCGTCGGGCTTCCCCGACACGAACATCCGGTGCGGTGCGGCGGCGATGGCTGGTCGCGCGGCGGCGCCGGGACGGTGTGCTGCACGCGAACAGCGCAAGGCTTCCGACGCTGATCGTGGACAACGGCGGCTTCGCGTCGGAGACGACTGAGTTCACGGGCGATGTGACGCTGGACGCCGACGTGCTGGTGCGCAACGGCGGCCGGCTGGGCCCCCGCACGGCGACGCGCTGATGCACCTGACGGTGCTGGGCGACGTGCACGTGCTGGCCGGCGGCGAGATCTACGCGAGCGGCCGCGGCGACGGGAGTGCAGGGCCAGGGCGCGGGGCGTCGACGCCCAACTACAGCTGCGCCGCCGGCGGTGGTCACGGTGGCGGCGGCGGGAACTCGGTCAACGGCCCGGCGGGCGGAACTGCGTGGCCGCGCCGTCGGTCCCAGCGGCTTCGTGGACCAGCCGACGACGAAGGGCCTGGCGGCGGTGCGTGCACGTACTACGGGGCATCGCGGGTATGCTGGCGGGGGCGTGGTTCGTCTCACGGTGGCGGGCACGCTGACGGTGGACGGAACGATCGCGTCGGACGGTCTCGCCGGCGGCCTGTACTCGGGCACATCGTCCGGCGGTGGCTCGGGCGGCAGCGTGTGCGATCCATCCGTTTGCGCCGCGGAACCGGTCGGGCCCTGGTGGTCGCCGCGCACACACGACCATGCCGCAGCCAGCCGTCACACAGGAGTGCCCCATGAAGCGCATGAAGCGATCGTCGATCACCGTCCTTGTTGCGTTCGTCCTCGCGCTGCTGGCGAGCCCGGCCACCCGAGCCGAGGTTTTCGTCGTCGACAAGACGATCGCAATCGGCGACCTCGCGTATGACGGCCAGGACATCGTCGTGCGAGGCTGCACAGTGACGATCAACGGCGCACACTCGTTCAAGTCGCTCACCATCGAGCACAGCGCGTCGGGGGCGAAGGGCGTCGTGACGCACGCCGCCGGCCTGGCGGCGGGGATGTGGCTGACCGTGGACGGCGACGTGTTCGTGACCGGTGCGATCGGGGCGTGGCCGGCGTGCGAGATCAATGTCAGCGGCCGCGGCGACGGCAGCGCGCAGGGCCAGGGCGCGGGGGCGTCGACGCCCAACTACAGCGCTGGCGCCGCCGGCGGTGGTCACGGTGGCGGCGGCGGGAACTCGGTCAACGGCCCGGCGGGCGGAACTGCGTACGGCGCCGTCGGTCCCAGCGGCTTCGTGGACCAGCCGACGACGAAGGGCTCCGGCGGCGGTGCGTGCACGTACTACGGCATCGCGGGTGGCGCCGGCGGGGGCGTGGTTCGTCTCACGGTGGCGGGCACGCTGACGGTGGACGGAACGATCGCGTCGGACGGTCTCGCCGGCGGCCTGTACTCGGGCACATCGTCCGGCGGCGGCTCGGGCGGCAGCGTGTGGATCGAGTGCGGCGGCCTCTATGGCGCCGGAACCATTCGCGCGAGCGGCGGCCCCAGCGGCGACCCCGCCAAGGCCGGCGGGGGCGGCGGCGGGCGCGTCGCGGTGTACGCCGGTGCGTCGGGCTTCCCCGACACGAACATCCAGGCGCGCGGCGGCGACGGCTGGTCGCGCGGCGGCGCCGGGACGGTGTGGCTGCACGCGAACGGAAGCGCGCTTCCGACGCTGATCGTGGACAACGGCGGCTTCGCGTCGGAGACGACTGAGTTCACGGGCGATGTGACGCTGGACGCCGACGTGCTGGTGCGCAACGGCGGCCGGCTGGGCCCCGCGCACGGCGACGCGTCGATGCACCTGACGGTGCTGGGCGACGTGCACGTGCTGGCCGGCGGCGAGATCTACGCGAGCGGCCGCGGCGACGGGAGTGCGCAGGGCCAGGGCGCGGGCGCATCGACGCCGAACTACGGTGTCGGCGCGGCGGGCGGTGGACACGGCGGCGGCGGCGGGAACTCGTCCAACGGCGCGGCCGGCGGCGGCGCGTACGGCACCGTCGCGCAGCCCACGACGAAGGGCTCCGGCGGCGGTGCGTGCACGTACTACGGCATCGCGGGTGGCGCCGGCGGGGGCGTGGTTCGTCTCACGGTGGCGGGCACGCTGACGGTCGACGGAACGATCGCGTCGGACGGTCTCGCGGGCGGCCTGTACTCGGGCACATCGTCCGGCGGCGGCTCGGGCGGCAGCATCTGGATCGGCTGCGACGGCCTGTACGGAACGGGAACGATCCGCGCCGACGGCGGCGCCGGCGGCTCTCCGACCAAGGCCGGCGGCGGCGGTGGCGGGCGAATCGCGATCTACACGTGCGCCGTTGGACTTCCGATCGCGCAGATCCACTCCAACGGCGGGGCTGGCTACCAGACGGGCGGTGTCGGCACGAAGTACATCTTCTCCCCGTCGATCGACTTCCAGGCGATGCCCACTTCGACCTACGTCGCCGAGGGCGGCGATGTCGTGCTTTCGGCGCAGGCCACGGGCGACGGTCTCTACGCGGTCAAGTGGTTCTTCGACGGCGAGCCGCTCAACGACGGCCCGGGAGTTTCAGGCACGTCGACGCAGACCCTGTCGCTTTCCGGCGTGAAGTGCGTCGATCGCGCGGGCGACTATCGCATCGCGGTCTTCGATTCCTGCGGGTTCGCGTTCAGCTTGGACGCGCACCTCACCGTCGAGGTCACCGGAGACCTCAACGGAGACTGCCTGGTGAACGGCGCCGACCTCGGTCAACTTCTCTCCAGCTTCGGCGCATGCACCGCGTGCGCGGGCGACATCGACGGCAACGGCACGGTGGATGGCGGCGATCTCGGAATATTGCTGGCTGGATGGACCGGATGACGTCGCGTTCGTTCGGTCGCGGGGCGCCGGCGACGCGTCGGTGCCCGCCCCGATTCCCACTCGTTCTCGGGCGGGGCCCGCTCGCCGGCGCGCGCGGCTTCGACGAGGACTGCGCCCTCCGATGCGCAAGGGCCGACTGCGAACCGCTTCAGCGCGAAGGTGTCGAGTAGGGACGGCCTCCGCTCGCGCAGAGACCGTCCCGCTCATCAAACCGGACGTGCGGGTTTCCCGCATCCGGCTTGCCCGACGACTTCATCGCGCGGCTGTCGAGGGTCGCGTCGTGCGCGGTCCGTACTGCATCACCCCGAGACGTTCCTTGAGGAATGCATACCACGTCACGCCTGCCGGTGGACGGACAGGACGCTGACTCCGACGCTTGATGACGCACTGGACCCGCACTCCTTGCTGGAGCCACCGCGACGACCTCCACGTCCTGTGGCGCGGAGTCTTGGCGGCCACAAGATGCGGACCACAGCCGACCGACGTGCGTGGCCAAACTCGCGCATCCTGTGGCGGAGTCTTCGCGGCCACAAGATGCGGACCACAGCCGACCGATATGCGTGGCCAACCTCACGGCCGAGATCTTCGAGTGGATGCGTGACATTGCATCGCTTCTCTCGTCGCCGCACTGATCGAACGGAGGAGCGCAGTACAGTCATCGGTCAAGTCATGGACTCGGGCCGCAAGTCCGGTTGGCGATAGGGCAAGCCAAGCGACACCGACGAGATGCCCAGACTGTGGAGGAGTTTCATTACCCCCGGCTTGGCTGCGGCGGCAACCACGAGCTTCCGACACGCGAGCGAGTCGTAATTGTCGTTCATCCGAAGGATGCTGTGGCGATGGTCTTGATGGAGTTCGCCGGCCAAGGTGAACAGGCCATGTTGCTCGCGTTGACGGCTGAAGCCCACGGAGTTGGACACCAAAGTGAACCAGTTCCGTGGCCTCCCATAGCCAAGCTCGAAGTCGAAGTCTCGCGGGTGGGGGGTATCGTCCTCAAAGCAGAGGCAGTAAGGATAACCTGGCCCTTCCCTCATACCCCTCCGACTGTCGTATATGCACGGGACTCTAATGCGCTTCCACTGCTCCTGGCTTTTCGCCTCGAACGCGGAGCGGTTGAAGCTCCAGATCACGCCGTCTTGGTCCGGGAGAGTCACGCAGGCGAAGAACGCAGCGATCCATGGCGAGGCCGTCCAATCGACCAGCCGCGTCGCCGCTCCGAAGTGCTGCGCGACCTGCAACGCACCGAGTGAAAGCCCACTCTCAAACGCCGGGGCGATGTTCATCCGTTCGATATCGGGCAGATGTCGGCCAGCTTCGATCATGAATTCCCCAAGGACAATCCGTTCCAGCAAATATGCCGTCGCTCCAACTACTTGTGATCCGTCCCAAGCTGGTATCGACGCCCGTGTACGGCGAGATCGGGGCAGTGGAATACGCCCGTCCGCCTCGATGTGTTTCGTCTGATATTCGTCGTAGTACCGATCAAACCGAGAATTCGTCTGCTGCCAAGCGGCGCATGCTTCGCCCCGATAGGTGTCTCCGGTCCCCTGATCCGCCATGGTATCGGCGGTCAAGCGGTCAAACAGCTCGCGCGCCGAACCACATCGCTCTTCCTTCCAAGTCATGGACGCATTGTTCAAAGGATTCACCGCCTAGTCAATTCTCAGCGCGGGATGCTTCGCCTACAAACGACGGGGGAGAGGGACGCGGGACCGCGTGCGTGGCCCGATCCGTCGTATCCGTGGCTGGGCTGTCGGTCAACGGCGACGCCCGCTCATTCGGTTCCACTTGGCCTGCTGCTCTCAATGAGTTGGCCGATCTCCGTTCGCGCCCGTTGGCCCTTTCTGCGCCTGCTGTGCCGGGCGGGGTGGCGGCGAACCCGTGGACGAACCGGTTGTGTCGGAACTTTGAGCAAGCCGCTCCTGCTGGCGCTTCCGTGGGCGTAAACCTTGGACACGCACTCCTCGCTGGAGCCACTCCGACGACCTCCACATCCTGTGGCGCCGATTCTTGGCCGCCACAAGATGCGCGGGGTGAACCTTGGACACGCACTCCTTGCTGGAGCCACCGCGACGACCTCCACATCCTGTGGCGCGGAGCCTTGGCGGCCACAAGACGTGGACCGCAGCCGACCGACGTGCGTGGCCAAACTCGCGATGTGGCCAACCTCGCGTGCGCGATGCGTGGCCAACCTCGCGTGCGTGGCCAACCTTGCGGCCCCTTGCGGCGTGGGGTGAACCTTGGACATGGGGTAAACCTTGGACACGCATTCCTTGCTGGAGCGACCTCGACGACCTCCACATCCTGTGGGGCAGAGTCTTGGCGACGACAAGATAAAGATGACCGCCGGCCGATGTACGTGGCCAACCGCGGCGCCTCCCGCACGATGCCACGATCACCGCCCGTCCGAACGCCCGATCGCAGTTGCGCCGCGTTCCTCGAACGATGGAAACGGCTCCAGCGCCGCCCGAAGTTCCGCGTAGAGCTCTCCGACCCATGGCGGCGCCCTCGACACCAGCGTCGGCTCGCCTCGCCGCAGGTCGCACGGCGCAATGATCACGCGGATGCCACCGACGCCACGCTCCGCTGCAATCAGGAACACTCGCTCGATCGCGTCGTCGCCCAAGGCGAGGCATCCGATCGAGGCCGACCCGCCGTGGATCATGATGTCGCCGCCGAGGTCCATGCGGCCGTCGGCTCGGGCCCGTTCGCGATCCAGCGCGTTCGGATAGTTCACTCGCAGCGCGAGGTGGAACCGCGAGTTCGGGTTGAGCGATTCGACCGCGTAGATTCCCTCCGGCACCTGGCCGTCGCCTGCGACGAGCTTCGGGCCCGGACTGCCGCTGGCGGCAAGAATGGGCAACGATGCCAGACGGTGCCATGCACCGCTGTCGCGGCCGCACAGATGCATCACGCGCTCCTGCTTGAACGCGACGAGCGCCAGCTCCGCGGGCGGGTAGGTCACGTTCGCATCGCCACACCAGCGGCGGACGTCATCTCGCACACCTGCGTCGAATCCGGCCAACCGCTCAGGGGCCGTCGCTCGACCGCGCATGCGCGTGTACATCGACCAGAAGGCGCTTCGACCCGCAGGCGTGGCGACGGCGACGAGGCAGACGATCGCGAAGGCGACGGTCACAAGGAACTCGGACGTCAGAGATCGCATTGGCGTGCGAATGAAGCAACTGCCGTGACCCCGCCGTGTCGACTTCGACGTGCTCGCCCGTGCGAGCGTTCGCTCCGCTGGCGCTTCGCTTCAGCGGTGATGCACCATCCCGCGGGATTCAAGGACGCACGGCACAAACGGCGATGTCGCGAGTCGTCCTCGCCCTGAAACCGCCCCAGTATCGGCACGGTTCGCTCACCCCCAGCACCCCCGTGTTGACTGTCGTCGCCGGCTCGAGCAATAGGGGCGAACCTTGGACACGCACTCCTTGCTGGAGCCACCGCGACGACCTCCACATCCTGTAGCGCGGAGCCTTGGCGGCCACAAGACGTGGACCGCAGCCGACCGACGTGCGTGGCCAAACTCGCGTGAACCTCGCGTGCGTGGCCAAACTCGCGTGGCCAAACTCGCGATGCGTGGCCAACCTCGCGAACCTGGCGTCCTTGACGATTACAGATCCCGCAAGGACGATCCGTTGCGACAGATCGTTCGTCCACGCCGCGGCATTTCACCACGCGGACTCAAGAACTTGGGCCAGGAGAGCCAGCGATGGAACGCCGCACCTTCATGACCACTTCCACCGCGGCCGGCGGGATGGCGATGCTCGCCGGGCTTGCTCGCCGGCCGGAGTCGGTTGCGTGCATGCTTCAACCGAGAACTGAAGCAGTTTTTTCGCTGTCGGGACAGCGTCCGATCCAATACCCCGGCGGCACCTTGCGGGAGATGACCGCCGACGACTACCCGCCCATTCCGAACATGGCCTCGGCGCAGATCGATCTCGAGGTCGGCGGCATGCGCGGCCTGCATTGGCACGACACTGCGGGCGAGATCGGATATGTGGTTTCGGGAAGGGCGCTGCTCACCGTCGTGGATTCGGCCAACAACCAGGAGATCGGCCCGCTCAACGAAGGCGACATCTACTGCGTGCCTGTGGGCTTCGCGCACAGCCTGGCCTGCCTGGGAACGGGGCCCTGCCGGGTGGTGGCGGTCTACGACGACGGCAGGACGGTGGAGTCGAACGCCTTCAATGCCACCGACTGGCTGAAGGCAGAACCGGCGAACATCCTCACGGCAATCCTGAGCGTGCCGGGCGACCGGCTTCAACAGGCCGCCGGAACGGTTCCCCTGATCACGAAGAACAAGCCCCTCCTTGACGTCCCTGCCGCACCGCACGGCTTGGCCACGAGGGCCCCCCAGTCCTTCAGATTTCCGCTGACGCAGATGACGCCGGTCGCCAGCTCCGGGGGCACCTTCGTGCAGGCGTCCAGGCTGGACTTCCCCATGGCGCAAACCATGATCGCGGCCGTGACGGTGCTCTACCCGCGCGGCATCCGCGAACCTCACTGGCATCCCAACGCCGACGAGTGGGATTATGTCCTCAGCGGCCGCGCCAAGATCACGATGTTCGCGGGGGCCGGTAAGTCCGCCGTGGTGGAACTCGGCCCAGGCGACCTGGGCTACCTTCCGCGAAACGCGGCCCACGCGGTCGAGACCATCGGCGATGAGCCGTTCCGATTGCTCAGCGTCTTCAACGCGGACAGCTTCCAGGCCATCGGCGTTTCCGGCCTCCTGGTCGCGACGCCGGACGAACTGCTGACGCGCAACCTCGGGCTGACGGGGGGCGAGGTTGCCGGGATCACGAAGGTGAAGAGGTTCATCACGGGCACTTGACGAAGGTGGAAAGCCGCCATCTTCTGCGCGACCTCCGGCGCCATCGGGGACAACGAGTGACAGCCACCTGCTCGGGGGCAATCGAAGCTTGGACACGCACACGTTTCTCGAAGCTTCGGCACGCACACGTTCCGTGAGCGACCTTGACGACCTCCACATCATGTGGGACAGAGTCTTGGCGACCACAAGATGCCGACCACCGCCTGCCGATGTGCTTTCCAACCTCGAGCGTCCGGCCAGCCGATGTGCGTGTCCAACCTGGTGTCCAACCTGGCGATCCCTCGGACCGGGCCGTGGATGCCCATGAGACACGCCATGTCGCGATGCCAACTGGGCGCGCAGGAGATGCCGTCGGTCGTGGCGCACGTGGCCCGCGAGCCGATGGCGACGGTGGTGGCGATGATGGCACGGTGGATGAAGGAGGCGTCGGGCATTGGAAGGTGCTCCGTGAGAGGACCGTCAGTCTCTCCCGCACTTCACCATAACTCAAGTAGACATAACGAGTTGCGTGACAACGCCGCCGGCGCGCTGTATGGTGTGTCCATGCGTCGGACCTCATGCCGCGTCGTAGGATCGGTGTCTCGAGCTCGCATCCTCGCCCTCGCCTGTGCGCTGCCGCTGGCTGGCGCGGTTCGTTCGCACGCGGACCCGCCGTGTCCGGGACATTGGCATGACACGGGGTTCGAGCCGGGGCTGACCAACACCATCGGATCGCTGGTGCTGAGCGGGAACGTGTACGCCTTGGCCGTCGACCCTTTGTCGCCGACGCCCGCGCTCCTTGCGGCAGGCTCGTTCAACACAGCCTTCGGCCAGCCGCTGCCGCGCGTCGGACGCTGGTCCGAAGGCGGATGGTCGGCGTTCGGCGCCGGACTCTCGAGCACCGTCAACGCGATTGCGTCCATCGATCTTCCAGGCGATCGAGGCGGCCCGCAGCTTGTCGTGGGCGGCTCCTTCACCAAGAGCGGCGAGGCGCCGATCCTCCGCGTAGCGCGCTGGACCGGCGAGCAGTGGCTTCCGCTGGGAGGTGGCGTCGACGGAACCGTGCTCGCCCTGTGCTCGTTCGACGACGGCAGCGGCCCGGCGCTCTATGCCGCCGGGGAGTTCACGCACGCCGACGGCCTCGCCGCCAATCACGTCGCTCGCTGGGACGGCAGGAGCTGGTCGCCGGTCGGTGTGCGCGGCGGTGGCGTGGCGGGCGGTGGCGTCGACGGCACCGTGCGCGCCCTCGCTGTCTTCGACGACGGATCGGGTCCGCGGCTCTTCGCCGCCGGCGACTTCGTGCACGCGGATGGGATCGGCGCGAAGCACATCGCGGCGTTCAACGACAAGGAGTGGTCGTCCGTGGGCGCGGGTCTCGACTCCAACGTGCAGGCACTCGAGGTGTTCGATCTGGGTGCTGGTCCTGCGCTCTACGCCGGCGGGATCTCGACCGCGGCATGCTGCGCCGGCGATGGCACGCTCGCGGTGTGGAACGGCGCGACGTGGAGCTCACCGCCTGGCACCTTCAACGGCGCGATCTATGCGCTTCACTCGACGATCGTCGGCGGCACGCCGACGCTCCTGATCGGCGGCAACTTCACGCAGATCGACCAGGGCGCGATCGGCTACGTGCGCCAGCGGATCACCGGCTACGACGGCGCGAGCTGGAAGCTCATGGGCTCGGTGGGCAACGCGGTGCGGGCGATCGCCTCGGTGCCTTCGGCCTCGTCCGATGTCGGCGATCCGACGCTCTACATCGGCGGGACCTTCGTGAGCACCAACGGCGGGCTCGCGGAGGGCATTGCGCGCTGGAACGGATCGAAGTGGCGTCGCGTGAGCACGCCCATGCCTGGATTCTGGACCGACAACACCGTCTATGACGCCATCGAGGCGACGATCGACGGCGAGCCGGCGCTGGTTGTCGCCGGCACATTTCAGATCGCCGGCGACAAGGAGATCGGCGCCGTCGCGACATGGCGCGACGGTGCGTTCGAGCCGCTCGGCAGCGGGCTGGCGGGTTCGGCCTACGGGCTGCTGGCATCGACGCGCGAACCGGGCGTCATCTATGCCGCGGGGACGTTCGAGGATGGCGATGGCGTGGCATCGACGAACTACGGGCTCATGCGCCTGGATACGTCGGCCGGCGCGGATGCACGTTGGACACCGATGGCCACGGTGACCAACAGCTCCTGGTATGCATACGGCTACACCGTTGCCGAGTTCGATGATGGTGACGGCCCGGCGCTCTACCTTGGCGGCACGTTCGAGAAGGTCAATGGCGTGCCGTCTTGGGGCATCGCGCGATTCGATGGCACGACATGGTCGCAGGTCGGCGTCCCGTTCTACCACGACAGCCAGGTGTGGGCGCTGAAGGTGTACGACTCGGGCAGCGGACCTCGGCTGTACTGCGCGGGCAACGCCGGGCCGGCGGGGAGCCCATACGGCAGCGTGTTCGCATGGGACGGCCGTGCCTGGTCCGGGATCGGTTACTTCTCCGCCATCGATCCACCGTGGGCGCTCGCGGTCCATGACGACGGCAGCGGCGCGAAGCTCTACATCGCCGGCGACTTCGAGAAGCTCTATCGGTGGAATGGCCAGGCGGTGGAGATGCTGGGCGACGTCGGATATGGACGCCGCCGGATGCTCTCCCACGACTTCGGCAGCGGGCCGAAGCTGCTCATCGCAGGATCTCAGGGATCGATCACACCCATGATCTCGGCATGGACCGGCAGCACGATCATGCCGATTCCCGGCGTGTTCGCGTTCAGCTCGTCGCTGGGGACCGATGGCCAGGCGTGGGCCTTGGCGCCATTGGCCGACGGAAGGTTCATGGTCGGCGGCGCGTTCCGTTGGATCAACGAGGTGCCGGGGGTGCGGCCGATGGCGTACGTTGCGGCGTACGACCCGAGCGCCGCGCCGTGGATCGTCGACCATCCCGACGATGCGCTCGCGGCCGCCGGAGAGGGCGTGCAGTTCGGCGTTGCGCTCTTCGAGGATCTGCCGACGGAGCCGGTCGCGTACGCGTGGCGACACGATGGCGTGGCGCTGGTCGACGGCGCGTCGATCGCGGGAGCGAAGACGGCGACGCTGCTGGTGACGGTCACGAGCGCCGCGGATGCCGGGCTCTACGACGTGGTCGTCTCGAACGAATGTGGCGAGAGCGTGAGCCGAGCGGCGATCCTCGTGGTCACGTGCGCGGGCGACATCGATGGTGATGGCAGCGTGGGGGGAGGCGATCTCGGCGCGCTGCTGGGCGCATGGGGAACATCGAGCGCGGCGTTCGACCTCAACGGCGATGGTGTCGTGGACGCGGCGGATCTGGCCGCGCTGGTGGCGGCATGGGGCCCATGCTGAGTCAACGCCCCAGCCGCAGGGCACCTCCAAGGAAGCTTGCGCTGGTCGCCTGCATGCGAAAGCTCCTGGTCATCCTCAACGCCATGATCCGCAACGGCACAAAGTGGGCCACAAAGCCCGCGACGGCTTGACACGCAAGACAGTCGCTCATCAAACCGGACGTGCAGGTTTCCCGCATCCGGCTTGCCCGACGACGACACGATCGTCGAACGACGGCGCGCCTCGACGCGCACACGGGCCGCTCGGCGGCCTCGGACTCGGTGTTGTCGGAACCGGAGGCGAAGCCGAATCGGCGCCTGTGGTCCCTTCCCGTGGGCGGGTCGTCGAAAGCAGGAAGGAGAACCAACGGAACGACGGCCGGAACCAGGCACGCGAAGGGCAGGCTGGCAACGTGGCGATGATCCGTCAACGATGATGAGGATGAGGATGCTTGGCAGGGAGGACAACGAAACAGGTGGCTGTCCCTTATATCGGTAGCTGTCCCTTGCTTCGTCCTACGCGCCGCGACGCACCGGCGGCTGTCCGATGCGCCCCGGCGCCCGAAGCGCCGCCGTTGCTGTCCCAAGTGCTCCGCCCCAAGTGCCCCGTCCCAAGTAGACCCAGGTGGCCCCAAGTAGACCCAAGTAGCCCCCTTGCGGCGCAGCACCGACCGAAGAGCGAAGAGCGCAGTGGCAGGCCTTCAGCGGTCGGGCAGCCACTACAATCGATGTCGGCGTCGCAGGGTCATATGCCGAATCTCGATCGGACGATCAAGCCAGGGCCCGCCGGGCACCGTCGCCCGAGCCGAACCTCGACCGTGCGAACATGTCGGGCTGGTAGCTCAGCGGTCCAGAGCCGGGCACTCATAATGCTCACGACGCAGGTTCGAATCCTGCCCAGCCCATTGAATTGCGTGGCACCGTTTCGCACCCGTTCGCGCAGGTGACCCGCCCCCCAAGAAGAGGCCCACTGGTCATGAGAGACTTCAAGGGCCACACGGCCCTGAGGAAGGGATCTCTCGATGGCACGTCAAGGCAAGCGGAAGCGTCACACGCCGGAGGAGATCGTCGCCAAGCTTCGTCGGGTCGACGAGCAGCTCGCAGCCGGGATGGTGATCGCAGACGCGGCCAGGTCGCCGGGCGTCTCGGAGGTCACGCTGCATCGATGGCGCCAACAGTACGGCACGCTGGCGGTCGGTGATACGCGTCCCAATTGATTCGCGCGCGCCACCCAACCCAGTTTCGCCGTGAGACGCCGCGCGGCCATCGGCCTTCCACATTCGAAGCAACGCCCGAGAAGCGAGATCGACCGGCCCCTCGGCCTCCTGTTCTCTCGACCTTCGCACGGCGAACGACTCGGTCTTCCGTGCGAGACTCGACGCGTTGCCGTTATCCTTGATGGGCGGTTCGCGATCCAAGCTTCGCTGCTTGTGCTCGGTCGTCGCGTTCCACGCCAGGGAGCCCGGGGATGGGTCTGATCGACGCCACACACACGACGACCGCCCTGCTCGATGCGCTGCGCGAGCCCGGCAACGACGATGCGTGGCGCGAGCTGTGTGGTCGCATGATTCCGATCATGCGGGCCGTCGCGTTCCGCATGGGGGCGCTCGATGCCGACGTGGGCGACCTCGTGCAGACCACCCTCGTCACCTTCCTGGAGGCGTGGCGCCACGGGCAATACGACCGGACGCGCGGAAGGCTCAGCACGTACCTGCTGACCATCCTGCGGTCGCGCGTGATCGAGCTCCAACGCAGGCACGCTCGCCGCGCCGGCATGCGCGGCGAGTCGGCGCTGGTCGAGGCGCCGTCCGCCGGCGAGGCGGAGCGGTGCTGGATGGACGAGCGCCAGCGGGTTCTCTTCGCGACGGCCCTGGACCGATTGCGCGCCCAGGGCGTCGAGGAACGTCTGCTCCAGGCGTTCGACCTCTACGCCCTGCGCGGCGTCAATGCGGCGGAGGTCGGCTCGCGCCTCGGCATGACCCGCGAGGATGTCTACGACGCCAAGTATCGCGTGACGCGCCGTCTTCGGCCGATCGTCGCGCGACTCGACGAGCTCTACGAGGACCTTTGACGATGGAGCGCGCCGCTTCGAACGGGGACGAGCGGCCGGAGGTCGACGCCGTCGGCGCCTGCCTCGGCATGGAGGCCCTCGAGCGGATCGTGCGCGGCGGACCGGCCGCATCCCCGACCGACGCGGCGGCCGACGCGCATCTGCGCGACTGCTCCGCCTGCCGGATCCGCCTCGAGGAGATGCGCGAGGCGCATGCGTTCATCGCGGAATTCGCATCGCGCCGCCACGCACCGGGCCACGGAACGTCGGTCGGACGGCAGGCGGACCCGCAGGCCGGGGAGGCCCGTCATGGCGACGCGACCGCGTCGGCGCCGCCGACGATGCGCGACGACTTCCCCGGCTACGCGGTCGAGGCGCTGATCGCCTTCGGCGGCCAAGGGGCCGTGTACCGCGCACGGCAGCTCGCCACCGGGCGGATCGTCGCAATCAAGGTGCCACTCGACGACTCGATGCGCCACGCCGCCAGGCGCTACCGCTTCCGGCGCGAGATCGAGCTCACCGCGCGGCTCGACCATCCCGGGATCGTCGGCGTGTTCGGCGCGTGCGAGACATCCGACGGGCGGATCGGCTGCGTGATGGAGATCGTCGACGGGATCGCCTTCGACGCGTGGGCGACAGCTCAGCGCCGCGACGGCCGGACCGGCATCGCGCGGATCGTGGCCACGATCATGGCGGTCGCCGATGCCATCGCCTACGCCCACCAGCAGGCGGTCATGCACCGGGACATCAAGCCGAGCAACATTGTGGTCTCGGCCGACGGCTCGCCGCGCGTGCTCGACTTCGGCCTGGCCAAGGCGCTCGACGACAGCGCAGTGGCGTACGTCACCGCCACCGGTGCATTCCTCGGCACGCTGGCGTACGCCGCGCCAGAGCAACTGACTCCAGCGCCGCATGGAGAGCATGCATGGCATGCAACGCGTGCCAGCGCTGCCAGGCGTCCCGGACACGATCACACCGACGTTCGCACCGATGTCCATGCCATTGGCCTGCTGCTTTACGAGGCGATCGCCGGCCGGCTGCCCTATGCGACCGGTGCGTCGGTGCCGGACCTGATCCGGTGCATCTGCGAGACATCGCCGCCGGCGCCATCGTCCGTCGCGCTGCCGGTCGATGGCGACGAAGGCCGCGGCGCGGTCATCGATCCCGATCTCGACGCCATCGTCCTCAAGGCGATCGCCAAGGAGAAGCAGCGGCGCTATCAGTCCGCCGCCGAGCTGCGCGACGATCTCGCGCGATGGCTGGCGCGCGAACCGGTGCGGGCGCGCTTCGACAGCCGCTGGTATTTCGTGCGACGGACGGCGTGGCGGCACCGCGCCGGGCTGGCCATGGCGGCGCTGGCGGCTGTCGTCCTCGCGGTCCTCATCGTGCTCGGCGCCATCGCCCGCGCGCAGGCCCACCGCGCCGATCTCGCCGCGGCCGTGCGCGACGCGCGCGCGCTCGAATCGCACGCCGTCGAGATCGCCGATGCCCGCTCGATTGCTCGCGACAACTTCGAGGCGGGCGAGCGCGTCGCGTGGAATGCCCTGCTCAAGCCCGAAGCGGCGCTCGTCCAGGCAGACATCGAGGGCACCGGGGCGATGGGAGCGACCGGGACGATCGATGCGCCGCCGACGAGCCCCGCCTACTGGGCGCTGTGGGAGATGTATGCGCGCACACCGATCGTCGCGTCGTTTGTCGACACCGCCCTGCGCTGGCCCGTCTTTGATGAGTCGGGCGACCACTTGCTCTTCGTCGCCGGGCAAAAACTCCAGTGGTGGGCCTGGCGTCGCGGCGAGGTCGTCCGCGAACTCGAGCTGCCATTGCCGGGGCATCACGACTGGGGAATCCTGTGGGTGGGCCCAGCCGGGATCGTGATCTCGACCCGTGGCGGCCCGACGTTGCTTGTCGATCCGAGACGGGCGACGCTCACGACCGTCGACAGCGACACGTTCGCGCGCGCATGCGGCGGCGACTCTCGCCTCGTCGGCGCCAGACCGCGGCCAGACGGATCGAGTCGCATCGGTGTGTGGGATGTCGCCGGCGCGGCGCCAAGGCTCCTCGCGACGCACACGGTGTCGTTCCCGCTCGGCGGAATGGCGATCGATCGAGGCGGCGCCTATCTCGCCGTAGTCACAATGGCCGGAGAGCTCGTCGTGGTCGACGCGCAGAGCGGCGATCTGCTGCTTCGCCGGACACCGGCCGAAGAGCCCCGTTTCAGGTGGGTTGCCTCGCGCGGACGACCGGGCGAACTCGTCGTGTGGGGCCACGATCGATACGCCGTGCTGGACTTCGCGGGCGATTGGCGCCGATCGCTTGACGTCGACTCCAAGCCGCTCGCCGGCGTCATGCACAACCTCACCAGCATGTATCCGGCCCCACGAGGCCAGCGCTACTTCTATGCCGGAGATCGCGGCCAGGTGGGGATTGGCGATACGGCATACGCGGTGACGGAAGGGCACTGGATTCCGTCGTTGATCGGCCACCGACCGAAGCCGTCCCCGGACGAACGGCATCTGACGATGGTCATGGGCGACGAGTCGCGCACGGCGGTGCTGGACCTGGCGCCCGAGATGGTCCGGCACCTGCTCCATCCGGCGCAGGCGACATCCAACGGACTCGCCACGATCTTCGACATTCAGTTCGAGCGCAACGGCACGTTCCTGCGAAGCGCTGCAATGGATGGATCGGTGCGCCGCTACGCGCTCGCGGACGGCAGTGCCGAGATCCTCATCTCGTGCGCCTTCACCGACGGCATCACGAGGATGGCACTCACGGAAGATGCGATGTTCCTCGGGAGCCATGATCTTGGGCGGAACAACGCCCAGCTCGTGAGGTTCCGCGACGGTGTCGTCGAGACGCTGATCAGCGGTGGCGAACAGTGGTTCTGCGGGCTGGTCTTCGAGCCAGGTCAACGCGTCACTCGGTCCGACTCCGCGCATGCGCCCGCCGATCCCCGCTCCCCGATCGCTGATCCCCCTTCCCATGAGCCCGGCGCGGCGAACCGGCCCCGTCTCTGGGCCCTGACCAGCGCGGGCCACCTGCTCGTGGTCGATCCCGAGTCCGGGGCGATCGTGCGCGAGACCCACCTCACGACTCACCCGTTGAACCCACCGAACCCTGGCTTCCACGCGTTGGCGCGATTGCCGGGCCTCCGGCTCCTGCTTGCTGGCTTGCGCCTTCCTGGCCTTCAGGTGCTCGACGAGAACTCGCTCGAACCCGTCTGCGACCAGGTGGCCATGAATCCCGTTCGCGCCATCGCGGTCAGTCCCGTGGCCAACGATCTCTTCGTCACCGCGCACGACGACGGCATGATTCGCCTCTGGCGCGTTGTCGTCGACGGTGCCGTGCACGTCGAGCTCGTGCGCGAGATGGGTTCCCACGCCGGCGCCGTCTTCTGCGCCGCGTTTCACCCGGGTGGACGTCTTCTCGCAACCGGCGGCGGTGCGACCGAGACCAAGGATGTCCGCATCTGGGACACCTGGACCGGCCGCGAGCTCGCCGCGCTCGAGCTCTTCGACCTCGGCGTCTTCGCCTTGGCGTTCAGCCCCGACGGCCGCTGGCTCGCCGCAGGCGGAGAAGTCGAAGCCACGCGCACCGCGGAGGGTGGCCAGCTCTTCCTCATCGACCTTCAGTGGCCGAACCACTGCATCGCCGGAAACCTCGAGTATGAGCTGGAGCGGCTGAAGCGCGAGGATGGCCAGTTGCCAGACGAGACGGAGGCGATGCGGAGGTGGGCCGCGGGGGTGCGATCCGCGAGTGCGGGCTCAACGCCAACCGGGCCGTGAGCTGTCGTATCCGGTCGCAACCGGTCGCGAGCGCGCGCGAACCGCCGACAGACCTGCCAATCCCAGATGTCGTGGAGGAAGGCCACGGCGCCGCCCGTGCCGTTGGGACCTTGTGTTCGCCGCGAGTCGCATGCTCCTCGGACGCAAGTTTTTTCATTCTCCTTACGAGATCTCGTCTCGGGGGTCGGAGTGCCTCGGGGCGGGACTGCTCGAGCGTCGAGCCGCCCCGCCCGTTCCGGACCATTCGGGAAGCGTGCGGCACCGCCGCGATGCGAGACGTTCGATGAAGAGGGGAATCCCATGACAAGCTGGACAAGCTGGACACGCTGGACACGCTGGACACGCTGGTCACGCCCGTTCGCCCACGCCGCATGCCGCGCACGCTGTCGTGGCGCGGCACTGGCCGTTGCGGCCATCGCCTCGGCGACCTGCTTCGCCGCCGCGTCCGCCGACAGCTCGACGGCGCCGCCGTCGGGGTTCTTCCGCCACCTGCCGTCCGCCGCCCGCAACGATCCGCCACACGACGAGGGCGGCGTCGCGACGCCGGCATGCGGCCCCACGGTCATCACGCAGAGCACCGACCCGGTCTCCATCGAGGTCGGCAACACCATCGCGTGTCAGCAGCAGGGCACCTTCACCTACGAGAACTTCGTCGCCCGCGTCTTCACCGTCGCCACGACCCTCGAGCTGGGCTGCGTCGAGTTCGGCGTCGAGACCAACACCGGCGGCGCCTCCTTCGTCGAGGTCACCGTCTTCGGCGGCGACATCGTCTCCAACCCGGCGGCGCCTTCCCTGGCCGTCGTCGTCGTCCCCGTGCCCAACAACACCGGCCTCCAGCTCTTCCAGGCGACCCTGCCGCCGGGGGTCGTGATCCAGGGCGGCGCCAAGTGCTCGGTGCAGCTCCGCACGCCCACCCGCAGTCCCGCCGCCGGCGGCGACGGCGGCGCGATCTACGTCGGCAGCAACAACAACGGCCAGAGCGCCCCCAGCTATGTCAAGGCGTCTTCCTGCAACGTCAGCAGCTATGTCACCTTCGCGTCGATCGGCTTTCCCGGCGTCGACATCGTGATGTCAGTCGGTGGCGGACCGCCGTCGCCGTGCGGGAGCGGCGGAAGCTGCTTCGCGTCGCACGGCGAGCCCGGGTGCGACGACCGCGCCTGCTGCATGCAGGTGTGCGCGGTCGATCCGTTCTGCTGCGACGCTTCGTGGGACGACATCTGCGTCGGCGAGGCGAAGACCACCTGCACGCCGCCGGACCAGATCCTCCTCTGGGGATTCGAGCACGCGCCCGTCAGCGGCGCCGTCCTCGAGGTGGTGGACGGCGACCTCATCGTCTCCGGCGATCCGGGCGGCGAGTTCGGCGTGTCGACCACCTACGGAACCTTGACAGGCGGCGCGGGCACCGGACTGATCGACTGGGTGCATGCTGCACCCGGGTCGACCATGAGCTTCGAGTTCCAGGGGCCGGCGGCCACCGACACGATCTCCCTGGTCACGGGACCAGACACGAGCAGCCTTGTCCTCAACACGAAGTTCGCACTGCCGGGGTGGAGCACGTTCGACGTGCTGGTCTTCGACGGTCCGGACCTCATCGGCATCCTGCCCGCCCAGGTCAGCGGCTCGGTCACGCTTTCGACGTCCGTGCGGGTACCCACCAACACGTGCACGCAGGCATACTGCATTCCCGATCCTCCCAACGTCGCCAGCATGTGGGGCGGCACATACGAGTTCGACCCGTTCTGGAAGGGTGCCGCCACCGACACGCTCTGCGCGGGTGTGTACGAGGTCTCAGCGCCGGGCGTCGGCCCGTTCATTGGAGGGCGCATCGTCCTGCGTGCGGGGACTCCGCCGGAGGGCGGCATGCCGGGCCCGAACCATGTGGCCGTGCTGGCCTCCGGGGTCTCCAACTTCAAGCTCGTGGACAAGAACACGCCGAAGATCGTCTGGGGGCAGGCGCCGACCCAGCCGGTCGTTGTCGGCGACGACGTCGTGGTGACCTATGGCCTGGTCACCGGTGCCGTGCCCGGATCGGGTTCTTTCACGCTCTCGGGTGACGATGCAGATGGCGACGGGGTCGCCGACTTGCACATCGGTGGCCTCGGCGGCGATGACACTGCGGCCGTGGACATGTCCATTGGTTCCGTTGCATCAATCGGGCTCGGAGTGAACGTTGGCGGGGACTCGGGGGCGCTCTTCGTCACCGTAGGCCATGGGGTCCACGACACTGACCGCAATGGAGGTTCGACCACGACGAGCGCTTCGAAGGACATCACGGGCAATCCGACGTGGGAAGGTGGATTCACGTACTACGGCCCGTTCACCAACGACGACGTGCCGCAGCCCTATACCGCGACCGTGTATTCTCGAGGACTTGTTGTCTGGACGCAGTCCGGACTGAAGTCAGGACCCTTGGCCGCGTTTGGGGAAACTACGCAATGGGCGTCGGCGCTCGAGTTCGAACAAGCGTCGGGTGGTGTGCAGGCATTCTTTCCCGAAGGAACCCAGTTCTTCCCGGCCGGATCGCGGCAGGGATTTCCAATCGACTCGTTCTTCCTGCAATCGGAGGGGCCGAAGATTGAATCGCCGTTCAATCACATGACCGTTTCCTGCAGCGGCATGAAAGAGCTGGCGCTGTCCAATCTCACCACGACGCTGCCTCCACCGAAGGCGCAGTGCACCGGCGACGTGAATCGCGACGGCGTCGTCGACGGCGGCGATCTCGGCGTCGTCCTCGGAAGTTGGGGCGCCGGAGGGTCCATCGATCTCAATGGCGACGGCATCGTCGATGGCGGCGACCTTGGCGTGCTCCTGGGCGCGTGGGGTCCGTGCCCGAACGACACCGCGATCGTGATCACGGATGTCTCCCCGACCGACGTGCACGCGGGCGACATCATCACGATCACCGGGCGCAATTTCCCGTCGGACCCGGACAACATCTGCGTCATGGCCATTCCGGACTTGGCGCAGTCCTGCGGCGGCGACGAACTGCTCGTGCAGGGGCTGCGGGCGTTGACGGCATCGCCGACGCAGATCACCGCGCGCGTGAGCGGCGTGCCGCCGTGGATCTGGGAGGGACGGATCAAGGTCGCGGCCGGTGCGGGCCAGACGACGCTCGATCCGCCGGGAATTCCCCCGACCGTCGATCTCGTGAAGCCGGGCGCCTGGATCTGGCAGATGGATGGCGGTGGCTCGGGCGTCTCGCCGCAGGTGCTGACATTCACGCCTGCCACGCCGACGATGTGCACGGACTATTACGGCACGCTGGTGGGCGGCAACCTGACGATGACCATCACCTTCCCGGGTCCGGTCGGCCAGCCATGCCCGACGGGAACGACGATGCTGATCCAGGTCGACGCCGGGACGCTCGGCGTCGGCGGGCAGCAGTTCCCCTTCGTGTTCGACCAGTTGAGCCAGGTGCAGACGATCCAGAACATGACGCCGGCGCAATGCGCCACGGCGCTGTGCCAGACGTTCACGACGACGGTCTTCCAGGCCACAGGCAAGCTGGTGACGTGCACGCCGACGATCGTGGGCAACACGGTGACCTTCTCCATCGGTCCGCCGTTCGACCCGGCGAACGGGCAGTTGCAGTACAACCCCAACCAAGGCGTGTACTTCTTCGTTCGGATCTGCGCTCCGTGACGGCGTGATTGCAGCGGGACTTCGGTGCTTTCGGCGTCCCGGCCCCACGAGACGTGCCGATCAGGCAAGGGTGGCCGGGGATGACTCGGCACGCTCGCCCCCATCGACGGTCGTGGTGGACGTGCTCGATCTACGTCCACCGTGGTCACCACCGCCGGAACGCTCAAACTTCCAATACCTATGCAAATGCCCTCCTCTCGCCTCGTCGGCCGGATTCCGCAAGCGGCGATGGCATCACGATCTTTCCGGAACACTTCCATGCGAATTCTCTCGACCACAGCCGCGCTCGCGGCACTGACCTGCACGTCGCTCGCCTCGGGCTACACGTGCCCGCCAGGCGGGCCCGTCAACGACTGCGCCGTGAACGCCACGCCGATGGAGTTCGGAGACTCACTTGCGTTCAACACGTCGACCGCGAACACCGACGGTCCGACGAACTTCCAGTGCTCCTACGGCAAGGACGTCTGGTACCTGGTCCAGGCGCCGGACGACGGCGAGCTGACGATCGTCGTCGCGACGCCGAGCTTCGACTCCACCGTGGCGGTCTACTACCTCGGAGCGAATCCCGACTTCGATCCGTCGACCCTGCCCCTCCTCTTCACGGGGTGCGTCGACGCCGAGGGTCCTGGCGGCGAGATGGCCGTCTTCCCCGGCGCCGCGGGCGTGTATTACCTGGTGCAGGTGGCTGGGTTCAAGAGCGGGGGGGTCGCCCAGTCTGGTCTGGGCACGGTCACCGCCACGTTCGTCGGGCCTCCGACGGACTGCGGCGGTCCTGATGCCGGAAGCTGCTTCGTCGCACATCCCGGTCCGGCGTGCGACAACTTTGCTTGCTGCAAGATGGCATGCGACTTCGATCCCTTCTGCTGCGAGGTTGCGTGGAACCAGGCATGCGTCGACGAGGCGGCGGCGCTTTGCACGGCGAGCCCGCCCGCGCTCCCATGCTGCGCCGACTTTGAGGACGGCACGACCATGGGATTTGGAGCGTGTCCGACGGCGCCCAACGTGGCGGTGACGGTGAGTGGGGGCGGGCCTTTGGGTCCAACTGACAAGTACCTCCAGTTGAACGACCAGGGTGGCGACTCGAACTGCTGTGGCAATCCCTGTCCGGGCGACTGGTTGGCCATTGCACAGAACCCGAGCTACTGCAATGTCGCGCTGTGCTATGACGAGAAGATCTTCAACGATGGAAACGACAACGGGCATACGCTTATCCCGCCCCGCATCTACATCGAATCGGGGCCCATTAGTGCGTATTTCGAACCGTTCCCCTCGCTGTGGATCACAGAGATCGGTGGAACAAATCCGGGGTGGCACCACTTCTGCGCTCCCCTTGGGCCGTTGGACTCGAGCGGAAACCTGCCGTCTAACACGGTCGGAGCGTGGCACATGCGTGCGCCGGCACCCAATTCTGCTTGGAACGACCTACTTTCAAACGTGACCGCAATCACACTACCGATCGAGTTCGCAGATTCTCAGGACGAAAGCATCGGCTATGACAACATCTGCCTTCAGGCTGAACCGTGTCCGTGTTTGACGATCACCAACCGGACGGTCGAGTGCAAGAACTACGCTGCCGGGATCTTCAAGTGGACGTTTGACGTCACAAACCTCTCGACTCCTCAGACGGCATACTGGCTACAGAGCAACTTCTCCGGCATGTTCCCCAACCCCATCTCGCTGAATCCGCCGGTTGGTCTCGCGTCCGGCGCGACGACGCAGGTGAGCGTCACGCTCTGCGGCCCGACAACTGGCATGAGCGTGCTGTTCAGCCTCCTGGACAAGCTTGGCAACGTAATCTGCGGACCGGTGTCCGACACGCTGTATCTCTCGGACGAGTGCCCCCCGTGCCCGTCCATCGACCCGCTCTGCACGGTCACCGAGAACGAACCATGCGGCCAGAACATCGTCAACGACGGCTGCGATGCGCCACCGGGAGGCAGCCCCGTGTTTGCGAAGCTCAAATGCGACGACACCTTCTGCGGCATGCTCTGGGCCGCCAACGGGCAGCAGGACACCGACTGGTTCTTCATTGATCTACCAGACAACAACGGCAACGGCGTGGACCAGCTCTGCCTGACGCTCGACTCCGAAATCCCCGCGATCGTACAGATCTACGCGGGATCGTGCGGGGACCTGTCGTTGCTCGCCGAGGGCAGCAGCGCCTGCGCTCCCGACACGGTGTGCATCTGCCTCCCCGCGCCAGGCAAGTACAAGGTGAAGGTCTTCCCGGGGTGTCCCCCGTGCGGGCCGATCTTGGATGGGTATCCCTGCCTGCCGTTCGTCCCCAAACTCTACTCCCTCACTGTGACGTGCAATGAGGATTGCCCGTGTGTGACGCCGCCGAGCAACATGCAGGCGTGGTGGACGCTCGACGAGACGAGCGGGACGGTCGCCAACGACTCCGTATGCACCGGCGCGACGTGCCTGACCGACGGCAAATGGATGGGCACGCCAACGCCGGTCGCGGGGATGGTCGACGGGGCGCTGCACTTCGACGACTCGACCGACTACGTCCACGTCGGAACCTCAGCGGGGATGGGAGGGCTTCCGCTCGGCGCGGTCGACTTCACGGTTGATGCATGGATCTACTGGGAAGGGGCACTGACTTGCTTCGCGCCGATTGTCATGCAGGACGGATACCTGTTCTCGCTCTCTGCCAACATCTACGCCGGTACCGCGGACCTCGCGTTCTATTTCCTCGCCTCGGTCAACGGCACCACCTCGACCAGTAATCTGCCGCTCTCGCCGAATCAATGGTACCATGTTGCCGCCACGCTCGAACAAGGCTCGCTGAACGGGAGCAAGCTGTATATAAACGGCAACCTCGTTGCGTCAACGACACCGGCACTTCCGAATCTCATGAGCAGCAGTGGTGAGCTTACCATCGCACGGACGTTGGGTGTCTTACTCTGTAATAAAGACGTCGCTGTCCAGGGGTTCCTGGGCATCATCGATGAAGTCGAGATCTTCACGAGGGCGCTCTCCGCCGACGAGATCAGGGGCATCTACCGCGCTGGCGCCGGCGGCAAGTGCAAGACACGCCTCAAGGTGCCGGGTCTGGCCAGCTTCTGCGGCGACTCCTCCACCACGACGACCCTGCAGATGAACCTCTGGAACGACTCGCCTTTCCCGCAGACGTACACGCTCAGCATCGCACCGTCGACAGGGCTGGCGGGCTGCAACGGTCCTGCGATCGGGAACTACTCGATCATGTTCCTGCCGCCAGCCAGTCCGTCGGGCACGATCACCGTGCCCGGCAGCACCTGCGTGCAGGTCCCGGTGACGTTCACGGCGCCGACCGGCGCCGGGGGACTGGGGTGCAACAAGGTCTCGTGCTACGAGATGTGCGCGACCGACGTCGCGACGTCGCAGACGACATGCTCCGAAGGGAAGCTCACTCGCAACTGTGGACCGTGGTGGTGGATCGCCGTGCCATGGACAGGAGGATTGAACTTCGGATCGCAGTGCTTCTTCAATGTCGAGAATACCGGCGACGCGGACGGGGCGCTGCCATACCAGTTGACGGTGGTTCCCTCCGATCCGCTCGATCCGGCCCCGCTGGTCAGTCTGAATGGTCTCCCGCCGGGCGTCCCGGCGACGGGAACGCTGTTCGCGGCGCCGGGCCAGGTCGGCCAGGCCATCGTGAGCGCCCAATTCCTCGAGTTCGACTCCTTCGCGACCTACGACGTCCTGATCGAGGCGGACACGGACAACGACGGCGTGCTCGAGCTCATCGGAATCGGAAGCATCTCGTTCGTCGCCAGCGAAGCTCCGGCGCTCTGTCCAGCGGATCTCAACGGTGACGGCGTCGTCGACGGCGCCGACCTCGGAACGCTCCTCGGCGCGTGGGGAGCGTCCGGACCGGTTGGCGATCTCAACGGCGACGGCTTCGTCGATGGCAGCGATCTCGGTCTGCTGCTGGGCGCGTGGGGACCGTGCTGACGTAACGGATGATGTCGCTTCGCGGCGCCGGAGGCCAGACCCGGCCTCCGGCGCCTTGCTTCGTGTCGCGACGGAAGGAAGTCCGAGGAACATCCGCGACAGCCACCGGTTCCGGTGGACCGCATGAACCAAGAGGACCAGGAATCCTCTCCCGACAAGCACTCGGCTCGCCAAGCGCCCGGCCGTGCCTCATGCGTTCCCGTCGTACCGCCAATCAGCCGCCCGCGGGTGTCAGGCACGGCGGAACGCCTTGGCCGGTGAGGTTGATCTGTCCGCGGCAGTCTGGATTCCAGTCGCCGAGAAGCTCGCCGAGGTCGGAACCATCGGTGATGCCGTCCTCGTTGATGTCCCAGAAGCCAGGACCGCCCCAACTCATGAGGAGTCCGTCGAGGTCGTAGCTGTCGACGCGATAGTCCTTGTTACCGTCGCCGGGGCAGTACCACTGGCTGACGAGCGTCGCGTAGAGCTCCGTGCGCAGGATGTCGAACATCGCCTGCTGCTCGGGTGTCATGTTGTTGATGTCGATCTGCGCCGACGTGCCTGGCGTGTCGAGGCCGGGCTCGGAAGGCGGCACCGGCGTGGCCATCTTGTAGAACTGAAGCTGGCAGTCGTTGGGCGCCAAGCACGACGGATAGGTGAGGACGATCAGCTTCCACGGCCCCGAGCGGACCGCCCACTGTCCGGTGGTCGGCGGGACGCCGCAGGTGCCGGTGGGACACGCCGGCAGGTTCGGATCGCAGAAGGGGTTCTCGGTGCTGAAGCAGTACGTCGTGCCGCCGCACTCGACGGCGCCCAGCTTGAGCAGATCGCAGTAATCCTCGATGCGATACGGCGCCTGCGCAGACCCGCCGGCCCAGCAGCCGCCATTGTCGTTGCACAGTCCGGGCGTCGTGATGAGGTTGTCCACGACAAAGCCCGCGATGATGCACGGCCCGACCTGGCCCGGTGCGAACGTTCCGCCCTCGTAGATGGCGAAGTCGAAGTCGCGCAGGTGCGACGCCGACGGATCCGTGAGATAGGGCAGCATGGGCTTCGAGTCGATCTGGCGATACGGCGGGATCAGCGACCGCCAGTCGACGCCGGCGGCGTCGGCGAGGCAGCCGAAGAGGTCGACGATGTTGACCATGTCGTCGACGGAACGGCCCGGCTGCTTGACCATCGGGCCCGCGATGATGCAAGGCACCCAGACGCCTGTCTGATACACGGTCTGCTTGGCGTACTTGGGGGCGAATGGCGGAAGGACGGTCTGGCCCAGCGAACCGTTGTCGTCGACCACCACGATCATCGTGTTGGTGATGGCGGGATCGACGAGCTCGAAGCCGCCTCGCTTCGTCTTGGTCATCAGGCCGAGGTCGATCAGCATCTCGCCGATGGAACGATCGACGCCCTCGCACATGCGCTTGTACTGGACGCGGTAGTCGCCCGCCGCCTCGTTGAGCGTGCAGTCGGGCACGCCGGGGCCCGGCTCGTTGAGCGACGGCGGCGGCGGCTGGATCGGCGTGTGCGACGCCGAGTGCGTGACGAACGCGAGCCACGGCGCGCCCTTGGACTTCTGGTCGAGGATCCACTCGCGCGAATGGTGGCTGATGAAGTCCGTCAGGTATTCGCGCTGCGGGTTCGCCTGCACGGTGTATGAGCCGTCCTGCTGCGTGGTGACCCGCGGCCAGACGTAGTACGCGTTCGTGTCGTCGAAGTTGATCGCCGCGCACGAGCCATCGGCGCATGTCGCCGCGAGGTTGCCCGACGCGTCGAGCAGGGGCGTCGCGCCGAACGCCATCGCCTCGTAGGGAGAGACGCCCTCGATGCACGTGCCGTCGGGGAAGCACGCGGCGCCGACGGCGCGCGGCCCGCCGATGCCGCCGCACGAGAACGTGCCGAGCGGCGCCTGCCCGCCGAGGGTGGTGTCGATCGACGGTGGAAGCTCCCAGTAGCCGTCGTAGAAGTCGAGTCCCGCGGTCGTCGCCGGAGCGCCGTAGCCGAAGTTCGGCGGCGTGCTGTCGGGCGATCCGCCGAGGTGGTACTTGCCGATCATCGCCGAGCGGTATCCCGCGGTCGCGAGGATCTTCGGCAGCGTGATCTCCGCCGGGTTGAGCTGGTTCACCGGAAGCATCGGATCGACGATCGCCGTGAGCACGCCGGTGCGGAAGCCGTAGCGCCCCGTGAGCAGGCAGGCGCGCGACGGCGAACATTCGGGCGTCGCCCAGAAGTTGGTGAAGGCGACGCCGCCGGCGGCGATCGACTGGAGCACGGGCATCTGTGGCGAGAGATCCGTCTGGTTCCAGCCGAACGGCTGGAAGCCGGCCTGATCGATGCCGATGTCGTCGATCACGATCACCAGGATGTTGGGCGGGGTCGCCACGACAACCGTTGGAGATGCCATCGAGACGGCCACCATTCCCGCCGCGACGCGGAATCCGATCCGACCCGGCTTGCTGCTCATCATGAATTCTCCCTCTCGCCGAATGTTCGACGCTGCGCTCCGATGCAATGCACGGGCGTCGCACCGAGCGGGATAGAACGTACAAGACAAGATGACCGGAGGCAAACGGGCGCCGACGATCTTGTCGGTGCGGCGCTGCCGCGCCGCGCCTGCGATATGGGCCGGCGTGGGCGACGGGTCCATGGAGAACGAGGGCATAACGTCCTCAACAATGCCGATCGCCACCGAGAACCGCGC